>NZ_KE384349.1:0-74443 GCF_000425325.1 Rathayibacter toxicus DSM 7488
TCGGGTCAGCCGCACTGGCGGTTTCACCCCCACCCGCACGTCCAACGCGCCACGAGCTTTGGGGGCGTCGGCGCAGACTTCCACCGAAACGGACCGCTCCCGCACTCCGGGACACACCACACCACCGGACACAACATCCACATCGTGTCCGACCTTAAAGGCCGTGCTGTCGCGATCTCAGACCCCCTCCCCAGGAGTCCACACGGTAAGAAAACGTGGAACGAAATCGGTCATATTATTCACACGAAACTATTACCCGTGTACATAAGCCTCACTGGTCAACAAAGGTTGAGACCTGTCATAACGTGTCCCGGCACGTCCCAAGCAGAATAAACACTCTCGCGAAACGCGAATCGTTTCTCACTCCCCTAGCCGCCACCGGCGCGGAGAACCTCGTCACCGGCATACCAACGAGGCACGCCAACGGCGTGCCTACTGTTCCGTGATGTCGATCTCCTGCATCAGATCGGCGTCAATAGCCACTCGGACCTTCTCGAGCAAACCATCGGGAGCAGGCGAGTCAATCGTAATCACCGATAGCGCCTTACCACCGGCCTCTGTTCGGGCAATTTGCATCCCGGCAATATTGACGGAGGCCTCGCCAAATTCGCGACCATACACCGCCACGATACCGGGCCGGTCAACATAGCTCATGACCACGTGATGCTTTGCAATCGGAACCTCAATGTCATAGCCGTTGATCGCGACCAGCTTCTCGACCTGCTTCGTGCCCGTGAGCGTGCCCGAAACCGACACCTGCGAACCATCGGCCAGGGCGCCACGCAGAGTGATCACATTGCGGTACTCATCCGACACAGAATCCACCAGGAGTCGCACATCAATACCGCGCTGCTCAGCGAGCACCGGGGCATTGACATAGGAGACTGTCTCCGACACCACGTTGGTGAAGACTCCTTTGAGTGCCGCGAGCTTGAGTACCTTGACGTCATAGTCGGCGAGTTCACCCCGAACCTCGATATCGATCGAAGTGACCGGCGAAACAGCAAGACCAGAAAATACCTGGCCCAGTTTGTCGACCAGCGGAATTCCGGGACGCACGTATTCGTCGATAACTCCTCCGGCAACATTCACCGCGTCCGGTACCAGCTCGCCCGAAAGCGCGAGACGCACCGAACGAGCGACCGATACTCCGGCCTTTTCTTGAGCTTCATCGGTCGAAGCGCCGAGGTGCGGAGTCACCACCACGTTCTCTAGCGCGAGCAGCGGTGACCCGGTCGGCGGCTCGGACACAAACACATCAATCCCGGCGCCAGCGATGCGCTTGGCGACCAGAGCCCGGTGCAGCGCTTCCTCATCGATCAGGCCGCCCCGCGCCACATTGACGATGAAGGCGGTGGGCTTCATCAGCGCAAGCTGCTCGTCAGCAATCATCCCGGTGGTTTCCGGAGTCTTGGGCATGTGAATCGTAATGAAGTCGCTCTGCACCAGCAGCTCGTTGAGCGAGACGAGGGTGACACCCAGCTGCTGCGCACGCGCGCTGGTGACATAGGGGTCATATGCGATGATCTGCACACCGAAGGCTTGCAGGCGAGCCGTGATCAAAGCGCCGATGCGACCGAGGCCAATGATGCCGACGGTCTTCTCAAAGAGTTCGACACCGGTGTAAGCCGAACGTTTCCACAGCCCCTGCGCGAGCGCGTTGTGTGCGGCCGGGATGTGCCGGGCAAGGCTCAGAATGTGGCCTACCGTGAGTTCGGCCGCTGAGATGATGTTCGACGTCGGCGCGTTCACGACCATGACTCCCGCTGCAGTGGCGGCAGCGATGTCAACGTTGTCCAACCCCACCCCGGCGCGTGCAATGACCTTGAGCGCCGGAGCCGCGGCAATGGCCTCAGCGTCCACGCGCGTCGCCGAGCGCACCAGGATCGCCTGCGCGGAGCCCAAGGCCTCCAATAGCGCCGGGCGGTCGGTGCCCTCTACCGTGCGGATCTCAAAGTCAGGACCAAGCGCGTCCACGGTGGCGGGCGAAAGTTCTTCGGCGATCAGAACGACCGGCTTTGTCACGAGAGGCGCTTCCTTCAACGAGGGGATGGAGGGGAATGATGGCGGCAGCCACAGTAAATCTCCCCGACACTGTAGCGGAGGCTGGCACACGACATTCGCTGAGTGACCCGACGTCTCGCTTACAGGGGCGTCATCAGACTGATCGGGACGACAGTGAGTTGCAGGTCACACGAGAGTGCTGCCGACAGACACAGCGCCGCAAGCAGAATTCCGGTGCGCACCCAGAAGCCGCGGCGTCGGCCCAGCAGTAACGCAACAACGAAGCAGAGCATCGGCAGCACCATACCCAGAACCAGCACGGTCCAGCCGAAGCCGTTCAGGTCGGCACCGAAACCGGCGGCGAAGGCGCGCAGCCCGAGAAAATTGCCGATCGCCTCCCACACATCCCAGGCGAGGAGCAGCCCGACAACGACCGTCACCAGAACGGACCTGAGCAGATAACGGCCAGAACGATCGCGGTGGCCAGCGTCACTGGCAGCTGCCGGGTTCTCCGTCATGCTCACGCTCCCCTCAGAAAAGGCAGCGGAATAAGCAGCACAACCCCGGCGGCAAGCCACAGCGCGCGGACGAACACGCGCGAGTCACGTGTCGCGAGCAGCACCACGGCGAACCAGACCGGGGGCGCGGCGACTGCCAGCCAGAGTCCCAGTGCATAAAGCCCACCGCCGAGCACATCCTCCGCGAAGGAGAAACGGAGCAGGGCGCTCTGTCGGGTCGCCGTGACCAGCCACGCCATCATGATGAGCAGATAAAGACCAGCGACAACGCCGGTGGCAACCAGTAAGGCCGATGAAGGGGAAGCCTCCCCGGGCGCTGTGTCCTCGTTGCGTGCACTTTGCTCAGCCGGACTCAGATCAGCTGCGGGATGCTGGCGGGCTCGGTAACTGACCGCGAAGGTCGCATCCGCCCCTTCTCTCGCCCAGTTCAGCGCGTCATCGTCGCGATCCTCGCGCGGCCTCATCTCACCCACCGCAATACCCTAACCGCACCCAGCGCAGAACGTTCTCAGCCTGCAGCTCGGCCGTGACCGCACCCAGGCAGGAATGCGCGACCCTCGCGATCCCCGACTCAATGGAGCCCCGGTGCGTGAAAGAATTCGTGGGAGCGGACCCTTTCACGCACCGGAGTTCGTGACGATATGGCGCGATTAGCGCGCAGCACTGCCATCCGTATAGTCGGCGTCGGTCTGCTTCCAGGAAAAAAGCTTGCGAAGCTCAAGGCCGATCGCCTCCACCGGGTGTTTTTGAGCCTTCTCCCGCAGCTCGTGGAATTCAGGCGCTCCTGCATCCTGGTCATTGATGAAACGAGTGGCGAAAGCTCCGCTCTGGATGTCGGTGAGGACTGCCTTCATGTTTTCTTTAACGTGCGGATCGATCACACGCGGACCAGAAACATAATCGCCATACTCGGCTGTATCCGAAATTGACCAGCGCTGCTTGGAGAGGCCACCTTCCCAGATCAGATCAACGATGAGCTTAAGTTCGTGGAGCACCTCGAAGTAAGCAATCTCGGGCTGATAACCCGCCTCAATCAGGGTCTCGAAACCGTACTGAATCAGCTGGGAGACGCCGCCGGCGAGCACAGCCTGCTCTCCGAACAGGTCGGTTTCGGTTTCTTCGGTGAAGGTGGTCTTAATCACACCGGCCCGGGTGCCACCAATAGCTTTAGCGTAGGACTTCGCGGTCTCCCAGGCGATACCCGAGGCGTCGTTTTCAACAGCGATAATATCGGGAATACCGCGACCTGCAACGAACTCACGCCGCACAGTGTGCCCAGGAGCCTTCGGCGCGACCAGAATCACATCGACTCCTGTGGGAGCTTGGATGTAGTCGAAACGGATATTAAAGCCGTGCGCAAAAGCAAGTGTCTTACCTTCAGTGAGGTTATCGGCGATGTGCTCGGAATAGATCGAGCGCTGATGCTGGTCGGGCGCAAGGATCATGATCAAGTCAGCCCAGGCGGCAGCATCGGCGACACTTTTCACCTCGAAGCCATCGTCCTGCGCTTTGGCGATCGACTTCGACCCGTCCTTCAGAGCGACGACGACCTCAACGCCGGAGTCGCGGAGGTTCTGCGCGTGCGCGTGACCCTGCGAACCGTAACCAACGATCGCAACCTTCTTGGACTGGATGATGGCGAGATCGGCGTCGGCATCGTAGATAAGTTCAGTCACGTGATAGTTCCTTTTCTGTAGTAGAGCCAGCGGATGGTAGAGAAGTTCAGTTCTTAAAGACGCGCTCAGTGATCGATTTCGCGCCGCGCCCGATAGCGAGCAGGCCCGACTGCGCAATCTCCTTGACGCCGTAAGGCTCAATAACGCGGAGGAAGGCATTGGTCTTTCCGGTATCGCCTGTCACCTCAATAACGAGCGCGTCGGGGGAAACATCCACTACCCGCGCGCGGAAAAGTGTGACCGCCTCCAGTACCTGAGAGCGAGTGACATTATCAACGCGCACCTTGACAAGCAAATGCTCACGCTGAACCGATTGATCAGTATCAAGTTCGACAATTTTAATGACGTTAACAAGCTTGTTTAGCTGCTTAGTGACCTGCTCTAGCGGCAGATCCTCGACATCAACAGCAACCGTGATCCGTGACAGTCCGTCGATCTCTGTCGGTCCGACCGCAAGTGATTCGATATTGAATCCCCGACGGGCAAAAAGCCCGGCGACCCGGGTGAGCAAGCCCGGTTTATCCTCAACAAGCAGGGAAAGAACGTGGTGAGTCATTGCGGCCTACTCCTCGTCATCCCAACTCGGGCGGTGATCTTTCGCATACTGGATATAGCTATTGGAGACACCTTGAGGAACCATGGGCCAGACCATCGATTCGCGACTGACAACAAAATCGATCACAACCGGCCGGTCATTAGTGGCAAGGGCGAGATGAATGGCGTCGTCAATTTCCTCCGGCCTCGTGACCCGAATTCCCAGCGCCCCATATGCGTCAGCAAGCTTCACGAAATCGGGCACCCTGAGGGTGTTATGTCCAGTATTGAGATCGGTATTCGAATAACGGCCCTCGTAGAACAGTGTCTGCCACTGACGCACCATTCCCAAGGAGGAATTATTGATCACCGCAACCTTGATGGGAATGTCATTGATTGTGCACGTGGCGAGTTCCTGATTGGTCATCTGGAAGCACCCGTCACCATCGATCGCCCAGACCGCGCGGTCAGGCTCACCAACCTTCGCGCCCATTGCCGCGGGGACCGAATAGCCCATTGTTCCCGCGCCGCCGGAGTTCAGCCACGAGTTCGGGCGCTCGTACTGGATGAACTGCGCCGCCCACATTTGGTGCTGGCCGACTCCTGAAGCAAAAACACCCTCCGGCCCGGTGATCTCACCGATGCGCTTAATGACATATTGCGGCGACAGCAGGCCATCAGTGGGCTCCGCATAGCCGAGCGGAAATTCCTTCTGGAGGCCCTTAAGATAGGCCCACCACTCGGACGTCTGAGCGTGACGTGCCTCGATTGCCGCGACATAAGCGGCAGTGAGATCAGGCAAAACCTCTTTGAGGTCACCGACAATCGGTATATCCGCCACCCGAATCTTCGAAATCTCCGCCGGGTCGATATCGACATGCACCACCTTGGCGTGCGGAGCAAAAAGCGCAGCTTTACCCGTCACGCGATCATCAAAGCGTGCACCGAGCGCGAGAATAAGGTCAGCCTCCTGAAGCGCAAGCACCGCGGGGACAGTGCCGTGCATCCCCGGCATACCCAGGTGCTGCTCGTGGGAGTCAGGGAACGCCCCGCGCGCCATGAGCGTCGTGACAACAGGGGCGCCTGAGGCCTCCGCGAATTCCGTCAACTCAGCACAGGCACGCGCGCGAATGACGCCACCGCCGACATACAGCACCGGTTTCGTCGATTCGGCCAGCAGTTGAGCCGCGGCCTGGATCTGCTTGCCATGCGCCTTGGTGACGGGGCGGTATCCGGGCAAATCAATTTTCGGCGGCCAGACGAACGGCGCTTGATTTTGTTGGGCATCCTTGGTGATATCGACAAGCACCGGGCCGGGACGGCCCGTGGTCGCGATCAAGGCCGCAGAGGCGAGGGCCGACGGGATCTCCTCCGGCCTGGTTACGAGGATGGAATGTTTGGTAATCGGCATCGTGATGCCGATAATGTCCGCCTCCTGGAACGCGTCGGTTCCCATCAGCGTTGAAAAAACCTGACCGGTAATGGCCAACAGAGGCACCGAATCCATGTACGCGTCGGCAATAGCGGTGACCAAATTGGTCGCGCCCGGACCGGAGGTAGCGATGCAGACGCCCAGCTTGCCCGTCGCCGCGGCGTAACCCTCGGCAGCATGACCTGCGCCCTGCTCATGGCGGACCAGGATGTGTCGAAGCTTCGACGAGTCCATCAGTGGATCGTAAACGGGAAGGATCGTGCCACCGGGTAACCCAAAAACGTCCTTAACTCCCAACATCTCCAGCGAACGGACCACCGCCTGAGCGCCGGTGAGAAGCTCGGAGGCGGGTGTAGCCGCTCCTGCAGAACGGGAGGATTGAGGTGTCGGTGCGGGCTGCACGGCAGACAGGTCCGGAGTCATACGGGTGTCGATTCCTTCGAGCGGGTGTACGGCGGCGGGCGAAAAGCCCGGGAAAGACGTGTGCGCAGCCGACAGAAGTGGGCCGGGGTCATCCGGTGGTGGCGCCCTGGGCAGCCGAGCGGACCAGCTTGGCATATTTGGCCAGGACTCCGCGGGTGTAACGCGGAGGGAGGGCTGCCCAGCCTTCTCGGCGGGAGGCCAATTCGGATTCGTCAACGAGTAGGTCGATCGACCGAGCGGCGATATCAACCCGAATCGGGTCTCCGTCGCGAACGAATGCGATGGGACCTGCGTCCACCGATTCGGGAGCTATATGACCGATACACAGGCCGGTTGTGCCGCCCGAGAATCGTCCGTCGGTCAAGAGTAATACATCTTTGCCCAGTCCTGCGCCCTTGATAGCGGCGGTGATAGCGAGCATCTCCCGCATCCCCGGCCCACCCTGAGGACCCTCGTATCGGATAACGACCACGTCACCCTTCTCGATCGTGCCCTGTGTGAGTGCGTCCATCGCCGCGCGCTCCCGCTCGAAAACGCGGGCGGGCCCTTCAAAAACGGCTGCGTCAAAGCCCGCGGTCTTGACCACCGCGCCCTCCGGAGCGAGCGAACCCTTCAGTATGGTCAGGCCTCCGGTGGCGTGGATCGGGTTGTCGAGAGTCCGGATGACCTCGCCATCCAGCGGCGCGATATTCATCGCGGCGAGGTTCTCGGCGACGGTCTTCCCGGTGACGGTCAGGCAGTCACCGTGTAGAAGACCCGCGTCGAGCAGCGCTTTCATCACCGCGGGAACCCCGCCGTGACGGTCGACGTCATTCATCACGTACTTGCCGAACGGTTTGAGATCACCAATGTGCGGAACAGTGTCACCAACACGATTGAAATCATCGATAGTGAGGGCAACCCCGGCCTCGTTCGCGATCGCGAGCAAATGCAGGACCACGTTGGTGGAACCGCCGAAGGCCATCGCCACCGCAATCGCATTCTCGAACGCCTCCGTGGTGAGGATGTCGCGTGCGGTAATGCCCTTGCGCAGCAGCTCGACCACAGCCTGACCCGACATGCGGGCAAAATAGTCTCGACGACGATCGGCGGAGGCTGGGGAGGCCGAGCCGGGCAAGCTCATGCCGAGCGCCTCGGCGACGCTCGCCATCGTGTTCGCGGTATACATGCCTCCGCACGAACCTTCACCCGGCGCAAAGGCACACTCAATGCGCTTCGCGTCCTCCTGAGACAGGATTCCGGCTTTAACTCCTCCGACGGCCTCGAAGGAATCGATGATCGTGATGTCCTTGGCGGTGCCATCAGACAGTGTCACCCAGCCCGGTGCGATCGAGCCTGCGTAGACGAAAACGGCGGCGAGGTCCAGTCGCGCAGCGGCCATCAACATTCCGGGCAAGGATTTGTCGCAACCGGCGAGCAAAACGGTGCCATCAAGGCGCTCGGCCATCATTACGGTCTCGACCGAGTCGGCGATGACCTCGCGCGAGACCAAGGAGAAATGCATGCCCTCGTGCCCCATTGAGATGCCGTCCGAGACCGAGATCGTGCCGAACTGGAGCGGGTAGCCACCGCCCGCGTGCACGCCCTCCTTCGCGCTGCGAGCCAGGCGCTCGAGCGACAGGTTGCAGGGAGTGATTTCGTTCCATGAGGAGGCGATGCCGATCTGGGGCTTCTCCCAATCGTCATCGCCCATCCCCACCGCCCGCAGCATCCCCCGCGATGTCGTGGCCTCGATGCCATCAGTGACAGTGCGCGAACGAGGCTTCCAATCGATTTCCGGCATAGAAGGAGGCTACCGCCTCACACGGGACACCTTCGTGCTCGCGAAGCTGTCCCGGCGATGACAGCAAACCGAGTCCAGCGCCACTCGAGTTTCACCCCACGACGCAGCGGAACTCTGCCACGAGCCACAGCGCGTGGGCAAGCTGCTCGGGCCCGCTGACCCTAAATTCGGCCATCGTGCTGCCCTCACCGCTCTTAATACCCACATCGCCGGGGCGGAGGACAGCAAAGGCGTCCTCGTCGGTGAGGTCATCGCCGGCGTAGAGCATGGCGGTCGCGTCGGTGTAGTGACGCAAGTACTCGACAGCGTCCCCCTTTGTCGCCGAGCGGACCGAGAACTCCAGCACATTCTTACCGCTGCGAATGGTGACTCCATCGACCTCGGCGCGCACCTGTGCCAGGGCAGCACTGTGGGCAATGCGGCTGTGCAGCTGGGTGGCGAGTCGGGTGTGTAGCGCGAAACCGGCAGGTTTATCCTCGATCCAGACATTGTCGAGATCGCGGGCAACACTGTGAAGGATTCTCTCGAGCACACCACGATTCGCGCGCTCCTTCGCAGTAAGGCTAAGGGCGTCGTCGCCCGGGTCGAGGCGGATTTCAGTACCGTGTGACCCCACAAGGAGCACCTCTTTCGGGAGCTGAGCAACCTGCTCCAAACTGCCAAGCGCGCGGCCTGATACCAGCGCGACGCGGGTCGCTGGCAGCTCACGCAAACGCAGCACAGCGTCACGAGCCTCCGGAAGAGCGCGAGCGCTTGCAGGGTCATCAACCTCGGGGGCGAGAGTGCCGTCGAAATCGAGCGCCACCATGAGGCGTTCCGTCGCAGCAAGTTGGCGCAACGCCTCGACAAGACGATCAGAAATCCTTTCGGTCATGGCGTGTCTGTTCCCCGCGCCCGGGCCGCCTCCGCCGTCTGACCGCGGACTGCGTCGGCACGATGCTCCGCCTCCTGTCCCCGCGGTGCGTGAGGTCCCCGGGCGGCGGGCCTCACGTCGAGCCGTTGCCCGGCCGCATGTTCAGTGAGCGCCGCAAGAAAACTTTCTGACCAGCGCGCAACATCGTTCTCGAGCACGCGGCGGCGCAGTGCGCGCATCCGACGGGCACGTTCGGCGCGCGGCATTCTGGCGGAGGCCTCCATCGCGTCCTTGAGTCCGGCGATATCATGCGGGTTGACCTGAACAGCCTGCTTAAGCTCATCGGCCGCGCCAGTGAACTCACTCAATACCAGGACACCGTCGCTATCGATGCGGGAGGCAATATATTCTTTTGCGACCAAATTCATTCCGTCGCGCAGCGCCGTAACCAGCATCACATCGGCGGCGAGATAAAGAGCGACCATTTCTTCCCGAGGATAACTGTGATGGAGATAACTGATCGCCGGATGACCCAGCGTGCTGTAATCACCGTTAATACGGCCGACCTGCAATTCGATATCGTCACGAAGTTGCCGATAGGTGTCAACGCGCTCACGGCTCGGGCTGGCCACTTGTACAAGCACCGCGTCCTCCGAGGTCAAGCGGTCATCGGCTAGCAGCTCACCGAATGCTTTCAGTCGGTGGCCGATTCCCTTCGTGTAGTCGAGACGGTCAACTCCGAGCAAGATGATCTTGGGGTTTCCCAGTTCGACGCGAATCTCACGAGCGCGCGCGCGGATCTCGGGCCTGCGAGCCATCGCCTCAAAGGAGGCCGAGTCGATAGAAATCGGAAAATGTCTGGCCACCACCGGACGCACATTCGCGCCACGTCGCGACCGATTAACGCGCCTGGTGTCGCTCACCACCTCCTCTTGGACCGGTACCTCAACCAGCGTGCTGCGGGTGTCATAACCCAGCAGTCGGCGTACCGCACGAAGAAAGCTTCCGGCATCGCCCTGACGCTGGAATCCGATCACATCTGCTCCGAGTAACCCCTCAATAATCTGTCGACGCCAGGGCAGTTGCGCAAAAATTCCGTAGGGCGGGAACGGAATGTGATTGAAGAATCCAATCGTGAGATCAGGCCGCAGTTCACGAAGCATTTTCGGCACGAGCTGAAGCTGATAGTCCTGCACCCAAACCACGCCGTTCTCCTCTGTTACGGCGGCCGCAACCTCGGCAAAGCGCCGGTTAACACGCGCATAAGCCTCCCACCACTCGCGGTGGTAACTCGGCGGTGCAATGACGTCATGATAGAGCGGCCACAAAGTGTCGTTGGAGAAACCCTCGTAGTAGTCCCGGAGCTCTTGTGCACTGAGAGCAACCGGGACAATCAGTACGCCGTCATTCTCAAACGGTGCAACTTCCTCATCGGCGACACCTGGCCAGCCCACCCATGCGCCCTCATTGGCGCGCATCACGGGCTCGAGGGCAGTCACCAGACCACCGGGCGACGTTTTCCACGACGCAGTGCCGTCACCCGCAATCACGCGGTCTACCGGAAGACGGTTCGAGACCACAACGAACGCATTACGGACGGTGAGTCTCGCGGCGATACGCTGAGCGACGGAGTCAGAAGCTGAGTGCAGAGGAATCGTTGCCCCAATCGTCATCAGGCCATCTCGTTCCACGTGAGGCTAGCAGCCAGCTCGAACGAACCCGAACTCAACCCGACGCAAGCGCGAGGGCGATAGTCGCTCCGGCCACGGTCGGCACCACAGCGGCAAGCCCCACTAGCGCGTACTGTCGCCACGAGATCTGAACGCCGAGCATCGTCAGCCGCTGGTGCCACAACAGTGTCGCAAGCGAGGCCCACGGTGTGATCAAGGGACCAGCGTTCACGCCGATCAGCAGGGCGACCAAGCGCAACGGATCTGTGGCGGCCGGTTCGAGAGCAAGATAAGCGGGAAGATTGTCAACCGCATTCGCCGCGACAGCTCCCACGCCCGAGAGCCGGAGCAGATCGGCGACTCCGTTGCCCTCACCCGCCACAACGGTGAGTGCCGCGCCAAGACCAAGCTGATGGGCCGCCTCCATCGCCACGAACAAACCGGAGGCGAACACCACGAGCTGCCACGGCAGCAGCGACAACCGCAACACCGACGGTCGGCGGAAAGCGCACAGCACGATCAGCGCGAGCGCCGCAACCGTCGCGGGGAGCCACACCTCGAGCCCCGAAATCAGAGCAGGAAGCAACACCGCGACGATGACTCCCGCGCCGATCAGGAGCACGCGGTCCTCGATGACAGTGCGCTCACCGGAAACATAGCGACCGGTGAGTTCGCGTCGATAACGCGCAGCGAGCACGAGAACCGGCACCGCTATGGCCACGAGCGCTGGCAGCAGCGTCAGTCCCGCGAAAGCCAGTGGACCATCGACACCAAGCTGACGCTGCGCGAGCAGGTTGGTGAGATTGGAGACCGGTAACAAGAGGGAGGCGCAGTTCGCCAACCACACGGTCGTCATCGCGAACGGCAGCGGAGAAACACGCACATGCCCAGCCAAGAGCACCACGACCGGAGTCAGCAAAACTGCCGTCGTATCGAGAGAGAGAAAGACCGTGCTCACCACGGCAAGTACCACCACCAACAGCCAGAGCACGGCAGTGCGCCCGCGTCCCCAGCGGGCAGCTCGCTCGGCAATGACAGTGAACACTCCCGCTTCAGAGGCCAACTCGGCGACCACAGTCACGGCAACCACGAAGGCGAGGATCGGTGCCGTCCGCTCCACGAGTTCGCCAATGGCACTGAGCGGGAGGATCCCCAGGCCGACCGCTGCTGCCCCCACGAGGAGCAGCACCATTCCCATGACAGCCGTGCGCATGTCGTTCCGTTCTTCTCGCTTAATCCCCCGGTCAGGCACGGTAACGGTCGGTTTCCCGTAGCGGACACCGTAACGAGGAAATCGGGCAACCTGCCATGCAATGCTCTCAGGAGAGCGCATACCCGCTAGCGTCGAGGTGAACATCGGGAGGATATGACCGTGCGAAAATTCATTCTTAACTCGAGCGTCATTAGTGCGATCGTCGGAGGTTGGTCCATCCTGCAGATAACCCGCAAGGGCCCGCGCGACTGGCGTTTGGCACTGCAGTGGGTCAGCTGGGCGATTGCCGTTACCGTCGCCCTCGGCTCGGTCTCACACGACTCCCGAAAACTTTCCACGGAGCAGAGCGGAAAGAAAAGCGACCGATAACGCCTCCTTTTATCCGTGCGGCGTGTCAACGTAGTGACAGGCACGACTCCGGAGACGATGGTCTTTGCGGCCAACCGCGCGGAAAACGGAGTGTGTCATGAGGTTTCGTCTGAGGCGTCGCCAGGGCGCTTCCGAGGTTGTTGCAGCGCCGGCGCTCACACAAGACCAGTTGTTCGCCGTCCTCCACGAACGCCTCGCTGCTTTCGTGGGCGCAGAGGGGGCTTGGGTCGTGACGCGCCGCAGTCACGACGATCGGGATCCGATCTTCCACGGAATGCTTGCCCGCTCGCTCGCCCACGAACTCTCGTCAGCAATCCACACCGAACAACGCCGCGTTGGCGTTGACGACACCGCGAACCCGGTGACAGCTGGGATTCCGGTCATGCAGGCCTCGACTCCCCCGGTCGCACCGGCAGAACCCACCGCCTTACGGTGGGATCCACCGCCGATCACACTGTGGGCAGAGCCCGAGCCAGAAGAGGTGCCAGCCCTCGCGACGCGGTGAGACGGTAGCGATTTTCGCCGCTCGCTAGGGGAGGCTTACGTCGTTTCGGGCCTCTGAAGCTCGGTAGGCGGCCATCCCTCCGGGCCGCCGCTGCCAGCGGAGTACTCGTCAAGCGGTGCCGTTCCGGCACGCCAGGCGTCGAGAACCGGCTGAACAATACGCCAGCATTCTTCCGCTGCGTCCCCCCGCACCGAGAGCGACGGATCATCGTCGAGAATTCCCGAAATCACTTCGGCGTAGGCCAGCAGTTCGCCCTCACCGAAGGTTGCCTCTAGCGAGGCGCGCTCTAATGAGTACGGATCCCCGGGTCCATTGATCATCAGTTCCAACGCCATCTTGTCCGGCGCAAGGAACAGGCGCAGCACGGACGGCTCATCCGTGCCGTGAAAACCCTTCGGCAAATAGGGAACCGCTTTAAAGCGGATAACGACCTCACGCCGTCGCTCCCCCAACGCTTTACCAGAGCGCAGTGTGAAGGGCACCCCCGACCAGCGCACAGTATCGATCTCGACGGTGAGCTCGGCAAGAGTCTCGGTATTGCGTCGCGGGTCGACGCCGTTCTCCTCCACGTAGGCGGGCAACGTACGTCCAGTAATCGAACCTGCCGTGTAGCGGGCACGGCGTGAGCTAGCCACGGGGTCGTTATCGCGGAGGAGGGTGGCGCGCAGAGCTGCCCCTTTTGCGTCGCGCAGATCCGACGCGTCGAGCGTTGACGGCGGTTCCATCGCAATCACCGCAAGTACCTGGAGCAAGTGGCTTTGAATCATGTCGGTCAAAGCACCTGCTTTGTCGTAGTAGGCCGCTCGCCCCTCGAGACCCAATTGCTCGTCGTAGATAATCGCGATGCTGTCAATATGCTCTGCCGACCAGAGCGGCTCAATGACGCGATTGGCGAATCTCAGTCCAAGAATATTCATGACGGTTGAGCGGCCGAGGAAGTGGTCGACGCGGTGCACGCGATCCTCCGGCACGAGGTCAGCAAGACGCTGGTTCAGCGCGCGTGCACTCGCCTCGTCGATACCGAAAGGCTTTTCGAGAGCGAGCACCGTCCCCTCCGGAAGCTCACGTGCGGCAAGCGTTTCGCACGCCTGTGCCGCGATAGCAGGTGGAAGCGCGAAATAAAGGGCGATGGGGCCTTCGCAAGTGGCAAGTAACGCGGCGAGTGCCTCGGGATCGTTAACATCGATGCACTGGTAGCGCGTGCCAGAAACGAGCCGGTCAACACTCTCGCCGCTCGCATCGACTGCGGCAAAGGAGGAGACGAGAACGTCGTGCCAGTGCTCCTGCGTCCAGTCCTCCCGGCCTGCGCCGACGAGGTTCAGCCGACGGTCCGGTTGGCGGGTGACGAGTTGGCCGAGCGCGGGGAGAAGGAGCCGGGATGAGAGGTCCCCTGTCGCGCCAAGGATAAGTAGCGTCGAGACCATCTGTGCCATACGAATCAACCTAAGACCTTCGCGCGCTCGCCTGACCTTCTTGACGTCCACCGTTTCTCGGCGTTACTGAAAGGATCGCTGCATGGTTTCCCCCATCGAGGACTACGCCCTTCTCTCTGACTGCCATACGGCTGCCCTCGTTTCCTGCTGCGGAGGCATCGACTGGCTCTGCATGCCCCGATTCGACTCCGCGTCAGTCTTCGGCGCTCTCTTAGGCGATGATGAACAGGGCCGCTGGTTACTGAGCCCGGTGGACTCTGCCGCAGAGGTCGAGCGCCACTACTTGGGCACTACCCTCGCGCTCGTCACACGCTGGACCTGCGCAACCGGCGTCGTAGAAGTGACGGATGTGATGCCGTTACGCGACAAACACGCCGAGCTAGTGCGGCGGGTGCGCGGTATCTCCGGGACCGTGCGGATGCGGCAGGAGCTACGCCTCCGCTTCGACTACGCACGAACACTCCCCTGGGTGCGCCAAGAGGGAACGGAAAAGAATCCGCTGCTCATCGCCGTGGCTGGTCCCGATGCGGTTGTGGTGCGCGGCGTCCGGTTGACCGCGACCGATCATGTCCATGCGGCGGAGTTCGATGTCACGGCCGGAAGCACGCTCGACCTCTCGATGGCATGGTTTCCCTCGCATCAGCACGTACCGAAGGAACTCGACGTCGACCGCGCTCTCGAGCGAACCCAGAAGTGGTGGACAGAATGGGCATCCGCTATCGACTACGACGGTCCTCACCGGTCGGCCGTAGTCCGCTCGCTCCTCACACTGCGGGCGCTGACCGACAACGAAACCGGAGGCATTGTTGCCGCGGCAACTACCTCGCTCCCTGAGCAGTTCGGTGGTAGTCGCAACTGGGACTACCGCTATGTCTGGTTGCGCGACGCCGCGCTGACTCTGCAAGCGCTGCTCGCCCACGGCTTTGGAAAAGAGGCACAGAAGTGGCGGGCATGGCTACTGCGCGCGGTCGCCGGCGCTCCAGAGGACGTGCAAATCATGTATGGGCTCGCGGGTGAGAGACACTTGCCCGAGCACCCTATGCCGAGCTTGCCCGGCTATGACGGCGCTTCTCCGGTACGGATCGGTAATGCTGCCGTCGACCAGTATCAGGCCGATGTCATCGGCGAGGTGATGGTCGCTTTACATGAGGCACGACAGGGCGGAGTGGAGGAGACCGAGTTCTCCTGGCCGCTTCAGCGCGCTCTGCTCGGCTTTATCGAGCAGAACTGGCAGCGGCCCGACAACGGAATATGGGAAATCCGTGGCGAACCGCGACACTTTACCCATTCGCGCGTGATGGTGTGGGCGGCCCTCGACCGCGGAGTGCGCGGCGTGCGCGAGTGCGGACTCGACGGTCCGGTCGAGACCTGGGAGGCATTGCGCGATCAGATCCGCACAGAGATCGAGACTCACGGCTTTAGTACCGAGCACGGCCATTTTGTTCAGTCGTATGGATCGACCGAGGTCGACTCTTCGCTCCTGCTGCTGCCCATGGTCGGCTTTATCGCTGCCGACGATCCGCGGATGCTCGGCACCGTTGCCGAACTCGAACGCGTCCTACTGCACGGTGGGCTCTTGCATCGCTACCGAACGGAATCCTCTGTCGACGGGCTGTCCGGCAGCGAGCATCCTTTTCTCGCCTGCTCCTTCTGGCTCGTGTACCAGTACGCCCATTCTGGGCGTCTTGAGGATGCGGAGATACTGATGGATCGCATCGTCAGCCTCTGCAACGACGTGGGTCTGCTCTCGGAAGAGTACGACGTCGAGAATCACCGCCACGCCGGAAACACCCCACAGGCGTTGTCTCACCTCGCCCTGGTAACAGCAGCAGATGCTCTCTGTCCCGCGCGCTCGCGGAGGTAATTGTTCTCCGCTTTCAGGCGGCGCCCTGACTAGGGGATCTCATTCCCTAGATCACTCGTCGACACGACACGAGCAAGACAAAAACGGCGCCGAGCGAGCGCAAACCTCATCAGCAGTGCTACGGTCGGAGGCATTTCAATCTGAGGTGAGATCATGTCTTTATCCCCTGTCCGCATTACGTCAGCAGCATTCCTCGCGGCGGGCGCCCTCTTCAGCACCTCCGCTTGCCTTGGCACGAGCGACGCCCCCGCTAATGGCCCCACGCCTACGCCGTCTTCGCCCTCGTCTCCATCGTTCGATTTTTCGATACCAGGCTCGATGACCCCGTCCCCCACGTCAGGATCGTCCGCGGAACAGCCCGCGTCCAAGACGCCGACCGATCCCTCCCGTGATCTCAGTTTCGAGGCCGGGGCGCAGTTAGCCACCACTGCCGAACCGGTGTGGTCAGTCGATATGGGAACTCTCGAAGATGACGGCTGGTCAATGGATGCGTCGCGATCCGACATGGCTCAGGGTAAGTGGACCTACGCCACACCAGACGGGAGCACGATTGTCGTGCTTCAGCAGCGCGTCTCCGATGCCCAAAAAGCGAAAGATGACGAGAGCGGCTCCCGGATGCTGTTGGGCGTGGGAGCCCAAGATAAGGGAGCCGAAAAAACCTCGCTGCAGCGGGTGGGCGGCGGCGCAGTCGCCGTGCTCGCTGTCAGTTCCTCCGAAGGCACAAGCATCAAGGCGACCATCACCCGGGTCTTCGCCCGGCCAGGCATTGCGCTCTCACTGATCATCACAACGCCGAAGGTCAGCGACCTTCCCAAGGCAGTGGAGGATGCTGCACGTGCTGCCGCCGTCTTGCTGGAGTGACACCCACACGAACACGCTGATGACGGGTTCAGGTTCGCGTTATTGTGTCGCTCTCGCTCTCGGCTCCGCGGGATGACGCTGCGCTGTAGACGTGTGCGATCCGGCATATTAAAACCATAGGAGAGCTACAGAGGGTGAAGAGCACAGAGGCTCCACCGTGGCCATTCGCGGACGTCGGCGCACCAACGGAGCCACGCCTCTCACGAGATAATCCAACGGAAATCTGTTGCCGGAGCGATAAGCGACAGTGAAGTAGTAATCATCACCGCCATCACAGCAGAGGCAAACGACGTCACGATAATGACGGGGGGCCACAAAGCTACCCAGAACTGTCGCGAAACTATACGGTGGCCTGCATCGTGAGCGAGCAATCGGATGAGTTCGAGCTCAGCATCAGGAATCGGCTCTGCGTCGGCGGTATCGCCTAGTAGACGCACGGCACTAGCCTCCACTTTACTCGCGCTTCATAGGAAACAAATTCATCGCCAAACTCTCTGGCTAAGATTTTTTCTTCACCACGAATCCTGATGAGCACATATCCCATGACCGGCACAACCATGACCAGACCTAGCGGCGGCGACACCAGAAGACACATCCCCACAAGCTGCAATTCAATGCCTATATAGCCGGGGTGGCGTATAAGCGAATAAGGGCCACACTCCACCAAAAAATGGTCATCCGGCTGCATCTGAGGTGAGAGTCGATAGCGAACACCGAGGGCACGAATCGCACTCCAGCGAATTACCACACCGCCGAGCGCCAGAGCGGCAGCGGGAACACTCAGCCATTCCAGCGGTTGTCTCTGCGTGATAAGCGCGACGAGAAACGGCCCGAGAAGCGCGACACATGTACTCATCACCATCACCGAGTCCATAGCGCGGGCCTCGGGAGTGGCTGCTTCACGTCGATATGATGCCCAGCGCAGTTCAACCATCGCGCCGATCACGGCTACAAGCAGCCATATGACACTGCTAAACATCAGCGCGACTAAAGCGTCTCAGGAACTCATTGACAGCAGAGTACCCATTATCAACGGAACGACGAGAAGTACGATCACACCCCACTGGAGATGCACACCAAATTTACCGTCGGCCTTGAAACCTTCAAGAATAGGCAGACCAAGAACGGTGTGCGGGAAGGTCGCATCCATAGCTGAGTCTTTTGCCGCACCGGTGGCGATCACCAAGCACACCACGCCGCTCGCGATCGATACCAGCCAGAAAATAACGCTCACGATCATCCGTGCCCGGAAAGCTCTGGTAAACGCTTTCATGAAACGATTTCTTTTTCACGTTGTGTTGATGTTCTGCTCGCCGGTGTCCACCGCCACTGCTCGATAGAGATCGCGAGCCACGAGCGAGCTAGTGACGATAGTCATATTCATCGTGGCAGGCATCTGACCAGGTCAGTCGTCCGTGTGCACCTGAACCATCGAACCGAGCAGGCCATCGTGTGCCAGAGTGACAGCCGTACGGTTCACCCGCTCTCTCATCTTGCACGTGACTCGTTCACGCCCGCTCAGCAGCCATCCCGGCTACGCCGTAACCGCGATCATGCAGGAACGGATCGAACGGGATCCCCAAGCTGAGCAAATAGAGGGAATGACAGCAACTGCAAGGCTCGCAGTCACAGCCTCTGCAACCACCCACCGAGCGTCAGGGTCACAACAGATCGAGGCCGTTTTGCCCCAACGGGCACGCTGGAAGCTAGCATTCCAGATACTTTCCAGACCGGAAGCCACCATCGCTTACTCAGCCACACACAAGCACCAGCACAGCACCGCCGACCAACACAAGCCACGTCACCTGCGCGGGTGTCGAAGAGCCCCTCTGGTGCACCCCCAGGGACTTGAACCCTGAACCCACTGATTAAGAGTCAGTTGCTCTGCCGATTGAGCTAGAGGTGCAGATGGTTCAACAAGTACTGTCCGCTGAACCGAGGGGTAACTCTACCAGCGCGCGCCCCCCGTTCGTCAAATCACGGTCTGCTTGCAACACCTCGGTAGGGTGATCGCGTGACTCAGCGCCCCACCGCCTTCGCCGATGACCTTCGCCTCGCTCTGCGCCTCGCTGATGCCGCCGACGCCATTTCAGAAGAGCGTTTTCGAGCTCTGGATCTCGTGGTCACGACCAAACCCGATCGCACTCCCGTCACTGATGCGGACCGCGCCGTTGAGGAGACCATTCGCGCGCTGCTCGCCACCGAGCGACCCAACGACTCGATCCTGGGCGAGGAGTTCGGTGCGTCGGGAGAGTCATCACGGCAGTGGATCCTCGACCCCATCGACGGCACTGCACATTTCCTCCGCGGCGTCCCCATCTGGGCGACGCTGATCGCACTAGCGGTTGACGGCGTGCCGGTTGTCGGAGTCGTGTCAGCGCCCGCTCTCGGCAAGCGTTGGTGGGCAGCGCACGGCTCCGGTGCCTGGAGCTGTTCATTACCGGCGACCGACGAGGAACCGTACCGACTTCGGGTCTCGGGCGTCACCACTCTGTCCGACGCAACGTTCAGCTACAACAGCATCCAGCAGTGGAAGGAAGCCGGGCGCCTGGATCAGCTCATCGTCCTCGCCGACTCGGTCTGGCGCGATCGTGCCTACGGAGACGCCTGGCCCTACATGCTCGTCGCCGAAGGACTTATCGACGGCGCGGGAGAATTCGACGTCAAGTCCTACGACCTCGCAGCGCTGGTGCCCGTGATCGAGGAGGCCGGAGGCACATTCACCTCAGCTGAGGGAGAGTGTGGACCGTGGCACGGTAGCGCCATCGCGACCAACGGTCTGCTGCACAAGGAGGTACTCACGATCGTCACTGCGCGGTGAGTAACCATCTCGATAGCACGCACCGGTTTTCCCAAGGTCCCCAGCTCCCGTCAATCCCCCTCACCCCCGGTGTTGACAGCCGCGGGGAGCGGGCGCACCCTAAATGCATCGGGCGGCAGAAGCGACCAGAGTAATCCCAGGGCGGCCATTCAGGAGCGGTAAATGCACTACGGACACGACGCAGAGCCTCCCAAAATCGCAGAAACGGCGGAGGCTGAATTTGGTCCCGCCGAAACCTTTTCGGAGCGTCTTACTCGCCAACGAGCAATGGTCCTGGCCGCCTCCACGCTGATGCGTACCACGCCACAGTGGTCGCGAATGCTGTGCAGTGCAGTTGCTGCCTCGGATCGAGTCGTCTCAGTGGATGGCGACGCAGAGACAGGGACCCTGGGCTGGCTGGTGCCGCAAGGAACCGTCTCACTACTCGTCGTCGAGGACTGTGACGACTATCACGCGGTCGAGCATGTGGCGTCAGCCCTCGCCGCAATGAATGCGGTCACCCTGACCGTCGACGCGAAACGTGCGGAGCGCTTGCATTCACTTGTGACCGCCCTGCACCGATGCATTCCCCAAGGATTTGCAGCACTACCCGCGGGACAGGACGCGAGCTACCCCGAGGGGGCTACCGTCGCGGTACTGACACCGGATTTCCTCTTTCGCTCCTGGGCACCACCGCAAATACTGACCCAACCGGCACGTGATAAGAACGAGCGGCTTGAACTGGTCAGCCTCTATGGGAACGTCCGCCAACTAGACGTACAGTTCTACTAAAACATGTGCGACGACGACCGGTGGTGGAGATGGGGGGAATCGAACCCCCGTCCATCGCTGTGATTCTGTGGCTTCTACGGGTGTAGCCGATGAAGGCGTTCTACTCGGCCCCGACCGTTACCATCGGCGCATCGGTCGACGGGCCCAGCCCGAGTGCGTGTCCCGCGTCGCCCTCAGGCGTAACGACACGGCAAGTCCTCTTAATGACGCCAGGTCCCGGGGCGAGGACGCACCCGCGGGCTGACGGACTTTCTACTCTGGCTTAGGCAGCGAGAGCGAAGTCGGTGCGCTTATGTTCGGCACCTATGTTGTGCAGAGATCGTTAACGAGATAACCCTGCATCCTCGACCCGCTTCTCACAGTTTCGCAGGCGATGTCGAAACCGATCATCCCCGCAAGCACTCGCCGACCGCAGGTCGGCGTAGTGGGTCGTCGTCGCACACTGTCGAATTATGAATCTGGTCACTCTGCTGAGAGACCATCGCCCCAAGCGAGAGACCGCGTGGGCAGAAAATCATTCTACTCCTGGCGACCCTATCCGTCACGCAATGACGAGCTGAAATGACGAGGGATATCCCGGACAGGATGGAACCTACTCCCCCAGCCGCCGCCGAGTCGCCATCGCTCGCTCGGCCTCCCGGCGGTCCTGACGCTCACGGAGCACCTGCCGCTTGTCGTAGTCTTTCTTACCCTTGGCAACGGCAAGCTCAACCTTGGCCTTGCCGTCACTAAAATAGAGCGAAAGGGGAATCAGCGTATACCCTCCCTCCTTTATTCTGTTGTGAATCTTGAGGATCTGCGCCTTATGCAGAAGCAGTTTGCGCTTGCGACGGGGTGGGTGATTGGTCCAGGTGCCTTGCGCCCACTCATTAATGTGTACCGCATCGAGCCAGACCTCGCCTCCCTCAACAAAGGCATAACCGTCCACGAGAGAAGCACGACCTGCACGGAGGGATTTCACCTCCGTGCCGGTGAGCACAAGCCCCGCCTCATACGTGTCCTCAATGAGGTAATTGTGACGAGCTTTGCGATTGGTCGCGACAATTTTCTGTCCCTGTTCTCTTGGCACTATCACTCCTCGCGTCGCTCGCTGATGGGAAAACCTGATGGGCCGGCCCTGAGGGACAGCCCATCAGTATAGGTCCGGTAGCGAATCAGACTCGCAAATAACGCGAGATCGCAACGTTGGCCGAGATAGCTGCCAGGACAACACCTGTCAGAATCAGAATGGGCACCACCAGCAACGCATCGTCAAGTCCGACGAACGCAATTGACTGGATCCGTTGAAGAAGGAATCCCTGCACAAAGAAACGTACGATCGCCACGATGGCGAGACCGGCGAGGATCGAGCCAACCAGCGCGGCGAACACACCCTCGAGAATGAAAGGGGTTTGGATGAACCGATTGGAGGCTCCTACCAGCCGCATGATTCCCAACTCCCTCCTGCGCGAAAACGCTGACAATCGAATGGTTGTTGCGATAAGAAGAACGGCCGCGACCAGCATCAAGACGGCAATACCTATGGCCGTGTAGCTCGCCGCGCTGAGGATGGCGAAAATCCGGTCGAGGTACTGCCGCTGGTCGGTGACGCTTTCAACACCCGAGACCTTCGACAAGCTTTCGATAATTACGTCCGATCGAGTCGGGTCCTTAAGGTTGATCCAGAATGTCTGGTTAAGCAGATCCGGGGTGACATATTGGGCAACCGGATTTCCCTTAAATTGCTGTTGGAAATTTGTAAAAGCCTGGTCATGGTTCTCAAAATAGGACCGATCAATATACGGCGCGAGCGTGGGCCCATCGAGCTGCTTTTTGAGCGTGTCAATTTGCTCCTTCGTGGCGTCAGAACCACTGCAATTCGGACCCTTGGAATTTGTTGTGCAAAGGTAAACCGCAACCTGTGCTTTGTCGTACCAAAAGTTTTTCATTTGGCCGATCTGCATTTGGAGCAACATCGCCGTGCCAACGAAGGTGAGGGAGATAAACGTCACCAGGATCACCGAGATAACCATGGAGACATTTCGTCGAAGGCCGCTGGCGACCTCCGACCATATCAGTGCGAATCTCACTTGACGGGTCCTACATTCTGCTGATCATCATCGTTGTTGTCGTCGCCAGTCTCGGCAGCACGCAGGCCAAGGCGAGCTGCGAGCGACTCCTCCGGGAGAACACCGGTGTCGGCGGGAAGATAAATCGGGCCAGTCTGGCTCTGGAGTTCAACAATGCGGGGTGAAGGCGGGGCGGGCGCCGTCTGAGGGACGGGGACCTGCTCCGGGATCGACCCCGGCTGCTGACTGCTGGGGTGGACCGACTGGCGCAGGTCGTAGACCGGTACATCGGTAGGCGCACGCTCACTGTCGATCAGCGCGGGGACAGCCGCTGACGCAGTCGCGGGAACCTGATGGTCATCAGCTGCAACAACCACCACGCCGTCGTGCACGACGGTGATGCTCCCGGTCTGGCCGTAACCGCCCTGGCTTTCATCGCGAACGATACTTCCGGCCGAGAGTTCGACTACACGGCGCTTCATTTGATCAACGATGCCCGCCTCGTGCGTGGCCATGATCACGGTTGTTCCGCCCGCGTTGATCCGCTCCAACAGAGCCATGATGCCTGCACTCGTGGTCGGGTCGAGGTTACCTGTCGGCTCGTCAGCCAGCAGCACAGCCGGTTTATTGACCACAGCACGAGCGATGGCAACGCGCTGCTGCTCACCTCCGGAGAGTTCATGCGGGAGGCGCGAGGCTTTGCCCGCGAGACCGACCATCTTGAGCGTGTCGGGCACCGCCTCCTGGATATACCCCTTTGACTTGCCGATCACCTGCAAACTGAACGCAACATTGTCAAAAACGGACTTGTTAGGCAGCAGACGGAAGTCCTGAAACACGACGCCGATATTGCGACGAAAGTACGGAACCTTGCGGCTGGAGATCTTGCCGAGGTTCTGCCCGAGCACGTGGATCGAGCCAGAGGAGGGACGCTCCTCCTTCAGGATCAAACGGAGGCAGCTCGACTTACCGGAGCCGGACGCCCCGACAAGGAAGACGAACTCGCCCCGGAGGATCTCAAGATCGATGGCGCTGAGGGCGGGTCTCGTGCCACCCCGATACTGCTTGGAGACGTTATCAAAGCGAATCATATCGATACGAGGGTAAGCGACGATTCCGGAGAGCCCGCCTTGGGGACGTACGACGCGCCGCTCGGATCAGGCTGATTTTCGCCAGCGTATGCCTGCGGCAATGAAGCCGTCGAGGTCGCCATCGAAGACCTGCGCGGGGTTACCGACCTCATACTCGGTGCGGAGATCCTTCACCATTTGGTAAGGCGCAAGTACATAGCTGCGCATTTGGTCGCCCCAACTCGCGGTAATGACACCGGCCAGCTCCTTCTTGGTGACTGCCTCCTGCATCTTCTGCAAGAGCAACAGGCGTGACTGCAGCACCCGCATCGCCGCCGCACGGTTCTGGATTTGACTCTTCTCGTTCTGCATCGAGACGACGGTGCCCGTCGGCAGGTGCGTGATGCGCACAGCAGAGTCGGTGGTGTTCACCGATTGGCCGCCCGGTCCGGAGGAGCGAAAAACATCGACCCGGATGTCGCTGTCGGGGATCTCGATCGCCTCCGTCTCCTCCATCAACGGAATGACTTCGACTGCCGCAAAAGACGTTTGGCGCTTGCCGGCAGCGCCGAAAGGACTCATCCGCACCAAGCGGTGCGTGCCAGCTTCAACCGACAGCGTGCCGAAAGCGTAAGGCGCGTCGATCTGGAATGTCGCCGACTTGATGCCCGCTTCTTCAGCGTAGCTAGCATCCATCACCGTGACCGGGTATTTGTGTTTTTCAGCCCAGCGAAGGTACATCCGCATCAGCATCTCGGCGAAGTCGGAGGCGTCAACGCCGCCTGCCCCCGCGCGGATAGTGACCACCGCGGGCAGATTATCGTACTCGCCGTTGAGGAGGGTCTGCACCTCCAGGTCACCAACCGTTTTCTGGAGCCCGGTCAGCTCAGTCACCGCCTCCCGCTCGGACACGGCGTCCTCAGCCTCGTTCGCCATCTCGACCAAGACCTCAAGGTCGTCTAATCGACGCTCGATCGTCGTCACACGGGCGAGTTCGGACTGCCGGTGACTGAGGGCGCTGGTGACTTTCTGCGCATTCACCGTGTCGTCCCACAGATGAGGATCACCGGCCTGTTCGCTGAGTTCTGCGATCGTGGACCGAAGAGCATCGATGTCGATGACGGCGCTGATGTCGGCGAAAGTGGAGCGTAGAGCAGCGATCTGCTCGGTGAAGTCGTTGTCCAGCATGGTGTGTTCACACTACCGGTGAGCACCTCGTCGGCCGGGGCGTACGCTGGCAACGATGGCCAGCACGACAGATCGCTCGTTTCCCATTGGTCGCCTGCTGCTGTCGATGTTTTTACCGAGCCTGCTGTTTTCGGTCGGTGAAGGCGCGATCATCCCGCTGCTTCCGGCTGCCGCAGGTGATCTCGGCGCGACCCTTGCCCTGGCGGGACTGGTCGCGGGAATGATCGTGATCGGCGAACTCGCCGGAGACATCCCCAGCGGCTGGGTTGTCTCGAAGATCGGCGAGCGCGGTGCCATGCTGACGGCCTCCGTGGCGTCGGTCCTCGGGCTGGTGATCTGTCTCCTGGCGACGTCGTGGCTCCTGCTGGCGGTGGGCGTGTTCCTGATCGGTCTGGCAACAGCAGTGTTCTCGCTGGCACGACACGCCTTTATGACCTCGTTCGTTCCCCTCAGCCACCGGGCGCGGGCGCTCAGTGCGCTGGCGGGTGTTTTCCGGGTGGGCTGGTTGGTCGGGCCTTTTCTCGGGGCCGGAGTCGTGCAGTTGACCGGATCCGCGGAATCGGTGTTCTGGGTGCACATCATCTGCTGTATCGCGGCGGTGGCGGTATTACTACTGGTACCGGACCCGGCGACGATGCTACGACGCGCGCACGCAGGAGGGGGCATACCAGCTCCCGTCACGGTCGATGAATCGTCCGCGGGTCTGGTGCGCACTCTCCGCGAGCACAGTTCCCTGCTCGCGCGGATGGGGACTGGCGCGGCGGTTATTGGAGCACTGCGGGCCAGCCGACTTGTGATCCTCCCACTCTGGGCGGTGAGTATCGGACTGGCCGAAACGGAGACAGCGATCATCATCGGCGTTGCCGGTGCCGTCGATGTTGGGCTCTTTTACTCCGGCGGCCAGCTGATGGACCGCTTCGGACGCGGTGCCACCGCCATTCCTTCGCTGGCCGGACTCGGCCTGGGTCACATCGTTCTCGCACTCAGCCTGCTCGCTGCGGATCCGGTACCGTGGTTTATCGGCTGCGCCTGCGTGCTCGGGGCAGCAAATGGCATTGGGTCCGGAACTCTGATGACTATCGGCGCTGACCTTGCGCCTCCAGAGGAGCCAGCACCGTTTCTGGGTGCATTCCGTTTTACCGGCGACGTAGGAAGCGCGGCAGCGCCGGTAGTGGTGTCGGTGTTAACGGCCACCTTCTCGCTCCCGTGCGCTGCGGTCGCGATAGGCGCACTCGGGTTAGCGGGCACGGGCGCCCTCGCGCGCTGGCTACCGCGCTACCTGCCACGCCAGCGGCCAGGTGCTGCACCGGGAACGTCCTGAGCGAAACCTCTCTACACTGGACGACGCACGCGGGAGTGGTGAAATGGCAGACACGCAGGATTTAGGTTCCTGTGCCGAAAGGCATGAGGGTTCGAGTCCCTCCTTCCGCACGATGACGGTCTCGTCACATGACCAGTGATTCATGACGCACTGCTCAGCGGGTCCTCCCCACGCCCACCCGACGTGCGGCGTCGGCGTTAATCGCCAGCGTACTATTCGTCGAGCTGGGATCAGCTATTCTCATGATAGGTCTTCCCCTATTCGTTCTGCAACGATATGGGCTTGCTCTCGATGGTGCGCTCGCTATCGGGTTTCGCTATCTCCCCGGAGTCATCGTAGGGCCTTGGCTCAATTACACAACGCGCCGAATCAGTCCCAAGATTGTTGCATCAACCGCGACCGCGGGAATTGCTATTGTAGCTCTGCTCATCCCGGCCACTAACCAGCTCTGGCAAGTACACCCGCTTAGTGTAATTCTCGGAATATTCACGACCGTCGATGTGCCGACCCGACTCGCTATGCGGTCATGGGTTACTTCGCGTGGAACTGAGCAACGGCTGAACTCACTGATTGTCACAACGGAGCGTATTGCTATCACAGTAGGGCCGTTGCTCGCTGCTAGCATCGGCGTCTTCGCGGGCGTCGAAGGCAATTTCTCTCTGCAAGCTCTCCTCGCGGCACCGGCGATCCTCACACTGCTGTTCGTGCCAAGGCCTACGCACAGTGGTGAGCCTAGACCATACGATAAGCGACGCCGGGCGCCGTGACGCAACGTCGAACGTCAATGAAAAAGCTCGACGGTATTGTTGTGGCGTATTCGATCACCGCGCTGATCTATATGTGCGGCGTCGGCCTACGCATCATCTACCTGCCTATCCTCAGCCGTGGGTCAACTGCTAGCCTCGGCATCTACACCGCATCTCTAGCGGTCGGGGGCATTGTCGGTGGCATTCTCGCAACACGATTACGCGGGAACCATGAGGTGATTTACTTGCTCGCGAGCGTTTGTGAAGGCCTCTGCTGGTTGATACTTTTATCCCCTGCACCGATGGCGATCGAGATCACAATTCTCGTCATCGCCGGCATCTTCGAATCATCAGCAACGGCGGTGTTCCTGACCGCTATCCAATTCCGCTTGCGGCCCGAATCAATTGGCCCATATTATGGCTGGCTCATCCCATCAAATGATGCGTTCATATTTGTCGGCATCGTGCTGGGCGGGATTGCCGGAACCACAGCGGATGGTGCCGTCATACTGCCGCTATTCATCGCCGTTTTCAGCGCCGTGCCCGTGCTTGCGCTGTGGAAGACTTTCGTCCGACCACTCTTTGTCCGCACCACGCCACGAGCGACTAACTCTTCTCAGAGCGATGTGGAACACCATCACGACGACACCGTCCTGGGGCATTCAACGTGAGTTCATCATGAGTGCATCGACCGGTTCTGGTGAACTCCATACCCCTAATGTTGCTTCGTCGGCGTCGCCAAGGACACGAGACAGTTAACCCGTACCCGAGACACACTCGGAAGTCATTCGCGGAGCAAAGAGGTCCCGATTCCTCATTCAACTCTGCTCGAGAACTCACGTTACGCCCCCACGAGGCGCGCCGGTCATCTTTGGCCTTCCACACAGACGTTCTTGCCGGATTGACCGGGTACGCTGATCGCGGCTGTGCCCCTCCCCGCCAGCAGAACGGCATCGATCGACTGGAGACCCGTTGAAGCACGTCGCCCTCGTCCCGTGGCTCGACCCGGAGACGATCCTCACCTCGTTCGGCCCGTGGGGTGTCCTCGTGGTGTGCCTTATCGTCTTCGCCGAGACCGGCCTGCTCATCGGATTCGTCTTGCCGGGCGACACACTGCTGATCATCACCGGCTTGCTCGCGCACGAAACCCCCTCTCAAAGCGGGTTAGGTCTACCGATTTGGCTGATTTGTGTGGCGATCGGGTTCTCCGCCTTTGTCGGTGGTGAAATGGGTTACCTGATCGGACACAAAGCCGGACCTCGTATTTTCGAGCGCAAAGAGTCTGGTCTTTTCAGCATCGAAAACGTCACACGCACCAATGCTTTCTTTGAACGTTTTGGCGCAGCCGCGGTGATCCTCGCCCGATTCGTGCCAATCGTACGCACCTTTGCACCGATCGCCGCTGGCGTGGCACACATGAACTACCGCAAATACAGCCTGTACAACCTGATCGGCGCTCTGATCTGGGGTAGCGGTGTCACCCTCTTTGGCTGGCTACTCGCCTTCATTCCACCGGTCGCGGACTTTGTCTCACGATACATCGACGTGATATTGCTCTGCGCTGTCAGTCTCGCGGTCGTGCCCACGCTGTTCCACCTCATCCAGCAGCGGCGCAAGGCGAAGCTCGCCGCCGGTAAAGCGACCGACGCGACCCAGGCCCAGGCCTCTGTCCTCGACCCGGAACTGCTTGACAAGAAGCACTCCACACACTGACCTCATCGGAGCCGCTCGCGCACTGCGGTCAGTTCAGCGCGAAGGGCGGCAAAGGCGTGCGCACGGTGACTGTGGGCATTTTTCTCCTCCGGCATCAGCTCGGCGGCAGAGCGGTGAAATCCCTCCGGAACAAAAATGGGATCATAGCCATGGCCCTCGCTACCGCTCGGTGTAGACGCAATCGCGCCCTGCCAACGTCCCTCGACGACGACCTCGTGCCCGCCCGGCAGCACGGAATCCGGCACAACAAGCGCGAGCACACAGGCAAAATGGGCGCCGCGGTGCTCGGGCTTCACATCGGCAAGCTGGGCAAGTAGCAACTCAGTACTTGCGGCGGCGTCATGTGTGCGTCCTGACCAGCGGGCCGAAAAGATTCCGGGAGCACCCCCTAATACGTCAACGCAGATCCCGGAGTCGTCGGCCAGCGCAACGAGACCGGCATGCGCCGCAGCCGCCCGCGCTTTAATCAGCGCATTTTCCGCGAAAGTCACACCGTCTTCGACCGGCTCGGGTCCGTCGTAGGCACGAACGGAGACGCCAGAAAGGGTGGCAGCGATCATGGCACGGAACTCCTCAACCTTGCCCGCATTGTGACTGGCGAGGACGAGTTCGAAGCTCATGCGCTGGTCCCGGCGGCGAGCACCTCCGCCTGAATGCGCGCAAGATCGGCCGCTCCAGCGACAGCAAGGTCGAGCAGAGCATCGAGTTCGAGACGGTCAAACGGCGCGCCCTCAGCTGTGCCTTGGACCTCAACGAAAAGACCACGGCCTGTCACGACAACGTTCATATCGGTCTCAGCGCGCACATCCTCGACGTAGGCGAGGTCGAGCATCGGCACACCATCGATAATCCCGACCGACACAGCCGACAGGCTATCGATCAGCGGCACGGACTTCTCGCCGACATATTTCTTGCCACGCGCCCACTCAATCGCGTCGGCCAACGCCACATAGGCGCCCGTGATAGCGGCGGTGCGAGTGCCGCCATCGGCCTGGAGCACATCGCAATCGATCACGATGGTGTTCTCGCCGAGCGCCCTGGTATCCACCACGGCTCGGAGACTGCGGCCGATTAATCTCGAGATCTCGTGGGTGCGCCCACCGACTTTACCTTTGACTGATTCGCGGTCCATCCGCGAGTTGGTGGAACGTGGGAGCATCGCATACTCGGCACTCACCCAGCCTTTGCCTTTCCCTTGCAACCAGCGCGGTACGCCGTTAGTAAAGGAGGCGGTGCACAGCACACGTGTATTGCCAAAGGACACGAGGGCTGAGCCCTCAGCCTGTCTGCTCCAGCCGCGTTCGATGGTGACGGTGCGCAACTCGTCGGGGGCGCGGCCGTCCTTGCGGCGGACGACAGTCGGCACGGTGTTCTCGGTCACTGGGTACTCCCTCGATGCTCGCGCGCGGCCCGGTCGAGCTCGCGCAGGGTGATGGTGCCGGTCTGGACCAGGTCAACGCTGGAAACCTCCGGGCCGAGGAAGCGTCGCGCGAGGCGCACGAAGTCACTCGAGCCGGTCTCTTCCCAGCGGTAGGTCGGCGGTGTGGCGGCAGTGCGTTGGAGACCGTGAGCGACAAGGGTCCGGTACACATCGAGAGCCGTCTCTTCCGCGCTGGAGACAAGACGCACATCAGGCCCCATCACGTAGGCAATCGCACCGCGCAACAGCGGGTAATGAGTGCAGCCGAGCACGAGCGTATCGACGCCCGCCGCAATCAGCGGGGCGAGGTACTCCTCCGCCACCGTGAGCAGCTCGTCGCTCCATGTCACTCCGGCCTCAACAAACTCGACAAAGCGTGCACACGCTACAGTCACCAGCTCGAGATCAGGTGCCGCGATGAAGGCATCATCGTAGGCGCGCGAGCGAATAGTGCCGACGGTGCCGATCACACCTACCCGACGGTTACGAGTATCGCGCACGGCACGGCGGACAGCGGGCTGAATGACCTCGAGTACAGGAATACCGAGACCGATCGTGTAGCGCTCGCGCGCATCCCGCATCATCGCCGCCGACGCGGTGTTACAGGCGATCACCAGGAGCTTTGCCCCCTGGTCAACGAGGGCGTCAAGGATGTCAAGGGCGAAGCCGCGGACATCAGCCAACGGCTGGGGGCCATAGGGCGAGTGCGCGGTATCACCGAGATAAATGATCGACTCGTTCTGCAATTGATCGATCACCGCGCGGGCGACAGTGAGGCCGCCAACTCCGGAGTCGAAAATACCGAGGGGTGCGTCCGTCACAGGGAAAGAGCCTACTCGCGCCGCCAGACGAAGGATCACGGCGAAGGAACGTGAAACACTGTCCGAATGACTGTCACCTCCTTTCTGACCGACCGTTACGAACTCACAATGGTGGAGGGAGCCCTGAGCAGCGGCACCGCAGATCGCCGCTGTGTGTTCGAGGTCTTCGCCAGGAACCTCCCGCCCGGCCGCCGCTACGGCGTTCTCGCAGGCACAGGACGGCTGCTCGAGCTAATCTCGCGCTTCCGTTTCGGCGACGAGGAGCTCAGCTGGCTGCGCGAGAACAGCGTGGTCAATTCCCAGACTCGTGACTGGCTCGCCGACTACCGCTTTCATGGAAACATCTGGGGGTATCGAGAGGGTGAGGTCTACTTCCCCGGTTCCCCCGTGCTGAGTGTTGAAGCGTCGTTCGCTGAAGGGGTTCTGCTCGAGACTCTCGTGCTCAGCGTCCTCAACCACGACAGTGCTGTCGCGAGTGCCGCCGCCCGAATGGTGTCGGCAGCCGGAGGACGTCCGCTCGCCGAAATGGGGTCGCGACGTGCGGGCGAACGCTCAGCAGTCGCCGTCGCACGCGCCGCTTACATTGCCGGCTTTGACGCGACATCCAACCTCGAGGCGGGCCGCAGCTGGGGCGTGCCCACGATGGGCACTTCGGCGCATGCCTTCACGCTGCTGCACGATTCCGAGGAGGAAGCATTCCGCGCACAGGTCGCTGCGCTCGGCCCCGGCACGACCCTCCTCGTCGACACGTATGACGTCACCGCCGCTGTCGATCTCGCGGTGCGGATCGCCGGTACCGATCTCGGCGCCGTGCGGATCGACTCGGGTGACCTCCCGCAACAGGTCACCGCCGTGCGTGCGCAACTCGACGCGCTTGGCGCGGCCAGAACCCGGATTACCGTCACCAACGACCTTGATGAATATGGGATCGCAGCATTGGCTGCCTCCCCCGTCGACTCCTATGGAGCGGGCACCTCGGTTGCTACCGGCTCAGGGCATCCCACCGCGGGGATGGTCTACAAGCTCGTTGCGCACCAGGATGACGCGGGTGAATGGGTCTCGGTGGCAAAAAAGTCGGCGGCGAAGGCGTCGGTAGGAGGGCGCAAAACGGCTGGAAGGCGTGTCAGCGAGGACGGTCTGGCAGTGGAAGAAATCCTGCATATTGGCACTGACCCCGCCAATGCCCTCGGCAAGGACGAACGCCCGCTGCTGGTGCCGCTGATCGAAAGCGGCCACATCCGGCCCGAACATCTCGGGGCCGAGGGAGTTGCTGTAGCCCGAGCGCACCAGGCGAATGCCGTTCTCGAGCTGCCGCAAAACGCGCTGCGTCTCGGGCGGGGCGAGCCGGTCATCCCTACTCGCTATGCCTGAGGTAACACCTCACTTCATGCGGGAATAGATCTCTTTGCAGGTTGGACAGACCGGGAATTTTTCAGGGTCGCGGCCCGGCAACCACTTCTTGCCGCAGAGAGCACGAACTGGCTTTCCGGTCAGTGCACTCTCGAGGATCTTGTCCTTCGGGACGTAGTGCGAGAATCGCTCGTGATCACCGGGGTCGATGGCATCCTGGTGAAGAAGCTCTTCACGTTCACGATCGAGAGTGGCAGTGCCTCCGCCTGCCTCACGGGGATCGTTGCTGGTGCTGATAATGCGCGAAATCATGCGGTTGATTCTACGCGCGAGGCCAGAAGAGCCCCGATGAGTACGCGCGGACCCGAATGCTCACGGAAGGCAGGGAGAATCGCGCGCATCGGGACTATCGGGAAGCCGCTGCATTGCATCGGGCTACGCTGAAGACGACGCACCGACACAGCAGCGGGCCGCGCCACCGAGCACGACGCAGGAGTGACATGGCTCATCACCACGACAATAAGCGCGACGTCGAGAAGCCCCGAGCCGTCCCTGACACCCAGATTGCCCGGCTCGTTGACCGGTTGCTTGCGTTACAGCAACCGGCGGTACGTGCCAACATCCGGGCGTTGCGCCGCCGCCGTCCGGCCGCAACTCCCGAGCGGATCATCGCCTCGCTGGAACGACAGTATCTTTCTAGTCTCGCGGTGGGTGGGGCTAGCATCGGTGCGACCGCGGTTGTGCCCGGAATCGGCACGGCCGCCGCCCTTGCACTGTCAGGAGTGGGAGCAGCGGGGTTCTTCGAAGCGAGCGCCCTGTTCGCGCAATCGGTCACAGAAGTACATGGCATCCGCCTTGACGAACCGGAGCGCGCCCGCGCCCTCGTGCTCACCCTGATGATGGGCTCCTCCGGCAGCGATCTCGTCCGCCAGGTGGTGACCCATGCCACCGGTGGAGGCGGAGTGAACCAGTACTGGGGTTCGGTCCTCACCAGGGGGCTTCCCTCGTTCCTCGTCAGTGAGGTTGCGGAACGCGCCAGGCGCTCCTTTACCCGACACTTTGTGAAGCAACAGGGCACAGGCATCGTCGGACGTGCCATGCCGTTCGGAGTCGGCGCCGCGATCGGGGGCGTCGGCAACGCTCTCCTCGGCCGTCAGGTCATCCGCAGCGCCCGCGCCGCCTTCGGCCCCGCCCCGGAGGCATTCGGAAATACCCTCGTACTCGCAGCGCCCGAGACCCGAGGCATACCCACAGGCTGAGTGCACTCGGGAACTCTCGTCACCGTGGCGGAGGCTCGCCAGCCGCCGTGCAGCTGAACGCTATTTCTGATCCTGACGCGGGTAAACAACCTTCTGCACAATGATGATCACCGACGCAGCAGCGGGGATAGCCACGAGCGCACCGAGTACTCCGGCGATCGTTCCTCCGGCGACCGCAGCGATCACCACAATGGCGCCCGGCACCGAGACAGCACGGTTCATGATCCGAGGGCTGAGTACATACGCCTCCACCTGCATGTAAATGAGGTAGTAGATAGCGGCGGTGAACGCGGTGACCGGCGAAATCAGCAGACAAGCGAGCGAGATGATGACCGCTCCCGAGAGCGTGCCCACCAGCGGTATCAGCGAACCGAGGAACGCGACGCAGGCAAGCAGCGCCGGCACCGGACCTCCGATAACCAGCAGCATGATGAAGCTCAGCACTCCGTTGACCGCCGCAAGCGACACCTGCCCGACCACGTAGCGTCCCACCGCGCCGGTGATCTCATCACCGACCTCCCGCGCTGCCACCCGATGCGAGGCGGGTGCGAAGCGATAAGCCGCGGCCTTCATCGAGCGAAGCGAGGCAAGAAAGTAGAGCGTGAGGATGAGCACGATGACAGAACCCGTCACCCCACTGGCAATCCCGGTGCCAACCGCCAGTAATCCACCGCCCAGCGAGAGCAGATTGTTTGGGTTGCCGATAAAACCCTGCGCACCCTGAATCAACTCATCCACCTTGACCACACCACGCAGCTGTTGCTCAAGGTCAATAACCCACTCTTGCGACGCAATGTCGTTGACGATCTGCGGGGCACTGGTGATGAAAAGGGTCAATTGCTCGACCAGAATGGGGATGATGTAGACCAGCAGGCCGACAAAAAGCAGCAATACCGCCGCAAAGACCGCAGTGATCGCCAAAGGACGCGGTAGTTTCTTATCCTCGAGCCAGGACACCAACGGGTCCAACCCGAGCGCAAAGAACAGGGCGACAAAAATGTAGGTGAGCACCGTGCCCAACTCAACCACGAGGCCGCCGATTCCCAGCGCGACCAAAACGCCAAGCCCTCCGAAAAGCCCGATGCGAAAAGAATGGATAGAAAAGGCCGGTCTGGCCCGGTCACTCGACGCCACCACATCCGGCTCGACTGCGGGAGGGCTCTCCACCACGTGGCGTCGACGGAAGCGAGCAATACGGTGTGGCGAGTTCATGCCTCGAGCGTAATAGGGATGATGCCCTGCCCTCTCGCTGGACATCGCCGACACGGCATCACCACGCAACTCACCGAGGTGTCACCCGCAGCCAGACAAACTGCAACGGAGCGAGCCGGACTCCGTCGCGCAGGTCGAGCGTTGTCTCCGTCACCAAATCGGACGCCAGTGAGTCGAACCCGCCGAAACGCTCAGGCGCGACTTCCTGCACCTGCTCCGACACATTTGCTAACACCAGCAGCGCCTCACCCTCGCCCGGCCGCTGATACCCGAGCACATGCGAATTGACGGCATCAAACACCGTGAGCGCCGTCCCGGCGAATAACGATACGGATGCGCGAATTGCGATCAGACGCGCAAGCCCACCAAAGATTTCACTCGCCGGAGTTCCCGGAGTTTCACGCTCGGCGTAACGCTGGACAGAGCGACGCGGGCGGTGGACCCAACGAGAATCGTCGGCCGTCGTCGGATCATCGCGGTAACCGTAATCGTTAAGCTGTCCGACCTCGTCACCGAGGTAGATCAGTGGGAGTCCGCCGGTGCTCAACGCGATCGAGTGCACGAGCAGCACTCGATCAACACCATACACATCCCCCGCCTCTATTCCAGCAAGCGACGCAGTCGTGCCAGAGACCCGACAGTCGCCCGTGCGCGGATTCTCCTGGAACGGCACGCCACGCGCATAACTGCCCTCGAAACGGCCGGTGTAAAAGTCGTTGAGAAAGCGCCGATGCCCGGCAGCGTCGATCCCCAGCTCGGCGGCGTCCTCGTCCGAGAAGGTCCAGCCGATATCATCGTGTCCACGCACGTAGTTGACCCAGGCCGTGCTCGCCGGAAGAGCGTGGCGACGCTGGAGCGCCTGCGAGAGGAGGCGCACGTCACGCGTTGCCAGCGCCTCCCACATCAACGCCATCTGTAGCGGATTGTACGAGAGCTGGCACTCCTCGACATTGATGTATTCGAGGACCTCGTCAGGGTGCACTATCGCCTCCGACTTGAACAGCAGCGACGGCGCGGCCAAACGACAGACCTCGTTGAAAGCGCGAAGCAGCAGGTGCGCCTCCGGCCGCGACTCCGAGGTCGTACCGAGTTCCTTCCAGATGAAGGCAACGGCGTCCATTCGGAGCACCTCGATGCCTTGGTTGGCGAGAAAGAGCATTTCTCCTGCCATTGCCCGAAACACTTCAGGGTTGGCGTAGTTCAGATCCCACTGGTAACGGTGGAATGTCGCCCAGACCCAACGACCATCCTCGAGTTGCACGAACGAGCCGGGATGGTCGTCCGGGAAAATCTCGCGAGTGGTCTGTTCATAAGCGTCGGGCTGCTCACGATCGGGGAAAATCCAATAATAGTCTTCAAAACGTTTCTCTCCTGCCGCAGCGCGGCGGGCCCACTCGTGCTCATTCGAAGTGTGATTGAACACAAAGTCGACCACGAGAGCGATGCCGTGTGCGCGCAACTCGGCAGCGAGGAGACGCACCTGCTCCATCTCGCCGAGGTCGGGGCGCACACGTCGATAGCTCGAGACGGCATAGCCTCCGTCCGACTCCCGCTCTGGCGCGTCGAAGATCGGCATCAGGTGCAAATAGTTCAGCCCGAGGTCGAGGAAATAGGGGATCTCAGCGCGCAGACCATCGAGGTCTCCCGCAAAACGGTCGACATAACAGACCCCGCCCAGGGAGGTGTGAGAGAGAAACCAGTCGGGATGCTGCTCGCGGTCGCGGTCGAGGGCACGCAGGTCATCCGAGCGCTCCGCCCACGAGACCGCTGCAAGTTCGACAAGGGCGACCAGCTGCTCGACGAGGTCCGCACGGTCTCGGTATACCGTCGCCAGCAGTTCGACTAGTCGCGGGAGATGGCTATTAAGCCGCGCGGTGAACTCGCTGTCGGCCAGCGTTCGCTCGTCGAGACGACGACGGACCGCGTCGCGAAGAACCTCCGGTGTCGGATCCTCCGCGCGAGAAGACTCGGGAGGCGGAAATTGCGTCAGATCCAACACCGTCGTCCTTTCAAGGCCCTGACGGGCGGCTCTCCCTGATGCTAGGCGATAAGCCAATGCCTAGGCGAGCGCCCTTTCATCCCGCGAAACCAGCACGCGTGCTCCCGCCGACTGTTGCTCGGCGCAGGTATCCGGCCTGGGTCGCGGCCCTGAGCCTGCTCACTACAGCTCTGGCACACGACAGCCGCCCGAGAACGGGTCCTCGGGGGCTGTCGCAGCTCGAATGGCTCAGTGAGAAGCCATCTGGCCGAGCGTTACCTGCACTTTAACGGTCTTGGCATCACGCACATACGTGAGATCGACCTTGCTGTTGGCCGCCTGCGCGCGGACCTGGGCGGTCAGATCGGAGGCACTCGTCACCGGAGCACCGGCAATGTTGGTGAGGATATCGCCCGCAGCAAGCCCGGCAGCCTGTGCCGGGCCTCCGGCCGTGACCTCGCGGATCTTGGCGCCCAGCACATCCTGGGTCGAGTCGGTTACGGAAGCACCGAGCAGACCGTGACTGGCCGAACCACTGGCGACAATGTCCTTCGAGATGCGCTGAGCGACCGCACTCGGAATGGCGAAGCCGACGCCAATATTGCCGGACTGTCCGCTTGAACTTGACGACTGGCCAGCGCTGGCAATGGCGACATTGACGCCGATCAGACCGCCCTCGCTATCGAGCAGTGCACCACCAGAATTGCCGGGATTAATTGCGGCATCCGTTTGAATAACCGGGAGAGAAATACTGCTCTTTGCCTGCGTCGGCTGCTGCTTACCGGGAAGGTCAAAGTTGAATGGGCTCTCGCTCCCTCCGCTTGAGCTGTCACCGGAATCCTTGGGCGCCTCAGACGAAGCCACGTCGATGCTGCGATTCAAGGCGCTGACAATGCCGTCGGTCACCGTGCCGGAAAGACCGAGTGGCGCACCGATCGCGACGGCCCTGTCACCCACGTTGACCTTGCTGGAATCGGCGAACGTAATCGGGGTGAGGCCATTCGCACCGGTGAGCTTGATGACAGCAAGATCCAGCGTCGGGTCGGTACCGACAACAGTCGCAGCATAGATTCGACCATCGCTCGTGGTGACAGAAACTGACCCCTTCGAGACCTGACCGTCAAGGGTGACCACGTGCGTATTAGTGAGGACATAACCATCTTGCGAGAGGACGATGCCCGATCCGGTTCCGGCCGAGGAGCCTCCGCTGACCGCAATCGTCACCACACTCGGAGTCGCCTTGGCAGCGACAGCGGTCGCGACGGTCGCGTTGTCGGCATTGTTGACCGTAATTGTCTGCGCGCCGCCGGCCGAGACGACACCAGTTCCCGAGCCGTTGGCGGCTGACCACAGGCCGAACACGCCCGCACCGGCAACACCTCCGACCACAGCACCGATAGCCAGGGCCGCGACCACGCCGACACCCACGCGTCGCTTGCCCGCCGCAGAAGTGGAGGCCTCCGACGAGGAGTGCCCAGCACCGGGGCCAAAGGCGCTCGACCTCGACGGCTGCTCGGCACCGTGCAGGGTGTCCGCAGCGGGAGGCGCGTACTGACTACGACGGTCAGCAGATGCGACCGCCTGGGCCTCGTTGCCTGCCGACGAGTTGGGCGTGTAGGGCGGCTGAGAGCTTCCGACGAGAGGCTCCGTGGGATACGGAGTGGTGGGGTGCTCGGTCTCGGGGAACGGGCCGGTCTGGGATGGCGTCGACGTGGTGGGTTCCTCTGGTTGACGGGGACCCTCGTGACTCTCGGTCATGGATGCTGCTCCTTCCAAGCGTGGATAGCTTGTCGATCGAACCTGTGCGTTTCTTATGACGCGGCTGCGAGGGGCACTCCAATGCGGATTCTCGGCTACACCGTCCGCACTCACCACTGTCTCGTCCGAGCGAATCGCCTGTGGCCACCGAAACCGACGGCTGATCGTGGCGAGGCGTGCCGAAGCACGCCGAAAAACTGCCGTCCGGAACCAGCCGGGAATCACGCCGGAGGATAGAGGAAGAGCGCGACGCTGGAGGCGGGGATCGTCCGCCTGTTGTAGGCGTGGCTGTGACCCCAGTTGTATTCTTCGAGCGACACGGTGCCGTCGGAGTTGACCGATTGGACGTAGGCGACGTGGTTCCCGGTGAACCAGGCGACGCTGCCGGGAACGGGCGTGCCGCTGGTGCGCCAGCCGTGCGTGGCCCACTGGCCAGCCCAGGCGTAAGCGCTCCCGGCTCCGGGAGTCAACGTGGCCCAGTTCCAGATGAAGGGGCCGGTCGAACCCCGGTCACGGTTGAGACGCCAGGCGACGAAATCCACGCACTCACGGTAGTAGTACCGCAGCGGCGAGAGACCGCCGCCCTGCTCGTCGCTGAGCTGATCCCGCCACGGATAGTCGTCGCCCTCGGCACGCGGAGTCACCGCAGAACTCGTGCCATCAGCGCCTCCGGAATTTGCAGCGTGAGCTTGCTGCGCCTCCCGCGCTTCCCGCTCGGCCTGCGCGGCAGCGAGCGCCCTGGCCTGTGCGGCAGCCTCATCTAATTGCGCTTGCGTCGGCGCGGTAAAGGAGTCACGGATGACCTTCTCTTGCTGCGCCGACGACGCGACCATGAGCTTTTGAGAACCGCGCGGCTTCGCCTGCGCGGCAGCCTGGGAACCCGACTCGGGGCCGACGGAATAGGCGGGCAGCGCCGAGACGGCGATCAGACCAGAGACCACCGCGACGGCACCGGTGCTGATAGCCAGGCGGAAGGGGCGACCCGATCGACGACGTGGACTCGTGACGGGCAGCACAGGGCTGGTAGTCCGAGCAACCGACAGCGCGGGAACAGCGCGGGGAACTGTGCTGGCGGCAGGAGAAGCGGCGCGGGATGCTGCTTTTTCGCGGAGACTGCGGCGGGTGGGAAAAACCGCGGCTCCTGCCGCTTCCTGGGACGGAGAATTATCATCCACGTGCCCACCCCTCTCAGTAGCACCCTCTACATTGCGTCGAGGCTACCGCGCACGCTTTCTCGACACACCAGATATGGCGGGGGACAACGGCTTCTCGTCAGAAAGTGACGCCCGAGCGGCGGTTCGTCCCCGCCGCCTCAGTCGCGCCGTCGTGATGGAGCACACCGACGAGGGGAACAGCGTCCCCCACTAACTCGGCCGCTCACTCAGAGGAACGCAAAAAATCGCACCATACCGCCGCACAGGGTGTGACCCGTCGGCGTTCTGCGCGCCCAGCAGAGCCACTTACTCTGCTACAGTGGTGGCAATCGACCCCCTCCCAAGCCTCTCCAACTCGCGTTTGCGATGTGACGCTCAAATGGGAGGGGCCTTTTTTTCTCGACGATGAGGAAGCTGAGGTCGCTCGTTGGCAAAGAAGCGCAGCCTCTCCTGGGATGAGCAGCTCGCTCTACTACGTCAGCGAAAACTTGCCATTGCCGACGAGGGCACGTGTAAGGCCTTTCTTGCCGCGGAAAATTACTATCGATTCGCGGGGTATGCACGCTACTTCCAGAAGGCTCCTCACGACGATGACAACGACTTTCTGCCAGGAGTCACGTTTGATCAGATACGCGCTCTCTACGATGCCGACGAAGAGCTAAGGAAAATTCTCTCCGGGCATCTCGCGTATGCCGAGATCCTTCTTCGCAGCCACACAGCCTATGTAATCGCACATGCGTACGGTCCCCGCGGGCGCTACCTCGACAGCAGCTTTTACTCAAACACTCCCAACATGGAGCCCACCGTAGAGTCTCTTTTCCGCGACATTCGACGTTCAAAGGAGCGGCACATTCTGCGATTTTCGACATCGAACGAGAACGAACTATTCGCGGAACGTCCTATCTGGTCTGCTGTCGACGCATGGTCCTTTGGCACGCTTTCGAAGTGCATTCAACGCGGTGACACCGGTGCTCTCGCAAACCAGGTCGCGGACAGCATCGGTGTAGCGCAGGCAGGCTTTGCCTACCGGGTGCGGACACTGGTGTACCTCCGCAACCGTTGCGCGCACCACAGCCGACTCTGGCATCACTCAGTCGTCGACTCCGGACCCACGCCGGCGAACGTCCGGAGGAAGGCCAAGAAGATAGCTGGCCAGTTCGAACACCGTTCTGTCCTCGATGCCATCGTGTCGCTCGACGACATCGTCGAGCGACGCAGGCAGGCGACGCCCCTCCTGCCGACACTCGTCACACGGTACAAGCGCCAGGCGGACCTCTGGGCCGGGCTGAGCGCACCCCGCAGCCCTCGTGATCACACCCCGTAGGCGGACACGCGCGGTCAAGTGTGAAATCTGGGACGAAAAAAGAAAGACCCTCCAACCGGATTTCTCCTAGTCAGAGGGTCTTTCTTCTTGTTGCGGGGGCAGGATTTGAACCTACGACCTCTGGGTTATGAGCCCAGCGAGCTACCGAACTGCTCCACCCCGCGGCACAAGGTGAAACACTACACTGATTTTTGGAGCAGCGCAAGCGGGACGGTGGGTTTCACCATGTTCCTGATCCGATGCCCACCGTAACCATGACCCTCACTGTTTATTCATACACAGTTCCGATCGTGCTCGGGAAGCGCCTGCCTTACTGACCACCGACTTGCAAAGCACGCGAAAGCGCGTCCGTCAGCTTTTTATCTGCTGTCGCAAAGGCGCTGAGATCACCCGATTTGAGGGCCGAATTTCGAGCGGAGAGAGCATCACGTGCGTCTTTAAGCGCCTGCTGCAGTCCAGTCTGATCTCCAGCACTACTCCCACCAGTGCCGCTCCCGCCACCTCCCGAATTAGGCGCTGCTGGAATGCCGGTATCGCCCGCAACCGCCCCAGAATCGCCACCGAAGAGACGGTCCAGTGCGGCGTCAAGGGTATTTTCGAAAGCGATACCGTCACCGAACGCGACCAACACTTTCTTGAGTAGCGGGAAACTGGTATCACCATTCGAACGAACATAAATTGGCTGCACATAAAGCAAACCGCCACCGACTGGCAGGGTCAGAAGATTCCCACGGGTCACCGTCGTATCGCCGCGGGAAAGAATATTGAGCTCGTTCGCAACCGTCGGGTCGGTCGTGAAGGCATTCTGCACCTGACCAGGGCCGGGAACGGTGTCGTCCTTCGGGAGTTGGAGCAATCGAAGCTTCCCATAACCATTCGCCTTCGCACCCGCCTGCGATCCCGCGTCGGAATCGGCAACGAGATATCCGGTGAGAACGTTGCGACTGGTCTGGGCCCCCTGCACACTTGCCGGAATGTACGTCGAATACAGCGAGTACGCCGGAGTGCTTTGGTCGGGCGTTTGCAACGTCAGGTAGTAAGGCGGTTGCAACGAGCTGGTCGTGCTCGACGCAGCAGCGGTTGGGTCATTCGGAGCCGCCCAGGCATCCTCGCGAGAGTAAAATGATCCCGCGTCAGAGACGTGATAGGTACCGAGCACAGAACGCTGAACTTTAAACAGATCCTCCGGATAGCGAACATGGCTCAGTAGCTGTGCGGGCATGTCACTCACCGACTTCAGTGTGCTCGGGAAAATCTTCTGCCAGGTCTGCACAATCGGATCCTGGGTATCCCAGGCATAGAGCGTGACCTTGCCGTCGTAGGCATCGACAGTCGCCTTTACTGAATTACGAATATAATTGATGTCGCCATCTGACGATTGCTGCGCATTTGTCGCCGAAATAGACTGGGGTAAGTTTTGCACCTCGGAATAAGGATAATTGGACGAAGTGGTGTAACCGTCAATAACCCAAACTACGCGACCATCAACGATCGTGGGATAAGCATCTGAGTCCAGAGTCAGGTAGGGCGCCACCTTTTGGACACGCTGGACCGGATCACGATCATAGAGAATCTGTGAATCATTGTTAACTCCGTCGGAGAGGAAAATCTGCTCGGACTGGAACTTGATCGAATAGACAAGCTTCTTGAGGACGTTGTCGAGGGTCGGTCCACCGTTGCCCTTAAAAGTTGTGTAGGTCTGCTGGGCACCGTCTGTTCCCGAAGGGTAGTCGAGTTCGACATCACGCGATCCGTTGCCGCCGACAATTGAATAAGGTGGTGAGTTCTCACCGAAGTAAATGCGCGGCTCATAGCTACCCAAATCTCCGGTAGTAGGCACTCCGGACTCAATGAACACCGGCTGACCGTCAGCAGAACGCTGATTACCGTAAGCGGCGACTAAGCCATAACCATGGGTGTATACGAGGGACTTGTTGTACCACGTCTGATTTGCACCGAGGCCGGCAAGATTGAGTTCACGAACACCGACAACAGCATCCTTTGTAGCTCCTTTAATCGAGTAGCGATCGACATCAAGGGATTTTTGCGTGTCGCCAAACTTGTAGTATTGGCGAAACTGCTGCAACTGACCGAATGCATCAGTGACCACAGCAGGATCGAGAATGCGAATGTTCGCTGTAGTCTGTGCATCGGAGCGAAGCGCTCCAGGTTTGGCATTAGTCGTGGCGTCATAGGGAATAACTTCTACTTTATCCACTCCGTATGCCTGTCGCGTCATATCGATATTGCGCTGAATATACGGCTGCTCAAGCGTGCGCTCGTTCGGTTCGACCTGAAACTTTTGGACGACCCAGGGATAGAGCGAGCCAACGAACAGACCAGCCACGATGAGCAGAGCCGTACCGATGACCGGTAACCGCCAGCGGCCGATAAAAGCAGTGACAACGAAGAGAATAGCAACGAACGCCGCGATACCAGCGAGAATTTGCAAACCAGGAATAGTCCCGTTGACCGTAGAATAGGTCGCCCCCGTGATACGGGGGCCCTGACGGGTCAACGTGGAGAATTGGTCGAGCCACAGGCTCAGCGCCTGAACAAACAGGTAGAGCGACGCGATCACCGCCAGTTGTATTCGCGACGCCTTAGCCATACGAATATCACGGCCGGCAAACCGAATCGCTCCATAGAGATAACTCGTAGCAAGAGCAGAAAGAGCCGAAAGAATGAGGATAATCGACGCAAAACCGACCACATTCCTATAAAAAGGCAGTTCAAAGATATAAAACGACGTGTCCAGGTTGAACTGTGGGTCCGCGATCCCCGATGGCGTGCGGTTCCAAAAAGTAAGGGCGACTTTCCATTGAGCGGCTGACGATATTCCGGCAAAGAGGCCAAAAACCGTGGGGATACCGAAGGCCGCCACACGACGCAACGGCTCGATGACCTGCTGGTAACGATCGATCTGCGAGGTCAGCTTGGCGTAAACCGGTCGCAGCCGATACGCGAGCATGAGGCTCACGAAAACAGGAATGGCCATCGCGAAAAAGCCCAGGACAAACAAACCGCCCACCGCGGCCCACTGCGTCGTGAGCACCGAGAGGAACCCGAGCTGGTCGTACCAAAGGATGTCGGCATAGAGTCCGGCGAAGACGAAAAACATCATCACCAGAGCGGCTACCACCACGACGGTGACGGCGACGACGCTGCGTCGTTTCCGCTGGGCGGCTTTGGGTGCTGTGGAACTCACGAGGGGACCTCTCGCTGTCGAGAATATGTGTGAGGGAGGTGACCCATGCTATGCGACTGTCGCCCTCACCGTCTGCCGGTCAATTCGTGAGCGAGAGTCAGTTGACCGGCTTCGTCCCACTACAGGTAGGAAGGGAGGAAATGTCACCGGATGCGATTCCCTTCAGCGCGGCGAGCGCCTCCGTGAGAGTGGACACTTTGAGCACATCGATTCCATCGGGAACATGACCGACAACTTCGTTGCAGTTATCCGCCGGGGCGAGGAAGTAGCGTGCCCCGGCATCCTTGGCCCCGTAGAGCTTTTGTCTGATGCCACCGATTGGTCCCACCGCGCCGACAGCGTCAATCGTTCCCGTGCCCGCAACTGCCGCGCCTCCAGTGAGCTGTCCGTCGGTGATCTTGTCGATAATCCCGAGCGCAAACATCATCCCGGCGCTCGGACCGCCGACCTTATCGAGACGGATGTTCACAGCAAAGGGGAAATCAAAAGTAACCTTAATGACAATACCGATAACCGGAACACCATCTCGCTCAACCGGATTAATCTCCACCTCCCGCTTGTCATTTTTCCGCTCAATAGTCAATCTTACCGGTCGCTGAGTACCCGCCTCCTGTACTGCACTGCGGACGGCGGAACCATCGGTGACGGGAGCGCCGTTAATAGCAAGGACAACATCGTCTGCGTCGAGGACACCGGCGGCGGGCGAGCCATCAAGCACCTGCCCCACAGCCGCATGCTGAGTGACCTGGTACCCGAGAGTCCTGAGAGCGGCGGCAATCGCCTCCTGTTGGGAATTGGTCATTTGAACTTGAGATTGCTCGTCGCGCTGCTGCAAGGAAATCGAGCGCGGAAAAACCTGTTCCACCGGAACAACCGCCTTGGTGGGATCAAACCAGGCACGTGCAACATCGAGCCAGCTACTCACACCGTCCGGGTCGCCGACGATCGAGACAGTCAGCATGTCCAGAGACCCCGAGGTCGGATATGTGACGTGGTCGGGGATGGAGATCAGAGGTACGTCATTGTTCGAACCAAGGGTGTTGTACACCGGGCCCGGCTGCTCGATAACGTACGGCGCGGGGGTGATTCCCAACCCGGCTACCAGAGCAATCCCGGTAACGAGCACGGCTGGTCCTACCCAACTGCGCCGACGCGAAGACGGAGGGCCTGGGCAGGCAGAAAAGAGCGTCACAGGGGGCCTTTCTCAGTGTGCGCGGACAACGGAACCGGATTGTTCGCGGCGGGCTGAAGTAGGTAGGCCGACGACGGCCCTCTCTACATCTCGGCGCACGACGCCCAAGATAACGTAGCTTGCACGACTGCGAGTCGTGCGGCATACAGCGCCCGATAACGGACGCTCGCCACTGGACTCCGACCTGATTCACGACGACGGAAGGCTGATCGGAATGGCCGATGGCGACAGTGCGGACAACACGGGCAGCGGCCCGGAAGATGAATTCCGCGAGCTGCTCCGACAGTTCCTGTCCGGGAACGGACCCGTCGATCCGGCGCAGCTTGCGGGCGCTGCCGGGCTCCCCAACGACCCCGTCGCGCTGCACAACCTTTTTGCACAGCTGCAACGCGCGATGCAGAACAACAGCGCGAGCGGCATAAATTGGGCACTGGCAGTACAGCAGGCCACGGAGTTGGCACGCGCCGACTCCGTCTCGGTGACCGACTCAGTTCGGGCTGATTACGATGGGGCGTTCGGTGTTGCAGCGCTCTGGCTCGATGAGGTCGCTTATGTCTCAGAGATAAGTCGTTCGCCGCGCTCACTCAGCCGTCTGGAATGGATCGCACTGACCATGCCGGTATGGACCCAGCTTGCCGAACCGGTCGCGCTGAGTATTTCGGATGCCCTCACCCGGGTGATGCGCGACCAGGCACCGGAGGAAATGCAGGCAATGATCGCCGGAGCCGAAGGGATGATGCGCAGCATCGGCGGGACACTTTTCGCGCTCCAACTCGGCCAAGTCGTAGGGCAACTCGCGGCCGAAGTCGTCTCGGGGGGCGACATCGGTATCCCACTGCTAGAGGAAAACGCTGCCGCGATCCTCCCGCAGAACGTGGCGGGGTTCGGCGAAGGGCTCGATATCCCGGTCGACCAAATACAGATTTACCTGGCGGTACGAGAACTCGCGCACGCGCGACTGTTCCGTCACAGCAAGTGGCTGAGACTCGCCCTGATCTCGCAGATCACCGACTTCGCGCACGAGATCAGAATCGACACCAGGCTCCTGGAAGAACTCGCCGAAAACTTCGACCCGACGAACCCGCAGGAACTGCGTGATGCCGTGACCTCCGGCGCACTGATTCCTCCCAAAACAGAGGAACAGCTCGCCGCTCACGGTCGTCTCGAAACGATGCTGGCGCTCATCGAGGGCTGGGTCGATGTCGTGACCGCCGCTGCCACGACGCGCTTGCCGAGCGCCGGAGCGATAGCGGAAACGGTGCGCCGCCGTCGCGCCTCAGGAGGGCCCGCCGAATCGGCGTTTGCGACCCTCGTGGGGTTAGAACTACGCCCGCGCCGCCTGCGAGATGCCGCCGCGATGTGGCAAGCCGTCACCGATGCGGTCGGACCTCGAGCGCGCGACAATCTCTGGTCGCATCCGGATCTGTTGCCCAGCTCGGATGACCTGGACGACCCGAGCACGCTGGTAGCGCGGCTCAGCGCGCAGGCCCGTGGAGAAACTCCTGAGCCCGACGACATCGACCGGGCACTCGAGGATCTGTTAAACGGAACATCGTCGCGCGACGACACCGACGAGGGCCCTGCGCCCACGGGCGACCACCCGATCTGACACGTGCTCGCTCGCGGATGCCCTGTGGACAGTTCTCGAGGTACCGGACGAATTTCGGCCATGATCGGCCCATGGTCCTCCGGCTCGATGAACGCTTTCCCCTGATCTGGCGATCTGCGACGACACTGCAGGTTGGCCTCGACCGACCACGAGTCGTGCTCGATGGCGTCGGGTATCCGGAGGAGCTGCTGCTGGATGCCCTCCGTGTGGGCACCAGCGCAGGAACCATCCGTCAGATTGCGCTCAGAGCCGGCGCCTCCCACGAGCGTGTGGACGAACTGTTGGCGGCGCTGCGACCGGTGCTAGTGCGCAGCAGCACCCTGTCTCCTCCCCCGGCGCCGCAAGTTGTCGTCGAAGGAGGCGGCTCTACCGCCGATGCGCTGCGCACCCTGCTGCGCGGAGAAGGCTGCGAATTACTGCCCGAGGACGCACGGCCAGACCTGGCCGTGATCATCGCTGACTTCGCGATAGCACCGGCTCGCGCCGCGCACTGGCTGGCGGGCGACGTTCCACACCTCGCCGTCGTCTTCGGTGACGAAACGGTGCGGATCGGTCCTTTAGTCGAGCCCGGGGTAGGTCCCTGCCTGCACTGCGCCGCGCTCGACCGGATCGACCTCGACCCGGACTGGCCACGGCTAGCCATCCAGCTCCTCGGTGCACGCGCGCCCACCCGGACCCCACTGGCGAGCGCAGCGATGGCCGTGGTCGCCAGTGACGCTGTTCTACGCCGGGTATACGCAGGGTGGAAAGGACTTCAGGCGGCGGAACGCAGCTACACCGATGCCTCCGGTTTGTTCACGGAACGGACACGGGAACCGCATCCCGGCTGCGCATGCCGATCTCTGCGAGGAAACGCGACGGCTCCCGCCGTATGATGCGGCCCGCGGTGGAACGCGCCCACGACAAACGCAGTCGCTGCCTAGCGCGAGTAATTCCCACATAGAGGAGCCTGCGCTCCTCGTCAATCGCTTCATGACCCACTGCATAGGAGAGAGGGACCAATCCCTCAGCCAATCCCATCAGGTGCACCGACTCCCACTCCAGGCCTTTGACTGAGTGCAGGGTCGCCAGGGTCACAGCTGCATGTTCCGGCTCGTGGTGCGTCTGCTGCCGAGCAAGCAAATCGTCGGTGAACTGACGAAATGAGCACCCGGGGGGCGCCTCGTCAACCAGGCGGGCGAGAGTATCCAGCGACTCCCATCGCTCACGTACCGCCCCCGGTGCCGACGGCGGCTCTGCGCTCCAACCCAGCGAACGCAAGACATCGCTGACTGACTTGAACAGTGGCTCTCCCGCGATCGAGACCGAGGCCGCCCGCAGCTGCATGACTGCCTGTGTGACTTCGGGTCGATCAAAGAAACGCTTCCCGCCCCGCAGGCGCACACTCACGCCGCGCTCCTGCAGAGCGTGTTCAATTGCCGCCGACTGGCTGTTGGTGCGGAATAGCACAGCAATATCGGAGAGGCGTATTCCCGCCTCTACGTCGGCAGTAACTCGCGTGGCCACACCCCGCGCCTCCGCCATATCGTCGGGATAGGCATCAATAACCGGTTCAGGCGCTTCGTCCGCAGCAACCGCACGAAGCACAAGTGCTCCGGGACGCCCTCGCATCAAACGATTGGCCATCTGCACGATCGGCGTCGTCGAACGGTAGTTGTCCTCGAGTCGCACCATGGTCGCTCCTGGCCAGCGGGAGGCGAAATTGAGCAGGTACTCGGCGCGCGCGCCAGCGAAGGAGTAGATGGTCTGACTCGCGTCACCCACCACACAAAGGTCACTCCGGTCGCCGAGCCACAATTCGAGCAATCGCTGCTGCAACGGACTGACATCCTGGTACTCGTCCACGACGAAGAAGCGATATTGCTCGCGCACCTGCATAGCCATGGCGGGCTCCGACTCGAGCATTCCCGCGGTAGCCAAGAGAACATCTTCAAAGTCGATCTGGCGGCGCTGGTCTTTCAGACCTTCATATTCTTCGAGAAGGGCCACAGTCTGTTCGAGCGTGAGCTGCCCAGGCAGGACGCGGGTGCGCGCTGCCGACGCATAGTCTTCCAACGAGAGCGCCGACACTTTGCGCCACTCGATTTCGGCCGAGAGATCACGCAATGTCGCGGTATCGACAGTGAGACGGAGGCGTTCCGCCGCGTGCGCAAGCACTCTCGCCTTACCCTCAACCAGGCGCGGCACGGTTCCGCCGACGAGCTGCGGCCAAAAGTAACTGAGCTGCGAGAGCGCCGCGGCGTGGAAAGTGCGCGCCTGGACGCCTCCCGCCCCGAGCACACGCAGTCGTGAACGCAATTCGGCCGCAGCACGGCTCGTGAAAGTCAGCGCCATGACTCGCGCCGGTGTGTACACCCCCATCGCGACACCGTGCGCAATGCGGTGGGTGATGGTACGGGTCTTGCCGGCACCGGCACCGGCAAGAACGCAGACCGGCCCAAGGAGCGCCTCCGCAACCTCGCGCTGCCCCTCATCGAGTCCATCGAGAAGGGTCGTCACGACGGGAGCACGCTGTTTTCTCGCTCGCTGCCATACCAGTCCTCGATCATCACACGAGCGATTGAGGAGCGGGGCGGCAGGAGAAGCCAAGTGAGCGAGTTACGCAAATCCTGTCTACTGAACCAACGCAACTCGACGATTTCCTCGCCGTCAGGTAGCAGATCGGCGGGGTCCTGGTCGGAGGCGAGACGGGCGGAGAAGCCGATCATGAGCGAGGCAGGGAATGGCCACGGCTGCGAACCCAGGTACTGCGGGTCACTCACCCGCATCCCCGATTCTTCTCTGACCTCGCGGACTACGGCTGCCTCAAGTGACTCTCCCGGCTCGACAAAACCGGCCAGCAAGGAAAAGCGTTCCGCGTCCCACAACACGTTGGAGCCAAGCAGAATCCGATCGTCGTGATCGAGAACGCGAACGATAATCGCCGGATCAATCCGGGGGAAAACCTGACTACCGTCACCGGGCGACCGGCGGAGCCAACCACCCTGCTCGATAATCGTCGGCTCACCGGTTCGCGGCGAATAACGGTGCGAGGTGTGCCAGTTGACGATGGCGAGAGCCTCCGTGAAGAGGCCAATATCGCGGTTGCTGAGGCGATCGGCAACCGGGCGCAAAAGGCTCCACCGTGTCTGGTCCGACTCGAGTTCGGCCGCCGCAGTCTCGGTGAGCACTGTCGCGATCACTGGTGTACCGGCTGGTTCCCCCTCCGCACTGATCGTCGTACGTCCGAGATAGACCCGTAGCGTCCCCGAGGTCACCTCGTCAGCGCAGCGAAGGTCGAGCCGGTCACCCTCGATCAGCGTTCGGTCGTTCCACAGCACAAGGACTCGGGTCGCAGGATCGGCAAGAAGCTCGTCGTAGAGCAGCGGACGTGAGCGAGCCAGGTTGTCGCGGTCCACCGCGTGACGCGCAAGCGGGAGACGATCAGCAAAGCGCAGTGGCATCCAGATTCCATTTCGTAACGAGCCCGCGAGCCCCGCCGCACAGACGGGACCTGACTGAGCAGGACAGCGCGTGGCGGCGAGCTGGCCGACCTACCTCCGCCTACCCTGGAACGCATGGCCCGATCCTCCCTCACTCTAGCCGCGCTGGCCACCTCGGCTGTCGAGGGTCTCAATGTGCGCTCCGTGCACGACTTTACGTCGTCAACGCACGGCGACTTTGACTCGGCACTCTTGACGACCCACGATGGAACGCGGCTGGTGATCCGGGTTCCGACGTCGGAATCTGCCACCCAAGAACAGCTGGGAGACACGGTTGCCCTGGGCGCGTTGACAGCGGGCATCCGTAGCCGTCTCCCGTTTGACCTGCACAACGTCGTTGGACAGATGGACCGTGACGGCATACGCGCGGTGGTCTACGAGTATTTGGAGGGAGAACGCCTCTTCATCGAGGATGTTTCTGCAGACAGCGGTGTGGCCGACTCTGTCGGACGGGCGATCGGCGCGGTCCACTCGCTACCGGCTTCATTCGTGCAGGAGGCGGGATTGCCGGTTTCCAGCGCACAGGAGAGCCTTAACGAAGCGGTCGCAGTGAGTGAACGTGCTGCCGATACTGGTCACGTACCAGCCGCGCTCGTAGCTCGCTGGGAGTCGGCCTCGTCGGACGAGGCACTCTGGCAATTTGATCCCACGGTCATACACGGTTCAATGACCGCGGACTCCTTTCTTCGTTCTGGAGACGCAGTGTCTGCGGTGCTGGGGTGGGCCGCGCTGCAGGTCGGTGACCCTGCTCGTGACGTGCACTGGCTGCTGAGCGCATCCGGCTGTGAGACCGCTTTGTCGGCCTATTCGCGGATGCGGGCGGGAACTCTCGACCGCACTCTTCGTCAGCGAGCTCAGCTGTACGCCGAGTTGGAACTCGCGCGGTGGCTGTTGCACGGCGTCGAAAGCAACGATTCTGCCATCGTTGATGACGCGGTCGGGATGCTCGACGTTGTGGTCGATAGCGTGTTGAGCGACCTTTCGGCACCGCTGTCGATCGACACGGGGACGGTGCTCGAAGTCTCTGAGGTGGAGGAGCTCCTCAACCGGACCCCCGGCGCACGAACGGATTCGCCACTTCATGGCCGCGGGCTCGCCCCGGTGACGGAGGACAGCGACGCGGCAAGTTCCCGCTCGGAGTAGAAACGTTCGGGCCGCAAGACGAGGTCATCGGCCACGAAGTAGAACACCGCGTCAACGTTCTCGAGTGGCACACCACGCCAGCGGGAGAACGCTAGCCGATACAGCGCAAGTTGGAACTGCTTGAGTTCGAGATCAGTCGCGTTCTGGGGCGCACGCCCGGTTTTCCAGTCCACGATCTGAAAGCCGTCGTCCGTGGGGTAGACAGCATCGAGCTTGCAGATCACCATGTGACCGGCGACCTGAAGATGAATTTCGATTTCTACCGCTTCCGGACGCCGGTCGGCCCACTCCGAGCGCTCAAAAGTTTCAATCAGCGCGGCGAGTTTCTCTTGCTCGAGAGTCGTCTCGCCGAAGGTGTCACGTTCGTCGAGAAAAGTGTCGACCGCCTCCGCCTCGCCGTGGACACCGAAACGGTTCTCCACCCAGGAGTGGAAGGTCGTGCCGAGCCGGGTTTGGCGGTAAGGACGCTCGGGCATCGGACGACGCAGCTGTGCCGCAACGGCGTCCGGCGTGGTCACAATGTCTTTGAAACGCGAGGCAGGGATGCGCGTAGGCAGGACGAGCGATGTCCCGCGAGTGAGGCGCTCGGCACGTTCGGCGAGCAGCAGTGTGATGTCGTTTCCCCAGGTGCCGAGCAGAGCCGGCTCGGCCGCCCGGACACGTGCGGCAGCAGCGCGCACCCGATCGCGACGCGAGCCAAGCGGATCGTGCGGCCAACGGAACGTTCGGGGCGCCTGATCGTGCGGATTCTCAGTATGGCCCGGCTCTTCCGGGGGCGGCGGGATCGTGCCAGCCTCGGCGATGTCGCGGAGGAACGTGCTCGGGCGGCGGGGCTGGGTCTGGCCAGCCCACCAGGAACCGCTAAGCAGCAGGTGGTGGCGTGCGCGGGTGAGAGCGACGTAGGCGAGCCGACGCTCCTCGACCTCATGGCGACGGCCCAGGGTATCGCCGAACGCCTTCATCGCATCGACCAACTCTTTGTGCGTTGTGCAGGTCTTCCAAGGGAGGTCGGGGAGCTCGGCAGCATCGCCACGGAATGCATAAGGCAGTGCACCGAGCCGCAGCCAGCCGCGGAAGCCCTCGACCGGTCTGCTGGGGAGTTCGTCCTCGACCAGCCGAGGGACCGCGACCAGATCCCACTCCAGTCCTTTTGACCCGTGGATGGTCAACAACTGCACGGTGCCAGGCTCAGGATCTTCTGGCCGCGGGGCGAGGCCGTCGCGCTTGTCGGCGAGCGCCAGCCAGCGCAGAAATCCCCGGAGGGTCGAACCAGTGCCCGCGCCACGGTCATCGGTCTGGAGATAGCCGGCGACCGCCTCCTGAAACGCCTCGAGATGGAGGTGCCCGTCGCTGCGTGTCTCATTGGCCTCGACCTCGATGTCGAGCGCAAGTTCTTGCTCGACGAGGGTGACGAAATCACGCAGATCGAGACCCGAATGGGTGCGGAGGCGGGCGAAAAGCGTCCCCGCCTCATACAGCCGACGCAGACCTTCCGCACTGAAGGCGGCCAGCGCCGAATGCTGGAGGGTACCGTCCTGGTCTCGCCTGCGGGCGGCAATGAAATCGAGAGCCTCGACGATCGATCCGCCCTCGCCTTCGGTGACGGAAGCGCGCATTCGTTCGCGCACATTCTCCGGGAGCACACGGTGGGCGTGGTCACGGGAGGCAAGCCAGGAGGCAAGGTCGCGCAACGCCCCGAGGTCGCGCACCCCGATACGCCAGCGCGCGCCGACAAGCAAACGCACCAGTTCGCTGCCTGCGGCAGGATCCTCCACCACGGTGAGCGCGGCAACAAGGTCGGCAATCTCGGGTTGGCGGAGCAGCCCACCGATGCCGAGAATGTGGTAGCGGACACCATGCCGAGCAAGAGCCTCCGCAAAGCGGTCCATGTGCGCGCGGACGCGGAAGAGCACCGCGGCAGAAGGAGGCTCCGCTGCCCCGGCCAGATGTCCGGCGAGCCAAAGCGCGACATCATCCGCCTCATCGTCGATGGTCTCAGGAAAGGTGAACTCAACGGGATGGCCGCTCGCGGCGGGACTCGGGGACAGTCGATCAACAGCGACTCCGCCAAGCTCGTGCAATGGAGCGACTATCGCGTTGGCCGCTTCGAGCACGCGGTGCCCGTTCCGCCAGCTCGTGCTCAGGGAGAAGCGCGCAGCCTGGCCAAAGTCGACGCCGAAGCGGCGAAGACCCCCCGCGCTCGCTCCACGCCAACCGTAGATGGACTGGTGCGGGTCACCGACTGCCATCACTGCGTGTTCAGCGAAGAGTCGGGCGAGCAGACGGGTCTGCACAACCGAGGTGTCCTGGTACTCGTCAAGGAGCACCACCCGGTATCGACTCCGATACTCGTCGATAAGGCGCGGCGCGCGTTCAATGAGGCGCAGCGCAAGCGCGACCTGATCGGAGAATTCCACGAAACCGCGCCGAGCTTTCGCCTCCTGGAAGCGCTCGGCGAGCCCGATGAGCACCGGCAGAGCAGTGACCGTCTGGAGCGCCCGTTTAACGTCACTGTAGAGACCGGAACCGCTGGACCCGCGCGGAAGTTCCTCCACGCGAAGGAACTCTTCTGCGAAGGCGACCACCTCGTCCGGATCGACAAGGTTGTCCGCCAGCTCGTGTGCGAGAGACAGGACGAGATCAGTCACGCGGTCGATCCCGGCGTCGATGTCGAGAATCCGCGGGTCTTCCGTGCCGACAACAATGCTTCTCGCCAGATGCCATGCCGAGGCCTCGGAGAGAACGGTCGCGTCACCCTCACGCCCAATGAGCACAGCATTGTCGCGAAAAATCGTGTTTGCGAAGGCGTTGTAGGTAGATATGGTTGGCGCTTCGAACGGGTCGGGGCTCGGCTCCCCTCGCGCCGATGGGAGCAACCCCGCCGCGCTGAGCTGATCGATGCGACGACTGATCCGCTCGCCGAGTTCAGCCGCTGCTTTGCGAGTGAAGGTGAGACCTAGCACTTCGGAGGGGGCGGCCAGACCGTTTGCAAGCAACCAGAGGACGCGGTGAGCCATCGTCTCGGTCTTGCCGCTACCTGCACCCGCAACGACGAGCGCCGGAGCCAGCGGTGCCTCGATCACCGCGCGCTGCTCGGGGGTGGGCGGGAGCAGTTTGAGGCGTTCGGCGATAGTGAGAGCGTCAATCACAGTTCCTCCTCGAGATGGGTCTCGGCGTCGCACGCATCGCCCGTGAGTAGATGACCGTCGCTTGAGACCTCGGGGACCGCGTGAATTCGATAACGCAGTGCGTCTGTGGCTGAGAACGGCACAGCGTCGAGCAGCCCCGGGAACTCGGTAGCAGCCATCCCCGTCGCAGCGACGCGGATCCGTTCGCGAAGGCGTTCAAGTTCGTCCTCACCACACTGCGGTTGCACGACCTCGCGGTAGCGCTTGCCACGGACGCCCTTCGCGACGAAAAGCAGCTTCGCTCCTCCCCGCGCAACCGGACCGACCGATTCGACCGCTCCGCTCGCCACCGCGAGCTGATAGCTGCCGAGCTGAGCGTGCTCGGCAATGTCAGCCTGCCGCGGCACGGCGCGACCGGTTTTCAGATCGACGATGGTCACGGTTCCGTCGGACGCGCGCTCAACACGATCGATCGAGCCGCGCACGCGGGCAGGTGGTATGTCGATCTCGAACCTCCGCTCTCGAGCCAGCACCGCTCCCCCTGCGCGCTCGAAATCAGCCAGGTACTCGGCCAGCCCTTCCACGAGTTGGCGCGTACTGCGCTTAGAACGCTCGCCAAGCCACGTCGATTCGAAGACCAGTTCCGGCCACCGCGACTCCAGCGCCGCCCACAACACCTCCGGATCGGAATCGCGTGCGTTCTCGAGTACCCAGTGCACCAGAGTGCCGATCCCCGTTGCCGCGCTCGTTGTCGAGCCCGACACGGCGTCAATAAACCAGTCCAGCGGCGATCGCTCAAAGGTTTCTAGTCGACTCGGAGAGACCGACACAGGTCGTTCCGGATCCTCGCGGTCAAAAAGAGGCTCTCGTGTCGACGGTTCGAGCACCCCAGCCCAGCTGGAAGGGTCTGCGCCAGGCACCTGGGCGAGGGCGAGGGCGCGCAGACCGCGGATCGCCGCCGGTGCATCCGCTGACCCGGGCGTCGTCGCGGCACGACGGAGTCGGGCGACCGCGCCGCGAAGCGTGAGCGGGACCGCAGGAACAGCCCCCAGCCGGGGTGCGTCGGGGGGGCTCAGCCGGAAAAACAGCGACGGGGTGTCGTCTTCGCCAGCGACAGCACTTAACACGACCTGGCGACGGGCCCGGGAGGCGGCAAGTGCGAACATCCGCAGCTCGTCGTCGAGAGTGGCCTTGCGCGCGTCGAGTGGCAGCTCTCCGTCGCCGTGCGCGTGCCGGATGAGACCGTCGGGGTCCAGCAGCGAACCACGCTGCCGAAGGTTGGGCCAGATGCCGTCCTGGAGACGCGCGATGGCGACCACATCACACTCGAGTCCGACGACGGAGGAGGGCGTGCCGATGAGTACCGCATCGTCAACGGAGCGCGGCGCAAGCGTGTCCTCTGACACCTCCGCCTCAAGTATCTCGGTGATGAAACCGAGTGACGACTGCCCGGGCGCTCGCTCGACAAAGCGCCGCGCAGCGCTGAAGAGGGCGACAACTCCGTCGAGGTTACGGTTCGCTTCGGCCGCGGCGAGTCCGGTGCCGAGAGCCAGGTCGCGCCAGGACGCGGCGACACGGCTCGACTCCCAGGCTGACCACAGCAACTCTTCAGTTGATCCGTGTTCGTCGTGCAGCTGTCGGACTCGGTCGATCGTCTCTGCAAGATGTCCCGCTTTGCGGGCCGGGACGGAGTCAATAGTGGCGAAGCGTCCGGGAGCCATCAGCGCTTCGACCAGGAGCGGATCGCTTGCACGGATGCCTCCTCCTGCAAGTTCTTCTGCCCGCAGGGCGAGCCGGAGCCTCCGTAGCCCCAGCCGGTCTAAGCCACCAAACGGTCCGAGCAGCAGCTCGGCGGCCAGCTCCGCGTCGAGAGGACGTTCGCCGATGGCGACGCCGACCAGCACCAGCAGGGCTCGGGCAGCGTGATTGTCACGGAGAGCACGACCGGCGAGGACAGAGCGGGTGGGCACTTCGGCGACGGCAAGCGCCGTAACCAGCGGCTGCACAGCCGCGCCGGAGCGCACCACTACCGCCATCCGCCGCCACGGCACACCGTCGCGCAGCCGACGCTCACGAAGGAGCCGGGCCAGTGTTGCTGCCTCACGCGCCGCCGTTGGGGCATGCAGCACAACGACCGGAGGCAGCGTATCTTCTGCATCCGGCTGTGCGACGGCGAAACGTTGGCGGCCGGCGGCAGCTGTGCCAATGCGTGTCGTCGCCGCGCAGACGAGGGCGCGCAGCGCCGCACCGTGACGATGCACCCTTTCGAGGGTCAGGGTCTCGACGTCGCTGACGCCGAGATGCGCGGCGAAACGGCCGAGCGTATCGGAGGCAGCGCCCCGATACGCGCTCGTCGCCACATCGGGATCGCCGAACGCGATCACAAAGACCCCTCGCTCAGCCAACGCACGCAACAGAACGAGAGTCGACTCACTCGCCTCTTGCAGATCGTCCACGATCACGAGTCGGAGCGCATCACTCCGATCACCCGCCCGGCCGCGGAGAATAGCCTCGGCGGCAAAGGCGGCAAATTCGGCCGCATCAAGACGCATTCCCGATTCTGGCGCCATCCACTCAATGACCTCGCGGAATTCATCCAGAATGTCGGCAGCAGCACACCATTCGGCGCGCCCCACTCGTTCCCCCAACGCACGAATCGCCGCCGCGTCGAGCCGGTGTTCTGTTGCGCGCATCCCGAATTCGCGCAACTCGGTACGGAAGGCACGCAGGCGCACTACATCGGGGGTGAATTCCGCTGGCCAGCGCGGTCCTGTCGCCCTCTCGAGGTGACCGTCCAGCAGCTCAGCGAGAATCGCATCCTGCTCGCCTCCGGTCAGTAACGTCGGCGGGGCAAGGCCCTGCGCTTTCGCGGAGGCGGTAACCGCCTCGAACGCAAGCGACGTCGCGGTACGCACCAGCGGACCTCTGGTCGGCACGCCGAGCCGCAACGCGACCACATCGCGCAAAGCGGTAGCGGCAGTGCGACTCGCGGCGAGCACCACCACGGACTCTGGTGAATAACCTCGGTGAAGAACCCGCTCGGCAACCACTTCGACGAGCGTTGTGGTTTTTCCGCTACCGGGGGCACCGAGTACTGCGGCATGGCGCCCCTCGGGCAGGGCGAGGACAGCACGTTGGCTCGGATCCAGCATCACCCCACCCGACAACGCCGCTGCTTCGACAGGGTCAGAGGAGCTGTGCTGGGATGCGGCGGCGGTCATGCGCCCACGCTAACCAAGACCTCCGACATCGCTGACCAGCGCCCAGCTCCGTGCGCTGCTCCGCTCCACGCGAAACAGGCCGCTAAGGCGCCGTGACATCCCGTATCCTGACAGCCACAGTTCTCTTCTGAAAGGCACAGCTGGTGGAAATCCGCATTGGAATGGTCAACACCCCTCGCGAACTTAATTTTGAGTCGTCGATGTCGGTGACTGAGGTCGAGAAAACGGTCACCACGGCGCTCGAGACGGGCACTGCGGTACTTCGCCTCCGGGATGAAAAGGGCAAGATCTACATCATCCCGACCGACACCATTGCTTTTGTCGAAGTCGGCTCTGAGGAGTCGCGCCGCGTCGGCTTCGTCGCGTAGCAATCATCTCCAGCCTGTCGTGGAACTGTTTTTCGTCACGCTCGTGGGCGCTGTACTGGGCCTGATTGCGCGCTATAGCCTCCCGCGCCGTCAGCTACACGGGTCGGCTCTGGTCCCCATGCTCGGTGCGAGCATCGCGTCTGTCGTTTGGGTTGGCCTCATGTGGGCTGGGCTTGGAGGGAATCGAGGACTGATGTGGCTGATCACCCTGCTGGTGGTCGCGGGGGCGGTCGTCATGATAGATCTGTCGCTGGGACGTCATCGCCAACGTCGCGATGACGCCTCACTTGAGGTCATGCTCTCGGGTCATATCGCACCGTAGAAAACGCTCCGGCGGCTCACTATTCACGCACTCCACAATATTTTCGGCGCCCAGTGAGGGCCCTTCACCGACCAATAAGAGTCAATAATAAAGTTGATGACGGATTTATGGCTGGGAGAGAGTGAGATTTTTTATCTGCGTCCCCGATAGCGGGGCGCAGAATTCTCCTCGCTTCAGAAACGCAATGTTTTCCGGTGATGTATTGAACGATCCTGACCGCGCGTAAGGGGGAACACCGAGAAGCAGGCTTTTTGAGCCTTCCCATTAACCAGCGCCCAGCGTCGAGAGCCATAGACGGGGATCACGACCTTCATCGGCAGCCCTCACCCTACTCACGAAATCACACACGGCTAGTTGTCGTCGGCAGACGCTCCAGCTTCGATGCCGGTGGAGCCGACTTATTCTGCCGAGATCGAACGCCGGTAAGAAACTGAGTGTGAGGTAGCCGAATCAGGAGAAGACCGAGCCCCCAAGACGACACCGCTACCACTGCAAAAGCCACCAGCGCGTTGAAACGCAGCATCGTAAGAATCGCGGCATGCGTGAAGACGACAACCAAGATCGCTGATGCGAGCGTCCCCACCACTATGGCCACCCGATCAGTGGCGCGCTCAAATGCTTTCTCGCCGAGCAGAATGAGCCCACCAGAAATAGCGATGGCAGCAAGGACGCTAAAAATTGGGGTACCGAATTGGGACGCCCTTATATCGAGGGGCTCCGCAACACGAGAGACGACAAGGGCGACACCTCCGGCAAGCGCTATCGAACCAACAAGAACAGGTCTTTGTGGAGCCCACACCGTCAACCCGTATCCGGCGAGAACGAACACCAGCGAAGGAATCGCAGTCCCAGCAGACCACGGCACTGCCGAGACCAGTTCTGGCGAGATGTACGCGACAACGAGGCCCGTTACGGCAATCACCGTCGGCACCCACATCGGGAATCGTTGCAGCAGCCGCAGTACGAGGACTGCAACAAACAAGCAGGTGACGAACCAAAATGCAGTGAAGGGTCGTCCAAAGTTGCCAAAGATAAATCGGGACACACCGTCGGCAGTGAAGGGCCATTTTCGAGCAATCAAGGATCCGGCGAGCAGCGCCCCGATAATGAGTAGCCAGGACAGATACGGCACCAACAACGTCTGTACCCGGGTGCGAATGTCGGTGCCGACGTCACGTTTTCGCGTCCACAGGCGACCGGAAATCATAAAGAACAGCGGCACATGCCAGGGGAACACCATCCACCGGCACTCCTCCGTGGTCCAGACGTGTCCCGCCACAATCGCAACCATCCCCAGGATGCGTACCGCATCGATGCCTACCACTCGTTTCATGCGCTAAAGCATACTCAGACACAGCTATCCGCGATGATTTATCACTCATTTCGCGACAGGCGCCGTGCCATCTACGACATGGCGACACGACAAAGAGCCGCCCACATCGTCTGCAAAAACAGTCACAGGACCCGACGCATGAATCGCGAGAAAGGTTTACACATAAGAGTGATCGTTGTATGTAACGAAAATAATTTTCGAATAGTGCAGAAGGGCACCAAGAGTGAAGAAGATCACACCGCGCGAACCGCTAAAGCATTCGGAAGCACGGCACGAGCATTCGCGAAGAATACCGCGACGTACAATCACTCATCGCCAACAGCAGATCGCGCGTGGTCCACGGCACATTTAGCCGCTATTTTCGTCGACCATAGCACCCTTACGCGGTCAGCCCCAGCGCATCCATTCGTCGAGTATGCGAAGCGATAAGTTCCGTGAAAACTGGTTCGATTCGCGATTCGTCCGAGTCATGATTGCCCGAGCCCAGCAGCGCCGAGCGCGCTACCAGCAGCGTGTCACCCACCAGACGGCGTCCCCAGAGCGCGAGCCGAGAACCGAGACATTCGTCAGCAGTAATTTCACGGCGGAGGATCGCGACCACGCCTTCCACGCCACCATCAGCACCCAAAGTCTGCGCCATTCGAGGTCCGACATCGGTGGGCAACCCGCCCGTGAGTTGGATAAAGAAATCGTCGAGCAACCCCGCCGTGAGATAAGCGGAAAGAAGAGTTTCATACAGACCCGCGCCCCGAGTGAGGCTCTCAAAGGCATCAATCGCAGGCCGGAACGGCGCCATCGCCTCTCCGGGGTCAGCGTCCCGGTGCCGTAGCTCAGCGACCACCGCGTGATGCTTGGCGAGCGCGGTACCGGCGGCCGTGGAAATCGCTTCTTTGTCAGAGAGATACTCGGTGTCAGCAACAGCGCGGGCCAATACCTCGAAGATAGCCAGCTGGAGGTAAGCAACCTGGCCGAGGTACGGCACCACCTCCGGGGTCAGCTCGGCGAGGTCAACGCGGTCACGCTTGGTCACGGATTCGGCGCGGGGGGTCAGGCGCGGAACGTCGAGAAGCGGGCGTCGACGCCGGAACCAGGATGCCATTTGTTCAGCATAGGACGCTGGCCGAGGTCATTTTCGAGGTCGAGAGAGGCAGCGAACGCTAGACTTGCCGGAGATGTCATCGGCGTTGGATCGGTGACCCTGCGCCCAAGATCAGAGAGGGGCGTGGACCACTCGACACGACAGGCGCATTATTCCCGTGACTTTTTCCGATCTTAATATTGACGATGACATCGTCGCCGCACTGGCCACCAAGGGTATTATCGAACCTTTCCCTATTCAGGAGCAGACGATTCCCCTCGCCCTGCGAAAACAGGACATCATCGGTCAAGCCAAGACCGGTACCGGCAAGACTTTTGGCTTCGGTCTCCCCCTCATTCAATCCCTCGGTACCGACCCGGAACCAGGAGTTAAAGCACTTATTGTTGTGCCGACTCGCGAGCTTGCCGTACAGGTGACAGAGGACATCGAACTCGCCGCCTCCCGTCGTCAGACGAAAATAGTTTCCGTATACGGTGGCAAGGCTTACGAAGGTCAGATTGACCAGCTGAAGGCCGGGGCACAGATCGTGGTGGGGACCCCTGGTCGCCTCCTCGACCTGGCCGGGCAACGCCTCCTGTCACTCGCCAAGGTGCAGGTGATGGTGCTCGATGAAGCCGACAAGATGCTTGATCTCGGCTTTCTCGCTGATATTGAAAAACTGTTTGCACAGACCCCGGCAACTCGCCACACGATGCTTTTCTCTGCGACTATGCCCGGTGCGATAGTTGCCCTTGCTCGCCGCTTTATGAACAAGCCCATTCATATTCGCGCAAGTGATCCCGATGAAAGCATTACCCAGGCTAATATCAAGCACATCGTCTATCGAGCACACTCGCTCGATAAAGACGAGGTGATCGCACGTATTCTGCAAGCCGAAGGCCGCGGTAAAACCGTCATTTTCACCCGAACCAAACGGGCTGCCGCGCGACTGGTCGAAGAGCTCACTGACCGCGGATTCAGTGCAGCAGCCGTGCACGGCGACCTCAATCAGGAGCAACGCGAGCGCGCGATGACCGCGTTCAAGGCAGGAAAAAAAGACATTTTGATTGCGACCGATGTCGCGGCACGCGGAATCGATGTCAACGACGTTACTCACGTGATCAACCACACTATCCCCGATGACGACCAGACCTATCTGCACCGCGTTGGCCGCACCGGCCGTGCGGGCAAGACGGGCATCGCGGTAACTTTCGTGGATTGGGAAGACCTGAACAAGTGGCGACTCATCAATAGCGCGCTTGAGTTCGGCCAGCCCGAACCGGTCGAAACATACTCCTCCTCGCCCCACCTCTACACTGACCTCACCATCCCAGAAAGCACGAAGGGGCGATTAAAGCCGACCCCGATTCCTGCTGAGGTCAAAGCGATTACCCGCTCCGAACGCAGTGCCCACCAGCGCCCACCACGTCGACGCACACGCACAGCGTCGTCCGAGGCATCCGTGCCCCAGGAGGGTCAGGAACCCTCGAGCGCGTCCCCTGAGCACCACGACGGCAACAGTGAGCCGCGTCGCCGCACCCGTTCGCGTCGCCGGGCCCCCCGCCCCGACGCCCGGGGCTGACGCCGCCTGGCGTTCCGGGTATCAGCAGATCAGCGGGCGGAGGCGCGAATCGCGTCAACCGTCGCTCGAGATGTGCGGTTCTCGCCCAACCTGTTCGGCTTACCCGTGCCGTGATAGTCGCTCGAAGCGGTGGTGACAAGGCCGTAGCGCACGGAAAGTTCACGTAGTCTCTGCCTCGCCTGGGCCGAGTTCTCGCGATGGTCGACTTCCAGTCCGAACAGGCCAGCGTCGGTCAAGTCGGGGAGGATCAACTCGATCGTGATTTCCCGCGAACTCGCCGCGGGATGCGCGATGACCGGTACGCCTCCCGCATCACGGACCAGGCGCACAGCGTCAACCGGATGGGGCGCGTAGTGCGGTCGATAATAGCCGCCACGCCAGTGCAGGATGCCCGCGAACGCTGCCGAACGATCCGCCGCCAGTCCGCGCGCGACCAACGCGTCGGCGATATGCGGGCGTCCGATGGTTGTGCCGGGAATCGTCTGCGCGAGCACGTCCTCCCAGGTCAGGTCGTAATCGACAGCGATGGCGGTGACGATAGCCTCCGCCCGGCGCGCCCGCTCCGAGCGGATGCGCGCCGTTTCGGCAACGAGAGCCGGGTCCGTCGGATCGACAAGGTAGGCCAGCACGTGCACAGTCGCCATGCCGAGCCGCGACGAGAGTTCCATGCCCGGGAGCAGATCGATTCCTACCTCGTCCGCTGCTACGGCCGCCTCCGCCCAACCTCCGGTCGAATCGTGGTCGGTGAGCGCGACCCCGTCGAGCCCGACCGACGCCGCGGCACGGATGAGAGCGCTCGGCGCATCGGTGCCATCAGAGACAACGGAATGGGTGTGAAGGTCGTAGCCACCTCCCTCGACATGCATGAACGACATCGTAGACGCGGGGCGGGGACCGGCGGCTGTCGCCAGTCGGGAGATTCGGAGGAGGAGAATGGTCCGCATGACCACCACGGAGGAGCCGACCGCCGCTCAAACACCCGATTCCGCCAACACTGCCTCCGCTCCGCGTGCCACCTCGAATCGCTCGACGACTCCGGCCTCCAGCCGCTTTCGCGACTTCATCGCCTCGGGCTGGGTTGACCGAGCGGAGGCATTGCCGACGCCACGCGAGCAGGCCAGGTTCGCGGCGGCCCGCCGAGAACGCGTCTCCGAGCGGTACCCGGGCATCCGGGTCATCGTCCCCGCCGGGCAACTCAAACAGCGCGCTAACGACACCGACTATCCGTTCCGCGCACACTCGGTCTTTAGCTGGTTGACCGGCTGGGGCTCCGACTCCGAACCGGGCGCTGTGCTCGTGCTCGAGCCGTCCGCCTCCGGCCATCGGGCCACGCTCTATTTTCGGGAACGGGCCGGCCGCGACTCCGACGAGTTCTACGCCAATCCCGAAATCGGGGAATTCTGGATCGGGCCGCGCCCGTCACTCGCGCAAGTCTCCAGTGATCTCGGGCTGGAGACTGGCAGCCTTGAGGAATTCGACGCGGTACTGGCCGCTCGGGACGGCGTTCCGGTCGCGGTCGTGCGCGAGGCAGACCCGATGCTGGCCGCGCGAGTGTCAGCGGACGCCTCCGAAGGGGACACCACCCTCGAACGCGACGTGTCCGAACTGCGCCTCGTCAAAGACGAGTATGAGATCGCCGAACTGCGTGCCGCCGTGGCCGCCACCGCGCGCGGTTTCGAGGACGTGCTTACTGATCTGCCGCGCATCGTCGCCCACGACCGCGGCGAGCGCCTGATCGAGGGCGTTTTTACGGGCCGTGCGCGCGCCGAGGGCAATGGGGTCGGCTACGACACCATCGCCGCCGCGGGTGCGCACGCCTGCATTCTGCACTGGACCCGCAACGACGGTCCCGTCCGTCCGGGTGAGCTGGTCCTGCTCGATGCGGGGGTCGAGCGCGACAGCTACTACACCGCTGATATCACCCGCACTTTCCCGGTTAGTGGTCACTACACCGCAGCGCAGCGCAGCGTGCATGAAGCCGTGCGGGAGGCGGCCGATGCGGCGTATGCCATTGTGCGACCCGGCATTCGTTTTCGCGATGTGCACGCCGCCGCGATGGCTGTTATCGCCCGCTATACCGCGGACTGGGGTCTGCTCCCGGTCAGCGCCGAGGAGGCGCTCGAGGCCGACAACCAGCAGCACCGTCGCTATATGGTGCACGGCACCAGCCACCACCTGGGACTCGATGTGCACGACTGCGCGAAGGCGCGGCGCGAGATGTACCTCGACGGAGTGGTCGAAGTCGGTATGGTCTTCACGATCGAGCCGGGCCTGTACTTCCAACCCGACGACCTCACGGTTCCCGAGGAGCTGCGCGGAATCGGTGTGCGCATTGAGGACGACGTGCTCGTCACGGCCGACGGCGCCGAGAACCTGTCGGCGGGTATTCCGCGGACGGCCGACGAGATTGAGGCTTGGATGGCGCGGGTGGCGCGCTGAGTGCAGGCGCGCGGCATGTACGACGATTATCCGCAGTTCGACTTCTCGGCCGTGGATTTTGTGACCTCTGATACCCACTTTGGTCACGCGCGGATCAGTGAACTCGCCTCGCGCCCGTTCTCTTCTGTCGAAGAAATGGACGCCGAACTCATCAGACGCTGGAATGAGATTGTTGCTCCGGGCGATGTTGTCCTTCATCTCGGCGACCTCGCTTTGGGGACGATTCAGGAATCTGTCCCGCTTACCGCGCAACTGAATGGTCACCGATTCCTGGTGCCGGGTAATCACGATCGAGTGTCACCCGCAACGCAGACGACTCAGGCGATCGAGCGGTTTACTCCGCTGTATGAAGGCGCCGGGTGGACAATCCTTCCCGAGATTATTGCCGGAACGCGGAGCGGGCAGCGAATTCTTGCCTCCCACTATCCCTATTTCGGTGATACCGAAGACAAAGATCGGCACACCTCGCACCGGCCGACAGATCGAGGGATGCCGCTGCTGCACGGGCACACTCACGAGAGGTCTGCCGGGCCGGTGGGACGCCACTTTCATGTCGGCGTTGATGCCTTCGGCTACGCACCGGTGCCCTTAACACTCGTGGATGCGTGGCTTAAAGAGCTGCGGTGATCCAGACAGACAGATTTTTGCACCTCCGAACATCAGGTGAGGAGCGGATCGTCACGGAAAGACTAAACGACCCAGACGAGTGCTGTCGCAGCGAATGAAAGCCAAGTGGACACCACAAACGGAATGGGCAGGAAAAGAACGGAAAGGGAAACTATCCCACCGGAGGGCGGCCGATTTCACCCGGTTTTACGATCGAACGCTTCAGCCTTTTTCGGCTTCTTTCGCTTTGTCACGTTTTTTCTTAAGCACAGAGCATAGTTCTGTGATAAACCCTGCTGCGGCATCCGAGTAAGCGAGGAACACTAAAGACCAGCGCAGTCACGGGTACCGAGGGTTGCAGCACCGCGCTGACTCCACTTGTGATCCTGCTGCGCACCGACATCCATGCCGGTTCGATGGTGTCGATGCCGTCGCTCGAATGACGTTGAGCAGCCCGTCGACAAGCGGGCTCAGCACCGTACCTTCCGCCGGACACCCTCGCTAGAGATGGATTCCGGCGACGAACAAGAATTCCGGATCTCAGCACCCAGGCTTCCGAAACCGCACCTCGATGCTCTGCACTCACCCCGGCAACGTTGAAGCATAAGGCCGTCCACGACATCTTTACTGCCAGGAGGCATTATGAACGACTCGTTCCCCCGCAACCAGCATCGCATCACCATCGATGACGGCTGGACCATCGAAGTACCCGGCAAAAACGGTGTCGAACGGCGTACCCTTGTCAAGGGCGCGGCGTGGAGCGTACCGATCATCGCAACCGCCGGAGCAACACCAGCGTTCGCGGCGTCGCCACAGCCCACGCTGGCCTTCACGCAGTCGTCCTACTCTGGAACTGCCTGCGGCACCATCACGGGTGTTCAGGTGAAGCGCACCGCTGATGGAACCGCACCCGACCCGGGTAAGACCATCAGCGTCACTCTCGCCGACGGCTACACCTTCGCCGACGGTTCGACCACCTACTCCGGCACCACTGACGCAAACGGGCTCATCACCCTGCCCGACATCAAAGTCCCCGCAAAAGGCGGCAACAGCAACTTCAACGCCTCGTCCGACTCACTGGCAGCGAGCGCACCAGTTACGGCACCGGCGAAGAACATCGCAGGAGTTTACGGAACGAACGGAACAAGCCCAACTTACGCCAATGTGCCGTCCGATGCGAAAACCGTTGGTGGTAACTACTTCCTCGCGCCCGACGGAGGCCTCTACTATGAGAATGGTGCGACACCCGTTGCGACTGGTGTCCAGTCAGCATCCGGTTATCTTTCTGCAGGGGACGTGCACTACGCCGCCTACATGACCTCCTCCGGCACTGCCGGTGTAAACAAGTCGACCGGCGGGAACACCACCTACGCCAATGTGCCTGCAGGTGCCACCCCGGTCGGGGGTAATTACTTCCTCGCTTCGAACGGCAATCTTTACTACGAAAACGGCACATCGCCTGTCGCGACCGGAGTCCAGTCGGCGTCGGGCTACCTCTCAGCCAATGACACACACTACGTCACTTACATGACGTCGGCAGGCAAGGCAAATACCTACAGCGCGGGGACAAAAACCTCGACACCCTACGCGAATGTACCGGCAGGAGCAACGCCGGTAGGTGGAAACTACTTCCTCGCTTCGAACGGCAATCTTTACTACGAAAACGGCACATCGCCTGTCGCGACCGGAGTCCAGTCGGCGTCGGGCTACCTCTCAGCCAATGACACACACTACGTCACTTACATGACGTCGGCAGGCAAGGCAAATACCTACAGCGCGGGGACAAAAACCTCAACGCCTTGGGCGAATGTACCGGCAGGAGCAACGCCGGTAGGTGGAAACTACTTCCTCGCTTCGAACGGAAACCTCTACTACGAGAATGGCACATCACCCGTAGAGACCGGAGTGAAATCGGCATCCGGATATCTTTCGAGTGGCGACGTGCATTATGCTGCTTACGTGAAGGAAGCCACAACGTGCTAATGCCTGAATAACTAAAGGAATGGCCTCGCTCCAGACGAACGAGGCCATTCTCTTTTGTTCCAAGCATCGCGAGCGATACTGAGGTTCGAAGGCTTCGCAACGAACGGCATGGCTATACGAGCGTGGTGTTCATGTTGACCGAGCCTTAGGTGAGGTCGAAGTCTTTTGATAACAAAAATTGTTACACCAAAAATCTGAAAGACCTCGATATTCGGAATGTGTGTAATGGGCGCCTGTTTTTTGGGGAAAACGCGCCAAATCTTGATTTTTACGATTGTTCTTTCGAGAACGTATCAGCTCGTATTCACCAAGGCGTTGTGACGTTTGGCGTGTTCGAGCACGTATGCTTATCCCGGTTTTTTGTGATCGACGTGACGAGACCTGTCCCTTGATGTCCTCAGTCAGCTAGCAGGTCGGGAAAATCGATGCTGTCACTTAGTCCTTTCTCTCTTAGCGCATACGTATCGTGATGCTTTTCCACTAGCGGGTCCGAAATGTGGTTCAATTGGCCCGAGAGATCGGCGAGGACTTGGCGGCTGTGTCCGATGGTCTTGTTTTTGCCTGAATACAGTTCCCGCGCGTCTGCCAACGTCCAGCAGGGCAGCAAGGTGCTGTTGAGAGCCTCGATTGTCCCTCAGAGAGCCGCTGGCACATCACGCTGACCTTCAGCGTCGATGACGTTGAGCATCGTCTCCGCGTCAGCGATCGCGCATGAGACGGTGGCTTGGTGCACGCCGACAAGGTCGGCGATGAGTTGTTCGGCGACGTTGTGACGGAAAGAGAGAAGTGTGACCTGGAGTACTCCCGAGACGGAAAAACTTCGACGGCGCCCGGCGCCTCGATGCGACACGAATTCGTTCTCGACCCGCTCGACACGTGGCAAAAATGTTCGTGGCGCCGACGAAAAAGGGATCGGGGCATTCCGCGCCCAGCCCCTGGTAACAGCGCTCGACCCAGATCGACACCGGGCACGACAGACGAATGCGCCGTACGATCAAGACCCTTCAATAAGAAGAAGAGCAAAAGGTCGTCTACATCATCTGCTCCCGCAGCCACATCACCGCGCCACCACAGCACTGCCGCCACCCACAAACACGACCAACCAAACCCGCGAACATACTCCCCACCCACTAAAACACCACTCTGACAAAGCGAAACGGTCGGGCGGCTGTTCGTTGGATTCTCTGTCCCCGTCCTTCCCGCCGCCTACGGGTGCTGCCCCGCGTGCACAACAGTGCTGCGGGGTCTCCTCCTCGGTGCGACCTGGCTAGGCGCCGCTGGTTCAGGGAACAACCCCTGGCAGCTCCACGATGAACCGTGTCCCGTCGGTGCTCTCGACGCGGAGTGTCCCTCCGTGCAGCACAACGTTCTCGAGCGCGATTGACAGCCCGAGCCCACTGCCCGCGCTGCGCTCCCGTGCTGGGTCGCCCTTCACGAAGCGGTCGAAGACGTGCGGACGTAGTTCGCTCGGTATCCCCGGACCGTCATCGATCACCTCGATCAGGAGGCGGCTTCCCTCGGCCCGCGCGTTCACCACGATGCGCGCCGTTGGCCCGGCATGACGGGTGGCATTGCCGATGAGGTTGGCCAGAACCACGTCGAGGCGTCGCGGATCGACCTGTGCACGCAGCCCGGGCGAGACTGTGTTTTCAACCCGCTCTGCCCAGCCCCGCAGTGCGAGCGTATGTTGCACCAGCAGCGACAAGTCGATTTCGTCTCGTTGCAGCTCGGCCGTGCCGGCGTCGAAGCGCGAGATTTCGATCAGGTCCTCAACTAGCCGTGCCAGGCTTACGGTCTCCCGCGCGACCAGCTGCGCGGCCTCAGCGGTGTCTCCTGTGAGATGCGAGTCGGCGAGCACACCGACTACCGCCGTCATCGCGGAGAGCGGAGTACGCAGCTCGTGGGAGACATCGGCAGTGAAGCGGCGCGCCCGTTCCTCCATTGCTCGCAGCGCGTCGTGCTCAGTGCGGAGATCGCGCGACATCGAGTTGAAGGCGCGCGCCAAGTCACCTACCTCCCCGCGGTCGTCATCGGCGACCTGCGCACCGAGTTCACCAGACGAAACCTGCTCGACCGCGGCGTGCAGCCTCCTGATCGGCCGCAGCAGAGCGCCGGTGACCAGCAGTGCTAGCAGAATCGAGATGATGACGCCAGGGAGGGCCGCGGCAATCGAGCCACCGATGATGCGTCCGATCACCGCCTCCTGCTGCGCCAGCGGAGTCATCGAGGAGACGACTAGGCCTGAGGGCACCCCCGCACCCGGCGACTCCCCACCCGGCTCCGACCCCGTGAGCACCGGCACCGCAACGGCGAGGTAGCTTGCGCTGTCGAACTGCACCCGCTGCGAGAGCGAGACCAGTGACGTTCGGGCAGCATCGAGAAGTGACTCGGGCACCGTCGGCCCCGAACGGTCTGACGCTGACATCCCCTGGTAGGTCGCACCGAAGGTGGAGTCACTACTGTCCGCGCCGCGGCGCAACTGCCGGGCCAGGAACGAGAGCAGACGCTGATCGGGTTCCACGCGCAGGTCCGGAGCGAACGCTTCGACATTCGAGCGCAGCTGGGTCACCGCACTCTCCTGCACCTGTTCGAGGACCACCTGACGTGCCCGCAAGGCCGTGGCACCAGCGGCGGCCGCCGCGGTCAGCGCCGCAATCAGCACAAACGAAAGGAGGATGGTGCCGCGCAGCGACCGGATGGGCCACCACTTCCACGCCGTCATAGCGAGAAGCGATACCCGAAACCGCGGGTCGTGTGCACGTAGCGAGGAGCCCGCGGGTCGGTCTCGATCTTCGCGCGCAGTCGCATCACGCACGCGTCGACGAGGCGCACCTCGCCGTAGTAGCTCTGCTCCCAGACCTGCTCAAGCAGTTCCTGCCTGCTGAAAGTGCGGTCGGATTCGGCCGAGAGAAAAAACACTAGGCGCAGCTCAGAGCGAGGTGTGGAAGAGGATAACCGCGACCACAGCAATGCCGCGCACTAGCCCGACTTGCGGGCCGAGGGCGGCCCCGCTCACTTGCCGCCCGCCGCGCAGTTGTAGCTTGCGAAGTGCTCATTACCGGTCCAGTCGCCGGTCGCCCACTTCTCCGGAGCGACCGCCTGAGGACCCCCAAGGTCCGCGAAAGCCTTCGTGAACCACGCCGCGAAAGCAGCTGCACCCTGTTGACAGTTATGCGTCGCATCTTCCGCGCGCATCGCCTGCTTCGCGTTCGGGTCTGTGCCCCACAGCTGAGAAGCATCAAGGACCCGCACCTTCCCGCCGCTCTTCTCGGCAACTGTGCGGGCCGAATCCATGGTGGTCGCTGCCTGGTCGCGGTACGAATCCATGAAAGAGTCCTCGACCGGCTGGGTGCTCACGATCACGAGCTTTGCCCCGACACCTGCGACCTGATCAGCCAGCTTCTGGTATCCCTGCTGCTGCTGCTCCCGGGTACCCCTGTCGTACATGGTGATCTGGTAGAGAACTGTCGTTGGCTTCTCCTTCGGCAGAGCGGTGGTGAGCCTCTCAAAGGTCTCTTTCGTGATTGTCGACTGGAGGTCACCGGTCTTGCCGCCGGTGTTTCCGGGATCAACAACCGATCCACCGGCCTCTTCGGTCATGTCAACCAGCGTCGCCCAGCCGCCGTCAGTGCAGCATTCAGCGCCGGCGCCTCGGTCTGAGCGATCGAGTCGCCAACAAGCATGATCTTCTGGTTCGGGCTAGGAGCCGAGGACGGAGAGAATGTATTGGCACAGGCCGCCACAGAGGTCACCGAGAGCGCAACGGCGCTACAGAGAGCTAAGTGACCAAGCCGACGGAAAGGATTGGGTTTCACAGTGGTGTTTGTCATGGCTTCGACAACACCAGCGATTCCCACCGAGGAAGCCCGCTGTGACACGACCGTCACAGAACCGCAACGCTACCGCGACACACAGGTGAGCTGGCAGACGTTTTCTGGACCGGGTCAATAGTGGTTACGCGGCCGATGTTTCACCGTGCCACGCTTATTCAACGTCGTGTGGTGCACGGTAATGGATTATCGAATGACGTCGTTGGTGATTATTCCATTTTTCGATGTGTCTTATGCACAAGGGCGATAGTTGTGTGTGAAGGATCTGATTCTTTAGATAGTGGTGAAGGTGGGTAGTGACGAATCTGTTGTGAACCACATGGGCCGCTCTTTCGTGAAGAATTTCTTTACTCTATATCCTTCAATTATCGAAAAAGCGGCCTATTTTCGCATGTTAACGACACGCCCTGAACCGTAATGCACTTAGCCAGCCGAAGCGCTGCGCGTCGATGACGGGAGTAACGAGCCAAACCGGTCCGCGTCCATGCGATAACGCTTAGCGCTAGAGATGCGGAGACAAAACGTTAGCTTGTCACCGGCGAGGTACTTATTTTTATTTATTGCTAAGGCCACGTTTTTCTACTCCCAAGCGAATCTATGAGGTAGGTAAACCGCCAGTATTACTGGCGGTTTACCTACCGGCAGAGAAAGTTTAAAGGATTAGAGAATACGGCTTGTTAATGACGGCGTAATGGACGATCAAAGTCGTTACCTGCGAGATTAATGCGCATGTAATGATTCTCGTAGCGCGAACAAACTGCTCTTGCCTCCCATTTTGTTGGTACCCGCTTAGTTATTTCACCAGTTTGGGGGTTACGAAATTCGAGGTATTCAATAGGGACGCGCATAAAACGAAGGTTGCGGTCCGCACAATTCGGGCATTTTTTGGCGAGTCTCAGTGCGTACGGGTAAGTGCGTCCTGTCTCTTCTTTCAGCCCAGCCCAAGCACGAAAAATCGGAGATTTTGGCAGCCAGAGAATATTTCGTCGAAGAAATTTCCACCACCCTAACAAAGCTAGAGCAATAGCAAGAATGACTAATGACCCCAGAAACTGCACACACAACACCGAGAAACCAGAGAAATCCGTGAATGTACCATTTATCGGCCTCGTGATCAGTTCAGGGAACGACGACGCTCCGGTCACGAAACCGATGATAGAAAGGATTCCCGAAAGCGCCCCAATCACCGAAGTAGAGACCGGTATTCTAGTCCTCTTCACTATATCGAATGTCTCTTTAGGGCGATCGGGTGTCGCCAGAGAGGTTATAGTGATTCCGGAATTGCCGTCACCGATATGGATACCGCCGTGCCCAACGATTGGCCCCGTGATGTCGTTGCCAGCCTGCACGTGCTGATTGCCGTTATGAGCGCCGCCAGAGATCCTGTCTTCGCCATCGGGGCCTCTCCCGCTAGCGCGATCGGACTGTAGTGACATGGTGTCCCTTTCTCTTTTTTTGTGCTGCAAGCTTGTTGCCTGCGCTGCAACGCTAGGGGGCACCTCCGACATAACGATCGAACAGACAGGGCACAACAGACGTTTATTCTGAATAGCTACGGAGCTATTACTGAGAACTAACTCATAAACGGCACTGTCGGGAACAGTGGCCGATGCTCATGGGCAACGGAACACCGTTTTCTTGCGCACCCGAGTCCTTCGCGTGAAACAACACGGCATTCCAAGGAATCCGCTTCACTCACGTCCGCGAATTCGACAGCCGAGGTGAGCGGAAAGCGCGCGCTGACTGCTGACATAGACGGGAGGGTTGGTCGCCGACCCAAGTTGGGCGTAGCGGCCACCGCTGTGCTCTGACCCAGCTGGGTGACCCGGGAAGGTGCGTCGGTAGATCGGAAAGCGCCTACGGTTCTCCGTGACTTTCCGCAGCGGGAAATTCAACGTCGGTCGCGCTCGTGCTGCCTCTGCAGGTGGCTGACGCCCGGTGGGAACGGAAGGAACGGCGTGAGACGTTCCCCGATCCGCACCCACAACCAGCCCCCGATCAAGACCACCCGCGCCCACCGCAAGTCGGACTACTCCGTGACGACGACTCACTATAAGAAGGGAGAAATAAACGTTAGGAGATAAGACCACATAAATTCGTTACTCCGTCGGGAAAAACGTTACTCGGTGTTCCCAGGGCGGACGGCTGTGCTCATCATCGAGGAGTTACGACCTAGACAACGAAGGGCAAAACCGTGACCTCAGAGCACAACAAAGAAAAAGCCATCTCCCTCGGAAACGATTGGACGATCGATATGAAGACCGAGCGCGGCATCGAGCGCCGCACCATCGTCCAGGGCGCGACGTGGACCATCCCCGCCGCGGCGTTAGCAGTTGCAACACCAGCGTTCGCGGCGTCACCACAGCCCACGCTGGCGTTCACCCAGTCGTCATACACCGGAATTGCCTGTAAGACCATCACGGGAGTGCAGGTCAAGCGCACCGCTGACGGAACCGCACCCGACCCCGGCAAGACCATCAGCGTCACTCTCGCCAACGGCTACACCTTCGCAGACGGAACAACCACCTACTCCGGCACCACCGACGCAAACGGGCTCATCACCCTGCCCGACATCAAAGTCCCCGCAAAGGGCGGCAACAGCAACTTCAGCGCCTCCTCCGACTCACTGGCAGCGTCGGCACCCGTCACGACGCCCGCGACTCCTTATGCATACACAACTGATGGAACAAAGGCTGCCAATTCTTCTGGCGCGGTACCGGCGAACTCCACGGCCATCGGAGACGCCACCTTCCTCGCACCCAACGGCGACCTCTACAATGCCAACAAGGTCATCGCGAGCAATGTCTCGAAAGCCACCTTCGACTTC
>NZ_KE384349.1:74888-507741 GCF_000425325.1 Rathayibacter toxicus DSM 7488
GACACCGAACAAAAGACGATCCCGGCGAACTCCACCCCCATCGGAGACGGCACCTTCCTCGCTCCGAACGGCGACCTCTACTACCTCAACGCCTCGTCCCCCCCGTACCCCAATACCAAGATCATCGCGAGCAACGTGTTGAACGCTAGCTTCGACTTCACTGTCGGCAACTCGCCCCGAATCTCCTACGTCGTCGACCCAGTCTGCCCATAACAAGGCACCGAACAAAAACTAAGCTAACGAAAAACGATTAGATCTCGTGGGATGCCGCGCAATATGCGCGGCATCCCACGCTGTCTTTGCGCAGCTACTGAGTCTTATGCAAAACCCATGTTGTTTCGGATGAAGAAGATCAATCGGTGGACGGCGGAAGCGGCGTCTTGGACTGTATATAGTTGGAGCCCATAAGTTTGGGGTGCCAAATCTTGATGTTTACGATTGTTTTTTCGAAGACGTATCAGCTCGTATTCACGAAGATGTTGTGACGTTTGACGCGTTAGGACACTTGCGCTTATCCTGGTTTCTTTGTGATCGGCGTGGTGAGATCTGTCCCTGGATATCCTCGACCACCTAGTATGTTGGAAAAATCGATTCTGTCACTTAAGCCTGTTTCTCTTAGCGCTTATGCCTCGTGATGCTTTCCCGCTATCAGGTCCGAAATGTGGTTCACGAAGCCCTGGATAACTCCTCAATCATGAGGACTGCTCTCCGCTCGGAGACACCGAGTAATGTTTTTTGCGACAAAAATAGCAAACTTACCTACTACCTCGTTTACCTTCCCCCATTAATGAGCAACATTTCATCGATGTAGTTGCGCTTGCAAGTATCGTTATAACGAATCACTTGGGGAAAGGCATAGTCGTGGTCGTTATTTCGGGGGAACGATTTTCCCTACCGCCGCAACTCGACCGCAAAATTGCTCTTTACGATACAGGCGCGATAACGTGGCTCAAAGAACGCGGCTCCACCGTCATTCAACCCACTGCACTCCGCATTTTTGCTGATGAATTACGCACCGATACTTTCCGACTTACCCGGGTCTGGCATTCCACCCTCGAATTCCAGCTCACCCCACAAAGAAACACCGTCATCATTGCTTTTCCCATTGAGGGAGGCATGGTCATCCAGTCAGAAAAAGAAAATCTCAACCACACGGGACAGGTCGGCGAGGTAATCCTACTGCTGGATTCGGACTCCTACCGGGTGGCGACCCCCGAAAGCGGCGCACGCTACGAAATTGAGCTTCGCGCCGACAAACTTCCCCCCTCGCTTCGCGCGGTCACCGGCTCCATGACAATTTTGGAGCAGACATCACCGGCAATCCGGGCGCTGCTCATCTCGTGCGCCAACGTCGCCCTCAACGCGGGAATCGAGACAACAAGCCCCGCATTCACGCCCTACTCGTCGGCCATCCTGCAGCTACTTACCGCGCTTCTGCTCGACGCCGCCCCTGAACACAACGCCGACGACAACGGGCTTCTCAACCTCCACCGCCGCGCTTCCGCGCTCATTGCCGCGAACTTTACCGACCCCGAACTCACACCCGCCGAATTATGCCGCCGCCTGCGAGTCTCCCCCAGTTATCTCCGGCGCGCTTTCGGCCTCATCGGCACCACAGCGACCCAAGAAATCCGCAACGCTCGTCTCGATATGGCCCGGAGTTATCTCAGCGTTTCGGGACGTTCCCGACAAGAAGCCGCAACCCTTTCTGGCTTCAAAGACGTCCCCGCCCTTCTCTACGCACTCAAAGTCGCCGAACGCACCACATAACAACCACAAGTCGCTCCCTTTATCGACAGAGCTGTTCACGGGGCAGCGTGATGCGGCGAGCGCGCCCACCGAGAAAGCCGTGCAGGAAGGTCGCGAGCTGACCCTCGGGCGCATCGAGAGCCTCCGAATGCCACTGCACCCCGAGGATCGGCGCGTGGGAATGCTCGACCGCCTCCACCACGCCATCGCTCGCCCGCGCAACAACGCGGAGCCCGGGCGCAACAACATCGACGGCCTGGTGGTGCGCGCTCTGCACAACAAGCGACCCTGGACCGACGAGCTGAGCAAGCGCGGAATCCGCGACCACCTCGACGTTGTGCCGCTGCATCCGCTCCGGCACGGGCGCATCGGCGTTGACGTGCGACGACTCAGGACCGAGGTCTTGCACCAGGGTGCCACCCAGGGCGACGTTAATCACGTGGAGGCCGCGACAAATACCCAGCAGCGGCGTGCCATCCGCGAGCGCCCGGTGCACCAAGGCAATCTGCGCGACATCGGCTCGCTCGGCGTGCGGACCCTCGGCAGGGTAGCCGCGGCGGGCACCGTAGTACTCGGGAGCGATGTCCTCACCACCCGGCACCATGATCGCGTCAGCCCTGCTGGTGCGCTCGAGGAGGCGGGCAGCACCCATTTCGTCAGCGGCGAAACGCGTCACCTGCCAGCCGAACTCGCGGGCCGCGTCCTGAAGGCGTCCATTGAGCAGCTCAATGAAAGCGTGGTACTCCTCACGACCGGGACGCACACGAGCAACGTCGACGATGGCGAGCGAACGGGACATGCGCCCATCCTGGTCGGTGCAGCGGCCCAGGGCAAAGTCACACAGCAGGCGATGATCGCTTTCGCGACCTCGACGACACACGCAATGATCTGCGTTCCGCGGTCCGTGGTGGGGTCGAGTGCTTCAGGCTGATAGGGCACCAAAGCATTCAGGACAATCACCGTCATCACGGAATTCTCCGGCATGTGGAGGAGGCATAGGGACACTTTCGATATCAGAAATAAATACCGATGCGTGATAAAAACTAACGCTAATCGGTGTTTGGGCACGAGCTCCTCCACGATGGGATCGTGCCCAAACGCCTCGACCTGCCTCTGCCCGAGGGTCTGGAGCGCGCACTCGACGTCTTCGTGGGGAACCGAGTGCGCGCTGCTGTCATCCTCACTCTCTGCGAGAAGGGTTCAGCCTCGATCAAGGAGATGATGGAGACGCTCGGTTTAGATCGCAGCGTGGTCGGGCTGCACCTGCGCAACCTGGAAACGCTGGGCATCGTCTACGTCACACCACCTCGTGATCAAAAGGATGTGCGATATCGGTACTTCCACCTCAACAGGACGCTTCTCCACGACGCGTTAAGCGGCTTGACACAACTTAACTCGGACACGAGAGAATTACCGTCTGATCCCACGTCCGGTATCGAGTAATGGCACAGGAGACCGCGCAACGGTTTCAACTGTGATCGTTTCTGATCAGGGCCCCCGTGGCCGAATGGCACCCGCGGAATCTCCAGGATCGGACGGTGCTCAATACCCTTGCCGAAACCCTGTTCTCTTCAAAACCCTACCTAGGGGTTTTTGATCAAGCCTGGTGGAATGAAAAGGTCGAAAGGGCAGCGATGAGCGTCAAGACCGCCAGCGCGATCGCATACGCACGGCTACGGCAACGACCTGGGGAGGGGACGATGATCGTCGTCGGATACGCGCGAGTCTCAAAGCGAGAGCAGAACCCGAAGGCGCAGGAGGCCGAGCTGAAAGCCGCTGGTGCCAAGCACGTGTTCATCGACCACGACGACTCCAGCCGGGTCAAGGACCACCCGCAATGGGTCGCCTGCGTGGACTGCTGGTGCGCCGGCTGGATCGGCTCGGCGGCACCGAGCGAATCTTGATCGAGGCACTGCACGAACTCGAGGACAAGGACGTCGATATCAAGAGCCTCACCGAGCCCGTGATCGATACCACGAGCCCGACGGGCCGTGCCCTGTTCGGCATCGTCGCCGTGTTCGCCCAGCTGCGTGTTGACACCATACGAGAGAACACCCGTCTCGGGCTCGAGTACGCCCGCGCCCAGGACCGCGTCGGCGGCCGCCCTACCGTGATGACGCCGGAGCGCATCGAGGTCGCCCGACAGTTACGGGCGCAGACGCCGCCCGCAACCTGGAACACGATCGCCAAGACCCTCCGCGTCGGGTCGGCCACCGTGCGCCGCGCCATCGGCACAACCGAGGGCGCAGTCGGTGCAGCGGCCCCAAACGAGTGGACGGCGGAGGACCAAGCTCTAGGTGAGCGCCGGCATCTCGTGGGTTTAGCACCCGCGCGGTAGACTGTGGGGACGAGAGATGAGGCGCAGATGACACCGGTAACCAGGACACGGAAATCATTAACGGTCGTCGAACGAGACACCGTCGTCGATTACGATGTCATGCGTGAGACTGCGACTCGGCTTGTCGGGGCCTACGCCGCTCTCCTTCCGGCAGAGTCCTCGGATCCGGCGCATCACAGCGGGATGCAGCGCATGATCGCTGTTCGCCGCGCCGCGCGCTCTGTTCCGACCCGTGATTCGGCTGCGATCGCCGCAGCAACTGCTCGTTTCCATCGCGAGTTGCAGCAGCTGCGCACGAGGTGATCGACGAGAGCCGCTATGAGCTCACCGACACCGAACTTCTCCGCATCTTCCGCGCGAAGATCGCACCGCTGCTCTTCGAGGATGCGATGTCATCAACGCAACCTGTCGCCATCCTCATAGGTGGGCAGCCCGGCGCAGGAAAGACACGCGCTTCGGAAGAGGTCCTGCTCGAATACGTCGAGACCAGGCCGCTGCCGCTCGGCGTAGACGAGCTTCGAGTCTTCCATCCTGACTACTTTCGGCTCCTCGCAGAGGATCCCGCCAACATGACTCGAGCTACCAATACGACCGTCGGTGAGTGGATGCGGATGGCGATCGCTCACGCTCGCCGAAACCAGTACAGCGTTCTGATCGAGGGCACGTTTCGCCGCCCGGAGGTGACGATCGCGGAAGCCGAAGCCTTTCACCACACCGGCTACAGGACGAGGGTTGTCGCCCTCTCCGTGCCTGCGGCGGTCAGCCGGAACTCGATCCTGCATCGTGCTGTCACCGATGCCGCCCGTGGGGGCGACGGCCGATGGACACCGCTCGATGCGCACGAGCGAGGCTTCATCGGGACCCCGCAGACGATCGCGGCTGCGGAAAAGTGCGACGCCGTAGACCAGATCACGATCTACAACCGTGCCGGCCAGACGCTTTACGACAAGCATCGTCCGCCCAACGGCGGACGGTTGGAGGGCGCAGCCCATGCAGTCGAAATCGGAAGGCTGAAACCTCCATTGCCTACGCTCGCGCGAGTCTGGCTGGACGAGTTCCACGACGATCTCGCACATGCTCGTCGCGCCGGTCTCATCCAGGTCGACATGCTGCCTCTGCTCGATCAACTTGTCGATGACGCCCACACGATGGCCGGTCATGCCTTCGCCAACCGAGCCGGCTCGGGCTACACCGACGCCCTCGAGCGCATCGCGATCGAGCGCAAGGGCCTCGCCACGCCGGGTTGACAGCGATCAAAACTATCAACCGAACCCATGCGGTAGCCGTTTTCGGTTGGAAGCGGTAGAATAGTGTAAATCTATGAGAAGGGGCCGCATGGCTCGCACGCTCGCTATTATTCGTTCATCGTCACCGGTCGATGTTGAGGACCGCCTGGTCTTTGCGGATGCTGCTCTCGCCGTCGCCGACCACGATGTGTCCGACGCCTGGTCGCGGGACATCATGGAGCGAGTTGCGCGTGATGAGATGACGGGGGATGAGGCGGTCGCTGCGATCCGTCGTCACTTTCAGGGCTGATGGCCCGTAGCTCCGGCTTTCGTACCTGGGATGACTACTTCATCCCAGGTACTTCTGTGTTGCGGAATAAGTTCGTCACTGTGGACAAGCCATACGGCGAGACAGACCCCACCATCCTCCGTACCCTTGAGGAGCGAATGTCAGCCGTGCGTATTGCTGAGCTGCGCGCACATCCGATCGAGGGCCGGTTTGATTACGACCACATGAAGGCGATCCACCGCGCGATCTTCCAGGACGTATATGACTGGGCTGGCCAGGAGCGCGTCGCACCGACCGACCGCATGACCAAGGACGGACACGCCTACTATTCGGCCGGCCCCGCGCTCACGGCGGCGGCCGAAGCGGAGTACGCGAAGCTTGCGAGCAAGGACTACCTGCGCGGCCTACAGCCGAAGGAGTTCGTCGACGAACTCGCGGAGAGTTGGGGCGAGGTAAACGTTATTCACAGCTTCCGCGAGGGGAATACCCGAAGTCAGTTCGTGTTCTTCTCCCAACTTGCAGAGCAGGCCGGCTACCGGATCGACGCAGCACAGTTCGTGCTTGGAGCTCCGCTGCGCGATGCCTTTGTGGAGGCGAGATTTCACAGCCAGGACACCGGACGAAACAATCAACTCGCCTCGGTGCTTGGGCAGGCAATCGTCCCTTTTGACCGCGGCATGCTGCCTCTGCTCGATCAACTTGTCGATGACGCCCACACGATGGCCGGTCACGCCTTCACCAACCGAGCCGACTCGAGCTACGCAGACGCCCTCGAGCGCATCGCGATCGAGGGCAAGGACCTCGCCACCGACCGGGCTCGGCTCACCGCAGCACTGGACCCGCTCCTTTCGGAGGCAGGCGAGAAAATCGCCAGCCTCTACCGCGACGCTGACGTTCGGGACTTTCTCGCCGTCGACGAGATCCGCACTTCCGGCACCTTCACCGACGAGCAACTGCTCAGCGCTGGCCGAGAGCGGGCTGCTGGCTTTGACCTCGCCACGTTCGCTCACCAGCTGACGCTCATCGGAACTCTTACAGCGGAGCAGACAGCCGACCACGACCTCAACGAGACCCAGCTCGAGGGCCTCCAGAATCGCTTCGAGTCCTGGGCTGTGACCATCCGACGCTCGCTGACGCTGTGAGTTCCGACCGGTTCTGGACACGCGTCGTGAAGGGCCCCGAGCCCGACGACTGCTGGATCTGGACAGGCGCAATCGGAGACGACGGTTACGGCCGCCACTAGACTCGCCTCGCCGACGGCGATCAGGCGACGTCGCATCTTCGTGAAGGTGATGGGCGAGCGAACATGGTTGATCGCTCTCAGCGTGGCCGCCACGCGGGTCCCGCGACGACTCTCGGTGTCAGGGGCGCTGCGCGGCGTGGGCACGCTGCTCGATCGCGAGGACGACTCGATGAGCTGGCGCGTTGCGCCGACTGCGATCGAACATCTACCAAACGCCGGGCTCGGGGGCGTTGTGCTGTCCTGACCGTCCTCACGAGCGCACTGTCTCGACCGGCACCTCATTCCCACGGTGCCGACGGTCGTGAGGCACGATCCACATCACCGCAGGTGCGCGCCGAGCCCCTTCGAGGCCACGATCGCCCACATCGCACCGACTCCCCGAAGGACAGAATGTCGGTGGTCGGGGGCAGGATGGGAGCAGAGCTGAAGGAGAAACGATGAGCGAGCGCGCACGGGTGCGGGTAGAGCGGCGTGGGTGGGTGCTGGCGATCCTGCTCGACCGGCCCGAGAAGCGTAACGCCGCCGATTTTCGTCTGTTGCGCGAGCTGGCCGCGGCCTACGGGATGCTCGATCGTGACCCGACGCTGCGAGTAGGGCTGGTGCTCGCCGAGGGCGCGCACTTCACGGCGGGGCTTGACCTCGCCGATATCGGGCCGCGACTCACCACCGGCGGGCTCGATTTCGTTCCCGAGGGCGGACTCGACCCGTGGGGGCTGCAGACACGACCCGTCACCAAACCAGTGGTGATGGGGGTGCAGGGCACCTGTCTCACCCTCGGCATCGAACTGGCGCTGGCAAGCGACGTGGTGCTCACTGAAGAATCAGCACGATTCGGCCAAATCGAAGTGACACGCGGGATCCTTCCCTTCGGCGGCGCAACCCTACGCTTTCCGCGCGTGGCAGGCTGGGGCAACGCGCTGCGGTGGATCCTCACCGGCGACGAATTCGACGCAACCGAAGCGTTGCGCATCGGACTGGTGCAAGAGATTGTCGCCGACGGCACTGTTGGGCACGCCGCAGACGCTCTAGCAGCACGGATCGCCGCGCAAGCACCACGCGCCGTACAAGCGGCACTGGCGAACGCGCGTCTCGCAGTAGCTGGTTCAGAGGCCGAAGCGGCAGCGGCGCTACCGGAAGAACTGGAGCGACTCGCCGCCTCCGACGACGCAGCGATCGGGATGCGAGCATTCCTAGCCCGGAGCACAGCAGAATTCACCGGGCGATGACGACGATCGCAGCAAGGAGACACAAATCATGACTGACGACAACAATTCGGCAAAAACCGACAACTTCGACCTGATCGTCATAGGTGCCGGACCAGTAGGAGAAAACATCGTCGACCGCGCCATACAAGGAGGCCTCACCGCAGCGACCATCGAACGCGAGCTGGTCGGCGGTGAATGCTCCTACTGGGCCTGCATGCCCTCCAAAGCACTATTGCGGGCACCGATGGCGTTGCGAGCCGCACACGCACTCCCTGGCGCCGCCCAAGCCATCACCGGAGGCATCGACGCCGCTGCTCTTTTCGAGCACCGCGACCGAGTCATCCACCACTTCCACGACCACGGTCAGGTGCAGTGGCTCGAAGAACTCGGCAGCGAACTGATCCGCGGACACGGGCGCCTCAGCGGCGAACGCACCGTCACCGTCACCAAACCAGACGGCAACATCCGCGTGCTCCACGCGCGCTCCGCGGTTGCCCTCGCCACCGGCACCATCGCAGCCATCCCTGACATTCCGGGCCTGCGCGCGGTTCGACCCTGGACCAGCCGGGAGGCCACCACCGCCACGACAGTGCCACCACGGCTCGTGATCATCGGAGGCGGAGTAGTCGCCTCCGAAATGGCAACCGCGTTCGCCGGGCTCGGCTCCGCCGTGACCCTCCTCATCCGCACACAACTACTCAGCGCATTCGAACCCTTCGCGGGCGAACTAGTCGGCGATGCCCTGCATGCCCTGGGAGTCGAGGTGCGGACCGACTCACCCGCCTCCGTCACACGACACGCCAACGGCACCATCGCCGTGACACTCGCCAGCGGCGAGATCCTCGAGGCCGACGAAATTCTTGCCGCAACAGGCCGCGCACCCCACACCGATGACCTCGGCCTCGACACCGTCGGACTCACACCCGGTTCCTGGCTCAGCGTCGACGACACACTGCGCGTTCTGGACAAAGACGACACTCCCATCGCCTGGCTCTACGGAGTCGGCGACGTCAACCGCCGCGCCCTGCTCACCCACCAGGGCAAATACCAGGCACGGGCCGTCGGCGACGTCATCGTCGCCCGCAGCAGCGGGGCCGACGTGAAAGATGCGCCGTGGGGCGCCCACGTCGCCACCGCCGACCACGAATCCGTCCCGCAAGTCGTCTTCACCGACCCCGAAGTCGCCTCCGTGGGCCTGACCGCTGCGGCCGCCGAAAAAGCGGGCTACCGCATCCGTGTCATCGACTATGACCTCGGCGCGATCGCGGGCGCCTCCCTCACGGCAGTCGGCTACCACGGCACAGCGCGGATGATCGTCGACGACGAACGGAAAATCGTGCTCGGCGCCACCTTCGTGGGCAAAGAAGTCGGCGAACTACTGCACTCCGCCACAATCGCCATCGTCGGCGAAGTACCCCTCTCACGACTCTGGCACGCCGTGCCCTCCTACCCGACTATCAGCGAGATTTGGCTACGCCTACTCGAAGCCTACGGACGGGACAGCGCATGAACACGGCAGATACGCTCAGGGTCGCTGACCTGACAGGACGCGTCGTCGTCCTTACGGGAGCAAGCTCCGGGATCGGCACAGTCGCCGCACGCACACTCGCCGCAGCCGGAGCGCACATAGCGGTCGTCGGGCGCCACCCCGAACGCACCACCGCGGTTGCGACCGCGATCGGCGGGGAGGCATTCCTCGCCGACTTCGACCGCTTAGACGATGTCCGAGAACTCGCCGCCAGGCTGCTCAACCATTTCGATGGCATCGACATACTCGCAAACAACGCGGGCGGGCTGATCTCCCGCCGCGTCGACACCATCGACGGCCACGAACGCACCATCCAAAGCAACCACCTGGCACCGTTCCTGCTCACCCGGCTGCTCCTGCCCCGCCTGATCGAAACCGGTCACGAACGGCCCGGAACGCGGGTGATCTCCACCACCAGCGTGGCACACCGTGCCGGACACCTCCGACTCGACGATCTCGACCACCGCCGCGGCCCCTGGCTAGGTGGTTGGCACGCCTACTGCACCGCGAAACTGGCGACGATCCTCTTCACCCGCGAGCTAGCGGAACGCCTGCTCGCCACTCCCGTAGACACTTACGCGTTTCACCCCGGAATCGTCAGAACCCGCTTCGGCTCTGACTCACCCACAATTCGGGTACTCAACCGTCTCTCCCTCACCATCTCGCCGGAGGAGGGCGCCGCACCCCTCATCGCGCTCGCCTCCGCACCGGACGTCGGCGCCGCGAGCGGCAGCTACTTCGATCGCCTCACACCCCGCGGTTCACTCGCCCCGCAAGCACGCAACCGTCAACTCGCCCACGACCTCTGGGAACTCTCCAGCCACCTCGTCGGAGTACCCACCACACTGCCGCCCACCACACTGCCGTAAACCGAGTGCACTGTTCGCTCAGCGTGCGTGCTCGGCAGAACTCTGCACACGCGCCTCAACATCGGCAGCGAGCTGAGCAATCACGGAACCAGACCCGCCAATCCAGGCGCAAAAATCATGCCGGTCATCAGCCCAGAGATAATCGCCGCCCACCACCGACATTTCGCCCACCCACGCGCGCACCGCACGATCAAGCGCGACACCGTGCCGACACGACTCCCCCGTACCCGGGGCACCCGATCGCTGCGAGCGACCCAGCCACGTCACCGCCACACGGCCAGGAGCCACAAGCGGTGGCACGCCACAAGCTTCCGGCACCTCCACGAAAACTTGGCCCCTCGCCTGTGCAGGAAGTTCAATAAGAAGGCTCTGAATCCACGGCAGCACAGTCTCATCGCCGACGAGAAGAACCTGCTTCACGCGCCGGTGCGCAGCATCACGCCACCCGGCGTGAAACGCCGAACTCTCCAGACCAGTCACCATGCACATCACCGCCCAGTATAGGCAAGCCTTACCTTCTCGCCTAGACCCTCGAGGCTGACACTCAGCCGCCCCTCACCACTGCGGAGGGTGGCGCCGCTGCCAACCCGCGCGACGCTCCAGCTGCGCTCCAAGGGCAAGCAGCGTCGCCTCACCGCCGGGCCGCCCGATGAGCTGTATTCCCATCGGCAACCCCTCCTCGGTCATGCTCAGCGGGAGGGTGATCGCCGGCAAACCGCTCACGTTCACAAATGCAGTCCACGGCGTGTAAAGCACCTGCTGCGCGAAATTCCGCTCAGGATCTTCGCGGTCATACCAGCCGACCGGCCTCGGCGGCAGTGCGAGCGACGGAGTGAGCACGGCATCGAAACGTGAAAAAGCAGCGATCACCGCACGCTCATAGGCCGACAAGACGTCCGCCGCCGTCATCAACGCGCGGGCGCTCAGGCGACGCCCCTCCGTCACGAGCCAGCGCGTCAACGGCTCGAGTAGCTCGATATCCGCGCCCTCGACCGGCAGTGTCGCCGCTCCACTCTGCCAGAGGGAGAGAAACGCGGAGGGGTACTGGGCGCTCGGTGGCAACATCGTCTCCTCAAGACCATGGCCGAGCGCCGCGAGAGCCGCGACACCCTCGTCCAGCGCGGCACGCGCCTCCCGCGACATCACAATGTCGTACGCGTCGTCCCACGGCGATGCTGTGAGCACCCCAAGCTGGAAACGCCCTTCCGCGCGCACCGCCGCACCGAGGAACGACTCGTTATCACCGGGAGCGATGAGGGCGGTCCGCTGCGGCACGGCGCCCTGACGCCGCTCCAGCATCCCCTCGAGCAACAACCCTGCGTCTGCCACCGAGCGCGCGATCGGACCGGCGACCGTGAGCCCACCCACGCCGCCGACGCCGGAGGCGGCCGGTATGCGCCCTCGCGAGGGCTTCAACCCCACCAGCCCGCACGCCGCAGCGGGAATACGGATCGAGCCGCCGCCGTCGGAGGCCGGCGCGAACGGAAGCAGCCCGGCCGCTACCGCGACCGCCGCGCCTCCGCTCGACCCGCCCGCCCCCAGACGGATGTCGTAAGGATTCACAGTCGGCGGATCCACCCGGCTCTCGGTGTAGGACGGCATGCCGAATTCGGGCGCCGCGGTCTTACCGAGGCTGACCACTCCCGCCGCATCGAGAACATCGACAATTTCGTCGGAGGCATCAGGCACGAAGTCGGCGAAAAGGCGCGATCCGAAGGTGGTGCGGATGCCCCTCCGGCGCCAGAGGTCCTTATCGCCGCTCGGCAGACCCCAGAGGGCGGCCGTCCGCGGCACGCCGCTCAACGCCGCGGCGCGCTCGCGAGCCTCGTCGGCGGTCACGGTGGTGAAGGCGCCCAGTTCCGCGTTCCAGCGTTCGATGCGAGCAAGGTAATGCTCGGCGAGTTCACGCGGGAGGACGTCGCCGCGCTGCAACCAGTCCCACTGCTCGTGGGCGCTGAGATGGTGAAGTTCAGACATGGATCGACCCTATTCCGCAACTCTCAGAGTCGACGGAATAGGGCCGACGGAGATCACGCGGCGCGGACGCTGCTGTCGCGATTACTTTCCTCGAGTCCGGTCCGACTGCCCGGCAGAAGCACCGTGTCGCGGTCAACACGCGCCCCGGTCGCAACGACAGCCAAGCCACCGACCCGCGAATGACTGCCGATACGGGCGCCAGGGCCGATCACCGCCTCGGGACCAACGTGCACATTGGCGCCAATGAAGGCACTGTGCCCGATCATCGCGTCGCGGTCGATCCAACTGCCGGCGCCGATCCACGCGCTCTCTCCTACGGTGGCTCCCGGCTCCACGTAGGCGCCCGCTTCCACATATGCGGAGGCTGACACACGCGCCCCAGGGGCAACCATGCCGCGCCCATTCGCATGACGACGATAGACAATCTCCTCGTCCCCGCCGCGCGCACCGCGTGCCTTGCTCATGCTCTACCCACTTCTTTCGTCGACGCCTTCACCGCTGCGCGCCATAAGCTGCCCTCTCGGGGCAGAACCTCCGCACAGCTACCAACGGATCCAACCGGTGGCACAACATTGGAATTCCCCGTCACGGGCGCACCGGATGCTCTGTCATCGAAAAAACAGAGATAGTTCGGCTAACTCGCAGCGCGCGGGCCGGGGAGACAAGAAATCGCCAACATTCACGCACGCGCGCACTCCCTGCACGGAGCCTGCTCGTCACCGTCGCACGAGGCGCACGGCGCATCGCCGGACTTGCCGTCTTTTTCACCGATGGCCGATGCCCTGACAGCCCTGCGCTGACTGAGGTCAAGGCCGGCACCTCGAACTCCCGGCGGCACCACGGTGTCGCCGTCGATCTGTACCCCGGCCGGAATCACGGCGAAAGCACCGATGCGTGAATGGCTTCCGACTCGGGCGCCATGACCGACAACGGCTTCGGGACCGACATGGACGTTGATTCCGATAACGACGCTCTTGCCGATCCTCGCGTCGCGGTCGATCCAGCTACCTGCGCCGATCCGTGTTTGCTCTCCGACAAAGGCTCCGGGATCGACATACGCGCCCTCCGCAAGAAAAGCCGACGGCGAGACACGCGCTCGAGAAGAAACCAGGCCGTGCCCATTCAGATGTCGGCGATAGACAACTTCGTCGTCGCGACCGCGCTTTCCACGCCTGGTGTTCATACCTTGTACCTTTTTTCTGCATCACGCCCCTCTTGTTGATGTCGAGAACGGGATCCGAATCCGCATTTCATCAGAGCCAACACTGAGCTACGTATGACCATTCCCGTATGGTGACACACTGTACTGTCAGTGACGCTAGGAGCTGCTGTCCTTCGCAAACGCAGCGTCTCCCTCATGCCAGTTTGAGAACCTGGGACTCTCTGCACCACGTCAGATCCGCCCGAAGGGGAACCGACAGAAAATCCTCTCCTCGGCGCGTCGCCGCCTCAATCGCGGAGGGCAACCGCCTCCCTCTAGCGATGTACATCCGGCGGTGGAGGCGCGGCAAACTTGACACTGTGCGCACACCCCCGTGCAATGGACGCACAGTGATAGCGAGCATCGACACGGCAGAAGCGCAGGGTTCATCGGGGGTACCGAGACCCCGGCTCCGTCGCACCCCGGCGATGTCCCTCCTCGTGCTGCTACTTGCCGTGGTCGCTGCTGGCCTGATCGCACCAACAGCGCACGCCACATCGCTGACGATCACGTCACCTGCTTCAGGAGCCGTTGTGCACGACGGCGCTGTCACGGCGAAGGGCGCAGGCACCGTCGGCGATCAGATCCAGGTCGGCCTCGGTGGTCACGCAGACCCGCTCTGCATGGCGACGGTCATCGCTGATGGCAGCTGGAGCTGCCCGCTCCATCTGCCGGATGGACGAAACACCCTGACCGCCGTCGAATTGCTTGCAGCGGGCGGCACATCATCAACCAGCGTCGAGATCGCGGTGTTGAGCGCACCGATCATCCAGTCAGCCGACGGGATGGCGAAGTCTGCCGGATCGGTGCGCGGCACCGCCTACCCGGGCGCGAGCGTCGCAGCCACCGCCACCAACGGCGCTAGCTGCCTGGCCACGGTTGATTCGACTGGCGCGTGGTTCTGCCAACTCGCGCCGACACCGCCTCCGGGCAGTTACCAAGTAACCGCGACACAGAACGCGTCCTTCGCAGGAAAAACGGCATCGCCCGTGAGCAACACCGTCACGCTCGTGGTGGATACGGTAGCGCCGACGACGCCGACACTGACCTCGCCAACCTCAGGCGCGTCCCTGCCTATGATCGACGCCTCATACTCGGGCAGCGGCGTCGACGGTAGCCGCACTTATGTCTATGTCGACCGGGTCATGACCTGCGAAGCAACCGTCAACGCCGGAGAGTGGAGCTGCACCGGAGGTAGCATCACGGCCGGCCCCCATCGTGTCTCCGCCATCGCGGGCAGTGCGGCCGGCAACTACAGCCCACCCAGCCCCTGGATCGATGTCGTCTTTGCGGCGCCGAGCAGCCCGACTCCCCCACCCGATCCGGATACAACCAACCCCGACCCGTCACATACTCCACAGGCCGCAACCCCCACACCCGAAAAAGCCGCACCCGCGCCGAACGCACCCGCCACCCCTACCCACCCCGATCGGTCTGCTCCGACCCCGCCTGACCACTCTGATGACGGTGCGACGGCCACGCCTATGCCCCACGTGGGGCCGGATTCCGCCGCGCCAGAACCTCCTGCCACGAGTACGACGACCGGCGGCTGGAATGACGCCACCAGGATGACCACGGCGCTCGCCGCCGACACATCGATCGGCACAATCACCGGTTGGCTGCGCGCACTTGCCCTCGCACTGCTCACAGTGGCGCTCATCATGGCACCCGCTCGCCTGGCCATGGCCGGGCGAGCACCGCGCACGTGGCGCCTCACCGGTCGCAACCGTGCCGCAGTCGAGTATGAGGATCGACCAAGGGCGGTGCCCGTACCGCCCCTGGTGACAATGATCGGGATGATCGGGTCGGCCGCCGTTCTCGCACTGTTCTCGGGACACGTTGATGGGCAGCCGGCCTACCTGCGGTTGTTGATCGCACTCATTGTGGCGGTCGGCGTCGTGAATACGACCGCTGTGGGCATTCCGGTGATCCTCGGCAAAAGGCTGGGAATGGATGGCATTCGAGCCTCAGCGACACCCTCGGCGCTCGTACTGGTGGTCGGCGCGGCTCTGCTCTCACGGTTCGCCGGGCTGGATCCGGCATTCCTCTTCGGAGTGGTGATCGGGCTGGTTCTGCCAACCAATACGTCGACTCGGAATCGCGCGAGACTCGAAACGCTACGGGTGCTCTCTCTGCTCACCCTGGCAGGAGTCACGTGGGGAGTCTCCACGCTGATGGTGACGGACGGTTCGCTCGCTGCGATGTTCGTAGCGGAGGTTCTCAACGCGACGACACTGCTCGCGGTGGGCTCGAGCGTGGTGCTCCTGCTCCCTCTCGGGCGTCGGGCAGGTCACAATATTTTGCGCTGGTCACTCGCTATCTGGCTCGGCCTCACGTTGCTTGCCACGACCATGCTGTTCCTTTTGCTCAGCCCGACCATTACCGCGTGGTGGAGCGAGGGAAGCGGCGCACCTCTTGCCTTCGCGACGATATCGTTCAGCGCGATCTGCATCTCAGCGTGGGCGTGGCGCCGCTACGTCGAATAGCTGGCCCTGACAGCACGCAAAAGAAATATACAGCTAAGGAAAGTGCCCCTACTGGGATTCGAACCCAGACTGAAACGATTTTAAGTCGTTTGCCTCTGCCGGTTGGGCTATAGGGGCTTCTCGGGCCTCTCACCGGGAGACACCCTAGGGCGCCTCCCGGTGAGAGGGTTAGGACTTCGCGGGCTCACCACCAACAGGCACCGGCGCGCCGACCGGGCCGGGAAGCTGCTCCGCTGGTGCCGGAGTCGATGCGACCGCAGGGCGAGGACGGGACGCGTACGTCTCAAAAGAAGCACGCGGATGCTCGCGGGCTTCGATCGAAGCGATGTCGCGACCAAGCCAGAAGTTGTTCCACCAGCCGGCCATCACGCGGATTTTGCGCTCCCACGAGGGCATCGCCAGCCCGTGATAGCCACGATGCATCACCCAGGCTGGGAAACCTTTAATCGCGATCTTCCCTGATTGGAAAACTCCGATACCGATCCCCAGGCCGGCCACCGCGCCGAGATTCTTGTGCACATAATCGACCGGTTTCTCGCCGCGGAGCACCGCGACGATATTCTTTGCCAGCAGCTTGCCCTGACGCACCGCGTGCTGGGCGTTGGGAACGCAATAACCGCCGACGCCACCTCCGGTCAAATCGGGGATGGCCGCGACGTCACCCGCGCCCCAGGCGCCTTCGACAACGACATCATCGTGGCCGACGCGGAGGTCAGCGCGCACGCGGAGGCGTCCACGCTCCTCAATCGGAAGATCGGAATTCTTAATCGACGGATTTGCCATCACGCCTGCGGTCCAAATGATGAGGTCGGACTCGTAGCTCTCGCCTGTTGATAGCTCAATAACACCATCTTCGGCCGACTTCAGCTGCGTATTCAAATGCACGGTAGCACCGCGTTGGTCAAGATTCTTGAGCACCCAATGACTGGTGTCCAACGCAACCTCAGGCATAATTCTGCCCATCGCCTCAATGAGGTGGAAATGCGTCTCGTTGAAGTCAATCTCGGGATAACGCTCGAGCAACGCACTCGCACAGGATCGCAGCTCAGCAAAAACCTCGATACCAGCGAAGCCGCCTCCGACAACGGTGACAGTCAGAAGGCGAGAACGCTCAGGGCCGGGTGGAAGAGAGGCAGCCTTATCAAAATTGGTGAAGAGACGGTCGCGAATAGCCACAGCCTCCTCAATCGTTTTGAGGCCAATAGCGTTGTCAGCAACACCCGAAATGGGGAAAGTGCGCGAAACGGAGCCGGCCGTCACCACAATCTGGTCGTAGACGAATTCAACAGGGTCACCGACCGTCGGGGTGATTGTCGCAGTCTTGTTCGCGTGGTCGATCTTTGTGACCTTGGCGGAGATAACCGCCGTCTTCTTCACGTGGCGACGGAGCGAGACAATAGCGTGCCGAGGCTCGACGGAACCGGCAGCCACCTCAGGGAGGAACGGCAGGTACGTCATATAAGGCAACGGGTCGACGATCGTGACCTCTGCCTCGTGGGGGCGGAGGTATTTCTCGAGCTTCCACGCGGTGTAGAAACCGGCGTAGCCGCCTCCAACGATCAGAATTTTGGGCACGGTGAACTCTCCAGGGGAATGGACAATGCGAACAGCCTCTGCAACACGAAGTGCCCGCTCTTGATGCGGGTGGCAGCGCTGACCCCGACTGGGGACGAGCTTAGCGAAGAGAGCACCGATGAGGGCACCGTCCTGCACGAAGGCACGAGCAACTACAGCTCGACCGGGCGACATTCGCAGCGCGCGGGCGACCATTTTGCGCGCGCGAGGGCACGATCACCGATCGGATTCACTCCCGGACCCGCTGCAAGCGCGTGGGCGACAAGGGCGTGCAGACACTTGACCCTGTTCGGCATTCCTCCGGAGGAGACACCAGCAATCTCGGGAACCGAACCGACACTTTCGCGTTCGGCCAGGAACGCCGCGTGCGCCGCAGCGTAAGCAGCGCGCAGCTCGTCGTTGTCGGCAAGCAAGGTGTTGTATTCGACCATCACCCGGGTGGCCTCAAGTTGTGAGATCGCGGCAGTGGCAGCCGGGTGAGTCAGGTAGTAAAAAGTCGGAAAAGGAGTGCCATCGGCCAGACGGGGTCGTGTCGAGACGACCGTCGGCGCACCGCAGACGCAACGCGCACTGATACCGACTATGTCGCGGGCCGACCGACCAAGCTGAGCCGACACGAGGGCGATGTCCCGCTCGGACGGCGGGTCGAAGGGAGGCGTGGTCACAGCAGACTCCAGAGTCACGACGAACGGCCTAGTGTACGCAGGGCTCACCCGGCAGGCGCAAGTTCGCTCGGAGCGGGGTTACCCAGGCCAGAAACAGCGAGAGACGACAACACCGAGCCGACCCAATCGGGAGCTGCCTCCTGCACTGAGGAACTGGGCGGCTTTTCCGTCTGTTGCGGGAGGGTGATGTCAGTAAGCACCAAGTAGCTGACCTCGCCTGGCATCACAAAGTAGAGACGTTCACGTGCCTGGGCACGGATGAAAGCGGGGTCGGACCAGCGCGCACGCTGCTCATCGAGGTTCTGCGCCTGCGCCTTGGCTCCATCTAGCGAGCGCTGAAGCTCAGCAATCTGAGCACGCTGCTCAACGAGGTTCCTAATGCCCGGCGCGAGCACACACACGGCAAGGATCATGATCCCCATCATCAGGAGGGCAAAACGCGAATCACGCACCCCTGCCAGCCAGGCGGAGGACGCTGCGGCAAGCGGCGCCGTGGAACCGGGCTTCCGGGACGGCCTTCCTGCGGAAGAAGGCGAGGTGGAGGCAGCCTGGGAGCTGGCACGCGGCGCAGACGCCGCAGTCGGGCGGCGCGGGTTTGCGGCGGGAGCGGCGGGGCGGCGGGGCGGACGGGCCATGAGCGGATGCCTCTCAAACGCGACAAAAAGAGGACACGGCCCCGGCCCCCCACCACGGTGCAGAAAGCCGGAGCCGTTCGAACGGGGAGAGACTACGCGCTGAACCGAGGGAAGGCAGCGCGACCCGCGTACGTGGCGGCGCCTCCCAGGATCTCCTCAATGCGCAGCAGTTGGTTGTACTTCGCCACGCGGTCGGAGCGAGCCGGCGCACCGGTCTTGATCTGGCCGGCATCGGTCGCGACGGCGAGGTCGGCAATGGTGGTGTCTTCTGTCTCGCCGGAGCGGTGCGAGAGGATCGCGGTCATGCCACTGCGCTGGGCGAGGGCAACCGCGTCCAGGGTCTCAGTCAGGGTACCGATCTGGTTCACCTTGACCAGAATTGAGTTGCCAGCCTTCTCGGCAATGCCGCGCGCAAGTCGGGTGGGGTTGGTGACGTAAAGGTCGTCGCCGACCAGCTGGACCTTACCGCCGAGAGTCTCGGTGAGGTGGCTCCAACCGGCCCAATCGTCCTCGGCCAACGGGTCCTCAATCGACACCAGCGGGTAGTTGGCGACGAGGTCAGCGTAGTAGGCAGACATCTCCTCGGCCGAGCGCTTCTGACCTTCGAAGGAGTAGACGCCATTATCGAAGAATTCGGTCGATGCAACATCGAGCGCGAGGCCGACGTCGGTACCGGGGGTAAAGCCCGCCGATTCGACAGCTTTGAGGATGAAGTCGAGCGCCTCGCGGTTGGTCGGCAGATCGGGGGCGAAACCACCCTCGTCGCCGAGGCCCGTGGCGAAGCCAGCCTTCTTGAGCTGGGACTTGAGGGCGTGATAGATCTCAACACCCCAGCGCAGCGCCTCCGAAAAGGACTCGGCGCCTAGCGGCACAGCCATAAACTCCTGGATATCGACACCGGTATCGGCGTGCGCACCTCCGTTAATGATGTTCATCAGCGGCACAGGCAAGGTATGGGAGTTGGGGCCGCCGACGTATCGGAACAGATCGAGATCGGCTGACTGTGCGGCAGCCTTGGCCACGGCGAGGCTGACGCCGAGGATCGCATTCGCGCCCAAACGAGATTTGTTCTCGGTGCCGTCGAGCTCGACCAGCTCGGCATCGACAAGGCGCTGGTCGGTGGCGTCAAAGCCCTCCACGGCAGGAGCAATCTCGTCAATCACGGCGTCGACTGCCTTCAGCACACCCTTACCGAGGTAGCGTTCCAAGTCACCGTCACGCAGCTCGTAAGCTTCGAAGGCGCCGGTGGAGGCGCCCGACGGGACAGCCGCGCGCGAAGACGCTCCGTCCTCAAGCAGGACCTCAACCTCAACCGTCGGATTACCTCGGGAGTCCAAAATTTCTCGGGCGACGACTGCCTCGATAAGGGCCACAACTCTCTCCTCTTAGACGGGTGTACTCCCTGAGCCGGGAGCGTCGCGAAGGAGTCTAGTAACCGCCCCTCCGAGCACACGTCCAGTGCCACCGAAGATTCCGAAAACCCCATCGCTCCAGCGGGAGCCGACCAGAAGGATGCTTGTGACCAGAACCGCGGCCGCACTTGTCGAAAGCCTCACCCAACTGGTACCTGATTTTCCCCGGCCGGGCATTCTCTTCCGCGACCTCACACCTGTTTTCGGCAACGGTACTGCGCTGTGCGCGGTCGTCGACGCGCTGATCGAGCCTCATCGGGGGCGGATCGACGCACTCGCCGGAGTGGAGGCACGCGGTTTCCTCCTTGCCGCGGCTGCCGCCTATTCGACAGGGCTGGGTGTGGTCACCATCCGCAAACCTGGCAAACTGCCGCGGGCAGTGCTGAGCGAGGAGGCGACGCTCGAATACGGCACAACGACGCTGGAAATGCACGAGGATGCGATATCGCGCGGATCCCGCCTCCTGCTCGTTGATGACGTGCTAGCCACCGGCGGAACACTCGACGCGAGCCGTCGGCTGATCGAGCGGGCGGGCGGAACCGTGGCGGGCATCGCGGTCGTGATGGAGTTGTCTGGCCTCGGTGGGCGAACACTGCTCGCGCCGCATACCGTTGACGCATTGGTCACGGTGTAAGGCTCCGGCACGAGTCACAAACAACACCGCGCCTATGTGGCGATAGGGCGGCGTTGGGCAGAAACAGCCTGTGGTTAGCGGAGCGCTTTGAAAGTCAGATCGTCTGCCGATACGGCGTCGCGCGGCACGACGGCAAAGCGGGCGAAACCGGCCGCGGCAGCACGATCAAGTAGCGGAGTGAGGTTCTTTGAGCGACGCTCAAGCCGAACCCGCGCACCCTGGGCGATCAATTCTTGCTTGAGCGAGAGGAGTGCCTCCGGGGCGACATCGCGCTCGTGCACCAAGACAACGGCATCCGGTCGTTCCGCTGGCGCCGCCTCGATCAGGTCAGCGATGCGCTCGAAGCCGATCGAGAAACCACAGGCGGGGACGTCCTGGCCAAGAAAGCGGCCGATCATACCGTCATAACGCCCACCGCCACCGATCGACGAACCTGATGAGGGGTGTGCGATCTCAAAAATCGTGCCGGTGTAGTAGCCCATACCTCGCACCAGAGTCGGATCAAAACGCAGCCGCACACCGGCGGGGAGCACGCGCAATGATCGAGCAAGCGTGGCCAGCGCGAGTACGGCCTCCTGATCAATGCCCTCGGGGAGCACAGCGAGGATGGCGGACTCGTCGAGCGGCACGCCACCGGCTGCGACGGCCTCCTCAATGCGGGCGAGATAACCGCCAAGCACCGCCGCGGCGTCGGCACCATCGACCTCGAGTTCGGCGACCACCCCGGAGGCGCCGATCTTGTCGATCTTGTCAATCGAGATCAACGCGGAACTGGCGCGCTCGGAGGCGAAACCGCAGTAATCAAGAATGCCGGCAAGAATTCTCCGGTCGTTGATGCGGATGACGCACTCCTTCAACCCGAGAGTGTCCAGCGCGGCAGCTGTGGCGTGAATGAGTTCGACCTCCGCCAGCTGGCTCGGCTCGCCGATGACGTCGATGTCACACTGTATGAACTGGCGAAAACGACCCTTTTGCGGTCGCTCTGCCCGCCAAACCGGTGCGATGTGGAGGGAACGGAAGACGCTGGGCAGCTCGGCACGGTGGCTCGCATAAAAGCGAGCCAGGGGAACGGTGAGATCGAACCGTAACCCGAGATCGGCGAGAGAACTAGCGTCGTCAGCAGCGGCGGCACGGGCAAGGTCGTCGTGCGTGAGACCGCGGCGCAACACGCTGAAAGCAAGTTTTTCATTATCGCCGCCGAGGCCAGAGTGCAGGCGGTCGAAGTCCTCGACGACAGGCGTCTCGATTTCGTCGAAACCGTGAGCGGCATATACACGGCGAATCACTCCGAGCGCTCGCTCACGCCGTGCTTTCTCGGCCGGGAGGAAGTCACGCATACCGCGGGGAGGAGTGATGGAGGAAGCCATGACGGCGATTCTCCCAGATACGCGCAGGTCGTCAGGCAGTGACCGCACGCAGCGAGGCCGCGAAAGAAGCGCGCACTAGTGGCGCTGACGTGAGCGGGCGCGGGCCGCGGCTGGTCACGTGCCTGGTTGTCGGGATGCCTGGCGTGAAGGGCCCTCGTCAGGAGCCATTACAGTCATCACAAGGTCCTGAACAGAAACAACTCGACAAGAATACGAAGAAACACAACCGATTAATTAACACCCACGCCACAGTATCGAACACACCATCGCACACATCACGACCTGGCTAATATCTTCACACACGGCCATTATCCTTGTGCATATGCCTCTCCTATTGAGGACGTAGTGCCATAGCATCTGACCGGCCCGAGAATTCTCGCGGATGACATCCCCCACCCACCATCGTCGGCAACGCCGACACGACGACAGGCATCGACTATCGCCAGGTTCTTACGTTCTGAACGCGCCAGCGCTCTATTTCTGCTCGGTGCTGCCGTTCTCGGGCTGCTGCTCGCCAACTCCGCAGTAGGCCCAGACTTGCTCGCGGCGAAGGAGGCGCACATCCTGGGGAGTGAGCTTTCACTCGGCCATGTCATCAACGATGGCCTGTTGACAATCTTTTTCTTCGTGGTCGCGATAGAACTGGCACGAGAATTCACAATCGGCGAGTTCTCCTCGCTGAACAGGGCGCTGCTACCCGCCCTTGCGGCAGTCGGCGGAATCGCAGTGCCAGCCGGAATGTATCTGATGATTATCAGCGCATCGGGCGAGTCCTCACTCAACGGAGGGTGGCCGATCCCGACCGCGACGGATATCGCATTTGCCCTCGGGATACTCGCGCTATTCGGCTCGGCGATTCCGATGCAGGTGCGTGTTTTCTTACTGGCGCTAGCCGTACTCGATGACATCATCGCTATTCTGATCATCGCGGTGTTCTTCACGGCAGACGTTAATCTAGTGTTGCTCGGCGGCGCTGTCGCAATGATGGTCATCTTCGCGTTGGTGAGCCGCCTCCTCCGCCCTCACGGGGCGTCGCTACTCCCGCAGTGGCTGATCGTGCTCATGCTTATCGTGATCGGTGTTCTCGTCTGGTACCTGGTGTACCGCTCCGGCGTGCATGCGACCATCGCTGGCGTCGCCCTGGGGCTCATCACGCCTCGAGGTCCTGCCGAGCGCGTGCACCGCCTACTCGTGCCGTGGTCAAACGTCGTAGTGCTGCCGCTGTTCGCGTTCACAGCGGCGCTGGTCGTGATTCCCCGGTGGGGACTGACTGAACTCAGCCCGGCTTTCTGGGCAATCACTCTCGCCCTGCCTGTCGGCAAGTTCATCGGCATCACTTGTGTCGGAGGGGTCAGTGGAATCTTTGCTGCCCGTCACGGCCGGGCGACGCTGCCGGCTGCGGATCTCATCATGATCGGCTCCCTCGGCGGCATCGGCTTAACCATCTCGCTGCTCATGACGGAGCTGGCTTTTAGTTCATCCCGCGAACTCGTTGACCAGGGCACACTTGCCGTACTGCTCGGCTCAGGGATCAGCGTGGTCGTTGCCACCGTGCTAGTCAGTGCACGCTCCCGACACTATGCACGGAAATAACGAGCAGGTCCGTCACTGAACGCATGATGCCAGTGACCATGTTCCACACTGACGAAGGGCTACCACGGGTAGCATCTGAGACCACACATCAGCCGACGACCGGGGCGGAGTCGGGGAAAAGCGCGTCAAGCAGCCCCCGCACCCATTCAATGAGCGGACGGTCGCCGAGGGGTGAACCATCGACGACGGGCATCGGTACGAGAACTGCATTTGCCTGTTGTAGATACTTTGCCGCGGGATATAACCGGCGCAGGCGCACGTGAACCGAATCGGGCAGATGCGCGGGAGCGAGTCGCATCTGAGAGCCCATAGCGACAACATCACTCAGTCCCGCCTTCTGCGCCCGCACTCGCAGTCGAGAAACGGCAATGAGGTTCTCTACTGCCTCCGGGAATTCGCCATAGCGATCGGTAAGTTCCTCAATCACTAGATCAATACTTCCCTCTTTTGCGTTCGGCGATGACGCGGCAGACAACTTTTGATAGGCCTCCAACCGCAGTCGCTCGCTGTCGATATAGTCCTCAGGAATTCGGGCGTCCACCGGTAGTTCGAGTCGCAACTCGGTCTGACCCTCGACTACCTCGCCCCGGAAAGTATCGACGGCTTCACCGATCATACGGAGGTAAAGATCAAAGCCGACACCCTGAATGTGGCCCGACTGCTCGCCGCCAAGCAGGTTGCCTGCTCCGCGGATTTCAAGGTCTTTCAACGCGATCTGCATACCGCCACCGAGGTCGGAATGAGCGGCGAGGGTGTGCAGGCGGTCATGAGCGGTTTCGCTGAGCGGCTTCAGCTCGTCATAGAGCAGGTAAGCATAGGCACGTTCACGACCGCGACCCACTCGCCCTCGTAGCTGGTGCAGTTGCGAAAGACCATATTTATCGGCACGATCAACAATCAGCGTGTTCGCGTTAGGGATATCAAGACCGGTCTCGACAATGGTGGTCGAGACGAGCACATCAAACTTACGTTCCCAGAAATCAACGATGATGCGCTCCAGGTGCGATTCACTGAGTTTGCCATGCGCGACCGCAATACGCGCTTCCGGAACGAGTTCGGCAAGCTGCGACGCGACACGGTTAATGGTGGAAACGCGATTGTGGACAAAAAATACCTGCCCCTCACGCAGCAGCTCACGTCGAATCGCGGCCGTTACCTGCTTCTCAGAATAGGGACCGACGAAAGTAAGAATAGGGTGCCGCTCCTCGGGCGGCGTCGCCAGCGTCGACATTTCGCGGATGCCCGTCACCGCCATCTCAAGAGTGCGCGGAATAGGCGTGGCACTCATCGAAAGAATGTCAACGTTTTTCTTGAGAGCTTTGAGCTTGTCTTTGTGTTCAACACCAAAACGCTGCTCCTCGTCGATGACCAACAAGCCCAGATCTTTGAAGACGATAGTGTCTGACAGAAGACGATGGGTTGCGATGACCATATCGATGGAGCCGTCGGCGAGGCCCTCCACCGTCTCCTGCGCCTCCTTCGCACCCTGAAAGCGACTCAAGGCGCGAAGGTGCACCGGAAAACCGGCGAAACGCTCCTGAAACGTCTCGAGGTGCTGGCGCACAAGCAGCGTGGTAGGGACGAGCATCGCGACCTGCTTACCATCTTGGATCGCTTTGAAAGCGGCACGCACCGCCACCTCGGTCTTTCCGAAGCCAACATCGCCAGAGAGGAGACGGTCCATCGGAATCGACCGCTCCATATCGGCTTTGACCTCATCAATCACGGTGAGCTGGTCGGGAGTCTCCACAAAAGGAAAAGCCTCCTCAAGCTCACGCTGCCACGGAGTATCCGGGGAAAAAGCGTACCCACGTGAGGCCATTCGAGCCGAATACAGCTTGACCAGCTCGACAGCAATGTCGCGAACCGCTCGGCGCGCCTTGCTCTTAGCCTGCGCCCAGTCACTGCCACCCATTTTGCTGAGCGCCGGTGCCTCGCCTCCGATGTAGCGCGACAGCAGATCGAGTTGATCGGTGGGGACGAGCAGCTTGTCACCCGGGTAGCCGCGCTTGCTGGGTGCATACTCGAGCACCAGATACTCTCGTCGAGTTTTGACCGGGTTGCGACCACCGGTAGACACCTCACGCTGTGAGAGTTCAACGAATTTTCCAATGCCGTGCGTTGCATGGACAACGAAGTCTCCTGGCGCAAGCTGCAACGGATCGACAACGTTCTTGCGCCGCGAAGCCAGCTTCTTCACGACACGGGAGTCATACCCTGCGGCACGGCCGTAGAACTCGGTGTCGGTAAGCAGGGCAAGCCGTGCCTCCGCGAGCTGGAAGCCGTGATCTACCGAGGCTTGGACAACATAAGCGAGGCCTGGCTCGAGCTCGGTCGGTAGATCGGCCACACTGCGCGCCGCCACTTCATGCTCGGCGAGCACCTGATCGGTACGCTCACTGGTGCCGGCTCCTGGCGCGGTGAGCACAACACTCCACCCGTCGGCAAGGCGCGACCGGACATAGCCCAGCGCGCCCTCGATATCAGAACCAAAGCTGAGTACAGACTCGCCCTCGACTCGCACGGCAAGGATCTCGTCAGTACCGAGTTCTTCGGGCAGAACCTCCGCCTCGCCAGCTGCTGGCCCGCGGCGGAAAGTGCTCATCGTCCACCACGGGTGGTCGAAAGTTGCGGGAGCAGAAACCCGGTGTGTCAGGGAGTCTCTTAGGGCGCCGAGCGACAGGAATTCACCGGAGGCCAGATCGATCGGCGCCTCCGCCCCGGCGGTTGCGGCGCTCCACGCGGCCTGCAAAAATTCACGATTTGTCTCACCGAGACTGATCGCTCTAGTCGCCACTTTCTCAGGAGAGAACACAGCGACGGCAGCACCGTCAGGAAGGTAGTGCGAGATCGGTACTAGCCGCTCTAGCAGCGCCGGGGCCAACGATTCCATCCCCTCCACCGGAATGCCCTCGGCGATCTTAGCGAGCATCCCCGACAGGCCCGGGAACTCGTGCAGCATCTCTCGCGCACGCTGACGTACTGCCGGCACCAGGAGCAATTCACGACTCGGAGGCAAGGTAACGGAATCAGATTCCCCCGGAAGCGAGCGCTGATCCGCCACCGAGAAGCCGCGGATCGATTCGATTTCGTCACCGAAAAACTCGATACGACTCGGATGTTCGGCAATGGCAGGAAAAACGTCGAGGATACCGCCGCGAACGGCAAACTCTCCACGCCGAGTGACCATGTCCACGCGCGCATAAGCGAGGTCAACTAACTCCGCCGCTAGACGACCAAGGTCGTAGTCCCCGCGACCCTTGATGAGAACTATCGGCTCGCTATCGGTGAGATTATCCGCTACTGGCTGCAGGGCGGCACGCACAGAGGCCACCACTACCAACGGCCTCTCTTGCGACCACGTTCTCATTCGCCGGAGTGCGTCGAGTCGACGACCCACGATCTCGGCGCTGGGGCTCAGCCTCTCGTGCGGGAGCGTCTCCCACGCTGGAAAATCGATCACGTCAGCGTCGGGAAGAACGCTATGGAGGGACTCGTGCACTGACTCGGAGTCGCGCCCCGTCGCCGTAATTACCAGCACAGCCGACGGCCGACCCGCCTCCGCACGGCGTCCCAACAGACCGGCCAGCAGTGGTACACGCAGGCCGTCGGGGACGGAAAAATCCGCGTCACGCAGCGCATAGGCGAGGGCATTGTCAAAGGTTGAGGCGCGCGACAGCGCCGAGAGTATCTCCTTGAGTGGCACTGTGCGATGGTACTGCCGCCCACCGACAGCATCGTCACGATCACCGCTCTCTGACGGTCGGTCAACGATGGTCAGAGGGCACAACCGCCGGGGAGACTCTAAACGAGACGTTACCCGTACGGATCTTCTGTGCGTCTTTTCGTTCCCACAGGCTCTTGTCTCGATCGTGGTAACCACGAAACTCATCTGCGATATCGCTAGCATTTCTGGGTTTTATTGGATGCAATCGTCGGCGCCCACTGACTGCACCGCGCATCCGGATGATCGCGCCGTCACCGCTCACCGATTTATTTACGGTATTCAGTCACTTCAGGAGGGTGTGGAGTGAGGCGCACATGCACGGCACAGAACGGTACTTGTGAGGCCGCACGGAACAACGCTGCTCTAAAAACGCACACGCCCTAAGATGCCGTGTGAACTTTATGTTGAGCTGCAGCGAGGCCGGATTCAACAATCAACTCCACCGCATCGGCCGCATCGGCGATCACTACTGGCAGGGCGTCACGCTCGGCGCCAACGAAATCCCTGAGGACAAAATCAGCAGCTTGCTGACGACCGGGCGGACGACCGATCCCGACCCGCACACGGAAAAATTCGCCTCCGTCAGTCGCGGCAAGAATATCGCGAAGACCATTATGCCCACCGTGCCCGCCACCCCATTTGAGACGCAGCGTGTCAAACGGAATATCGAGTTCGTCGTGGACAACGATTAACCGCGACGGCTCAAGCGAATAAAAATCGAGCAGCTGCGCCGTCGGCCCACCAGAAAGGTTCATAAAGCTATTCGGCTTAGCGAGCACCAGCTTCGGCCCCGCGGGGCGGAGAAAACCTTCGGCGACCATGGCATTGGCCCGATTATGCCGCCGGAACGAACTAGTGATCCGAATCGCGATGTCGTCAATCACCATCTGTCCAATGTTGTGACGATTACGCAGGTACTGCGGACCCGGGTTACCCAGTCCGACGACGAGCCACGTGTCTCCCATGCCGCTCCTCTTTCGCTTTATTCGAGCACGACGACATTCTCACTTCGACCCACGGTGCTGCACACCACCGGACGCGCAGGGGCCCGCTCGCGGTCGCGGCGGGCCCCTGCGTACTCAGGCAAACTACTCTGCAGGCTCCGCAGCAACCACCCCAGCTGCCGAATCACCATCGCCCAGATCCTGCGCGACGACAGCAGTGACGTTAACAACGAGAACGTCGCCGTCGGTGACCAGGCTCGCGCCCTCAGGAAGAGTGACCTCGGAGGCAAGGATCTGGGTTCCCTCCTCACAACCATCAACCGAAACCACAACATTCTGCGGAATACGGGCGGCATCGACTTCGAGCGAGAGAGTAGTCGACTCAATCGAGACACGGGTGCTAGGAGCGGCGTCACCCTCGACATGCACAGGAATGTCTACCTGAACCCTTTCGCCCTTGGTGATAACGGCGAGGTCAATGTGGTCGATAACGGGGCGAATCGGATCACGCTGGACCTCCTTGACCAAGCTGGTCTGGGCAACACCCTCGATATCGAGTTCGATGATCGCATTCGGCTTACGAGTCAGCAGCAACAGCTGGTGACCCGGGAGGGTGAGGTGCTGGGGCTCGGTTCCGTGGCCGTAGAGAACAGCAGGGATCTTGTCTTGTGCGCGAATTTTGCGGGCGGCGCCCTTGCCGAACGAGGTGCGGACCTCTGCGATGACCTTATTGGTGATTTCTGCCATGAGATTCTCCTTGGGCGGCACAGGCGCCACCGGATCGGGTAGTGGCCGACGGCCACGGAAGGGTTTCAACTCGAACGCAAGACAGCGTGAGGAAACATCCGCAGCTCCCTGAGGATCCGCTCGGTTCCACCGCGTCGATCACGGATGCAGGGCATCCCTCGCCGAAGTTCAGCGGTAACCCTACCCGGGATACCGCTCCCCCGCCACTAGCAGCCGCACACCTGGCTTCGACAGCTCTCGGACTCCAGACCATCGGCTCCACCCAGAATTGCACGCCATCGCGGTCGGAATGACCGCCGCGGCTAGCCTAGAAATATCCGGAACGCGAACATCAAGGAGAGTTGTGTCCACTAAGCCCACCGCCCTCGCCAACATCGGAGTCGTCGGGCTGGCGGTGATGGGCTCCAACCTCGCCCGTAACCTTGCCAGCCGCGAAGGCAACACGGTGGCCGTTTACAACCGCTCACCCGAGCGCACCGAAAAATTAGTCCGCGAACACCCCGAAGCCGGTTTCATCGCCTCCGACTCGATCGAAGACTTCGCAGCCTCTCTGACAACCCCGCGCACCGCCATCATCATGGTCCAGGCCGGCCGCGGAACCGACGCGGTGATCAAGCAGCTAACCGACGTCTTTGACCCCGGCGACATCATCGTTGACGGCGGCAATGCCCTTTTCACCGATACCGTCCGTCGCGAAAAAGCAGTGCGCGAGACCGGCATCCATTTTGTCGGTACCGGCATCTCGGGAGGCGAAGAGGGCGCACTCAAGGGCCCCTCGATCATGCCCGGAGGCTCCGTCGAGTCATACCGCACACTCGGTCCGATCCTCGCCTCTATCGCGGCAGTCGCGGAGGGTGAACCCTGCGTCACCCACATCGGCACAGATGGCGCCGGCCATTTCGTCAAGATGATCCACAACGGTATCGAGTACGCCGACATGCAGCTCATCGCCGAGGCATACGACCTGTTGCGCACCGTCGGCGGCCACGAGCCCGCCGCCATCGCCACGATCCTCGACGCCTGGAACAAGGGCGACCTGGAGTCATACCTCATCGAAATTACTGCCGAGGTGTTGCGCCACATCGACGCCGAGACGGGGAAACCCTTCATCGACATCGTTCGTGACCAGGCTGGCTCTAAGGGCACCGGAGTGTGGACGGTGCAGAACGCTCTCGATTTGGGCGTACCAGTCGGCGGCATTGCCGAGGCCGTCTTCGCCCGCGCCGTCTCATCACGTCCGGAGCAGCGCGCGGCGGTCCAGGCGCGCAGTGCCTCCCGGCCGACCCCGGTCGAGAAGTACGACGGATTTGAGGATGACGTGCGCGCTGCGCTCTATGCCTCGAAGGTGGTCGCCTACTCGCAGGGCTTCGATGCGATCATCGCGGGTGCCGAAAAATATGGTTGGGAAATCGACAAGGGCGCGGTCGCGATGATCTGGCGCGCGGGCTGCATTATTCGAGCACAGTTTCTCAACCGCATTGTGGACGCATACAACGAGAACCCGGGCATGACGACCCTCCTCGAGGATCCCTATTTCGCCGACGCAGTGGCACACGGCGAGGCCTCCTGGCGCCGCATCGTCTCGACTGCGGCGCTCTCGGGAGTGCCAATCCCCGGATTCGGAGCCGCGCTGTCGTACTACGACTCACTCGCCTCGACGCGCCTGCCCGCCGCCCTGGTACAGGGCCAGCGCGATTTCTTCGGCGCGCACACCTACCAGCGCATCGATAAGGACGGCAACTTCCACACCCTGTGGTCGGGTGACCGCAGCGAAGTGGAGCAGGCTCCCTCGACGCACTGACCGCCCCTCCCTCCTTTCCCCCTCCTCCCCGCGAGATGCCACTTATGAGCACTTCTGACGGCGTGTCGTCGCCACAAGTGGCATCTCGCGGGGACGGGGAAGGAGGAGGTTAGGCGTCGCCGTCGAACATGGAGGTGACAGAGCCGTCATCGAAGACCTCGTGGATGGCACGGGCGAGCAACGGAGCGATGGGGAGGACGATCAGACGGTCCCACGTCTTCTCGGGCGGCAATGGCACCGTGTCGGTCACCACCACCGAATCGATACACTCCGAGCTGAGCAGCTCAATGGCGGGATCCGAAAAAACGGCGTGAGTAGCCGCGACGACTACGCCAATGGCGCCGGCGTGCTTGAGCGCCTCCGCCGCTTTTGCGATGGTACGGCCGGTGTCGATCAGGTCATCGACAAGAAGGCAGACCCGCCCCTCGACCTGGCCGACGATTTCATGCACCGATACTTCGTTCGCAACTTTCGGGTCACGACGCTTATGAATGATTGCCAGCGGGACGCCGAGCTTGTCACTCCAAATGTCGGCGACGCGCACACGGCCCATGTCGGGAGAAACTACCGTCAGGGTGCTGGGGTCAAGCTTTTCGCGGAAGTGTTCGAGAAGCACCGGCATGGCGAAGAGGTGGTCGACGGGGCCATCGAAGAAACCTTGGATCTGTGCAGCGTGCAGATCGACGGACATAATGCGGTCGGCACCGGCAGCTTTGAACAGGTCGGCGATCAGACGAGCCGAGATCGGCTCGCGACCACGGCCCTTCTTATCTTGGCGAGCATAAGGGTAGAACGGCGCGACCACGGTGATCCGCTTCGCCGACGCGCGCTTGAGCGCGTCGACCATGATCAACTGCTCCATCAACCACTCGTTGATCGGCGAAGTGTGCGACTGCAAAACGAACGCGTCACCGCCGCGCACCGAGTCGCCGTAGCGCACATAAAGCTCGCCATTAGCGAAGGTGCGGCCCTCCGTCGGGACGAGCTGGGTACCCAGTTCAGCAGCGACCGCCTCCGCCAGCTCCGGATGCGCCCTCCCCGAGACGAGGACCAGACGTTTCTTGTTGCTCGCGGTGATGGCCGACACTATGTTCCGTTTCTTCCGGTTGGCGCATGATCCGATTCCGGGGGTTGCTCGGCCTGGGCTGCCGCGGTGGCGGCTGCGGTCCCCTCGCGGTGGGTCTGCACCCACCCGAGCATCGTGCGCTGAGGAGCAACCGTGATACCGAGGGCTCCGGCAGGGATGTCCTTTCGCACGACGGTACCAGCACCTGTGTATGCTCCATCGCCGACGGTAACAGGGGCCACGAAAACAGTGTGCGAACCAGCCCGCACGTGAGAGCCCACAACGGAGGACGCTTTCGTTACCCCATCGTAGTTGGCGAAGATCGAGCCGGCGCCGATGTTCGACTCCTCGCCGATGGAGGCATCCCCCACATACGAAAGATGCGGCACCTTCGAACCCGCACCGATAGTGGCGTTCTTCGTCTCGACATAGGCGCCGATCTTGCCACAGTCACCCAGTACGGTGCCCGGTCGGAGGAACGAGAACGGGCCGACCTGCGCCCGTGCGCCGATCACCGCGAGCGTGGCGTCCGAACGCTTAACCACGGCATTCTCGCCAACCTCGCAGGAGTCAAGGGTGGCGTCCGGTCCAATCGTGGCTCCCGACGCAATAATGCTGGGGCCCTTGATCTGGGTACCGGGAAGGATCTCAACGTCGGGCGAGAGAACCGCGTCCACATCGATCCACGTGGTCGCAGGGTCCTGAACGGTGACGCCCTCATGCTGCCAACGGCGCACAATGCGAGCGTTGAGTTCACGCGCAGCATCAGCAAGTTGAACCCGGTCATTAATGCCGACAACAAGCCAACGATCCGGGACGGGAACCGCTTCGATGGTGCGACCGGCCGCCGCGAGCGCAGCGGCGGCGTCGGTAAGGTACTTCTCGCACTGGGCGTTGTCCGTGCCGATCGCGCCGATCACCGCGCGGAGGGAGACGGCATCGAACGCGTAGACACCCGCGTTAGTTTCGGTGAGCGCCAATTCTTCGGCGGCAGCATCCTTCTGCTCGACAATGGCCGCAAAGGCGCCATCGCCACCGCGGACAATACGGCCGAAGCCGGTCGGATCCTCGAGCACACACGAGAGCATGGTGAGCGCATTAGCGGCGGCCACATGTTGGGTAACGAGACGGCGGAGGGTCGGCGCATCAAGCAAGGGCACATCGGCGCTGAGCACCACAACCGTGCCGTCGAAATCTCCGGGCAGCGCGGCAAGGCCCAACTCCACAGCACGACCGGTGCCGGGAACCTCATCCTGGTCGACGACGGACGCACCCGGCGAATGCTCGAGCACCGCCTCCGCAACCCGATCCCGATCGTGACGAACGACGACGACGAGATGCGCAGCATTCAAGGAGGAAGCGGTGTCCAGCACGTGAGCCAGGAGCGGACGACCAGCCAGACGGTGCAAGACCTTAGGGGTACGGGACTTCATCCGCGTCCCTTGGCCTGCGGCCAGGACCACGACGGCGAGTGTGCTGTCTGCCATAGTCTTCGCGTTCTCCTCCGTCTACTGCACCGGGAGAGATGCCGCGCGTCGAGTGTACGCACCCCACCCATGCTGCGTGGCCGACAATGTCTTCTCTCTGCCGCTCCGCCACCAGGATTCGAACCTGGACCGGACAGCTCCAAAGGCTGCCGTGCTGCCGTTACACCATGGCGGATCGCGCTGACGCGCGTCGTCTATCCTGCCATCCCCTGAGCCTGACCAAAATTGCACGAGATTCCGCGGTGTGCTTCCGGTGGCATGACATGCCTGTCCGGAAGAGGTTGTCTCGACCGAAATTCCCTACGATCTCGCCTCGGCGGCTGCCGATCACCCACCCGGCAGAATAGAAGAATGAGCGCGAAGGACGAGGTCGACGGGATTGTCGATGCCTGGGTCCACCAGCGACCCGACCTCGATTTCACACCGCTCCAGGTTTTTTCACGGATGCGAAGGCTGGCCAAAAAGCTCGAGCGCGCCCGCAGTACCGCATTCGGACACTCCGAACTCGAAACGTGGGAATTTGACGTGCTCTCGGCCCTACGCCGCGCCGGTCCTCCCTATCGTTTGAGTCCCAAGCAGCTCCTGCACGCCACGATGGTCACGAGCGGCACAATGACCAACCGGATCGACCGCTTGGTCGAACGCCAGCTGGTGGTGCGCCTGGACGATCCTCACGACGGACGCGGCATACTCGCACAAATGACTCCCGCTGGTCTCGCTCACGTCGACGCAGCGATAACTCTGCTTCTCGTCGCCGAGCAGGACCTACTGGTCGCGCTCACGCGCCCACAGCAGGAGCGGCTGGCACATTTGCTCCGCAAGCTTTCGCTCGAGTTCGACTGAGATCCGCACGCCACTACCGCGACACGGCGTCGTCGCGCGCCATTTCGAGAGGACGCATCCTCGGCGTATGTGGTGTCAACCCTCGAGCTGTTCCGACAGCTCCAGCCAGCGCAGCTCCAGCTCGGCGGTCTCGTCTTCGTAGGTTCGCAGGGTCGCGTGGAGTGCAAGGATGCCGTCGTAGTCGTTCTGGTCGTGTGCAGCCATCTTCTCGTGCACCTCGGCGATGAGGGGGGCCAGCTTGGCCAAGCGCCGATCAATCGCCGCACGTTCTTTCTCGGCCGTCCGCCGGTCGGCGCCGGTGAGTCCAGCACGAACGGAGGCGGCAGTGTGTTCACCCTTCGGCGTGACCTTCTCGAGCGACCGACGCAGCTCAAGGTACTGCTCCACTCCCCCAGGGAGATGGCGGAAGGTTCCCTCCATCACCGCGTACTGCTGATCCGTCACCCGTTCAAGAAGGTAACGGTCGTGGGAAACGACCAGCAGCGTGCCCGGCCAGGAGTCCAGCAGGTCCTCCATCGCAGCGAGCATGTCAGTGTCTAGGTCGTTGGTGGGCTCATCGAGGATCAGCACGTTGGGCTCGCTGAGCAGAACCAGCAAGAGTTGCAGGCGCCGCCGCTGGCCTCCCGAGAGATCCTTCACGGGCGTCGAGAGCTGCGCACTGGAAAAACCGAGCCGCTCCAGCAGCTGCCCCGGCGTCATCTCCTTGCCACCGATGGCATAGCTGGCGCGTTGCTGCGCGATGATTTCGCGCACCGGTTGGTGCTGCACCTCGGTGAGCTCGCGCAGCTGCTGGTCGAGGATCGCGACACGCACCGTGGTGCCACGCTTGACCCGACCGCTCGTGGGCTTAACGCTGCCGGCGACCAGGCCCAAGAGCGTGGATTTGCCCGCTCCATTCACGCCAAGGATGCCGGTGCGCTCGCCCGGCGCGATCCGCCACTCCACCTGGTTGAGAACGGTCCGCTCGCCGTAACGCACCGTGACGTCGAGAAGGTCCACGACATCCTTACCCAGGCGTGAGACAGCCAAGCGCGACAACGAGACGGTATCGCGCGCAGGAGGCTCGTCCTCGATCAGCTGGTTGGCTGCGTCAATACGAAACTTCGGCTTCGCCGTCCGGGCGGGGGCACCGCGGCGGAGCCAGGCGAGTTCCTTGCGCATCAGATTCTGCCGTTTCGTCTCGGAGGCAGCCACCATCCGGTCCCGTTCCACTCGCTGCAACACATAGGCCGCATAGCCACCCTCGAAAGACTCGACGATGCGGTCGTGCACCTCCCAGGTGGCGGTACAGATCTCATCGAGGAACCAGCGGTCGTGAGTGATGACGACAAGTCCGCCGGACGAGACAGGCCAGCGGCGCTTAAGGTGCCCCGCCAACCAGGCGATGCCCTCGACGTCGAGGTGGTTGGTGGGTTCATCGAGAAAGAGGACGTCCCAGTCGCCGACAAGCAGCTGCGCAAGCGCGACCCGACGACGCTGCCCTCCAGAGAGCGCACCGATAACGCCCTCCCACGGCACATCACGCAGGAGCCCGGCAACGACATCACGGGTACGGGCGTCACCGGCCCACTCGTGCTCGGGCATCTCCCCAACGACCGCCTGCGCGACGGTATGAGCATCGGCAAGGGAGTCCTGTTGGTCAAGCACGCCCATCCGGAGTCCGCTGACGCGAGTAACCCGCCCCGAGTCAGGAGACATCATGCCGGCAAGCAGCTTCAGCAGCGTCGACTTCCCGTCACCGTTACGCCCGACGATGCCAATGCGGTCACCCTCACTGATCCCGAGAGTGACGGAGTCGAAAACCACTTTCGTCGGGTACTCGACGTGGAGCGCCTCAGCGCCAAGAAGATGAGCCATCGGTACCAGGGTAGGCCAGAGCCACGAAAGGGATCGCACCGACTCGTGCGATCCCTTTCGTGCGCGTCAGTCGTATCGCCGACGTACCCGAACCGATTCAGAATTCGAATATTGTGATGAGTTCATCCGAGAGAAGAATCGTGTACGGGAGGGTGCTCAGCGTCTCGGCATCTACCGAAATTCCCCGCAACTGTGCAGCCTCAGCGTACTCATCCCACGGAAATGTTCCGGGATCCGGTTCATCACCCTGGATCAGCGTCAGTATTTCCGAAAGAACATCTGCCGCCTTCGCTTTCCAGGAGACCGGTTCGGTGTAGTAACCGTGCTTAAAGGACGTCAAACCGCGATCCATATCGAGCCGGATCATCGACTCGTCCGACAACCGGAGATACTGGTTCATCGAAAAAGACATCGCCGGCCGGGTATTCCGCGGCAGCGGATCGACCAGCTCACAGATGATGACCAGGCCCGTCACCGACAGCTGGGACAGGTCAAACGGCAGACGTTTGGCGGGTGTGATCTGTGGCGCATCGGGATCAAGAGGCACATACCGAAACCCCTCAGCATCAGCCCTCATGTCGGCGAACAGGAAAGGTTAAGTTCAGGCCCGTGATCCGGGCCGAAGGGATGCCAGAAGTTCGTCAAGCCAACGTGCTCTTTCGCCTCGGCAAGTGACACGTGCCGCATACCGCGACGACACAGCCGAGCTTCTTCTGGAATCGCATCGCGCAGCCCCCCTGCCTGTTGTGCGTACGGCGTCAACCTCCCATCGCTGTGCTGAGTCGCACAACCCCTTGCCAGCCCGACTCTGGCTCAGCCGTTTTCGTTCACGACACGGCAACGGTGCGGGTATGCCAACCGGACGCGCCATTCGGGGACGGCGGCGCCTCCACCGAGGTCTGCATCAGCCCCATCGTGTCGGTGGCTCGCACAACCAGGACATGATCTCCCGCCGTCGCATCCCACTCGAAAACCCACTGCACCCAGGTGTCCGCGGTGACGACATCCGCTAGGCGAGCCTGCTGCCAGTCGCCCCCGTCAACTTGGATCTCTACCTTGGCTATTCCGGTGTGCGGCGCCCAGGCGACACCCGCGACCACCACTCGTCCCGCTTTCATCGGACGCCCCTGCTTGGGCATGTCAATCCGCGACTCGATCTTCACCGGGGCTCGCTCACTCCGGCCACGGGTCGACCAGTAGGCGCGGTCGGCGGCGAAGGTAGTCACCTTCAGTTCTGTTACCCACTTGGTGGCCGAAACATAGCCGTAGAGGCCTGGCACGATCATCCGCACCGGGAAACCATGCTCCACCGGCAGCGGCTCACCATTCATGCCCACCGCGAGCAGGCTCGCGCGATCCGGATCTTGCAGAATTTCGAGCGGACTCGACGCGGTGAAGCCATCGACACTGCGCGAGAGCACCATGTCGGCGACCGGGAGGGGACGTGCCCGCGCCAAGAGTTCATGAACGCGATAACCGAGCCAGCGAGCTGTGCCGATGAGTTCACCGCCGACGTCATTCGATACGCAAGCGAGGGTAATCAGGTGTTCCTCCAGGGGCAGAGCGAGAAGCTCGGCCCAGGTGAGTGTCACTTCCTCCTCGACAAGACCGTGGATGCGGAGCGTCCAATTGGCAGGATCAACCGAGGGCACGGAGAGAGCGTTATCCACCCGGAAAAACGCCGAATTCGGTGTAATAAAGGGGCTGATCCCGGTGATGTCGTCCAGGAGCGCGCTCGGGGGAAGCGCCGGTGCGGGGCGAGCCGGAGGCGGCAGGGTAACGGCCTGGCGTACCGCGGTAACGGCTGCGGAGGCGGCGGTGACAACCCGCGCCCCGGCTCCGGCCACGATCGCGGCCACCCCAGCAACACCAACAAAACGCAGAAACGAGCGCCGACCGGTCGTGCCGTTAACCTGCTCCTGGTCCCAGTTGCGGAGGCGAACGGACGCGGAGCGCAGCACCGCGGCTCCGGCAACCAGACCGACCACACTCGGCACGAGATCGAGCCCGGTCGCGCCCTCACGAGTAACGGCGGCGAAAGCACTCACAGCCGAAACGATGACAAGCACCAGTACGCCGCGCGGAGGCCGACGGAATTCGAGCAGACCCGCTACGACCGTGAGCAGCGTGACGGCGACTGCGCCTACGATCAGCACCACGAACCGGGTGCCCGGCCCCTTCCCCGCGATGGCCGCGGCCAGAAGACCAGACGGCTCGGTCTCAAAGAGAAGGTGGCCGATCGCGACCAACGGGCTTCCCTCCGCTCCGGTGAACACAGCCACAACCTCGGCGATGGCCAACGCGACAACGACGGAGACGATCCCCGCCACCATGGCGAAGAGAACGGCTTTTCGGGGTGACATGAGCCGAACTCTAAGCCACCAGGTCGGGACTTCACTGCGGTTCGGCGTGGTGAGCCGTCCATCCGATCTGGCCAATTTCCGATTGCCGGTAAGGCTGGGCACCGTGACAAAGCCCAGAGGTAATGCCCTGCGGGGCCGCACGACCTACGGATGACACCGAAAACGCAGAAGAAGGCTGAGGACAGTTAGTGAGAAAGGATGCGAGCGCCATGCACCGGCCCCGTCACCCGGAGAGCTCGCAACCGTGCCGCGCTCAACCTGAGCTGGAGGGCAAGCGCCGCGTCGGCATCCGCTGCGAGAAAAGCCACCGTGGGGCCAGACCCCGACACAATGCCGCCGAGTGCCCCGTTTTTTTCGCCGCACTCGAGGATGCGCGCCAACCCCGGTTGCAGATGCAGCGCAGGCGCCTGGAGATCGTTGTGCATAGCATCCGCAAGCATCGTTGCGTTGCCCGCACGCAGCGCCTGTAGCACATTCGGATCAATGCTCGGAGTCGCGGCGATAGGGCGAAAGTCATGCCGGTGACGGTCACGATGGCGGTCAAGTTCACGATAAACCTCGGGGGTTGAGAGGCCCTCGTCAGAAATGACCAGGACCCACTCAAAGCGCCCGGTGGCAAGCGCCGGGCTCAGCTCGTCGCCGCGTCCGGTACCCACCGCGGTTCCCCCCATGAAGGAAAACGGCACGTCGGCACCGAGGCTCGACGCGATTCCGAGCAGCTGTTCTCGGGGGCAGGCGGTCCCCCAGAGCGCATCGCAGGCTAACAGGGTCGCGGCCGCATCGGCAGAGCCTCCACCCATGCCGCCCGCGATCGGCACATTCTTGTCGATGTCAAGACGGACACCGCCACGGTGACCGGTCGCCTTCGCCAACGCACGCGCCGCCCTAATAGCGAGATTCGAACCGTCGACAGCAAGCCCGCGGGTATCGATAGAACCGGAAAACGACGCCGAAAAGTCAGAGGCTTCGCTCGCGTGAACATCCTCATAAAGCGATAACGACTGGAATGCCGTCACGAGTTCGTGGTAACCATCACCACGCACCGCACCGACTTTGAGAAAAACGTTGATCTTGCTGGGTGCCCGCGCTGTCACCCGGTGTGACGTCACGCCGTGGAGCATGCACCCACGCTACAGGGTGACGGAGGTGGCCCCGTCGCGGTGCCCGGCCGCATCGCCATCTGAAGTGGTCCCGACCAATTCCGTGTCGCTCTCCCTGCGCCCTGCGGCAGCACCGCGCGCAGGAATGCGCGCCGGATCAAGCAGACGACCCAGGGCAAGGAAGGCATCAAGGCTCAGCTCCTCGCCACGGGAGGTCTGCGGGATTCCGGCCGCCTCCAGAGCCACTATCGCCGCAGCGCTGTCACCGAAGAGCGACGCGAGTGCTTGCCGAAGCATCTTTCTTCGCTGAGCAAAAGCCGCATCGACCACGGCGAAGACCGCGCGGCGCAACGTCTGGTTGCCCGGCTCCTGCGCCCGCTTGAAAGCAACCAGCACGCTGTCAACATTGGGTACTGGCCAGAAAATCTGCCGCGACACCGTACCGGCAGTCGACCAGGAACCGAACCACGCCGCTTTAACGCTGGGGCCGCCATATACCTTCGAGCCCGGAGCTGCCGCCAGACGATGCCCCACCTCCGACTGCACCATCACGACTCCGGAGCAGATACTCGGCACGTGTTCGAGAAGATGCAGCAGCACCGGCACCGACACGTTGTACGGGAGATTCGCCACTAGCCGAACAGGCTCGCCCGGCAGATCACGCACACGCAGCGCGTCAGCGTGCACGACGACGAGTTCAGCCTCCGGCACCATCAGGTCTACCGTGCGGGGAAGCTGGTCAGCCAATCGACCGTCGATCTCGACGGCGACGACGCGGGCGCCCGCGTCGAGAAGCCCCAACGTCAGCGACCCTAATCCCGGCCCGATTTCGAGGACGGTCTCGCCTCCCTGCACCCCTGCGAGAGTAACAATTCGCCGCACCGTGTTGGCGTCGTGGACAAAGTTCTGGCCGAGCCTCTTGGTCGGCGTGAGGTCGAGAAGAACTGCGAGGTCGCGAATTTCAGCTGGTCCTAGCAGCCGCGGAACCTTCAGCGCCTCCACCTGGGCCGCGTGACGCCCACTCATGCCTGTTGTCCGACCGACTCGATTGTCTCCGAAGCGACATCGCCGCCCCACTGGCCATAGACCTGCTCAGTAGTGGCGGCGAGTGTCGCCGCGAGCTGGTCGACATCGGTCTCGAGCGTCGCCGCCATCGAGCGGAGAGTGTACGGGATCACGTAGGGCGCGTTCGGCCGCCCGCGGAAAGGGGTCGGTGTGAGGTAGGGCGCATCGGTCTCGATCATGATCCGGTTGCGCGGCGTGGCGCGCAGTGCCTCCCGCAGCGGCTCCGCATTCTTAAAGCTCACGGTGCCCGAGAACGAGAGGTACCACCCCTGCTCGGCACACCTTCGCGCCAACTCGGCGTCGCCGGAGAAGCAGTGGAAGACCGTACGCTCGGGCGCACCCACACGCATGAGAATGTCGATGACCTCCTGATGGGCATCACGGTCGTGAATTTGCAGCGCGAGGTCGTTCTCTTTCGCCATGCGGATGTGCTCTTCAAAGGAGCGAAACTGAGCGGCACGACCGCTTTCACCGGTGCGGAAAAAATCAAGGCCGGTCTCACCGATTGCGCGCACACGAGGCTGGGTGGCCAGCTCAGCAATAGCGGCGAGCGCGTCGTTAAGTTCACCCCGCGACTGCAGATCGGGCGCCTCGTTAGGATGCAGCGCGACGGCGGCGAGCATCCGCGGCTCACCGGCGGCCTTCTCGGCCGACCATCGACTGGACTCGACGTCGGTCCCTACCTGGACGATCCCCCGCACGCCGACGCTGGCGGCGCGGTCAAGCTGGTCGCGGTAAGCATGGCGCTCCTGACCCTCGATGGCAGCGCCCGGCACCGTCGCCGTGCCGTGCTGCTGCGCGAGGGACAGGTTGAGGTGGGTGTGGTTGTCGTAAACGGGTACCGCGAGTGGCTCAGGTGGCGGCGGGTACGCCAGGCCGGAGTCACTCTCGCGGTCACGGGCACGCTGGCTGTCGGTCATAGTCATAAGGCTAATAGGAGGCTGCGGTGCGGTCCCGGCACACGGATCGGCGGCTATCCCTTAGGCGACTGGCGCATCAATCCGCGGAAAGAGCGCCACCAGGGCACCCACCGTTGTGCCGACCGGCAGCTGGCCCCACTGCCCAGCCTGACGCACGCGCTGCGCGGTGAGATCGCCCAGCGAATCCTGCACTCCGAGCGCCTCCCAGAGCGCTGCGCACGCCCGCGGAAGAACCGGGGAGAGCAACACAGCCAGGGCACGCAGCCCCTCCGACGCGGTATAGAGCACAGTACCCAGCCGTTCCCCATTACCGCTTCTGGCAAGCGCCCACGGCTCCTGGTCGGTGATGTAGCCGTTGAGCTCGTCGACAATGCTCCAGATCGCAGTAATGGCGTCGTGGATTGCGAGGGCGTCAATCGAGCGGTCGGCAGAGACCACCGCCTCTTCGACGACGCTCTGTATTCGCGTCTCCGCCTCCGATAGCGTCCCAGGCTCAGGGACCACGCCGTGGTAGTAGCGGTGCAGCATCGCAATAACACGGGAGGCAAGGTTACCGAAGCCGTTGGCCAGTTCAGCCTGATAGCGCGCCGCTAAATCCTCCCAGGAAAACGAACCATCCTGACCGAAGGTAATAGCACGCATGAAGTAGTAGCGAAAAGCATCCGAACCGAAAGTATCGGTGATCTGCTCGGGAGCGATTCCGGTAAGTTTCGACTTCGACATTTTTTCGCCGCCGACAAGCAGCCAGCCATGCCCAAAGACCTGGCGAGGTACCTCAAGGCCGGCCGCCATCAGCATGGCCGGCCAGATCACCGCGTGAAAGCGCAAGATGTCTTTGCCGACGATGTGGGTCGCGGGCCATCGACGCTGGAATTCGACTTCGTTTTGCCCATAACCGATAGCGGTGATGTAGTTGAGCAGCGCGTCAAACCAGACATAGACAACGTGGGAGTCATCCCACGGCACTTTGACCCCCCAGTCGAAAGTCGAGCGCGAGATCGAGAGATCTGCGAGCCCCTGACGAACGAAGGCGATCACTTCGTTGCGCGCAGATTCCGGCTGTATAAAGTCGGGACGCTCCTCGTAGAGTTCAAGAAGGCGTTCCGTGTAGTCGCTCATGGTAAAGAAATAGTTCTTTTCTTTGAGCAATTCGACGGGTTTGGAGTGAATGCGACAGAGATATTTCCCGACAACTTCGCCGGTGCCTTCTTCAAGGTCGGACAACTGCTTATATTCCTCGCAACCAACGCAATAATAACCCTCGTATTCTCCAGTATATATCGCATTTTCATCGTAAAGCTTCTGCACAAAGCGCTGCACAGTAGCCTCGTGCCGCTCATCGGTGGTACGAATGAAGTCGTCATTAGCGATATCAATGGTCGTCAGCAACGGTTGCCATGCGGTCTCGACCAGGCGGTCGGCCCATTCCTTCGGCGTCGTACCGTGAGCAGTAGCAGTGCGGAGGATCTTCTGACCGTGCTCATCGGTCCCGGTGAGTAACCACGTGTCATCACCCGCCTGACGGTGCCACCGGGTGAGCACATCCGCGGCGACCTCGGTATAAGCGTGCCCAATGTGCGGAACATCGTTGACATAAAAGATCGGAGTCGTGAGATAGAAGGAGGCGCCATCAGACATGGCGACCATCCTATTCACCGTGCGACGCGCCTCCTCCTGTATGACGAAGGCCGTCGCCCCAGGCACGATCACCGTCCAGGGGGAGATCGACGAGCGGCGAGCGCCGCCTCGTAGAGCGCACGGCGGGAAAGGCCGGTGCGATCAGCGACCTCCGCCGATGCCTCCTTGAGCCCTGCCCCGGCAGCAACCCGAGCGAGCAAATCGAGAAGGCCTTCCTCGAGCGAGGCGACCCGCGCCGGGGCGCCCGCGACGACGAGACAGATCTCGCCGCGAAGCCCGCCAGCTGCCCATTCGGCGAGTTCGACCGCGGTGCCGCGTCGGACCTCTTCAAACATTTTGGTAAGTTCCCGGCACACCACCACCCGCCGCTGGGGACCCAGCGTGTCCACAAGATCGGCCAGCGCGTCGCCGATGCGGTGTGGCGACTCGAAGAACACCATGGTGCGGCGCTCCTGCGTCAACGCCCGAAAGATCGAGAGCCGTTCGCCGCGCTTACGCGGGAGAAAACCCTCGAAGCTAAAGCGATCGGTAGGCAACCCAGAGACAGCGAGCGCCATGACTACAGCGGAAGGGCCGGGCAGCGCAGTGACGGTGATGCCAGCGGCAATGGCCGCCTCCACAAGGTGGTAACCAGGGTCAGAAACGGTCGGCATGCCGGCGTCACTCATCATCAGCAGATCGCCCTCACGCGCCAGCTCAATCAGTTCGACGGAACGTTCACGCTCGTTGTGGTCATGCAACGCGTAGAGAGTCGGTCGGTTGTCAATGCCCAGCGCACGAAGAAGCTGGCGAGTCACCCGGGTGTCTTCCGCAGCCACATAACGAGCCGCTGTGAGCGCCTCCACCAGCCTCGTTGAAGCGTCGCCGAGGTTTCCGATGGGCGTGCCAGCGAGGATGAGCATGCAACCAGTCTCACAGGCGACTGTCTCCCGCGATCCCGTCGCGGCGGTAGGCGGGTGCGTGCGCGGCGATACAGTAACGCCCGGTTAGTCTGACTCAGTGACAGACCAATCGCAGAGCGCCTTCGATGGCGCGCTCGTTGGTAGGAACCCGCGATCAGGACCACGCCGGTCCGCGAGGCCCCGCAACTCAGCAGTTCGGACCAATGCCTCGGATCGTGCGCGTGGCTCCTGGTTCGATGACCTCTATACGCGGTTCGTCGACTCCCCCGCACGTCGATGCCTGTATCAGCTGGGTCTCCCGCTCGTCATCGTTGCTGTGGCTGCCGCGCTTCGGCTATGGAACCTCGGTCAGCCACGATCGCTCGTGTTCGACGAGACCTTTTACGTCAAAGATGCCTGGACTCTGTGGAACCTCGGCTTTGAGGGAACCTGGCCTGCACACCCCGATCCCGGTTTCGCGGCCGGCAGCGTGAACTCCTTCACCGACGTACCGCTGTTTGTCGTACATCCACCGCTGGGCAAATGGATTATCGCGCTCGGGATGGCGTTGTGGGGGCCCGACAACAGCGTCGGCTGGCGGATCTCTACTGCGGTGATCGGGATTCTCGCGGTCGCCCTACTCATAGTGATCGCGAAACTGCTCTTCCGCTCCACCCTCATCGCCTCACTTGCTGGTCTCTTCCTCGCCTTGGACGGACACGCAATCGTGCTCTCACGGATCTCACTGCTCGACGGGATCCTGATGTTCTTCACCCTGTCTGCCGTGGCGGCGATACTGCTCGATCGGCGCTGGACGGAACATCAGCTCGCGCGCAAGGTCGCTGCGGGCCAGCTACCGAGCGGCGGACCCGTACTCTGGTGGCGACCGTGGCTCCTGGCCGCTGGCCTGCTCTTCGGGCTCGCCGCGGGAGTCAAATGGACGGGCGTGTATTTTCTCGCGGCCTACGGCCTCTATGTCGTAGTGGCTGACGCGCTGCTGCGTCGTCGCGCGGGAGTGCCCTTCTGGGCACGTGGCGCCGTGCTTAAGCAGGGCCCGGTGAGTTTCGTCCTGCTGGTACCGATAGCGCTGATCGCCTACGTGTCGACGTGGCTCGGCTGGCTGCGCACCTCGGGAGGCTGGGAGCGGGACTGGGCGACCCAGGCGCCGGAAAATGCGTGGACCGGTGCCTTTGCCTGGGTTCCGCACTCGGTGCAGAACCTCTGGCATTACCACGTGCAGATGTATAACTATTCGATCAATTTGCATGCGTCGCACGCCTACGAAGCCCATCCTCTGACCTGGCTGCTGATGCTCCGCCCGACCAACATGTACTTCGTCAGCCAGGCACGGGGTGTTGACGGCTGCACCGCAGCCTCGTGCGACGAAACAATCACGTCGATCGCGAATCCGTTGCTCTGGTATGCGAGTGTCGCTGCGTTGGGCTACCTGCTCTACCGGCTCGCCCGCTACCGCGAGTGGCGTGTCGGCTTTGTGCTGATGGGTATCGTTGCGGGCTACCTGCCGTGGTTGCTTTACCTCGACCGCACGGTATTTCAGTTTTATTGCGTTGTCTTCGAGCCCTACCTCATGCTGGCGCTGGCGCTCACGGCGAAGATCGTGATCGGTTCCCCGTCGGCACCGCGACACCGACGTACCCTCGGAATAGCGATGGTGGTGGTCTTCGTTGTGCTGGCGACAGGACTGACCGCCTTCTACTACCCGCTGTGGACAGGCCAGCAGACCACCACCACTTTTTGGCAAGCGCACCTCTGGCTGGAGTCATGGGCATGAGTCCCTGCGGCCACGAATGTTGGCCGCGCTGCGCTGAGGATACTGGGGCGGTCGAACGTGCTCGCTGAGTCGGTCCAGTGTGAGCGCCCCTATCCGAGGTGAGTGTCAATCGCCCTTGACATTAACCAGTTGGTGGAGGGTGTGCCGTATCTCCACGAGTTCGGCCGCGTCGGCCATCACCCGGTCGATCGGTTTGTAGGCCGCCGGAATTTCATCAATGAAGGCATCGGTGTCGCGGTACTCGATGCCTGCCATAGCCTCCCGCAACTGCTCATGTGTGAAGGTACGACGTGCCTGCGACCGCGAGTACTCGCGCCCGGCGCCATGAGGCGATGAATTCAACGAGACTGGGTCGCCACGCCCCACCACCACGTATGAGGCGGTACCCATCGAGCCGGGAATGAGCCCCGGCCGACCGAGGTCTGCCTGGATCGCGCCTTTACGGCTCACCCAGACCTCTTTGCCCCAGTGCTGCTCTTTCTCGGTGAAGTTGTGGTGGCAGTTGATCCTCTCCAGTTCCTCGACCGGCGCACCACGCCACTCCCGCAACTCATGGATAACGCGATCCATCATTTCTTCGCGGTTAAGCAGGGCAAAGCGCTGCGCCCAGCGAAGCTCAGCGATGTACCGGTCGAATTCTTTCGTCTCTTCAACGAGATAAGCAAGATCAGGATCAGGCAAAGTGATCCAGTGGCGTGCGCAATAGTCGCTCGCGACCTCGATGTGGGCAGCAGCAATACGGTTACCCACTCCCCGCGAACCCGAGTGCAAAAACAGCCAGACCGCATTGGTCTCATCGACGCTCACCTCGATGAAGTGATTGCCGCTGCCGAGCGAGCCCAGCTGGAGGCGCCACTTCGAGGCGTACGCGGCCGGATCGAAACCCGCCTGCTCGGCGAGCGCCTCCAGCTCGGCGATGCGCGGCTGAGCAGTCGCGACGACCTCGCGGTTGGCCGCGCCGACCGACAGTGGCACCGCCCGCTCGATCTGCTGCCGCAGCTCGGCAAGGTTGTGCCCGGCAAGGTCGTCGCGCATGAGATCGGTGCGCACGGCGATCATGCCGCAGCCGATGTCGACTCCGACCGCCGCCGGGATGATCGCGCTTAGCGTGGGGATAACGGAGCCAACGGTCGCGCCGCGCCCAAGGTGAGCGTCGGGCATCAGCGCCAGATGCGGGAAAACGAACGGCATCTCGGATGCGGTCACCGCCTGCTGCCGCGCGTTCTCGTCGAGAATGCTCGCCCAGGATACTAGGCGCGGGGTGATTCTCTGCATGGTGCTTCCTTTCGTGGAAGCCCGGCCGGTGGCCAGGCTCGATAGAGACACGTCCGGGGCGGCGGGGGTGGCAACGGGCAGCGGGTGTCGGATCGATGCCATCACGGTCACGAGCTGCTCGTTCCACGGCTCAGGGGGGCACGCACTCTGGCAGTGCGCCCGGTGACACTAGCAACCCGGGCGCGTCGAGCGCAAAGAGCGCGATCATCCCCAATTCGCCGACAAGCACCCCCTGAGCAGCCCCGCCAATTGGATGCTGTCCCCATGCAGGATTCGGGGAAGCCGTCCCGGGCAAGACTTTCTGCGGACCGGCCGTCTGCGCGAGGGGAGAACTCTATGAGATCACGCTCAGCCGGGGACGAGGCCGGAATTTTGGATCGTAGGATACGTTCCGATGAACCACGTCTAGGCCGCAGTCGAATGCCACTACGAGCTGGCCCGGCGACGAAACGTGCCGAGCGCTCGCTTATGGTGCGGGACACCCTCTGTCACTGCACGTGGCGTGGCAACGTGCAGTGCACCGAACTACGCGAATGCACCACCATACGCGACAATGACCGCGCCGGATCGCAAGGACGATCCGGCAACACCGAGGAGTTCCTGTGACAGCACACGTCGTTACCCGCCGGCCGCTCACCGCACTGCTCTGCCTTGCTCTGCTGGGCACGGTCATCGCCGGAGCGGCACCAGCCCAAGCCCAAGCCCAAATCCGCGACCAGTTCCCGGTCGTCGCGGGCACCGCCCTCGAGACTCCTGGCGCCCGCCAGTGCACGATCGGGGCGATCCTTAAATCGAGCAGCTTCCCCGACCTGCTCATCATGTACCGGCGGGCGACCCGCTACGCCGTGATCGCTAGGCACTGCATAAACTTTGTCGGCGACACCGTCAAGGTCGGGGGTGAGGACCTCGGTAACGTCTCCTTCATCTCGCGCACCGATGACATCGCCCTGATCAAGATCAAGCCCAACACCCGACGCCAGCCGACCTGCTTTAGCTCGTCACTAGGTCCGCGCTGCGCAATCGCCTCGAGTTCGACCCCGCGCGCGGAAGGACAGGTGATCCTGGGATCACCAGCATCGCCGAGGCTGATGCGGGTCAGGGGAACCGGCGTGCCGACCAGGGACGAGACCTTCTGTACCAGCGGCTCCGTCACCGGCGTAAATTGCACATGGCGGACGACGCCGACACCACCGGCATCGGACGGGTTCGATCCAGGCGAGGTCGCAGCGCGCACTACTAGCCCCGCCCTCAGCGTCGTGTTCGGAGACTCGGGAGGCCCCGTGCTCAACACGCGCGGACAGCTCTACGGGATCATCGTGAGGCGCGGCACCGATCACCTGTTGGGCGTCGCCGGGTACGTGCCGATGAGCCGCGTCTGGGCCACCATCGGCAACTACTACAACCTGGCCTGATCACGGCGCAGCACGACAGGGTCCTCCTCCATGTTGGACCTGCGGCCCCGGAGCGGGGTCAGAATAGGCTGGAGTCTCCGCGGACGGGGTAGACAGTCGGCGCACGAAGAGAAAACGACTCCCCCGTTCGTGACGACTGGCCCGTGCTCGTACACCGGCGACACGGTCAACATCGACATCCTCGACGAAGTCGCGGTCGGAGCGGACCACGCGGCGGTACCAAGTGCGTGCACTGCGAGTGGCGACCCGTCCGGGAGGGGCTACTGCTCCTCCCGGAGGATACCGCGAGGAGGGCGGGTACCGACTGGCGCCCACCCTCAGGCAGACACCCGGCGGGCGTAGCCTCGGTGCATGAGCGCCTACGTCTCCGTCCTCGACCTGTTCAGCGTCGGTATCGGCCCGTCGAGCTCGCACACCGTCGGTCCGATGCGGGCTGCCCTCGCGGTGGCCCGGCAGCTGCGGGCTGAATGCCTGCTCGAGCGTGTGAGCCGCGTCGGCTGCACGCTCTACGGATCGCTCGGCTCCACCGGCATCGGCCACGGGACTCCCGACGCTGTCGTCGCCGGACTGGCCGGGCTCGACCCCGAGACCTGCAATCCCGCCGCGGTGCACGGCGCATGGCAGCGGCTCGCCAAGGAGGGCGCCATCCTGCTCGCCGGTGAGCGACGCCTCCCGATGGTCGTTTCGGACGTGTCCCTCGAGCCGCGGACCCGCCTCCCCGAGCACCCGAATGCGCTGACCTTCAGCGTCTGGTTCGGCGACGAGGCGCTGCCCGCGCGGGAAGAGACCTACTACTCCATCGGCGGCGGCTTCATCCGCCGCGCAGGCGAGCCGGCGGAGCTCGCAGCGCTGGCCCCGCACCCCTTCCCGTTCGTCTCGGGCACCGACCTGCTCGCCGCCTGCGATACGACCGGCTCCGGCATGGACGGGATTGCCGCCGCCAACGAGCGGGCCCTGCACCCCGACGTCGACCTTGACGGTCGGCTCGACGCGATCTGGGACGCGATGGCCCAGTGCGTTCAGCTGGGGCTGACGACCGACGGCGTACTGACCGGCGGCCTCGGTGTGCGGCGGCGCGCCTGCGTCCTACGGGAGCGGCTCGAGGCGCTCGAGGAGGATCCGCTCGACCGGGCGCGGGCGACCTCCGTCGAGTGGCTGCATGCCTTCGCGCTGGCGGTGAACGAGGAGAACGCGGCGGGCGGGCGCGTCGTGACGGCGCCGACTAACGGGGCCGCGGGGATCATCCCGGCCGTCGGGCACTACTACCTCCGCTTCGTTCCCGGCGCCGATCGCGCGGGACTGCGGCGCTTCTTGCTGACAGCAACGGCGATCGGCTCGCTCTGCAAGACGAACGCCTCGATCTCGGGGGCCGAAGCGGGCTGCCAGGGCGAAGTCGGCTCCGCCTGCGCAATGGCCGCAGGTGCGCTGTGCGCGGTGCTCGGAGGCACTCCGCGGCAGGTTGAAAACGCCGCCGAGATCGCGATGGAACACCACCTCGGCCTCACCTGCGACCCGGTCGGTGGACTGGTGCAGATCCCGTGCATCGAGCGCAACGCCATCGCGTCCTCGACCGCCGTCAGCGCCGCGCGGCTCGCCCTGCACGGCGACGGCAACCACCGGGTCTCGCTCGACGCGGTGATCGAGACGATGCGCCAAACCGGCGTCGACATGTCGTCGAAGTACAAGGAGACGAGCGAGGCCGGCCTTGCCGTCAACGTTATCGAGTGCTGAATGCAGCGGGCGCCCCACTGTTAAGGGACGTTAAACCGGGGGGCGCGGATGTCGGGCGTCACGGCTAGCGTGGGACGGGTGAGCCCCTACCTCGACCGGCCGATCGTCTCGACCCAGTGGCTGGCGGACCAACTCGGCCGCGAGCACCTCGTCATCGTCGACGCGAGCGTGCTCCTCATACCCGAGTTCGACGGCCGCCTGCAGACCGTGACGGGCGAGGAGCAATACCTCGTCCATGGTCATGTACCGGGCGCTGTCTTCGGCGACCTCATGGAACAGCTGTCCGCCCCGGAGGCTCCGCTCCCCTTCTCGCGTCTCGATCCCGAACGGTTCGCCACGGCCCTCGGTGCTCTCGGCATCGACGACGACTCGGTCGTCGTCGCCTACGACTCTGACGGCGGGCAGTGGGCCTCGCGACTCTGGTGGCTGCTGCGCGCCGCCGGTCACGACGCCGCCGCCGTGCTCAATGGCGGTCTCGCGGCGTGGCGGGGGGAGGGACGCGAGATCGCGACCGGACACGTCGCCCCGGTCGCGGGTCCAGGCATCACAGTGCGCGCCGAGCGCCCGGTCTGGATCGACAAAAGCGAGGTCGAGCGGATCGTCCGTGGCGAGACCAACGGCGCGCTGGTCTGCGCGGTCCCTCCCCGCGAATTCACCGGAGAGACAGGCCAGCGACCCCGCCGCGGCCACCTGCCGGGCTCGCTGAGTGTCCCCGCGTCGCGACTGGTCGACCGCGTGACCAATACCCTCCTTCCGGTGCCGCGCCTCCGCTCGCTCTTCGGCAGCGCGCTCGATGCCGAGCGGATCGTGGTCTACTGCAGCGGCGGCGTCGCAGCCACCGCCGACGCGCTAGCGCTGACCCTGCTCGAGGCGCGCGAGGTCGTGGTCTACGACGGCTCGCTCAACGAGTGGGCAGCCGATCCGGAGGCGCCACTCGTGGTGACGGCGGCCTGACCGGCGCGCCCACGCACCAGAAAATCTCTTCCGACAGCTCCCTCGTCGGCAGCGCACAGACGAACGACTCGCACAAGTACACGCCGTCAGCGACCGCCAGAGCGCCGTCAATCAGCGACCGTGCCGCAACTGCATAGCGTGACCGCGAGGCGGAGAAGACCACCGGCGAGCACCCCCAGGTTCTCGAGCGCGGGCAGGGCGGGGCGACGACGGTCACGGTCACCGGGTATCCGACCAGCCCAATCAGCTCACCGACCACGATCCACCCGAACGCAGCGTGAACACGAGACCGACGTCCGGGGCGGAGTCTGAGGCACCCGGGCGCGCGCCCGGTCAGCGCTCGAAGAACCAGCCGCTCGAGCGCTCGGGTGCCGCGGAGGCGCCTCCGCCCGGCCCGCGCCCCGCTCGCCGTCCGACGAGGAGATAGGCGATGCTGCCAACGAACGGCGCAACGACGATGAAGGCCACCCAGAGCACCTTCGCGACCGTCGACAGTCGCGCGTTCGCCAGCACCCCCTGAATCGCGAACAGCAGCAGCACGATGTTCATAACCACGAGCAACGATTGCGAGTTCATCCGGCTCCGGTTCCACGGGATCGTGTGCTCCGGGCGGGACGCACGGGAACGGCGCGCGCGTCGGAACAGGCATATCGCGATGTTTTGCGAGACACCGCATTGTCGCATACAGCGTAGGATCGAGGGCTGATGTCTGAGATCACCATCCGGTATCCGACCGAACTGCCCGTGTCGGCACGACGCGAGGACATCGCCGCCGCACTCCGCGAGAACCAGGTCGTGATCGTGGCGGGAGCGACCGGGTCAGGCAAAACGACGCAGCTGCCCAAGATCTGCCTGGAGCTCGGGCGCGAGAGCATCGCGCACACGCAGCCCCGCCGGATCGCCGCACGCACCATCGCGGAGCGCATCGCGGAGGAGCTCGACGACGAGGTCGGCGGACTCGTCGGCTACCAGGTCCGCTTCACCGACCGAGCGAGCGCGTCGACCCGGATCAAGCTGATGACCGACGGCATCCTGCTCAACGAGATGAACCATGACCGGATGCTCAGCCGGTACGACACAATCATCATCGACGAAGCCCACGAGCGCAGCCTCACCATCGACTTCCTGCTCGGCTACCTGCGCCGTCTGCTCCCGCAGCGGCCTGACCTCAAGGTGATCATCACCTCGGCGACTATCGACCCCGAGAGCTTTGCACGGCACTTCGCTGATGCCTCCGGGACACCCGCGCCGGTGATCGAGGTTTCCGGCCGCACCTATCCGGTCGAGATCCGCTACCGCCCGCTGTTCGCCGAGGAGCCGGAGGAGGAGGACGACACCGACACCCCCGACGCAACCTCGGGCAGCCGCGACCTGATGACCGGAATCATCGACGCCCTGGCCGAGTTAGCGCGGGAGGATCCGGGCGACGTGCTCGTCTTTCTTTCCGGCGAGAACGAAATTCGCGACGCCGAGGACACGATCCGCGGGCAGAACCTCTCCGGCACCGAGGTGCTTCCGCTCTATGGGAGGCTGTCGGCCGCCGACCAGCACCGCGTCTTCGAGCACGCGCGCACCCCCGGCATCCGCCGCCGCGTGGTACTCGCCACCAACGTGGCCGAAACCAGCCTCACAGTGCCCGGCATCCGCTACGTCATCGACGGAGGAACCGCTCGCATCTCACGCTACAGCGCCCGATCGAAGGTGCAACGGCTGCCGATCGAGGCCGTGTCGCAGGCATCAGCGAACCAGCGCTCAGGCCGCTCCGGCCGCACCAGCCCAGGCATCGCGATCCGCCTCTATTCGGAGGAGGACTTCCTGCGCCGCCCGGAGTTTACCGACCCTGAGATCCTCCGTACCGGGTTGGCTGCGGTCATTCTGCAGATGATCTCGCTCGGCCTGGGCGACATCGCCTCCTTTCCGTTCCTCACGCCACCTGACTCGCGCGGCATCAAGGATGGACTCGACCTCCTCACCGAGCTCGGCGCCCTGCGCGCCCCCGTCGTCCCCCCTCCGCGAGATGCCACTTATGACCACGACACGCCGAAAAAGAACGTCACAAGTGGCATCTCGCGGAGGGGGGACGACGGGGGGCGGCTGACCCGGATTGGGCGAGATCTGGCGCGGCTGCCGATCGATCCACGCTTCGGACGGATGGTGATCGAGTCGCGTAAGCACGGCGTCACCCGCGAGGTGATGGCAATCGTCGCGGGACTCACCATCCAGGACGTGCGCGAGCGGCCGCTCGAGCGCCGCGCACAGGCCGACCAGCAGCATGCCCGCTTCGTCGACCCCTCCAGCGACTTCCTCACCCTGCTCAACCTCTGGAACCATCTCGAGAAGAAGCAGCAAGAACTCTCCTCCAGCGCCTTCCGTCGGATGTGCAAAGCCGAATATCTAAATTACCTGCGAGTGCGGGAGTGGCAGGACGTCGTCCGCCAACTGCGCCAGCTTGCCCGGCCGCTCACACTCGAGCTCAACGAACCCCAGATCGACCCCGACGGCATCCACCGGAGTCTGCTCGCCGGGCTGCTCTCGCACCTGGGAATCAAGGACACCACCTCCCAGCAGGCGCAGCGCGCGGCCAAAAACCGCGAACGTCAGAACGTACAGTATCTCGGAGCGCGCAACGCCAAGTTCTGGATCTTCCCCGGCAGTGCCGTGGCGAAAAAGCTCCCTGACGCCGTGATGAGTGCCGAGCTCGTCGAGACCAGCCGACTCTTCGCGCGCTCGAACGCCGCCATCGACCCCGCCTGGGCCGAGCCGATCGCAGGCGACCTAGTGAAGCGGCACTTCAGCGAGCCACACTGGGAGAAATCGCAGGGCGCCGCTATCGCCTACGAGAAAGTCACGCTCTACGGAGTCCCGATCATCCCCCGCCGACGGGTCCAGTTCTCGCGCATCGACCCTGCCTACGCCCGCGAACTCTTTCTCCGGCATGCCCTCGTCGAGGGCGAGTGGGAGTCTCGGCACGCCTTCGACCGCAAAAATCGCGCCCTTCGCGCCGAGCTTGAACAGCTGGAGGAGCGCACCCGTCGCCGCGACCTGCTCGTCGATGACGAGGCCGTCGTCGACTTCTACGACCGCCGGATCCCGCGCAACATCACCTCGGTCCGCTCCTTCGACTCCTGGTGGCGCACGGCCCAGCACGACGACCCCGACCTGCTGACCATGACGCAGGAGACGCTGCTCCCGGAGGACGCGGACGAGATCGACGAGACCGCATTCCCGACGCAGTGGCGCCAGGCGGACCAGCGCTTCCGCCTCAGTTACCGCTTCGAGCCAGGCATGGAGGACGACGGCGTCACGGTGCACGTGCCGCTCGCGCTCCTGCCCCGCGTGAGCCCGCTCGGCTTCGACTGGCTCGTTCCTGGCCTGCGCGACGAGCTCGTGGCGGCGATGATCAAAGCGCTGCCCAAGCATGTGCGCCGCAACGTCGTGCCGGCCAACGACTGGGCGCGCGCACTGACCGCCGCGCTCCCCCGCGACGTACCGAACCCGCCGACGGAGTCATTCCCCGCGACCCTCGCCGGAGTTATCCGCCGCGAGGCGGGCGTCGTCGTACGCGCCGAGGATTTCGACCTCGAGCGCATCCCCGCGCACCTGCGCGTTACCTTCGCCGTCTCCGATGAGCGCGGGCGTTCGATCGCAGCGGGTAAGGAACTCGCGCCGCTGGTCGAACGGCTACGCGGCAGGGTGCGCGACGAGGTCGCGCGGGTGGTGGAGGCTCGAGTGCCTGACGCGCTCGAACGCCGCGGCCTGACAACGTGGGATCTCCCCGAGCTGCCGCGCGTCACTGACATCAGGCAGGGTGGCAACACCATCCGCGCTTATCCGGCGCTCGTCGACGACGGTGACTCGGTGTCGATCCGGCTGCTAGCTACGGCGGAGGAGCAGGCCGACGAGCATCCCCGCGGCGTGCGGCGCCTCCTGCTGCTCGCCACGCCGAGCCCGGTCGCCTACGTGCAGCAGCACCTCACCTCGAACGAGAAGCTTGTCCTCGCGCAGAGCCCCTACCAGAACACCACCGCGCTCTTCACAGACTGTCTGGTCGCCAGTATCGACGCCGTGCTGTGGCGGATGAAACCCGGCGGCATGCTGTTCCTCCGTGCCGAGTTCACTGCCGTGCGCGACCGTGTTTCGGCCAGCGTGATGGACAGCATGTTCGAGACGGTGAAGACCGTGACCACAATTCACACGACGGCCCGCGGCGTCGAGAAAGCGCTCAAGACTGCGACGAGTATGACGCTGCTCCCCGCGCTGACCGACGCGCGCGAGCAGCTCTCGGGCCTGATCTACCCCGGCTTCGTTTCGGCGACCGGCATAGAGCGGCTGCGCCATCTGCCCCGCTACCTTGCGGGGATCACTGAACGTTTCGGCACGATCGGCGAGAACGTCGGGCGGGACCGGGTCTGGCTCAACGAGGTTCAGGCGGTGCATGAGCTGTATCGATCGGCCGGAGGAGCGATCCCGCTCCCCCCGCACGCGCCCGAGAAGCTGACCCGAGCGCGCTGGCTGATGGAGGAGCTGCGAATCAGTCTCTTCGCCCAGCGTCTGGGCACCGCTGAAAGCGTGTCACGACAACGGATCAGCAAGGTGTTGGCGGGCTGACGCTACCGGTTCGGCAAGCCGGTAGTGTCGTCCGGTGGGCAGATACACCGAACTTCTCAAGACCCCCGGGGTGGGACGCATCATCGCCGCACAGCTCACGGCGCGGTTTCCGTTCGGGATGCTCTCGCTGGCGTTCCTCCTTCACGTCGAGCGGGTGCACGGCTCGTATGCGGCCGCGGGACTCGTGCTCGGTTCGCTGTCGATCGGGCAGGCCATCGCCGGGCCGCTGACCAGCCGATTGATGGGGCGGTTCGGGATGCGTCGCGTGCTCACCCTGACCCTCGTAGTGTGCGCGAGCGCCATCATCGCGATGGCACTGCTCCCGCTAGAGATTTGGCAGTTCGTTGCGATCGGTTTCGTCGCTGGGCTGAGTATGCCTCCGGTGCAGTCGGCCGTGCGCACCATCTACCCCAAGATCGTGACAAATGCACAGCTCACCCCGCTGTTCTCACTGGACGCCTCAGCACAGGAAGTCATCTGGGTGCTCGGTCCGGTGCTCACGACGTTCGTCTCGATCCGGGTCTCGACTGTCACGGGCATCCTCACGGCAGCCGGGTTCTTGATCGGAGGCGGCATCTGGTTCATCGCCTCACCCGAGGTAGGGCGAGTGCGTATCCCGCGCTCGAAGCGTCGGCTGGGTGTGGTACTTGCCAAGCCGCCGGTGCTGCTGGCGACGGTCGTCGGCTTCCTTCTGGTAGGAGCGTGCGCGGCAGTGGAAGCCGGAGTCGTTGCCGTATTCGGTCACGGCAGCAGCCAGTCCGGCATCGTCCTGGCTGTCTTCGCGGCCGGTTCGCTCGCGGGCGGATTGACGATGGGCCACCTCCCGATCAGTCGCTGGGCAACCGCGCAGCGGATGCTGATCGTCACTGCCGGAATGGGCCTCGCCGCATTCTCGGTCAACGTGTGGTGGCTGTGCGCCACCCTGTTTGTGGCGGGGATCGGCATCGCACCCGCGCTGGCCGCGCTTTTCGCGATGACTGCCTCCAGCGTGCGATTCTCGGAGACCGCGGAGGCATATGGGTGGGTCGGTACCGGTCAGCTCATCGGTGCCGCGCTCGGTTCCGCGATTGCCGGAGTGCAGATCGACCGCGCGGGCCCGATCGCCGCGATCATTGTCGCGGCACTTTTCGCGCTGGCGGGTTTCGTGGCGGCTGTGCTGGGCCGACGCTACCATCCTGATCTACGCGGGCGCGATGCGAGCCCGCTCCCGGACACCGAGCCCCTTCGCCTGCCCACCTGATCTGCTAGTCGTTGATCGCCTCCATCCCCTCGCCCTAAGGTGAGCGTCACAGCGGAGGGGGAGCGATATGGGGCTTCGCGACGAGGCCGAGGAACTGGTCCGAGCGCACCAGCTTGCAGCAAGCCAAGCGGAGACGCTCGTGCCGTGGTCCGATCCAGAAATGCCCGAGTGGTGCAGCGAGCTGACCACCGCCATCTGGCGGAGGTCGTTTCGCCCCAGCCCGGTCTACTACCGCATGGAGAATCCGTCGCATGCGTGGCGCGGTCCGGCTCCCGTGCGGCTACACCACCTCGGCTTTGGTTGGCAGCTGACCGCGTGTCGCGCGGGCCAGACATCCCGACGCACCGTTGTCGTTCTTGAAACCGGTTCACTCTGGCAGGGGCTCGGCTATGGTCAGCGCGCCGGGCGCCGCAGAAACGGAACTGTTGACGGACTGCAACCAGGACACGACGGACACTTCGCCGTGCGGGGCTTCGACGACCGCGAGGAACGAGCGCGGACAGAACGCCGCCTCCTCTTCGGGGTAGCGGGTCTCGCGGCGCTGATGGAGGATGCCGTGCAGGTTGGACCGCACGGCGAACTCGAGTGGAGTCTGTGATCCGTTCGACAGTCAGTGTCAGCATGGGAGACATGAGCGTTCCCGTCCTGGCCCTGAACGATGGCCACACAATTCCGCAGCTCGGGCTCGGTGTCTACAAGATAGGCGATGAGGACGTGGTGGATACCGTCGTCACCGCTCTCGAGACCGGGTACCGCCACATTGACACTGCTGCTCTCTACGGCAATGAACGCGGCGTGGGGGCCGGCATCAGAGCAAGCGGGCTTCCACGCGAGCAAGTCTTCCTAACGACGAAGGTGTGGAACGACGACCACGGCTTCGAGCAGACCCTCGCGGCCTTCGACCGTAGTCTTGCGTCGCTCGGCACCGAATATGTCGACCTCTATCTGGTGCACTGGCCTCTCCCCTCCCGCAACCGCTACGTCGACACCTACCGCGCGCTCGAACGGCTCCAGCAGGAGGGACGAGTCCGCTCGATCGGAGTGTCGAACTTCGCTCCCGAGCACAGTGAGCGATTGCTGAGCGAAACGAGTGTTGTCCCCGCGGTCAACCAGGTGGAGATGCATCCGCGACTGCCCCAGGAGGAGGTTCGGGCCAGTAACGCCGCGCACGGCATCGTCACGGAGGCGTGGTCACCGCTGGCTAGGGGCCGCCTCCTCGACCACCCGGTGCTCGCCGGTCTGGCCGTGAAGCACGCAGTCTCCCCTGCGCAAGTGGTATTGCGCTGGCATATACAGCTCGGGGTGGTGGTGATACCGAAGTCGATCACTCCGGAGCGCATCCGCGCAAACTTCGATGTGTTCAGCTTCGCTCTTGATGAGACGGATCTTGCGGCGATCGCCTCGCTCGCCACTGGGGAGCGCACCGGCCGCGATCCGCGGACGTGATGCAGTCTCGGTATTGCGATACGGTAACGACCTGAAATTTTTCTGGATTCAGTTGAGTAATCTCTCTGGAAGGGAGATACACCCAGAAGAGAGAGGAGGCGAGATGACCATGACAGCGCAGGAGGGGCGTGATAAAGCGGTCGATCTCGTGGCAGCGACGAGGGAACGACTTGATGCGTCAGGTCGGTGGTATGGACAGGATGACCCCGCGCGGATCTGCTCAACCAGCGGGCTCGGCGCCGCTTACGGCTTCGACCTCTGGGTGCCCTCGCGAGACGACCCTTTAGGCGACGCTCAGCGCGTGGCCCGCTTCTGGACCTCACTCGGAATGCAGGTGCAGATCACCGGTTCTCGGACTCGGCCGACCGTCCACGGCGAAGGCGGCCCCGCTCTTGAGGCGACCTTTGACACCGGAACAGTCACCGATCTTTATAGTGTCAGCGTGATGACACCCTGCCCAGCGGATATCGTGCCTGTGCAGGCGCACGATTCCGATGCCGCTGGGTGATGAACCGGCACAGACCGAATTCGCTCCGCATCAACCGTCATGCCGACACCACAGTGCAGCCGACCTCGGCCGCGAATAGCGCCTCACGGCCGGGCGAGCCGCCCAAGTCGCACCTGGGCCCACCATCCCATGAGGACAGAAAGCACGGCGAGGGCGAGAGAAGCACCGACAGCACCGTTCGCGACCGTGACGGAGATGGTCAGACCGCCACCGATGAGAGCCATTATCGTCACAGCGTCGGCGAGCCAGAGAGCAGCATTGACCACGGAGAGGTCGCCGATCGGCGACGGAACGGGCATCAGCAGCGAAATCGGAAGCGTACCCTTGAGCGCGGGGAAGACACACCCCTCCGAGGCCGCAGCAGCAGCAATCGCGGCAAGCGGCACGCTGATTAAGAGCGGGGCGACCAGGTGCAGACCGACCTGCGTGGTCGGTGAAATTCCGTAGGGGCTCGACCCGCCGATCGTGGCACCGAAAAACCGTAACCCTTCACACCACACCCCGACCGCAAAATAGAGCACGATGGCCGCCGTCGCGGTGACAAGCTGCGCGCCCGCTCCCTCACGAAGCCCCAACGCGATAATCGCGCTCACACCAGTGGTGGCCACAACTCCGACAACGGCCCGGACGGGGAAACGAGCGATCCCGAGAAGATCGCGCAGGACGATCGCGCCGCTCACCGTGGTCGGTTGCGGCCACCACCAGCGCCGTCCGAGCCGGGGTGGTGCCGTGAGTCTGTTGGCGGCGGATTTGACGTCTCCGGTCGCCGCGAGCGAGAAAACGGCGTTCCATCGTGTCGACTGCGTCGCGAGATCGTCCCGACCGAGTGAGCGGAAGTGAGACCCTGCAGTGCGCTCCACAGCGAGGCCGTCCACCCCCACGGACTGAACCAGGCCGCGAGCAACGCGGTAGCGGGAAGAAGCGCGATGCCCACCTGAAGGACGATGGCGACAGTCAGGGCGACTGCGAAGACTCGGCGATGACGACCCGACCACTGGCCGGCGAGCCAGACCAGGGACAGCAACCAGGTCAAGCAGACGACGCCTCCGAGAAAGACCAGCGCCCCGAGCGGATCGACCGGAACCGCCATCGCCTCGCCGCCGAGCAGCGTCATCGCCACCAGTGCAAGCACCACGACGAGCAGGATGCGACCTGTCGTGAAGGAGCGTCGCAGGGTGAGGCTTCTGGGCAGCGGACTGGCCACCGCGGTCTCGATGTAGGGTTCGGAGGGCACGACCGGGCCACGAAGGCGGCCAAGCAAGAAAACAAGACCGGAGATCACCGCGAGCGCCACGGAAATCCGACCTGTCGTCATGCTCTCGGAGACGACAACAACCACGCCGGGAACGGCGAGACCAATCATCGCCGCGCGAACGATCGGGAACACCACAACACCGGCTACGCACACGGCGACATAGATGCCGTAAACCGTGTCACCCCTGCTCGGGCGACCGGCCCGAGAGCTGATGATCGACCGGGCAAGGCGGAGAGAGTCGGTATCACTCACGACACGCCTCCACCGTCGTCGCGCCCAGCAGACAGACCCGATCGGCGACCGTGTCGACAAGCCAGGAATCGTGGCTGACCAAGACGATCGCCGCACCGACCAGTCGCAACTGTTCCCGGACAGCATCCGCAGCAGGGTGGTCTTGCCCGCCCCGTTGACGCCGCGGACGGCGACCCGCTCGCCGTAGTCCAACTCAATATCGACGGGGGCGAGCAACGCCTGGTCGTCGATAAAGCAGCCGGCCCCCTCCGCAACAATCGCCCGCATCCGCTCCGTCACGCAGTCCTCACTTCCCGCCACGGCACTCCCCCTCGGTCGCCGTTCCCGCGTGCAACTCTGTCATGATGCGTGCTCGGGGGTGGGGCCGGGGCGGGCGGTACATCGCCCACTGCTCATCCGTCGGCATATGGGAACGAAACACCACATCTTAGGAACCCCGTCCTCAATCGAACTACTCCCCTGAAGGACAAGCGCCTCGAACGCTGAGCCCGCATTTTCGGCCCCGGATGCGCGCACACACTGAGGTAGCTACCAACAGCGGGCCTAACTGAACCGCTCACGCCCCGAAAATCTCAGCCCGTGCCGCGCCAAAAGAGAACTCCAATCAGAATGCAAGACATGGAACTCGGAAACGAAGTAAATAGACGCATCAACCAGACGCGACCCTCGAATCGTGATCTGAGATCCAGCCATTGAGGTTTACGCAAAAGGGTAATAGTTTTGTGTGACGAATATAATTCTTTCATGGTGGTGAAAGCGCGGAGGTGAGTGCGGAGGGGGCGCCGGTAGTCGATGTGGAGTATTCGCCAGGTTGTGATATTTGCGATGACGTAGCGAGGGGTGTTGATGAAGGTGTTGTGTTTTTTGGTTTTCTTGTCGAGGTTTTTCTTTCCGGGTTTTTTCTTCATGGGAGTCACGAGTTGAGTTCCTTGGTATCCAAGGTCCGCGGGCATGTTCGTTGGGTCGAGGAGATCGTTGTAACCGGTTTCTTTCCACACCTTCTTATCGTGAGTGCTCCCGGGAAGGGGATCTGAGATCGCGACAACACGACCGTTAAGGTCGGACACAACTTGGATGTTGTGTCCGGTGGCGTGGTGTTTCCCGGAGTACAGTCCTGGCGACTCCTTCCAGGACCAGCAAAGCAGAAGGGTGCCCTCCACGATGGTCGTGGTCTCGTTCACCGCAGCCCTAAGTTCGGGTTCGCAGCCGTCGAAAACAACATCAATCATCACTTCGATATCAGCAATAGTGCGCGACACCGTCGCTGACTCACACCAAAGAAAGTGGCAAGCAATTTATCGGTCACGTTATTCCGAAAATACGCCAACGTAAGACACGCTGCAAAATTTAGGGAGAGCGCACGAGGTCTCGTTCCCGGTTTCGACCACATGAACCCTGCATCGACAAGACGAACCAGCCGCTCCTTCATAACGAATCTTGTGACTAATACCCTTCAATGATCGGAGAGTTGCCGATGCTCACACATTAACGACACACCGCAAAACACAGACACATGCAACCTTTTGCATAAGCCTCAATCATTGAATACGACGACACCATTCGCAAACTAACCGCACATAATGCAGCGCATTGATCACTCCTCGGTCACGAGCGGCGTGGCCAGCCTGAGTGTCGGTGGCCATAGGTACGCTCTCAACATGAACCTGATCGACCGCGCCGAAGCGCGACGCAAGTCCGCGCTCATGGCCACGGACCCAACCAAGCAAGCAGCGCTCGGCCAGTATTTCACTCCGTATCAGGCTGCGCTCATCATTGCCAGGTTGCCTCGTGTGCCACAGGCTGAGACGATCCGCGTGCTCGATCCGGGTGCAGGAAGCGGAATATTGACCGCCTCACTCGTCGACCGGATTAGAGCCGAGCGTCCGAACACTGCAATCGACGTCGTCGCGGTCGAGATCGATGAAACGCTTTGCCCCATCCTCCGCGAGACGCTTGCGGACATCGAAACGCTCGGTGACGTTAAGACCACCCTCGTCGGCGAAGACTTCCTGCCCTGGGCGCTGGCGTCCGGCGATCGCTTTGAGTTCGTGATTCAGAATCCTCCATACGCGAAGCTCCAGAACGGCAGCGCGCAACAGAACCTGCTTCGTTCGGCAGGTATTGACGTGCCGAATATCTATGCTGCGTTCCTCGCTCTCGGTGTGCGCTTGCTCGCTGATAACGGACAACAAGTGGCCATCACCCCGCGCTCGTGGATGAACGGCGCCTACTACTCCCGCTTCCGACGTAAATTCGTCGATGACGTCAGTATCGATGGAATCCATGCGTTCGAGAGCCGCTCGAAAGTCTTCGGCGATACAGGCGTACTCCAGGAAGCCATCGTCGTATCGGTGACTAGAGGTCGGCGGCCCGACGCAGTGCAGGTCTCTACCTCACATGATCATAATGACGATGCGAGCGTCCGTTCCGTCGCTTATAACGACGTCGTCACGGCGGACTTCATCCACGTCCCCGCAACTCAGAAGGACGCAGAAGCAGTCACGTGGATGACGCACCATGCACACCACACGCTCGCCGACTTGGGGCTGACCGTCTCAACCGGCCGCGTTGTGGACTTTCGCTCCCGCCACATGCTGCATCAGAAGCAGATTGAGGGCGCCTTGCCGATGGTTAACGCCAGCCACATCCGTAACGGCCAAACAATCCATCCCATCGGGGCAAAGAAACCCGAATGGTTTCACACCGTTCCCGACGTTGCCTCGAAAATTCTCGTGCCCTCTGGTGTGTATGTTTTGATCAAGCGCTTTTCCGCTAAAGAGGAGCGCCGCCGTGTGTCCGCCGGCGTCTGGCAATCGGATGAAGCGGTCGCGTTCGATAACAAGCTGAACTACGTGCACCAGAACGGAATGGGACTTAAACTTCCGGTCGCCCGCGGTCTCGCAGTTTTCTTAAACTCGACGCGGCTCGACGATTACTTCCGAGTGTTCTCCGGCCACACCCAGGTCAATGCGACCGACCTACGTCAGATGCCCTTCCCATCGTTTGAGCAGCTGCGCGCGTTGGCATCGGTTGACACAACATCGCAAGACGCCATCGACACCGCGGTTGAGAACATCATGACCGCAGTGGAGATTGCGGCATGACCCGGCTTGACGAAGCCAAGCAGATCCTGGCGGCACTCGGCTTCGACATGGCGAGGTCGAACGATCGAAGTGGCCGGACACTCCTCGCACTCGCGCAACTCACCGAGGCCAGCTCGTGGGCCGACGCTATGAACACGCGGCTCGGCGTGCGCGCGATTTTGGACTGGATCCGCGAGGAACTCGACTTCCCGATCGCCGAGAACACCCGCGAGACCTATCGTCGGCAGGTACTCCATCAGTTCCAAGATGCAGGTTTCGTCATCTCGAACGAGGATGACCCTTCGCGGGCGACTAACTCGTCCCTCAACAACTACAAGCTCACGGACGCGGCGTTGACGGTGATTCGAGCTTGTGGAACGCACGAGTTCGACGGCCTTGTCACTCGCTATCTCGAAAATGCGCCCAGCCTAATCGCCATCTACCGCGCTGAGCGAGATCTGACACGCATCCCCGTTACCCTGCCTGGTGGCGCCGAACTGAAACTCGGGGCTGGCGGTCAGAACGTGTTGATCAAACAGGTGATCGACGACTTCTGCGCCTACTTCATCCCTGGCGGGCAGGTGCTTTACATCGGCGATGCAGACAGCAAACTTATGCACATCGATGGGGTGAAACTCACGGAGCTCGGAGTCCTCATCAACACCCACGGCAAGCTGCCTGACCTGGTCATCTATCAGCCGGAAAAGAACTGGCTATTCCTCATGGAGGCAGCTTCGAGTCACGGGCCCGTCGACGCGAAGCGTCACGGTGAGCTGAGTGCGCTCTTCGCAGGCTCGACTGCCGGACTCGTTTACGTTTCCTGCTTCCCCAACCGAACCGTCATGCGAAAGTTCCTGGCTGATCTGGCCTGGGAGACAGAAGCCTGGTGTGCATCGGACCCGACCCACATGATTCATCTCAATGGCAACAAGTTCCTTGGCCCTCATGACGTGAGCTCCTCATAATTCGAAGGAGACGCGGTTGATGACCGGCCTCGACATTTCGCAGACACCCCGGGGCGTTCTCGCCACCCAGCGACTTGTTGAGGTCGTTGCCGAGCACGGAGAGTCGGCGGAACACCATTACCTCGAGTACCTCGAGCTGAAAAGCACGCTCGGCCTCTCCAGGAAGAAGATCGCCGAGTTCGTCCTTGGTACAAAACATCGGGTGCCCTCGCGGCAGGAGGTGCGGTCTGGATCAGGCACCGGCGTGGCTTTTTACGGCAGCAGAGGCATCCGATACCTGGGCCATCCATATCCACGGGATCCGCAGCTCCCGCTACTACGCCGTGGCACACGGTGCACGCCGGATCGTGCTGTTCGGCTGGTCGATGGGCGGCATGATCTCGCTGCTGCTCTCCGAACGATCCCGCCACCGCGACCGGATCGCCGGGATCGTGCTCATTTCTCCTGCAACACATCTGCGCGAGACGCTTGTCCGTGCAGCGCGGAATGCCGGCCTACCCAGCGCCATTGCCCGGAGGGTGCCTTTTGCGCTCGAAACCTGGCCCTTGACTCGACTCTGCGGCCTGGCCGAACGTATCGACTTCGATGAACTCGACTGGTCCTGTCCGGGCCGTCTGCGGGTATCGACCCTTGCTCTGCACTCGGACGGCGACACCGATATCCCGGCCGCACTGACACGGACATTCGTCGAGGCGAACCCCGGCTTCGCCACGCTCGCCCTCCTCGATCCGGTGCCGCACCAGCTGGAATGGAATGCCTCACCGGAACGCTTTAACGCCATCGTTGCATCCTGGCTTCAGGAGAATGCGATCACGACGACGACGCGCCAAGGACCTCCGGCCACGGGGTCGCCACGAGAATGCACCGGGTCTGATGACCGGATGCGGCAGGGCGAGCGCTAGGGACGGCAACGCCGTCACAGTAGTCACGTGTTATCCGGGTCGATGGATGCTTCCAGCTCAGCGAATTTTGCGGCCATCGTGGGATTGTGCCGGATCAGCTTTGTGATAGTGATGTCTTGCGCCTTATCATTCGCGAGGCGCAAATTACGTTCGGAGCCGAGGAGGGCTTCTTTGGCCTTCTGCAGTCGGTCTATGGACTTGTCAATCTCGTCGATAGCCGTGTGGAAGCGACGCGACGCGAGATCGTAGTTTTTCCCGAAAGCGGACTTGAAGGTGTCGAGCTCATTCTCGAAATTGGCGATATCGATGTTTTGTGCTTTCACCGTTTCCAGCTCGGTTTTGTAGGCAAGTGCCTTCATCGAGGCATTCCGTAGCACCGTGATCATCTGGATGAAGAATTGCGGGCGGATGACATACATCTTGGGGTAGCGATACGACACATCGATAATGCCGGCGTTGTAGAGTTCACTGTCCGGCTCCAGCAGAGAGACCAGGATGGCATATTCGCACCCTTTCTCGTTGCGGTCCTTATCGAGTTCCTTGAGGAAATTCTCGTTTTTCTTTTTCGTCGCGGTTGTATCGTTCTCGTTCTTCATCTCGAACATGATCGACACGATCTCCGTGCCTGCCTCGTCCGAGTCGCGGAACACATAGTCACCCTTACTACCCGTGCGCACGTCATTGTCTTTCTCAAAGTAGGCACGGGGGAACGCTGTCGAGCGGATTTTGTTGAACTCGATCTCGCAGTGCTGCTCCAGCGTCTCACCGACCATCTTTGTCGAGAGCTTTGCTTTCATATCGTGCAACCGTTCAATCGTCTCATCGCGATCTTTGAGCTGGGTCTCGTACCTCTCCCTGAGGGATTTCTCGGCCAGCGCCTTTTCAAGTTCGACCTTCTCGAGGCCGTTCTTCAACTCGTCTCGTTCTTTCTCGACCACCGCCAGCGCCTCGGCCAGCTCTAATCGCTTCTCGACACCGGCAGCATTGAGCTTTGCTTTCAGATCCTGAATCTCGGCATCCTTGGTCGCGGCATCTTTCTGGAGCTGCGCAACCAACTTCGCTTCGGCCAGCTCAACGGCCGTATCCTTCTCCTGCTTCGCCGTTTCAAGCTCGCTTGCGAGCGCGTCCCGCTCCTTCTCCACGAGCGCGAGAGCCTCCGCCACCGCAAGCTTTCGTTGCACCTCACCCGCGTCGAGCTTTGCTTTCAACTCCTGAATCTCGGCGTCCTTGGCGGCAGCGGCCTGTTGCGCGTCGCTAGCAGCCGTGACCCGAGCAAGCTCCAGAGCCTTCTTCTTATCCTCCTCGGCCAGCTCCAGCCGTTCATGGAGCTGCTTCTCGAACTCACTGTCTCGCACCTGCTTGACGATGTCGGCGTAGCCCGCCTCATCGAGGGTGAACGTCTTCCCGCAGTGCGGGCAGGTGATGTCATGCATAATATCGGCTTCTTTTCAAACCTTGCTCGATGGCTAATCCTTTAGATCTTGTATTTATCGCGACGCTTCTGGAACGCCTCCTTGCCGCCGTCCAAAATTTCGACCGCATGCTCGCGAACACCCATTCTTTGGAGATCGTGAACCTCACAAGTCGGATGCTTACTGTGCTCGAGCGAACCGGTCAGATAGTCAAAGGTACGGTTATCTCTGTTCTTGCGGTCATCTCCGTGCCGGTTCGCTACGAGTACCTCCTCAGCATCAGCGCCAACGACGAGATTCGCATTATGCGTTACCAAAATAATTTGCCGTTGCTTTTTCTGCTCCAGGAGGTACCGAACAATTTGGCCGTAAATCGATCGACTGTCGAGGTCATCCTCTGGTTGATCAATGAGCAGGGTCCAGCGCTCCTCAGCCTGACCAAGAATCAACGTGAGGGCGAAGAGCGCCTGCTTCCCCGGAGTCATCGTCGAGCGTTCAAAGCCGCCGATCCTGTCTTGATCAAGGGTTGCAGTAAAGCGAACTTCAGGTATCGCAGTCAGCACGCGCCGGGCTACATCGCTCGGAGAGTGGCCCTGATTGAGCTTTTGCTTCTTCGTGAAAAGGTCGTACAGGAATTCGGTTGGCGAACCTTGCGCCTTAGGCACATCGACAATAACATCGCTGTCACTCACCTTCGTGAGAAATGTGCCGGTCGCATTCTTCCGAAATGGTTCGGATAGCGAAAGAACCATGGTCGGGTCGAAGTCAACCTCGATGCCGAAAATTAGCTGATCGAGGCTGCGGGTTTCCTCGGCAAAACTCGCGTGAAGCGACTTGAAGAAAGTTTCTCGCGATTCGATCTGGTTTATTATTTGCTCGACAGATTCACGCTGGTTATGACCGACAGCCTCACGCCGAACCTCAAGGCTCTCAAGCCGGTTGAGCGAATTTTGCTGCTTTTTCTGGCGCTTGACTAACTCATCGAGAGTCGCGTTCGCTTTGTACTTCTCCAGCAACTCTTTGTTGTCGCTCTCAAGTTTTGCAATCTCATCGGCGAGACTATCTTCTTCCTTGGCAATTTTGCCACGATACGCGACGACTGCCGCCTCCACATGACTAATTAGTGCCGCTTCGGCCGCAGCCACGAGTGATCCGATAGTCGACGACAGTTCATCAGAAAGGACACTCGGTTCCGGACTGACATTTGTTTCGACAGACACCCTATCTGGGATTGAGGTGAACTGTCGCGGACTCGGTTCCGTGACGAACTCGGCGAGTCGGTCGGCCTCAACGTTGATCGCTTCGCTACGCGCACGCTTCGCTTCAAGAGCACTGATGACCGTTTGATAATTCTCGATATCCTTGGCACTGAGAGAGTTGGCGGTACGAAGTTCTTCAATTTCGGCCTTGATGCCGTCGCGAGCTTTCGTGATCGACGCCTTGTCACCAATCTTTTTGATCGCCGCGTCCAGGCCAGCTATCTCGTCGGCGAGCTCAAACCAACGTGATACCTCCTTATCGACTGCTTCATTGGCCATCTTTGCGGAGAGAAGTAAACGTTGATGCTCTCGGGATAAAGTGGGGTAGTGCAAATCAAGAACGGGCCGGACCTTGTTAGTGACCTCTCTAGGATTCTCACTGATCTGGTATAGCCAGTTCTGAGGAATGTAGATGACCTGACCACCCTCAGTCGACCCGTCTGCCCACTCCACCTTGCAGGCCGTCGCCTCGACCGACTTCCACGGCCATCCCGCCGCTGGGCCCACCTCGCTCTCCTTGAGTCTGGTTGCGAGCATCTGCTGAGCGACGGTGTAGTCGGGATCGACTGCGTTGGCGATATGCGCGAGCAGCGCCGATTTACCGGACGAGCGGCTACCAATGATTGCATTTAGGTTCGGATTGAAAACGAGCTCCTTGGGGAAGTCCTTGCTCCCCTCGAAGGTCACGCGCTTAATGACCTTATATTGATCTTTGGCATCGGGGCGCAATTCGGACAGGGAAACCCGGTCGCCCGGCTCAACGAGTGTCTGTTGAAGCCCTTCGAATGTGGGGTCCGCTTTAACCCAGGTAACTACCTGGCGAGTACTTTCATCCTCGACCGCCTTGCCGAGCCAGTGAGAAAGATCAGTAAAGCTATGCGCGTCGCAGCCGCCGAAAACAGGCTTGGGCTTGGACTTCTGATTTTTTTCGTATCGACTAGTAGTCAGGAAATAAGTGGTGTTTGCAACGTCCTTGCCGAAGATCGCGTGGACATCCTTGTCAATCTCGTCGGCAAGATTCGCTTTGCGCTGCTGCCCGGACTGAGCACGGAGACCGTTGTTATTCGCCGGCGCGATAAAAATGAGGTAATCCGTTGGTTCAGCCTTCTCTCCGAAAGTGTCCTTGAATGCCGTCTTGATATCGCGTCGGCTGACCGTAGCCGAATTGTAATCATTACCCACAAGTTCGGAGCACGGTTTAGGACGCCCTCTAGCACCGGTGATCTGTGTCTGAAGTCGCAATAGGAAGGCGGCAATTTCCTCATCGGTCACCGTATCACGGAAGATGACATGAAAATCCACCATCTGCTCGTCCTTATTGACCACCTCATTGAGCCGCAGTTCCACATTGACGAGCAGGAGCTTTTCTGAAGCCGGATATCTCTGCTTGAAGTGCTCGATAAATTTAAGGGTCTGGTCTGCCGAGAAATAGTCGGTGATTCCGAACACCGCGACATCAGATGCCTCGAGTGCATCAGCAAAGCGATCCCAATCGGGTTGCCCACCGCTCTTTTCATATTTATCTGAGAGCCTGGTGCCGGGCACATGGAGGTGAAGATCCCACTTACGCCATTCCGACCCGGCCGGGTATCGCTTTGTCACTAGATTCCCCAATTCCCCGGCACCGACAGCCTCCAGTCTTCAGTCTTCAAGGCCGATGGCTTCACAATGGCGCTTAACGGATTTAATCGTGGCGAGCTCGGTCGGACGGAGCTTTAAGCCGTCGAGCGTACTCTTCGTCTCGCGGATCATCTAAATCTGATCCTCGCCGCCGTCCTAATTGATGATAGCCCAGTCAGGATCATACGGGACAATCGGGGGTATCGATCGTGAACGTGACGAGAAGCTTCAGGAACAACTTGATGTCCTCACGTGATTTGCAGTGGCGTTTTCATCACGAAACAGATTCCGGATATCCGAGCTGCTGGAGATGCATTCTCAGCATCTCCCGGCATGCCGTTTACTGCAAAAATACGCAAATTTACTTGGCACGAGAGGCCAATGCCGTTCTCCTATTACGAGCCCACCACTGCGCGCCGAGCCAAATGATTAGTCCAATTCCCGGAAATAGGAGGAGTACTATACCCCAAACCACCTTATAGTATAAGGAGATGCTCTCTTTTCGTGCCGTCACCACAAGAGCCCAAATCGACAACACCAGGATAAGAACAGAAAGCCCGAGAAATATTGGGTGAAGATAAGACGTTTCAGTAAACATGTTCAATAAACCTTTCGGGATGCGATTACTCTACTGCCAGATATTTCCGTCATTTCCAACATGGATGGTATATGTCTCGTTCCATCCAACAGGCGACCCCTTGACCCCGATACCGAAAGCCCAAGTTGCATTCAGGTCACGTTGCGTTTGGCTACCGCTGTCACCGCAGGCTACAATATTAACCGTATATCCTACAGCCCAGTTCACTTCGCACATGTGCGTACCTGAGAAACCTTTATAGGTTTCGGTAACCCAGACTTTATCGCCATCGTAGTAAAATGTCCCGTGTTGCGTCTCAGCGTCGGTGATGTTATTCATTTGCTGACTATATTCGCGCTTCTGTACCCCACCATCCGCCGTCGCGTCCATCAGAGTACTAAAAGTTTGAGGGCTGAGAGAGGACTTAAGCGCCTCCACATCCGCCGTCGTCACAGGCTGCGCTGCCGATGCAGACAAGACGGCAATGCTCGTGCATTCCTCAGCGGTTCGGTCAGTTATGCCACTTTTGTGAGCGTCAGTGACCTGAGCGGCGCATTCGACGTTTGTCTTCGATATGCGAGAAACCTCGGTCAACCCTGAATCAGGGGAAGCGCCCGCATATGCTGGCGCCGCAAAAACACAAGCTCCTGCAGCTAAGATCGCTACTGAGCCAAGGAGAACTGATACACGTTTCATTGTCATCTCTTTCACATCGTCGGTTGCAAGTGATTAAACTGCCGTGCTGCTGTTCCTGAAGCGGAATGAATAACGAGGACCTTCGGAAAGCACCGTCCCATGGGGACAGTGATCGTGGTGTTGACCGAAATTTTATTTCGTGACGGTCAAACACACAATGCAGGTAATAAATGCCCCCTAAATTCCCGCGTACCCCGAGCGATGCAATGCTGAGAAAGATCGGCTTAAAAGACGGGTAGATTCGATGCCGGGTAGCCAAACTATGGATTCACTTTTAGAACCGCGTCGTCCGTTCACAACCGTTCGAGCTTCTTGTCTTCGTACCCTCATTCCCAGGGCTGTGCCGATCTCGCTACACTGTAGCGCGCCGGACGGTTTCATTCCCAGACCCACACATATTCTCCGCCGAACGAGACTTGGCCCCCGCTACCGCGTCGCACGTATCAGCGACGGGCTTCGCACATTGAGGACCCTACCGGTTGGCCGCTGGATGAGGTGGGGACAACAAAAAACTCCGCCCGGCCACCGGCTGCGGGAGGAACGGGCCGTTACTGGACGTGATGACGCGAAGAAGCTCACCGCTGTCGCGGTACAGCTTGGCCGTCAGCTCAAACGGTTCGGCTTGCTCGATGCTGCGGCGTGGTGCGGACTTCATCCACGCCCAGCAAGCCTCTCGCTGTTCTGGGTATAAACCACAAGTGCGGATGGGTAACTGATTCTGCCGCGTGATTTCGGGGAGAACGGGGATAGGCATGCTCTGCGCGGCCTACTCGTGGCCTGCCGACGAATTCAACCACCTGCCTGATAAGCGGATGTCCTACTGGTGAAAAACGATAAGACCACCGCGGGAACCCAGTGGTGGCACTGCCCCTCGTGCGAAGTGTCCTCAACTAGGCGTCGCCCAGACCCAGCCCGACGCGAGCAGGCACGTCGGGTCCGTGACCTGGCTGGGCAGAAAAAATACGCAGAGAGCAGTGAAGTCACGCAGCTTAGTGTTCGCTTGGCCTACCGTCAGGGGAGTTGATGGTGGATTAAGGCGGCTAAGCCGACTTTCGTAATCGCTACCAGGTTGATCGAAGTCTCCCTCCCAAACCACAAGTTCTTCGGCTTCCTTGCAGACGGTAGGCATCTCATCGAGATGTTGAGGCAACGGGATCCGCCAGAGCCCCCGCTTTCGACCCCTGTAGGGTGTGGAATACTCAGCGAAGTAGAGGGCAGTACATGTTGTCAGGAGACACCGATCAGCACTATCTGGGCGTCTAGGTCAAGCATCCGCCCCAGCGGGCTTTGCGCTCCCAGCCTGAAGGAAAGACGGTGGATCCGAGGGGATTCGAACCCCTGACCTCTTCATTGCGAACGAAGCGCGCTACCAACTGCGCCACGGACCCGTCTCGTCGAAACCGTCACCGGCACGAACAGCTCATTCACATTAGCACGGCACGAGAGACAGGCCGGGCGCTCAGGCGCCGCGGCGACGCTGCAAAGCCTGGTCGAGATCGATCGCGTCAACACCCTCGCCGATGACGCCCATCGCCGCGAAACGGGAGGCGGGGCGCGGCGCCTCAGGCGGCGGAACAGGAGTGCGCACAGAAGCTACCTCGGGTGCGGCGGCGGCCGCGCGCTGCGCAAGTTCGGCCTCCGCTGCCGCCTGGCGCAAGCGTTCGGCAGCATCGATCGAGTCCGTCGCCGACGCGGCGAGAGAGCCTCGGGAGAGATAGAGCGGTTTCGGAAGCGGCTGCGGCGTCCACCCCACTTCCTGAGCAGCGTCACTCGTGTGCTGCGTCGGGACATCCTCCTCGGCGAGTTCTGGCTCGAAAACCTCAGCGCGGCGACGACGGACAGTGTCGTCCACACTCGCGGGAATCGCCTCAGGCACAGCAGAGCCGTGACGGCCCGGAGCCATCAGGACAAGAATCCCGGTAGCGACAACCACAACCACACCGCCCGCAATAGGTACGACTCCGTCGCCTCCAAACGGCATCATCACCAGCCCACTCAGCGCGGCAACGCAACCGAGCAGAGCGGCGAGCGCCGCCGCCTGCCGCCAACGCCGAGCGCTCACGCTGCGCCTCGTGCCCGCGACCACCCGTATGAGCGCCTTGCTCGCTGCTTTCTCCGCCCGCGCCAACTCCATCGCCTGTGCCTTCTCCGTGGCTCGTCGTCGTTTCTCCGTCAGCCGGAGGCGACGCTGTTGCAGCGCGCCCTCCCGGGCTGTTGCCTCCGCACGCACATGCTCGGGCACCTCCGCGGTTTCGGCAAGAATACGCAGCGTCTGCTGCAACCTCACCGCATTACGCTCGGCCCCGAGAAACGACCTGCGGCGCATCCACGTGGGAATGAGATAGGCAACCCACAGCACGGCGGCGAGCGCCCAGACGACGCCCCCACCTAGCCAGTCGCTACTCATGTCACCAACGCTAAGAGTTTAGGGTCCGTCCGTCCGTCATTATGGAGAGGTGTGTTCGCGCGGGTCGTCACTCACAGAACTTTCTTTCCGACGCGCAGTAGTGCCGTTTGATAACAGGGAAAGACCCCAACGGCGTGCAGCGCTCAGGTCCGCGTCGCTCGGGACGCTACCCTCCTGCGGAACGTGTCCGTCACGATAACGGCGGAGAACACCACGTGGAACTTCCTCCGCCACCAGCGCGAAGCAGAAGTGATCGCGCCAGTCGCCATTGATGTGAATGAAGCGCCGACGTAAACCCTCGTAACGGAAGCCGAGCTTCTCAACAACGCGCAGGCTCGGATGATTTTCGGGGCGAATGCAGATTTCGATGCGATGCAAGCCACGGTCGAAAAAAGCGAAATCCGTGGCGAGCGCGACAGCAATGGGAATGATATTCCTCCCGGCGAAACGCTCGGCGATCCAGTAGCCGAGCGAAGCGGAGGAAAGCGAGCCATAGCCAATGTTCGAGATATTTAACTGACCTGCGAGTTGCCCGTCCCAGTCGATGAGAAACGGGACGCCTCCCCCCATTCGCGCATTGTGCTGGAGCGCGCGGATGCTGGCGCGGATATCGAAAACGGCATCCCCGGCAGGATCTGACGCTTCCCACGGCCGAAGCCAACACCTGTTCGCGATCAGTTCACGCTCGAGGGAACGGGCATCGCGCACTCGGAGAGGGCGAAGACTGACGCGCCCCTCGCTGAGTGTCGGAATCGGCATGTCCCGACCCTACTGCGCACCTCCCTCGCCCTGCGGGGGCTGGACGACGCTACCGCAATCGAGGAAAACGCTCGAGAGTTTCTGCCGCGTCCCAGGATGTCGATGCGACGCAAAAATGTCGCAAAAGGGAGGTTCAGAGCGTCGTCACGAAATCTTTGAGCCAGGGGACGAGATCGACGCCGAGGTCATCACGGTCGGAGGCAAGCTGCACGATCGCCTTGATGTAGTCGAGTTTGTCCCCCGTGTCATAGCGGCGACCGCGAAACACCACGCCGTAGACTCCGCCGAATTCGGTCGGATCCTGCGCCATCCGCTCAAGAGCATCGGTGAGCTGGATCTCGCCGCCTTTGCCCGGCTCAGTCTCCGCGAGCACATCAAAGATCTCGGGCTTGAGAACGTAACGGCCGATGACCGCGAGATTCGAGGGCGCATCCTGCTGCGACGGCTTTTCGACCAGCCCGGTGATCCGCACCACGTCATCCTCGTCGGTCGCTTCCACCGCTGCACAGCCGTAGAGATGAATCTGATCGGGATCGACTTCAAGCAACGCAATCACGGTTGTCTCGCGGTTCTCCGCCACCTCGATCATTCGCGCGAGGAGTGGGTCGCGGGCATCGATCAGATCGTCGCCGAGCAGCACAGCGAAAGGCTCATTACCGACATGGCGTTCGGCGCGCGACACCGCGTGACCGAGCCCCTTGGGCTCCCCCTGCCGGACGAAATGTACGTCGGCGAGGTCGCTGGCGTACTTCACATGCTCAAGCTTCTTGTCGTCCTTTTTTTTGGACAGGTTGTGCTCAAGCTCGGGCACCGAATCGAAATGGTTGGCGAGCGCATTCTTGTTACGACCAATGATCACAAGAACGTCCTGAAGACCGGCGTCTGCCGCCTCCTCGACCACGTACTGGATGGCGGGCTTGTCGACGACAGGCAGCATCTCTTTGGGGATGGCCTTGGTGGCCGGCAGGAACCGAGTGCCAAGACCAGCGGCAGGAATAACGGCTTTGCGGATTCGAGTACCCATGAGGCGTCATCCTATCGGCGGCGGTGAGCACGGGAAGTGCCGATCTAGTGTCGACGATCAGGTATCGACGCATCCGGTTCTGGGATTCTCGGCAACGAGGTTTCTTCAACCCTCCGGGGCGGGCTGAACCTCGGTCCTAGACTGAGCAGATGCCAGTGGATGTCACGCACGAGAAGCGGGCGCTGCGCGCCGAGTTGCGCGAGCGTCGCCGCACACAAACCTCGACCGCTCGAGAACACGCATCGACTCAGATCACCCAGCACCTGATCGAGTTGACCACCAGACTCGATGCTCGCTCGATCGCGTGCTACCTCTCGGCTCCTGACGAGCCCAGCACGCGGCCTTTCCTCGGCTGGGCCGAAGACCGTGGGCTGCGGGTCCTCCTTCCTATTTCACGCGAGGACGGCCTGCTGGATTGGGCGGTCGGTGACGGCCACCACCAGACCCAGGGTCTGTTGGGGATGCCCGAGCCGGTTGGACAGTTGCTCGGCCCGATCGCGATTAATAACGTCGACCTCATCCTCGTCCCCGCCGCGACTGTTGACCGCACGGGCATGAGGATGGGCTGGGGTCGCGGCTACTTCGACAAAACCCTCGGCTCCATGGAGAGACGTCCACCCGTCTATGCAATTGTTTTCGACAATGAACTGGTCGATGAGGTACCTAGTGAAGTGCACGACCAACCCGTCGATGGCGTGGTGACCCCCTCCGGTATCTTCGATCTTCGCTGACCCCCACTCGCTTTCGAGGAGACTCCTGTGCCCACCTACTCCTATCGCTGCACACAGTGCAGCTCTGCCTTCGATGTCCAGCAGGCCTTTACAGACGACAGCCTCACCGAGTGCACGAGCTGTCACGGCGCACTCCGCAAGGTGTTTAGCGCAGTCGGAGTGACCTTCAATGGTTCAGGTTTTTACCGCACCGACTCCCGCGCGTCGGAGACATCTCAGGGCGCGAGCAAAGTCGCGGAGGCTGCGCCAGCGACAGTACGCTCGTCAGGGTCTGGTTCCTCCGGAAACAGCTCGCCGACCCAGTCCTCCCCCTCGTCGAGTTCCGCCACGCCCAGCTCGTGCGGCAGTTCGAGCTAAACCCTTTGTCCCATCAGCCGGGTCGGCGACGTAACGTCTCACTGACTAGGCAGCGAACAGTGCCACAAGTATGTAGGATCGCAAGCCTGCCTATCCACATAATCACGAAAGGGCGACTCGCGCGCGAAACATCGCCGTGACTTCTCGTGCCTCGCCGTGGACAGATCATTCCGGCGCTAACGGCGACGCCTGCGCCCAGACAATACGACAACAGATCAGTTACATTTCGTTGACCACATGCCTGCGAGGTGGGTGCTCGTGAGCATGCACCAACCTCTCACACTAAAAAATGATGAGGTGTCAACAAGAGAGCGAGACCGACATGCTTGAGAAACCAGACCAGCAGGGCGCGGACAGACCATCGAGATGTGTCATTCTCATCGTCTGTGACTACGCACTGTCATACATGGGTGGGGCGCAGACGGCACTGCGGCAGCAAGCCCGAGCATTCCACGAAAACGGTCACGTCGTCTGGGTAGCGGCTCCGCGAGCATCTGCCGATCGCGAGTTGAGCGCATACGGAGTTCATCCTCTCGACCCCCCCGCAACGCTGTGGATTCCAGGAACGAATTTCCCTCTCGTGAGGAACACACCACTGCTCCGACGGCGACTACGCGAAGCGATGGTCACGAGCAAGATCGACCTCGTTATTACTCATTCTGAATTCGGGCTGGCTGCTGCGGCACTAATGGCAGCACGCTCTCTCGGCTTGCCGACGCTGCACACCGTGCACACCTTCTTTTGGCGGTCCCCTAGGAACACGGCATTCCTCGCGCCGTGGGCACGGGCTGCGTACCGCCTCGCGACAGGACTCACCGTCGGGCGAAAACAACTGGTGCCACAGCCACTGGGCAATACTCTCCGGAATATGACTCTCGCTGCATGCGAAGCGGCCGATGTCGTGGTGTCGCCGTCCGAACATCAGGCAATCATGCTGCGCGAAGCCGGCCTCCCTGATGTTCGGACAGTGTCGAACGCAAGCTGCCGTGGCGCCATCACGCCAACTCCTCCACCAGAAAATGGGCCGCTCCGACTCGTCTGGGCAGCCCGATTTGCGCCGGAGAAACGGCTCGACGTCATGCTCGACGCAGCCCGACTGGTGGAGAAACAACTCGGCCCACAGGCCGTGCACATCGATATCGCCGGCGGAACGCTACCCACCGAGTCGGTACCTGAATCAGTAACGGTGCACGGCCGTGTTTCAGCACAGGAAATCGACAATCTGCTCCGTGATGCACACGCGGCCGTCATCACCTCCCACGGCTTCGATAATCAACCGATGATCGCGCTCGAAGCGTTCCGTAATAATCGCCCCGTCATTGTTTCGGACCGGGCCCTCGACACGGAGTTCGGGATTGCCGCAATACTCACGGACGACACCACTGCGCTCGGTTTGGCGGCAACAATCGTCCGCCTCGCCACGGACCGCACCCTTCTCCGATCTCCTACCGCGGCAGCAGCCTCACAGGCTCAACTCGCGACAGCAGAAGAACACACTCGCCGCATACTTGCCAGCGCCGCACACCACGACGGAAAGCAGCGCCGCCACGACAGCGTCCAGCTCGGTGGTGACGGATAAACGACAGAGCCCCGCCGCAGCGAAAATGCGTTCTGTTGCCTCAGCATCTGTTCGGTCAGTAGTGCGGCGGCACATCCTCGCGCAGGCGGACGTCGTTGGGGCCGGTATCCGCGTGCGCCGACGGCGCCTCCTGGTCAGATACCAGCCCGTTATAGGGCGACGAATCCGTCCCCGGCTTGGGTGGCAGCGTGACCCGACGCCCGCCACGCGAGCGTCGCAGAGGTCGGTCAGCTCCCGCCGGGGCGGAATCATCACACACGGTCAGTCGCTCGGCAACGGCTCGATCGGATCATCCTGGTGCGAGGAGGCCGAGCCCACAGATTCCGCCGACGCCCCAATGAATCCAGCAATCCGAGTCGCCACGGCCTCGGGGTCAGCGAAGAGTTCAAAATTGTGCACACGCAGGTAATGCCAGCCGAGGCGACGCAGCAGTTCGGGACGAAGCCGCAGCGACACCCGCAAACTCTGCCTGCTGACATCGCGATCGGTCTCCACGACGACAGCCCGGTTGCCGTATGCGGCCACAAGCGCCAACGTGCCCTTGTGGCCGACGTTGACCCGCAGACCACGACGTTCCAGCCGCGCAGCGAGATCAACCAGCATGGGCTCGGAGTAGTCGTCGCGGTCGCTGGGCTGAACGCGATCCTCTGCCTCTTGCAGCACCTGCGCCAGCGCAACCATTCCGTAGCGCATCCGCGATTCGTCGATATCGCCCGGACGAAAGCACGAAACGATATCCATTGAACGGCGAGCACGCGTCATACCAACTGCAAGAACGCGCTCGCCCCCTGGCTCCGCGAGCGCACCAAAGTTGGAGAGCAAACGGCCATGCGGTGTGCGACCGTAGCCGATGGAAAAGATCACTCTGTCGCGGCTCTGCGCGACTGACTGCTCAAGAGTGACCACCACGAACGGCTCTGGCCGATCGCCCAGGATGAAGTCGTTCAAATCAGGGCGCTTGGCGAAAGCGGTAAGCACCGCCTGTTGCACCCGGACAGCGTGGCGCGGACTCGCGGTGAGAACCATCAGCGACTCCCGGGGTCGAATGACGGCGTGCTCAAGAACAAGCTCCACCACTTTCGCCACCTCGGCATCGACCGATTCGACCGCTCCTGAGTCGTTCTCCGGCATCCCATGCCCGCTCGCGATGTAGTGGAAGCGCAGGGAGTCGTGACCAAGGAATGAGCCTGCCCAGGGCAACGAATCAATTTTTTCCCCGTAGAAACGGCGGTTGATCAACTCGGCCAGGTCTTCACCCCCAGCGCGATAGCTGCGAGTGAGAGTGACCGTGTTGAACAGCTCACCGAGGCGAGCGAGCGCCGATTGTGAGTGCAGCGCCTCCACATCGGTCCGCGACGCGGTGCTACCGAAATCGACCACCTCATCAACTCGGAGGCGGAAAGGAGCAGGCGTCTGCGTGACGGGGTCGCCGAATGCGACGACCTGTTTAGCACGGCGGATAGCTCCGACGTTTTCGGCAAGCGTGGTCGCGCCAGCGTCAACAAGGAAGACGGCGTCGAACGTGGTCTCGCTACACATGCGATGCACTTCGTAGGGTGATACAAGCCAGGCCGGGGCAAGCACTCGCGAGAGGTGCGGCGCCGCCTTCTGTAGCTCCTTCGGTGTGATGGTCGCCTGTGAGCGCAGCAAAGCGCGGAGCGCGTCTCGCTCCTGCGGCCAGTCGACGAGTCCGATCTTCCAGGTCTCGGAAAGCTTCCACGCCAACAATTCGGCGCTGGAAGCGGCATGCGCCTCATCAACGAGTGTGAAGTCGGCCTCAAGGCGGTCGAGTACGCCAGTGTTACCGCCCAGCAAAGCGCGTTCCTCGGCCAGCATGATCTCGAGCGCGGAGCGCCACCAGGCGAGATCAAGTTCGCTCGCCACAAGTTCGGCTGGAACATGTCGGCGCGAAAGATCGGCAAGCAGCGGGTCCAATCCCCACTCGCGGAGAGTCGAAATGAGAGTTGTCCGCTCCTGCAGATTCGCCAGCACCTCGCTGTCTTGCGCGAGATGGGAGACCAGTGAAACCAGCTCGGCAAGCGGCAACGAAGCGAGCTGCATATTCGTCCCCCTCCGCCCGAGTGGCTCGTCGAGGCGGCTGAGCTGATCCGTCACCTGCTGGAAGGCGACGTGTATATCGGCAACACCGACCGGCACCTCGGGAACGCTACCCGCGACGGCGTATCGCTGCCAGAGGATCCGCTGCTGCTGCACCCGACGCAGCGCCGCATTCACATCGGTCACGTGTGCGCCGGGACGAAGATATTCGCGAGCAAGCTTCTTGAGTCGGCGACGCTGTGTTGACGACATCTGGGCAGCGTCGCGACGGGGCGACGTGGCGGTGATGAGGTCCTGAATCGAGCGGTCAAATACGGCGGGCTGGAACTTATCTAGCGTCTCGCGGACGTCCTGGAGCAGCCGCACATAAATCCCCAATTCGGCAACCGACTCGAACGGCCGCATCGGGGTTTGCCTAATCACGTCCTGGGCTCGGTCGAGCAGGCGCGGCAGATCACGCAAATGCAAGCGCTTGGCCACCTCGTGGGCAGCCGCAGCATCAGCGGCGGAGTTAAACCGCGCGCCATACCAGGGTGAGTCGCCCGGGCCGTAACGGAATTCGCCGAGCCGCGCCGATTCGCTGAGCATCCGCGTCACCTCCGGTCTGCGCTGTGCGAGCGCAGAGACGGTGCGACGGTCCAGACGAGCAGCAGTCGACGGGGGCGTTCGCGACTGCGATAGTCGCGCCAGCTCTTCGAGCGCCTGCAGCGCTGATACCCCGAAACTGTCATCACACTGCAACGAGGCGGCACGATAATCAAGCAGTACCTTCCGCAGCCGCACCAGCGCGTCATCAATTTCGCTGACGGAGGGGCGCACCGCCTTCTCGTTGCGCGCAATTGACTGGATCAGGTCACGACGGAGGGTGCGCGGAGCCACTGCAATACCGCCCAGACCCGCCGAAAGCAGGCGCTGATGGATGCTGTCAAGGCTGGAGCGACGCGCACTCACCACGAGCACACGCTTGTGCCGCGCAGCGAGGGCACCGATAGCGTTCACGATCGTCTGTGTAGCGCCCGTACCCGGGAGGGTCTTGACGACCAGGGAGTTACCGGCCGCAATGTTTGCGATCACCTGCTCCTGCTCGGCATCGGCGTCGAGAAGGAGGTTGTCTGTCGCCGGTGGTCGTTCGTCCTGCGGAATGATCGACGCAACCTTGTGACTCTGCTGCAGCGACCGCCGAGCCGCCGGATTGCCGGCGAGTGCGTCCAAAATCGGGTGCTCGAGCATCCGAGCATCACGCAGCATATCGCCGGCGACGTCGGCGAAACTTGACACGACAAGGCGCGGATGTACGGTGAACCAGGGCAGGTGCGAGGTCAGCCCGCGGAGCTGTTCGATGACCGGCTGCGGCGTGAAAACACCGTTGTCTACCGCCAACTCAACAAACTGCTCCGGGCTGATCGCGATACCGAACTGTTGTTTCAAGGCCCGGGCGAGCTGCGGGTTGAAATACGGCTGGCCTGTGAGCTTGAGTTCGAAATCGCGACCGTAACGGCGGATCGCCAGTGGGCGCAGCAGGACAGGAGCAGTGAATTCTGTCTCACCCGCACGCCATTGAGTGAGACCGATTGCCAAATGCACGCCCTCGATACCGCGGACCGAGCGCAGTTCGATCCCCTTGTCGGTGATCGCTCCTGCGGCGTTCTTCGCGGCACGCAGCGCAAGTTCGTCACGAATAAGCGAGGAGAGCAGGGTTGTCTTGCCTGAAATAAAGGGGGGTAATCCGCCGGGATGCGTCGTAGACAACTCCATGCGGGTGCGTGGCGAATCAACGAAATGCAACAGTGGCGAGGGACCACCCACCGTAGCCAGCTCCTCACGCCACGATTGCCACGCCGGATCGGCCACATTGCCAGCGCGAAAGCCGACAGCGCCACTGGTCACCTGTACAGGCGAGGTGCTATTCGGCGGAAGCCGATGAGCCGACGCCTCACCCTGGTCACCGGACTCAGGTGAAGTCGCCACCGGTCCGGCTCCTGGGAAATCGTCGACGCGTCGCACACGGATACCCTAAACCGGCCGACTCCGAAAGACCTCAGCAACGCGGAAAAGGAACTCATCCCCGCCAATCGGGCCGACCGTGAGCTACGAACCCTACGGCGGAAAGAGCCGCCTTTCCGGTCGGTGACTCGTCAGCGGCTCCGTGCGCGCAACGCAACAGAGGCGATCGCTACGACAAGACACGCAACCCCGGCGAGGAGGGGCGCCAGCCAACCGAGCAGACTGATGTCGTCAATCCCGGACTCGCCATAGCGCCGACTGGTGATCGTCACTATAAAAAAGGAAAGGAAGAAAAGGGCAATTCCTGTCAGCGCCGTCACGACGTCGGCGAAGCTCACGGAAGAGCTGTTCTCAGTGGAAGACGAAGAGTCGACCACAGCGGGAAGCTGCTCACGCGGAGCTGTGGAGTAGAACGTCATAGCCCAATCGAATCAGTCGGGCTGCATCATTAGAGTCCTCCTCCGGCATGACATGATGCTCCGTCAGAATGATGATGCGTCGGCGCACCGTGGCGGGCCGGGTGGCGACGATGGCACCCTCCCGGGCAGCCTGTTACTTCACGCGAACCGGCAACAACAACAGGCCCGAAACACCCACGACGATCAGCAAGACCGCGACGACCGTCACGAACGACGCCAACGCGAGTACCGGCATGATGACCGTCAGCACACCCGCAACGATCGAGGTGATCCCTGCCACGATCGGCCACCAGACAGGACCGGCAACAGTGCGTCCGCTGGCGATACTCGAAAGACCGTCCAAGATCCAGCCGCCACCGATCACTAAACCGAGAATGCTGAGCGACTCGAACGGATTCGACAGGCAGAGGATGCCGGCGGTCAGAATAAGCACGCCCAGCAACCCAGTAAGCCACCGCACACGCGCCTCCAATCGCGAGGCGGTAGAGGCGAGCAGGAGGCGAAACACGCCGACCGCGATCAAGTGAATGCCGAAGACAATAGCCACAGTGACCAAAGTGGGCCCGGGAATCACTATGGCGATGACGCCAAGTCCAATCGCGATCACGGAGACAGCAAGGATCCAGCCCCGCTCCATGGCGGTGCGAGACAGAGTGGTCGCGGTGGTCTCGATCATGGCGTTCCTTCGTCGAAGCGATCTGACTCTCCGAACGTTAGGGCACAGATGGGCCCTTGCGCGGGACCTTGCGTAAAGCGCCGCGGCCTGGACTGGCACGCTGGGCAGCGCGGCCAATGAAATCGTCGAACTCCGCGGCACGAACCTCCGACTCAGCGAGCAGACGCAGTGCCTCAGACTGCGGGAAGTGTGCGAGCAGCCGTAGTGCATCCGCGACGTGACGGCTCCCTGCCCCCAAGCAGCTCAGCGATCTCATGCACACTGCGGCCGCCATGCAGGCGTGCACGATACCGAACTCGCGTGCGTGGCGGGCGCTACGGCGATCGTCAATAAACGATATTGCGGGCAACGGTGTAAAGCCACGAGCGAGCTGCAGTCGCCCTGGACAAGGATCTCGGGGGGCTTCCAGGCACGCAGAAGCGCGTCGTGCAGTGCACGCAACAGCTCAGCCTCATCCTCTGGCATCTCCACTGCTCTTCCTGGCTCAACGGTCGAGAGCTACTCTGCTGCCGACACGAAAAGGAGCCAGCCGTGACCCTCTACGAATCGCGACCCGTGGGCGTCGTGATCGCTGCGCCCGCCGACGAGGTCTACGACTTCGTCGGCGACCCGAAGAACATCCACCGATGGGCGACAGGCCTTACCCCCACGCAGGCCACCCAAGTGGAGGGGCGCTGGTTCATGGACTCTTCCCTGGGCCGGGTCCGGCTCCAGTTCGCCCCACGCAACCCCTTCGGCGTCGCCGACCACACCATCACTCTGCCGGACGGCACGGTGATCGATGTGCCGCTGCGCGTCCTCGCCAACGGCGACGGCGCCGAAGTGGCCATCACCGTGCGACGCAGAAAGGGGCTGAGCATGGACGAGTGGGACGAGGACTGCCTGCGCGTGGCCGATGACCTTGAAACCCTCCGGCTCCTCTTCGAGCGCGAGGAGGAGCCCGCGCCACGCTAGATTCGTCACAGCCTCGGCAGCCGCCAGACGGCCAGACGAAGGAACGCCATGACTTCTCCCAGCCCGAGCCCGGTGCGACTGACGTCCGGGATCGAATTGAACGGCCTCGACATCATCGACGAGACGGAGCGTCATGGCCAACCCCGTGACCTGTTCTGGCCGTGGTTCGCCGCTAACGTCTCGGTGCTCGGGCTGAGCTACGGCTCGTTTCTGCTCGGCTTCGGAGTGTCGTTCTGGCAAGCGAGCCTCATCGGTGTGGTCGGGATTGTGATCTCCTTTCTCTTCTGCGGATTCGTCGCCGCGGCCGGCAAACGCGGCTCGGCACCAACGATGGTGTTGAGCCGCGCGGCCTTCGGAGTCAACGGCAACCGGCTAATCTCCGTGATCTCGTGGCTGCTCACGGTGGGCTGGGAGATCGTGCTCGCATCCCTCGCCGTCCTGGCGACCGCGAGGGTGTTCGAGCAGTTCGGCTGGGACAGCGGCGTTTCGACCAAAATTGTCGCGCTGATCATCGTCGCGACACTTATCGTGGTTGCCGGAGTCGCGGGCTTCCCACTGATCATGCGGCTTCAGTCCGCGATCACCGTGGCAACCGCACTGCTCACGGTGACGTACATATTGCTCGTACTCAACCGGATCGACCTCGCTAGCGTGGGTTCTCTGCCGACGGGCTCGACAGCCGCGATGATCGGCGGGCTGGTCTTTATGATGACGGGTTTCGGACTCGGCTGGGTGAATGCAGCGGCCGACTACTCCCGCTACCTGCCCCGTAGTACGCGTACCGGCGATGTCGTCGCGTGGACAACCTTCGGCGGTGCGGCGGCGCCCGTCATCCTGGTAGTCGTAGGCCTCCTCCTCGCCGCGTCCTCGGCCGAACTGTCGGCGGCCATCGCGATAGACCCGATCGGTGCGCTCGCGAGCATTCTGCCGACGTGGTTCCTGCTCCCCTTCATCGTCGTCGCCTTGCTGGGACTCATCGGCGGTGCGGTGATGGACATCTACTCCTCCGGGCTTGCGCTGCTGAGCGCCGGGCTTACGGTGTCGCGCCCGGTCGCCGCCGGGATCGATGGGGTGCTGATGGTGCTCGGTACGGTCTACGTTGTCTTTATCGCAGGGGATTTTCTCGGCCCGTTTCAGGGCTTCTTGATCACGTTGGGCGTGCCGATCGCGGGATGGCTGGGGGTGTTCCTCGCCGACCTGCTACTGCGTCGCCGCGACTATGACCGAGAAGCGCTTTACCATCCCCGCGGGCGTTACGGAAGCGTCTCGGTCATTCCCCTCACGCTCGTGTTGGTGGGAGTTGTCCTCGGCTGGGGGCTGGTCGTGAATTCTTCCCCTGGTTTTGAGTGGGAGGGCTATCTTCTGGGACCGATTGGTGGCCGGGAGGGAGAATGGGCCTCCTCGAACCTCGGTGTGCTGGTGACGCTGGTGATCGGATTCGTCGGAGCGCTCCTCTGCTGGCGTCCGACCGTCCGGCGCCAGGAAGCGCAGCCGTGAGTGTGCTCGCCGCGATCGATGTGCAACGCGTCTTTGCCGATGCAGACTCTCCGTGGTTTTCTGACGGGTGGGAGCGGGCCGTGGAAGGGACTCGGCGACTCATTCCCCACTTCGGCGAACGCGTGGTGACCACTCGGTTCATCGCGCCCGAGCAACCGGCGGGGGCGTGGAGTGACTACTACCGTGATTGGCCATTCGCGCTTGTGCCAGCCAGTGACCGTCTCTACGACCTCGTGCCAGGCCTCGAGGGGCACCGCACCATCTCGACAACGACTTTCGGCAAGTGGGGGCCCGAACTCGACGACGCTCTCGACGAGGACCGCGAGCTGGTGCTGACCGGCGTCGCGACCGACTGCTGCGTACTCTCCACTGCCCTGTCGGCAGCGGACGCGGGCATACGAGTGCGGGTGGTCGTTGACGCGTGCGCGGGTTCCTCCGATCAAGCTCACCGACGAGCACTGGACGTGATGGCGTTGTATGCACCACTGATCGAACTCACGAGCGTCGACGCAGTGTTGGCACAGCGGCACGCGTCAGGCTAGCGGCCGGTGCTGCTGCGGAAGCGGCACAATAATCCGCATGGTCTCACCCGACGACCGCGAGAGCGCGGCGCCCCAGGTCCTTGTCATCGGAGAAGCGTTAATCGACATCATCGAACGCGACGGAGTCGAGACGGAGCATGTGGGCGGCTCACCCGCAAACGTCGCACTCACCCTTGCCAGGCTGGGTCGGGACGTGGTGCTCGTCACCGACATCGCCGATGATGCCCGCGGGCGTCGCATCGTCGAGCATCTCGGCGACTCCGGAGTGAGGGTGCTGCGCGGCACTGCGGAACGCACGTCGACTGCCCGCGCGGTGCTGCGCGACGACGGCTCGGCCGAGTACGTATTCGACCTGTCGTGGAATCCGCCGACGGTCGATCCCTCCGCGGCGACCCACGTGCATACGGGGTCGATCGCGCTCTACCGTGAGCCGGGCGGTTCGGCACTTGTTGAGGTGCTCGAGGCGTTGCCCACCGGTGTCACCGCGAGTATCGATGCGAACATCCGCCCAGCGCTGGTTGGTCAGCACGCCGCCGCTCTGGCGCGATTTGAGCGGATGGCCGCGAGCTGCGAGATCGTCAAGCTGAGTGACGAGGACGCAGCGTGGCTATACCCGACGGCGTCGCTCGACGATGTCGTGACCCGGCTCCTTGCGCTAGGAGCGCAGTTAGCGGTCGTCACCCGCGGCGAAGATGGGCTGCTATTGGCCTCACCGGCAGCTCGGGTGATGGTGCCTGCTGCAAACATCGTCGTGGCCGACACCATCGGTGCCGGCGACTCGGCGATGGGTGCGATCCTCGACGAAGCATTCCGGCAGGGTCTCGGAGTCAGGGACGGGCTTCTCCTAGAAGAGTCCGCTCTGCGCGCTATCGGACGCTGGGCGGCGCGAGTGGCTGGGGTAACAACGTCGAGGGCGGGGGCGAATCCACCCAGACCGACCGAACTCTGAATTCACCTGCGCTGCACCACGAGATCACGAGGTGAGTCGAATTGACCAGAATCGGACGGCGATAACGAATCTCGACTTATCAGCACTCATTCGACGAAATGTCGCGACATTTCGGTGTCGGGAAGCGGGTAGTCAGGCACGCCCAGTGCGGCAATACTGAGCGGAACAGACCGATCAACGGAAAGGCGCATCATGACGACCTCGCTCAGCCCCTACATCGGATTCCGCGGCAATGCTCGGGAGGCAATGGAGTTTTACCGCAGCATATTCGGCGGTGAACTCACCAGCACCACATTCGCCGAGTTCCAGGCCGCCGAGGATCCGGCCGATAACGACAAGATCATGCACTCGCAGCTGACCACCCCCGAGGGACTCCTGCTCATGGGGTCGGACACGCCCTCCTCTATGCCTGCTGACGAGGGAAGTCGCATCACCATCTCGCTATCGGGTGATGACGAGGCCGAACTCACCAAGTACTGGGAAGGCCTCACCGCGGGCGGTTCGGTGACGGTACCGCTCCTCCCCTCGCCCTGGGGAGACCGCTTTGGAATGCTGGTTGACCGCTATGGCGTGGCATGGATGGTGAACATCTCGAACACAGCGCACTGAAGTTCTCTCGTCGTCGGGGATTCTAGCTGCGGTGTCTTCAGCCTCCGCACAGTCAGTCATCGACTACGACCGGGGCGGGCGCAAAATGGAAGCGCCGCCCCACTCTGTCGGGCAGCAGCAGTAACCCCCTCTCTCACAAAGGCTGCACATGACCATCACGCTCGGATATAAGGCATCGGCGGAGCAGTTCGGGGCGCGTGAACTTGTCGAGTTCGCGGTCGGTGCCGAACGGCACGGGTTCGAAAGCGTGATGATCTCGGACCATTTCCAGCCGTGGCGTCACACCGGCGGCCACGCGCCGTTTTCGCTCGCGTGGCTCGCGGCCGTCGGGGAGAGGACATCACGCATCCTCATGGGCACCTCGGTGCTCACACCGCACTACCGCTACAACCCGGCGGTAATTGCCCAGGCATTCGGCACTCTCGGGGTGCTCTATCCCGGGCGCATCATGCTCGGCGTCGGCACCGGAGAAGCGCTGAACGAGATTGCTACCGGCTACCAAGGGGCGGGCGAACAGAGCTGGCCCGAGTTCAGCGAACGCTTCGCCCGACTGCGCGAAGCCGTGCGCCTGATACGCGCACTCTGGACGGGCGATCGGGTCAGCTTTGACGGCGAGTACTACTCAACCCATGACGCATCGCTGTACGACATACCCGACGAGAGCATCCCGATCTACATTGCCGCTGGCGGACCCGTGGTCGCGAAGTACGCCGGCCGTGTCGGCGACGGCTTCATCTGCACCTCGGGCAAGGGCATGGATCTCTACACCGAGAAACTCCTCCCCGCTGTCGCAGAAGGCGCTGCGGTGGTCGGCCGTGACAGTACGGAACTCGACCGCATGATCGAAATTAAGCTTTCTTACGATCCCAACCCTACGCTGGCCCTCGAAAACACCCGCTTCTGGGCGCCGCTCTCGCTGACGCCCGAGCAGAAGCACTCCCTGTCCGATCCCGTCGAGATGGAGCGCGCAGCCGACGAACTACCGATCGAACAGATTGCGAAGCGCTGGATTGTTGGTTCAGATCCCGACGAAACCGTCGCGCAGATTACTCCCTATATCGATGCCGGATTCACCCACCTGGTTTTCCATGCACCCGGCGACGACCAGCAGCGCTTTTTCGACAACTTCGAACGCGACCTCGCGCCGCGCCTGCGCTCACTGTGAGTATGTACGGCCGCGCGTTACTGTCCGTACCATCGGCGCATCCACCCGCCCGCCGACCCTGCGTCGGCCAACACCTCTGGGAGAGCGGCCTCGCATGACCACGGCCACCGTCCTCACTCGCCTCGACCGCGGGGAGCCACTCACCCGCGATAGCGCCGCGCTACTCCTCGAAGCGCGAGGATGTGAACTCGACGCCCTGCTCGAGGCGGCGGGCCGCCTCCGCGACGAAGGGCTTGCCCGACGCGGCCGACCAGGAATCGTCACCTACTCCCGCAAAGTTTTCCTCCCTCTCACAAAGCTGTGCCGCGACCGCTGCCACTACTGCGTCTTCGTCGAGACGCCGGGCGGCCTGGCTGCCCACGGCACGCAGACCTTCATGACAGCCGAAGAGATCCTCGACGTCGCTCACGCCGGTGCCAAGCTGGGCTGTAAAGAAGCACTGTTTACTCTCGGCGATCGCCCCGAGGACCGCTGGCCCACCGCTCGAACCTGGTTAGCCGAGCACGGCTACACCTCGACTCTCGATTACCTTCGCGCCATGGCGGTGCTCGTACTGCGCGAGACCGGCTTAGTCGCCCACCTCAACCCCGGTGTGATGTCGTGGGCTGAGCTACAGAGGCTACGCCCCGTCGCCCCGTCGATGGGGATGATGCTCGAGACCACTGCCACGCGGCTGTGGTCAGAAAAGGGTGGCGTGCACTACGGCTCCCCCGACAAGGATCCGACGCTGCGGCTGCGCGTGCTCGAGGACGCCGGACGTAGCCGTATTCCTTTCACCACCGGGGTACTGCTCGGGATCGGCGAGACTGTCACCGAACGCGCCGACGCGCTTTTCGCGATCCGTGACTCACACGCGCGCTGGGGTCACCTGCAGGAATGCATTGTGCAGAACTTTCGAGCCAAACCACGAACTGCGATGCATAAAAAGGCCGATCTAGAGCTACAGGAGTACATCGCCTCGGTAGCCGTCGCCCGCCTCGTGCTCGGCGCGCAGACGAGCATCCAGGCACCGCCCAACCTCACCGACGAACAGGAACTCGACCTCTTAATCCGCGCGGGGATCGACGACTGGGGCGGAGTCAGCCCGCTGACGGCTGACCACGTGAACCCGGAACGTCCCTGGCCGAATATCGACGATTTGGCGCGGGTGACCGCCTCCTGCGGCTACCGTCTGCACGAGCGCCTCACCGCGCATCCGCACTACGTGAAGAAGGCGGCAACCTGGCTCGACCCGCGAATTGCCCCGCACGTACTCGCTCTCGCCGATCCCGTCACCGGGTTGGCCGATGAGACCGCGACCGTCCTCCCGCGTGTCTACCGGGAGACCCTCGATACTCCTCACCGGCCCGCCGCGCCGACTCTCGCCACCGTGCTCGCCCGCGCTACTGCCGATCCGGCCGGACTCGATGATTCCGACTACCTCGAGCTGCTCTCGGCCGACGGTGACGATTTAGAGGCGCTCGCCGCCCTCGCCGACGAGGTGCGCCGTGAGACGGTCGGCGACACCGTGTCCACCGTCAGCAACCGCAACATCGACACCTCCCGCTGGGGCGCCGGGGGGTTGACTGTCGAGCGACTCGAGGAGTTAGCAGACGAAGCAGCCGCGCTCGGCGCCACCGAGCTGTGTCTTCAGGGCGCTCTTGCCCCCGAGCGCCCTGGCGACGACCTCCTTCTGATCGCACGCACCCTGAAGGCCCGCCAACCGTTGCTGCATCTGCATGCCTTCCGCCCGGCCGAGATCCGCGATGCCGCCCAGCGCAGCGGTCGCAGTATCACCGGGATGCTTATCGCGCTCCGCGACGCGGGCGTAGACACGATTCCGGGTACCGCAGCGCGCATCCTCGACGACCGTGTGCGGACCATCCTCAGCCAAGGCAGCGATCCGAGTGCCGCTGAATGGCGAGAGACGATTATCGCCGCACACCGTATCGGCCTCCGCTCGAGCGCCACGATGGTGTACGGCCACCTCGAGACCCCGGAGCAGCAACTCGCCCACCTCCGCGCTCTGGCGGTAATTCAGGAGGAGACGCAGGGCTTTACCGAGTTCATCGCGATGCCCTTCCTGGCCGCCGAAGCCTCGCCCACGGTCGCCCGGCTGACCCGGGGCGGGCCAACCCTGCGCGAAACTCGCGCGGTGCACGCGGTCGCCCGTCTCCTGCTGCACGGGCGGATCTCGCACATCCAAACAGCCTGGACCAAGCTCGGCACCCAGACCGCCCAGGTGCTCCTGTGCGGCGGCGCCGACGATCTGGGCGGCCTCCTTCTCGACGGCACGCTGGAACCGGAAGCGGGAGCGGAAGCGTATCGCTCGCTCGACATCGCCACTGTCGCACGACTCACCCGCGAAATCGGTCGCAGCTGGCGCCAGCGCAACACGGTCTACGAACCGGTGCCACTCGAGCGAGCACTCAGCGTCACAGAGACCGAGCCCGTCACGGCGCTACAGTATCGCCCGTCGCCAGATGAGCCCCATCGAGTCTCATGAGCCGGACCACCGAGTTTCGTGCCACGCAGGCGGGGCTGGTGCAACAAATAACCCTCTCAATCAGTGGAGCGCCCGTCCGCCTCTACGCAGCTGGCCCACAACGCGCGCCGCTCGTATTGCTCGTCACCGGGCCGGGACGTGGAGCGCGCGAGGACACCGCGTTTTTGCTGCCCCTGCTGGCGCGCCGACATCGCGTTGCCGCTCTGGAGCTCCTCGATGTGCCAGAGCCGTGGCACGAGGGGGCACGCGCCACCTCCGCCGCCCTGGACGCACTAGACGCGGAGGAAGCGAGCATCGTTGGGCACGCGCTGGGTGCCTGCGTTGCCGTCGCAACCGCTGATACTGACACCCGGGTGCGATCCGTCGTTCTCGCCGCAGGCTGGCTGCGACCGACCGAGCGACTGCTCCTCCTTGCCCGGCTCTGGCGTAACCTGGCCGACCACCCGCAAGCACGCGGCGATCTCGCCCGGCTCATCACCGTAGGCTCCCTTGCCGTGCTTGACGGAACAAGCCCGTGGAGCCCGGACTCTTCCCCCCTCCTAGCTGCAGCAGCCGAGGCAGACGTCGCCGCTGCGGCGGCCCGGCTGCGCATTCCAGCACTCGTGATCGGCTGCTCGGGCGACACCGTCGTCGGAATCGCCGGCGCGGAAGCGCTCCTCGGCGCCATCGACGACGCCCGATACGCCGTGATGGACACCGGGCACGCCGTACTCGCCGAACGCCCCGCCGAGTTGCTTGCCCTACTGGAACGCTTCCTCGCCGATCCGACACGGGACCCGGCCGGCTCCATCGTGCCACGGATGAGGGTCTAATGCCCACCACTGTCGATGTTGTCGTGATCGGAGCCGGATTCGCCGGAATCGGGATGGCAACCCGTCTCGCCCGCCGCGGCGACACCTCCTTCGTCGTTCTCGAACGTGCCGACACCATCGGCGGCACCTGGCGCGACAACACCTACCCGAACGTCTCGTGCGACATCCCCTCACACCTGTACTCGTACTCTTTCGCCCCCGAACCCAGCTGGTCAGCCCTCTACGCCCCCGGCGCCGAGATCCAGGCTTACCTCGAGCGGGTTGTCGCGCGCGAACAGCTCGCATCTCGGCTGCGACTGGCCACCGACGTGCTCGAAGCGGTCTTCGTCGACGAAAAACACCGTTGGCAGATACGCACCTCCCGCGACGACTATTGGGCAACGACGCTCGTTGTCTGTGTCGGGCGACTCTCGGAGCCGCGAATCCCCGCGATCCCGGGGCTCGGCTCCTTTCCTGGACCGGTCTTTCACTCGGCCCGCTGGCGACACGACGTGGCACTCGCCGGGGCACGGGTCGGCATTGTCGGCTCCGGCGCATCCGCCGTGCAGATTGTGCCGCATGTGGCTGAGCAGGCCGCCGAAGTCGTGCTCTTCCAGCGTTCAGCGCCGTACGTGCTGCCACGCCGCAACCACGCCTACCCGCCTGAACACCAGCGTGCGCTCGCGCGGGCGCCCGGCGCTCTGGCCCGCCTCCGTGAAGAACTTTTTTGGCGCGCAGAACTGGGCTTCGCTGCTCGGGTGGGAGTTACCGCGGCTCTCGATCGGCTCAGAGCGGAGGCGCTCGGGCACCTCGCTGCCCAGGTCGCCGACCCCGCGCTGCGCACCGTGCTCACCCCACACTATGAGATCGGCTGCAAACGCGTCCTCCTCGCCGATGACTACTATCCGGCTCTCACCCAGCCGCAGGTGCAGGTCCTCCCGAGCCCGTTGCGGCGGGTGAAAGGCACCGCGGCAATCGGTGACGACGACGTCGCACAGGAGATCGATATTCTCGTTTTCGCGACAGGCTTCCACGCCGCCCGCCCACCCTTCGCCAGGAGAGTCCGCGGACGCGGCGGCATCCTGCTCGCCGACCGCTGGGAAAACGGAATGGCAGCCTACGAGTCGACGGCTGTGCACGGCTTTCCCAACCTTTTTGTCGTGAATGGGCCGAATGCGAGCCTGGGCCATAACTCCGCCGTATATATGATCGAAACCCAAATCGACTATGTTCTCGCTGCGCTGGACCATCGCGCACACACGAACAGTGACCTGCTGGAGGTCACCGCGGAGGCCGAAGCCGCCTCTCGCGCCCTCATGGATACGCTGAGTGCGGATACGGTCTGGACCAACGGCGGCTGCGAGAGCTGGTACATCGACTCCGCGAGCCGACGCCTGACATTGCTGTGGCCCGATTTTGCCTTTGCTTTTCGGGAAAGACTCGGACGTTTCAACCCCGCCGCTTATGCCTCACAGGACAATGGGTTGGTCGCGAGCTCGCGAGCAACCGTGTCCTGACCCCGGAATCACCACCTCCCCAGCTGCCGGAGGATAATCGGGGTAATGCGCAAGGACGACGATGTCGATCTAGTGATCGACGGGTGGGCGGAGGCTTTACCCGATCTTGATTTCGGGCCCCTCGATGTCATCTCGCGGCTGCGTCGGCTGAGCCCGCGGGTCCAGGAGATGCGCCGCCAGTCCTTCGCAGTCTGCGAGCTGGCACCGTGGGAGTTCGAGCTGCTATCCCTCCTCCGCCAGCACGGGGCGGAGGGAATGACCCCTTCTGTGCTGTCCACTAACCTCGCCGTGTCTAGCGGCGCCGTGGCCAACCGCGTAGACCGGCTTGCCGCTCGCGGCCTGGTTGTCCGCGAACACAATGCCGCCGATTCGCGAAGCAAAATTGTCTCGCTGACCCCTCGCGGTATGAAGCGCGTCGACACGGCGATGCGGCATTTGGTCGCGGCCGAGGGGAAACTGCTCTCGGGACTCGATCCTCAGAAGATATCAGTGCTCATCGAGTGCTTGCGCACCATCAGCGAGGCTCTTGATCGCCGTGAGTAAGCCAGCGACAGTCGGTGACGAGAAAAATTGGCCGCAGCAGAATCGCCCCGCGCTGAGGACTGGCACACGACCGCCACAACGTACGCGGAGCGGTGCAAGCAGGTCAAGCCCGTTCGAGATCAACGAGGCCGACATAGCGTAAAAGCAGAACATCGAAGTTCGGGGCATTCCCGCCACAACGCACATGCGGAGAGCACAATGACGCAGATTTCCTCTATTCAGCCCGCGCGATGGAGCCGGAACGGGATCCGGATCGTTGTCGTTCCAGGGGCAGAACTCCCTCGATTCCGTCTCGAGATCGACCCTCAACTCACCGCCGATCCCCTGCAGGTCGCCACCGGACCTTTTTGTACCGTTGAGGAGGCAGAACGTGCGGCTGAAGTGGCGGCGTCACTGTTGAGACGGAGAGAACGCGTCTGACCGAAAAGAACACGGCATCGACAGCACGACTTCCGCAAGAGACGCTGTATCGCTTCTTGTGACCGCGGTGATATCCCGGCGACGCTCCCCGCCGATACCGTCATCCTCAGTATTCGTTGTAATTGCCGGAGGGCGGACGCGTCCAGGACCAGCTGGTGACTTCGGGAATATCTTCGCCATGTTCGCGGGTATAAGCGCGGGCGCGCAGGCGAGAGTCCTGCATTTTCTGACGCACACTGGCCGCACGCGGGCCGAGGCCGGGAACGCGGTCGATGACGTCAATCACGAGCGAAAAACGATCGAGATCATTAAGCATGACCATGTCAAAAGGAGTTGTCGTCGTTCCGTTTTCCTTGTACCCGCGTACGTGGAGGTTATCGTGCCCGGTGCGCTTATAGGTCAGGCGATGGATAAGCCACGGGTAACCGTGGTAAGCAAAAATAATCGGTCGGTCGGGAGTAAAGATCGCGTCAAACTCACGATCCGAAAGCCCGTGCGGATGCTCGGATTCGGACATCAACCGCATCACATCAATGACATTGACAGTACCAATCATCAGATCTGGCAGCTCAGTGTGCAGGATACTGACCGCCGCAAGCATCTCAAGGGTCGGCACGTCACCGGCGCAGGCAAGCGCAACGTCAGGAGAAACTCCCGTCCGCTCGTTGCTGGCCCAGTCGAGAACGCCAAGACCGCGAGCACAGTGGGCGAGAGTCTCCGACATGGTGAACCAGGTCGGAGACGGCTGTTTGCCTGCGCCGACAACGTTGACGTAGTTGACACTGCGGAGGCAGTGATCGTACGTCGACAGCAACGTATTTGCGTCACACGGAAGGTAGACACGAACCACCCCGGGTTTCTTATTGACCACGTGGTCAATAAAGCCAGGATCCTGATGACTGAATCCATTATGATCCTGCCGCCAGACGTAACTAGAAAGGAGATAATTCAGACTCGCAATAGGTCGGCGCCACTCAATAATCTGGCTACTGTTAAGCCATTTAGCATGCTGGTTAAACATCGAATCGATAATGTGAATGAATGCTTCGTAGCAGGTGAACACTCCGTGACGCCCTGCAAGAAAGTAACCCTCCAGCCAGCCCTGACACTGGTGTTCCGAAAGCATCTCCATCACACGACCAGCGCGGGCAAGAGGGTCGCCCAGCGGGCGCAGCTCAGCGTCCCACTGCTTCGCCGTCACGGAGTACACGGCCTGCAGCCGATTATTGGCAACCTCATCCGGACCAAAGAGGCGAAAAGTGGTGGGGTTAGCGCGAATGACGTCAGCCAGTCAGCTGCCGAGCACCGTGGTCACCCCCACGGGGTTGCCACCCAGCTTGTCGACACCAACCTCGTAGCGGCGGAAATCGGGCAGAATGAGGGACTGCCTCAGAAGTCCGCCATTGGCATACGGGGCGGCGCTCATGCTCAAGTCGATCTCGGCGGGGCAGGTCCAGCCCTTGGGCGTTTTCAGGATGATCATTGGCCGTCTCGGCCGCGAGGAGTTGCCCTCGGCGGCACGCTGCTTGATCGCCGCGATGCGGTCCAGCACGATATCGAGCACATCCGCGAAGCGACCGTGGACGCGCATCGGAGCCTCGCCGTCAAAGCCGCCCTCGACGAGGAAGGGTTCGTGGCCATAACCGTGGAGGAGGCTCTCGAGCTCCTCCTGCGGGATACGGGCGAGCACCGTTGGATAGGCGATCTTGTAGCCGTGGAGGTGCAGGATGGGCAACACGACGCCGTCAGTGAGCGGATTCACGAACTTATTCGAGTGCCAGCCGGTGGCCAGCGGCCCGGTCTCAGCCTCGCCGTCACCAACGACCGCCGCGACAAGCAGGTCGGGGTTATCGAAGGCCGCTCCGTAGGCGTGGCTCAGCGCATAGCCCAGCTCACCGCCCTCATGAATGCTGCCCGGAGTCTCCGGCGCGGCGTGGCTCGGAATGCCACCCGGGAAACTGAACTGGCGGAACAGCCTGCGCAGCCCCTCCTCAGACTCGTTGATGTGCGAATAGATCTCGCTGTACGTGCCGTCAAGGTAGGCATTGGCCACCATCCCCGGTCCGCCGTGGCCGGGTCCGGTAATAAAGAGCGTCGACTGGCGGCGCTCACGGATCACGCGGTTAAGGTGCGCGTAAATGAGGTTCAGACCCGGCGTGGTGCCCCAGTGTCCGAGCAGGCGCGGCTTGATGTCCTCGCGACTGAGCGGAGTGCGCAGCAGCGGGTTCGCCAGCAGATAGATCTGACCGACCGAGAGATAGTTGGCCGCTCGCCACCATGCATCGACAGTGTCGAGGGTGTCCGGAGCGAGCGCAGCATCCCCCGGACGAGGACGCCACGACGATGCTGGAGTGAGCGGAGAATCAGGGCAAGCGACCGTGACGCCCACGGTGCCATCCGCGACTCTCGCACGGAAAGGCCTTGCAGCGCTCGCCGTCGCGATCGCCCGACCAGCGCGGCCGTCGCTACACTGGACCCAGCCAGCCTCTGTAGCTCAATGGAAGAGCAACTCCGTCCTAAGGAGCAGGTTGGGGGTTCGAGTCCCTCCAGGGGCACCAAAGACGGCGTACAAGAATCGACCACACTGTGCGGATTGGCGGTTCTAGGGAGTAAAGAACCAGGTCAAGGAGATCCTTCTCAGTGCGTTATTCATAAGTGGTTTACCAGCCGTATCGGTACAGTTCGAGGCGGGTGACGGCGTGGATGAGATTGGGGGGTTCTGTGGGGCGTCCCCGGTAGCCGGTGGCAAGGATTTTCCCGTTCTTCCTGTGCGCGATGCATTTTTTTATAGCTGAGCGGGAGGAGGAGATGTATCGGTTGGCTTCGCGAGTGTTCCCGTCATGTTTTACATGGATGAGTTTTTTCCGCAGAGTGGCGACGCTCATGCTGATAGAGGCAGGCTGCTGCTCTCTATTCAGTACGGTCACGAGCGGGTTCCTGTCCGCATAATGTTATGGCCGCTCGGTCGTGTCGAGCAGCGGGAATAGGGTCGGATACGCAGAGCAGGATGCCGTTCAGATCCGAGGCGATCTGCACGTGAAGTCCTTGTCGGTGTCGCTTCCCGGAGTAATTGTCTCGGCCCGCCACGGCACGGTTTCTCGTGGGAAAGTCAGTGCCGTCGACCAACTACTCGCCGGTAGACACGAGCGATCGTGGTTGAGATACACCGAACATTTCCGCGATAGTCTCCTGGTTCACGTTGTGCCGCACCACAATCAGGGTCGCCACGATCTGCTCGCGACTAGTCAGCCGAACCGGTCTTCCCGACAGTCCACCCCTCGCCCGAGACAATCTGCCATACCCGGGAAACCAGCTCCATCAATTTTTCTGGACTCACCCCTGTAGTGGAGTCATAACGCATCGACTTCTCGCCTCGAAAAATAGATGGTTTAGTTACTTCTCTTTTCTCGGATGGGGAGCCGACGCCCTACAACGACACACGCGAATCAGGCCAAGTCATCTTGTCGGCCCCGTCGTCCTAGGAGAGCACAATCGTTCTCGAGCATCCAGCCGCCCACAGCCCGCTCCCCCGTGACCGGGCGGGCAAAATAACGCCACAGGAACCAGCGCCCGATCTCCTCCCAGCCGACCGCACGGAGATCGTGGTCGTCAATGCTACCGATCAGCACCCGGCGATGTTCCCACGGCCGGTTATCCTTCTGCACAATGTGAGACAACGGTCCGAAGTAGATCGAATGCCAGCCGTACCGGCCCACGCGCTCCAGGACCGCCATCTCGTTAAAGAGAACCAGGGGTCAGAGAATCTCGTCACGCCGATGCCGCGCGCAGAGACGTCGCGATCTGCGCCAAAACGCTGTTGCGCGGCCTGTCTGCTCGGCCCCGAGGGCCGCCGCGACGATATCCGAAAACAGACACGGTGAGCCACCGTGCGAGCTTCGTCCGTGGCGGCCACCACCTCGAGTGTGGCGGCCGGATCCTCCACCAGACGCTCCTTCAGGCCTTCTCTGGACTGGAGGATAGCCTCGCAGCAGCGCAGCCAAACGGTCGGGCTCAGACGCAGTACCGTCGGACCGATGAGAAGATATACGTCAAGTCAAGCTTGACGAATATCGACTTGTCACGGAGAAATTGACATGTCGCGAGCGGTCGTCGCGACGCACCTTTCGCCCCTTTCACGGTGTCACCTGAAGCACACCGCGTCGGAGTCATGCGCGCACGGCACCAGCGTCGGGTCGAACCTGGCGACGTAAAGGAGGAATGCCGCGACAACCAGGCTCACCACGACACCGATGACGATGGCAACGATCGCACATGCTCGACCACGCAACTCACCGTTGCGGATGCGGCGGAGGGCGTAGAGGGCAAGCATGACGTTGAACGGCACGACCGGCAGTAAGCCGACGACGCCCGCCCAGGCAATCGGCTTCTTCAACTCTTTCGTCTCTGCCGATCGGGCTAATTGAGCCACGTCTGCGGCCTTGCTCTCCGCCTTCACCAGGTCCTTCGAGTAGCGCCTCATCACGGAATCGAAGATGAGACCACTCCACCGTCCGAACGGACGCCGCGCAGCAAAAATCGCCACGACAACGAACGGTCCCGACAGTGTGAGCACCGTAAAGAGCAGCATGGAGCGGGCGATCGGCCCGAGGTGAAGGGCGTTCTCCGTTACCTCGGATGGTAGTGCAGCAGCGCTCGTCACCAGCGACAAGACCACACCGACGGTCAACAACAGGCCGATAAAAGAAATAGCTGCCCAGGTTTGTTGGCCGAGAAGGCGGTAGGTGAGTTGACAGAGCGCGAAATACCCGACGACGGTGACCACACCGACCGTTACCAGCCGAAGGATCGTCGCAGTGACGTGCGGCGCAGGAACGATCCACAGGCCGATCCCCCATACCGCGAAGGGGATCACCCCGAACACGAGCAGACCCTGCACAATCCGCGCGCGCCTCGAGAGCGGAGCGCGCGCTCATCCGCGATGATCCGCCGCAAGCGCTCGGATTCTCGGTGATGCCGCGCCCAGAGCATCTTCTGGTTCGGCCCCTCACCAAGGCGTACCTCCGCAGCAGCAAACCACAGCGCGAATCCGATCCCGAGCGGGACCGGAAGCACCATTCGAACAATGTCAATCTGACGTGGAGCGGCCGACATCGCAAAAGAAAGGAATGCCCACAGAACAAGACCAAGCGAGAGATAGACGCCTAGCCGCGCGATCATTGTCACAATCGTTTGCGCCGCGAGTTCTCGCGCAATAGTGACCGGCGATTCTGCCGCACCGAGACGGAACGTGTTCGGGCTGAACCAGACTGCGATAATGACCGCGAGCAAAATAGTGAACGCGGTAGTCAGCAGTGAGCCGCTCGCCGACGGCATGACAACATCCGGGGTGCGGTGCTGGGCGGACAAGCCTCGCTGGAACATCTGAGTCAACATGAAAAGACCATAAAATGCCGTTGCAGACACGACAAAACCTGCACTGCTGCGAACAGTTTTGTAAACCTCCCGGCCAAATCGCACTGATTCGTCATAAATACTCAGCGCCTGCTCATCGGTATACACCTCGTTCAGACCTGTCGCCGCCATATCAACCCCACTTTCAGCGGGACACCACGCCCCTCCAACCGCAAAGTGTGGCAGATCACCGACACAGGACGAGCGGCAATCGAGAAGTCTCACCGTGGAATCGCCGCGCCCTTTCTCTAGGTCAACACCACAAGCCACATCGACGTCGCACGCCACTCTCGAAGTTCGACAACCGGAGAACCTCACGCCGCGGGCGCGAGATAACCGTCCCATTCAGGCAGTGTGCGCTCCGCTCCACGTACGAGCCAGGAGCCTGCGCGCGGCATTCGAGGCACTACCCGCAAACGCCAGCCCATCTCGAACGGGGTGCGGTCACTCTTAAGGTTGTTGCAGCGTTGGCAGCAGGCGACCAAATTCTCCCAGGTGCCACGTCCACCACGCGATTTGGGCTGGATGTGATCGATAGTGGTGGCCTGCTGTCCGCAATATCCGCAGCGGTGGTTGTCGCGGCGCAGCACGCCGCGCCGCGAGACCGGCACCGTGCGACCGCTCGGAATGCGCACATAGCGTGTCAACACGATCACGGAGGGCCGTACGTAGTCGTCGGCTGCGCCGTGCACCGGATTATCCTCGTCGGCCTCGATGACCGTCGCTTTCTCGTTCATCAGCAGGACCAGCGCGCGCTTGAACGACACAACCGCCAACGGTTCGTAGCCGGCATTAAGAACTAAGGTGCGCATTCAGTGACCCCCGTGCTGCCGCACACCGTCACGCGCCCACCTCGCGGCCATAGAGGAGGGCGCCGTCGTCGTGACGGCGCCCTGTGCGACCGCGGCGCAGCGCCGCACGATGTCGTGCTGTCGTATCCATGTGTCGGAAGAATGGACCGCGGCGGCAAGCACACCCGCAGACACCGCGTCAGTACGCTGCACGCACGAGCAGGACCCGGCACTGTGGCGCGCGTGCTGCTCGGACATCCCGATACTCCGTCCCTCGACGAACAAGGCCGCTCGCTCCGCAAGCGGGCTGGGGATCAGATTAACCCTTCTTCCGCCAAACGCCACCTCATCGGCGATATTCGTCATCCGCAGTTCACGAATTCGGACAGGTGGGGAGCCGGTATCTCGGCCGACAGGCTCTCGGCTGCGGCGTTCGGGGGTCAACCGCGGATGCGCACGATCCTGTAGTCGGACGTCCAGATCGGCTGCACCCGAACGCTCGCACCTTCATAGGGGGCGTGCAAAATGTTGCCGTTACCCGCATAAAAACCGTCGTGCCCATTCATGATGACGAGGTCGCCGGGCTTCGCATCGGCGAGCGACACGGGGGTCCCCAGAGCGCCCTGACCAGCCGCCGAGTGCGGCATCAGGATGCCGTACTGCGCGAAGACATACATCACAAATCCCGAGCAATCAAAACCGCTCGGGTTGGCCCCACCTAAGACGTAGGGAACGCCCTGGTATTTCAGGGCAGTGGCAAAGACGGCAGAGAGGCTGTAGCCGGTGGTCGGTGCGGAGGCAGCCAGCTGGTCGGCCGAGGCTCCCGAATAAGAGTTGAACTCCTTTGCGGTCGCAGCGCGAGCTGAAGCGACATCGGTGGTCTTGGCGACCGGTTGGGCGACAGCCACGGGTTTGGGCGCAGGTGCAGCCTCGGACGAGAAGCCGTCGCGCGCGATCGCAGCCTGAACTACGCCTCCGACCACCGCGATACTCTGTGCATTGCCCTGTCGGAGGAGGTCGGTGCGGGAGGCGGCGAAAAGTCCGTCGTGCTGCGTCCCCGGCGAGAAAGCATAGGCAGGAAGGGCCATCGTGGCGACCAATGCGCCAGCACAACCAATGATGAGCGCTTTGCCGATGATGCGACCACGGCGCCGACGAGACCTCCCTGCGAGCGTGGGCACGAAATCACTCACGTCGGTGAGGCGTTCCTCCGGCCGGGAAGCGACGGCTCGGCGAGCGGCCGGCGCTTCGCTCTGGGTACGTACCGCGAGCACCGGGGGCTGATTGTCGAGCGAAGCAGCAGCGCAGGAATGACGTGAATGGGTAGAGCGGAACCGGCCAGGAAAATCAGTCGAGTCGTTATGGCTCAAAGGGGATTGCCTCCGACGTCCCATCAGCCCAGAGGCTGTCCCGTCTTATGCACGAAGCGTCGACGTCACCGGGATCCGAGACGGGCGAGGGGACGTCGGATTCCGCACCCGACGACCGAGGTCCGGCCGCAAGGCTCCACAGAGCGTAAACGACCGTTACGGTTTTGTCACCCTGTCAGCGGGACAGGCGCCAAAATCGGGAGAATTCCCTGGAATGAGAAAGAGAGATCATCCGACAAGGAAGATGTGAGCTGCGACTTCAGCGGGCAGCTCGATGCCAGCCTCCGCACCATCAATATGCGCTAACACATAACCCTTGAGAGCAGAAAACTCGCCTTCAGCTCCCGGCATGACCCCGGCCTGTTTGAGCTGGAGCAAGAGTTCCGGGTCGACCTGAGCAGGCTCACCCAGGCGACGCACGACGCCGCGGCGCGGCTGGGTTGTCCCTGCAACGAAGTGCGGCAAATTGATGACACCGTCGGCGAAGCGCGAGGCAGGAGTATCGCCCAACTCGTCCAGGCCGGGGATCGGATTGCCGTAGGGCGATTCCGTGGGGTGGCCGAGCATCTCGAGGAGCCGACGCTCGACCTGCTCACTCATCACGTGCTCCCAGCGACAGGCCTCTTCATGCACGAATTCCCAGTCGAGCTTGATGACATCGTGAAGAAGTCGCTCGGCAAGACGGTGTTTGCGCATGACATGAACGGCCTTGCGGCGCCCCTCCGGGGTGAGTTCCAGGTGGCGATCACCAGAAACAATGACGAGACCATCGCGCTCCATACGCCCCACGGTCTGCGAAACGGTCGGACCGGAGTGGCTAAGTCGCTCAGAAATGCGCGCACGGAGGGGAATGATGTTTTCCTCCTCGAGTTCCAAAATGGTGCGTAGGTACATTTCGGTGGTGTCGATCAGATCCGTCATCTCAGCCTTCCCGTCTCGGCGCGCTCAACCTTAGCGGGCGTCGTGTCGCGTCATCGGCGATGCACTACAGCGCGAACCTCCGCGGTTCGGAAGAATGTAGGGCTGGCCGAGAACCCTAGTATTAACGCATGTCGGACCTCACCATTCCTCGCGATCTTCTTCCCCACGACGGACGGTTCGGTAGCGGCCCATCGAAAGTACGGCACGACCAGATCACACACCTCACCACCGAGGGCGCCCATCTCTTGGGTACTTCCCACCGCCAACCTCCGGTCAGAAACCTGGTCGGTCGCGTCCGCGAGCAGCTGGCAACGTTGTTCCGCCTTCCCGAAGGTTACGAAGTCGTACTCGGCAACGGAGGCGCCACGGCCTTCTGGGACGCGGCCGCTTTCTCGCTCATTGAGCGCCGTGCTGAAAACCTTGCCTTCGGTGAGTTCGGCCACAAGTTCGCCACGGCAGCGGCTGCTCCCTTTCTCGAACCTCCCCACGTGATTTCAGCTCCGGCGGGGTCGCGGAGCGAAGTTGAGATTATCGAAGGCGTTGACGTCTATGCCTGGCCCCACAACGAGACATCGACCGGAGTCATGACGCAGATCACGCGCGTCCATGGTGATGTGGGAGCTTTGACCGTCATCGACGCGACGAGCGCGGCCGGAGGCGTTGAGTTCGATGTGACGCACACCGATGTGTACTATTTCGCTCCACAAAAAAACTTTGCCTCTGACGGGGGCCTGTGGTTCGGACTCTTCTCACCTGCCGCGATCGAACGCAGTGAGCGTATCGCCGCGAGCGGTCGCTACATTCCTGAAATCCTGAGCCTGAAGAGCGCCCTCGACAACTCGCGTCTCAACCAGACGGTGAACACTCCGGCTCTGGCCACTCTCCTGCTGATGGAATCACAGCTCGAATGGCTGAATACCTCCGGCGGTCTCGCCTGGGCATCGGCTCGGACGGCGGAGTCCTCCTCCGCGATCTATAGCTGGGCCGAAGCCTCTCCGATTGCCACTGCCTTCGTCGAGATACCAGAACACCGCTCGCAGGTTGTCGCGACTATCGATTTCGACGCCTCGATCGATGCGGCACTCGTCGCCCGAATCCTGCGTGCCAACGGCATTGTGGACACCGAGCCTTACCGCAAGCTGGGTCGCAACCAGCTGCGCGTGGCAACTTTCGTCGCGATCGAGCCTGACGACGTCCGCTCGCTCCTCGCCTGCATCGATTACGTTGTCGAACGACTGGCCGACTAAGACGTTTGCCTGAGAATGAGAGGCGCTTTGTGAGTACTCGATCTCCTCACGGCAGACGGCTTCAGCGACGGCGACGCCGTCGGGACCGAACCAGAGGAGCGGGAATGCTCTCCTCTGGGTTATCGTCTGCTACCTCGTCTAGATCACCGTCCAGGTCGTCCAACTCGTCATCATCCACGTCGTCGAACCCGTCGTCGGTGACATCCTGCGCCGCACGGTAGTCCGCGAGACGGACGGACCACGGCACCCAGTCTGGCGCGAGTATCGCGCCTTCTCCAGGCAACAATTCCACCTCGAGCACGGTGACGTCCTCAGCTTCGTCAATGCGCGAGAGCGTCGCTGTCCATAGCCAACCGGGATAACCACGCATCCGGCTCGCGAATTGGAGCGACACCACGTGTTGGCCCTGCGCCACCCTCGCCACAAGATCACCAATTGACTCCGGGGACGTGATCTCGGTGAGCGCTGCCCGTGCCCGCTCCTCGGAAGCAGCAAGTACCGGGTCCAAGTCGCTCACCGGAGTAGATTCGAGCGAATCGTGCGCTTTGTCAGCTTCGTGATGAGAACCCACGGCAGCCGTCAACTCTCCTGCGGACAGCTTCACGAACTCGATCTTTTCGTCGGCGGGACCACCGCTTTCCTCGCCGAGGTCAGGCATCCAACTGGTCCGCAACCCGCCGCAGCAGTGCTGCGATCGTTCGTCCGTGCGCCTTGTCGGGGTACCGTCCGCGCTTAAGCCCAGCACCGATTCCATCGAGTAACTTGACGGTGTCTTCAACAATGACCGACATATCGTCAGCTGACTTGCGATTGAGCTTGACCATGCTGGGAGGCGTATCGAGCACGCGAGCTGAAAGCGCCTGGGGACCGCGCTTGCCGTCGGCGATGCCGAACTCGAGGCGCGTACCAGCCTTCACCACGGTTCCGGAGGACAGCGCGGACGCGTGCAAGAAAACCTCCTGCCCATCATCAGTACTGATGAAGCCGAAGCCCTTCTCATCGTCGTAGAACTTGACTTTGCCGGTAGGCATGAATAACCCCTCCTGAAGATGAAGCAGCCATCAGTTTAGGGGACGAGGCTGCCCTATCCTTGATCTGTGAGGCCACAGAAGTCAACGAGCATTTCGCGCGCAGAGCGCACCCTCGCTTTCATGTTCGTCGGGATCATCGCCATAGTGATCTTCGCGTTCCTCGCTATTTTGCTCGCCCCGGCGTGGGGAGTCCGTGAGTACACCGGTCCGCTTTGGGAGTTTATCTTCACCCTGCCACTGGTCGGCCTGCCGACCTCGATACTCATGATGATTGCGATGTTAATCGTGGGAGTGCACCGTCGCACCTCGTGATCCAGCTGCCGGCTGAGAAGGATTCACACCAAGCAGACCACCACTTCACTCCCAGCCTGCGTACAGTTGGTGCGCAGAAAATGTCAGGCATGGACGGACCACGCATTCTCATTGTCGACGACGAACCCAACATCCGTGACCTGCTCACCACGAGCCTCCGTTTCGCCGGATTCGCCGTGCGTGCCGTGAGTAACGGGGCCCAAGCGATCTCGGCGGTCCTCGAAGAGGAACCTGACCTGATCATCCTCGACGTAATGCTTCCCGATATGAATGGTTTCGGCGTGACCAAGCGCCTTCGCTCAGCGGGCTACACCTCGCCGATCCTCTTCCTTACCGCTAGAGACGACACCGAAGATAAGATCACCGGACTCACAGTCGGAGGCGACGACTACGTCACCAAGCCGTTCAGTCTCGACGAAATCGTTGCGCGGATCAAAGCAATCCTGCGCCGCACCATGCATGCTGAAGAGGACGCCATCATCCGTGTTGGCGAGCTGACGATGGACCAAGACACACACGAGGTTCTTGTCGGCGATGAGCCCGTCGATCTCAGCCCCACTGAGTTCAAGCTCTTGCGCTATCTGATGCTTAACCCCAATCGTGTGCTCAGCAAAGCACAAATTCTCGACCACGTCTGGGAGTATGACTTCAATGGTGACGCGGGCATTGTCGAGTCCTACATCTCTTATCTCCGACGCAAACTCGACACCCACTCGGAGGAATCACTCATCCAAACCAAGCGAGGATTTGGGTACATGCTAAAGGTCGCAAAGGCTTAGCCGTTTCTGGTCTGAGAAATTCGGCTGACGATCTCGAGGGAGTACCACCGCAGTGCATCGGGGTCTAGCTGAGCGGTGGAGTTCCATCTCGTTACGTACAAAGATCACTGCGGTCACGGTGCTCCTACTGACGCTCGGATTACTCATCTCGGGAATCGGCACGATGACCATGCTGAAGCCGAAGCTCATTGGGGACCTCGATAAAGCCTTGGTTGACCAGATTCAAAAGGCCGCCAACGAACTCGTCGAGCGGGGCCCCTCGCCAATGGCCGATTCCCGGATCTACTACGGGGCGGTTTATGACGCCGATGGTCATATCGTTAACACGAATGCTACGGCCCCTACCGACCCAGCCTTTCCGTCACGGTTCACCGTAGAGCAGGCAATCGCCCGCGGCGACCAAGTCACGTCGCTCCTGAGCAAAAACGGGAAGGTCGAGTACCACACGGTTTCGACCACCTACTCTCAAGGGAGCACCTTCGCGACGCTGGTTCTGGCGACCTCGACCCGCAGCGTCGATAGCATCATGACGCTCTACCTCACCATTTTCCTCGGCTTCGGCATTGCAATCGTGGTAATCGGGGCGCTACTAACTCGCCTCCTGGTAACCACCACATTTGCACCGCTACGCGAAGTAGAGCAGACAGCCGCCGCTATCGCCGACGGCGACTTCAGCCAACGCTTAGGCGGGCCTACTCCTAATACGGAAGTCGGAAGACTTAACCGCTCACTTAACGCCATGCTCGGACGGATCGATACCGCTTTCCGCGACCGCGCGCGCACCATCGAGCAGATGCGCCGCTTCGTCGGCGATGCGAGCCACGAGTTGCGTACACCCCTCGTCTCCGTGCGGGGGTACGCCGAACTCTATCGAATGGGAGCGTTACAGACGCCCGAGGCGGTTGGACAGGCAATGGAGAGAATCGAAAAGGAGGCAATTCGCATGAGTGGCCTGGTTGAAGATCTTCTCGAACTGGCTCGCCTAGACGAAACTAAGCCGCTCGCGCTCGCGCCGGTCCACCTTATTCCCCTCGCGCGCGACGCGGCAATGGACGCGATGGTCTCCTGGCCCGATCGCGACTTCGGTGTTGAGATCCGCGATGACACCCCTCTCGAAACCTCACCGCTCGAGGCCGGAATAGCAACCGATTCCTCGACCCAGACAATGGAACTTCCCCAACAAGGTCTCACTAGCCCTATTGCTGCCGCAGGCGCCCGTCTTGCTCGCTTTCGCCGCCGCGCCCGCAGCAGAGCAAAGGCTGAGGCGATTGTGGTCGGCACAGTAGCCACAACACACGAGCAGCAGGGCGTCCAGGCGACGGTCATGGCGGAGGAGAACAAAATCCGTCAGGTGCTGACCAACCTTATCGGCAACGCGGTGCGGTACACTCCGGGCGGCACACCAATCGAGATAGGCGTCGTCGTTGACCGCTCTCGGGAGCTTGCGCTTCTCGAAGTCATCGATCATGGCGAGGGTATCCCACCTCAGATCCATGAAAAAATCTTTCAGCGTTTCTGGCGTGCCGACACTTCTCGTACCCGCGAGACAGGAGGCAGTGGCCTCGGTCTCGCAATCGTCTCCTCCATCGTTAGGGCTCATAAAGGCCACGTCGAGGTAATCGAGACCCCTGGCGGCGGGGCCACTTTCCGCGTCGCCCTGCCTCTTCTCCCTTCCGTCCGGACCAGCGAAACCGGGACCTCGCCGACCTCCTGACCACCCCGTCAGTCCTGGAACTTTACCCAAGGATTAAGGACCGCGCTGCTTTTTCTGAGCGTTCAGCGCCGCCCTGGTAGCCCACAGACGAGAACGCTGACGAAACGCCAGCATGCTGACCGTCAATCTGAGTGGATCGACTGGTTAAGCGGAGAAAGCGATTCCCAGAAGGGAATCGCTTTCTCCGTAGTAGCGAATACGAAGGACTTAGAAGTCCATACCACCGGTGGGGTCGCCACCCGTGGCAGCGGGGGTCTTCTCAGGCTTGTCGGCGACAACGACCTCCGTGGTGAGGAAGAGACCGGCGATCGACGCAGCGTTTTGCAGCGCAGAGCGCGTGACCTTGACCGGGTCGATGATGCCTGCGGCGACGAGGTCGGTGTACTCTCCCGTCGCAGCGTCCAGGCCGTAACCGGCCGGCAAATCGCGGACCTTTGCCGCGACAACGCCCGGCTCAAGGCCGGCGTTCAAAGCGATCTGCTTGAGCGGCGCATCGATAGCGACCTTGACAATATTCGCGCCAGTGGCCTCGTCTCCCGAAAGATCGAGCTTTTCGAAAGCGATTTTGCCCGCCTGGATGAGCGCAACGCCACCTCCAGCAACGATGCCTTCCTCGACAGCAGCCTTTGCATTGCGGACGGCGTCCTCGATGCGGTGCTTGCGCTCCTTGAGCTCAACCTCGGTCGCGGCTCCAGCCTTGATGACCGCAACGCCGCCGGCGAGCTTGGCGAGACGTTCCTGGAGCTTTTCGCGGTCGTAGTCGCTGTCGGTGTTCTCAATCTCGGCACGGATCTGCGCGACACGACCAGCGATAGCCTCGGCGTCACCGGCACCCTCAACGATTGTGGTCTCGTCCTTGGTGATAACAACCTTGCGTGCCGAGCCAAGCAGGTCGAGAGTGACATTTTCGAGCTTGAGGCCGACTTCTTCCGAAATGACCTGGCCTCCGGTAAGGACCGCGATGTCCTGGAGCTGAGCCTTGCGACGGTCGCCGAAGCCAGGAGCCTTAACCGCGACCGACTTGAAGATGCCGCGAATCTTGTTGACCACCAAGGTGGCCAGGGCCTCACCGTCAACATCCTCCGCAATGATCAGGAGCTGCTTGCCAGCCTGGATCACCTTGTCGACGACGGGGAGGAGGTCTTTAATGTTGGAGACCTTGGAGTTGACAATGAGGATGTACGGGTCTTCGAACACCGCCTCCTGACGGTCGGGATCGGTAACAAAGTACTGCGACAAGTAGCCCTTGTCGAAGCGCATACCCTCGGTCAGCTCAAGTTCTGTGCCAAAGGTATTGGACTCCTCGACGGTGACCACACCCTCTTTGCCGACCTTGTCAATTGCCTCGGCGATGATCGCGCCGATCTCCTGGTCAGCAGCCGAAATCGAGGCGGTTGCTGCGATCTCCTCTTTGGTCTCGATGGCCTTGGCACCGGCAACAAGCTCGGCGGCGACGGCAGTCACTGCCTTCTCGATGCCCTTCTTGAGACCAATCGGATCGGCACCTGCAGCAACGTTGCGGAGTCCCTCGCGGACAAGCGCTTGGGCGAGGACGGTCGCCGTCGTCGTCCCGTCACCGGCAACGTCATCGGTCTTCTTGGCGACCTCCTTGACGAGCTCCGCACCGATCTTTTCGTACGGCTCGTCAAGCTCGATTTCCTTAGCAATCGAGACGCCGTCATTCGTGATCGTGGGAGCACCCCACTTTTTCTCGAGGACCACGTTGCGGCCGCGCGGGCCGAGGGTCACCTTGACCGCATCAGCCAGAGTGTTGAGTCCACGCTCGAGGCCGCGGCGGGCTTCTTCGTCAAAAGCAATAATCTTGGCCATGTTTGTTTCTCGTCCCTCCCGGACGTCGTGAAGTATCTGATCTTGGCACTCGACTGTCGCGAGTGCCAAGAGCGATTCTGGCACTCACCGATGACGAGTGCAAGCGAGGCCCGTGCGACGCGCAACAAAAAGGAGCCGCCGCCCACACACGGCGGACAACGGCTCCCAGAAGGTATGGGCACCTAAGCAGGACGCACCGATTCTGCCTGCTGACCCTTCGCTCCGGTACCGACCTCAAACGCGACCTGCTGACCCTCCTCGAGGACTTTGTAGCCCGCCATATCGATGGCGGAGTAGTGGACGAACACGTCCTGCCCGCTGCCGTCGACCGTAATGAAGCCGTAGCCCTTCTCAGCGTTGAACCACTTCACCGTTCCGTTCGCCATTTCTCTACCCCCAGTGCCCTACTGCCCTGGCACGAGCGGCGTGCTCATGCCTGATTGGGAATTCTAGGCGAAAAGAAACCACGAGCAGCCGGATATCTCGATTCATCCAGCACAGTTGCCCCGGATACGACACAGACAATATGCGGTCAAGCTCATGCTGCTACAGAGACCACCGACTGCTCCTACTTGGCGGAATAATCGGCTCCGAGCATGACGACGAGGGAGCCGGTACCGCCGAAATCCTGGGTCAAAGTGACAGTCCCGACTCCGAGTGATTGCACAAGTCCGCGGGCTGCACCCTCGAGCGAGGGGGTGGTGTAGTAGATCCTCGTTACAGTCTCGCTCTCAGTTTTCGCTGTGGTGACGGTCGGAACACTCCAACCCGATGCGGTGAGTGTCCTTGCCGCCCGAGCGGCAAGTCCGGTCGTCGAGGTACCGTTCAACACAGCCACCCGCACGCTGGAATCGACTGTCGGCATTGGTGTAGGCGTCGGGACAGCCTCAGCGAAGCTGCTCGGAGGCGTTAACACGTCATTGAACTCGACCCGGCCATCGATCACACGCAAACCGATAAAGCCCAGCAGCACAATCACGCCGGTGGCGAGCGCAGCCCACCCCAGAGTAATGGCACGAGATCGAGGCGCCGGAGGACGACGGTGCGCACCAACACGACCCTCCGTCACCGAAACCTCATCGAAACGGTCTCTCGGGTATGTATTCGACATCGGTGGTGCGGCCGACCTTCCGTTGGTGAATTCGAGCAGATCCTCTACTCGAGGCGCCCGAGTTGTCGCGCGGCACGGGCGCCTACGCGTTCGTCGCGAAGACGCTGCAGCCTCTTCACGAGCATCGGGTCATAAGCGAGAGCGGCCGGTGAGGCGAGCACTGCGCTGAGCATCTGATAGTAGCGGGCCGCAGAAAAGCCCAACTGAGAGCGGATCGCCTCGTCCTTGTCCCCGTTGCGGGCTGCCCACTCCCGTTCAAAGTCCAGGATCAAGCGGTCGCAATCAGGCAGTGGGGCGCGCTGCCGTTGCTCACCCTCCGTCGCATCGCTCATGCTCCGAATGTAGGCACGATAACCGCACCAGGCGTGCAGGCGCTCCGGTACATGCTTGAGAAAGCCATCCGGCATTTATTCGCAGGTGCCGAAGAACATGACGGATGCCACAAAGGGAGGAAGGAATGTCTCCGCACAGAGGGGAGTTGACCAAAGAAAGAGGAGAGCTTTCACTCCTCTAAGCTAACGAGGATTCTAGGGAGACCTCATGTCGCCGTATTTCATCAACAAGACCGATGCCGAGTGGCGCGAGGAACTCGACCACGACCGATATTCGGTCATGCGAGAGGCTGCCACCGAGCGCCCCTGGACCGGCGAGCTGATCGACGAGCATCGCTCCGGTCTGTATACCTGCGCCGCATGCAACGCCGAACTGTTCACGAGCGACACAAAGTTTGATTCCGGTTGCGGCTGGCCCAGCTTCTACGAATCAGTCAAGCCGGAGGCGGTGCAGCTGATCGACGACGACTCGCTCGGGATGGTCCGCACAGAGGTCCGCTGCGCACAGTGCGGTTCACACCTGGGGCACGTTTTCCCCGATGGTTTTGGCACACCCACCGGCAACCGCTATTGCATGAATTCGATCGCCCTCACCTTCGAGGCCGAAAATGAGAAGGAATGACTGTGGCGGACTCCCCCGTACTTGAAGCAATGCTGACACGCCGATCCCGCTCAAAAGTTACAGCGGAAGTGCCAGGGCACGACGAAATTGCGACATTCGTTTCGGCGGTCTCGCGACTGGCGGACCACGGTTCGCTGAGGCCGTGGCGCGTCATTGAAATTCGCGGCGCTGCACGCGATCGAGTCGGACGCAGCTTTGCGGCCGCCTGCGGTGAGAAAAAGAACCCCCGCAAGTACGTTGAAAAAACTCACCGCGCCTCTCTCCTGCTCGCGATCGTCGTGAGCAAGAAAAAGTCGAAGATCGCAACCTGGGAGCAGGAAGCCGTAGCCGCGGGAGTTGCGCACCTCCTGAGCCTGCTGCTGGACGAAGCCGGATGGGGAGTCTTCTGGCGCACAGGCCCATACACAAGGGCTAAAGCCGTCCGCAAGGCGCATCGGCTGGGCAAAGGCGAGGAACTACTCGGCTGGCTCTATGTCGGTCGGCCAACTGGCAAGGTCGGCGGCCCGAAACGGCCCGCCCCGGCCGAGCGCCACCTCAGCGTCCTCGAGCCATAATTCAGCGCGACAATTTGTGATCGACTGAAGCGACTCCTCCGTGCACGGTAATGTTGCTGCGTGGGTCACGACCCTGCCGACGTGGCGCAATTGGTAGCGCACCCGACTTGTAATCGGGCGGTTACGGGTTCAAGTCCCGTCGTCGGCTCGGAGCCCTTGTGCAGCGCCCAGGACAAGCAACTAGCGTAGAAGAATGCTCCGGCTCAGAATCTGAGCCGGAGCATTCTTCTGTAAATGGGCGCCTACGTGCCTGGAATCGGCGAGGGAGTAGGCGAGGAATATCTGTCGGCGGCGGCCGAGAGCACGAACGAGTTAAACGCATCAGCGTCAGTCATTGAGCCGGAATACACCCGGCCGTTCACAAGCACCATAGGCGTGCCCGTGACGGAGGGCACATCCGTTCCCGGAAGAGGGCCGGAGTAGGCGCGATCCGTTGCGGCCCGCACCCAGCTCACAAAAGTTTGGTCGTCGATACAGCTGTTCACTGTCGCCAAATCCGCCGCCCCTGCCTGTTGCGCGTAGTTCTTGAGTTGCTCATCGGAAAGACCGCTACTCCCCTCCTCCGGTTGGTTCTCAAAAAGTAATGAGTTGAACTCGTAGAAGGAGTTGGGCGAGTGATCGATGACGCACGCCGCCGCGTTCGCAGCCCGTTCGGAGTACTTCGTGCCGTTAGACCGCGTTGTCAACACGGCAAGCGGATGAAAATCGACCGTCGCTGCTCCACTTGACACCCACTTCTTGATTTGAGCACCGTTGGTCTTCTCGAACTGACCGCAGAATGGGCACAGGTAGTCGAGGTAGATCCGGATATCGACAGTGCCGCGCGAGGCATCCGGAGTGGGTGTGGGCTCCACTGGGGCGCCTGCACTGGTCTGCACCACCATATTTTCGCCTATTTTGACGCCATCGTTCGCGATATTCGCCGGCCCTGGACCAGCAGGACGGATGCTAGAACTCACTGCAACCGCCACCACGACAACAATCGCGACAACGACGAGGGCGAGCCCTCCCTGCAGAGCAATACGGCTCAGACGATCACGTCGCTTTTGCTGCTCACGGAATCGGCGAGCCTTCTCACGAGCGGCCTCTCGACGCTGGTTTCGTGAAAGACGGTCGTTCGCTCCGTCATTTGTCATGGCAAAGATGCTCCGATTAATAAAGGATAGAGAGTGTCGCCGGGCCGGGACTGCTGGGGATCATACGTGCGAGCCCTGGCAAAGCTCCATACTACGGATACACCCCGGCCAAGCGTTGGCCGAATCTGCCGTCCAGAGTCGTGCGATACTGGGGCGGTTGGTCGGTGTCGCCCACGCGAGACGCCAGCACTTCCATTCACTCGGATCGTCCGGCACGTACCTGCCGGTGAAGGAGCATGAACAATGGCGTCTGTCACCTATGACCACGCATCCCGTATCTATCCAGGCGCGACGCGCGCCTCTGTAGACAAGCTGAACCTCGAGGTGGGTGACGGAGAGTTCCTCGTCCTTGTCGGTCCATCCGGCTGCGGAAAATCCACCTCTCTAAGAATGCTCGCAGGCCTCGAAGAGATTAGCGACGGCCGCATTCTCATCGGCGATCGTGACGTTACAGATGTACCGCCGAAAGACCGGGACATTGCAATGGTGTTCCAAAACTATGCTCTTTACCCGCATATGTCGGTCGCTGAAAATATGGGCTTCGCTCTGAAGATTGCTGGCATCAATAAAGAAGAACGTACGGCGCGGGTGCTCGAAGCAGCGAAGATGCTTGATCTTGAGCCATACCTCAATCGGAAACCGAAAGCACTTTCAGGCGGTCAGCGCCAACGAGTTGCAATGGGTCGCGCCATTGTCCGCAAACCGCAAGTGTTCCTCATGGACGAACCGCTGTCGAACCTTGATGCCAAACTGCGCGTACAGACTCGAACCCAAATCGGCACCCTTCAACGCCGCCTCGGCATCACCACCGTCTACGTCACCCACGATCAAACGGAGGCCCTCACCATGGGCGACCGGATTGCGGTCCTTAAAGATGGCCTCCTTCAGCAGGTTGGCAGCCCGCGCGACCTGTACGAAATCCCCAACAATGTCTTTGTCGCGGGATTCATCGGCTCGCCGGCGATGAACCTGTTCCAGGCTGACGTCACTGACGGCGGCGTGAAATTCGGCGATACAGTCCTTCCCGTCGCCCGCGATATCCTCGTCAAGACGAGCCAAAAGATCGTGACTCTCGGCATACGCCCTGAAGACGTGACAGTTTCGACCCAACCCAGCGGGCTTCCCATCGAGGTAGATCTCATTGAGGAACTCGGCTCAGACGGCTACCTCTACGGTCACACCGATGTGGAAGGGCGCCGGACCGACATTGTCGCGCGCGTCGATGGCCGAGTACATCCGACAGCGGGCGACCGCGTGTTCGTGACGGCAAACCAGCGGGTACATATTTTCGACGCAGGGTCAGGAGAGCGCCTTTCCTGACTCGCTCGTCGCGCGTCTGCCTGCCGCCGTCCTCCCGGGGCGGCGGCAGCGTCGATTCCGGCCCATCGTCCGCCTCCTGACACGAACGGCCCATCATGTCCGGCTCTCTGAACATCACTTCAGCCACCGTCGACCCGGCTCTGCTCGATTTGCCCTGGAACCTACGGCTGGAGGACTGGCCGAATGACTATATCGCCGCGCTACCCAAGGGCATCTCGAGGCACACTGTGCGCTTCGCCCATCTCTCCGGCCACGTCATCGCGGTTAAAGAAACGACAGCGGAGATGGCACGCCGAGAGTATGAAATGCTCAAAACTCTCCAACGCATCGATATACCCTGCGTCGATCCCGGAGCGGTGATCACGAACCGAAGCAGCAATGACGGCGAGGCCCTTCCCGCTGTCTTGGTGACGCAGCACCTCAAGTTTTCCCTTCCCTATCGGGCCCTGTTCTCACAGACACTGCGCCCTGACACTGCGACACGACTCGTCGATGCACTGGCGCTCCTCCTTGTACGCCTACACGTAATCGGCTTCTTCTGGGGAGACGTCTCGCTCTCTAACACGCTGTTCCGGAGAGATGCTGGCGCATTTGCCGCATATTTGGTTGATGCCGAGACTGGGCAGCTCTACTCGGGCGGACTCTCGAACGGTCAGCGTGAGAACGATCTCGAAATCGCGCGAGTAAATATCGCCGGGGAACTACTTGATTTGGAGGCAGGCGGGCGCGTCGACGATGACCTAGACCCTATTACCGTCTCGGACGGCATCGTGGCTTCCTATCGCAACCTGTGGAACGAATTGACCGGGGTGGAGTCGTTCGCTACCTCTGAACGTTGGCGCATAAATGACCGGGTCAATAGGCTCAATAAGCTGGGCTTCGACATTGAGGAGCTGGCAATCAAGACCGATGAGAAACGATCGACAGTCCGCATCCAGCCGAAGGTCGTGGATGCGGGACACCATCAACGACGACTATTGCGCCTTACCGGGCTGGATGCACAGGAGAACCAAGCGCGACGTCTACTGAATGACCTCGATTCCTACACGGCAACCTACGACAAACAAGAGCTAGACGAGGAAATGGTGGCCCACGAGTGGCTAGCGCAGGTATTTGAGCCGGTCATCCGCTCGATCCCACGCGAACTCAAGGGACGGCTTGAACCAGCCGAAATGTTCCACCAATTACTCGAGCACCGTTGGTTCATGTCTCAGCAGCAAAACCGGGATGTCCCCCTTGCGGAGGCGGTAACGGCCTATGTGAACGACATCCTCCGCCATCGCCGCGACGAAGCGACGGTGATCACCCCGCCGACCGAGTCAGTGACGCTGCCGAACCGTGTTATCGAGGATGCCGATTGGACAAAAAATGTCTGAATGGCGGATAAGAATCCGTGCCATTTGCCGGAGGAATCCAGTCAATACGCTACACAGTGGTGAAACACGGGCAGCCTGATAAAATTAGGCCGTCTTAGTTATCGGCGCGAAGAACGGAGCGTGGAGATCTCATAAAGCGCCACTGACGCTGCAATACCCGCGTTGAGCGACTCCGCAGCGGAGTTGATCGGGATAGACACGACGGCGTCGCACTGTTCTGCAACCAGACGGGACAGCCCCTTGCCTTCACTACCAACGACAACAAGAAGCGGACGGTCAGCGAGTTCCAGGCCCGGGAGCATGGTGTCACCATCGCCGTCGAGTCCGATGATAAACACACCCTCGCGCTTGTAGTCCTTGATCGTCTGGGTGAGATTGGCGGCCAACGCGACCGGAATCCGCGCGGCGGCGCCAGCGGAGGTCTTCCACGCGGCAGCGTTAAGACCAACCGAACGGCGCTGGGGTACGATCACGCCGTCGCCGCCAAAAGCAGCAATAGAGCGGATAATCGCACCGAGATTGCGCGGATCAGTGATGCCATCAAGGGCCACGATCAGAGGTAGCGCTCCACGGGAGGCGCTGCGCTCAAGCAGGTCGCCTGGATGAGCGTATTCGTAGGGGGGCACCTTAAGGACAAGGCCCTGGTGTACTGAATCGGGGCCGACGAGACGGTCAAGTTCGGGGCGCATGACCTCGAGGATCGGCAGGCTGCGCGCTGCGGCAAGCATGAGCGCCTCCTTGACCCGATCATCCATTTCGATACGGGTAGCCAGATAAAGCGTGGTGGCCGGGATTTTCGCGCGGAGAGCCTCGAGGACAGAGTTACGGCCGGCGACCATCTCGGATTTGTCCCCGCTCGCGGACTTACGAGCGGGGACCGCGCGGCCCTGGTCTCGACCGCCGGAAACAGACTTGCCGGGGCGTCCCGTGCCGCCCGCGGCGACGAATCGCTCACGTGCAGCTTTCGCCTTGCCTGCCGGGTGGTAGGGGCGATCTTCTGCCTTGGGCGTGGGCTTCTTGCCTTCAAGAGCTTGTCTGCCCTGACCGCCGGATCCGACAGTTTTTCCCTTGTTCTTCTTTCTGACCGCTCCAGGGCGGCCGGGCCTACTCGGCATCAAGACTCCAATGTGCGCCGGTCTGGGTGTCTTCAACAGTGATTCCCGCTGCAACGAGATCGTTTCGAATGCGGTCGGCAGATGTCCAATCGCGCCGCTCGCGCGCGCTCTGACGTTCGGCGACCAGACGGTCCACCAGCACCCTCAACGCACGATAGGTGGGTTCATCATCGGAACGTGCCCACTCTGACGCCTCCGGATTGATGCCCAGAACGGCCGTCATCTCAAGCACCTGCGCCCGCACAGTGGAAACACTGCCTAGATCTTCTGCATCGAGTGCGGCGTTGCCCGCGCGCACGGTCTCGTGCAGCACAGCAATAGCCTGCGGCACTGAAAGATCATCGTCCATTGCACCTGCAAACTCGTCGGGCAGCACCGGCTCGCCAGGGGCAGCAAAGCGGGTGCCCGAGAGTCGGCGACGTGACCGATCGAGAAAGCCCTCAATCCGCTCAAGCGCTGCCTCAGCCTCCTTGAGCGCGCCATCATGGAACTCGAGAGTGGAGCGGTAATGAGCGGAGCCAAGATAATAGCGCAGCACCAACGGACGCGCCGCCGTCAATAGCTCTGAGGCAAAAATCGAATTGCCGAGCGACTTACTCATTTTTTGACCCGTCACCGAAACTAAGCCGTTATGCAGCCAATACCGAGCGAAGGATTTGCCCGCAGCATTAGATTGGGCAAGTTCATTCTCGTGGTGCGGAAAACGCAGATCGAGTCCACCGCCATGAATATCGAATTGCGCGCCTAAATATTTCGTCGCCATGGCAGAGCATTCGATATGCCAGCCGGGACGACCGCGTCCCCATGGAGAAAACCAGGAGGCCGATTCAGGCTCCTCGGGCTTAGCACCCTTCCATAGCGCGAAATCATGAGAATCGCGCTTTCCGCGGGGATCAGCATCAAGCGCGGCCTCCATGTCCTCGAGACGCTGACCGGTCAGCGCACCGTAATCAGGCCAGGAGCGTGTGTCGAAGTACACATCCCCCGAACCATCCGGTGCCGGGTAAGCATGCCCAAGTTCAACCAGACACCGGATGAGCGTAACCATTTCGGCAATGCTCGCGGTTGCGCGGGGTTCATAAGTAGGCGGGAGGATGCCCAGCGCCGTGTAAGCAGCGGTGAATTCGAGTTCCATACGGTAAGCGAGCGCCCACCACTGTTCGGACGAGTGACTCTCAAGGTCACCGCGACCTGCCTCCTCGGCAGCGGCGAGGATTTTGTCGTCAATGTCGGTCACATTACGTATAAGCGTGACGCGATAGCCGCGATAGTGCAGCCAACGGCGCAACTGATCGTAAGCCAGCGCTGAACGGAGATGACCTATATGCGGCGAAGACTGCACCGTAGGACCGCAGACGTACATCCCCACCTCGTACTCACGGAGGGGAACAAAATCGACGAGGGCCTGGGCCTTCGAGTCGTACAGTCGCACAGTCACGCCGGTGAGCTTACCGGCACCATCGCTTGTTCCCGAGAAGAAAGCCGCACCCAGCGAATCATCCGCGGGAGTCCGGCGTCGAGAAGACGAGCGCGGTCGCGACGGCGGCGACACCCTCACCGCGGCCGGTAAAGCCAAGCGCGTCCGAGGTCGTCGCCGAGACACTCACCGGGGCATCGAGCAGGTCCGACAACACGCGTTGCGCCTGCTCACGCCGAGGCGAAAATCTCGGCCGATTGCCGATCAATTGTACCGCAATGTTGCCAATGGTGAAGCCTGCTGCCTCGACGAGATCACGAGTCGCGCGGAGGAAGACATCAGCGTGCGCGTCCTCGAACCGTGGATCGGCGGTACCGAATCGGGAACCGAGGTCGCCGATACCAGCTGCTGCGAGCAGCGCGTCACAGATCGCATGGGCGACCGGATCACCGTCACTATGCCCGGAAAGGCCCGGCTCCCCGGGCCAGTGCAAGCCAGCAAGCCAGAGCGGGGATGACTCGTCGAAGGCGTGCACGTCGGTGCCGACGCCCACCCGAGGCCGGATCGCAGCAGCGGAAGTCGCAAGCAGCTGCTCGGCGCGAGCCAAGTCCCACGAGGTGGTGATCTTGAACGCGAGGGGGTCACCGGCGACAACGACGCAGGCACCGCCGTGTGAGTCGATGAGTGCCGCATCATCCGTAAAATCTTGCGTAGCGGCAGCATAAGCCTCGTCGAGCAGGGTCCGCGGAAAGCCTTGCGGGGTCTGTACCGCAGCGAGCTGCGAGCGGTCGACGGTTTCGAGAATCGCTCCGTCGGCAGCGATACGCTTGATGGTGTCGGCGACAGGTAGACCCGGGACGACTCCAACCCCGCTCGCTCGAACCGCAGCGATGACCCGCTCGAACTGGACCACCGGAGTAAGCGCTCGCGCCGCGTCATGCACGAGGACAGTGTCAATGGTCGGGGCGAGGGCAGCCAGACCGTGTGCAACCGACTTCTGGCGCGTAGCGCCTCCGCCTACAACGGTGACGGTGCCTGGGGCCGCTCCGGACCGACGGCTCAGTTCGATGGTTTCCTCGATGAGAGCAGTCGGCGCCACAATCACGATGTGCACCGCTTCGGCCAGAGTCAGCACCGTGCGGAGGCTGCGCTCAAGAATCGTGATTCCCGCGCATTCGACATAAGCCTTCGGATGCTCTCGACCCAGTCGCAGGCCACTACCGGCGGCGACGATGACAAGGGCAGTGGTCGGCTGGGGCACAGTGAAATTTAGGATGCGAGGACCTCGTCGAGGAGGACACCGGCGCGCTCCTCGTCGGTTTTTTTAGCAAGTGCAAGTTCAGAAATCAGGATTTGTCTGGCTTTTGCAAGCATGCTCTTTTCGCCAGCCGACAGGCCGCGTTCCTGGTCACGACGGGTGAGGTCACGCACCACTTCCGCCACCTTGATCACGTCCCCCGAGCCAAGCTTCTCAAGGTTGGCCTTATAGCGCCGAGACCAGTTGCTCGGCTCCTCAACGACAGTGTCACGCAACACCTCACACACACGGTCAAGTCCCTCCTGCCCGATGACATCACGTACGCCGACGAGATCGACGTTGTCTGCGGGAACCTCGATCACCAGATCGCCTTGCGCTACGCGAAGCTTGAGGTAGGTCTTTTCCACCCCACGGACGGTGCGGGTCGTGACCTCGTCGATGGTGGCTGCGCCATGATGCGGGTAAACAACCGTTTCTCCGACCTCGAACCGCATGGAGACGCCCTTTCAGCCACGGACAGCCCTCTTCCGCGGCGAGTAAGGATAGCACGCGGGTCCCGGGCGAGCAGCTTCGGCCGGGCCAGATCAGTGTGCTCTATACGCTAGCCTGGGGTTCGGCTCGTGCGCAGACAGGCTCGCCCTCTGAATATGCCGAGCCGAGCCACTGATCTGGAGGAACCTTGAAGGCGCGTATCGCTGCATCCGTCGTTCTTGCGGTTGGCGTCACCCTCGGAACAGCCGGCTGCGACCTACTCACTCCCCAGGCAACACTCAAGGCCTACGACGCCAGCGACGGCGTGAGCGCGAACATCGGGGATCTAGCGATCCGCAACGCGCTTGTCATCTCGGACAAAGGCGAGAAGGGAACCCTTGTCGTCACCATAGTCAACACAGGTTCCACGACTCACACACTGGAAGTGCAGTACGAGTCGGGCGTTGGCAGAACCAGTGCCAAGGTGGAGCTGACTCCCGGCCGCACCGAAATCGGCCCTCAGAGCGCCAAATCCATACCGATGCCTCACCTCGCCTCGCTGCCTGGCAGCCTTGTGCCCGTCTATTTCCAGTACGGCTCCCAGCAGGGCAAGGAACTTCTTGTCCCGGTACTGACTAACGCCCTTCCGGAGTATTCGACGCTCACCCCGGCTCCGACCGCGCCTAATTAACACCCCGACGCGCTGATGGTCAATAGAGGCGCGAACCTCTCCTACATAAACGTTGAGTGAGGTCAGCGACACTCCCCCTGGCGGGCGCGCCTTCTTTCGATCAAGGGTCGAAGCGGTAGCCGAGCCCGCGGACCGTGACCAGAAGCTTCGGTTCTTTCGGTATCTTCTCGATCTTTGAACGGATGCGTTTCACGTGGACATCAAGCGTTTTAGTATCACCGAAATAGTCACTACCCCAAACACGGTCAATAAGCTGACCACGGGTAAGCACGCGTCCAGCATTCCGAAGTAACATTTGAAGTAGTTCAAATTCTTTCAGAGGCATAGGCGTTTCGACTCCATTGACCTCGACCGTGTGGCGCTCAATGTCCATACGGACAGGGCCAGCAGCAACCACCCCTTCGCCTCCCGGCTCCTCGGTGCGGCGGCGGAGAACGGCGCGGATGCGGGCAAGGAGTTCGCGAGTCGAATAGGGCTTAGTGACGTAATCATCGGCACCCAATTCAAGGCCAACAACGATATCAACCTCGGAGTCTTTAGCCGTGACCATAATGATCGGCACTGAAGAATGGGCGCGGATCTCCCGACACACCTCGGTCCCGGCCAGACCGGGGAGCATCAAGTCAAGCAGAATCAGGTTATAGTTGCTCTCACTAAAGGCGGTAAGAGCCCGGTTGCCGTCTTCAGCAACCGTCACGTCATAGCCTTCGCGTTCGAGCAGATAACTAAGAGGCTCACTGAGGGAACTTTCGTCCTCGACGAGCAGGATGCTGGTCACGCGTTTTCTCCTATCGGGGCCGCCACTGATAACGGCAATCGGGCGGGATCTGCTTCGGGAAGTCGAATAGTGAAGGTGGAGCCACGCCCAGGTCGAGACCATACCCGAACATCACCACCGTTATTCTGTACCGCATGCTTGACAATGCTCAACCCAAGCCCGGTGCCTCCGGTATGGCGCGAACGTGCCTGATCGACGCGGTAAAAGCGTTCAAAAACCCGATCAAGGTCATCCGCGGGGATGCCGATTCCCTGATCAGTAACAGCAATTTCGACAATACCGCCGGTCGATCGGACTCCGATACCAACCCGCGAACCGGTGGACGAATACTGAATCGCATTGGCAACCAGATTGTGCAGCGCCGAGACCAGCATCTTCTCCTGTCCGATCACATACGTTTTCTTTGTTCCACCCTTCACCACCCTCACATTGTGCGACTCCGCCATAACATGGGTGGCTTCAACCGCGGCATCGACGATGTCGTCCACAACGACGACACCGGAAGACGCTCCGATGTCGGTGGCCTGTAGACGCGAGAGTTCGATGATCTCATGGGTGATCTTGGCGAGGCGGTGCGACTCCTGGGTAAGGCGGAGTGCAAAACGACGAACCTGCTGGGGATCGTCGGCGGCCGAATCCAGAGCCTCCGCGAGGAGACCGACTGCACCGATCGGAGTCTTGAGTTCGTGGGAGATGTTGGCGACGAAGTCGCGTCGGACCGCTTCCAACCGACGCGATTCCGTGTGGTCCTCGGCTATGACGAGAACCAGGCGTGAACCCAATCGAGTAGCGTGCACGACAAGAGTAAGAGCAACGTCGGAGAGCGGACTCGTGGCAAGTTCAAGGTCATGTTCGATGTCATCGCCAAAGCGGCGGACACGGTCGAGAATGGCCACGAGATCAGGATGGGCAACGGTGTCTTGGCTCACCAGGCCGAGCGCGATGGCGCGAGCGGACGCTTTGAGCACGTTATGCGATGGGTCAGTCACGAATACCGGCGTGTTGATCGCATCGATGACCGCATCGATCCCCTCCGGAAGCGCGACCGCCGTGACCGCCGCGGCACGACGACCTTGCCGGGACGCGAAGAGCACAACACTCGTCGCGAGAACTCCGATAACGACGCCGAGAACGAGCGAGAGCAACACGACCAGGCCCGAATCCACTGACCCAGGTTAACCGTCTGTCGAGCTACTCCCCACCGAGGTCGACCAGGGGTCGCCGATCGAGCACTGTTCAAATGTTCAGCACCGTCCGTTAACCTGTCATCGTCATCATGACTGGGCCTGCGCCGACGGAGCACAGTCGCAGCGGCACGTAAAGTGCGCGCCGCACGTCCGGCACCATCATCCTTGCGTGCCGCAGAGAGGGTCGATCACACGATGCGCGAAGTTTTCCAGCAGGAGCTTGCCGAAGTCCAGGACCGACTTGTCGAGATCTCCGGACTCGTCGAAGTCGCCATCGAAAAGGCAACGCAGGCATTCAACCATTCCGACGTCGCTCTCGCTGAAGACGTTATCGCCAATGATGTCCGCATCGACGAACTGGCTATTAGCCTGGATGAACTTGCGATCGACATTCTCGCCCGCCAGGGACCGGTCGCGCGGGATCTGCGTACGGTTGTCTCTGCGCTACGCGTCAGCGCTTCGCTCGAACGGATGGGCGACATCGCCGAGCACATCGCACAGCTTTCGCGCTACCGCTTCCCCAACAAAGTTGTACCGAAAAGTCTCCGCCCAATTTTTGTCGAAATGGGACGCCTCGACGTCATCGTTGCACACAAACTTACCGAACTGCTCCGCTCGCAAGATTCCCGGATCGCCGAGGAAATCCGCGATGAGGATGACAAAATCGACGAACTACACGTCAGCGTCTTCGACAAAGTACTCAGTGAGGCATGGAAGGGCCAGGCAGCAGATACTGTCGATGCGACCCTCGCCAGTCGTTATCATGAGCGCTTTGCCGACCATGCGGTATCAATCGCAAAAAAGGTCCAGTACCTGGTTTCCGGTGATTGGGGCTGATTTTATCCGCCGCTACCGTTCCTGTGCAGGATCGACGGTGAAGCAAAATTCGCCCGATCTGCCCCACATTTCGGCAAGGTAAGATCCCGGTTTTTGCGAAGGATCGGCTCGTTCGTCGCGACCTTGACTCGTGGTCTCCGCGCGTGAATCCGCGCGGAGATTTCCGGCTCGCAGAAGTCTGATTTCTGCGAGCCGCAGGGGGAAGGAGAGGCCACTACTTTTGGCCGCCCTGGGCAGCGACCGCGGCGGCACCGGCGGCGGCGGCCTCCGGATCGAGGTAGCGGGCCGCCCCGATGGGCTTGGCGCTCTCGTCGAGCCTGTAGACAAGCGGGATTCCGGTCGGAATATTCACCTCGGCAATGTCTGAGTCAGAGATTCCGTCGAGGGTCTTTACGAGAGCACGGAGCGAATTGCCGTGGGCCGCAATCATGACGGTTTTGCCCGAGACGAGATCAGGTTTGATATCGGATTCCCAATACGGAAGCATCCGCTCAATCACAAGTTTTAGTGACTCGGTGCGTGGGAGCGCGTCACCGAGATCAGCGTAACGCTCGTCGTGCGCTTGCGAGTACTCGTCATTGTCATCAATTGGTGGCGGGGGCACATCGAACGACCGTCGCCAGGTTTGGAACTGCTGGGGGCCATACTCAGCGAGCGTCTGCGCCTTGTCTTTGCCCTGAAGCGCGCCATAGTGACGCTCGTTGAGCCGCCAGGAACGCTTAACATCAATCCATAACCGGTCGGCGACATCAAGAGCGATGTTCGCGGTGTGAATCGCGCGGATCTGACGAGAGGTATAGACGATGTCAGGACGCAGCCCAGCCTCCTTAAGCAGCTCGCCAGCGCGAGTCGCCTCGGCAATGCCCTGCTCGCTGAGCCGCACGTCAACCCAGCCGGTAAACAAGTTCTTGTGATTCCACTCGCTATTGCCGTGGCGCACGAGGATAAGGGTGGAGGTCGTGGACATGCGTCAAGTTTAGAGGCGACTTATCGCTGCGGATGCTCGGCGACGCTGTAGCCCCTGCCGAAGGGAGCTATGAACCACGGGACAACCGGCACAACTTGGCTCAACCGCATGAGCGTCGATTCGTTGCATTACCTGCTCTAGACAGCACACCGACGCCCTCAGGCGTAATCGGGGATGTGGGGGCGAAAATCTCTGGCTAGCCGGTGGTTGACCCGAGCCTCGGGAGGCGAGGAACGTCCGCGACGGCTCCCGCTCCTGGCGGGACCACGATCTCCTGCACTGCCGCAATGCGGAGCTCACCCTCGATCACCGTCAGGTTAAGGTCGGCCGGGACCGAACGCTTGATCATGGCGAGAGCGATCGGGCCGTCCTCCCAGTGCCACGCGCTGGCCGTGACGACGCCGACGGCCACACTCGTACCCCTCTTGGGAGCGCAGACCATTGCTCCTCGGGAAGGCAACACCGAGTCGGAGCCATCAAGCTGAAGCAGGACAAGTCGGCGTGGAGGGTGGCCGAGATTGTGTACTTTTGCCACCGTCTCTTGTCCGCGGTAGCAGCCCTTCGCAAGATGCACACTAGAGCGCAGCAAATCGAGTTCGTGCGGAAGCGAACGCTCGTCAACCTCCGTGACGTGACGCGGTCGCCAGACGGCGATGCGAAGTGCCTCAAGTGCACCTACTCCGGCGAACGAAACAGCGGAGGCGACCGCCCTCCCGGGCAGCTCCTCGACCAACTGACGCGGGATGAGAGTCTCACGGTAGTCCCAACCAGCGGCAGGATGCTCCTGAGTCGACGCGTACTGCCAGCCACCCGTTTGTACACTCATCCATGGGTCGCGCCAACTCACCGGCACGCTCATGAGCGAGAGCGCGAGGTCGGTAGCAGCCCCGCTGCCAATGCTCCCCAGAGTGGCGAACTCGGCGGTGCGGTCGGCGACTTCGACGCGACGAAGAAAGCGCATCCGATCAAGCCAGGCTACAAGCGACACGGTTTCGTCACGGTCAAGAAGAAGCCACGACCGCTGCCCATCGTCACACAGGCGGATGATGTGCTCGATCCGACCCTGGGGGTCGAGCAGAAGGGTCTCAACGCACTCACCTGGCGCAAGGTCCGCGAGGGCCTGGCTAGTCAGGGAGTCGAGCCAGGTGAGTCGGTCGGGGCCAGTAACGGCGACGACCCCGCGACTGGAAAGGTCGACCAGGGCCGCGCCTGAAGCAAGAGACCGCTGCTCACGGAAAGGATCGCCATAGTGAGCCGCAACCCCCGGCTCAGCGACGCTCGTGGTGGCAACGGCGCCATCGAGCCGTAACAGCGGGGAGGACGCAACCTGATTAGTCGACACGGGCGAGCCGTCCTGAGGCGTGGCTGCGCAGACTCTGGCCCAGGGCGGCGATATCCCAAGCCCAGAGCAGGTGCTCATCGACGAGACCGTAAAGGCGCGTTGCCGCAGCATAATCTTTTGCAGCAGCTGTTCGCATCACCGCATCGGTGGCGAGATCAATCCGAGGGCCGTTGACCTGGCCGAGATATAGTTCGCCCACCCCGTCGGGGTGCACCAGCGAGACGTCGATATCGAAACCGCCGACGTCGTTGCGCAACGTCTCGACCGACTCCGCATCCGGGAATGCAGGCTCACCCCGGCCCGGCAGCATAGCCGGACCAGCATCAGCGTCGATCAGGGGACGGCTCAGGCGCCAATACCCCATCTCGCTCACGAGCGGTTGGTGCGCGCCGTCGCTGTCACTCTCGAATAGCCAGGTGTACGAGTTGTAGTTGAGGTAGGGCAACCCGTCGTAACTGAAACTAATCCGATGGCCAAATTCCGCTTGCACGGACGTGTCGCCCACCTTGTAATCGAGAACCCCGGAACCTTCCCAGACTCCGAGCAACCAGGAGAGCGGGACAAGTTCAGGCGGGAGCCCCGACCGCAGCGTGATCACAACAGCTCGGCGGGGCTAGCTCTGGCCGCGATATAGCTTGTACACGACGACGCCAGAGACCCACGCGATAGCGATCGACGCGAGCCCGAGCAGTCCGAGATAGAAAAGTTCGAGCGCAAGCATAAAGGCATCATAATCGACAGCGCCGACGCGAGTCAGGTTGATGCGCACCTTCGCAGACTGTGGCCACTGCTCAGCAGCATGCGGGAGTTCACCCACGCTCGAGCTCTGACGCGTCACACCGCAAGCAGCGCTGCAACACCACTCGCGACGGCGATGACAACCATCGCACCGATAATGCTCATCATTGCCCGCGCCAAATAACCATCAGCGCGAGCGACAGATAACTGCACAGCAAAGGTGGCCAGCACGCAGCCGCCAAAAGTCAGACCCAGCCACAGCTGCCGTGAGCCTTCGCCCGCGAGAGCCAGGGTCACCACCGACCCCACGACTGCGAGCGCCCAGACAAGCCCAATTCCCGCGCGATCCCTGCCCATTGCTCAATTGTGCCCCAGGCAGCCGAGCCTTTCGGCGATTCAGTCAACGCTAGTATTAGCCGTCTGACCACTTCTGGAGGATCCGTGGCGCAGCTGCTGATACTGAGCTCGGCGGGGGGCACCGAGGCACTGCCCGCTCTGGGGCTGCTCAGCCATCGCATCCGCCAGGTCCCCGCCGAGCCCACTCACCTTGTCACTGCGCCGACCTGCGACCTCATCCTCATCGATGCCAGACAGGACCTCGCGAAAGCGAGGTCGCTCTGCAAGATCATCAGCATGACAGGAATCGCTGTCCCGATCATCCTGATCCTCACCGAAGGAGGCCTGACCGCAGTCTCCGCGGACTGGGGTGCGAGCGATGTCATCCTCCATTCAGCGGGTCCAGCTGAGGTCGATGCGCGGATCCGCCTCGCACTCGGGCGGCTTGCCCAGCAGCAGTCGACCTCACGTATCCAGGCATCCGGAGTCGTGATCGACGAGGCAAGCTATTCAGCCAAGGTGGATGGTCGCACGCTCGACCTTACGTATAAGGAGTTTGAGCTTCTGCGTTTCCTGGCCTCCCATCCCTCCCGTGTCTTCACGCGCGAACAGCTTCTCAGCGAGGTATGGGGTTACGACTACTTCGGCGGAACACGCACGGTCGATGTGCACGTCCGGCGGCTGCGGGCGAAGCTGGGGGACCTCGATGCGATCATCGGTACCGTCCGCAACGTCGGCTACCGTTTCAACGTGTACGAAGAAGACCATGAGCGAGTCTCTTAACTTCGTCCGTGACGACGTCGCCGATTATGCGGCTTCGCACCGCCTTCACAATCTCATAGGGCGCGCCACCCGGTTTGATCGGCAGCCGCCCTTGAGCGATCAAGCCCTCGTCGATATCGGTGCACACACGCGGACACTCCTCGTGGGGCTGCACGCCGACATCGCAGTCTCTGCGGCGGTGCTCGGGCAGGGTGAGCTGGAATTCGTGGTCGATCCAGAGTGGCGCCGCCTCGGAATCGGCACCGCGATGCTGGAACAAGTCCTCGTCGACGAACCAGGCGGACTACTCGCCTGGGCACATGGTGACCACCCCGCCGCTCGCGCCCTGGCAGCCTCGTACGGCTTCGTCCCCGTCCGTACTCTCCTCCAACTCGCGCTTAATCCGCTCAGCGCATCGCCGATTGTCATGCCGGAGGGGTTCGTTCTCTCTGACGGACACGACCTCGACGTGGCCGAATGGGTCACACTCAACCACCGCATATTCGCCGCGCATCCTGAACAGGGACGAATCACTGAAGACGATCTGACCTCCCGGCTCACCGAGCGGTGGTATGACGAAGGCGACATGCTCCTGCTTCGCAACAGAGCAGGCACCCTTGTCGGATACAACTGGCTAAAAATGGAGCCCGGCACGAGCACCGGCGAAATTTATGTGCTCGGTATCGCTCAGGAAGAATCCGGTCATGGTCTAGGCCGCGCCCTGGTTGCCGTGGGGCTCACGCGGATGCTCGCACGCGGTCGCACGGCGGCCACGCTTTACGTCGATGCGGACAACCGCGCCGCGTTCCATATCTACCGCTCGCTCGGGTTCACCACCGTCTCCTCAGATGTGCAGTACCGAAGGCACGCGGCAGCGAGCTAACATGGCCGCTTTGTGCAGAACAAAACTCCGCTCCCTTTATGGCGTGCTGCGTTCTACGCAGACGACGATGCCAGGATGGTCGCATGGACGGCAACACTCTGCTTCTCGAGGATGGTCTCAGTGATGATCTCGATGACGATTTCGACAACGAGAAGCACTCCGACCCCCTGCTCCCCAACGACCGCTATCTCGACCGCGAGCTGAGCTGGCTCGCGTTCAATCAGCGAGTGCTGGAACTCGCTGAGGACCCGTTGGTGCCCGGCCTCGAACGCGCCAACTTCCTCGCGATTTTCTCGTCGAACCTCGACGAGTTCTTCATGGTGCGAGTCGCAGGACTCAAGCGCCGTATTCTCACCGGTCTCGCCCTACCAACCAACATCGGTCGCGCGCCGGTCGATGTTTTGACAGATCTTTCCGAAAAAGCGCATCTGCTCCAGCAACGCCACGCCCGCGCCTACCAGGAGCTGGTAAAGCCCTCCCTCCGAGACTCCGGTATCGAGGTAATCCGCTGGGACGATCTGAACGATGCAGAACGCCTGGTTCTGGACGATTACTTCTCGGCACAGGTATTCCCCGTACTCATGCCGCTCGCCGTCGATCCGGCGCACCCATTTCCATATATATCGGGACTCTCACTCAATCTTTCGGTACGCGTACGTAACCCTTCAACCAATAAGGTAGAATTCGCACGACTCAAAGTACCGCAGATGCTGCCGCGATTCGTCCGGATATCGGGAGGAGACCGCGGCGAGCCAATGCGCTTCATCTCACTCGAGGACCTGATCGCCAACCAACTGGACGATCTCTTTCCCGGCATGGAAATCCTTGACCACCACATATTTCGAGTAACCCGCAACGAAGATGTCGAGGTCGACGAAGACGAGACCGAAAACCTCATTAAGGCGCTCGAAAAAGAGCTGCTGCGCCGCCGCTTCGGCCCGCCCATTAGGCTCGAAGTCACCGACGATATGGACGACGAAACGCTCAGTCTCCTTGTTCGTGAACTCGACATCACGACCCAGGAGGTCTACAAGCTTCCTGCTCCACTCGATCTCAGCGGCTTGTTCAGTCTGCAAAAAATTGACCGTCCAGAACTTAAGTACCCCAACCATGTCCCGTCGACGGCGGTACAGCTCTCCCCGAGCGAGCCGAACCAGCGACAGGACATCTTTGCTGCGGTCTCGCGCAACGACGTGCTACTCCACCACCCGTATGAGTCTTTCGCCACCAGTGTTCAAGCGTTCCTCGAACAGGCGGCAACGGATCCGGACGTGCTCGCCATCAAGCAAACGCTATATCGCACCTCCGGCGACTCCCCTATCGTGGAGGCGCTCATCGATGCCGCTGAGTCAGGTAAGCAGGTGCTCGCCCTCGTTGAAATCAAAGCTCGCTTTGACGAACAGGCCAATATCTCCTGGGCACGCAAGCTTGAGAAGGCGGGCGTTCACGTGGTTTACGGGCTCGTCGGACTCAAGACCCACTGCAAACTCGCACTGGTCATTCGACAAGAAAAAGGCGGAGTACTGCGACACTATTCGCATATCGGTACCGGAAATTACAATCCAAAAACCTCGCGTGTCTACGAAGATTTCGGATTACTCACCGCAGATGCCGAGGTCGGCAAAGACCTCACCAGACTTTTTAATGAACTCTCCGGCTATGCGATCGAAAAGAAATTTAAACGTTTACTCGTTGCCCCTCGACATCTGCGCAAGGGCCTGCTCAAGCGCATCGCTATCGAAACCGAGAATGCCCGCGCGGGGCGTGCCTCCGGGATCAGGATCAAGGTCAACTCAATTGTGGACGAGGCCGTAATCGACGCGCTCTACCGCGCAAGCCGAGCAGGCGTTCCGGTTGACGTGTGGGTACGCGGCATCTGCGGTCTCAAACCGGGGCAGAAGGGGCTTTCCGAGACCATCCGAGTGCGGTCGATTCTCGGGCGGTATCTCGAGCACTCTCGCATTTTCAGCTTCGTCAACGGCGGCCAGCCCGAAGTGTTTATTGGAAGCGCTGACATGATGCACCGCAACCTCGATCGGCGCGTCGAAGCGTTAGTGCGCATCGTCGAGCCCACGCACCTCAGCGAAATCGATGACATGTTCGAGCGCGCTATGGACAACCGCACAGCCTCCTGGTGGCTCGGCTCCGACGGCGTCTGGACACGACATCACCTCACCGAGGAGGGCGCGCCGCTCCTCGACTTGCAAAACCAGCTCATGCAGCACGTCACGCAGCGCAAACGTGCAGCGACCCGCACCGCGTCCCGTGCTTCTATCCGCTAACACCGTGAACGAAACCATCTATGCAGCGGGTGCCGTCTGCTGGCGCATCATCGAGGGCCGTCCACATATCCTCGTCATCCATCGACCGCACCGGAAAGATGTCAGCCTCCCCAAGGGCAAAGTAGACCCTGGCGAGTCGCTACCCGAAACAGCGGTCCGAGAGATTCGTGAGGAGACAGGGCTCACCGTCACACTCGGCGTTCCGCTGGGCTGCACCGCCTATCGTCTTCCCAGCGGGCGCCCCAAGGAGGTCTATTACTGGGCCGCGCAGGTCAGTGAAAAGGCGATACTCGCCTCAAACTTCGTGCCGAATGACGAAGTCGAGGCGCTGGAGTGGCTGACCCCCAAACGAGCGCGACGTCACCTCAGCTATTCGCACGACGTTGCCATCGTGGAAGAGTTTGCTCGGATAGCCAGACAACAAGCCCTGGGCACCTTCGCACTGGTGCTATTGCGACATGCGAAGGCTGTACCCGCATCCGCGTGGGAAGGGCGCGATTCAACCCGAAAATTGACCAAACGCGGCAGCGACGAAGCGACTGCCGCAGCTCGTGCGCTTACTGCTTGGCGCCCGCGCCGTCTTATCTCAAGCCCCGCCAAACGCTGTCGAGCCACCATCACCCCGCTCGCAACCCTCCTCACAAAGCCGGTACGGCTGGCGGAAGACATTAGCCAGGAAGCTCACGAGCGCGGCGACGGCGACATTCGCTCCCTCATCGGCAAGCGGGTGCGAGCGCGCACCACCGCGGTACTGTGCACTCATCGCCCGGTAATCCCCGAAATTTTGCGTGAAATTGCACTTGCGACTGCGACTCCGATTGGCGCCTCGTTCGAAGAAACACCGGCGCTGCCTACCGGAGGCTTCATGGTGATCCACCTCTCGACCGAACACCCCGGATCCGGCATCGTCGCACTCGAGACGCACGCCCCACTGAGCTGACACCATTGGGCCGTTTACCGCGCGTTTACCGAGCGGACGGCACCAGGACACGACCTCTCCGTACGCTCGCTAGCGGGTCACATAGTGCCCGTTTTCAACTCATTTACCCACCCGAAAGGGATTCTTGTGAGATTCTCGCGCATCGGCCAGGCGGTCGCCGTCGCAGCCGTCGCAGCCGTCGCTCTGACTTCCTGCGCCACCAATGAGGGGGGCGTTTCCTCCAGCGGCGGCTCCCCCTCCGCGTCCTCACTGACCGGGACGGTCACCGGGATCGGCTCGTCTGCTCAGGGCACCGCCCAGACCACCTGGACAGCCGCATTCCAGAGCGCCAACCCCAAAGTCACGGTTAATTACGAGCCACAGGGCTCAGGCGCGGGGCGCACCAACTTCATCGCAGGCGCCGCAGACTTTGCCGGCTCCGACGCAGCGCTGAAGAAGGAAGAACTTGCGAGTTCCTTTGCCTCCTGTAGCACCGGCACGAAGGGGATCGACCTCCCGGTCTACATCTCACCCATTGCGATCATCGTCAATGTGCAGGGGGTTAGCCAGCTGAAGCTCGACGCGGCCACCCTTGCCGGCATCTTCAAGGGCACCATTAGCTCGTGGGATGCCCCGCAAATCAAAGCGCTCAACCCCGACGCCTCCCTGCCTAGCGCTCGGATTACGTCGGTGCACCGTTCTGACGATTCCGGTACCACCCAGAACTTCACCGACTACTTAGCGGCAAACGCGAAAGACGTGTGGGATGCACCCGCCGCGCAAACCTTCCCCTACCCGAGCGGGGATGGTGCAAAGGGCACGTCCGGTGTCGTCGATGCAGTCAAGAACGGGACCAATACGATCGGCTACGCCGACGAGTCCGGCGCCAAAGGCATGACAATGGCCCAGCTGAAGATCGGGGACACATTCTCGACCATCTCTGCTCAGGGAGCTGCCGATGTCGTCGCGGCCTCACCTGTCGCGGAAGGTCGTGAGAAAAATGATCTCGCGATCGCGATCAATCGCACCAGCACCGAGGCCGCAGCCTGGCCTCTTGTCCTGGTGAGCTACCTCATCGTCTGCCAGCAGTACTCCGACACTGACAAAGGTCGTACTGTGAAGGCCTACGCTGCGTATATCGCCAGTAAGAGTGGCCAGGAGGCAGCCGCGGCTCAGGCTGGTTCGGCACCGCTGAGCGCGGATCTCGCCGATAAGGTCGCTACCGCAATCTCCTCGATTAAATAATTCCTCTGTGGGGCCGGTGAGGAGCGCAACGCACCTGACCGGCTCCATCTGCGTCAGCGCACTCGATGGCGCTAGCACTTATGTCGGGCTAAACATTTCCCATACGCCCTGCAGAATCCCCTCAGCTGAAGAGAGTCCCCTGGAATGGCAACTGAGACCGTCGTCCACCCAAAGGCGAAGGTGCGAATCGGAGATCGACTTTTTTCGTTCTCGACCGTCGCCGCCGGTTCCCTCATCCTCCTCATCCTTGCCGCCGTCGCGATCTTCCTCATCGCGCAATCGATCCCCGCATTCACCGCACCGCCAGGGATTCTCCCCCGTGATGCGACGAATTTTTGGGTCTATGTCGGTCCGCTCGTGTTCGGCACAGTGTGGTCCTCCATCATCGCTCTCGTGATCGCGCTGCCACTGTCGATCGCCATTGCGCTGTTCATTTCTCACTATGCACCGCGCCGGATCGCAATGGCCCTGGGCTACATCGTCGATCTCCTCGCCGCGGTTCCCTCGGTCGTCTTCGGTCTCTGGGGGGCTACAGTTTTGGCGCCGCTGGTGCAGCCTTTCTATCTTTTTCTCACTGTCAACGTTGGTTGGTTCCCTCTTTTTGGCGGGCAGGCCTCCGGCACGGGAAAGACGATCCTCACCGCGTCGATCGTCCTCGCCGTGATGGTCATCCCCATCATCACGGCCGTGTGCCGAGAAGTTTTTGTGCAGGTTCCTTCTTTACATGAAGAAGCCGCGCTGGCCTTGGGCGCAACGCGCTGGGAAATGATCCGTCTGACAGTATTGCCTTTCGGTACTCCAGGTATTATTTCGGCCGCAATGCTCGGTTTGGGGCGCGCGCTCGGTGAGACTCTCGCCGTTGCCATGGTGCTTTCACCAGCGACCGTGGTCTCATTCCTACTCTTGACCTCGCAAAATTCCAATACTATTGCGGCCAACATCGCACTTCAGTTCCCCGAGGCGAGCGGAATAGGCGTGAATGTCCTCGTCGCCTCTGGTCTCATCCTCTTCGTCATCACGCTGGTCGTGAACTCGATTGCCCGGTTCATTGTGAACCGCCGCAAGGCCTTCTCCGGAGCCAACTGATGCCTGTTATCCCCTCTGTTAATATCGAGACCGGCACGTTGCCCACAAAAGTGCCTTGGCTGCTCCTGATCGGAAGCTGGGTCACCGTTGCGCTGGTCTTCCTCGTCTTCCAGGCCGCTGGAATGGCACACGATTTCAGTCTTGTCGGCACAATCTTCTGGGGCACGATTCTTTTCGACCTCGCCCTTTCTGTTGTCTCCCGCCTTGTCGAGGGTAGACGCAGAGCCACCGACCGCTTAGTGACCTCACTGGTCTCGACCGCGTTCATCATCGCCCTGTTGCCATTGGTCTCACTGCTGTCCACTGTGCTTTCGAACGGTCTGTCCCGCTTCGACCCGCTCTTTTTCGAATCGTCAATGCGCAACGTCACCGGTCCCGGAGGGGGTGCTTTGCACGCCATCGTCGGAACACTCGAGATCACGGCAATGGCCACGCTAATCTCCGTGCCGATCGCGCTGCTGACGTCGATCTACCTCGTCGAGTACGGCAGTGGCCACCTCGCCCGTGCGATCACCTTCCTTGTCGACGTGATGACGGGCATCCCTTCGATCGTCGCCGGTCTCTTCGCTTACGCCCTGTTCGCGCTGATCTTCGGCCCAGGTGTCCGAATGGGCTTCGCCGGCTCGGTCGCCCTCGCCGTGCTGATGATCCCTGTGGTCGTTCGCTCGTCCGAAGAAATGCTCAAGCTAGTCCCCAACGAACTGCGCGAGGCATCATACGCCCTCGGCGTGCCTAAGTGGCTCACCATCCTGAAGATTGTCTTACCGACATCGATTGCCGGAATCACCACGGGGATCACCCTGGCCATCGCCCGGGTGATCGGCGAAACCGCTCCTCTATTGATAGTCGCCGGCTTCACCGCCTCCATGAATTACGACCTATTCACTGAGCGAATGATGACACTCCCGGTATTCGTATACACCCAATACGCCAACCAGGGGCCCGATGCGGAAGCGTTCCTTCACCGCGCCTGGACCGGCGCCATGGTTCTTATCCTCATGGTCATGATGCTCAATCTCGCTGCCCGCCTGATCGCGAAGATTTTCTCTCCCAAGCTCGGCCGCTGACACCCACCCACTACTCCCGCCGCAATTCATAAAGGAAACAATGTCCAAGCGCATCGAGGTCAATGACCTCAACGTTTACTACAACCAGTTCCTCGCGGTAGAGGGTGTCTCGCTCACTATTGAGCCGAGAACTGTAACGGCTTTCATCGGCCCGTCCGGCTGCGGAAAATCGACGTTCCTGCGCACTCTGAATCGGATGCACGAGGTAATTCCCGGCGCACGCGTGCAGGGCGAAGTAATCCTCGACGGCAATAATCTGTACGCCCCTGGAGTTGATCCAGTGCACGTGCGCCGCCAGGTGGGCATGGTCTTCCAGCGCCCAAACCCGTTCCCCACAATGTCGATCCGCGACAACACACTCGCGGGAGTCAGACTCAACAACCGCCGTATCGCGAGGTCAGACGCAGACGACCTGGTCGAAAAATCCCTCCGAGGAGCGAACCTCTGGAACGAGGTCAAGGATCGCCTGAACAAACCCGGCGCGGGACTCTCCGGCGGTCAGCAACAGCGGCTGTGCATTGCGCGCGCGATTGCTGTCTCGCCCGATGTATTACTAATGGATGAGCCCTGCTCAGCCCTTGACCCCATATCGACCCTCGCGATCGAGGATTTGATCAAGGAGTTGAAAAACGACTATACGATCGTCATCGTTACCCACAACATGCAGCAGGCATCACGGGTATCCGACCGCACCGCATTCTTTAACATTGCCGGCACCGGCAAACCGGGCAAGCTCATCGAATATGACGACACCACCACGATTTTCTCGCGCCCCTCGGTCCAGGCCACTGAAGACTACGTTTCGGGCCGTTTCGGCTGATCCGATACCAGGGTAAATCCACACCGCAGCCCGCCTAAGACAGAGCAGCCGCGCAAAACCGACGTCACCGGATCACGCAAGTACAACAGCAGGCGATCTCAGGCCATCCCAATAGTCAGAATCGGGCGAGTCGTCGGCGTTTTCGATCCTCCCGCCTGCTCGATCGTCACCGCGACGACCGAGCCGACGCCGGGTATCGCACCCTGCAGCGGAATGACAGCGCTGCCATCGCCACCATCAAAGGTCCCCGCCGCAACCGTCTGACCGGAGGAGCCGAGGTACCACAGCTGATAGGTCTTATCCTCGGGCAAGAGCGCAAGACCCTCCGCAAGAAGCACTGAGCGACCAAGCGAATTCGACCACACTAGGGTCGCCGTTGTCCCGGCGGTGACCGAACCGGATACCTCTTGCGCATCGGACGCACTCCGGACTTGCGCGAGCACCGTCTGCTCCTGCGTGCTATCGGCACCAGCCGAGAGCTGAGGAGGAAGTGTCGCGCCGCCGACAACGATCACGGCGGCAGCGGCAGCGGCCGATAGGTAGAGGGCCGGATGGGTATACCAACGCTGACGCGCGAGGTGCTGCGCGCCACCGCTCGTCTCTGCGACCCGGCTCGGGGAGGGCGTTTCCTGTGCGTTGACAGACTGCGGTTCGTCCGCAATCGGAGCCTCAACGTCGTCAGAGGAGTCGGTCGCCGACAGCTGTGGTGTATTCGCAATGAGCGCCATCAGTTCAGCTTTGAGCGCTGGGGACGGCTCCACCGGCGACACATCGGCAGCGAGCGCGTCCGCCACCTCTCTCAGTGCCGCCGCTTCGCGGCGCGCTTCCAGATGCTCGACAAGGAACTGCTCGTATCGGGCTTGTTCCTCGGCAGAGAGGATCCGCAACGCGTGACCCGCGGCGAGGTCACGCGGTTCGTCCGACCCGTCGGGGAGTCGCGCATCATTCACCGGGCCACCCCCATCTCTTCTCTCAGTCTGATCATTCCATCGCGCAAACGAGTCTTGACAGTACCCACGGGACACCGCAAAAGTCCGGCAATTTCGCTGTGTGAATAACCACCGTAGTAAGCCAACTCCAGCGCCTGCCGCTGCAGCTGTGTTAAGCGACCCAGGGCGGCCGCAACTTTTTCGTGCTCCAGTGACACCTCCGCTTGCTCGGAGACCTGATCGTAGTCACGCCCCAAATCTCGGATACCGATGCGGACGTCCCGGTCCCGGCCGGCCTGCGCAGCACGCACCCGGTCGATAGCCCTGCGGTGTGCAATCGTCAGGATCCAGCTCGTCGCGCTCCCCTTATTCGGAGTGAAGCGTCCGGCGGTTTGCCACAGCTCGAAGAACACCTCCTGAGCGACTTCCTCCGATTGGGCCCGGTCAACAAGAACCCGGGTAACCAGGCCCAGCACGCGGGGGGCGAGACAATCGTAGAGTTCGGCGAAGGCGCTCTGATCGCCGACGACAACACGCTCGAGGAGCGCAGAAACGTCCGGCGCGTTGCCCTCACTCATGGCTCCTGCCCCGTCCGCGTTCCAAAATTCCGCGTCAGCCAGAAGGCTGTCACAGTCAGGCCAGCGAGTACGACCGACACCTCGAGCAGAAAGATCACGACGCGCACGTCGAGAGTAAATCCACCGAAGTCCATGAGGATCGGACGTGAGAAGCGTGGGATGAGCCAGAGCGAAACAATGGCGACAGCAGCCGCGGCAAGTCCTTGGTAACTGCGTGGTCGCACCAGTATCGCGCTGCCAGCCAGCACATCGAAAACAGCAAGAACCCGGAGGATCGCGCCCTGCGAAATGGCAAGCCCTCCTCCGAGCAGTGCACCTTCGGCGGCATCAAGCTGCGGCGCAGCAAGAAGAGAGAGGATCGCGACGCCAAGCAGAGCACTCCCCGCCCACAACCGCGAGCCGAGCCGGAAAGCTGCACGGTTTTTCATACCGGTGTCACCTGTCTGTCGGGGACTTTATCGAGGAAAGGCCGCCCTCAACGCTGGACGCTCGTCCCGGTTCCGGCGCGAACGCCTTCGCTGACTAAGCAAAAGGGCCGAACCGCAGAAACGCCTCTCGGCGCGAGGCCGCTCGAAGCGGCTATAAGTGGAGCCCGGGGTTACTGCGATCCAGCCTCGGCGAGTCTATCAAGTGCCTGCCCTGAGCTCGTGGATTATCTAGGCCGCGGGTGACAAAAACCGCAGAAGCGCTACTCCAGCGAATTGCTGCGCCACAAACGCGCGCAGCGGACCAGCTCCACAGCGATCGTCGAGAATCGCCGCGCCCGGTTCGTCAGCTCGCTGGCACGGGCCGCGTCATCGATTTCGACATCGTCAGCGAGCGACGCCGCCCCAGAGGCCATCACTCGGCAAAACGCCGACGCTCGGTCGAGCGCTACCGCAAAGTCGCCCTCAAAGAGGCCACGGAGGATCTGGTCGGCAAGTTCGGTAATTTCGGCCGGGCCGGTTGGCATCCCCGCACCTGCAACAACCGGATCGATGGTGACGGAAAGTTCGGCGCCCCGCTGATAAAGAAAACCCATACCCTCAGGATCCTGACGGATCACTACCCGGAGCAGGTAGATCCGCCACAGTGCACCGGGAAGGCTGGCCGGGCTCGAACGCGCCCACAGTTCAGCGAGCGCATCAACACCGTTGTCGTCGGTGTACGCGACCAGGCGCTCAACGATCACCGGGTCCGGGTTATCACGAACGCGACTCAGTAGAGTCATCGCACTCTCGTGAGCGGTGCGCATGATGCGCGCCGGATCCTCGCCGCCCTGAAACACGTCAAAGACGTGAGAGGGGAATCGGGTAGGCCGGTGGAAACCGTCTGACATGGACCCCCCTCGGCGGCTGGACGGGCGCATACTAAAGCTGAACTCGGCAAGTTCCAGAAGGGTAACGCGCGCGCCTGGACATGTCTGCCCGATGCAGCCCGCCGGAGACGGTACCCTGGGTGCTGCGGGCCTCTAGCTCAGTTGGTAGAGCAGCGGACTTTTAATCCGCGGGTCGTCGGTTCGAGCCCGACGGGGCCCACCGCAGAGATCGCAGACAAAACGGTGAGTGCGATCACACATTCGCTCTTCCGCTGTCCCTCTATACACGTTCAGGTTTTCGGGATGCACTCGCGGTCAACTGCCGTCATCACCGTTGCTACAGTAAGCGGCGGTGGGCAAAGGAAAATTAGCGTCGTATTCGCCGTCGTGCGTGGCGGGATGTTTTTTACGCACGATTTTCTCCCCTCGCGAGCAATCTCGATATCACCGAGATCATCAATGCTGTCGACGCTCGGATGATGCCGCCTGAAGCATTTCTGACAAAAAATTCGGTGCAAGACAACCAATAAAGCCAAAAAAGCACGCCAACAAAATTATGTGAAAGGGAATAATGCCGGAAGAGGCTAAAAATGTCGCCGTCGTTGTAGGCAATGGGCTCTCTATGGCATTCAATTCAGATTTGCACCTTCGAAGCATTACCGAAGAAGTGTTACGTCGAATTCAGAGCGCTGACGGAAACGATGCTGTGGCAGCCATGAAAGAGATTGCCAACAGCGCACTCGAACACGGGGCAAAGTGCGATGACGACTTCGAGGTTCTTGTGGGCGCTTTCGGTGCAGAGTCCCGCAATCTGGAGATGCTTCACAGGTTCGCGGCACTCAGAGACAGTCTTGATGAAAATATACAGAAGTCATTATCCGACTCGGCGGCCTATTTACAGCGCGTGTGCGACAACGGAATATCACACGTACTCGAAGTGATCGCAGAGCGATCCCACGCCTCACGAGGTCCAGCAGCTGACAACCTTCAGGAACTCTTAAACGCCATCATTACAGCATTCAGCGGACGAGTGACTTTCGGGAATCTGAACTACGACACCCTCCTCCTGGCAGCGCTTATCCGGGTCTGTCAACAGGATCTCGCCGACATGGGGAACCCTGGTCAGAGGCTAGTAGTGCCGGGGAAAAACGGAGAGAACCACGAGGCTCTAGGACTACGGCGCAATGCTAGCGAATTTCCCGCCGACCGACGCGTCACGCTGTTACACCTTCATGGGTCGCTTACCTACTGGGCCACGCGAGATAACAAGATCCATATGAAGCTACCCCGAGAAATGCTAAAAAGCGGATACCACTGGAAAGCTATCCGCGAGCACACCACCGACGTACATCCGGTCGTCGTTCTCGCCAACCAGCGAGATAAGTGCGAGAAAATCGGAGAATTCCCCTTCAGTCTGGCCTACGAGATGGTAAGCAATGAACTCACCCAAGCCGATCATTGGCTCATTATCGGCTATTCGTTTCGAGACACTCCCGTCAATCGTATGCTTCAGCAAGCTTTTTCTCAGAAAACACAGAAGCCGACTGTGCTCGTGGTGACATATGGCGAGAAGCCGACGCGTCACCGCGTCAAGAAAGCCTTGGGATGGCGCTCACACGAAGACGGCTCCTCACACGACTGGCTGACTATTGACCGTTGCGGAGCCAACGGTGTTCAGAAAACCGCGCACTGGGAGGAATTTATCGCAGACCGAGCGACGTCGTAACAACTGCCTCCCACAGCACAGTGGAGGACCCGCCCACTCGTCACGCCGACTGCAACGGCGCGTTGCCGACTGCAAGCGGTCAATCTGCTCCGAGGCTTGGGCTTTGGTGAGGTTGGCGGGGAGAGCTTCCCCGGCCTCGCGAGCGAGCGTGTCAAGGTAACTGCGTTGTGGCCCCGTCATCGGCTCGTCTCCTGTCACCCACTCCGCGGGGTCTTTACTAGCGCTGGTGGTACTGCTCTCGTCTGCGCGGGCGCCAAGGGCGTCGCCGGAGCCACAAAAGCGGCGAGGGCTTGCGGAGTCGCGAACCGCGTCGGCCCGCTCACGGCGCGAGCAGCGCGTGTGCCACAGTAAAAATGATCAGCCCCGCCAGCGACCCCACGACGGTGCCGTTGATCCGAATAAATTGCAGATCCTTACCCACCTGGAGTTCCAGCTTCTCGGCGGTTTCCTGGGGGTCCCAGCGGCCTATGGTGTCATCGATGATGCTCGCGATCTCGCCGCGGTAACGATCCACGACAGAAGCGGCCACCGAACCGACCCACGCCTCCAGCGAGTCGGCGAGGCGCTCATCGCTGGAGAGTCGGCGACCGACATCGGCAACGAGTGACTCTATGCTCGCCCGCAGCGGACTCGACGGGTCGTCCAGGGCGCCCAGCAGCGAGGCTTTGGTCGCCTCCCAGAAGTCACTGACCAGCTCATGTACGCGCGGACTGTCAAAGACCTGGCTTTTCAGCCCTTCAACGCGGGCGATCAGCAGTGGATCACTGGCCAGGTCTCGTGCGAGGGTCGCTAAATAGCCATCGATCGCGAGGCGAAACGGATGCGTCTGGTCCTCACGCACGGCCGCCACGAAAATCAGCGCCTCACGGTACAGCCGCTCATCGACCAGTCGACTCACGGCCGATGGCAGCCAGCTGGGGAGCCTCCCGCTCGCCATCCGAGTAAAGCTCTGCGGATTCGCGGCAAGCCACCCTTCAGCCTGCTCAATCACCGTGTCGACGAGGCGTCGGTGGTGTCCCGCCTCCACCACGCTTCCGACCAGGGCCCCCAACGATGGCCCCCAATACGGGGCGAGCACATGGCGCCGTACGAGAGTGTCCATAACCCGCTGCACCTCAGAGTCGTCCAGCAACGTGATGGCCGAATGGACCACTGCCGCACTTTCACGAGCGACGCGGTGCGCGTTGGTCGGCTCGGCGCACCAGAAACCGACTCGCCGGGCGATACCGAAAGAATCGAGCTTCTCGCGCACAATCGCGCCGCTGAGGAAATTCTCCTCGACGAACTGGGCGAGGCTCGCTCCGATCTCATCCTTCTTGGCCGGAATGATCGCCGTATGCGGGATGGGCAGGCCGAGCGGGCGACGAAACAGCGCGGTGACCGCGAACCAGTCGGCGAGCGCGCCCACCATGCCGCCCTCGCTTGCGGCGCGCAGCCATTGCAGCCAGGGGTAGCGGTCTTGCAGCGTGAAAGCGACAGCGAAAATGATCGCCATCAGCAGGAGCAGACCGGTCGCAATCCGCTTCATTCCCAGCAGGGCGCGGCGCCTGAGCGTCTCGTCATGCCGGGAAGGAGTCGGTCGAGTCATGACGAGACCGGGAACCCTTCATGGCGGATCCCCCAGGACACGCACCACTCCTCCCCCGGTGCAAGCCAGCGCAGACCGTGACCAGTATTTAACGCATTGGCGGGCGCCGTCATCGGTTCCAGAGCGACGGCGGTGGTCACGCCGTCCCCGTGGGGAAACTCTCTGGTGATGAAGGCCTGAAGGAAGCAAAAGGCGGGGTCCGCCCAGACCAGTACGCGGCGCCCATCGGCGGCACGAAGACCATGCACACTCTCGCCATCGGTTACCGTCACCTCGGCCCACGCGTCGTCAAGCTCGAGGTCGCCGACACGACGACCGGAGCGTAGATCCCATGCGGTGCCCTCCACCGGAGTGTGGCCGACCGGATTGAGGCGGTCATCCACCTCGATGTGCACAGCCGCATCAAGCGTGAGTTCGAGCTCATCGGTGGGAGTGTCACCTATGGCGATGAAGGGGTGCGTTCCGATCGCCACCGGCGCCCGGTGAGCTCCCACACTGACGATCTGGTGCTGGACCGCCAGACCGTCAGCCCTCAACTCGTAGCGCACCGTCGTAGCAAGGTGAAAGGGATAACCGTTCTGCGGCACCACGGGCGCGGCGAGTTTCACCCACGAGGGGCCCCGCTCAACAAGACGGTAGGAGGTGTTGCGCAGCAAACCGTGAATCGCGTTGCCTCGCGCGGGTTCGGTGAGATCGAGCTGATACTCGACACCGTCGTTGCTCCATCGACCATCCCGGACCCGGTTGGGCCACGGCACCAGCACAGCGCCAGCGCACAAAGGCGCCACCATGCTCTCGGGATAGCTCGCGGTGATCTCGACCCCGTCCACCGTGAGTCGCCGCAGGCCTGCGGCGACTTCTGTCACCACGGCCTGTAAGGTGCGACCCGCCGCGGTGAGTTCGAGCAGGTGTTGGCGACCGGTGGCGGGGGCGGGAACGAAGTCGACCATTCGTGAATCCTACGGACTGCCGCATGGCGGCCGGTCGCCGCAGCGAGTGACGGCCAGACCCGCTTCTTCCAGCGCCCTCACGAGGTCGGCGGGAGCATCCACGCCGGTAAGCAGCTGGTCGATCTCGTCAGGGGCGGCAACCCGACCGATATCGATCCTGCCGAGCTTGCCACTGTCGGCGACCACGACGCGCCGATTGGCAGCGTGTAACATCCGGCGCTTGAGCGTTGCCTCGGGCAGATTGACGTTGGTCACCCCCGCTTCGGGATGCACACCCGTGCAGCCGATGAAGGCCACGTCGGCGCGCAGCCGCTCCAGAACCTCAGAAGCGAGTGGCTCCACCAACGAGTGTTGCAACGGTCGTAGCGTTCCCCCGGTGACCACGACGACAAAGCGTGGAATGGCCGGCTCCAGGGCTAGAGCGGTTGCCAGGCCATTGGTGACGATGGTGACATCGCGCAGCTCGTGGCGGGCGACGAGCGCGCGGGCGATGGCGAGCGGGGTCGTGCCGACATCGAGGATCACGCTCTCGCCGGAGGAGACGGCGGCAGCCGCTTCGCGCCCGATTGCCTCCTTCTGATCGGAGGCATCGGTCAGCCCGTCCTCGAGAGAACGCTCGCCTGAGCGCCGCGCCACTGGTATCGCTCCCCCGCGGACCCGCCGCACCTCACCCTCCTCGGCGAGGTGGTCAAGGTCGGAACGGACGGTGACGACGGAAACACCGAGCGCGCCGGCGAGATCAGTAACGGCAACAAACCCCCGCTGTCTGGCACGCAAAAGGATCCGCAGACGACGCTCGCTCCCCGACGGAGCGTCCTGTTCACCACTGGCCTTCACGCCCCCATGATGTCGCCGAGATTCTCGCTTGTCAAAGAGAAAGCTTGCTTTCATTTTCGAAGATATTCGCCTAGTCTGACCCTGCCATGAACCACGCGATTCCTCTCTCAGCCGGCATCGTCAAGCGCCCGCACACCCTCGCTGACGGTCGCGAACTTATTTACTTCGATGATGCCGACACGACCCTTCCCCCGGGGCGCTCAGCCGACACACGCGCACTCGACCCGCGTCCCGCTACCGCGCAGATGCGCCAGGACGTTTTGACCGGCGAGTGGGTATCGATCGCCGCCGCACGTCACAACCGGGTGTGTCTTCCCCCGGCCGAACTCGATCCTCTGGCACCCGCCTCGCCGACAAACCCCTCTGAAATTCCCAGTTATTACGACGTCGCAGTGTTCGAGAACCGTTCGCCAGCCTTCGGACCACTGCTCGAGGACACCCACGCTCCCACCTCCCTCGACGACCTGCGTCGCCGGGAACTCGGGCGTACCCGCACCAGCGTCGGCCGCTGCGAAGTCGTGTGCTTCAGCCCCGAGCACGAGGGATCGTTCGCCACCCTCAGCCCGTCCCGCGCCCGAACCGTTCTTGAAGCGTGGGCCGATCGAGTCGGAGTTCTTTCTGCCCTACCCGGGGTGCAGCAGGTGTTTCCTTTTGAAAACCGTGGCGAAGCGATTGGCGTGACGCTGCACCACCCACACGGGCAGATTTATACCTACCCCTACATCACACCGCGCACGACGCAGCTGCTCACCTCAATCGACTGCTACGGACCAACCCTGTTCGCCGACATTCTGGCTTTCGAACAGGCCAGCGAACGCGTGCTGATTCGCGGCGAACACTTCACTGCCTTCGTCCCCTTCGCGGCGCGCTGGCCCATCGAAGTGCACCTCTTACCTCACCGCCACGTCGCAGACTTGGCCGACACTACGGCGCAGGAGCGCGACGAACTCGCCCACCTCTACCAGCGTCTCCTGCGCGGCATCGACGGCCTCTACGACACTCCAACGCCCTACATCGCTGCATGGCATCAGGCACCGGTGCACGAGCGGCGCAGTGAGGTGCGATTGATGCTGCAGATCACCTCACCACGGCGTGCAGAAAACAAGCTCAAATACCTCGCCGGGAGTGAGGCCGGGATGGGGGCGTGGATCGGTGACATCCCGCCTGAGACGAGCGCAGCAGCCCTGCGCACGGCGATGACTCGAGCGGATGCAGCAAGTCCCGCTGCCACAGTGACGGAGCGGCCCAGCTATAGCACGCCCACGATGGGCACCGACACCAAGGAAACTCGATGAGCGCCGCTCCTGCCTCCCTGGCTGTCGTCGCCGAACGCGCTGCCTCCAATTTCGCACGTACCTATGGTCGTCCGAGCGCGGGGGTGTGGGCCGGGCCGGGCCGGGTCAACCTCATCGGCGAGCACACCGACTACAACGACGGCTTCGTGTTCCCCTTCGCGATCGAACGCGGCACAGCAGCAGCCGTCGCAGCACGCGAAGACCGCGTCATTCGAATCAGCAGCGCTTTCTCACCCGGAATTGTCGAAGTTTCCCTGGATGTACTGGGACCGGACGCTCTCCACGGTTGGGCGGCCTACCCGCTCGGAGTCATCTGGGCGCTGACTCAGCATGGGGTGGACCTGAGTACCCGCTCGGGCTTTGATGCTTTCATCGATTCAGACGTACCCATCGGCGTCGGCCTGTCCAGTTCAGCCGCTCTCATGTGCGCAATAGCAGTGGCACTCAACGAACTTTGGGAACTCGACCTTGACCGCGCGACGCTCGCGCGGGTGGGCCGTCGCGCCGAAAATGTTGCTGTCGGCGCACCGACCGGGATCATGGACGAATTCGCCTCTCTCTGCGGAAAGCGTGACTCGGCCGTATTCCTTGATTGTCGAAGCCTCGATACCGAAGTCATACCCCTGGGTTTCGAGGAGTCCGGGCTCGTCTTGCTCGTCATCGACACCCGAGTCGAGCATGCCCACGCGACCGGCGGCTATGCCGAACGCCGCACGTCGTGTGAAGTCGGAGCCGCAGCTCTGGGCGTCGAGTCGCTACGCGAACTTTCGGTTAACGACCTCCCTCACGTCACACAAGTACTCGACGAGGTGACCTACCGTCGGGTCAAGCATGTTGTGACCGAAAACGCGCGCGTCCTCAGCGCCGTCCGCACCCTGCGTGAGCGCGGCCCGCGTGCAATCGGCGAGCTACTCGATGCTGGGCATGCGTCACTCCGAGACGACTTCGAGGTCTCAATACCCGAACTTGACACCGCGGTAGACGCCTCCCGAGCAGCCGGCGCGATCGGCGCGCGGATGACGGGCGGCGGCTTCGGCGGCTCCGCCATAGCGCTCACACCGTTCGAGAAGGAAGAGCAGGTTCGCGCCGCAGTCCTCTCCACCTTCGCCGAGAAGGGCTTCGCCACGCCCGAGCTGTTCCTCGTGACCGCAGCCGATGGTGCGGCCCGAGTGCGCTGACCACCTCCGCACCACCGTGCGGAAGAATCACTCGGCGGCGAGACGACCGCTAACGCACAGCACGCTCGGCCATCGTCACCACATTATGGATCAGCATCGCCCTGGTCATCGGGCCGACACCGCCGGGGACCGGTGAGAGCCACCCGGCAACGTCAGCAACTGCCGGAGCGACATCACCGGTCAATTTCGCACGACCAGTCTCGGGGTCCTCCACCCGAGTAATGCCTACATCAAGCACGGTGGCACCCGGCTTCACCCACTCCGCTGCGATCAATCCGGGAACGCCGACGGCGGCGACCACGATGTCCGCCCGACGTACCTCCGCCACGAGGTCGACGGTGCGCGAATGAGTAAGTGTGACGGTCGCGTCGATCCCCTTGCGAGTGAGTAGAAGACCGAGCGGCCGACCAACGGTGAGCCCACGACCGACGATGACAACGTGCCTCCCCACGGTCGGGATCTCATGTCTACGCAGCATTTCGACAATGCCGTGGGGCGTGCACGGGAGGGGGGCGTCGCCATCATCACCCTCGACCCCGAGCACGAGACGGCCCAGGTTTGTCGGGTGCAGGCCGTCAGCATCCTTCGCAGAATCCATCAGTTCGAGCATCGAATTCTCGTCGATGCCTTTCGGCAACGGAAGTTGGATGATGTACCCGGTCACCGCCTCCGACTCATTGAGCTGTCGGATGGCCATTCGGATGTGGTCGGCCGAGGCCGTCGCCGGCAAATCAACACGAATCGACTCGATGCCAACCTCGGCGCAGTCACGGTGCTTACCCGCGACATAGGAACGGGAGGCGGAATCATCGCCGACCAGGAGCGTACCCAGGCCCGGGACCACACCCCGCTCACGCAGTGCCGCCACCCGCTCGGCAATCTCAGCCTTGACTATGGCGGCCGTTGCCACTCCATCGAGCACCTGTGCCGTCATCGGGAACTCCTCATGCTGGGGTCGTAGCCGGAAGCGGGGCGCGCAGTGCCGCTCCGGTCCCAACCGATCTGCGCGGACAATCGGGCTAAAGACCCGGGTAAAGCGGAAAGTTGTCGGTGAGCCGACCGACGCGAGCACGAAGTGACTCGACACCGGAGGACGGCTTCAACGCGTCGGCGATGATGTCCGCGACCTCAGCGAACTCGGCGTCGCCAAATCCGCGTGTTGCGAGCGCGGGTGTGCCGATGCGCAACCCAGAGGTCACCATGGGCGGGCGTGGATCGAACGGCACGGCATTGCGGTTGACGGTGATACCAACCTCATGGAGGCGGTCCTCGGCTTGTTGGCCGTTCAGCGGCGAGTTCCGTAGGTCCGCGAGCACCAGATGCACGTCAGTACCACCGGTGAGCACATCGATACCCTCAGCCTGAGAGTCAGCCGCGGTAAGACGCTCGGCCAGAATCTGCGCGCCGCGGATGGTTCTCTCTTGGCGGTCGGCAAACTCGGTCTCACCCGCGAGCTTGAACGCGGTCGCCTTCGCAGCAATCACATGCATGAGAGGCCCACCCTGCTGACCGGGAAAAACGGCCGAATTGAGCTTCTTGGCGTACTCCTGCTTGGCCAGGATGAGGCCAGAGCGGGGACCGGCAAGCGTCTTGTGCACGGTCGAGGTGACAACATCGGCATACGGCACCGGCGAAGGGTGCAGCCCGGCCGCGACGAGGCCAGCAAAATGGGCCATGTCAACCCAGAGCTTCGCACCCACCTCGTCGGCGATCGCACGGAACGCCTCAAAATCAAGGTGGCGCGGGTAGGCCGACCAGCCAGCGATGAGGACCCGCGGGCGGACGTCGAGGGCCTTCTCGCGCACCGCGTCCATATCTATGCGGAAGGTCTTCGGGTCGACACCGTAGGCGGTGGCGTTGTAGAGCTTGCCCGAGAAGTTCAGCTTCATCCCGTGGGTCAGGTGACCGCCGTGAGCGAGCTCGAGGCCGAGGATGGTGTCACCGGGTTGGATCATTGCGGCAAGCACCGCCGCATTCGCACTCGCACCAGAGTGGGGCTGCACATTGGCAAACTCGGCACCGAAGAGCGCTTTCGCGCGGTCGATGGCAAGCTGCTCAGCAACGTCGACGAACTCACAACCACCGTAGTAACGACGACCAGGGTAACCCTCGGCATATTTATTGGTCAGGACGGAGCCTTGTGAATCAAGGATCGCGCGCGGCACAAAGTTCTCGCTCGCGATCATCTCGAGATAGCCGCGCTGACGGTCCAGTTCCTGCTGGAGCACGGCAGAGATTTCGGGATCGACGACCGAGACAGGCTGATCGAAAGACGTCGCAACGCGCGACTCGGGCGAGAGAGAACTCGGGACGGAAAAAGAAGACACGGACGCTCCTTGACTGGGAAACGGAGGGGTCCGGTACGATCGCGAAAAAATACTTTCGGCTCGTACGGGCGACCCCGATCTACGGTATCCGTTCCGACCCAGGCGTGCGGTAGGAAAAGTTCCCGGAAAACCGGGATAAAGTGCCGCTTCCCGATGGTCACCCATCCCAACGCCAGTCGCGACGGAAGAAGTCTAACGCAGCTGTCATTCTCCGCAGGCTGCGATTTCGTCACTTATCTGTGCAAAGATCACTCCGACATCTGTGCGGCGAGCGGCGAGGGAGGGTCTGGCGTGAGAGCAACGGGCGCTGCACGGCGACGCCTCCGTCGGTCAGCCCTCGAGTCCAGCTGCGACGGCGAGATAATTACGCTGGTTCGCCAAGGTGAAACCGCTGCCACGGCCGAGCTGTGGCGGAGGCATGCAGCAGCGGGGCACACCGTCGCGCGAGCTTGGGCCACCGGTCTTGACCCGGATGATCTCGTTTCTGAAGCTTTCCTGCGGGTTCTCCGCACCATCGAACGCGGCGGCGGACCCCACGGTGCCTTTCGCCCCTACTTCTTCACCTCGATCCGCAATGTCGCCGCCTCGTGGGGCCGCAAACAAGGCCGGGAAAGGCCGCTCGATCTGGATGAACACGACGCAGCAGCAGCAGGACCGGAGGAGCAGCTCGTCGCCGCGCTCGACCGGGATCTCAGCCTCCGAGCGTTTCGCGCCCTACCGGCACGCTGGCAGGAGGTGCTCTGGTACACCGAGGTCGAAGGGCTTTCGCCCGCCGAGGTGTCGCCGCTGCTGGGGCTGAGGCCCAACGCTGTGGCTGCGCTGAGTCTGCGCGCTCGCGAGGGGTTGCGCGGCGCGTGGATCCAGGAGCACGTCGCAGATGCCAACGCCGAGGGGGAATGTCGCTGGGTTTTAGAACGCGCCGGAGCACATACTCGCGGGAAACTACCCGGCCGAGAGCGACTGCGACTGCACGCGCATCTGTCAAAATGCGTGCCGTGCCGAGAAACACTTGTCGAGGCCGAGACCGTCGGTCGACGACTCGCGACGGTTCTCCTCCCGCTGGTGGCGGGAGCCGGTGCCGCAGCGTACCTAGCGAAAGACAGTCCTGGCACAACGGCGCCTCCTGACATATCCGGTTCCGGCGGCGGGACGTTGACTGCCGTGCACGCGGGGAGCTCCGCGGGAGGGCCATCGGTCGTCTCGATGACGCTCGTCACCGCCGCATTCGTGCTGGTCGGCGGCGTGTCGGTTGTAGCAGTCGTTCCTGGCGCGAATAACCCGTCATCGGAGACATCGGCGGAAACGAGCTACGACGCGAAACACCCGCCGACGGCGCCGAATGCAGCCACTTCAGCCACCGAGCCAGCTCCAGATGCCACACCATCCGGCCCGTCGGTATCGGGGGCTCGGGCTGAGGGGACCACGACGACCGGAAATCGCGTGACGGACGGCGCTAAAGCCGCGATCTCAGCGCCCGCAGCTTCTCATCCCACCCCCACCACCAGCGGGGCCGACCCGAACCCTCAGGTAACGATGCACGAAACGTTGCCTTCCGACTTGGGCTCTCTCGACAAACTGCCGGATCGCCACTCTCCAAAGACCCCCGCGACGTCCTCGCAACAGGCTGACGTTGCTCTCACCCTCCCAGTCACGTCTCCGCCACCGCCTGCGACTAGCCCAGCCGACCCAGCACCACCCACCGACCCAGCACCACCAGCCGAACCGGCACCACCAGCCGAACCGGCACCACCAGCCAACCCAGCGCCACCGGCCAACCCAGAACCACCAGCCAACCTAGAACCACCAGCCAACCCAGAACCACCAGCATCGCTGCGAACCGACCGCCCGCCCCTGCCTGTGGCACCGCCCGAGTCACACTCTCCACCACCCGATCGTCAGACAGGACCGGTCGCATCAACCCCGCCCCCTCCGGCGCCAGCAACACCAACCAACCCGCCCGCGCGAACCCCCGCTGCTGCGAAGGCTCCCCCTGCTGTCGCGCACCTCACCCTTACTATCACGGCTGACCCCAACGAACACCTTCTCCCCGACGCATATGGAACCGCTGCCCCCGGGGCAGCCGTGAAGGTCGAGAACGCCGCGACAGGGCAGGTCTACGCAACCGCGACAGCCGACTCCAATGGCCGGTGGAGGAGCCTGGCGCTGCCCGTCCCTCCTGGTCATACAACCCTCATTGCGCGGGTCGACGTGGAGTCAAGCGATTCCGTTGTCGTGAACCTCACAGCACCGCATGTGCTCCTCCACTTCCCGGCACATACCGAAACAGTCCAGCTCGTCATCGCCAAAGACGCGGCATCTGTGCAGGTTATCGTCGACGGCGCCATTGTCGACGAGTGCCACGTGACGTTTCCTCTCGCGACCATACGGCTGCACCTCACGCCCGGAAAACACGCTATTGGTGTGCGCTATGAGGCCACCGACGGGCGCGTAGGAGCGACGGCGACAACGACAATCGTCGTGCGCTGACCCCGAATTGCGTGCGCTGGTCCGGCCTGGCACCGCCGTTATCCTGAGCGGATGCAGCCCGCTCCCGCAGCCAACCGGCTCACCACCACCGTAACCAGCCACTCCCCCGCTAACCACTGGACGTTGACCTTCGCCTGCCGAGATCAACCCGGTATAGTGCACGCGGTTTCCGGCGCGGTAGTCCACGCGCGAGGCAACATCACCGAGAGCCAACAGTTTTCCAGCGCGGACACCGGGCGCTTCTTTATGCGCCTCCAGGTTGAGTCTCCGGTGACGCGGGAGGAGTTTGCCACAGCGATACTCCCCGTCACAAGGCACTACGACATGACCTGGCACCTCGACGCTGTCGGACGCCCCCTTCGCACCCTCGTCCTCACCTCGACTGCCGCACACTGCGTCAATGATCTGCTGTTTCGACAGCGGGCACAGCAGCTCCCTATTAGGGTGCCGCTCATCCTCTCGAACCACGACGTGCTCAGTGATCTCGCCGATTTTTACGGAGTCCCCTTTGAGTCGCGCGCCATTGTCTCGGCAGAGACAAAGCACGCATTCGAGCGACGAGTCCTTGAAGTGATAGAGGAGCACGACGTCGAGTTGGTGGTACTCGCCCGCTACATGCAGATTCTCTCGCCGGAACTCTGCGAGCGCCTCGCCGGTCGCGCCATCAACATCCATCATTCGTTTTTGCCAGGATTTAAGGGCGCGAACCCTTACAAGCAGGCACATGCGCGCGGCGTCAAGCTCATCGGCGCGACAGCGCATTTTGTCACCAGCGACCTGGACGAAGGACCCATCATCGAGCAGAACGTCGTTCGGGTGGACCACTCGCACTCCGTCGCACAACTGGTAGCGATCGGTCAAAACGAGGAGAGCCGAACCCTGACCCAAGCAGTCACGTGGTTCGCGGAGGACCGCATACTGCTCGACGGCGCACGCACGATCATTTTCCGCTGACCGATTCGGAGGCAACCAGGTGTACCGCGCAACGCGATTAGCATTGTCGACGTGAATCGCGCATCAGCCACCCGAGCCACCGCTGAGCTGACAATCCGCCCAAACGACATCGTGCGCTTCGTACTTGAGCTGTTTGCGCTAACGAGCTTCACCATCTGGGGGTTCACCTGCTGGGACGTACCGCTGAATATCGGGTTCGGCATCGGCGCTCCGTTGGTAGCGGCACTGGTCTGGGCGTTATTCGTCTCGCCGCGGGCGGTGCTCACAGTCGAGATCTACGCGCGCTCGCTCATCGAATTGCTCATGATGGGCGCCGCAGCACTAACCTGGCTCCAACGCAACCAGCCGTTCGTTGCACTCGTCTTCGGTATCGTCGCCGTTGTCTCAGGATTGATTGCCGGGCGCCGTGCTCTCTGATCGCGTCCCTCCTGGCCGGATCCCTCGCAGCGCAACATCCCGATGCCTCAGCGCGTGAACTCTGGTTGAGGCGAGCCACCGGATTTTTAGCCTTTCACAGCGCACCTCGATGGCCGTCTCGATTCCCTCTGCGGAAGAGATCGAGACGGCCATCGAGGTGACGACTAGTCCGCAGCCTCGCGGCCGCGGGTCAGGAGACGGCGACGGAGGAGGAGCGCCGCACCGGCGCCCGTGAGCGCCAGAGCCGCCAGCCCCAGGCGCATGCCATTCCACCCGGTTGCTGCTAGATCAAGGATGCTATCAACGGAGGCGACCCGATCTGCACCGGGCTCCACCGCCACTACAGGACTGGTCACCGGTCCAGTAGTGCCAGGCTCGGGCGTTAGCACAGGACTGGTCACCGGTCCGGCGGCCGAACCAGGAGGGCTCGGCGGCTGCGCTGGGGCTCCGTCTACGTCGACACTCACTACCGTGAGGTACCCCGGTTTTCCGTAGTTCACCACACCGAGATAGCGCGCGGGACCGGTCAGACCCGACCACGAAACGGTATAACTGCTGGGCTGAGGCACGACTGTTTTTACCGCGACGGGATCGACAGTGAGGGCGCCGACACCGCCGTCCTTTGTCACCACAAAAGTCCGCAAATCAAAACTGACAGAGGTGCCAGAGCGAATCGCATCGAGGGTAGTAGTTACTCGGTAGGTTCCCGGTTCTGGGGCCTGCAGATCAACTCGCTCATCCGCAGATTCAGCTGATGCGGTAACGGTCTTTACGGGTTTACCGTTTGCGTCCAGGCGCTCGACCGTCAGATCGAGGTCGCCCGCGTCCTGGATCGCATCAAGGTCGAAACGCGCAAAAGTGGCACCTTCGGGGACCGTCACCGTTGTCACGAATTGCTTGCGCGGGTTCGCCGGGTTCGCGAGATCAGGCAAAGTTCCAGAGTGGCCGTTGTCCGCCGTGATGTCCTTGGCGAGAACCCCCTCCGCAAGCCCACTCGTCGTTAGCGACAGCGTTCCGTTGATACCAGGAGTCACGGCCACGGCGGCGGAACCAGCGGCACCGGAGCCCCGCACCTCAGCGGGAGCGTGAAGCAGCACTGGGCGTACCGCGACCGGGCTGCGCACGGTGCGTGTTGAATTCGACCAGGTGAGGTAGCCCGTGGCGAACTTATCTAGCTCGGCGCCGGACGTCGCGAAGGATACGGTGTATTGCGCTTTCTGCCCCGCCTCCGTGAAGGAAAGCGTGGAAGGAGAAACAACCGCGTCGATACCGGGAATGGTGAGCGCTGCGGTATAGCTCCCCGGTTCAGTCGCAGTCACTGTGCGTGTGATTGTTTTCCGACCGGAAAGAGAATTAACTGCAATGGACGCCTGATTCAGGTCGGAGGGGTCAATGGCCGCAATAGAATCCGTCGCAGGATCGGGCTTGAGCGTGTAACCCTCGCCTTTCAGGAAGGCATCCCAGTCCTGGGTACCACTCTCATAGAGCAGTCCCGGAGTAAGAAAAGCGGGCGGATCTACCTGACCAGCTCCCTGCGTAAAAACATCAGCAGAAGGAATACCCTTGGCGTCAACCGTATCGTGGGCCGTCGTCATCATGGCGGACTTCACCGCCGACGGCGAGGATTTCGGTGAAACACCGAACAATAGTGCGGCCAGTCCTGCGATATGGGGGGACGACATTGACGTGCCAGACATAAATCCAAAGGTCGGCGACTTGCCGGGAGCCTGGGAAAAAGCAGCAAGGATTCCCACTCCAGGCGCCGCAATATCAGGCTTGAGGACATCGCCAGTATCGGCCCTAGCCGGACCACGGGAGGAAAAGCCAGCAACTTGAGGAACCGGGATGGTCCGACCGGTCGAGTTGCCCTCCGTGAAGGTCACCGTTGCCCCACGTCGTGACGCATAGGCCGTAATCGCATCGTAGTCCTGCGAGTCAATTTGGATAGTCGGTACCGAATGTACATCGATATGAAGAGCATTAGGGGTGCGATTCAGCAACAGCATGCCAATGCCTCCTGCCCGCTTGACCTCGGCCGACTTCGAGACCCTGGAAGTCTTACCCAATGTGCAAGCGACTATCTTGCCGGAAACTTTCTGCGGATCAAGAGAATCAGCGGCGCAAAGAGTAGGATCCTCGACGCCAGGGTGCGCCACGTCGGCGCTGTTCACAAGTGATCCAGAGAAGCTCTGGTGCACAGTGACGGAACTGCCGACGAATCCGTGACCATTACCCAGAGTGGCTGTGGCGTGATAGGTCGGGATCGAGGAGGCAGCAACCGTCGTATACCACGGCGAGGCGTGGTCAAGAGTCGAGGCCTCTGGGCCGGCATTACCCGCGGAGACGGCCACGAAAACTCCAGCCGAGGCAGCATTAAGAAAAGCCTCGTCGATGACGCTCAAAGTAGTGTTCGCCGGACCAGCGCCGATCGAATAATTAATAACGTCGACACCGTCAGCGACTGCTGAATCGATTCCAGCAAGCATATCGGCTGCCGAGCAGCCACCACCGGCTTTGAGACCCTTCCAACACACCTTGTAGGCAGCTACTTTAGCCGCCGGGGCGATACCGGAAATGTTGCCATATTTATATCCGTTCACCGTTGCCGGAACACCTGAATTGCCCGCAGCGGTGCTTGCAGTGTGCGATCCGTGGTCACTGGTATCCCGAGGAGAGCGATAGTCGGGATCATTCTGCGGCCATTCCGCCTCGTCTGGGCCGAGAAACCACCGCGCGCCAATCAATTTCTGATTGCACTCGTTACCGGCCCACTGTTCCGATGCAGGCAAGGACGGAGAACACGAGCCCACAAAAGACGTGCCGTCTGCCTTTCTAAAAGTAATACTCTTGCCATCGGTATAGGGGGCGTCTCCGGGAGTCGTCGCGAGCGGCGGGCCAGCAAAAGACGGGTTCTCCGGCGAAATTCCCGTGTCGATCACACCGACCACGACGCCCTTGCCCGCTTTGTCAACACCGCCAACTTTCTTCCATACTCCGTCCGCCCCTTCGAGACCCAGGAAGTGGGGAGAAGATTCTTGCCCGGTATCAGGAACGGGAATCGCTGGGGTCGCTTGGCCAGAACCTTGGGGAGCCGAAGACTCATCATCATGATCGAGCACGATGTTTTCGATCTTTCTGACCTGAGCAACATCTTTTCTATCGGCGAGCGCAGTAGCCTGAGCACCAGTAAGTTCGGCCGAAAAGCCGTTAAGCGCCACCGCGTAATGAAAGCCGATGTGTACCTTGGCATCGGCAGCCACATCATTTTGGCGCTGCTCAAGATGGGTGGTGTAACTCTCGACCTGAACGGAATCAGCCTGTAGCTGGGAGCCCGCCTCCGGTGCGGTGCGCGCAAAGTGTTCGTCGGTGCCTTGATACGCCGCCGCCGGCGGCTCACGAAGCGTGACGACGTAATGGCCGTCGTCGAAACTTTGCAGAGTGGAAAGTTGACCGGTACGCGACGCATGCCCGACGAGAGGGTCGGCACAGGCGTCGGTGGCGGCGGCGGTGACTGACATGGCAACCGCCAGCGCGGCAACGCCGAGGGCGAGGCGTCGGACACGGAACAGTGGATGAGGTGGGGGGCAGAGTGGCAATCGGTGTCCTTTTACTCAGTCACGGTGAACCAGGTCAGTTCACACGCAGGTGACCCTAGGGCGCAGACGAATCCCTCTCCACATTTTCTGGTAAACGGGCGAGTATCAGCGGAGAAGCGGCGAGTAAATCCTCTTGGCACTCTCCCCCTGAGAGTGCTACTCTCTTAAGAGTTGAGTCGACTCAACTCAACTCTTGGAACCTTTGTTGTACACCGAATGGAGTGATTTCAATGGCCATTACCTATGACCCCATCCGCGAACTCGATCGCTTCGCCTCCGCGGTGTTTGGCACTGGGCAGGGCCCCCGCCGAATGCCGATCGACCTCTACCGCGACGGTGACCACTACGTCCTCACGGCAGATTTGCCAGGCATCGACCCCGGATCGGTCGACGTCGACATCGACGGCCAGCTGCTGACCATTCGCGCTCAGCGCACAGTCGCTCAGGGTGACGACGTCACCTGGATTACCCGCGAGCGCCAGTCGGCAACCTTCGTTCGCCAGCTCAGCCTGGGTCAGGGAGTCGACACCGAACAGATTTCGGCCTCCTACGACAACGGGGTGCTTTCGGTGACCATCCCCGTCAGCGAGAAGGCGCGTCCCCGACGGATTCAGGTCTCCTCCGCTCATCACCCCGAGCAGGTACAGATTGGGGACGGGCACAGCGAGTGACCTACAGCACGGGGCCCGTCAGCCGGTGAGCTGACAGGCCCCGCTGTCGTGTCTGATTAGGCTGACATTCGGACCCTCAGGTTCTCGTCAAGGGCAGCCAGGAACTCCTCGGTGGTTTGCCAGGGCTGATCGGGTCCAACAAGGAGGGCGAGATCCTTGGTCATCTTTCCGGATTCGACCGTCTTGACCACGACGTCCTCCAGCGTCAGCGCAAAATCGATCAGCTCCTGGTTGCCGTCGAGCGTGCCGCGGTGCGTGAGGCCGCGCGTCCAGGCGTAGATGGAGGCGATCGGGTTAGTCGAGGTGGGCTTGCCCTGCTGGTGTTGACGGTAGTGGCGGGTGACGGTGCCGTGCGCCGCCTCCGCCTCGACCACCCGACCGTCCGGGGTGGACAGTACCGAGGTCATCAGGCCGAGCGAGCCGAAGCCTTGCGCTACGGTGTCGGACTGCACATCGCCGTCATAGTTTTTGCAGGCCCAGACATAGCCGCCCTCCCATTTCATCGCGGAGGCAACCATGTCATCGATCAGACGGTGCTCGTAGGTGAGCCCCGCAGCGGCAAAACGATCTCTGAACTCGGTCTCGAAGATCTCTTCAAAGATGTCCTTAAACCTGCCGTCATAGGCCTTGAGAATCGTGTTCTTCGTCGAGAGATAGACCGGGTAGTTGCGCGCGAGACCATACGTAAGGGAGGCACGAGCAAAGTCGCGGATCGACGCATCCTGGTTGTACTGAACCTGAGCTATACCGTCGTCAGGAGCGTGATAAACCTCCAGCTTCATCGGTTCCGAGCCGTCGTCGGGCGTAAATTCGACAGTGAGCGTGCCGGCACCCTTAAAGACGAAGTCGGTAGCGCGATACTGATCACCGAATGCATGGCGGCCGATGATGATCGGCTTATTCCAGCCGGGGACCAGACGCGGAATATTCGAGATAATAATCGGCTCGCGAAAAATGACACCGCCGAGAATATTACGGATAGTACCGTTGGGCGACTTCCACATTTTTTTGAGACCGAACTCCTCGACGCGCGCCTCGTCTGGAGTGATGGTGGCGCATTTGACACCGACGCCATGCTTCTGGATAGCGTGCGCCGCATCAATCGTGACCTGGTCGTCAGTCCGGTCACGATTCTCGATACCAAGGTCGTAGTAGTCGAGGTTCACCTCGAGATACGGGTGAATGAGAGTGTCCTTGATTTTCTGCCAGATAATCCGTGTCATCTCGTCTCCGTCGAGTTCGACGACGGTTCCCTTAACCTTGATCGTGGACATTGCTCTCCCGTGGTTTCGATGAAGCCCCGCTCCGGCGCGGGTCGGGCGGCCACGCCGCACCAAATAGCCTGCGTGCAGCCTACCCGAGGACTTAACTGTCTTGACGTCAAGAGAATGACACAGAAGTCGCCAAGCAAAGGCTTCCGCTCGCCTGATAGACGGATGCTCCGGTCCGGTTGGGCAGCTAGATTGACGGCATGAGTGCACTACGTCTGGAAGAGCTGTCCGCGTCGAACATCTCCGCGGTGAACGGCTTGAGCCTCAAACCCGGCCAAGAGCAGTTCATCGCCCCCATGTCCTATTCCGCGGCAGAGGAGGTGATAGCGCCCGGCGCCGTCTGGCAGCGCGCGATCCTCGACGGCGACGAACTCGTCGGTTTTATCCACGCACACTTCGATTCCACTGCGAACGACCAGTTCCGCAGCTGTATTTGGCGCATTACCATCGACGCGGCCAAGCAGAGGCAGGGAGTCGGCACCTTCGCGGTCCACGCGGCCGCAGAGGAGGCGCGGCGGCGCGGGTTCGATTCTCTGAGCGTGATGTGGGAGTCGGGCGAGGAGGGGCCCGAGAAGTTTTTCCGTCGAATCGGCTTCGAGGTCGTCGGCGAAACCCAGTACGGCGACAATATCGGCGAGTTGAAACTCTGAGCACGCAGGGTGGTGGCGAGGCTGGCCCCAACCGGGAACTCACCACCAACCGATTAGTGGAAGAAGTGCCGCTCCCCCGTCGTGTACATTGTGACGCCCGCACGGACGGCAGCAGCAATAACCTCAGCATCGCGGACCGAGCCTCCCGGCTGCACCACTGCCTTCACTCCGGCAGCAAGCAACACCTCAAGCCCATCGGCAAAAGGGAAGAAGGCGTCAGAGGCGGCAACCGAGCCCGCCGCACGCTCACCGGCACGGGTGACCGCGAGCTGGCAGGAGTCCACCCGGTTGACCTGCCCCATTCCGATCCCCACGGAGGCTCCACCCGAGGCGAGCAAGATCGCATTCGATTTCACCGCCCGGCATGCCTTCCATGCGAACTCAAGGTCACGCAGTGTCTCGGAGTCCGCGGGCGCGCCCGCAACACGCTGCCAACCGGAACTCACCTCACTCAAACCGCCCACAAAACGATCCGGTTGCTGCACCAAAAAGCCACCAGAAATCTGCCTGAATTCTCTGTCAACCGGTGCATACATATCGGGCAGCTGTAGCAGACGCACGTTCTTCTTCGCGGTCAGTACGGCCAAAGCCTCCGGTTCAAAGCCCGGAGCAATGACTACCTCAGTGAAAATTTCTTTCACTGTCTCCGCCATCGCCAGAGTAATCGGGCGATTTGCAGCGATCACACCCCCGAATGCCGATACCGGATCACACTCGTGGGCACGGCGGTGAGCGGAGGCGATAGGGTCGATGGCCTTGCGGTCGGCGACCGCAATACCGCACGGATTCGCATGCTTCACGATCGCGACGGCCGGCAAGACGAAGTCATAGGCGGCACGTACGGCCGCGTCCGCATCAACATAGTTGTTGTACGACATTTCTTTGCCGTGCAACTGAGTCGCCTGGGCAATACCGGTTCCGCTGGGAGTGACGTAGAGCGCCGCCTCCTGATGCGAGTTCTCGCCATAGCGGAGCACCTGTTGCCGGTTTCCGACGATCTCAACGGAACCAGGGAAAGTCTCCGCTTTCTCCTCGTCTAACGCCTGCTGATGAGCAAACCAGGAGGCCACAGCGGAATCGTAGGACGCAGTATGCGCAAAGGCGCGTGCGGCAAGGCTACGTCGAGCGGCCAGAGTGGTACCTCCCGACCCGAGCGCAGCAGCAATGTGCGAGTAATCGGCCGGATCCACCACGATCGCCACGTTGGCATAGTTCTTCGCGGCGGCACGCACCAGAGCCGGTCCGCCGATATCGATGTTTTCTACCACCGTGACCACGTCAGCGCCTCCGGCCACTGTCTCCCGGAACGGGTAAAGATTCACCACAACCAGCTCGAACGCTGCGATGTCACGCTGCTGAAGCTGTTCCCGGTGCGAGGCAAGGCGGAGATCGGCAAGGATACCCGCGTGAATAGCAGGATGCAGAGTCTTGACCCGACCGTCCAATGACTCCGGAAACCCCGTGACCTCAGAAACGTCGGTAACAGCATGGCCCGACGCACGAATCATTGCTGCCGTTGAACCGGTAGAGACAATCTCAACGCCGGATTCGGAGAGCGCCGTGGCCAGCTCAGGCAGCCCCGTCTTGTCGCTGACCGAGATCAGCGCACGACGGACCGGAACGACATCGCGGAGGTCATAGTTGCTGGGGTCGTGGGCGGTAGTGCTCATAGTCGGGCGAGTTCCTCAAGGTCAACGGTTCCGTGGGCAATGTCAAGCACCGTCTGCACCAGCAGACGACGCTCGATGGTTTTGATGCGCTCGTGAAGCGCAGCCTCGCTTTCGCCAGGAAGCACACCAAGGCTCTTCTGCGCGATAACGGGCCCGGTGTCGACTCCGGTGTCGACAATATGCACGGTTACACCCGTCTGTGTCGCTCCAGCCTTCAGCGCGTCACGAACAGCATGCGCCCCAGGAAACAGGGGCAGCAGGGCCGGATGGGTGTTAATGATCCTCGGACTCAGAGCGTTGACGACGACGGGCGGCAGAATGCGCATGAAACCAGCACAGACCACCAGGTCAGGCTGCCAGTCGCAAATTTTAGTAAGCAGAGCCTCCCCCCAGGCATCACGTGAGGCAAAATCGCGCGGAGAGACGGTGAAAGCAGGAACACCCTTCTCCTGGGCGTGCCGAAAACCGTCGGGATCGGTGTCGCTGCCGACCGCTATCACCCGTGCAGGAAAGCTTTCGTCCGTCGTTGCCTCGAGCAGTGCGCGGAGGTTCGAGCCTCCGCCGGAGAGGAGCACGAGCAACTTCAGCACTGCCCAAGTCTAGGGCGAGCATCGTCAGCTCGACCACCTAGGCAAGACGACGCGGCACAGAACCCAGTGACGTATGCCCACGACGCACCGACACCAGACCTATCCCCGCCGCGATCGCAAACTCCAGTGCCGCAACCGACCCGACGAGGATCGGATCCGGGCCGAACTGCTGCAACCGACCAGGTCCTCCCGCCCCGGAGGACAACCAGGCAAGAAGCCCCAAGAGGACACCCCCCACGACGCCGATACCGCACACTGCCGCCGTCCCCCAGCCCAGTATCGAACGCTCCCCCACAATAGCTCCGAGCGGACTCCGCGCCCGCCAACCCGCGAGAAAACCCGCACTGAGCGGCACCGCCACACCAACGAAACCGAGAGCCATCTCGCCCTGAGGAAGCGCGGCTAACAACGGAATTGACGGCAATGGCCCGACCAGCGTTCCCGCCGGGCCAACCGAAGAGCCGACCCCCAGAGCAAAACCCGGCCCGACCAGCCAGGCGCTCGCCCAGATCACCGCATTGGGTAGCACGGCGAGCTGGCCAAGAGTCACCACCAACCCGCCCACCACACCGGGGCGCAGCTGCTCATAGACCACGACAACCGAAGAATAATGCGCGACGAGGAGGATCGCGACAAGCGCAGCGGCGACGCTCAGCACGCCCGCTACAGCAAGCACCCCTCCGCGCAGGACAAGGACAGCGATCGACAATGTCGGCTCCGGCAGGCGCTCAAAGAACTTCGCCAGCTGCTCACGTAACCCGATGCCTCCGCCGGCATCGCCTACGCTGACGGCGCCGATTGCAAGGCCGAGAGCGAAAACCAGCGGCGGCAGCAGCGTCCCCGACACAAGATCGACAGACGCGGCCGGGCTGGAGGCGCAGAACGCCACGGCACATGCGACCGTCGCATAACCCAGCACTGCCGAACCCAACGCCAGCCGCGGTGCCGACGACGTCTGCGTGCGGCGACCCGTGCGCACGCCAACCCCGATAACGAGGAGCGTCAAGGCCAGCGGAACGACAGTCACGGAAAATGCCTCGGTGCCGCCTGGCAGACCCTGCGCGAGCACGGAGTCGGAAGCAAACGCAGCGTGGAGCGCAACACCGTGTCCGAGCAGCCAGGTGTCGGCCGCGATACGCCAGAACACCGTCCAGTCGGTTCCACCGCCGTTCTGCACCGACCAGAGCAGCGTCACCGTGAGAAGCGGAATGGCGAGACCAATAAGAGCCGAAAGCGCTGCGTCGAAAGCGGCAAAAGAGACGACGAGGATGCGGTTCATGAGGCTGTCGAGCCTACCCGCGAGGCGCTCCGCGGCCCTTCAGCGGCACGCAGTCATCCCGGATGCGAGAATTCTCGCCACGGTCACTCCTGTGACAGACAACGGCAGAAGCGCTGAAGTCAACACGGCCTAGGTCAGCTCATCAGCGTCGTTGCCCCCGCCTGTGCCCTCGTGGTCATCATGCTCGTGCTCGCCGTCGCATTCCTGCCATCCATGCTCCGGCTCTGCTGCCCGCAACGGGTGGAACCTCACCGCGCTGCTCGAGGACTGAGCACGAAAACGCCCGCGGCGAGCATACGCGAAACGGTCGAGATAGTTGCGGCGGCAGACGATCTCGACCGTTTCGCAGCATCCGGCGAAATTGCCAGAGAGCTAGAACGTGGCGGAGAGGGCGCGGAGCAGCGCAGCGGTCTCGGAGGGGGTCTTGCCGACGCGGACACCGGCGGCCTCGAGAGCCTCCTTCTTGGCCTGTGCCGTCCCAGCCGATCCGGACACGATCGCGCCGGCGTGGCCCATGGTCTTGCCCTCGGGGGCAGTGAAACCGGCGACATAACCAACGACGGGCTTGGTGACGTTCGCCTTAATGAACTCGGCCGCACGCTCCTCGGCATCACCGCCGATCTCGCCGATCATGACGATCGCCTTGGTCTCGGGGTCGGCCTCGAATGCGGCGAGCGCGTCAATGTGGGTGGTACCGATGATCGGGTCACCACCGATGCCGATCGCGGTCGAAAAGCCCAGGTCGCGTAGCTCATACATCATTTGATAGGTGAGGGTGCCCGACTTAGAGACGAGGCCGATGGGGCCCTTGCCGGTGATGGTGGCGGGGGTGATACCGACGAGAGCCTCGCCCGGAGTGATGATGCCGGGGCAGTTCGGACCGATGATGCGGGTCTTATTGCCTTTCTCCTGCGCATACGCCCAGAACTCGGCCGAGTCCTGCACCGGGATGCCCTCGGTGATGATCACAAGGAGGCCAATCTCGGCGTCGATCGCCTCGATGACGGCGTCCTTCGCGAAGGCGGGCGGGACGAAGGCGATCGATACGTCGGCGCCGGTGGCCGCCATCGCCTCCTTCACGGTGCCGAAGACGGGCAGCTCGACGTCGCCGTGGGTGACGGTGGTACCCGCCTTGCGCGCGTTCACGCCGCCGACCACGTTAGTGCCGGCCTTGAGCATCAGCGCGGTGTGCTTGCTGCCCTCGCCGCCGGTGATGCCCTGGACGATGATCGTGGAGTCTTTGTTGACGAAGATGGACATACGTATTCTCTCATTCCTTAAGTCGAGGAGTCGTTACGCGGCAGCGAGTGCGGCGGCCTTATCGGCGCCTTCGTCCATCGTCGCGGCCAGGGTAATGAGTGGGTTGGCGGCGGCCTCGAGGATCGCGCGGCCCTCCTCCACCTTGTTACCGTCAAGGCGCACGACAAGCGGCTTGGTAGCCACGTCGCCGAGGATATCGAGCGCCTGGAGGATCCCGTTGGCGACGGCGTCGCACGCGGTGATGCCGCCGAAAACATTCACGAAGACGCTCGTGACCTGATCGTCGCCGAGGACCACGTCCAGGCCATTCGCCATCACCTGAGCGGAGGCTCCGCCGCCGATATCGAGGAAGTTGGCCGGCTTCACCCCGTTGTGCTTCTCGCCGGCGTAAGCGACAACGTCGAGGGTCGACATGACCAGACCGGCGCCGTTGCCGATAATGCCCACCTCACCGTCGAGCTTGACATAGTTGAGATCATTCTTTTTAGCTTTCGCCTCGAGCGGGTCGGTGGCCTCCTTGTCTTCGAGGGCCTCATGGTCGGCATGGCGAAAGCTCGCGTTCTCGTCGAGCGAGACTTTGCCATCGAGCGCAACGATGGTGCCCTCCTCGGTGAGCACGAGCGGGTTGACCTCGACCAGGGTCGCGTCCTCAGCCGTATAGACCTGATAGAGGGTGACGAGCACCGGCGCAACCTTGGCGATGAGCTCCTCCGGGAACTTCGCTTCGCGGGCAATCTGCTCAGCCTTGGCGAGGTCGATGCCCCGGCCAGGGACGACCTCAACGCGGGCGAGAGCCTCGGGACGCTCGACGGCGAGCTGCTCGATCTCCATGCCGCCCTCGTAGGAGGTGAGCGAAAGGTAGGAACGATTGGCCCGGTCAAGCAGGACCGAGAAGTAGAACTCGCGGTCGATCCGCGCGCCACCGGCAACCATGACCCGCGTGACGACGTGGCCCTTAATGTCGAGGCCGAGGATCGCCTTCGCCGCTTCCTCTGCCTCCTCCGGAGTCTTCGCGACCTTCACCCCACCCGCCTTACCGCGGCCTCCGACCTTGACCTGTGCCTTGACCACGGTGACGCCGCCCAGCTTCTCGGCGGCGCTACGCGCCTCCTCCGGTGTCTCGGCGATGATGCCAGGAAGCACGGGAACACCATGCTTCTCGAAAAGATCACGGGCCTGGTATTCAAAAAGATCCACGCTGCATTCCCATTCCGCGCCGAGCGCACTTGCGTTTCGAGGTCGAAGTGGCCCGGACGGCACCGGAATGTCGGCACTGTCCCTGGGCCGCGGCGAGTCTACTCCGCACCCGTGACGCGCCCCTCACCACGGCCCGCCATAAACTCGACCGGTAGCGTGAGCGTATGCACGCCGACCGTAGCCCGCGCTGCCCCTCAGCAAGAAACCAAGATGATGTGTTTCGGGAGGGACTTTTCCTGGTGTCGGGCGGGCGGACCATCCTCTTACAGATCGCACACCCGGCAATCGGGAAGGGGGTGGCTGAACACTCCGACTTCATGAAGCGTGCGCTCGGGCGCCTGCACGGCACGCTCTCCTACGTCTATGCGTTGCACTACGGATCGCCGGAGGATATCCGCACTGTTCGCCGCCGAGTGAACCGGGCACACGCACCGGTGAGAGGAGACGGCTACTCCGCCTTCGACCCGGAACTCCAGCTCTGGGTCTCGGCAACCCTCACCCAGTCGATGCTCAATCTCTACCAGCTCGCTTTCGGTCCGCTCAGCGAAGCAGAGGCGGATGACCTGGTGCGCCGCTCACGCATCACTGGCACAGCCCTACAACTTCCCGTCGAGCTCTGGCCCGACTCGCGCGCCGCGTTTGAGGCGTACTGGCAGGAGCAGCTGACCCGTCTGGAAGTCACCCCCGCTACGCGCAAAGTTGCCCACGACGTCCTTGGCGGCGCGATAACCGCCTGGTACCTGCGCCCACTCGGTCCCTACCTTCGCCTGATGACAGCGGGGCTGCTTCCGCCGCATCTGCGCGAACCGTTTGGCTTCACCTGGAACGCGCGACAGCAGGCACGCTTTGACCGGGCGTTGAAGCGGACCCTGGCGGTATACCGAAGACTGCCCAGGATTGTGCGCACAGCGCCGAGCCGCTACTACTTGGCGAAAGTTCGCGCGGAGTCATGCACAGCTACAACAACCCGGTCGTAACCGGGGAGCTCACTGCAACCGCGCATTCACGACGAACAGCGCCGCCAAACGTTCGATTCTTTCTCACCAGAATCGTCGGGATTTTCTCCCGGAATTTCACCCCAGAATCGGGGAAAAGACGAGTGACGCCAGGGGGAGACGCTGATGTAAATAATCAGCCCCCTCCCCCTTCACGAAAGAAGTACATCATGGCCTCACTCAGTACTTCGCTTTCCACTTCTGCCTCCTCCCACAAGTCATACCCATCCACCTGGTTCAACGTTGCCGCAGGTCGGCGTGTCGCCCTCGCCGCCGCCGCGGTACTCCTTATCAGCGTGTCGGGGTGCAGTGCTACCGGGAGAACATTGGCCGAACCGGACAAAGCCAGCATCAATAGCGAGACTTCCCCGGCTCCCTCGTCCGAGAACACGGCAGATCCGATGCAGGGCACCCCGATGGTTGTTGTCACCACGGAAAGCATGACCGAGACCGAGGCAATCCCGTATTCCTCTCGCACCAATAGTGACCCGGGGATGGATAGGGGCAGCAGCAGAACCACCGAAGGTAAAAAGGGGCTATTGACCCGCACTGTTGAAGTTGTCAAGCATGGCGGTATTGAAGTATCGCGATCAACAGTGTCGGAAGTGGTGACCACAGCACCCGTTGACAAGATCACCTACCAGGGGACCAGGGAGCCAGCAGCACCGCAAAAAGAGACAGCACCGCAAAAAGAGGATAAATCCGCCGCCTCGTGCGATCCAAACTACGCCGATGCCTGCGTTCCCATCGCTAAGGATGTCGACTGCAAGGGTGGTACAGGAGACGGACCAATGTATCTCGAAGGCCAGGCGAGAGTCATTGGCAAAGACGTGTATGGACTGGATAAAGATAAAGACGGAATTGCCTGCAACTGAAGAGCCTCTATTGCACCGCACCACGACGGCCCAATTTTACGCCAGCAGCGACCACACGGAGGCGGTGAGAACGGCGTGCTGATCAGAAGCGACCACGGCCCGTACACGATCAGCACCACCAGCAGGACGAGTCCAACCAGGATCGAGGCGAGCGATAATCCGATCGGCAGGGCACGTTACCGGCGGTCGGGTACGTGTAGCGGGGCCGATGCCGCGCTTCGGGGTATTCATGATGCGTCGTAGGGCGAGCACTGGGCCTGGGCAGCAGCGCGGGTCTGGGTGACACGGCGCTCATCATGACTATCGATCATGATGGGGACCTGTCCCCCAGGCCTGCACGCACACACGCGCGCTGGTGGGGCCGCCATAGAGCGGAACACATGCGGATCTGCGCCACGGGCGCGGACACGCTGCGACCGGTCGCCTCCAAGATCACCGTGAGAGCGAACGGCGCAGTAATAACTGCATGTGTGTACAGGCTTGCCTCCCCAGGCAGGGTGGGGCGTGCCCGTGTCCGAGCCAGAACTGTCGCATCAACCAAGAACTCCCGAAGAAAAACAGTGCGTACCGCGATCACCACGGCTCATCACCGTCGAGCAACGGACACAAGCCATCTCGCGACCGTCCCACACGCGCCGTCGCGGCACCAGAACAGTAGCTGAGCACGAAGATCAGCTGCACCTCTCTAGCACATCAGTGCTGCAATTTCTTATTTTTTCATCCTAGCTGCGGATTTCTTTCCACTTGGACCGGGCTTTAATGAACCTTTTCTCAGTGGCGCACTCTTGACTAGCCGCTGTAGTGTGAGAATGTTAGTGAAGCCAGGGGGAATAGTAATGAATGTCTTTTCTAGAAAACGGCACTGCGGGTAGGGGTCGCGCTTATCATCTCCGCTTTCTCGTTTGAGATGAGCGCTCCGGCGGATGCTGCCACCCCTCGTAGCAGCGGCATGACAATCCGCTCACACGAGGCCACCTCGACTAATGCGCCTACCCGCGAAGAACTAGTGAAACTCCCCGAAGGTCTCCAGCGTGGGTCCGCACCCCGCTCCGCGAAAAATTTTGCAGAAGGCTCGCAGGTTGCCTATCATCTCCCCGGCGCCACTAAGTTTTATGAACGAGCTGAGATTAAAGATGCTCTTGCCTCTGTGATTGCTGTCGCAAACCCGGCCGATGTGCTCGCCTTACGACGCATCATGAACACCCCGAAGCGCGGGATCGGCCCCGCTACTCAGGCCCAAGTGCAGTCATTTGCTGAGAGCGGTGGTCTTGGCTGCGTGGTGGCCGGCGGTATTGGTGTGACGATCGTCTCGATCCTGGCCGCTCATGGCGTGTGCCCCAACAATGAAACATTCCGTGTTTACATCCTGAATCTTGAGGACCAGTGTCGCGAATGAAGAACACACACAAGAAGTTTTACCTGGCGTGGTCACTTTTTTTGGTGACGATTCCCGCTCAGGCGGTGAAGTTGGCCAGTGGACCGGACGCAACAAACCTTTCCTCCTGGATTTTTCTCCTGATACTTAACACGGCATTGGCAGTGCTGCTCTACAGCGTCACAAGGTGGCGGATACGCACGGACGACCGTCGGCCTCTCTGAGAACCGCGCGACGAGAGATCAGACCAGCAGCGACCACAACCCGGCCGTGAGGCCAACGCCGACGACCGCGCCAGCAACAACCTGAGCCGGAGTGTGGGCACGCAGACGTACTCGTGACCAGAGGGTCACCAGAACAATCGGCGTGCTGATCAGAAGCGACCACGGCCCGTACACGATCAGCACCACCACCGCGCAGCTCGCTACCACCGCGGCGTGCGCCGACAGCTTCCACACCAGGTTCACCGCTCCCACCACGACAATCACGACAACCGTCACCACACCGAAGAGAACTAGTGCTCGGGGCGCACCGAGCACCACCAGCAGGACGAGTCCAACCAGGATCGAGGCGAGCGATAATCCGATCGGCAGGGCACGTTCCCGGCGGTCGGGTACGTGGTGACCACCGTGAATCCTCCCGGCTCGCATCAGCACACGGACACTCAGGTACGGCACCACGCCACCGAACAGGGCAGAGAGCGCGCCCCACGCGATCCCCGAGAGAACCGGTTCTGTCGCCTGCGCGCCGACCAGAACCGGAACGACCACCGCAAGAACCGCGGGCGAAAATACCTCCGTGGCACTGCGCGCCAGCACCAGATCCGTCTTCATGTCACAGCTTGTCGATCGGGGCAACCTTGATCAGCAGCTTCTTCGCCCCCACCTGATCGAAGACCACATGCGCGACCCGTTTGCTGCCCTCGCCGGTGACCGCATTCACCCGCCCCTCACCGAAATCGGTGTGCCGGATCCGGTCACCCGCCGTTAGCTCGAGAGTGCCGTTATCGCGCACCATGCCGGTGATGCGGTTGGGGAACTCGCCCTTAGCCTTGGGCGCGGCAGCCAGCGCCTCCCGGAACTCGGTGTTCGCACGCGAGCGTCCCCAGCCCGGCCGCTGGGCGTTGAGCGCACGCGGCTGCGTGCCTCCCCGGGAAGTTGCCGCCGCCGGCGACTGCCGCCACTCGATGAGATCACCGGGGATCTCCTGCAAGAAACGGCTCGGCAGCGCGACCGAGGTCTCGCCATACTGCGCGCGAGTCATCGCAAGAGAGAGGAAAAGCAGCTTGCGAGCACGGGTAATGCCCACATAAAACAGTCGACGCTCCTCTGCCAGGCCGCCAGGCTCATTCGCCGAGATGTGGTGGGGCAGAAGGCCTTCCTCGAGCCCGGTCAGAAATACCGCATCGTATTCGAGTCCCTTCGCCGTGTGCAGAGTCATCAGCGACACGGTCCCGGAGTCGTCTTCGAGGTCATCGGCCGCCGCCACAAGCGACACCTCGGTGAGAAAATCAATGAGGCCCCCGTCCGGGTTGTTGTGGGCGAACTCTGTGGTCACGGCGAGAAGCTCCTGAAGATTTTCGGCGCGGGCCTCGTCCTGCGGGTCACGGCTGGAGCGGAACATCTCGAGAAGGCCACTACGGTTCAGCAGCGCCGTCAGCACCTCATGGACCGGCGCCTCACCTCCCTCGCGGTGGGGATCCAGCATCAGCGCACACTCGTCGAGGAGCGTCGCAAGCTCCAGAATCGCCTTGGTCACCTTGGGTCCCAAGCCGAGCGAGCCCGCCGCGCGCATCGCTTCGCGCACGGTGACACCGTTAGCGTCAGCAAACGACTGCAATTGGGCCTGAGTAGCAGGGCCAATGCCGCGCTTCGGGGTATTCATGATGCGTCGTAAGGCGAGCACATCGGCCGGGTTTGCGACAGCAATCACATAAGCAAGAGCATCTTTAATTTCCGCTCGCTCATAAAACTTTGTGCCACCGAGGATTCGATAGGGCAGCGCCGAGCGAATAAATATTTCCTCCAGAGCCCGGGTCTGAGCGTTGGTGCGGTAAAAAACAGCAATCTGGTCATAGCCGACGCCCGAAGCATGCAGCCGAGCAATTTCATCAACAATGAACTGTGCCTCATCGTGACCCGAGTAACCCGTGTAGCCGATAATCTTCTCGCCGTCACCACTCGCCGACCACAGATTCTTCGCCCGGCGGTCAAAATTGTGAGAAATGACCGAATTGGCGGCCGAAAGAATATTTTGCGTGGAACGATAATTCTGCTCAAGCAAAATAATCTCGCACCCAGGAAAGTCGCGTTCAAATTCCACAATGTTGCGAATATCGGCACCGCGAAACGCATAAATTGACTGGTCGGAGTCACCTACCACAGTCAATGAGGCTCCGGGAATCGAACCGTCCGGCGTAAGCGGACCACGATAGGGCCGATCGAACCTGGCCGCCTGAATAGTGGCGGGCGCCACTGGCCGGGTCAACTCATGGATAAGCGCATACTGAGCATGGTTGGTGTCCTGGTATTCATCGACCAGAACATGACGGAATCGCCGCCGATAGGTTGCCGCAACGTGAGGAAAGGAGCGGAAAAGATAGACCGTCTGGGAAATAAGGTCATCGAAGTCAAATGCGTTTGCTCCCTCAAGTTCCCGCGAGTAAGCACGGAAGACCTGGAGGAACATTTCTTCCTGGGGATCGTCGAGATTCGCCGTGCGCGCATACGAATCGACATCGGCAAGTTCATTCTTGAGCTGCGAAATCTTCGCGGCAGCACTCGCAGCGGTGATCCCGAGAGAGTCGGCCTCCACGTCTTTCACGATCCGTTTGAGCAGCGCGCGCTGGTCACCGGAGTCGTAAATAGTAAAGGAAGAGGTCATTCCAAAGTTCTCGGCTTCGCGGCGCAGGATGCGTACGCACGCCGAGTGAAAGGTAGAGATCCACATTCCGTCGGCGCTCTGGCCGACAAGTTTTTCGACGCGCTCGCGCATCTCGGCCGCGGCCTTATTGGTAAAAGTGATGGCAAGAATCTGACTCGGCCACGCTTCCCGACTACCGAGCAGGCTAGCAATACGCCGGGTAAGCACACTCGTCTTGCCGGAACCGGCACCGGCGACGATGAGCAGGGCGCTACCGCGATACTCAACTGCCTCGCGTTGCTGGAGATTGAGCCCCGCAACCAGCTGCTCGTGCCCGGGGTCAGTGCGCTGACCGCCATCATCGGAAGGAGTGACGACTACCGGCGTGGCTCGGGAGTCGCTCGAATCGAAGAGAAAGCTCATGACCTTTGAGAGTGTAGATCGCCCTGCGCGATCTGGGGTCAGTGCTGTTGGTCCCGGGACTCATCCGAGGCAACGACCTCCAGTCCTCTCCACGCACGAGCGAAGCCCACGACAGCGAAAATGGAGGTCGCGGCGGCGAGCAATTGCACTAACACGAATGCGGTCAGATCCTTGGCGTTATGGGGGTAATACTGAATGCGCTGCACAGCAAGCGCGACCAGCAGTACCGCAATGGCCCCGGCACACACCATCAGCAGCCGATCAACGACAGTCCGCGCCCGAGGACGAGCCACGCGCCCAACCGGAGCCAGCGAGGTCAGCCAGGCAGCCATCGTCAGGTTCCCGACGAGCACCACCACGGCAGCCCCGATGATCAGCACGGCAGTGCGGCCCCGTCCCGGCACCACCATTGCGAGGGCAAGGACGATGGCGGCTACCGCGGCCGTATGCCCACTCGGAAAACTGCCGCCGGTGTATCGGGATTCGGCCTCAACGAGCAGTGGACGCTGGAGAATACCGTTCTTGAGCAGCTGCGTCGCGACGGCGGTTCCCACGATGGAGCCAACGGCGGCAACGGCGAGCGCCGGACGCCTCCGAATCATCGCGATTACAGTCACGAGCAGCGCACCGGCAACCAGGCAACCGGCAACCAGGCAACAAATCAGTCAAGGCACCGGCAGCAGTCCCCGTCACGCGACCAAAGGCGAGCTCGGCGCCGCGCACACCAGAATTCTCGACAGCCTGCCCCCGCGCGGTCAGCACGGCAAGCCAGTAGACGGTGGCGACCCCGAGAGCGGCGAGTATGGCATAGGCGATCCAGCGGCGAGTGATAGGGGCAGAGATAGGCACGGGCGGCGTCCTCTCGCGAAAATACGTACTGCGAATGGGGCGAGAGATACGCGCGGTCTGGCCGATAATGCCAGCGAAGTCTCCGGTTTAGCTCCGCAGCCGGTATCGACTGCCTGGATCTGCTCAGCGACACGCGTCAACGGAACGGGCCGCAAGCGCGAGATCGGGCTGATCAGTGAAGACGCCATCGATCCGCGTGCGCATAATCGCGCGGAACTCCTCACACCAGTTGCCGTGGTCAGCCGGATCCTCACCACGACGGTATGTCGGCTCAAGGAAACAATTCTCCGCCCGCAGCGTCCAGCAGTAAATCTCTAGTCCGGCCGCGTGCGCGTCAGCCACAAGCGAATTCGTCTCCGCGCCGTACCCGGAGGCCGAATCAGCGAAGAGCATACTTTTATCGACGCTGATGCCGTGGACCGTACCGACCAGCTCGCGTAGTCCGGTCGGGGTGATGACGCAGGAGTAGGGCATCGCTAGCACACCGTGAGCAGCCACAAGGTCAGCCGGTGCCCCCTCGGCCTCAACGAGGTAGATCCGTGTGGCCCCCACCGCGCGTCCTGCCAGATGCTCGAGCACCGTCTTCTCGAAACTCTCGATAATCAGCCGCGGATCGTTGGGAGACCAGCCCGCAGCGTCCAGCTCCTGCTGAAGTAGCTGATCAAGCGGCAAACCGAGCGCCTCAAAGTAAGTGGCGTGCTTAATCTCGACAACAAGACCGGGAGGCGCACCGGGTGATTGCTCTGCCGCCCGGTCAAGCAGGGTGAGCAACTCGCCGAAGCGGAGGATCGGGAACTGACCGTCGAAACTCGCACTCCCGGGACGCAGCGTGGGGAAACGCTCGCGGGTTCTCAGTTCGGCAAGTTCGACCCAGGTGAAGTCTTCGCTGAACCAGCCGGTCAGATCCTGACCGTCAACATGCTTGGTCGTTCGGCGATCGGCATATTCGAGCCGCTGCTCAATATCGGTCGTGCCAGAAAGTTCATTGTCGTGCCGTACCACCACGATCCCGTCTTTGGTCACCACGAGATCGAGTTCGATGGCGTCCACGCCCTGCGCTAATGCGAGTTCGTAGGCAGAAAGGGTGTGCTCGGGGCGGTACCCACAGGCACCGCGGTGGCCAATGATCAGGGGGGCACGACGCGCGACCATGGGGCGATCCTAGGGGTGATGAGCGATCGGATCGATGAGGCAACCGGTGGCTCGGAGGATCCAGCCCCGGCGGACGCGGGTCGGCGTGTGAGCCGCTGAGGTCGGCAAAAAGAACGCTTCGCCTGCAGGGAACACACCGCCATGAGACAAATTCTTAGATAGCCTTGAAGCCGTGTCGGCAGTCCTCTCGGGCAGGTCGGCTTCCGCACCCACAGCGCCGAAGGTCCGCATCTTTTACCGGCGAACAGCGCGCTTGAGAGATTGAGGAACAATGGCAAGCAACAATCCGGCATTTGGACGTCCCGAGTTTAGTAACCGCGGTTACGCCGGCCGGGTACAGGACGTCCCCGACATATCGGCAGACACGCTGAACCAGATGTACAGCCGTCCTGCCGCCAGCTCGTTCGAGACCGATCGGATGAGCATAGAGGACACCCTGGCCAAGACCGCCCTAACGTTCGTCCTGCTTCTGGCTGGTGCTGCCGTGGGCTGGTTCGTTCCGGCCCTGATGTTGCCAGCAATCCTGGTCGCACTCGCCCTGGGCGTGGTCAATGCCTTCAAGAAGGTGCCGTCTCCCGCCCTCATCCTCGGCTACGCCGCCACTGAGGGAATTGCGGTAGGCGCAATTTCGCATTTCTACAACAACCGCTACGAAGGAGCCGTTTTTCAGGCTTTGCTCGCCACTGCGGTCGTGATCGGCGTGACTCTCACGCTCTTCCTCAACGGCAAAGTCCGCACCTCACCCAAACTCAACAAAATTTTCTTCGTCGGAATTATCAGCTACATGGTGTTCTCGCTGGTGAATTTGGGGCTCGGCCTTTTTGGCGTCGGCAATGGTTTCGGTTTGCGCACCGGCGTACTCGGGATCGTGATCGGTCTTATCGCCGTTGCGCTCGCCACGTACTCGCTCGTGATGGACTTTGAGTTCATTCAGCAGGGTGTGCGTAACGGTGCCCCGCGCGTCTACGGCTGGGTAGGCGCCTACGGGGTTCTGGTGACTGTTGTCTGGATGTACCTCGAGCTGCTGCGACTGATCGCAATTTTCCGCAACTAGCTCGGCCACCACATTTCAAGGTCACGCACGGGCGTCCGACTTTATGTTGGGCGCCCGTGCCGCGTTCCCTTACTCCCATTCAATGGTGCCGGGCGGCTTCGACGTCACGTCGAGTACAACGCGGTTGACACCACTGACCTCGTTGGTGATCCGAGTGGAGATACGAGCGAGCAGGTCATAAGGGAGGCGGGTCCAATCAGCCGTCATGGCGTCCTCCGAGGAAACCGGACGCAGCACGATCGGATGCCCATAAGTACGTCCGTCCCCCTGCACCCCGACTGAGCGAACATCGGCCAATAGGACCACCGGACACTGCCAGATTTTGGAGTCGAGCCCTGCAGCGTTCAACTCGGCGCGCACGATCGCGTCGGCTACCCGCAGCAGATCGAGACGCTCCTGAGTGACTTCACCAACGATGCGGATACCTAGACCGGGGCCGGGGAACGGCTGACGGCCGACAATAGCCTCAGGCAACCCCAGCTCTCGACCGATGGCACGAACCTCATCCTTGAAAAGAGTTCGCAACGGCTCAACGAGTGTGAACTGAAGGTCTTCCGGAAGTCCACCGACGTTGTGGTGCGACTTGATGTTCGCGGTTCCGGTGCCGCCACCGGACTCCACGACGTCGGGATAGAGGGTGCCCTGCACGAGGAAGTCAATCGACTCACCCGCACCCTGCGCCTCGAGCACAAGTGACTCTGCCGTCGTCTCGAAGGTACGAATGAACTCGCGGCCAATAATCTTGCGCTTCTGCTCGGGGTCGCTCACACCTGCAAGCGCAGCGAGAAACTGCTCACGCGCGTCCACCGTGACCAGACGAACACCAGTTGCAGCAACGTAGTCCTCCTCGACCTGACGGCGCTCATCGTGACGGAGAAGCCCGTGATCAACGAAAACACAGGTCAGTTGGTCACCGACCGCGCGGTGCACGAGGGCAGCGGCGACGGCCGAGTCGACGCCTCCTGACAGGGCACAAATGACGCGCCCGGAACCGACGAGTTCACGAATGAGAGCGACCTGCTCGTCGATGACATGGGCAGAATTCCACTCGGCAGGAATGCCGGCCGCCCGATGGAGGAAGTTTTCCAGCACAGTTTGGCCATGTTCTGAATGCTTGACCTCGGGGTGCCACTGCACACCGTAGAGGCGACGCTCGTCGCTGGCGAATGCCGCGACCGGAGTCGAGGAGGTGGAGGCGAGGACCTCAAAGCCCTCGGGCGCTGCGGCAACGCAGTCCCCGTGGCTCATCCAGACGGTCTGCTCAGACGGCTGGTCGCCAAGGAGCACCCCGCCATCGCTGACAAGAGTTACCGTGGTCGCACCATACTCACGCAGCCCTGTGTTGACCACGTCGCCGCCGAGGGCTTGAGCCATGATCTGAAAGCCATAACAAATACCCAGCACGGGGACGCCGAGATCAAAAATGGCCGGATCAAGTTGCGGTGTCCCCTGCTCGTAGACGCTGGCGGGCCCTCCCGAGAGGATGATGGCCGCGGGTGATTTGGCCGCAATCTCGGCAGCCGTCACGTGGGCGGGCACAATTTCGGAATAGACGTGAGCCTCGCGCACGCGTCGTGCGATCAGCTGCGCATACTGGGCACCGAAATCGACAACAAGGACGGGCTGCTCCGACAGGTGCGGAATCGGCGTGCCGGACTGCTGGTCGTTAATGGGGGGCCTCCAGGTGATAAGGGGTCTTCGAATCGGTTCCGGCACTGCACTGCGCTGCTGGAGATACTGCCGGACCTCGCGGGCAATACGGGCCTCGAGAAAGAACGACAGGGTCGGCACTACACCACCGAGCGCGATGAGGACAAAGCGGGAGAACGGCCACCGCATCGCACTCCACAGACGGAAGTCCGAAAAGAGGTAGACGACATAGAACCAGCCGTGAGCGATAAGAACACCGGTGGAGACATTCACGCCCGTGCCACTCGACTTCCACTCTCCACCCGGAACCTCATACATCGGAGCGAAGTGCAGCACGCCCTGCTGGCCAAAGGCGAAGAGCTCGACGTGGAGGCCGTATTTCAGCAGCATCTCAAGGCACAGCACCAGAAGCATCACGCCGGTGATGACAGAGGCAACCCGGTAAAAGCCCAGTGCGTTCCTTATCAGAGGAAACTGCGCAGGTGTGGGCTCGAGGGGCATAAAGTTAAGTTTACGTCGCGGTCGAGTCCCCAGCGGTCGAGGCAGACCGCTGGGCCGCGCGCGCCTGCTCCGTCTCACGCTCCCAGGCGTCACGCATTAAGCGATACCAGAGGTACAGCGCACAACCGGCAAAGAGACCCCACTCAATCGCGTAGAAGACGTTGAGCCAGTTCAGCGAGAGATCGCTGGTGCGAGCTGGGGAGTCAATCCGCTCCAGCCCGGCAACCGGCTCATCCACAACAACGTAGCCCTCATAGACATCCCGCGGCGGATCGGGCCAGCGATTAATCAGCGCGGGGATCGACAGTGCGGTCAGCGTCGTCGGGTCTAGCCCTGCCGCAGGCACCTCCGCCGCCTCATTCGCCACAAGACGACCGGTGAAAGCCGTCGGAGTCTCCTCGTCACCGCTATTGAGCGCGGTGGCCACCGATCGAGCACGCTGTTCGTCGGCGGTCCACCCGTAAGCGAGCACGAGATCGGCACCAGCCGTGCGGGTCCGTGCGATGACCCACCACCCCGACTGTCCGCCGTTAAGACGACCTCCGAGAGTTTCCGCGCCGCCAGCGACAAAAACAGAGGCTCCTGCGACGCGCTGACCGTCAGCACGGGCGCTCAGCGGGGTCGAAAAAACGGCGACATGCTCAAGCGGCAAGGTAGTTTCGGAATCATCGGAGCCCGGTGCAGCAGCAGTGACCGCACGACCGATCTGCCACTGGCCGAGGGCGGCGAAGAGGCCGGCAGTGAGCAGGGCGAACAGGAGGGCGGCGATCCAGCGAGGACGTCGAGCGAGATGCCAGAGTGTGCTCTGCGTCATCCGTTCCTCACTCACCACTGCTCCACCGGGTCTTTCGCGAATCCTGATCACCGTCATCACCGTGCGGGTTAATTCTCCGGAAATCAGTAATCGGGCTCTCGCAACCGATGGGTTCGGTCGTTATCGGTGGAGTCTGAACTCGGTGTAGCCCGATCACTCGATAACGATCGCGGCGACGCGGTGCGGTCATCGTCGCGCTCAATCGGGCGGGTGGCGAGAGAAGGAGCCACCGCCTGGGACGAGCCGCGCTGGCTGTCGGGCGCGAGCGCGGCCTCCACAAGAGCGAAATCCTCTTCTGCGAGTGGACTCCGCGGCCTAGGGCCATGACGACGACGGGAGAGAAACGCACCAAGGCTTTCGGAGCGAGCGGCAAGGATCGGCCCGACAATCGCCATGATCAACACGTACAGACCGGCGAAAGGCTGGATCCGCTCGTCGAGTCCAGCAGAGAACGACAGCGTCGCCAAAATCAGCGCGAATTCACCACGATTATGGAGGAGGAAAGCTGTGTTTAATCCGGCTCGGGGACCCAGCTTGTTCAACCACGCAACAAACTGCCCGGCACCGAGATTCAGCACGATGGTCATCACCACAGCAACCACAACCGGCACAGCGACGCTTGGGAATGCCCCCGGATCAAGTCCGAGCCCGAAGTTGACAAAAAAGAACGCCCCGAAGACATCGCGCAAAGGAATGACGATGTGCTCTACCCGCGAGCGGAACCGGGTGGCGCCGATCACTAGCCCGATGAGGAAGGCACCAATAGCATCCGTCACGCCAAGAATCTCACCAATTCCTCCGAAAAGAATTGCTAACCCAAAAAAGAGGATAGTGAAAAGCTCATCATCGCGAACACGAAACAGTCGCGCAACGACGTGGCCACCCCAGCGCGCGACGGCAAACATCACAACCAAAAACGCAAACGCCACGAACAGCTTGACAACGATCGGCCACGGCTCCGTCTCGCCCGAGAGCACGACCGACACGATCGCCAGATACACCGCGATGAAGATGTCCTCAACCACCGTCACGCCGAGGATCATCGGAGTTTCAGGATTCGCAAGACGCTTCAGCTCAATCAGAAGCTTGGTGACGATCGCACTCGAACTCGTCGCCGTGATCCCGGCAATGATCAACGCCTCCCGACTTCCCCAGCCGAGAAGAAAACCGAAACCCAACCCCATCGCCATATTAACGAAAATATAGGATCCACCGGAGAGAATAAGCGTGCCTGCGTTGCCAAAAAATTCATCTTGATCAAATTCGAGCCCCAGCGCAAAGAGCAAAACTATCAACCCGAAGACAGCCGTCAACTCAATATAGGTCGAATCAAACGCGAGCGGAAACCAATGGACGTTCGGACTCGCGAGAAGGCCGACAATCATATAGATAGGAATGGTGGGAAGCCCCACGGTTCTTCCCAGCCGACCGAGAACGTAGGCGACGACGAACAAGAGCCCGAGGACCATGAGGTCCTCGCCGTGGGACATCCTCAGACTCCGGGCGGGGCGTCAGAAGAGGAGGAAAAAGCTCCAGACCGAAAAAAAGCGAAGGCCTTTGCTACTTTCTCGGGGCTGCCCGCAACCACGAGGGTGTCACCGGGGAACACTCGGAAATCGGGCGACGGGGCGGGATTGGCCGCGTCCGCGCGAACCACCGCAACAACCGTCAATCCGACAATGCCGTGGTCCGCAGGCTTGCCCAGCTGCTGACCGGCGATATGGTCGTCATAGTCAACGGTGAACCAGTCGATCGAAAGACCGGGAATCTGGTCGAGCGCGGTGAGCGACTCCGTGATCTGAGTGCCGCCGAGCAACTCGGCAAGAGTGTGCGCCTCATCTTCGTCGAGACGAAGCGACAGCTTCGCGCCGTCCTGATCGTCCTCAGCAAACGTAATGAGGTCGCTATGGCCGGAACGGTGCGCAATGACACCGACCTTGCCTCCATTGGCAGTGAGGAACGTATGCAAGACGCCGACACCGGGCAACTTAACCCTGCGGACTTCGACCATGCGTACTCCCTTCGCGCCGACGGCGCTTGGATGTGGGGACTGCCCCAGCTTAAGGTCAGCCCACCCCGTCTGCTGCCAGCAGTTCTCTGGCAGCTGACACGGGATCAGCTGGGCTGATAGGGGGCGACGACGACCTCGACACGTTGGAACTCTTTGAGGTCGGAGTATCCGGTGGTGGCCATCGAGCGGCGCAGCGCACCGATCAGGTTAGCCGTTCCGCACGCGCCGGTGGTGGGCCCAAAGAGAACCTGCTCGAGCGTGCCCACCGTGCCGACCTGCACGCGACGCCCTCGAGGCAACTGCGTGTGATGAGCCTCCGCGCCCCAGTGCCAGCCTCCGCCGGGCGCATCAGTCGCCCGAGCGAGCGCAGAACCGAGCATGACCGCGTCGGCGCCTACAGCGATCGCTTTGACAATGTCGCCGGAAGTACCCAGGCCGCCGTCAGCGATGACGTGCACGTAGCGCCCGCCGGACTCGTCCAGGTAGTCGCGGCGAGCGCCGGCGACATCGGCGATCGCGGTCGCCATCGGAGCCTGGATGCCGAGAGTGGCGCGGGTGGTCGAGGCGGCACCGCCTCCGAAACCGACGAGGACACCCGCGGCGCCGGTACGCATGAGGTGCAGCGCGGCGGTGTAGGTCGACGCGCCTCCCACGATGACGGGCACATCAAGCTCATAAATGAATTTTTTGAGGTTGAGCGGCTCCTTGTCGCGCGAGACGTGCTCGGCCGACACCGTCGTGCCGCGGATGACGAAGACATCGACGCCTGCGTCAACGACGGCCTGATGCAGTTCAGCGGTGCGCTGCGGCGAGAGCGCGCCAGCAACGGGGACACCGGCGGCGCGAATGTCAGCAAGACGCGCAGTGACCAGCTCCGGACGGATCGGCGCGGAATAGATCTCCTGCATGCGCTGGGTCGCCCGTTCCGCGGGCAGTTCCCGAATTTCGGCCAGCAGGCTCTCCGGCTCGTCGTACCGGGTCCACAGGCCCTCAAGGTCGAGCACTCCGAGAGCCCCGAGGCGGCCCAGGGTGATCGCGGTCGCGGGTGAGACCACCGAGTCCATCGGCGCGGCCAGAATCGGGGTCTCAAACTGGTAAGCATCAATCGACCACTTCACCGACACCACCTCGGGATCCCGGGTACGACGGCTTGGCACGACCGCGATGTCGTCGAAAGCGTAGGCACGGCGAGCACGCTTGGCTCGGCCAATTTCGATCTCAGTCACCCGCCGAGTGTACGCGGTGCACCCCACTGGCCTCTCTCGCATCTCCCCCCGGCTCGTCCGACGTACCGCGAGCACGCTCACACACCGAAGCCGCTCGCCCCGCCGGATAAACCCGACCGACCACTCTCAGCGAGAGTAGTTCGGCGCCTCCACCACCATCTGCACATCATGCGGATGCGATTCTTTCAGCCCCGCTGCCGTGATCCGCACGAATTTTCCCCGCTCTTTAAGCTCCGGGATTGTTCGCGCCCCGACATAGAACATCGATTGCCGCAACCCTCCGGCCAGCTGATATGCGACATTCGCCAGCGGGCCGCGATAAGGCACCTGGCCCTCAATGCCCTCGGCGATGAGCTTGTCATCCGTGGGCACATCCGACTGAAAGTAGCGGTCCTTCGAATAGGAGGTGCGCTTGCCACGGGTTTGCAGCGCTCCTAGCGACCCCATGCCGCGATAGGTCTTGAACTGTTTGCCGTTCTGGAAGACCAGATCGCCGGGGCTCTCCTCGCAGCCAGCGAGGAGAGAACCCAGCATGACCGTGTCGGCGCCGGCAACAAAGGCCTTGGCGATATCGCCGGAATACTGGAGTCCGCCGTCCGCGATCACGGGCACGCCCGCCTCCCGAGCGGCGAGGGAGGCTTGATAGACCGCAGTCACCTGGGGGACGCCGACACCCGCGACCACACGGGTGGTGCAGATCGAGCCCGGTCCGACTCCGACCTTAATGGCGTCAGCACCCGCGTCAACAAGCGCCTGCGCGCCGGAGCGGGTGGCGACATTTCCGCCCACGACATCAACGTCAGCGAACGCGGAGTCAGCTTTAAGCCGACGGATGATCTCGAGCACACCGGCGGAGTCACCGTTCGCTGTATCGACTACGATGACATCGACTCCCGCTTCCAGCAGCGTGGTCGCCCGTTGCCAGGCGTCACCGAAAAAGCCAATGGCGGCACCGACACGCAGGCGCCCCTGCGCGTCTTTCGTCGCATTCGGGTACTGCTCCGACTTGTCGAAGTCCTTCACCGTGATCAGACCGGCGAGTGTGCCCCGCTCATCAATGAGAGGTAGTTTCTCAATTTTGTGCCGCGCGAAGAGCGCGATGACTTCTGTGTCGGAGATGCCGACGCGGCCCGTCACCAGCCCAGAGCTCGTCATCACATCGCGCACCAGAGTCGATGCCTTGTCCGGCGGCGACACAAAGCGCATGTCACGGTTGGTGATGATCCCCACCAACACACCGCTGGAGTCCACCACCGGCAATCCGCTGATCCGGTACTGATGACACAGCTCATCTACCTGCGCAACGGTAGCGTCGGGCGACGTGGTGACGGGGTTGGATACCATGCCGGACTCACTGCGTTTAACGCGGTCGACCTGGTCGGCCTGGTCAGCGATGGAGAGGTTGCGGTGCAGGACGCCGAGACCGCCCTGACGGGCCATCGCGATGGCCATCCGTGATTCCGTCACCGTGTCCATCGCTGCCGAGAGCAGCGGTGTCGCGACCGTGATACGTGTGGTCAGCCGAGAGGTCGTGTCAGCCTCGCTCGGAATGACATCGGTATGCCCCGGGAGCAGCATGACGTCGTCGTAGGTAAGTCCGAGGAATCCGAACGGATCCGGCTGGTCCATAATGCCCCTTAGCAGGTCGAGAGCGAACGCCGAGAATGTAGCGAGAAGGCAGCCAGCACCCTCGGCACCCGGGATGCTCAATCTTAAGCGTTCCGCGGGCAGGCTCATTCCGGTCGAACGAGGTGCCACCCACACATCGGCCGCGTTCTTGCGCCGTCACCGGTATGCGAGAGCGCTCCCTGCCCACATAATGTCGTCACACGATGGTGCGAACTCGGAACCACGGGCGAGACACACAAGACAGAGATCAACCACCCGTTGTACGACGACGGCGAACCGGGGAACCCCGAAAACCCGTTGGTCAGTACGTCCTGAGAAAGGTAGACGTCGTGCTCAGAGCGATCCGTGTCCCGCGCCGCCGGCGCCGCCGTGGATTCGGTGTTGTCGTCCTTATCGCCGCGAGCCTCATCGGCACGGTTGCTGCACCCGCTGCCGAGAGTGCGACCGTGGCCTTCTCTGAGAACTCATCGTCCGCCCATAGCGGCTACTCGCCCGCGCGATCACAAGAGGGGCAGCCCGCTACCGCATCGGCGGACACAGCCGCTGCGGCAAATCCCACCGCCACCAGTGCGACCGAGCACAACGCTGTCGCTTCGTCCTCCTCAGCAGACGACGCCGTCTGGATGACGGTGTGGCCCAAGGTTGTCACCGGCCTGATTTTCGGCCTCCTGATCGCTCTCGCGGCGATCGGTGCTTCGCTTATCTACGGGGTGACGGGGCTCAACAACTTCGCACACGGCGAGCTGGTCACCTTCGGCGCCCTCATGGCGTACCTGTTCTCGGGACTGTTAGGGCTCCCGGCGCTGCTCGCGATCCCGATCGCCGTCGTTCTCGGAGGTGCCCTCGGTTTCGCGCAAGACCGTGTGCTGTGGAAACCGCTACGCAAGAAGGGCACCCCGCTCGTCCCGCTCATGATCGTGACAATCGGCCTCTCACTAGCACTGCGCTACCTGTTCGTCTTCTTCTTTGGCGCCGACCGGCTCACCTTGCCCAACAGCGCCGCCCCCTTCGTCACGGTTCCAGCGCTGGGGATCAGCCTCAAGTTCACCGATATCGTCGGAGCCATCGTGGGGATCATCTGCATCGTTAGTGTCGCCTACCTCCTGACGAAGACCAGGATCGGTAAGGCCATGCGTGCGGTGTCCGACGACCGGGCGCTCGCCTCGGCCTCCGGCATCAACGTCGAAGGAGTGATCTGCTTTGTCTGGTCCCTATCGGGAGCGCTGGCGGCCCTGGCCGGCGTCTACATCGGCTATTACCAATCGCTGCGCTGGGACACCGGAGCGTCGATCCTGCTGCTGATCTTCGCGGCAATTACGCTCGGCGGACTCGGCTCAGCGTATGGAGCCCTGGTTGGCTCACTCGTCATCGGCCTGATGATGAACATCTCCACAATCTGGATCCCAGAAAATCTTAAATATGTGGCTCCGCTCCTGCTGATGATTATTATCCTTCTGGTCAGACCACAGGGAATCCTCGGCCGCAAGGAACGGGTCGGCTAAGACATTATGAACCTCACCTTTTTGTGGCTGACAATTAGCCAGATCATTGATCCCACGGTCGCCGCCTATGCCCTCGCGACAATAGGCCTGGTCATCCATTTTGGATTCACGGGGCTGCTCAACTTTGGTCAGGCCGGCTTTATGGCAGTGGGGGGGTATGCCTTCGCCATCACCTCGGTCAAATTTCACTGGCCCGTCTGGGGATCCCTACTCGCAACGATCATCGCCGCAGCGATGTTCGCGCTGATACTGGGAATACCCACTCTGCGACTGCGCGCCGATTATCTCTCGATCGTGACCATCGCGGCAGCCGAGATCATCCGTCTCTCCGTCAAGACACCCGAGTTTTCCGCGATCACCGGAGGCTCGGAAGGAATCAACGGCGCAGCGAAAGCATTTAATATGCTCAACCCGCTTCCACCTGGACGTTGGGGTATCGGAGCCCTGAGCTATACCCACAACCAATGGTGGGTGCGGATCGTCGGCTGGAGTCTTGTGCTTCTTGCCTGCCTCCTGGTGTTTCTGCTGATGCGCAGCCCCTGGGGCCGCGTCGTGAAGGGGATTCGCGAGGACGAGGACGCAGTGCGGTCGCTGGGTAAAAACGTTTTTTCCTACAAAATCCAGGCCCTCATCCTGGGCGGAGTTATTGGTGGCATCGGCGGAGCGCTGTTCATCCTCCCGCGCTCACTTCAGCCCGACAATTACGGCACCCAACTCACGTTTTTCCTTTACACCATCATGCTGCTGGGCGGAGCGACGACGGTCTTCGGACCTGTCGTTGGCTCGATCATTTTTTGGATGGTCCTCACTCTGACCGACGGGCTACTGACGCTAGGAATCAACACCGGGGTCCTCAATAATGACCTCATCCACCTCACGCCAGTGCAGACCGGCCCGATCCGGTTCATTCTGGTGGGGGTTGCTCTTATGCTGCTGGTCATCATGAAACCACAGGGCCTCTTCGGCAAGAAAAAGGATGTGCACTGTGTCTAGAACGACTGTGCCCCGAACACCGATTTCGGCCATCACCGACAAGACCATCATCCCGGGGGTCGCCAAAAAAGACCCGATTGTGATCGCTGACGGCGTCCGCCGCCGTTTTGGCGGAGTAACTGCAGTCGATATCGCGCACGTCGAGATCCCCCGCGGCTGCATTACCGCCCTCATCGGACCAAACGGCGCCGGCAAGACTACGTTTTTTAACGTTCTCACCGGATTCGATAAGCCCCAGACGGGCAGCTGGACCTTTGCCGGAAGCAACCTCGCCAAGATGCCCGCCTCGCGAATAGCACGCAGAGGCATGGTGCGCACGTTTCAGCTCACCAAAGTTCTCGGCGGCATGACTGTACTCGAAAACATGATGCTCGGCGCCACGAACCAGCGAGGCGAAAACATCATCATGTCCCTCTTCCGGTCGCTGTGGTTGAAGCAGGAGGAATCGATCACGGAGCGCGCCATACACCTGCTCGAAAAATTTAAACTCGATACGAAGAAAAACGACTACGCTTCGAGTCTTTCTGGCGGGCAAAAAAAGCTTTTGGAAATGGCGCGAGCTCTTATGTCGAATGCCCAGATGATCATGCTCGATGAGCCGATGGCGGGTGTCAATCCGGCGTTGACGCAGTCTCTCCTTGGTCATATCGTGAATCTCAAGGTCGAGGGAATGACAGTGCTATTCGTCGAGCACGATATGCACATGGTCAACACCATTGCCGACTGGGTGATCGTCATGGCGGAAGGCAAGATTGTCGCCGAGGGTCCGCCGACCACGGTCATGAAAAGCCAGGCAGTGATTGATGCCTATCTAGGGGCACATCATGACACTGATCTCGGAACACTGGAAGGGCAACTCACGATTGCGGAGGAAATGGCGTCTGGCCGTATTCGCGATGACATGGCGAAGGAGCCGCTGCAGGCCAAGGTGACCGCCGCCGACACTAGCGATCTGAGAAAGGATCAGCGATGACGCAGAACGCGCTGGAAACACACGACTTACACGCAGGATATGTTCCTGGCGTCAACATCGTCAATGGCTCCAACGTGTACGTGGAAAAAGGAGAGCTGGTTGGCGTGATTGGCCCTAATGGGGCAGGAAAATCAACACTGCTGAAGGCTCTCTTTGGACTAGTCAGTGTCCGTCGAGGCACGGTACTCCTCGACGGGAAGAACATTACCGGCCTTAAACCGAATGTGCTGGTCTCACAAGGTGTCGGGTTCGTGCCCCAGAACAACAACGTCTTCCCCTCGCTCACGATCGAGGAAAACCTTGAGATGGGGATGTATCAAAAACCTCAACTTTATCGCCAGCGGCTCGAATTTATGACCGAACTTTTTCCCGAGTTGTCCGGACGTCTCACGCAACGTGCAGGCTCACTGTCGGGCGGTGAACGCCAAATGGTGGCAATGTCCCGAGCGTTAATGATGGAGCCGACACTGTTACTTCTCGACGAGCCTAGTGCCGGCCTGTCACCGTTGCGCCAGGACGAGACTTTTCTCCATGTGCAGCGCATCAATCGGTCAGGCGTGTCAATCCTGATCGTCGAACAGAATGTTCGCCGTGCCCTACAGATCTGCGACCGGGGCTATGTACTTGATCAGGGCCGCGACGCCTACACGGGTAACGGTCGCCAACTACTCAATGATCCCAAGGTGGTTGAACTTTATCTGGGCACACTTGCGACGACCAACGAGGTCACCCCGAACACGCCAATTGTCGGCGGCTGAGATATCGACGCCCCCTCGTTGGTCGGCGTGCCGTCTTATGGTCACAGTGGGAGAACAGGTCAGTGTGGTGCCGCCTCTCCGCCTCACTCGGAAGGCTGCACTGACGGGCGCCTCCTGAAAACCCACGCATGACTCATCACAGTTTAGTTCAACGAACCCTCAATGGTTCTTTCAAACTCGGTGACGTTTCCGGGAGAATACTTATATAGCGATATTGAGGCCTCACTCGTGTCGCCGTTTTCATCAAAAGAAATTGGACCAGAAATTCCGTCATAATCTATGTCCTGGCCGTCCGCGATCAACTTAGCGCATTGGGCGAAACTGACACACTTAGTACCGCCCTCTGAGACCGACCAAAGGTTATCGCGAAGGGTCGCGCCGTCGGTGGCTCCTCCCTGAAGTGCCGCGAGAGCGATCAGGATTGCGGCATCGTACGATTCCGGCGCATAGCTAAACAACGTGAGCGGTGCATTGCCCTGGGATTTCATCCTATCTTGCAGCTTTGACTGAAAATCAACCGAGGCCGGCACGCCAGTATTGGTAAATTGAGCACCGGCAATATCGACATTAGTATCGGACGTTCCGATGACGCCGTAATTACCGTCCGCACCATACAGCTTTGAGAAGTCAAAGCCCTTGGCGGCGAGCTGCTCGGCAATCGTCCGGATCTCATCGAAAGAGATGACGACGAGCGCATCCGGCTGGGGAGCGAGTACCGATGTTAGCGCTGAATTGAAATCGGTCGAAGCAGGCTCGAAAACCTGTTCAGCAGCAATGGATGCTCCTCCCGCTTTAAGCGTATCCGTGATGTTTTTGGCGAGACCCATACCATAGGCGTCATTCATATACAGAATAGACACCTTGGTTTTACCGTCGCCGCGTATCTTACTCCCCAAGATACGACCCTGAAGAACGTCAGACGGAGAGGTCCGCCAATAATAACCATCGTCCTCATAGTGCGCAAAGTCTGGTGAGGTATTTGCCGGCGAAATCTGGACGACACCTGCCTGGGTCACCTGATCAATAAAGGTCTTCGACACGCCAGAGGACGAGGAACCGATAATAGCGGAAACGCCATCTACAATCAGTAAGCTAGCCGACTGAGTAGCAATGTCGCTCGAGGTATCCCCCGAGTCTTTCTGCTCGGCGGTAACGGTGATGCCAGCGTTAGCCGAGTTGATATCGAAAATGGCCTCATCTACCGCCGCGATTTCGGCCGGTCCCAGAGCAGCAATTGTCCCAGTTTGCGGCAGGATAGTGCCCACGGTGAGGGAAAGGGCACCCGAGTGGTTTGTTGCACCCGAACCGTTACCGGCACAACCGGCAAGGACGAGAACACTAGCGGCCAGAATGGCGACGCTGCCGAGAGCTGCCCGGAAAGATCGTAGGCGGCCTGAGCAGACTTTCATCTCAACACCTTTCACGTCAACACTCACAGTGCTCCTTATAAGAGGGGCAGCAACAAAAACTACCGCCCGGCCAACGTAACGGTTAAGGAACTCGCGAACAATACCGACTCATCAGCGCACCATTTCGCGACCAGAACACTACTTTTTCTCTGACGAGTTGTCACCTCCGCCCGCACTGAGGAAATCAGTGTCCTCCTCAATGCTTTCTCCGGCCCGCCACGATGAAATCGACGGTGAAAATTGCCAATGCGGTCCACACCAAAGCAAAACCGATCCACCGTTCCAGTGGCATCGCCTCGCCCAGCACAAACGCTCCCACCAACAATTGCAGGAACGGTGCCAGATATTGCACAAAACCGAGGATGGACAGCGGAAGCCTCCTCGCTGCCCCCGCGAACAGAAGCAACGGAATGGCGGTGACAATGCCTGCCGAGGCGAGGATCAACGCGTGCCCCACACCCTCGGTGGCGAAGGTGAGGCCCGCTGTGGACCCCACCACCGCGAGCTGCACCAGCGCGAGAGGAGTCAGCCAGAGCGTTTCGAGAGTCAGCCCAGCCACCGCACCCACCAGGCCACCCAGTCGGTTCTTGACCAGGCCGTAGAAGCCAAACGACAGGGCAAGCACGAGCGAAATCCAGGGGAACGCTCCATAGCCCAGAGCGATCACCAGCACGGCAATCGCGCTGACTCCCATCGCACTCCACTGCGCGAAGCGGAGACGCTCGTGCAGCACCAGCACACCAAGCAACACCGTGACGAGCGGATTCATGAAGTAGCCCAGCGCCGCCTCGATCACGTGCCCGGTCGTCGTCGCGAGGACATACACCTGCCAGTTGAGATAAATCACCGCACCGGCGACGGCCAGTGTGGCGAGGAGGCGCGGCTGACGCAGGAGGGAGGCAATGCCGTTCCAGCCGCGTGTCACCGTTAGCAGGATGGCGCAGAAGAGCAACGAGAAGAGCACCCGGCACGCAACGATCTCGAAGGGCGACGCCGGCGCCATCACAATGAAATACAGCGGCAGCCCACCCCACACTAGGTATGCCGCGAGAGCGAAGACAAGGCCAAGGGAGGACGTCCGTCCGCCTACATTTGCCCTCGTCGACGCTGCGACACCCTCGCCCGCGGGGAGGTCAGCAGTCGACTGGTCAAGCGAGTAAGACGAGCTGCGGGAGGAGGACACTCCTCAGATGTTACGGAAAACGCCCAGCCAGCCGCGGCGCGTCAACGACCGAGTCTGACCGAGCGATCTGAGCTCTGCCGAGACGACGATGGGCCCGACGACTCTGGTCGTCGGGCCCATCGAGTAGTCCAGACTAGCGGACGACGACCGCCAGGACGTCGCGTGCCGAGAGGACGAGGTAGTCCTCACCCGAGAGCTTGACCTCGGTCCCGCCGTACTTGGAGTAAATGACCTTGTCACCGACCGCAACGTCGAGGGGGATGCGGTTACCGTTGTCGTCGATACGGCCGGGGCCTACGGCGACGACTTCACCCTCCTGCGGTTTCTCCTTAGCTGTATCGGGAATAACCAGCCCGGAGGCGGTCATCTCCTCTGCCTCGACCTGCTTGATGACGATGCGATCTTCGAGCGGCTTGATGGACACCGACACGGTTGACCTCTTTCTTGACGACGATGTGTGCGGAGCGCGGTCATTGGCACACACGCTCCGAGAGTGCTCGTCCACTGTAGAGGCTCCGCTGGCACTCGTGCAATTAGAGTGCCAATGTCATCCCGGCAGGAGAACCCGACCGGACGTGGCCTAGCATGGCCGGATGCACCGCGATGAGCTGCACGAGCTCCTCTCCGCCGAGGGGCTGAGGCTCCTGAACTCCCTCGACGGATATCGCCCCGACGATCTCGTCAGCGCGGTAACGCGGCTCCGGGCCTCCGGACATTCCCCCCGCCTGGTCGCGACAGTGCTCACCCAGGCTCGGCTGCGCACGAAAGCGAAGGCAAAATTCGGCGAATTTGCCCGCTCGATGCTCTTTACCGACGCCGGTCTCGAACAGGCCACCCGGCTGCAGGTCGCCGCCCGGCACGCGGGGCGCTTCGCCTCGGCCGGGCTGAGCACCGTCGCGGACCTCGGCAGTGGCATTGGTGGCGACGCGCTCGCGCTGGCCGCCCTCGACCTCAAGGTCACGGCGGTTGACGCCGACGAAGTCACGGCGACCCTGGCGAGCTTCAACCTCGCGCCATTCCCTTCAGCGCAGGCCGTGCACAGCGATGCGGAGAGCGTCGATATCAGTGGCATGGACGCGGTCTACCTTGATCCCGCCCGGCGCACCGCCGGACACCGCGACACCCGGAGGCTTACGAGCCCCGATGACTACTCGCCTCCACTTGACTTCGCCTTCGGGTTGGCGGCTGATCGCCCGGTGGGCATCAAGGTTGGTCCCGGCTTCGATCGTCAGCGTATTCCTGCCGAGGCGGAGGCTCAGTGGGTCTCTGTGGCGGGCGAGCTGGTCGAGATGGGACTCTGGTTCGGGGCGCTCGCGCGGCCGGGCATCCGTCGCTCAGCACTCCTGCTCGGCGCGGGCGCACCGGTCGAACTGAGTTCCGCGGCGGACAGCGAGGACGAGGAAGTGGGCCCGCTCGGTGCCTTCGTGCACGAGCCGGACGGCTCCGCCATCCGGGCTCGACTGCTGGGCGAACTCGCGCGGGCAAGCAACTCCCGGATGCTCTCGCCCGGCATCGCCTACCTCACCGGCGACGAACCGGCCGCCTCGCCGTTCCTGCGCAGCTTTCGGGTTATCGCGGAGCTTCCGCTGGACGAGAGGACTCTGGCACAAGAACTGCGCAAGCGCGGGATCGGCGTGCTCGAAATTAAAAAGCGTGGGGTCGATATCGACCCGGCGCGCTTTCGGAATCGGCTGGGTCTGAAAGGCCAGGACAGCGCCGTTCTGATACTGACCCGGGTCGGCGGGCGCCACCGCGCTCTGCTGACCGAACGGGTCGCCCGAGCCAGCGCTGCGGGCTCGTCGGGGTGAGCGGGAAGGCGTGACCCACGCCCGTGCTCGTCGAAGCGGAGTACGGGGTCATCCGGGTCGCGAACAAACGCGTCAGGGTACCTGGATCTGGGTCACCGGCAGCGTCGAGTCCGCACCGAAGGTGAGGCTCGAGGGCGGATGTCCGGCCTGGATCAGCTGCGCCGCGAGAGCGGCAATCATCGCGCCATTGTCGGTGCAGAGCGATAGCGCCGGAATACGCAGTGCAATGCCCGCCTGCGCGCAACGCTCCTCCGCCAGTGCCCGTACCCTCGCGTTGGCCACCACGCCACCACCGAGCAGGAGGCGCGGCACCTCGCGATCCCGGCACGCGGCAACCGCCTTGGTGACAAGCACATCAGCCACCGCCTCGCGGAAACTCGCCGCGACGTCAGCAATGTTGATCTCGTCGCCGACATTGTCGCGTCGCTCCACCCAGCGAGCCACCGCTGTCTTCAGGCCCGAGAACGAAAAATCATAGCGATGCTTCGCGAGGTCTTTAGGCAGACTCAGCCCACGCGGGAAGCGGATTGCGCGCGGATCGCCCTCCGCGGCAACCTTGTCGATCTGCGGCCCACCGGGGTAGGGGAGGCCGAGCACACGCGCGACCTTGTCGAAGGCCTCACCCGCTGCATCGTCGATCGTCTCGCCCAACAGTTCGACATCCGAGACTAAGTCACGCACGTGCAGAAGGGCCGTGTGTCCACCCGAGACGAGGAGCGCAACGGTGGGCACCTCGAGCGGGCTGCCGACTGAACCATCGGTCCGCAGGGCATCGGCACCAACGTGACCGACGAGGTGGTTCACCGCGTAAAGGGGCAGGCCGAGCGAGACAGCAAGCGCCTTCGCCGCTCCGATGCCGACCATCAGCGCACCGGAAAGCCCGGGGCCGCTGGTGACGGCAATCGCATCCAGCTCGGCAAGGGCCACGTGGGCCTCGGCGAGCGCCGTGCGAAGGGTCGGCTCGAGCGCCTCCACGTGCGCGCGAGCGGCGATCTCGGGAACGACGCCGCCGTAGCGGGCGTGCTCCTGCATCGAGGAGGCAACGGTGTTGGCGAGCAGGGTGGTGCCGCGGACGATACCAATCCCAGTCTCGTCGCAGCTGGTCTCGATGCCGAGGACGAGCGGACCGACGGTCATGATGCCTCCGGTTCTGAGCGGACGAGCAGCGGCACGCGCATCACGATGGCATCTACCCCGTCGGGCTGGTAGTAGGCACGACGAACACCGATCTTTGTAAAACCTTCGGCGTAATAGAGTGAATGCGCCGCCGAGTTGTCGGCCCGGACCTCTAAAAACACCTCGCGAGCACCACGCGCTCTCGCGATCTCCAGCAGCGCACGCAGAAGGCGACGACCGATGCCGGTGCGACGAGCGGAGGCTCGCACAGCAATGGTCTGGATGTCACCGTCCTGCGCGCCACGCGGGCAGAGCAGTCCGGCATAGCCGAGCAGATCACCTGCGCCCTCGGCGAGGAGGTAACAGGTAGCGTCGCCGCTGATTTCGCGCAGCATCGTGGCGTGCGACCAGGCATCGCGGGGGAATTCCGCCTCCTCAATCGACATAATCGCATCGAGATCGGTGACCGTTGCTTCCCTCAGCTGGATGGCGCTCATCGACTCACGCGCTTCGGAGCAGTAGACACGGTTACGTCGGGCGAGCGAAGGTAAAGCGGTTCATCCGCGGCAGCAGGACGGCCAGCGGCGCGCAAGCGGGCAGCAATGACGCCGAGCACACCGGCCGAGACCAGGCCTGCCTCCAGCCGCGGCAGCGCTGGGAACGGCAGCGCGGTGGGCTTGTCCAGCCCCGGACCCGCGGAGCGTACGGGCACACCCTGTTCGTCACAGCCGTTGTAGGCGCTCCAATACAACTCTCGCCGACGAGCGTCAGTGGTCACCAAAAACTCACCCAACTGACTATTCTCTAGCGCCGCCAGAGCGATTGCATCGTGCGAGACGACCGGGACTGTCCTCAGCCCCCGCCCGAACGCGAAGGCGCATGCCGCGGCGATGCCGACCCGCAGCCCCGTGAAGGGACCAGGGCCCATACCGACGGCGACCACCTCGATCTGATCGGCAGTGACACCAGCCTCCGCAAGCGTCTCCTGGATCAGCGGGCCGATCACCTCGGCGTGACGCAGAGTACTGGTTTCTGTGCGCTCGGCGACTACTCCACCAGCTGTCCCGACGACGGCAACGGAAGTTCCGGAGGAGGTGTCGATCGCGAGCAGCACCCTGACAGGGTACCCGGGGAGGTTCACCCCCAGGCCGTGCCGTGGAAGCGCACAACTCGCGGCTCACTCAGTTCCTCGCTCTCCTCGCCCGAGGCACCCACGGTAGGCCGGTCGATCACCACCTCGAGCCAGGAGTCCGCGACCCCGTCGAGCATCCCGGCACCCCACTCGACCACCACGACCGAGTGCGCGAAGTCGAGATCGAGATCATCGAGTTCGGCCGACGAACTCAGGCGGTAGGCATCAACATGCACCAACGGCGGCCCCTCCCGCAGGGACGGATGCGTCCGCGCGATGACGAACGTCGGACTGGTCACCGGTCCACGCACCCCCAAGCCCTCACCGAGACCGCGAGTCAGAGTTGTCTTGCCCGCACCAAGCGGGCCCGTCAGCACGAGTAGGTCGCCCGCACGAAGCACGGCGCCGAGCGAACGGCCAAGTTGCGTCATCGCCTCGGGATCGACCACATCGACGCTCCGCTCAGAGAACCACGCACGCTCACGCATGGCCGCCTCCTCCACCGAGCACGCGCCGCTTCACTCGCGGGCCAACCCGGGTCACTAGCTCGTAATTGATGGTGCCGCACCAGCGCGCCCAGTCATCCACCGCGGGAGCGCCGGTGGTCGGGTCACCCCAAAGCGTCACCTGGTCACCCACGGCGACACAATCGTCGCCCACCTCAACAACGAACTGGTCCATCGCTACACGGCCGACAATGCGGCGACGCCTCCCACGAATCAGCACTTCGCCAACTCCGGAAGCGCTACGGGGGATGCCGTCAGCGTAGCCGAGCGGAACCAACGCAAGCGTCGTCTCGCTGTCGGCACGGTAGCTGTAGTCGTAGCTCACGCCAGTACCCGCGCCGACCCGGCGGACGGCGGCCACACGGCCCTGCAAAGTCATCACCGGCACCAAGCCAAGTGCAAATGATGTTTCGTCCTCGAAGGGCGAAAGACCGTAGATGCCAATGCCACAGCGCACCTGATCCAGACGCGTCTGCGGGATCCTCAGCGCAGCCGCGGTCGCCGCCAGGTGCACAAGCGGAACGACGACTCCCTGCTGGCGAAAGATCGCCTCCCCGCGTCGCAGTGCTGCGAGCTGGGCCAGGTCCTCCTCGCGGGAGGCGTTAGACACGTGCGAGAAAACACCCGTGCAGCGCAGCACACCGAGCGTGCTGTACCGCGCGAGTGCGGCCGCAAGCACGGCCCACTCCGCCTCCGAGACACCGTTGCGGCTGAGCCCCGTGTCAAGCTTCACTTGGACGTCAGCGCGAGTACCGCGGAGCTTTGCCGCCTGCGCGAGCGCATCGAGCTGCGCCACGGAGGAGACACCAACTTCGATTCCGTATTCGACGGCGGCGGCGAAATCGTCGCCGGGATCGTGCAGCCACGACAGTAGCGGGGCGCGTACCCCGGCCTCGCGCAGAGCCACCGCCTCGCGCAGTTCCGCGGTACCCACTGCGTTCGCTCCTCCCGCAAGCGCCGCTCGTGCGGCGGTGAGCGCACCGTGTCCGTAACCGTCCGCCTTGACCACGGCCATCAGCCGACGAGCACTGGTTCGTTCACGGAGCCTGGCGACATTGGCGGCAAGGGCGTCAGCATCAATCACTGCCTCACGGTACGAAAGTGGGGACGTCACGACTCCGCCACCACGAACGCGCAGGCAACACCGGCGTCATGCGTCATCGAGACATGCAGGCGGGCAATACCCCGCGAACGGGCCGCTTCCCGGGCCGCGCCATAGAGAGCAAAGGAGGGACGACCATGCTCATCGCACTCTACGACCAGGTCGCACCACCGCGCGCCTGCCGCACCACCGAACGCCTTGATCAACGCCTCCTTCGCCGCGAACCGCGCCGCGAGGGAGGCAAGGGGAAGCTGGCGTTCACTTTCGGCGAACAAGCGCTCGCGAAGGCGTGGGGTTCGGTGAATCGCGCGCTCGAAACGCGCGAGGTCAACGACATCCACCCCAATCCCGATGATCACGGCAGGATCACTCGACCGTGACCGACTTGGCCAGATTTCGCGGCTGGTCGACGTCGAGACCTTTGACGGTAGCGAGTTCCATCGCGAACATCTGTAACGGAGTGACAGCAAGTAACGGCTCGAACAGTGGGTCGGCCAGGGGAATCGGCACGACCTCGTCGGCGATCTGGATCGCTGCGGTGTCACCCTGCTCCGCGATGGCGATCACACGCGCACCACGGGCCTTGATCTCCTGGATGTTCGAAATCACCTTGCGATGCAACTCGTACGACTCGCTGGGGCTTGGCACGATCACAAAGACGACCTGACCCGGCTCAATCAGCGCGATCGGCCCGTGCTTGAGCTCCCCCGCGGCAAAGCCCTCCGCGTGGATATAGGCGAGCTCCTTGAGCTTGAGTGCACCCTCCAGGGCAACCGGGTAGCCGACGTGGCGGCCGAGGAACAGCACCGCGCGGGTGTCCGCCATCCAGCCAGCGAGCTGAATGATGTCATCCGAAGCCTCCAGCACTCGCGTGAGCTTCTCTGGAATCGCGGCAAGCTCGCGAGATTGCGACGCGATCACGTCCGCGGAGGCGGCACCACGCACTGCGGCAAGATGGAGGCCAAAAAGGTACAGGGCCGCGATTTGCGCAACGAAAGCCTTGGTCGAGGCGACCGCCACCTCCGGACCAGCGTGGGTATAGAGCACTGCATCCGATTCGCGGGGGATGGTCGCGCCCTGGGTGTTACAGACCGAGAGGGTTGTCGCACCGCGCTCGCGCGCGTACTTGACCGCCATGAGAGTGTCCATGGTCTCGCCAGATTGACTAATCGAAATCACTAGAGTGCGTGGCGACAGCACAGGGTCGCGGTAACGGAATTCGTGGCTGAGTTCCACCTCAACGGGCACTCGTGCCCATTTCTCCAACGCATATTTTGCCACCATGCCGGAGTAGGCGGCGGTACCGCATGCAATGACGATGATGCGTTCAATGCCCGCGAGAATCGGGGCGATTCCCTCCAATTCTGGCAGCGTGACGACGCCCTCATGAAGGCGTCCGCGCAGAGTGTTCGCGACCGCTTCGGGCCCCTCCGTGATCTCTTTGGCCATGAAACTCGACCAGCCGCCTTTTTCGGAGGCGGAGGCATCCCATGCGATGTCAAAAGGCTCGGTATCGACCGCGTTGCCCGCGAAGTCGGTGACGGTGACACGCTCGGAGGTGATGGTCACGATTTGGTCCTGCCCGATCGCAACCGCACGGCGGGTGAATTCGACGAAGGCCGCAACGTCCGAGCCGAGAAAGTTTTCGCCGTCGCCGAGCCCGATCACCAGCGGCGAGTTGCGGCGAGCACCGACGACAACGCCAGGCTGGTCCTGATGCAGGGCAAGCAGCGTAAAGGCACCCTCGAGTCGCGAGGCAACGGCCTGGAACGCCAGGACAAGATCGCCGGTCCGACGGTATTCGCGGGCAATAAGGTGCGCCGCAACTTCCGTGTCCGTCTCGCTCTCGAAGACGGTGCCCAGGGCACATAATTCGTCTTTGAGTGGCTGGAAGTTTTCGATGATGCCGTTGTGGATCACGGCCAGGCGACCGTCGTCGGCGAGGTGGGGATGAGCGTTGTGGTCGGTGGGTCCGCCGTGGGTCGCCCAGCGGGTGTGCCCGATGCCGCTCGTGCCCTCGGCGAGAGGTCGGGCTTCTAAGTCGTCAATCAAAACACTGAGTTTGCCCGAACGCTTTCGGCTGTCGAGCTGCCCATCAGCGTCGATGACAGCAACACCAGCGGAGTCGTATCCTCGGTACTCCAAACGCTTCAGTCCTCCGAGTAACACGGTCAGGCTGTCACGTTCGCCGACGTATCCCACGATTCCACACATGGGCTCGATTCTAGGCGGAGCACCGCCAGCGCCGGCCGACAGTCGTCCTGTCCTTCTCTGCTCTTGACCTCTCCGCCGCGGAGTGACGGGCCGGTAGGATCGGGCGTCATGCCGTCGTCCCCCCGCGATTCCCCGCGCGACACGCATCCTTCGCCCTTCGTCGAGATCGTCCGCTCCGACTGGGCCGAATTGGCCCGCAGCAGCGAACTCCCCTTGACCGAGACAGAAGTGGTGCAATTGCGTGGGCTCGGCGACCGGCTCAGCCCGACCGAGGTGGCGGAGGTGTACCTTCCGCTCTCACGCCTGCTCACCCTTTATGCGAGCGGCGCCCGCCAGTTACATCGAGCGACCAGCACGTTCCTTGGCGAGCGCGCACAAGCTACCCCCTTCGTCATCGGAATCGCCGGGTCGGTTGCGGTCGGCAAGTCGACCATCGCCCGTGTTCTGCGAGAGCTACTCGCCCGCTGGGACGACACGCCCCGAGTCGAGCTGGTGACCACCGATGGGTTTTTGCTCCCCAACCACGAGCTCGAGCGCCGCGGTCTGATGAGCCGCAAAGGCTTCCCCGAGTCGTACGACCGCCGGTCCCTCCTGAGATTCGTTTCCGAAGTCAAAGGTGGAGCCGCGGAGGTGCGTGTGCCGTTCTACTCCCACCTCGCCTACGACATCATTCCCGACGCGGCGATCGTGGTGCGTCGACCGGACGTGCTTATCGTCGAGGGGCTGAACGTGCTACAACCGCCCGTTGCCGGGCGCGGACTGGCGGTGAGTGATCTGTTCGACTTCACCGTGTATGTCGATGCTCGCACGAGCGATATCGCGTGCTGGTACGAGGAGCGCTTCCTCAGCCTTCAGCAGGGCGCGTTCGCGAATCCGAACTCCTACTTTCACCGCTACGCCTCGCTTACCCCTGACCAGGCGCGCGAGCGCGCACGCAGCATTTGGTCCACCATCAACGAACCTAATCTCATACACAACGTGCGCCCGACACGCTCGCGAGCCAGTCTCGTGCTGCGCAAGCAGGCCGACCATACGGTTTCCTCGGTCCTCCTCCGCAAAATCTGAAAGGCTTCTTACGCTAGGCGGGCTAGCGGATGCAGGCTAGCAGCGGAGACGATCGAGAACGACGGCCGCGAGAGACTGTGCGAGGCGATCAGCTAACTCCTGTGTCGTCGCTTCCACCATGACCCGAACCATCGGCTCGGTTCCGGAGGGCCGCAACAGCACTCTCCCGTTGGCGCCCAGTTCGCGCTCCGCGGAAGCAATGGCGGCGGCAATAACCTCGTCCTTGAGTACTCCCTCCCGATCCACTCCCCGGACGTTGAGGAGGGTCTGCGGAAAGACGTCCATCACCGCGGCAAGCTCGGCAAGCGTGCGCCCCGTGCGCGCCATCTCCGCGGTGAGCTGAAGACCCGTGAGCACACCATCGCCGGTGGTGGCGTACCGGCTCATGATGACATGACCGGACTGCTCGCCCCCGAGCGAATAGCCGCCTTCATTCATTGCCTCGAGCACGTAGCGGTCACCGACCGCCGTGTCGATCACACGGATATCAGCGTCGGCCATCGCCGACTTGAGACCCAGGTTGCTCATCACTGTCGCCACGAGCACCCGATCGCGCAACACACCGCGCCGGGCCATCGACGTGGCGAGAATCGCCATGATCTGGTCACCGTCGACAATGGTCCCCGCGGCATCGACAGCGAGGCAGCGATCGGCGTCACCATCGTGCGCAATACCGAGGTCAGCACCTGCCGCGTGGACCGCGGCGCCAACGTGAGCAAGGTGGGTGGAGCCGACTCCATCGTTAATGTTCAGGCCGTTGGGATCATTACCGATCACGGTGACCTGTGCCCCCGCGTCGGTGAAGACCTGGGGCGAGATACCCGCGGCAGCGCCGTGTGCACTGTCAATGACCACGTGCAGCCCGTCGAGCCGAACACCCTCGAGCGAGCCGAGCAAATGCAACACATAGCGGTCTTCGGCGTCGGAGAAACGACGAATGCGCCCAACATCGGCGCCGGTGGGCCTCAGCGGCGGCAGGTCAAGGGCCGACTCGATCTGATTTTCGAGTTCATCGGGGAGCTTCTGTCCGCCCGCGGCAAAAAACTTAATGCCGTTGTCAGCGGCCGGATTGTGTGAGGCCGAGATCATGACGCCGAAGTCGGCACCCTCGTCGGCAATAAGGTAGGCGGTCGCGGGAGTCGGAATGACGCCAGCATCAAGGACATCGATTCCCGCACTCGCCAGTCCGGCCGCAACGGCGGCCCCGATGAACTGTCCCGAGATACGAGGGTCGCGGGCGAGCACGGCGACCGGTCGCCGACCCTGAGCGCGGGCGGCCTCCCCGAGAACTCGGGCGGCCGCCTGCGCGAGGGATAAAGCTAGGTCGGCGGTGACGTCGCCATTGGCGAGGCCACGAACACCGTCGGTTCCGAACAGGCGCGGCATAGTGCGCAGTCCCTTCTTGAGCTACTGATCGGCGGCCACGGGGACCGCGGCGACTAGCGCTTCGAGAACTGGGACGCCTTGCGGGCCTTCTTAAGACCGGCCTTCTTACGCTCGATGACACGAGCATCGCGAGTAAGGAAGCCCGCCTTCTTCAGGACAGGGCGGTTGTTCTCACGATCGATCTCGTTGAGCGCGCGGGCGATAGCGAGGCGAAGCGCGCCAGCCTGGCCGGAGGGGCCGCCTCCGGTAATTGTCGCGACAACGTCGTAGGAGCCGCCGAGATTAAGCACCGTGAAAGGATCGGTGATGAGCTGCTGGTGAAGCTTGTTGGGGAAATACGCCGCAAACTCACGAGTGTTCACGGTCATGCTGCCGGAGCCCGGACTCACGCGCACGCGAGCGATGGCCTGCTTGCGTCGGCCTACTGCTGCGCCGGAAACGTTCAGGACCGCTCGGGGCGTCGGGGACGCCTCAGTGGCCGGGCTTTCGGTGGAGTAGCTCTCGGGAGCCACGTCAATCTGGTCTGCGATCTTCGCCACGGTGTTCCTTTATCTGTGAAGTCTGCGATGTCAGGTGGGGGCCGGAGCCTACTGGGCTACCTGGGTAAAGGCGTACGCCCGGGGCTGCTGGGCCGCGTGGGGGTGCTCAGGTCCCGCGTAGACCTTCAGCTTGCGCAGCTGCGCGCGACCCAGGGAATTCTTGGGGAGCATCCCGCGGATGGCCTTCTCCACGGCACGGACCGGATTCTTTTCCAGAAGTTCGGCGTAGGTGGTGGCGGTGAGGCCGCCCGGGTAGCCGGAGTGGCGGTAAGCCTTTTTCTGGAGGAGCTTCTGACCCGTAAGCGCGACCTTGTCTGCGTTGACGATGATGACGAAGTCACCCATGTCCATGTGCGGCGCGAAGGTGGCCTTGTGCTTGCCGCGCAAAAGAGCCGCGGTGTGAGTGGCGAGACGACCGAGCACAACGTCGGAGGCGTCAATCACGATCCAGTCGTGCTGGACATCAGCCGGCTTCGGAGAAAAAGTGCGAGTCACGTAAGTGCTGCTTTCTAATCGGAGTGAGGTGTTCGTGGATCCCGCTCCGTGGCCGTTCTTCCCCGAGGGAGAAGAACCGATCCGGTGGAGGGCTCAACTTCGGGCGCTCGACACGGTCGAAAACACCAAGGATCAACACTACAGCACAGCAACGCCCAACGACAGCGGAGGATGCTCGCACGGCGGCAGGGCCCCCTCGAAGACCTGGGCAACATCCGGTGGGGGCTGCACCTGTGCACCGCACTTATGCCTAAGCCTTAGCGAAAACGTGTCCGTTGGAGATGGATCTTTCCCGCTTGGTCTACGAACCGCGTCCCTCCGTAAAGCTATCCACCGCAGAGTTGTGATTCTTTTCGGAGACGACATTCTTCCGCCACAGAACCATGATCAGCAACTGGCGCCACAGCAGCGAGGCCGGAAGATACCGATAGTCTCATGACGCGCTTGAGCGACGTCATCCGACCCGCGAGGCGCCGCATCAGCCAGACCGCGCGGAATTCCCCGTTGTGAGGCTCGTCCGGATACTCACTGCCGCCGCGAGAGCGGAAAACGCCGTGTGGGCGCTGCGGGAGGACCTCATCGCAGGAATTCTGCACGATGAATGATGTATGCGCCGAGTACCGGTGTTGTGGGAAGTATGGGTGCATACTGCAGGCCCGACATCGTACCGACCTGTGACGAACGACTGTGGATATCATTTATTGCAAATAGGGGAAAATATACGGCGACAGTCGAGACTGTCAGTTGCCTTCGGGCTTGGCTGGCCCAATAGGCGCGACACAGTGGTCGCCAAGAAATTTCGTGGGGATGATTACTCGCTTTTATTCTCATACCTTGTGATGAGCGTATCCACTAAGGGACTGTGAGAGTTTCCGAAATGCGCCGCGCTTTCGCGAATAAAGCGCGCAAGGTAAGAGGAGTCGGGGTGAATACCCTTCGGGGGTCGAATAAGGGACCACCTCGGCTCGGCGATCGCCCCGCGTCTGCGTTTGAAGTCTCGAACGCCACCGCCAACGTTAATATTTGCGAGTCCGCGTTCGGCGGCCCACTTCACCGGGCCGTAAATGAGAACACCTGCGTACGCTCCGGACGTATCGCCGACAGGACCATACTCCATTCCCACCATGCGCACCCAAAGAGTGTCTCCGTACACTACTGCGAGTGAGAATGCCGCGGGCGAGGATTCATCCCCAACGTAGAAGGCGATAGCCTCCGCGCCCGCACCGGCGCAGCGTGCAATGTAGTTCGCAAGCCGACCTGGGTCGGCGGGAAGACCATGCCTGTGCTGTGTGCTAGCCGCTAGCTCAGCGTAGATCGCTATTCTTGCAGCATCATCCGGCTGTACACGATGTGAGGCAGGGTAGCCACCGGCGCGACGTAGATCACGTGTCACGTCATAGCGCTGTTTGCTGCTGAGGTCGGTCAGATAACTCTCTAGTGACGGCTCCCGGAGCCGGATATAAGAATCAGGCTCAGCCGGAACGGGAACACAGTCATCGTTGATACTAAGAATCTCCGCTGCGGATTCTTCGTCAAGGTAGAGAAATGCTGCCGATGATGCTTCCAGGCGGAATGACTCATCGATGAGCAAACGAAGAATCTGCCGTCGTTCTGATGCCTTGGTGGAAGCGACGTAGAAGCCGTTCCGCTGTCCGTTCCGCCCTCCAAGCAGAAGCTGTGAGGTCCAACTCTCGTCTCGCAACTGATGATCGCGGAGCGCCCCCCGTAAAACGGAGCGAGCGTTATAAACCAAGTTAGTTGGTGCTCGTGGGAAACTATGCGCAAAAACAACTCCCATGAGGGAGCCACTTTCGCCTGTCACGCAGATAACGTGTGAGTCCGCGTCACGCCCGATGAAGGCGGCATTCCAGGCCGTGGATGTGTAGATTCCCTCCGCAGGGAAGTCGTAGCGAGAGGCGGCATCGGCATCAAGCGCTACGCGGTGTGCATGATGAATGATCAGACCTTGTCAAATCGAATCGAGGCTAAGGGGGGAATAAGGCACTGCGCTGCTCCATAGGCAGCCGCAAAGGAAAGGGAAGCGGTGGGTGCGACAGTGCGAACGTGGCCGATTGCACCACGGTAGTCTTCAGGCGGACCGACAAATTCCGTCGGACCTACGCCGCCGAACACATCTACCACCCACGGGTAGCGTCTCGCTGCTTCCACATCGGAAGCTGCGAGAGTCCTCGCCTTAAACGGCGCATAGGTGATATATCCGCTTGAGAACTTTCCATTATGCGCCAGATCTCGGGTTGGCCGACCTAATGCAGCATTGGCTACCAACGCGTAGTAGTCCCCATCAAGGCAGTCCCGCAGCATATGACTTAAGAGCGCTCCGGGCATGCGTGCATTCACCTCAATGAGATGTGCTTCGGCGGAAGTAAGAACGAATTCACTGTGGAGGACCCCCTGGCTGATGCGGAGAGCGTTTGATATCTCTTCGACAGCCGCAAACATGATGTTTTCATGAAAATTGCCAATATCTGCCGGGAATGTGTAGCCAATTTCCGACGCTACAGGCGGAGCTGAGAGGTGCCTGTCTGTGAAACCGAGGAGCCGTACTTGAGAGTCGCTGACGACGACCTCGCAACTCACCAGCGGGCCAGCAATATACTCCTCAACCATCAGATCACCGCGCAAATAACGATTGATTGTATTCAGCGACGACCAGGCACGAACAGCGGCCGACTCATCGCGAGCGATCACAACATCCTGACTACCTGTGCCACGAACATTTTTGATAACGACCGGCCCACCGATATTGGAGGCGAAACAGGCCACCGACTGCGGGTCAGGAGCGTCAGACCAGCGTACATTACCCACTCCTAATTGGTCATAGAGTTTTCGGGCTTCTCGTTTGTCACGAAGAATCTCTACTGCCTCAACCGTCAGGAAATCCGCGCCAAGATCCTTCGCCAAGTGTGCTGCATATGGCAGGTAGTGATCACCGGCAGCGATGACGCCAACTTCCTGATCATGACCGCTCAGCAGCGCTGAAAGGCTCGCAGGGCGCTCATAAGCGTCAGTACTGTCAACCTCGATGAGACGACCATTCGCGTCGAGCCAGCCCAACACCTCCGCACCGGCCGTGAGCGAGTAGCGATCACGCTTGCTCGTCACAAAAGCTGTACGTTCGCCGGCCTGCGTCACAGCCTGAAGCATCGTGAGCCCGGCGCCAGTCATAGCAGCCTCAACAAAGAAAAGCATTGTCATATCCTTGTCTCCGACAACCGTCCCCGAATAATCTTGACCTCACTGTTCGTGCGCGCGCGAAGAACTTCCCCAAGAGAACCAGGTTCCTCAGCGCGTGCATCCTAGGCTGCGCAACCACATTCTTTTCGGCAAGAAACTGAGGCAATCGCTGTAGCTCGAAAAGAGCGGCCGTCGGGGCGAGGTCCTCTTTCAGAGGAGCGATGGTTCCGGAAGATGTGATCGACTGCAGAGTATTGCTTACTGCGGCAACCGTGCTTCTCGTCGTGTGGGTGGCGTGTCCTACCGAAGAGATACTCAGGGTGCCGATATCGGCTGCAGAAACTGCAGTGCGCGCGGTCGGTACCGCACTCACAGTAATGTACCGTTCGTACCGTGCAATGAATGCCGCAATCTGGTCTACAGAAGCCTCGACCGGCTCATTCTCGATAAAGGACTCACGTCCTGCCATGACAACAAAGTTCGGATGGTGCTTGGCATCGCTGGCAGCTACGAGACACGCAACCACGTCCTCGACAAGGAGCAGATCCTGGGTCCCGCCAGCAAAGCTGTGTGATGTGGCAAAGGACTTGTCTTCTCTGCGGACGCCCGCGAGTGCAGCTGTCTCAACGCTGGGCACCATCGCTGCAAACCTTCCGTCAGGGACCCCTTGCGGGACACCTCCGCTCGACCAGAGCACCGGGAAACCGGCTTCCTCGACGACGAGGACCGAAAGTGCGTTGTGGGCACCCGCAGCTATCTTTCTCGTTGTGTCACTCACCAGAAACGCGAAGTAGCCATTAATGAATAAGCTCTAGCAACAAAGCCTGCTCAACGTGCATTCGATTTTCAGCCTGACGATAGATAACAGAACGCGCATGGTTAACTAATTCCATCGTGATCTCAAATCCTGGGTGTATAGGCATATCATGCATAATATAGAGCGGACGATCACCAAGGGACTCAGATGTGAGACTAAACGGACGCATCACGGCTAAGCGATTTTCGCGCTCTACTTGATATTCCGGACTGTGATAGTTTTCCATATCGATCCACGTATCCGTGTAGACATAGCCTGCGCCCTGAAGTCCCTCGTGAAGACTCTCGTGTGACGTCACCAGGCCACTCGCGAGCGCCTCAGACATCAGCTCTTCGTCGAAGGAGGGCTCGTTAATAATAGGCGTGACGAGTCGCAAATTTACGCCAAAAAGCATGGCGCCCTCGATGAGAGAGTTCGCGACATTGTTGAGAACACCGACATAACACAACGTTTGACCGCCAAGATGACCGGATGTCTCAAGAATAGTCAGAAAATCGGCAAGGGCTTGCGTGGGGTGAAAGCGATCGTCGCATCCATTTATTACCGGCACTATGCTACTTGATGCGAGGACAAGTAGATCAGAATGGCGCTTCAATCGTGCGACGATAATGTCAGTATTAGAAGATGCATATCGCGCCTCAGTCTCAATCGGAGAAATCGCAAAATTCGATTTGTCCCAATCGAGCACAACCGAGTAGCCGCCCATTCGACCCATGGCAGCCTGAAACGAAAGCGCTGTTCGGGTAGAAGGCTTTTCAAATATCATGAGCAGCCCTTTACCCGCAAGCCGTCCTGCGAGTTCGCTCGGCTCTCGCTTCAACTTAAGACCGAGCTGGACGATCTCCCTTGCTCGCTCAGGGCCAAGCTCACGGAGGTTCACGACGTTGATCAACGGCCGCTCCAATCAGGTAGATATGAGGGAAACTGGGAACGAAGACGCGGAAGCACCTCTTTGCCGACCAGCTCGGAAGTCTCGTCGTGCGGGTACGAGGAAAAAATGAATTCGTCGACGCCGGCCGTGACGTACTGCGCGAGTGCGTCCGAGACCTCTTCTGGAGAACCAACCAGCGCGGTGGAGTTTCCTGAGCGGAACGGCACCATGCCGGTCCAGTAAGGAGAGTGCTCATCAATTGGCGCCGTTTGTGTTTCCTGAATTCTTCGAAGACCTTCAGAATCGCTATCTCGGATGTATTCGGCCGCGCTAACCCTCTGTTTATGGCTGACGGCCTGGAGGCCGCTGTGAGCGCGCGACCAGGCTCGCTCGCGTGTCGTGTCAACTATGAGATTGATTCGCAGTCCACAGCGAATCTGGCGACCCTCCATTTCGGCGCAGAGGCGGACGCGCTCGCATTGCTGGGCAACCGCGGCTGCAGGCTCACCCCACATCAGATAGGTGTCGGCGTATCGTGCGGCAGTTGTCACCGCTGCGTCCGACGCACCGCCAAGATAGACGGGGATTGTCGAAATTGGTGTGGGCGCGAAATGAGCGTTGGAGACCGTGAAAAACTTCCCCGCATAATCACATGACTCATGGGTCCAACTTCTGCGGAGAACGTGAATAAATTCAGAAGTGCGCTCGTATCGATCTGCATGCGGCAAAGCGTCGCCGTCCATGGCGAGTTCCATCGGAGAAGCACCAGTCACAATATTTGCGGCAATCCGGTGGGGCGCCACATGAGAAAGAGTTGCAAGACTCTTCGCGGCAATAGTGGGCAAGATTGCACCTGTGCGAAGGGCAACTATGACGCGCAGTCGTTCGGTTGACAAGGCAATGTGAGCCGCGGTGACTATGGCGTCAGCGCAGGTCGGCCCTACTGGCAGCAAGATCCCGTCACAGCCGGCCTCCTCTGCGCGAAGTGCGACGCGATTGACATACTGCGGGCTCCAGGTGAGCTCCGCGTCGTGCCCACCGATGAGACGTCCGTCGCCGTGGGTCGGGGCATACCAGTTGAAGCGGAGATCCCTAGACATGAGAGACAACCTGCCGAGAGATATCCAGAGCGAGTGCGTCGATCTCTTTATTATTCCTTATGTCGATGTAGTGGTCGGAGATATACTTACTCATTCGGCGTCCGACTGCGCGGGGATTCCGATTCGGCGGTATACACCACGTCACCTGCGTATCCACCCCCCATTCCTCAAGCAAGTACCTGGCGCCAACTGCGCCCATAACGTCTGCGGGAATCATCACTAGCCGCACGACGTGTCTCATTACTTCTTTAAGCTGCAATAGCGCGGGGATGTTTGCCCAGATGAGGTCGCCGCCCAGCTCTGCCAGTATCACGTCAGGGCTACAGTCCGCAAGTTCCGAGAGAATTTTTCTCACACCGGGAACGTAGTTCTTCTCGGCGGTATAGGTAGAGGGGAGACCCGCGTCTGGGAAGTCGCGCACCCATTGCGCTCCGGCATTCTTGTGGGCGAGCACGTCCTCCAAACAACCTGTGCCGGCTAGTTTGCAGGACGCGACGCGCATGCCTTGCGTATAGCTAAGCGAGTGGATCAAGTTCGAAGACAAGGTGGTTTTTCCCGCGTCCGTCGAGCTGGCGCCCACGAGAATGATAGGCGGAAGAAGGCGCGGGAGTGCGACCGAATCTCTAGGAAGAATGTTGACGGACTCCTGCGATCTTACTAACACACCAAGGCAACGAACCGTCAGCGGCGGAGAAAGGTATGCTGGCGTATTATCTGCGCGCCCAATAATTCCGCCGTTCGAGAGCAAGTCAAGCCCTTCTTGATCATGCACACTGTACCCTCCGTCCGGAACATAGGAGGAGAAGTATTTGGCAGAGTCTCGATTCCCGATGACACCCAGGAAAATATCTCCGGGGTACAGCTGCTGCGAGAGCCCATTGAGGTCTTCTACGTCCTGATATTCACCGCCGCGGCTGGTAACTTCTACCAACACGACATCACCCTCGTAGGCGGGCCGGGCATCCAGCAGGAGATCGCTCATTTCGGCGCACGTTCGCGCGTCAGAAGCGATGCATTTCACCGTGATTCCTTGTATCTCAAGGCCCCGCTTCATTTCTCCGCCTTGAGAAGGCTGTTCTGCACTCGATGAAATATCTCAGGAGGCGTTAATTGAACGCGAGGCGGCGTGTCGCTAGCGTTCGCAACCTTGGCGACCGCCAAAGAAACTCCCGGCTCGCGAAGCCAGGCGTCCAGCGCGAAAGCATCGTCAGGCGTTGTTACCTCGACGACTCGCGAGATTCCGCAGCCGTGAGCAATAGTCGCGAGGTTTGCACCCTTCCCGCTGTGGCTAGGCTGAGCACCCGTAGATTCATAGGCTTCGTTATCGACAACCACGATCTTGAGATTATTTCTACCGTAGCGAGCCGCAGTGGCAACGCCACCCAGGTTCATTAATAAACCGCCGTCCCCCTCGATGACCAGAACATCGTGGTCCGCACCGACGGACAGTCCCAGCCCTACCGACGTCGGCATTCCCATCGATCCGAGCAGATAAAAGCATCGCTCATGATCAAATTCGGCGAAGATCTGTCTGCTTGTGTTGCCTAGCGCCGCAACCACCGTTGATCGCGCGATAGCAGGACTGATGGCGTGCAACAGTTCGGACCTAGTGAGCAAGCTGGCTCTCCCTCGGAATAAGAACGAACGCGGGCCTTTTTCGTCGCTTCGCCTCATCTTCGGCTTTCATGAAAGCGTCAGTGAGCTGATCCAGGCTGGTCAACAACTCGCTATAACAGCCCATCGCCTCGATGATGCCCACCGTCGAGAGGCCGATGGGAATCTGGGCGGGATTCTCCTCCACGTCGTCGCCGCGCATGGTCAACCCGACGACAAGCGGGATCTCGTACGCTGTCGCGAGCGACGATAGTGCGTTGATCGAGTTCCCCAAACCGGAGTTTTGTATGAGGAGTATTGGCCTGGATCCCGTGGCGAGCAGGCCAACTCCGATGCCGACTCCCTCTTCCTCACGACTCAGGAACCAGGTGCGCTCAAAGTGAGCGGGGTCGAATCGCTCTCGCAAAATTGAGCACGGAACCATAAGAACGTCCGTGTATCCGAGTTGGCTCAGCGTTTCAGCTAATCCCTGTGTTCGACACATCACAGGCATGAAAACCCCGCCTCTTCCCACCCGAGCTTCACACAGCCAGGTCTGACCCCCCGAAAGCTCGGTCTTTGCCTGGCATTTATCACGACGACGGGTGAGTATCCCCATCTCGGCATTCGCAATCCCGTCATTGGGAATTCTCATGCCATAGAGTCTTACGATTCGTATCCCCGTCAGCAGATTCAGCCTAGCGGAGCCGATCATCGCGTGCCAAGAAATATTTTCGCTGCTGATGGAGAGTCAATAACTCGGTCGTCCCCACCGAACTGCGCGCTGCTGGCCACCTCCTCCGGCACTGTTCGCAACAACGTCGATCACCAATGGCCGTGGTGATCTCTGAGATTTACACAAGGAAGCTGACTTAACGACGCAGCCGCTAGCGCGGTCGACGAGTATTGCCGCGCTTACCTCAGATCAGCCCATTCCACAGCTGCTGGGTACGAGCCGCGATAGAAACGAGAGGCGGGCCACTGTACCGAGGATTACCGCATCATCGGACCATGAATCGCTGTGCATCCCCACGCCGATCTGATGTCGATGGTATCGATACATGTGAGAGGACACCGCATGAGTTCCCCCAATACTGAGGATGCACAGGAGTTATTCGAGAGATTTCTCAACCGAGAAATCATGCAATTTGTTGGGGACGATTCGACCCGATAATTGGATCACTAAGAAAATTTAGTCGGCCGCCACAACCAGAAGTACATCGATCACGGCTACTGCCTCGGCGCACTCGCCGTTAGCGATGAGGATGCGGGATCTACGGGCATTCATCGGTGTGTTTCGCCCAGAACGCGACGACAACCAGGGACGCAGGCGCGTCACCGCTCCCCTGCAAAGTCGTCTGACGTGTCCTCGCTGGGCGCCGCCTCCTCCAGCGTCACCGCACCCTCGAGCGGACTCCGCCTCGCACGGGTCATAGCGGCGCGTGCCGCAAGTTCGGTGTCTTCGGGATAATCGACCTCGCGGAGAATCAGACCGCGCGCGGGCATAACAACGAAGGCGTTCGTGCGCTGGGCCGCATCGCGCAGCGCGACGAGTTCATCGACCGCGAGCCTGCCTGCTCCGACCGCGACGCAAGCGCCAACGAGCGCACGGACCATGCTGTGGCAGAACGCGTCGGCGCGCACGTGGGCGTGCAGCACCCCATCGGCGTCACGCTCCCAGTCGAATTCGAGCAAGCTGCGGATGGTCGTCGCGCCCACTCGCCCGCGACAGAAGGAGGCGTAGTCATGCAATCCCACCAAGGACAGAGCGGCGTACGACATCGCGGCATCGTCTAACGACTCCGTCACCCAGGTCGTCGATGCGCGCAGGAGTGGGTCCCGCAGCGCGGAAGCGTCGGCAAGGCGGTACTCATACCGGCGCCAACGCGCCGAGAACCGCGCATCGAACCCTTCTGGCGCACGCGAGACCCGAGAGATCGATAGATCGGAGTACTGCCCGAGAATTCCGCGCAGTCGTCGTGCCAGCTTTTGCTCGGGCGAGAAAGACTGCGTACCCCGAGCCACGCTGAGTCGACTCCACTGTTCGGGACCAAGATTGACATGAGCGACCTGACCGGTCGCGTGCACACCAGCATCGGTCCGCCCCGCGACGGTGAGCGTTGGTGTCTCATCAGAGCCCAGCAGTCGCGCGAGCGCCTCCTCGAGTACGCCCTGCACCGTCCGCAAGCCGGGCTGCCTCGCCCAGCCGGAAAAGCAGGAACCGTCATAAGCCAGATCGAGACGGAGGCGGTGGAGCACCCGTCGAGTGTATGCCCGCGACATATCGCGCGGCGCCTCTCTCCGAAGAATGTCTGTGCACAACCCATTCCAAACAATGTGTGCTGGCACAGTCGTTCACATCAACGGGAGGCGGAGTGAGGCACACCCGCGTCACTCCGCCTCCCGTTTTACCCCATTTACCCCGTTAGAAATAAGTTCCTGTTTTAACTTCTTGACGATATCTATAGTACGAGAACGCAGACAGAGAAACCGCTATAATGAGCCACCCTAGAGCGAAACGCCAGAGCACGAAATGCTCACCAGATGCCAACGAAGGAATCGTCTACCCTAGGGCGGCGAAAAATGTGTGGAGAAACGCGTGACGTAGATATTTTTCCGCATGATTTTTCTTTACCTCGTCAGAGAGCATTTTCGTGCGCTGCCTTTTATGCAGCGAAGCAGCGCGAACAAAACAGCCGGGCCGGACTCCACTCCCCAGCCATCCGCCCTTTGCGGCCACAAGCCGACGGCAAAGCCACCTACACAAAACGGAGGTGGAATGAGCACACCCGCGCCATTCCACCTCGCGTTTTCACCCCTTTAGAAAAGATTTCCCAGTTTTAACTCTTGGCGATATCTATAATACGAGATTGACGACATAATAAGGGCCATAATGAGCCAACCCAGAGCGAAACGCCAGAGAACAAAAGAGCTACCAGATACTAACGATGGCAGCATAGACGCCACTGCGGTGAAAAAAGTGTTCACAAAAGCTTGACGTAGATATTTTTTTCGCATGACTGACCTCATCAGTTGCAAAAAATTGTCCCGACGGCGGTGCCGCCAACCACGACCGCTGGATCAAATGGCCCCGTGAAAAGCCCACTCACCCCAGAAGCACTACCTCCAGTGAGCCCCGATTTCGCCGCGCAGTGCCAGTAGTCGTCCGTCTCGGTGAACGCAATACCCGCGTGGGGGCTCGCAGAGATAATAACTTCATGCGAGTTATTTGCAGTGTAGTGCAGCGCACGAGTGACGCCATCCTTACTTACCGCTGTTGCCGGGAGCGCTCCGTAGTCTTTTCCGTCCAATCCGACAACTTCGTATGTTCCGTTCTTTGCAACGAACGTTGCTCCGGTGAGGTCGAATTTAAGGTGAGTGCCATCAACCGAAATGGAGTAGTGAGGGGTGACTTCCGCCGCCTGGGCAGTAGTCGTGGCGAGAAGCGGGCCTGCGACGATTCCCACCGCCACAGCGGCAGCTGCGACGGTTTTCTTTCCGAATTGCATGCGTAGCGCATCCTTCCTTATGCCTACCTATGCCAGAAGATTTCTAGCAAATATTTTTTTACGCCTCGTTGCGGACGCTGTCAATGAGAAAAAATACATAAAGAGGTACATGAGTAGTTTTGCGGGCAGCCTTAGTGCGGCGGGGCACAGAGGTATCGAGCAGCCTCGTACACACGCAATGGCCTGATCTCAATTCCGTCATCCGAATTAACCGACATCTGCATTGTGACGAGTAGCCCAGAGCGCGTGACGGGCTCGTCTCAGTGACACCCCCGGAGGGCGGCGGGAACAACAACAAGAGCCCCCACCCCCTGGGAGGGGGTGGGGGCTTCTCTCGAGAGCACGCACAAACTACTCGGCGGCGCCGCTCGTGTCCTTGGCAGCTGCATCCTGTCCGGTTGTCTCCTCGGGCGCGGACTCCTCGGCGACGGACGCCTCATCGGCGGTCGGCGCAACCTCAGCCGGCGCGTCCGCGGTTGGCGAGGCGGCAGTACGCGACTTCTTCACCTTCGGAGTGACGGGCTCGAGAACGAGTTCGATCACCGCCATCGGAGCATTGTCTCCCTTACGGGGGCCGATCTTGGTGATGCGGGTGTAACCGCCCTCACGCTCGGCCACGAGCGGCGCGATCTCGGTGAAGAGTTCGTGCACGACCGCCTTATCGCTGATCGTCGCGAGCACCCGACGACGGGCATGCAGGTCACCGCGCTTGGCGAAGGTGACCAGGCGCTCGGCGAGCGGACGCAGACGCTTGGCCTTGGTCTCGGTGGTCTTGATGCTCTTGTGCGTGAACAGGGCCGCGGCAAGGTTCGCGAGCAGCAGACGCTCGTGTGCGGGACCGCCTCCGAGGCGGGGGCCCTTGGTGGGCTTAGGCATGGCTTTACTCCAGTACTAAAAAAGGGTGTCAGCAGGTCGAAACATTCAAGGGCCGGGGCCCCAGGAGCGGGAGACTTAGATGCTCTCGTCGTCGTAGCTGTAGAAATGGGCACCGTCAAACCCGGGAACCGAGTCCTTGAGCGACAGACCCAACTCCGTCAACTTCTCCTTGACCTCATCCACCGACTTCTGCCCGAAGTTGCGAATGTTCATCAGTTGCGTCTCCGAAAGAGCGACAAGCTCATTGACATTGTTAATGCCCTCACGCTTGAGGCAGTTGTAACTGCGCACCGAGAGGTCAAGATCCTCAATGGGCATCGACAACTCAGTCGAGAGGACGGCATCGACCGGGGCGGGACCGATCTCAATACCCTCGGCCGCGCTGTTCAGCTCACGGGCCAAGCCGAAGAGTTCGGTCAGGGTGCGACCGGCGGAGGCAATGGCATCGCGCGGTGAGATAGCAGGCTTGGTTTCCACATCGACGACTAGACGATCGAAATCGGTGCGCTCACCGGCACGGGTGGCCTCAACACGGTAGGTGACCTTGAGCACCGGCGAGTAGATCGAATCGATCGGGATCTGGCCAGCTTCGGAGAACTCGCTCCGATTCTGAGTGGCCGAGACATAGCCACGGCCACGTTCGATCGTGAGTTCTAATTCGAACTTCGCCTTGTCGTTCAGTGTGGCGATAAGCAGCTCAGGGTTGTGGATCTCCACACCGGCTGGGGCCGAAATGTCTGCGGCAGTGACCTGGCCAGCTCCCTGCTTACGCAGATAGGCGGTAATGGGCTCGTCATGCTCCGAGGAGACGACCAGACCCTTGATGTTCAAAATGATGTCGGTGACATCCTCGCGGACCCCGGGGACCGTCGTGAACTCGTGCAGAACTCCATCGATCCGGATGCTGGTGACCGCAGCACCGGGGATAGAGGAGAGCAAGGTACGTCGCAGCGAATTGCCGAGTGTGTAGCCAAAGCCGGGCTCGAGAGGCTCGATGACGAAGCGGGAACGGAACTCCGAGATGTTTTCCTCAGTGAGCGTCGGACGCTGTGCGATAAGCACTGATGATTCCTTTCGATCACATGTCCGCTATATGACATGTGCGTTTACGAGATGAAAGAGTTGTGAAAGAAATGCACACTCCGTCGGTCGGCCCCACCTATCATCAAGGGCGGATCGTGCGGCCGACCAACGGCTGCGAGTGCTGGAACTAGACGCGACGACGCTTCGGGGGACGGCAGCCGTTGTGCGCCTGCGGAGTGACGTCGTTGATCGAACCCACTTCAAGGCCGGCAGCCTGGAGGGAACGGATTGCGGTCTCACGACCAGAGCCAGGACCCTTGACAAAAACGTCAACCTTTTTCATGCCATGCTCTTGCGCCTGGCGCGCTGCCGACTCCGCAGCAAGCTGAGCGGCAAACGGCGTTGACTTGCGCGAGCCTTTGAAGCCGACACCGCCGGACGACGCCCAGCTGATGACGCCCCCCGAAGGGTCGGTGATCGAGACGATGGTGTTGTTGAACGTCGACTTGATGTGGGCCTGGCCCACAGCGATGTTCTTCTTGTCCTTGCGGCGTGGCTTACGAGCGGCCGACTTAGGGGTAGCCAATTCTGTTTCTCCTCTTGGTCCGTGTCGCCCGCGTTACTTGCGGCCGGCCTTTTTCTTGCCGGCGACAGTGCGCTTCGGGCCCTTGCGGGTGCGCGCATTGGTCTTGGTGCGCTGTCCACGGACCGGGAGGCCGCGACGGTGGCGGAGGCCTTCGTACGAGCCGATCTCGACCTTGCGGCGAATATCAGCAGCAACCTCGCGACGGAGATCACCCTCCACCTTGTAGTTGCCCTCGATGTAGTCGCGAAGCAGCACGAGCTGCTCGTCCGTCAGGTCTTTGACTCGGGTGTTGCGGTCGATCCCGGTGTCGCTGAGGGTGGCGAGCGAGCGCGTACGCCCCACTCCGTAAATGTAGGTCAGTGCGACTTCCACGCGCTTATCGCGCGGGATGTCGACTCCGGCCAGACGTGCCATAGCGGCTTCTCCTGTGAGTGAAGGGAGGTGTGATGCAGCGTCGGTGCCCCGGCCTCCCACCGAAGGTGTCCTCGTCGCCTGCCCGGAGAGAGCCCGGTGCAGTGCGAGATTTCTGACGTTGCGTTGTATTGAGATGTTGTCGTTGAGGCCTCAGTTGTCATTCTGCGGTTGTGCCCGCAAAAAGCCCTATCGCTTCGATATTCCTTGGCGAGACAAGATTAGCCCTGACGCTGTTTATGGCGCGGGTTGCTACCGCAGATAACTATCACGTTGCCGTGACGACGGATGATCCTGCAGTGATCGCAGATTCGCTTCACGCTGGGGTTGACCTTCATGGTTCTTTTCCTCGATATCGCTGGCGTCGTACTCCCGGCGGATGCCGGGGCCGTTCCTTACAGGACACACACGTCGCGAACAGGGCGAGCTACCATCTACTTATAGCGGTAGACGATCCGGCCGCGGGTCAGGTCGTAGGGGCTCAGCTCAACGATCACACGATCCTCGGGGAGGATACGGATGTAGTGCTGACGCATCTTGCCCGAGATGTGGGCGAGAACTTTGTGTCCGTTGGTCAACTCCACGCGAAACATCGCATTGGGGAGTGCCTCGACAACCGCACCTTCGATTTCGATGACACCGTCTTTTTTGGCCATAGCCTCACTGTCGTTCAGAAGTAGTGTGTACTGGTCGTGCGAATGTTTCCGCGACGATCCACTCCGGGCGAGAGCCCGGATCGCGGTATGTCGGCGTGTCGGGACACGCGCAAGACACCAAAAGTCGATAGTACGCGAATTCCCGCTTCTGCACCAGCTCGGGCGTGTCCGGCTCGGAGCGCCGTGTCCGACCCTGACTACCACGGCCTTTAGGCTTGCCCTCGTCGAGCGGAGGAGTGCAGATGGTAGGCACAAAAAAAACGAAATCGAGTGGGAAGCGCTGGTACTCGCATCCCCTGGTCACGATCGTGGGCGCGATCGTTGCTATCGCCCTCATCCAGACCTTCTTCGTGAAGGTGTACACGGTGCCCACCGGCTCGATGGAGAACACCCTCCAGGGAGGCGGTTTCTTCGGCGACCGCATACTCGTCGATCGCACACTCGCGCTCCAGGGCGGGCCTCAAGCAGAAGAGATCGTCGTCTTCTCACGCAACGCGGCCTGGGGGGCGAGCGATGAGGCGGGCAGCCCTCTCTCGGAGATCGTCAAAACTTTCGGTGACATCACCAACATTGGGCCATCCCACGAGGAATTCCTGGTGAAAAGAGTGATCGCGACCGGCGGGCATCGGGTCTCCTGCTGCGACGCCGAGGGACACATCCTTGTTGATGGTCAGCCGATCGATGAATCGTACGTGTTCCAGAATTTTCCCTTTAGCCCCGGTACGCTCGACTGCTCGACCGCTCCCGCCTCCCTCCGCTGCTTTCAGGAATACTCTGTCCCCGAGAACACGCTTTTCGTTCTGGGCGACCACCGCAGTAGATCGAACGATTCCCTCGGCGACTGTCGCGGTGGCTCCGGCCCAATCGACTCCTGTGTGAAGACGGTCCCCATCGACCGTGTGACGGGCCGCGTCTTCGCGGTCGCCTGGCCTCTCACGCGCTGGCATCTCTTGTGAAGCCCCATGAGAGACGTCAGCCGCGCACGACCGTGACCAGCTGAGGGAAGAGCGGATGGTCGAAGGCTATCCCCATCGCCTCCGCCACGAATTGCTCCGGAGAAAGAGTCGCGAGCATCATTTGCAGTTCCACGCTCTGCGGATCCTCCGGCAGGTCAAAGCGCAGCGCGGCTTTGATTGCCGCCAGGAGCCCGGAAGGAGTATGCCCCCGCTCAGCGAGTTCGGCCGCCGGCCCAACAAAACGCTCGTGCCGCGAAAGCTTGCGCAACGGCTGACGCCCCACCCGCTCCACAGTGTCTCTCAGATGAGGATTAGCCGCCCGGGCGAGTGCCTTTTCGACGTAGGCCTGATGCTCCACGCGGCTGAAGCCGTGCTTAGCGATAAGCAGCACCGTAGTGTCCTCGAGCGCCGCTTTCACCGTGTGCTGTGCCTCGGGCAGGGCGAGCGCCGCCGAAAGTGTGTGCACCCCCGCGGCAAAGCCGACATAAGCGGCGGCGGTGTGACCGGTGTTTACCGTGAACAGCTTGCGCTCAATATAGGGCTCAAGGTCATCGACATAAGTCACACCGGGGAGCGTGGGCTCGCCACCTTCGAAAGGCGTACGGTCGATGATCCACTCGGAGAAGCTTTCGACAGTCACATCGAGCCTGCGTCGAGAGTCCTGCTGAGGGACAATCCGATCGACCGCGGTATCCGCGAACACCACCTGAGAGCGCAAGCGCTCCCACTCGTCCAGGCCAAGAGCCGCGGCAACCTCCGTCTGCAACAGGCGCGTGGCGCCGATCGCGTTCTCGCACGCCATCACGACCAGACGTTCCGCTTTCTCCGGCCGCGCAGCAAGGCCCTTCGCGATAACGGGCGCAACGAAGCGGAGAATGTCCGCGCCGACGGCGGTGGTCACGATCTCCGCAGAGGCGATTTCACGCACCACCGCATCCGCATCACTGCGTGAGTTGATCGCGCGGAAGCGGTTGATCACGCGCGTCACCGGTGTCTCCCCCACTTCGTGCACCTCGTAGCTGCCTACGACAGCAAGCCGGTCGACGAGTCCGGCGCTGATATCGACAAAGACGATGTCGTACCCTGCGCCGTGCAGGATCGGACCGATAAAACCGCGGCCGATATTCCCCGCGCCGAAATGGACAGCCGTCGGCATCACGAGTTGATTCCGCTCAGCAAGTGGTAGAGGGTCTGCGCGTCCGGGGCGTCAAGCAGTTTCTGCACCTCGTCGTTCTCCGAGAAAAGGAGGGCAATCTTGGAGAGCATCTCGATGTGGACGTTATTGATACCTGCGATACCCATAACGAAACGCACCTCGTGACCGTCCCAGTCGATCGGCTGCGCATAACGCACGAACGAGAGCGCAGAAAACCGGATCTCGCGCGTGGCGTCGTTGGTGCCGTGCGGAATGGCGAGCAGATTGCCCATAAAAGTAGAGATCGTCGCTTCCCGCGCAAGCATCGCCTGGTAATACGTCGAAGTCACCGCCTCAGCGCGGACCAGGAGGTCCGCAGCCTCTTTAATGGCCGCCTCCTTTGTTGTAGCAGCTCCCGAGGGGTCGATCTGTCCGAGAGTAAGCACAGCAGTCATAGCGTCAGTCCTTCCAGATGGCACAGAACACGGGAAATCTGTGGGGTGAAAAGCGGCGTTCGTCTCTCGCTCTGATTTCCTTGCCGTACATATCGGTCACGGGTCGGTCGGAATGGCATGCTGCCGCGCAACCAGCGCGACAACCTCGTTGTACTGTGCGCTGTTCATGAAGTTATCCACCGACACATGAATCGCGCCCGGGACGCGTTCACGGGCGCGTTCGGTCAACTCCTTCTGAGTGATCACCAGATCGACATCGTCCTCGAGCTCGGCAATCGCCCGGTTGGTAACGGTGACATCGTCATAGCCTGCCTTCGTCATGATGTGCCGCAGTACAGAGGCACCCATCGCAGACGAGCCCATGCCGGCGTCGCAGGCGACGACAATTGTGCGCACGAGGGGAGCCGCCACTCCCTGCTGCATCTTCGCGCCGCTGGAGTCGAGCAGAGTAGCCACGGCGCTTTCTGCACCTTTATTCGCCTCATTCGCAGCGACCGCAGCACCAAAGACGTTCTCTCCCCGGTAATCGGCGGCGAGGTCATGCGCGCGGCTCGAGCGGATAATCACCGAGGCAACCACAAAAGAGACCGTGGTGGCCGCAACCACCGAGAGGACCACACCGAGGAGACTGTCGTGTGCCGTCTCCACGAGCACGGCGATGATGGAGCCGGGCGAGGCAGGAGCGCGCAGTCCCGAGTTGAACGCAACGTTTGTTGCGACGCCGGTGGCGCCTCCGAGAATGACGGCCGTCACCAGAGTCGGTTTCATCAACACGTACGGAAAGTAAATCTCGTGAATACCACCGAGGAAATGAATGATCGCCGCCCCAGGAGCAGATGCGCGCGCAACGCCCACACCGCAAACGGCATATGCGAGCAATACGCCCATACCGGGACCGGGATTAGCTTCGAGGAGGAAAAGAACTGATGTACCCGCCTCCGCTTCCTGTTGCACACCCAACGGGGTAAGAATGCCGTGATTGATCGCATTATTAAGGAACAGAATTTTTGCGGGCTCAATTACCACGCTGGTCAGCGGGAGCAGACCTACCGTCACCAGCGACCGGACACCGGCACTGAGCGCCGCTGACAGACTGACTACGAGCGGGGCGATGCCGACAAAGGCAAGCAGCGCGAGCAGGAGGCCCATGATCCCGGCCGAAAAATTGTTGACCAGCATCTCGAATCCGGGCTTAATTGTGCCACCCCAGAGCGCATCGACCTTTTTCATCAGCCACGCTGAGAGCGGACCCATCACCATCGCACCGAGGAACATGGGAATACCGGCACCGACGATCACGCCCATCGTGGCAATGGTGCCTACGACTCCACCGCGGACGCCGTACACCATCCGACCACCGGTATGAGCAATCAGCAGAGGGAGGAGGTAGGTGATCATCGGGTTGACAAGCCCCAGGTGGGTGACCGCGGGATCCGTGCTCCAGCCACCGAGCTGCTGGACCCAGACGGCGTTGATACCCAGCAGCGGCAACCATCCGCTCGGTATGAAGAGGGCCGTGAGCAAGCCCCACGCGATAAAGGCCGCGATGTTCGGCATGACCATCCCCGAAAGGAAGGCACCGAAACGCTGAACACGCACGCGCAGTCCTCCGTGCACCGGGTTGGCTGACGTCAGTGTCATGTGCGTTCTCCGATTTCTAGGAGCGGCGACGTTCTTGGGAGCGGAAACACTGATGAGGCAACCAGTCTCCCGAGTAGCACCGCCGTGCAGAGGAATCAGTCGGAAAACCACAGGCTAACTGGCGGAAATCGCCTCCATTACCGCCGATCGTGCGGCGGCAGCGCTGTCGGCCGCGAGCGCACGTTCGGCGAAGCGCTGGGCGTCTGCAAAGGTGTGCCGCGCCAGCTCCTCGCGTACATCGGCGAAAGCCGACGGCGACATGGAAAGGCTCGTCGCGCCCAAGCCCGCGAGGACCACGGCCAACAGTGGGTCGGCGGCGGCCTCGCCGCAGATGCCGACAGGCCTGCTCAGTGCTGCGCCTGCGCATCCGACCTCGTGGATAAGTCGAAGCACGGCCGGGTGCCACGGGTTCTGGTAGGCAGACACTGTGCCGAGCATTCGATCAGCACCGAGCGTGTACTGGGTGAGGTCGTTGGTACCGACAGAGGCGAAATCAGCAACCTGGAGAATCCGATCGGCGAGCAGGGCGGACGAGGGTATCTCCACCATCACGCCGACGGTGCGGATACCGAGCTCCCGTGCCACCGCGGTGAAATACCGCGCTTCCTCAACGGTGGCCACCATCGGCGCCATCACCCAGAGATCTGCATCGGTCGCCGCATCTGCCTGGGCAAGTGCATTCAGCTGGTCGCGGAGGATCTGCTCATTGGCGCGCAAGGCCCGTAGGCCACGAACCCCCAGCGCTGGATTCTCCTCGCGGTCCTCGTTGAGGAAGCTCAGTGGTTTGTCGGCACCGGCGTCGAGGACGCGAACAACAACTTTCTGGCCGGGAAAGGCGGCCAGAAGACGGGTGTACTGTTCCGCTTGCTCGGCGACGGTCGGCGCCTGTTTTGCATCGAGGAAGAGAAATTCCGTACGGAACAAACCCACGCCCTCAGCGCCCAACGTGACCGCGTTCCTCACGTCGTCGACGGAGCCAAGATTAGCCAGCAGCGGCATCGGGCGACCGTCACCGAGAGCACCAGGCACAACGAGAGCGGCTCGTACCTCGCCTCGCTGCGCGATGGCCGCTTTCACCTCGCTGATCTCAGCCTCCGAAGGGTTGACGGTCACAACGCCCGACGCAGCATCCACAATGACCAGCTGGCCGTCCTGAAGATCACGCGCGCCGCCCGTGCCGACAAGAGCGGGAATCGACTTCTCACGAGCGAGGATCGCTGTATGCGAGGTAGGACCGCCATCACTGGTGATCAGCCCACGTACTTTCTCGAGGTCGAGCAGCGCAGTGTCGGCCGGAGCAAGATCATGGGCAACCAGCACGAACGGCTCGTCCGATTCCGGAACGCCGGGAGCCGCCACGCCACGCAAGTGCGCCACGACGCGCTGCGAGACATCATCGAGGTCGCTCGCCCGTTCGGCCAGATAGCCGCCGAGAGCGAGCAGTGCATCGCGGAATCCCGCGAACGCCTCATACACAGCACGCTCGGCGGTCTTGCCGACGCTAATGCGAGCCTTGACATCCTCGGCGAGTGCCGGATCTTCTGCCATCATCGCTTGAGCGTCTAACACGTCCTGTGCTGAGCCGCCTGCCCGCTCGCCGCGGCGACGAATGGTTGCCGCCGTCGCCGAGAGCGACGTCGCTGCACGCTCCTGCTCCTGAACAATGGTGAGCATACTCGGATGGTCCTGCGGATCCGGTAGCGGCTCGGGCATCCGCAACACCGGTCCGAAGGCGTAGCCACGCCCCACTCCGGTGCCGTGGAGCTTGAGGGAGGCGGTGGGGGGCGTAGACAGCGTCATGAGGTACGGGAATTCCTATCGTGAGTCTCGGCGATGAGAGAAGAAGGCGAACGGAGTCCGCCCGTCACTGTGATCCAACCCGCGTGGTCGCCACTATGGTGGGGGGCTTCCGCGGAGATAGGTGCCTATGCACGCTAAACCGCCACCGTTCGCGGAGGCGGTACCAGCTCAGGCGTCGTGGTCAGTGCTCACAAACTCCGCAAGTTCGTCTAACACAGCCTGCTCGTTATCACCCTCAACGCTGATGGTGAGCTCGTCGCCACACTCAATGCCGAGCGAGATGATCCCCAGGATGGACGCAGCATTAACCGCAGCCCCCTCCCCCTTGGCGACAAGAACTTTCTGGCCCGACTTCGCCGCGGCCTGACTAAAAAGCGAAGCAGGGCGCGCGTGAAGGCCCTGTGATGATGCAACCGTCACGGTGCGCTCGAGCATGAACATTTCTCCTTCGTGTGGCAGTCTGCGCTGCGTCGATCCTCATCGGGTCAGTACGAGCGTGTTAATGGTGCCCGAGCCACGGCTCAGAATGACCGCGACGCGCCTGTGCGCGAGGCGGCAGTTCAGCGCCGACAGGCGCTGAAGGTCGTGGAAGCCTCCTCACCGTAACGGCAACCGCGTCCATTCGCATCACACCAGCTATCCGACAAGAAGTTGATCTCGCGTCGCCACAACGGAGAGTTCGGCATAAGACGCGCAGTCACGCCGCGGCGATGGGGGTGGGCACGATCCCATAAGGCCCGAGCCCGGCAGCCCCGCCATCCTCGAGCGTCAACACCCAGATGCCGTCGCGATGCACGGCAACGGAGTGCTCCCAGTGCGCGCTCATACTGCCGTCAACAGTCGCCACCGTCCATTCGTCGTCCCGCACCAGCGTCTCGGGGCTACCTGCCGTGACCATCGGCTCGATGGCGACCGCCAAACCCGGCTTTACTTCTGGACCGCGCTGACGCACCCGGTAGTTGAATACCGGTGGTTCCTCATGCATGCTGCGACCAATGCCATGGCCGATGTAGTCGGTGACTATTCCGAAGCTACGGCCCACACGCTCTGCCTCATCCTCGATGTATTCCTGGATCGCCGCGCCGACCTCGTTGAGGTGGCGGGCTGACGCGAGCGCCGCAATACCGCGCCAGAGCGAGCCCTCCGTGACGCGACTGAGTTCGGTGCGCGCGGCGACTTCCTCCGGTCGCGTCGGGTCAGGCACGATGAGTGTCATCGCGGAGTCGCCATTCCAGCCGTCAATTTCTACGCCACTATCGATCGAGACGATATCCCCGGGAGCCAGCACTCGTTCTCCCGGAATACCGTGAACAACCTCGTCATTAACCGAGGCGCAAATCGTGTGCCGGTAACCGGGCACCAGGGAAAAGTTGGAGCGCCCGCCGCGATCGTTAATCACCGCTTCAACAGCACGGTCAAGTTCACGTGTCGTGACTCCGGGGCGCAGCAAGACGCGGACGGCATCAAGGCACGCGGCCGTCGCCAGCCCTGGCGCGACCATCGCCTGTAGCTGCGCCGGAGACTTATAGAGAGAAAACCGGGACCCCACGATTCACGCGGCCGGACTGTCGAGTCGAGTCACGCGGTGTCCTTCGAGGGCAGCGACAATGCGCTCCGTCACTTCATCTACAGGTCCAAGCCCATCAACAACAACGACGAGGCCGCGGTCCTCATAAAGGCCGATCAGCGGAGCCGTCTGCTCCTCATATAGTGCAAGGCGTCGTCGAATCACGTCATCGGTGTCGTCGCTACGCCCCTGTTCAGCCGACCGCTTGATCAGGCGGGCCACGACCTCGTCGGGATCGGCAGTGAGCTGAATGACCGCGTCGAGTCGATTGCCGTCCGCGGCGAGGATCCGATCAAGTTCATCGACCTGCTCCGTGGTGCGCGGGTAGCCATCGAGCAAAAAACCCGTGGAAGTATCCGCCTCCTGCAAACGATCATGCACGATCGCGTTGGTGAGTTCATCCGGGACATAACGCCCCGCGTCGAGATACTTCTTGGCCTGAAGGCCGAACTCAGTTTCGTTAGCCACGTTGGCGCGAAAGATATCTCCTGTGGAGATGGCGGGCACGCCGAGGATTTCGCACAGCCGAGCAGCCTGGGTTCCTTTACCCGCGCCCGGAGGTCCGATCAGCAGGAGACGAAAGCCGACCGGGTTGGAGTTCATCGGAGGAGCCCTTCATAATGGCGCTGCTGCAGCTGGGAGTCAATCTGCTTCACCGTCTCGAGGCCGACTCCGACCATGATCAGGATCGATGTGCCGCCGAAGGGGAAGTTCTGGTTCGCTCCGACCAGAGCGAGGGCGACCAGCGGCACCAGGGCGATGAGGCCGAGGTAAATCGATCCTGGCAGCGTCACACGGGTCAAAACGTAGTTGAGGTATTCCGCAGTAGGACGTCCGGCGCGGATGCCCGGAATGAAACCACCGTAGCGCTTCATATTGTCGGCGACTTCATCGGGGTTGAACGTAATGGCCACGTAAAAATAGGTGAATCCGACAATCAGCAGAAAGTAGAGCACCATGTAAAGCGGGTGGTCACCCTTGGTGAGATAGGTCGTGATCCAGGTAACCCAGGCCGGTGCCTCCTGACCCGCAGCGGGCTGGTTGAACTGCGCGATCAGTGCAGGCAGGTAAAGCAGCGACGACGCGAAGATCACGGGCACCACACCGGCCATGTTGACCTTGACCGGGATATAGGTGTTATTCCCACCGTAGGTGCGCCGACCAACCATTCTCTTGGCGTACTGCACCGGGATACGCCGCTGCGATTGCTCCACGAACACGACACCCACCACCAGTACCAGCCCCACGGCCAAGACAAGGAGGAAAGTCTCGAAGCTGCGCGACTGGGCAATCGACCAGAGTGAGGTCGGGAACTGCGCCGCGATCGACGTGAAGATGAGCAGGGACATACCGTTACCGATGCCGCGCTCGGTGATGAGTTCACCCATCCACATGATCAGACCGGTACCGGCCGTCATGGTAACCACCATGAGCAGCACCGAATACCACTCATTGGCAATGACAAGAGACGAGCACTCCGGAATACCGGAGTTGCCAAACAGAGCGCCAGAGCGAGCCACCGTGATCAGGGTCGTCGATTGCAAGATACCCAAAGCGATGGTCAGGTAGCGGGTGTACTGCGTCAGCGTACCCTGGCCCGCCTGTCCCTCCTTATAGAGGGTCTCGAAGTGCGGGATGACTACACGCAACAACTGCACGATGATCGACGCCGTAATGTAGGGCATGATCCCGAGCGCAAAAATCGACAGCTGGAGCAGCGCGCCACCACTGAAAAGGTTGACGAGTTCATAAAGACCAGAGGTGCCCTGGTTACCTGCAAGACAGGTTTTCACGGCGCCGAAATCGACAAACGGAGACGGGATAAAGGATCCCAGTCGGAAGATCGCCACGATCGCTAAGCTAAAGCCGATCTTGCGGCTGAGGTCGGGGGTGCGGAAAATCCGCGCTACAGCGCCAAACACTACCTAATGTCTCCTGCTCAGTTCTTGGTGCGGGATACACGTCGAGCTTGTCACGTGCTCCCGAAAGGAGTTAGCGTGACAAGCTCGACCGACAAGTTGCTTGGTGCTACTTGATAGATCCGCCAGCAGCGACAATCTTCTGCTCCGCGGAGCTAGAGACCTTGTCGACCGTGACGTTCAGCTTAACGGCAATCTCTCCGTCACCGAGGATCTTAACCTTCTCGTTCTTGCGTACCGCACCTTTGGCAACCAAGCCACCCACGGTGACATCGCCACCCTGAGGATACAGCTCAGCAAGAGCGGACAGGTTAACAACTTGGTACTCAACTCGGAACGGATTCTTGAAACCGCGCAGCTTCGGGGTACGCATGTGCAGCGGCATCTGCCCACCTTCGAAACCGAGTCGCACCTGGTAGCGAGCCTTCGTTCCCTTGGTGCCGCGACCAGCGGTCTTGCCCTTCGAGCCTTCACCGCGACCCACGCGTGTTTTGGCTTTCTTGGCCCCGGCGGCCGGGCGCAGATGGTGCACCTTGAGCAGGTGCTCCTTGGTCTCCGCGGTACCCTTCGTGGTGGTCGCCCGGGTGGAAATCGTTGACTCCCCCGCGACGGCCTGCTTCATCTCAGCCATTAGTCAATCTCCTCAACCTTCACCAGGTGGGCGACGGTCTTCACGTATCCGCGGTTCTGGGCGTTGTCCTCGCGGACCACGCTCTGACCGATCTTCTTCAGGCCAAGCGAGCGCAGCGTGTCACGCTGGTATTGCTTTTCACTGACCTTCGACTTGATCTGGGTTACCTTGAGCTGAGCCATCACGCACCCACCTTCGCTGCGGACGCGGCCGCGAGAGCGTCAGCCTCGGCGCGAACAAGACGAGCGGGAGCAACCTGGTCGAAGTCGAGACCACGACGAGCGGCAACAGCCCGCGGCTCCTCGAGCTGCTGAAGAGCCGCAACGGTCGCGTGCACGATATTGATCGTGTTTGACGAGCCGAGCGATTTGCTCAGCACGTCGTGAATGCCAGCACACTCAAGCACCGCGCGAACCGGACCACCGGCGATAACACCGGTACCCGCGGCTGCAGGGCGCAGAAGCACGACGCCGGCCGCAGCCTCGCCCTGAACCGGGTGGGGGATCGTCGATGCCACGCGAGGGACACGGAAGAAGTTCTTCTTCGCCTCCTCAACGCCCTTCGAGATAGCGGTCGGGACCTCACGGGCCTTGCCATAACCAACGCCCACCAGGCCGTTTCCGTCACCGACTATGACAAGAGCGGTAAAGCTGAAGCGACGACCACCCTTGACGACCTTCGACACGCGGTTGATGGTCACCACCCGCTCGAGGAACTGGCTTTTGTCGGAGTCACGGCCTCCGCGATCACGGCCACCCTGATGACGGTCACGACCGCCACGACGGGACTCACGGCCATCCTGCTGCGGCTGCGTGGAAGCAGCAGTCTCGACGGGAGCCTCCGACACGGCGACGACTTCGGATTCCTTGTTTTCTGCGGCGCTCACAGGTTGAGTCCTGCCTCTCGTGCTCCATCGGCGATCGCAGCGACGCGACCGGCGTATTTATTGCCTCCGCGGTCGAAGACAACCGCCTCAACCCCAGCCTTTTTAGCGCGCTCGGCGACAAGTTCGCCGACCCGGCGGGCCTTGGCCGTTTTATCACCATCGAATGCCCGAAGATCAGCCTCAAGGGTTGATGCCGAGACGAGAGTAGTGCCCCGCGCGTCGTCAACAACCTGCACGAAGACATGGCGGGCCGAACGGTTCACGACGAGGCGGGGGCGCTCGGCGGATCCGATCACTTTCTTGCGCAGGCGGTCGTGGCGCCGACCGCGAGCGGCGGATTTGCTCTTTCCTCTGGTTCCGAGACCCATGATTATTTACCGCTCTTTCCGGCCTTGCGGCGAACAACCTCGCCGACGTAACGCACTCCCTTGCCCTTGTAGGGCTCGGGCTTGCGGATCTTACGAATGTTGGCGGCAACCTCACCGACGGCCTGCTTCGAGATGCCATGCACGGTGACCTTGTTGGTACCCTCCACCGTGAAGGAGATCCCCGCAGGTGGGGTGACGATGACAGGGTGCGAGAAGCCGAGCGCGAACTCTACGTCTGAACCCTTGGCCACCGCACGATAACCGGTTCCAACGACCTCGAGACCCTTCGAATAGCCCTGGGTGACGCCAATGATGTCGTTCGCGATAAGAGTTCGAGTCAGGCCGTGCAACGAGCGGGAAGCGCGCTCGTCGTCCGGGCGCGAGACCAGCACTTGGTTGTTCTCGACGAGAACCTGAATCGGGCTAGCCACCGAAACGGTGAGCTCACCCTTGGGGCCCTTGACCGTCACAGCGGAGTCGGTGACAGAAACGTCAACGCCCGCCGGAATCTCGATAGGGAGTTTTCCAATACGCGACATGAGGGGTTACCACACGTAGGCGAGGACTTCCCCACCCACGCCCTTCTTCTCGGCCTGGCGGTCAGTGAGCAGACCGCTCGAGGTGGACAGGATGGCTACTCCGAGGCCACCGAGGACCGTGGGGATCTCGGTTGACTTCGCGTACACACGCAGCCCGGGCTTCGACACTCGCTTAATTCCGGCGATGGACCGCTCGCGGTTCGGACCGTACTTGAGAGAGATAGAGAGCGTCGTGCCGACGCGGTTTTCCTCGACCTTCCAATCGGCGATATAGCCCTCACGCTTGAGAATCTCAGCAATGTGAGCTTTGAGCTTGGAACCGGGAAGGGAAACAGAGTCGTGATGCGCGGAGTTCGCGTTGCGGATTCTGGTCAGCAGATCTGCGACCGGATCAGTCATAGTCATGGCTGATGATGCCTTTCTCGCCTGGTTTCGGCACCCTTAACACGAGTGACGACCTGTGGTGTGGGACGGCGCCGACGACGTCGGCGCCCATTCGGCCGCGCGAACGCAGACCAACGAGCAATGCTACACGGCAACAGGCTTCGGATCGAGAACCAGCTGCACGAATACCTCTGTGCCAGGGCGGAAGAAGACCGGAGAGCGATTGTCACCGACCTCCGGCCACCTAGAACTTCTTACGCGTTGTTCACCAAGGTGAAGGGAAACCCGAGCTGCTTGAGCAGCGCGCGACCCTCCTCGTCGGTCTTTGCGGTGGTCACCACCGTCACATCGAAGCCGCGGACACGGTCGATGCGGTCCTGGTCGATCTCGTGAAAGATCGACTGCTCCGTGATACCGAAAGTGTAATTGCCATTACCGTCAAACTGTCGGTCGGAAAGACCACGGAAGTCTCGGATGCGCGGCAATGCCACCGAAAGCAGGCGGTCCAGGAACTCCCAGGCGCGGTCACCCCGAAGAGTAACGTGCGCACCAATGGCCTGGCCCTCGCGCAGCTTGAACTGTGCAATCGATTTGCGGGCTTTGGTGATCTGCGGCTTCTGACCGGTAATGGCGGCGAGATCCTTAATCGCACCGTCAATAATCTTGCTGTCGCGGGCAGCCTCACCAACGCCCGTGTTCACGACCACTTTGACGAGGCCGGGAACCTGGTGGAGGTTCCCGAAGCCAAACTGCTCCGTGAGCGCGGGGACAATCTCGGCCCGATACTTGGCCTTGAGCCGTGGCTGAACCTTCGCAGCCACTGCGGTGGTGTCCGTCATTACAGTTCCTCACCCGACGCCTTCGCGTAGCGAACGCGAACGGTCTTAGTCACGCCGCCCTTGGTAACGGTCACAGTGCGGTGACCGACCCGAGTCGGCTTCTTGGTTTTCGGGTCGACAAGCGCAACGTTAGAAATATGGATCGGAGCCTCAACGGTCTCGATACCACCCTCCTTCGTGCCGCGCTGCGACTGGCCGACGCGGGTGTGCTTCTTGATGAAGTTCACGCCCTCTACGACGACTCGATTTTTCTCGGTCAGGATCTCAAGCACCTTGCCCTGTTTGCCGCGATCTCCGCCGCGGGCCTGGGTCGCGCCCGAGATGACCTGGACGAGGTCACCCTTCTTTATCTTGGCCATGACTAGATAACCTCCGATGCCAGCGACGCAATCTTCATGAACTTCTTGTCGCGAAGCTCGCGACCAATAGGACCGAAGATGCGGGTGCCGCGCGGCTCGCCATCGTTTTTGAGAATGACGGCAGCGTTCTCGTCGAACTTGATGTACGAACCATCGGGACGACGGGTCTGCTTGGCGGTGCGAACGATGACCGCCTTGACCACATCGCCCTTCTTGACGTTGCCACCGGGAATAGCGTCCTTAACAGTGGCAACGATGATGTCACCGAGACCGGCATAGCGACGGCCGGAGCCTCCCAGAACACGGATCGTCAGGAGTTCCTTGGCACCGGTGTTATCGGCAACTTTGACTCGGGATTCTTGCTGAAGCATGTGTGTCTCCTACTCACTAGCAGGCCGGGGGCCTACTTGGCCTTCTCGAGAATCTCGACCAGGCGCCAGCGCTTGGAAGCACTGAGGGGACGGGTCTCGCTGATGAGAACAAGGTCGCCGATCCCCGCCGTGTTCAGCTCGTCGTGAGCCTTGACCTTGGAGGTGCGGCGAATGACCTTCCCGTAGAGGGGGTGCTTCACGCGGTCCTCGACCTCGACGACGATGGTCTTATTCATCTTGTCGCTGGTCACGTAGCCCCGGCGAGTCTTGCGGTATCCGCGAGCACCGGTCTCCTTGACGTCGTGGGCGGCCGACTCGTGGCCGGCGGTGTCACTGACGGTTGCCATTACTTGGCCTCCTCATTCGACTCGTTCGCATCGACCTCAGCCGGGGCGGCACGTCTAATCGTGGATTTTTTTTCTGCTGTGGCCGGAGCGACAGCAGAGACGGGGGTGGCACGGATACCCAGCTCACGCTCACGAATGATCGTGTAAATGCGGGCAATATCGCGCTTGACGGCACGCAGACGACCGTTGGTATCCAGCTGGCCAGTGGCGGACTGGAAACGGAGGTTGAACAGCTCCTCCTTGGCCTTCTTCAACTCCGTGACGAGGCGTTCGTCCTCGAAGGTGTCGAGCTCCGCGGGGACGAGCTCCTTGGATCCGATCGCCATTACGCGTCTCCCTCCTCGCGCTTGATGATGCGTGCCTTGAGGGGCAGCTTGTGGATAGCACGGGTCATGGCTTCACGAGCGAGCTGCTCGTCGACACCGGCGACCTCGAAGAGGACGCGACCCGGCTTGACGTTCGCGACCCACCACTCTGGCGAACCCTTACCGGAACCCATGCGAGTCTCGGCCGGCTTCTTGGTGAGCGGACGGTCGGGATAGATGTTGATCCATACCATTCCACCACGCTTGATGTGACGCGTCATGGCGATACGAGCCGACTCGATCTGACGGTTGGTTACATAGGCGGAGGTGAGGGCCTGGATACCGAATTCTCCGAAAGACACCTTGGTGCCGCCCGTGGCTTGGCCTGAGCGGCCAGGGTGATGCTGCTTGCGGTGTTTGACTCGACGCGGAATCAACATGATTTATGCCTCAACTCCTGCTACGACGGGCGCCTCGCTCTGCTGGCGGGGGGCACGGCGCGGACGGTCGCTGCGCTCGGGACGCGACGACTTGCTGTTCGCCTGCTCGCGGGCAAGCTCCCGGTTGGTGATATCGCCCTTGTAGATCCACACCGTCACACCGATGCGACCGAAGGTTGTCTTCGCCTCGTAGAAGCCGTAGTCGATATTCGCGCGGAGAGTGTGCAGCGGCACGCGCCCCTCACGATAGAACTCAGATCGGCTCATTTCCGCGCCGCCAAGACGGCCAGAAACCTGAATCCGGACGCCCTTAGCGCCGGCACGCTGAGCGCCCTGCAAACCTTTGCGCATCGCGCGACGGAAAGCCACGCGAGCCGAAAGCTGCTCGGCGATACCCTGGGCAACCAGCTGAGCCTCGGCCTCCGGATTCTTCACCTCGAGGATGTTGAGCTGAATCTGCTTGGCGGTGAGTTTTTCAAGATCAGCACGAATACGTTCGGCTTCGGCACCGCGGCGACCGATCACAATGCCGGGACGGGCAGTGTGGATATCGACGCGAACACGGTCACGGGTCCGCTCGATCTCTATGCGGGCAACGCCAGCACGGTCCAGCTGCGCCGCGAGGAGACGACGAATCTTGATGTCCTCCGCGAGATAGTCGCTATAGCGCTGACCTTTTTTGGTGCTGTCGGAGAACCAGCGCGACACATGATCGGTGGTGATTCCCAGACGGAAACCGTAGGGGTTGACTTTCTGACCCATTACTTGGCTCCCTCCTCAGGAGTGGCCAGCACGACGGTGATGTGGCTGGTGCGCTTATTGATGCGAAAGGCGCGACCCTGGGCACGGGGCTGGAATCGCTTGAGAGTGGTTCCCTCATCGACAAAGGCGCGGGACACGAACAGGTCCTGGTCGTCGAGGTATTCGTTCGAGGCGTCTGCCTTGACGCGAGCATTCGCCATTGCTGAGGCGACGAGCTTGTACACCGGCTCGGATGCGCCCTGAGGGGCGAACTTCAGGATGGCCAAGGCTTCCTGAGCCTGTTTCCCGCGAATCAGGTTCACGACACGGCGAGCCTTCTGGGGGGTGACGCGGATGTGTCGCACGCGTGCGATCGACTCCACCATTTCTCTCCTCCTTCTCGTCACCGCTTAGCGGCGACGACCCTTCTTGTCGTCCTTCTCATGACCGCGGAAGGTCCGAGTGGGGGCGAACTCGCCGAGTTTGTGTCCAACCATGGTCTCGGTGACGAACACGGGAATGTGCTTGCGACCATCGTGAACCGCAATCGTGTGACCCAGCATCGCCGGGATGATCATCGAGCGGCGCGACCAGGTTTTGATGACGTTCTTGCTGCCGGCTTCGTTGGCTGCGAACACCTTGCGGAGCAGGTGGTCGTCAACGAAGGGGCCCTTCTTAAGACTGCGAGGCATCTTCTACGCGTTCCTTCTCTGCTTCCGGGGCTACTTGCGCTTCTTGCCGGCGGTGCGGCGACGAACAATGAGCTTGTCGCTCTCTTTGTGTGGACGACGGGTGCGTCCCTCCGCCTGGCCCCACGGGCTGACCGGATGGCGACCACCGGAGGTTTTGCCCTCACCACCACCGTGTGGGTGGTCAACCGGGTTCATGGCGACACCCCGGACGGTAGGGCGGACACCCTTCCAGCGCATGCGGCCGGCCTTGCCCCAGTTGACGTTCGACTGCTCAGCGTTGCCGACCTCACCGATCGTGGCGCGGCAGCGGGCATCAACGTTACGGATTTCACCCGAGGGCAAGCGGAGCTGCGCATACGGACCGTCTTTGGCAACAAGGCGAACAGAGGCTCCAGCCGAACGAGCGAGCTTAGCGCCGCCTCCCGGCTTGATCTCGATGGCGTGGATAACCGTACCGGTCGGTATGTTGCGCAGCGGCAAATTATTACCGGGCTTGATATCAGCGCCGACACCCGACTCCACAATGTCACCCTGCGAGAGCTTGTTCGGCGCCAAGATATAGCGCTTAGTGCCGTCCACGAAGTGAAGCAACGCAATGCGCGCGGTGCGGTTGGGATCGTACTCAATGTGCGCGACCTTGGCGTTGACACCGTCCTTGTCGTTCCGACGGAAGTCAATGAGACGGTATTGGCGCTTGTGACCGCCACCGATGTGACGGGTCGTAATGCGACCAGAGTTATTGCGACCGCCGGTCTTGGATAGCGGGCGAAGCAGCGACTTCTCGGGCGTCGAGCGCGTGATCTCGGCAAAGTCAGCAACGCTAGAGCCGCGGCGACCCGGAGTCGTGGGTTTGTATTTACGAATAGCCATTGTCTGTTTCCTCTACGCTTCCTCGGCTCAGCCGACGTTCGTGAAGATGTCGATAGAACCGGACTTGAGCGTGACGATCGCGCGCTTAGTGTCCTTGCGCTTACCGGCACCGAACTTGGTGCGGCGGGTCTTGCCCTGACGGTTCAGCGTGTTGACCGACGCGACCTCGACACCGAAGATTTTCTCGATTGCGAGCTTGATCTCGGTCTTGTTCGAGCGCGGGTCGACGACGAAGGTGTATTTGCCCTCGTCAATCAGGCCGTAGGACTTCTCCGAGACCACCGGGGAAATGATGATGTCACGGGGGTCCTTGTTGAACGCGACGGACTGACTCATGCGTTCACCTCTTCCTTCTTGGATTCGGCGCCCGACTTCGCCGCAATGAACGCATCGAGGGCGCCCTTCGAAAACACGATGTCGTCGGAGACGAGCACGTCGTACGCGTTGAGTTGGTCGACCGGGAGAATATGCACAAAGGGCACGTTGCGCAGCGACAGCTCGGCGATGTAATCGTCGCGCTCCAGTACTACGAGAACGTTGCGCGACACCGACAGAGCGTTGAGCGCGGCCAGAGCGTCCTTGGTCTTGGGAGTCTCCCCCAGGGTCAGCGACTCGACCACGTGAACCCGGGCACCGCGCGCGCGGTCCGAGAGAGCACCGAGCAAAGCCGCGGCGATCATCTTCTTGGGAGTACGTTGCGCATAACTACGGGGAGTCGGCCCGTGGACGACACCACCACCCGTCATGTGTGGGGCACGGATGGAACCCTGTCGAGCACGACCGGTTCCCTTCTGCTTGAAGGGCTTACGTCCCGCTCCGGACACCTCACCCCGGGTTTTCGTCTTGTGGGTTCCTTGACGCGCTGCAGCGAGCTGAGCGACAACAACCTGATGGATCAGGGGAATGTTGGTCTGGACATCGAAGAGTTCGGCGGGAAGCTCATACGAGCCCGTCTTCTGACCTGTGACATTGAGGATGTCGATAGAGGTAGTCACGGAACTACGCTCCCTTCACGGCGTTGCGAACGAACACGAGACGACCGCGCGCACCGGGAACAGCGCCCTTGACGAGCAGCAGACCCTTTTCGGCGTTGACGGAGTGCACCTTGAGGTTGAGCACGGTCACCCGCTCGCCACCCATGCGACCCGCCATACGCATGCCCTTAAACACTCGGCTAGGAGTCGAGGAGGCTCCGATGGACCCAGGCTTACGGTGGTTGCGATGTGCACCGTGCGAAGCCGAAACGCCCTTGAAATTGTGGCGTTTCATCACGCCGGCAAAACCCTTGCCTTTGCTGGTGCCGACAACATCAACTTTGGTGCCGGCCTCAAAGACGGCGTCAACGGTCAACTCCTGGCCGGCCGAATACGAACTTGCGTCGGCGGTGCGGACCTCGGTGAGGTGGCGGCGGGGGGTGACACCCGCGGCATCGAAGTGACCGGCGGAGGGCTTATTCACCTTGCGCGGGTCAATGGCTCCGGCCGCGATCTGGACGGCGCTGTAGCCGTCCTTCTCTTCGGTGCGAACCTGGGTCACGACGTTGGGGCTGATCTCGATGACAGTGACGGGCACGAGCTTGTTGTTCTTGTCCCAGACCTGAGTCATTCCAAGCTTGGTACCGAGCAGGCCCTTGCTGGTCTTCAGCGTGGGAGAAACAGTGACAGACATGGTGGCACTCCCCCTTAAAGCTTGATCTCGATGTTGACGTCGGCCGGCAGGTCAAGACGCATGAGCGAGTCGACGGCCTTGGGCGTCGGGTCGATGATGTCGATGAGACGCTTGTGGGTACGCATCTCGAAGTGCTCGCGGCTGTCCTTGTACTTGTGAGGGGAACGGATCACGCAGACCACGTTTTTCTCAGTCGGCAGAGGCACGGGGCCGACAACCGTTGCTCCGGCACGAGTGACCGTGTCGACAATCTTGCGCGCCGACGTATCGATGACCTCGTGGTCGTACGACTTCAGTCGAATGCGGATCTTCTGTCCCGCCATGTGTGATCTCTCACTCTCTTGTTATCGCGTCGTACGAGACCCCCGCAGCCGCAGGTGTCTCGCATTGGACGCACTCGTGAAGGAACTCCGGCGATCCGGAAAGTGCACCAGTGTTCTTCTGTCAAAAGCACCACACTTGAGGCACTCCGATCGGCGTGCAGAACACACGACGCACGGAGAAACCGTGAGGTGTCGGTTGTTATCGTTCTGCTACCCGCCGCCTCGACGTCGCCCTCGCTGGGCCACTGTGTGGGGCCGCTGCGATGCCGTCTCAGCACTGCCTGGCAGTGTCCCGCCCGACACAGCGTGCTGCGCAAGCGGAAATCTGGAACTAGAGGAGTCTCGCACAAAAACAGCACCCCTGCAACCCGGGCGTGTCGCGCTCGTCTCGCTCCCCTCGCGAGATTCGGCGTTCCGGCACGGCGAGAGGCCCCTGCGCCCCACGTGAGCGAGCCGTACACCCGATTGCGGGACCGAGACGGTGCGCACCCGGAAACGCGCCAGGGGCCGCCCGCCTCACGCGGACGACCCCTGGCGAGGACCGATAGGACGGACCTACTTGACGATCGTGGTAACGGTTCCGGCGCCCACGGTACGTCCACCCTCACGGATGGCGAAGCCGAGGCCCTCCTCCATAGCGATCGGCTGGATCAGCGCGACCGTCATGTCAGTGGTGTCACCAGGCATGACCATCTCGGTGCCCTCGGGCAGCGTGATCACACCGGTGACGTCGGTGGTACGGAAGTAGAACTGCGGACGGTAGTTCGCGTAGAACGGGTTGTGACGCCCACCCTCGTCCTTCGACAGGATGTAGGCGGTGCCCTCGAAGTCGGTGTGCGGGGTCACCGAACCTGGCTTGACAACGACCTGACCGCGCTCCACGTCCTCGCGCTTGGTGCCGCGCAGGAGCAAACCGCAGTTTTCGCCCGCCCACGCCTCATCGAGCTGCTTGTGGAACATCTCAATACCGGTCACGGTGGTTTTCTGCGTCGGACGGATGCCGACGATCTCGACCTCCGAGTTCAGCGCGAGGGTGCCACGCTCAGCACGGCCGGTGACAACAGTTCCACGACCGGTGATGGTAAACACGTCCTCGATCGGCATCAGGAACGGCTTGTCCTTGTCGCGCACCGGGTCCGGGATGGAGGCATCGACCGCGTCCATCAGGTCAAGGATCGACTGCGTCCAGGTCTCATCGCCCTCCAGAGCTTTGAGGCCGGAGACGCGGACAACCGGAGCGTCGTCGCCGGGGAACCCCTGCGAGGACAGCAGCTCGCGGACCTCGAGCTCGACGAGTTCCAGGATCTCTTCGTCCTCCACCATGTCGGCCTTGTTCAACGCAACCAGAAGGTAGGGGACGCCGACCTGCTTGGCGAGGAGGACGTGCTCACGGGTCTGAGCCATCGGGCCGTCGGTGGCGGCAACTACGAGGATCGCGCCGTCCATTTGAGCAGCACCGGTAATCATGTTCTTGATGTAGTCGGCGTGGCCAGGAGCGTCCACGTGTGCATAGTGGCGCTTGGGCGTCTCATACTCAACGTGCGAGATGTTGATCGTGATGCCGCGCTGGCGCTCCTCCGGTGCGGAGTCGATCGACGCGAAGTCACGCTGAACGTTTGTCGCCGACGGGAATTTGTCAGCGAGAACCTTCGAAATCGCCGCAGTCAGCGTGGTCTTTCCGTGGTCGACGTGACCGATGGTTCCGATGTTGACGTGCGGCTTGGTCCGCTCGAACTTGGCCTTAGCCACTGTGGGTCCTCCTCAGGACTTCGGTGCAAGTATCCGCATCCGACGCCGCGCACGGCGGCACGAGGACAAGAAAGACTTGCGGGGGGTTGGTGTAGATATGTTATCGGCAGTGGTCGTGCAGCCGTCCCGCTGAGACAGGGCCGATGCTGCACACGGCAGCAAGCCTGGACGACACTACCAGGCCGCCGCCACCACGGGGAGCGACAGCGGCCCGAGAGCGAAGCTACTCGCCTCTGTTCTTCTGAACGATCTCGTCGGCCACTGCCTTGGGAACCTCGGCGTAGGTTTCGAAAGTCATCGAATATACCGCGCGGCCCGAGGTCTTGGAACGCAGGTCACCGATATAGCCAAACATTTCGGACAGCGGAACGTTGGCCCGGATAACCTTCACACCGGAAGCATCATCCATAGACTGGATAAGGCCGCGGCGCGAATTGATGTCGCCGATGACGTCACCCATGTACTCCTCGGGAGTACGGACCTCAACCGCCATCAGCGGCTCGAGGAGGACGGGCTGCGCTTTGCGCGACGCCTCCTTGAAGGCTATCGATCCGGCGATCTTGAAGGCCATTTCGGAGGAGTCGACGTCGTGCGCTGCGCCATCGATCAGAGTCGCCTTGACACCGACCATCGGGTAACCGGCGAGCACGCCGACCTGCATGGCATCCCTGATGCCCGCATCAACCGAGGGAATGTATTCACGCGGGACACGGCCACCGGTGACGGCGTTGACGAACTCGTAAGTCTTGTCGCCCTCGACCTCCAGCGGCTCAATCGAGATCTGGATTTTCGCGAACTGACCCGAGCCACCCGTTTGTTTTTTATGGGTGTAGTCGTACTTCTCCACCGTGCGGCGAATCGTCTCACGATAGGCGACCTGCGGCTTGCCGACATTGGCCTCGACGTTGAATTCGCGCTTCATGCGATCCACCAGAATGTCGAGGTGCAACTCGCCCATTCCCTTAATGACCGTCTGACCAGTCTCTTGGTTCTGCTCGGTACGGAAGGTGGGGTCTTCCTCCGCAAGCTTTTGGATCGCGGTGCCCAGCTTCTCCTGGTCAGCCTTCGTCTTGGGCTCAATGGCAACCTCAATGACCGGCTCAGGGAAGGTCATGGATTCGAGCACAACCTGTGAGTTCGGGTCGCAGAGGGTGTCACCGGTGGTGGTGTCCTTGAGGCCGATGACCGCGTAAATATGACCGGCAGTCACCGAGTTGACCGGGTTCTCCTTATTGGAGTGCATTTGGAAGATCTTGCCGATGCGCTCTTTCTTGCCCTTGGTGGAGTTAATAACCTGGGCACCCGAATCGAGTTCGCCCGAGTACACGCGCACATAGGTGAGACGGCCGAAGAACGGATGCACCGCCACCTTAAAGGCGAGCGCCGCGAACGGCTCCGTCGAGTCCGCGTGCCGCAGAATGACTTTCTCTTCGTCACGGACGTCATGCGCCTCGATGGCGGGAACGTCAAGCGGCGAGGGGAGATAATCAATAACCGCGTCAAGCATCGGCTGAACACCACGGTTCTTGAAGGCGGAACCGCACAGCACCGGGTAAATCTCGGAGTTAACCGTCATCTTGCGGATAGCACCTTTGATTTCGGCAACCGTGAGTTCGTCACCACCGAAGTACTTCTCAAGTAGCTCATCGGAAGACTCCGCAACAGTCTCGAGGAGCTTCTCGCGATATTCGGCCGCCTTATCGGCAAGGTCGGCTGGAATCTCTTCGATGTCGTACTTGGCGCCCATTTTTACGTCACCCTTGGCGTCACCGCGCCAGGTCAACGCGCGCATTTCGACGAGGTCGACAACACCTTCAAAAGACGACTCTGCACCGATAGGTAGCTGAATAACCAGCGGTTTTGCGCCGAGACGTTTGATGATTGTGTCGACGGTGAAATAAAAGTCGGCACCGAGCTTGTCCATTTTATTGACGAAGCAGATCCGCGGAACGTCATATTTGTCGGCCTGGCGCCACACGGTTTCGGACTGGGGCTCTACACCCTCTTTACCGTCGAACACCGCGACCGCGCCATCGAGCACACGCAAAGAACGCTCCACCTCAACGGTGAAGTCAACGTGACCAGGAGTGTCGATGATGTTGATCTGGTTTTTATTCCAGAAGCAGGTCGTCGCGGCGGACGTGATAGTGATGCCACGCTCCTGCTCCTGCTCCATCCAGTCCATAGTGGCTGCGCCGTCGTGGACCTCACCGATCTTGTGCGTAATGCCCGTGTAGAACAGGATGCGCTCGGTGGTGGTGGTCTTGCCGGCATCGATGTGGGCCATGATGCCGATGTTGCGGACCTTGTTCAGGTCGGTGAGCACATCTTGTGCCACGGAGTTCCTCCGATAAGTGATGGAGCCAGCGCAACGGGTTTCTGGCCGATCGGCTGGATAGTGGGGGTGGCGGTCCCCGGACGCAAAGATCGGGGCGATCCCCGCCGGGGCCGGGTTCACGGCACATCTGCCGCGAACCCGGAGGTCGCGGTCACCCGAAGGTAACCGTGCGGCGCGCTACCAGCGGTAGTGCGCGAAGGCCTTGTTGGACTCGGCCATCTTGTGAGTGTCCTCACGACGCTTAACGGCGGCACCGAGACCGTTCGATGCATCGAGGATCTCGTTCGTAAGACGCTCCGTCATTGTCTTCTCACGACGGGCCTTCGCGTAGCTGGTGAGCCAGCGGAGGGCGAGAGTGTTGGCGCGGTGCGGCTTGACCTCGACCGGGACCTGGTAGGTCGAGCCACCGACGCGGCGGCTGCGGACCTCGAGGGTCGGGCGGACGTTGTCGAGCGCCTTCTTGAGCGTGACGACCGCGTCCTGGCCATTTTTGGCCGCGACGCCCTCGAGTGCGCCGTAGACGATGCGCTCGGCGAGTCCCTTCTTGCCGTCAAGGAGGATCTTGTTCACGAGCTGGCTGACGACCGGAGCACCATAGACCGGGTCTGCGACGACGGGGCGCTTGGGAGCGGGGCCCTTACGAGGCATTACTTCTTCTCCATCTTCGCGCCATAGCGGCTGCGAGCCTGCTTGCGATTCTTGACGGCCTGGGTGTCCAGGGCACCGCGAACAATCTTGTAACGGACACCGGGGAGGTCCTTTACACGACCCCCGCGCACGAGCACCATCGAGTGCTCCTGGAGGTTGTGGCCCTCGCCGGGGATGTAGGCCGTGACCTCAGTACCGTTGGAGAGCTTCACGCGGGCCACCTTACGGAGGGCAGAGTTGGGCTTCTTGGGTGTGGTGGTGTAAACGCGCGTGCAGACGCCGCGCTGCTGGGGGTTGGCCTTCAGGGCGGGTGCCTTGGTCTTAACGACTTTGGGCGAACGTCCCTTGCGGACCAACTGCTGAATCGTTGGCACTGTTTTGCTCCTTGGAATGCTGCACGGTGACAGCGGATCGATGGTCGACATTCGGCCCGCCCATCGCTGGACAGAGCCGAGTTCATCTGGACCCGACCCACTCCCCGACTCCGATCACGCGGAGCCCGAGAGGGTGAGGGGTATGCCGTGGGGGCCGCCCGATCGGACGAACCCGCGGATTCCCGCAGGCTCGGAGAGCCAGCGTCAACCCGGTAGAGCACAGCGCGGCGTTCGCATCACCCCCGAAAACGCAACAATGGCGCACGGGCACAACACAAACGCACGACAAAGCGCACACCCGACGAATTGTACGGAGTACGAGTCTCCGGGTCAACAGCGATACGGGACGCTGGGAGGAATGTGAGTCACGTCACTCACGCTCGTCGCCCTCCCAACCCCATCGTGGGCGGCGACCCCCAGCATCGTGCCGGGCCAACACAAGAAGAAACAGCGACTGCACCACCGCGGCCACGACTCCGATCGCGATCGTGAATGCAGTGGAGACATGAGCAAGAAGCCAGCCGAGGATCGCCGCCGGATCGTTCGCGCCCAGGCCGTACAGGGCGGCTCCTACGACGACATACAGTGCAGAGACAACCACCCCGGTGAGTACGGAGGGCCCGACGACGTGCGTGACAGCGGGGCGGGCGGCGAGCGTGATCATCGCAATGAGGACGGCCAGAACGCACGCCGCGACCGATGCCGGTCCGAGCACCGGACCGGCATCGCGCTCCGGCACCACATCCTGATCGAGCAGCAGACTCAGTACACCAAACACACACACAACCAGAGCCACGTAAAAGAAGGAGGCGAAGCCCGCCAGCGCGAAGCCGTAGCCCAGCCCTCCCTCGCGCCCGTGCTCCGAGCTAGTCACGACTGTACGAGGGCTTCCCGCTCGGTGCCGGCTCCGTCGGAGCGGGTCCAGATGTGTGGGTCGCGTCCAGTATCAGCGCAGTCTCCACGTCACTGCTCCACGTCATCCGCCCAGCCTAGGCACCGGCACGACGGATCCATAGACCCGCACTGTGCCGCCGCCCGGAGACTCCCCTACTCCAGCGGATGGAGGAGACGATGCAAGAACTGCTGTGTCCGCGGCTCACGCGGAGTACGCAGCAATTGCGACGGAACACCGCGCTCAACCACCACTCCATCGGCCAAAAAAACAATCTCGGAGGCCACCTGCCGCGCGAACTCCAGTTCGTGCGTGACGACCAGCATCGTCCAACCCTCCCCGGCAAGTTCCCGCATCAACGAGAGCACGTCGCCGACCAGCTCAGGGTCAAGCGCCGAGGTGGGCTCGTCGAAGAGCAGGAGATCCGGGCGCAGAGCAAGCGCACGTACGATGCCGACCCGCTGCTGCTGCCCGCCGGACAGTTCGAAGGGGTAGGCCCCCGCGCGACCGGCCAGGCCGACCCGCTCGAGCAGTGCCTCCGCCTCCTGATGCACCTCGTCACGTGGTCGACGTTGGACTCTCAGCGGCCCCTCCGTCACGTTCTGCAACACGGTGAGGTGCGGGAAAAGATTGAAGTGCTGGAACACCATCGCCGAACGGTCGCGCAAAGTCAGCAGCGCCCGTGTACTGACGCCGCGATCGAAGTCGAGAACCGTGCCCTGGCCGAGCTGAACAACTCCACTATCGGGAACTTCCAGGCCGTTCAGAGCGCGCAGCAGCGCCGTCTTGCCCGAACCGGAGGGACCGATCAGAGCGATGACCTCGCCGCGACGCACGTCGAGATCGATGCCGTGCAGCACCTCAAGGCCGTCGAAAGAGCTGCGAAGCCCGCGGACCGAGAGGACGTCGGGTACTGAAGAAAATGACGAATCACCGAGCAACGTAACGATCCAATCGCTTTTCCAGGACACTCTGCCCCCCGGAGAGGACCAGGCAGATCAGCCAGTACACCGCCGCGGCTTCAAGGTAGAGCAGCATGAATTCATTTGAGGCAGTGGCGATCTTTTGCGCTTGCCGGAAAAGCTCCGTCACCAGAATCAGGGAGGCGAGCGAGGTGTCTTTGACCAGCGAGATAAAAGTGTTCGAGAGCGGAGGCACCGACACTCGCGCAGCCTGCGGCAAAATAATCCGTCGCAACGCAAGCGAACGGTTCATACCGATGGTGTGCGCCGCTTCCCACTGCCCCACGGGAACACTGAGAATGGCAGCGCGAATAACTTCGGCCGCATAACCGCCGACGTTGAGAGCAAAAGCGATGATCGCACTGGGCCAGGGGTCGATCCGGAGACCGAGACTGGGCAGGCCATAAAAAATCACAAAGAGCTGCACGAGCAACGGAGTGCCACGGATCAGCGAAATATAGGCCCTCGCGCTCCACGCAAGGACACGCACCTTCGACAGTCGCAGCAGCGCGACGGCGAGCGCAATGAGCAGACCAAGCGCAAAGCTTGTTGTCGCGAGCGGGATCGTCCCAACTATTCCTCCCGAAAGAAGTGGCCAGAATGACCGCAGCATGAGGTCCATCCAGTCAGTACCTTCCTGCCGATAACGAGAATGACCGCACTCGGCATATGTTGGTGGTGTCGGGGGAGGGAACTACTGAGAAATGTTTGTGCCGAAGTAGCGGGTAGAAATCTGGGCGAGGGTGCCATCGGCTCGAAGCTGGTCAAGAGCGGAGTTGACGGCGGCAACGAGGTCGTCGGAGCCCTGAGGGAAAGCGAAGGCGCTGACAGTGGTGTCGCTGACGGTGGCAGCGACTTTGAGGCCCGCAGCCTGGTCAGGAAAATTCTTCGCCCAGTCGAGCCAGGTCACACGACCGTTGATCGTGGCATCGACACGGCCCTGTTTCAGGAGAGCAATGGCTTGAGCCCAGCCTTCAACTCCCTCGACCGTGGCGCCGTTGTCATGCGCGAGAGCGTACCAGTTACTCGAGAGTGTCTGGGCGGTAGTCTTTCCCGCCAGACCGGCGAGGTCGGTAATGGAATTATCCGAGGCGGCAACGATCACGACCGCGGGACTGACGGAATATGGCGTGGAGAAGTCGTACTTCGCGCGGCGTTCCGCCGTGACCGCCACCTGGTTAGCGATCACGTTAAAGCGACCACCGTCAAGGCCCGCAAACATCGCATCCCACTGCGTTTCTTCGAATGTCGGTTTCACGCCAAGTTTCCCGGCGACGGCGGTGATGACATCGATGTCATAACCGGTGAGCGCACCGGTCCCGCCTTCTGCGTGGTAGGAGAACGGCTGGTAGGTGCCTTCGGTGCCGACCGTCAACGTGCCCGCTTGGGTGATTGCGGCGAGGGTGAGACCAGAACCTGCAACAGCAGTTTTCGTGCCGCCTGCACCCGGGGCGACACCGTCGGTAGAGGCGGGGGAGCAACCGGCGAGCACAAGAGCGGCAACAGTTGCGACTGCACCGAGCAGGACGCGGCGGGACGTGCGGGTGAGAAGAAGCGTCACAGTGTCTTTCCTTGGTACATCGCGGCGGAACTGCTGCTGGGGAGTGCTCACGACCAGGTGGCGGAGCGAAGCGGGAATCATCAGCGAGCGCGGCTCGCACAGAACTCACTGGAATGACCATAACCGTCGCACCGGGCGCAGCTATTCCTGTGAGTCGCCGTGTGACGAGACCATCGCCAGGAACGCCTCCACACCTTTCACTTCGTCGCCGGTGATACCGGCGACGAAGTCCGGGCGCACAAGGTGGAAGGGAATCGTCTGCTGACGCGCCCAGCGGTACGCATCCTCGCCCAAGTTGTCGTCGATCCAGACCACCGCGTCAATGGACATCCGCTCGCGCGCCTGCTCAAGCCACAGCGCAACGGGCTGCAACTTGCCGGTCTGTCCAGCGAAGCGTGAGTCGCGCGGGAGACCGCCTCCAAAGACAATCGCCTCGATAGCAGGCGGCAGACCAAGATCGCCGGCCAGCACCGACGTGAGCTTGGGTGGCCAGGTAGTTGCCCACACAATGGTTCCCACCGCAGCCAGGCGATATACCAGCGCCGCCCGATCAGGATCGAGTTCAAGCCGGTGGCTTCCGGCCGCACGATCACTGGTGACAGTCGGGTTGAGGACGCCGTCGACGTCGAGGAGAATCAGGGCGACCATACCTGCCACGGTAGCGGCGCCCGCACCCTCCGCGCAGCACGGAGGGGTCCCCCGAGCAGACGCTCGAGGAACCCCTCCGGTAGCCCGTCCTGCCCTAGCTGTAACTGCCCTGCTCGTAGCCGTCGCTCGAGAACGAGTCGAAATCGACGAAGGACAGGTCAGCGTCGCTGAAGGCGGCAGCGTCGGCGAAGATGCGGTTGGGGTACCGCTCGGCCTTCGCCTCCTCGGTCGCCTCCACCGTTACATTCCGGTATTTCGCCAAACCAGTTCCGGCCGGGATCAGCTTTCCGATGATCACGTTTTCCTTGAGGCCGACCAGCGGGTCACGCTTGCCCTCCATAGCAGCCTGCGTCAGGACGCGGGTGGTCTCCTGGAAGGACGCGGCCGACAGCCACGACTCGGTCGCGAGGGAGGCCTTGGTAATACCCATGACCTCCTGGCGGGCGGAGGCGGTGCGCTTGCCCTCGGTCAGAGCCGCGCGGTTGACCTCGCTGTAACGCGAGCGGTCAACGAGCTCGCCCGGCAGCAGCTCCGTGTCACCGTGATCGACCACGGTGACCTTGCGGAGCATCTGGCGCACGATGACCTCAATGTGCTTGTCGTGGATCGGCACCCCCTGCGAGCGGTAGACGCCCTGGACGCCTCCGACCAGGTGCTTCTGGACCTCGCGGACACCCAGCACACGCAGTACCTCCTTGGGGTCAACGGTGCCGACGTGCAACTGCTGCCCGAGCCCCACATGCTGGCCGTCCTCGACGAGCAGCTGCGAACGCTTGAGCACCGGGTAGATGACCGCCTCGTCGCCGTTGTCCGGCTGGAGGATCACGCGGCGGGCACGGTCGGTGTCCTCGATCGTGATCCGACCTGCGGCCTCCGCGATCGGCGAGGCTCCCTTGGGAGTGCGGGCCTCGAAGAGCTCCTGCACACGGGGAAGACCCTGCGTGATGTCGTCGGCCGAGGCCGAACCTCCGGTGTGGAAGGTACGCATGGTGAGCTGCGTTCCAGGCTCACCGATCGACTGGGCCGCGATGATACCGACGGCCTCACCGATGTCGACGAGCTTGCCGGTGGCGAGCGAACGGCCGTAGCAGGCCGCGCAAACGCCGACGGCGGACTCGCAGGTCAAGACCGAGCGCACCTTGATGTGACGCACGTCGGCTCCGACCAACTTCTCGATGAGCACATCGCCCACGTCCTCGCCCGCCTCGGCGATCACCTCGCCAGCCTCGTTCGTCGCCGCGGTGGCGAGAGAGCGAGCGTAGACGGAGTTCTCGACGTTCGAGTCCTTGATCCAGGCTCCGGAGGCGTCCTCCAGCATGATCGGCAGGTCAAGACCCTTCGAGGTGCCGCAGTCGTCCTCGCGAATGATCACGTCTTGCGACACGTCGACGAGGCGTCGCGTCAGGTAGCCCGAGTCCGCAGTACGCAGCGCCGTGTCGGCCAGACCCTTGCGAGCACCGTGCGTGGCGATGAAGTACTCCGCAACCGACAAGCCCTCGCGGTAGGAGGAGATAATCGGTCGAGCGATAATCTCACCCTTCGGATTGTTCACCAGCCCACGCATACCGGCAATGTTGCGCACCTGCAGCCAGTTACCGCGAGCGCCGGAGGTGACCATGCGGTTGATGGTGTTGTCGTCCGGGAAGTTCGCGCGCATTGCCTTCGCGACCTCATCGGTCGCCTCGGTCCAAATCTTCACGAGCTCCTGACGACGCTCCGCCTGCGTCGTGAGGCCCTTGTCGTACTCGGACTCCACCTTGGCGGCCTTCTTCTCATATCCCGCGATAATTTCGGGCTTCGACGGAGGCGTGAGGATGTCCGACAGCGACACGGTGACACCCGAGCGGGTGGCCCAGTAGAACCCGGCATCCTTGATCCGGTCCAGCGAAGCGGCGACCTCCACCTTCGGGTAGCGCTCGGCGAGATCGTTGACAATTCCCGAAATGGTCGTCTTGTCGGCAACCTGCTCGAAGTAGGGGTAGTCCGCCGGCAGCGCCTCGTTGAAGAGCGCGCGGCCCAGGCTGGTCTCGAGCAGGATCGGCGCGGTGACCTTGCCCTTCTCGTCGAGTTCGACGCCCTCGGGAGCCTGACCCTGCGCGAAGAAGACATCCGACATGCGGATCCTGACCTTCGCATTCAAGTGCAGCGTGCCCTGGTCCTTGGCGAGGATCGCCTCCGCAACCGAGGAGAACGCCCGCCCCTCGCCTGCGGCACCCTCGCGAATGGTTGTCAGGTGGTGCAGGCCAATGATCATGTCCTGCGTGGGCAAGGTGACGGGGCGGCCATCCGAGGGCTTAAGAATGTTGTTGGAGGCCAACATCAGGATGCGCGCCTCGGCCTGCGCCTCCACCGACAGGGGCAGGTGGACGGCCATCTGGTCGCCATCAAAGTCGGCGTTGAACGCTGCGCAGACGAGCGGGTGCAACTGGATCGCTTTACCCTCGACAAGCTGAGGTTCGAAGGCCTGGATGCCCAGACGGTGCAGGGTCGGCGCACGGTTGAGCAGCACGGGGCGCTCGCGGATGATCTCCTCGAGCACGTCCCACACCTGCGGGCGCGAACGCTCCACCATCCGCTTGGCGGCCTTGATGTTCTGCGCGTGCGACAGGTCGATCAGGCGCTTGATCACGAAGGGTTTGAACAGCTCCAAAGCCATCTGCTTGGGCAGACCGCACTGGTGCAGCTTAAGCTGCGGACCGACGATGATCACGGAGCGGCCCGAGTAGTCGACACGCTTGCCGAGCAGGTTCTGCCGGAAGCGACCCTGCTTTCCCTTGAGCATGTCGCTCAGGGACTTGAGGGCGCGGTTGCCGGTCCCGGTGACGGGACGGCCGCGGCGTCCGTTGTCGAAGAGCGCGTCCACCGCCTCCTGGAGCATCCGCTTCTCGTTGTTCACGATGATCTCGGGGGCACCGAGATCAAGCAGACGGCGGAGGCGGTTGTTGCGGTTGATCACACGGCGGTAGAGATCATTCAGATCACTGGTGGCGAACCGGCCACCGTCAAGCTGCACCATCGGGCGCAACTCCGGCGGGATAACCGGGACAACATCGAGAACCATCGCGGCCGGAGAATTGCCGGTGGCGAGGAACGAGTTGACCACGCGCAGGCGTTTAATCGCGCGGATCTTCTTCTGACCCTTGCCTTCAGCGATCTGCAAGTGCAGAGTGTCAGCCTCGGCCTGGAGGTCAAACTGCTCGAGGCGCTTCTTGATCGACTCGGCACCCATGTATGCCTCGAAGTAAACGCCGTACCGGTCAACGAGTTCATTGAAGACCGCGTCCTCGGGCTTGAGGTCACCAATCTTAAGAGTGCGGAACTGCTCCCACACACTCTCGAGCCGCGAGATGTCCTCGTCGAAGGACTTGCGGATCTGGCTCATCTCTTTCTCGGCGCCGTCTTTAGTGCGGCGCTTCTGGTCGCTCTTCGCGCCCTCCGCCTCCAGGGCGGCGAGGTCGGTTTCGAGTTGTGCCAGGCGGTCGGCAATACGGGAGTCACGCTGGTCGGAGAGAGTCTTGATCTCGAGCCTCAGCTCGTTCTCGAGGCCGGGCATGTCCGCGTGCCGACCGTCCTCATCGACATCAATGATCATGTACGCCGCGAAATAAATGACCTTTTCGAGGTCCTTCGGGGCCATGTCAAGCAGGTACCCGAGACGCGAGGGCACACCTTTGAAGTACCAGATGTGGGTGACGGGTGCGGCGAGTTCAATGTGACCCATTCGCTCACGACGGACCGAGGACTTGGTGACCTCGACACCGCAGCGCTCACAGACAATGCCCTTGAAGCGGACACGCTTGTACTTGCCACAGGAGCACTCCCAGTCCCGTGAAGGGCCAAAGATCTGCTCACCGAACAGACCGTCCTTCTCGGGCTTAAGGGTGCGGTAATTGATGGTCTCGGGCTTCTTCACTTCACCGTGCGACCAGCGACGGATGTCATCAGCCGTCGCGAGGCCGATGCGCAGCTCGTCAAAAGTTGTTACGTCGAGCAATGTTTTCTCCTTGTCGGAAAACAGGTGTCTCGTCAGAGACGGGAGGTCGAGAGCAGTGCGCGGGATCAGATGTCGTCGACGGAGGACGACTCGAAGCGCGAGGAGATGTTGATGCCGAGCTCCTCCGCGGCACGGTAGACCTCGTCATCCGTGTCACGCAAGCTGACCGCGGTGCCGTCAGCCGAGAGCACCTCGACGTTCAAGCAGAGCGACTGCATCTCTTTGATGAGCACCTTGAAGGACTCGGGAATGCCCGGCTCCTGGATGTTCTCACCCTTGACAATGGCCTCGTACACCTTGACGCGGCCGAGGATGTCGTCCGACTTAATGGTCAGCAGCTCCTGAAGTGCGTAAGCGGCACCATAGGCCTCGAGAGCCCACACCTCCATCTCACCGAAACGCTGACCACCGAACTGCGCTTTACCGCCGAGCGGCTGCTGGGTAATCATCGAGTACGGTCCCGTCGAACGCGCGTGGATCTTGTCGTCAACGAGGTGATGCAGTTTCAGGATGTACATGTAGCCCACCGAGACCGGGTCGGGGAAGGGCTCCCCGGAACGGCCGTCAAACAGCTGCGTCTTACCGGAGGACCCGATCAAGCGCTCGCCGTCGCGCGTCGGGATCGTGGAGTCCAGGAGCCCGGCGAGCTCCTCCTCCGCCGCACCGTCGAACACTGGGGTCGCAACCTTGGTGCCGGGCGCTGCCTCGCGGGCATGCTCCGGTAGGCGTACCGCCCACTCCGGCTGGCTCTGGACCTTCCAGCCCTGCTTCGCGATCCAGCCGAGGTGGATCTCGAGGACCTGGCCGAAGTTCATGCGGCCGGGGACGCCGAGCGGGTTGAGGACGATATCAACCGGGGTGCCGTCGGCGAGGAACGGCATGTCCTCGACCGGCAGGATCTTCGAGATGACGCCCTTGTTGCCGTGGCGGCCGGCGAGCTTGTCGCCCTCCGTGATCTTGCGCTTCTGGGCGATGTAGACGACCACGCGCTGGTTGACGCCCGAGCCGAGCTCGTCGTCGCCGTCCTGCGCATCGAACACCTTGACGCCGATGATCGTGCCCTGCTCGCCGTGGGGCACCTTGAGCGAGGTGTCGCGGACTTCGCGGCTCTTCTCGTTGAAGATCGCACGGAGCAGACGCTCCTCGGCCGAGAGTTCAGTCTCGCCCTTCGGGGTGACCTTGCCGACGAGAATGTCGCCGGGGCGGACCTCGGCACCGATCCGGATGATGCCACGCTCATCCAGGTCGGCCAGAAGCTCCGGGCTGACGTTGGGCAGATCGCGAGTGATCTCCTCCTTGCCGAGCTTGGTGTCTCGGGCGTCAACCTCGTATTCCTCGATGTGAATCGAGGAGAGGACGTCGTCCTTCACGAGGTTCTGGCTGAGGATGATCGCGTCCTCGAAGTTGTGACCTTCCCACGGCATGAAGGCAACCAGCAAGTTTTTACCCAGCGCGAGTTCGCCGTTCTCGGTCGCCGGGCCGTCAGCGACGACCTCACCGACCTCGACGCGATCACCGGCCGAGACGACCACACGATTGTTGTACGACGTGCCCTGGTTGGAACGATCGAACTTGCGGAGGAAGTAGGTCTGCGTACCGCCCTCATCGAGCTGGACGGTGACCACGTCGGCGGACACCTCCTGCACGACACCTGCCTTCTCGGCGGTGACGACGTCACCAGCGTCGATGGCCGCGAAGCCCTCCATGCCGGTCCCCACCACGGGCGACTCGCTGCGGAGGAGCGGCACAGCCTGACGCTGCATGTTGGCGCCCATCAGCGCACGGTTCGCATCGTCATGCTCGAGGAACGGGATGAGCGAGGTCGCGACCGACACCATCTGGCGTGGGGAGACATCCATGTAGTCCACCCGTTTGGCGTCAACGAGTTCGACCTCGCCGCCCTTGGGCCGCACCAGGACCTTGTCTTCCGCGAAGTGCATATCGGCAGTCAGCGGAGCGTTTGCCTGGGCAACCAGGAATTCGTCTTCTTCGGAGGCGGTGAGGTACTTAATCTGCTCCGTCACTCGACCCTCAATGACCTTGCGGTACGGGGTCTCGATGAAGCCAAAGGAATTGATGCGCGCGAAGGAGGCCAATGATCCGATCAGGCCGATGTTCGGACCTTCCGGGGTCTCGATCGGGCACATCCGGCCGTAGTGCGAGGGGTGAACGTCGCGGACCTCGACGCCGGCGCGCTCACGGGACAGACCCCCCGGGCCCAGCGCCGACAGGCGGCGCTTGTGAGTCAAGCCCGCGAGCGGGTTGTTCTGGTCCATGAACTGCGAGAGCTGGCTGGTGCCGAAAAACTCCTTGATCGCGGCCACGACCGGGCGCACGTTGATCAGGGTTTGCGGAGTGATCGCCTCGATGTCCTGCGTGGTCATGCGTTCGCGGACCACGCGCTCCATCCGGGACAGACCGGTGCGGACCTGGTTTTGGATCAGCTCGCCGACCGCGCGAATGCGGCGGTTTCCGAAGTGGTCGATGTCGTCCACGTCGAGGCGCAGCTCGACCGGCTCGCCGTCGCGCACGCCCGGAAGGGTGGTGCGGCCGTCGTGCAGCGCGACCAGGTATTTGATCGTCGCGATGATGTCCTCAAGGGTGAGCACGGAGTCGGACAGCGCCTTGTCGATGCCGAGCTTGCGGTTGATCTTGTAGCGACCGACCTTGGCGAGGTCGTAGCGCTTGGAGTTGAAGTAAAAGTTGTCCAGCAAGGCACGGGCTGCCTCCGCCGCGACCTGCTCACCCGGACGAAGCTTGCGGTAGATATCGCGAAGCGCGTCCTCCTTGGTGAGAATGTTGTCCTTCTCGAGAGTGAGCTCGATCGACTCGTAGCCAGCGAACTGCTCGAGAATCTCTTCGCTGGTCAGGCCGAGAGCCTTGAGGAAGACGGTGACCGACTGCTTGCGCTTGCGGTCGATGCGCACGCCGACCTGATCGCGCTTGTCGATCTCGAACTCGAGCCAGGCGCCGCGGCTCGGGATGACGCGGGCGGAGTAGACGTCCTTGTCGGAGGTCTTCTCCTGCTGGCGCTCGAAGTAGACGCCCGGGCTGCGGACCAGCTGCGATACGACGACACGCTCGGTGCCGTTGATGATGAAGGTGCCCTTCTCTGTCATCAGCGGGAAGTCGCCCATAAAAACGGTTTGAGTTTTGATCTCACCGGTGAGGTGGTTCATGAACTCGGCTTCGACGTAGAGCGGAGCGGCATATGTCTTGCCGCGCTCCTTAGCCTCTTCGATGGTGTATTTCTCGGGCTCGAGGTAAGGATTCGTGAAGCTCAGCTGCATCGTCTCGCTGAGATCCTCGATCGGGGAAATCTCTTCGAAGATCTCATCCAGACCAGAACCAGAGGGGAGATCCTGGCGGCCGGCGGCCTGTGCCTCGGCGACACGAGTCTTCCACGCCTCCGAACCGACGAGCCAGTCGAAGCTCTCCGTTTGCAACGCGAGCAAATCGGGAACGGTCAGCGTGTCGCTGATCTTGGCGAACGAGAGACGCGATGCGGCGCGTCCGTTCTTGGGCGAGGTGGTGGTTGCGATGGGCGCAGCAGCCAAGGAAAGAACCTCCGTAGACCCTCGCGGGTCTCAATCTGTGGGATGTGTGGAGTGGACTCCCGCCGGGCGGACCAGTGCTCCTGCCCGCGCTACGCCGACCCGTGCAATACGGTCGTCGGAGCGGAGTGAGAGTATGGCAGTGGCATCCACCATCTGATGCCGAGTTCCGGTGACCCGCCCACCGCAATATGAGGGCATGGGTACTCGGGAGCGCAAAGTAACAATTTATACCTTTCTCACCGGGTTACGCAAGAGCAACCCGGCTCGCACCTCCCCGATCTGACTGCACAGCCTCCCGCAGCAGGCCACACTGGACGGATGCACGAACGCCGCAACCGCCGCACGGACTTCGTGCCTGCGCGAGTGACGCTGAGCAACGGCTTCGGTGCCCAGATTGAGCCCGACCGACACGACGCCGATGCGGCCGTCCTGGTCGTTGACGGCACACCGCAGTCGCACGTCAATCTCGCCGACCCGACCCACCTCTGCTTCGAATACGTTCGTCGGATCGGCCATGCGATCGACCTGCTCGCGCCGGAAGGTGAGGCCCTGACCGCGCTGCACCTGGGCGCCGGCGCGTTAACCCTCCCCCGCTATATCGCCGCGACACGGCCCGGCTCCCGCCAGCAGGTCGTTGAGATCGAGAGCGCGCTGGTCGAGTTGGTCCGCGCGGCGCTCCCGCTCCCCCGCGGCGCACAAATTCGGATTCGCCACGGCGACGCCCGGGCAGCGCTCGGGACCTTGCCGCCAGGGCTCCACGGCTCGGTGACGGTAGCGGTGGTCGATGTTTTCTCCGGCGCGCGTACCCCCGCCCATGTGACCAGCGCCGAGTTCTACCGCGCCCTCACACCACTGCTCTCGCCCACCGGCGTCGTCGCCGTCAATGTGGCCGATGGCGGCGCGCTCGCCTTCGCCCGCGGGCAGGCGGCGACTCTCGCCTCCGTCTTCTCCCACACAGCAATCATCACTGACACGCAACTCCTTAAGGCCAGACGCTTCGGGAACGTGGTGATGCTCGCCTCCGCTGCCCCGCTGGCGGTCGAGGACCTGCCGCGACGACTCGCCGCAGACCCCGCGCCCGCCAAGCTCCTACACGGGCGCGAACGGGACAACTTCATCGCCGGCGCCGCTGTGGTCACCGACGACACTGCCCTCCCGTCGCCACTGCCTGCGCGGAACATTTTTCAGGTGCGCCGAGGATGAGGGCACGAGCTTGCCCGTACAGTGGAACCGGGGCTGCGCCGCCCCCTCCGTCCTCTCGTCTGTGACGATCCGGATCCGCACTCCACGAGGAAGCACTGCCCTGAGCATCATCATTCGCCATGACCCAGAGACGCTCCGCGAGAACGTCGACGTCGATGCCGCCCAGGAGCGCCTGGCCGACATCGGCGCGCTGCGCAGTCTCACAGCGCTCACCGAAAAAGCTGAGCTGCTGCGCCTACTCGGCCGCCTCGACGAGGCGTGGGACGTCGCCACTGAAGCCGTACGGCGCACCCGCTTCTCGGGCAACCGTGCCGAACTGTTGATCGCACGAGTGCGCCGCGCCCGACTGATGCAGCTGCGCGGACGAGCCGAGGAGGCGCTCTCGGAGCTCGCGCTCTGCGTCGAGGAGGCGCGGGCGCACGAGTGGCACCTCGAGCACTGCGTCGCGCTGCACTACCGCGGACTCGCCTTCTTCGCGCTCGGGGAATTTAAGCACGCGGCACGCGACTTCGACTCTGCCGTCGCGATCGGAGAGCGGGTGGGCGCTCCCGAGGAAGAACTCGAACTCGCTCGGCTGGGCTTTGTCGCCGCCTCCGAGTGTCAAGAAAAATTCCTCCGCAGACCTCGCGCGTCAGACGCAGTACGTGGCCGACGGCGCGCCACGGGCGACGAGTCCTAACACCTCCGGCGGAACCGGACATATGGCGGAACTCGACCAGGTCGCACAGTGGGCACGGGAGCTGATTGACCTGCATCTCGACTCCTCCTGGAGCTTCGCGTTTGACCATGCCCGCACCCGCGGTGGCGCCTGCCACTGGGCGAGAAAACGCATCACCGTGTCGCAGCTGCTTGCCGCCCGCTGGAGTGACGAGGAGGTGCGCCAGACGCTGCTGCATGAGGTCGCGCACGCGCTCGCCGGTCCAGAGGCGGGCCATGGACCCCAGTGGCGACGCACCGCATTACGCCTCGGCTGTGACGGTTCGCGCACCCATCGCAATCCGACCGCCGACGAACTCGCACGTTGGGTGGGCACCTGTCCCAGCGGCCATATCTTTTACCGCCACCGGCGACCTCGTCATCGCCTCGCCTGTGGTCGCTGCGCGCGGCACCCAGAGGCGGCACACGCCATCCAGTGGCGGCAGCGAACGGTGCCAACACCGTGACGGGACAGTGGCGAGAAGAAACCGATGGGCGGCGCTGGTGGTTCGACTCCGGGAGCCTCGCGCTTGATTTCGCCCACACCGGTGCACTGCATGACCGGGAGTGCCTGACCTCCACCGAGGCTCTTGGCTCGTGGCTCGCCGAGCACGTCGATACCGTGAAACCGGGAGCCTCCGACGCGCGACTTGAGGACGCGCTGATGCTCCGCGGCGGGATCGCGCGCCTGGCGGAAGCGGCCTGGCGCACATCGACACCGGCGCCAGAGGATGTGGATGTGCTCAACCTCTTCGCGGCGATGCCCGACGTGCCGCCTGCGCTTGGCGGAGGTGCGCGTCAGGCCGGTCGGGCCAGCGCGACGGCACGGCAGGCGCTGTCGAGTATCGCGCGGGACGCGATTGCGCTTCTCGGCGGACCGACTGCAAACCGACTGCGGCGCTGCGATGCCACGGACTGTCGGCTGCTCTACCTCGACACCTCCCGGGCCGGCTCCCGGCGCTGGTGCTCAATGCAACGCTGCGGCAATCGGGCGAAGGTCCGCGCGCACCGGCGCCGGAACGCCAGTCGCGCAGACACTGCCCTCACTAGGCAGACCGGCCGATGAGTGCTCCCGGCGAGGAGAATGCGGAAGGCACGCTGCCGCGGTAGCGAGCCTGCGTAGCGCAGACACCGCAGCACCGGCGGTTTCCGCAGCACCCCGGCCGGAGCAGACTGGTGCGTGTGAAGGTTCTGCTCAAGCACGTACTCGACACCGATGTGGACTCCGCTTGGCGCGCCCTGCAGAGTCCCACGGTCTTCCGCGAGGTGATGTCGCCTTTCTTGACCGCCGCGTCGCTGGACAAGGGCGGCTTCCCCGCAACCTGGGGAGTCGGATCGCACACCGTCGCGATGGATGCACTCGGGATCCTGCCGATAGGTGCACAGGAGATCCACCTCTCCTATCGCCAGGTGCCTCACCAGCCCGAGGTGCGCATCCTCCGCGATAACGGCACCCCACTCACGGGCGCGCTCCGACTGATCACAACCTGGGACCATCGCATGGCCGTCGCACCCTTGCCCGACGGACGTACGCTGTTCCGCGACAAACTGGAATTTTCGGCAGGACCCCTGTCAGTATCGCTCTGGCCGTCGCTCTGGGCATTCTGGCAGTGGCGAGGGATCCGCATCCGCACGCTCGCTCCGAGCTGGCGACACGATATCGGTGCGGATGCGCAGCCTCGCGGTGAGCGACCCGATGAGTCGTGACGCTACCCGGGTGTGATCAGCCGTTTTCCGCGGTCATTGAGCGCCCTACACGCTCTCGATTGACAGGGCGCTCCCGATAATCGTCAGCACCAGCACAGAGTTGATGACGGCGGCGTTCACCGCGCGAGTAGCGGCGGTGACAGCGTCGGCGTGCGTTATCTCGATGGCGTACGCACGGCTGTTCCGGAGTTACGCTCGGGTCGGCGCGCGAACCGTCGATGGCGCAGGGTCCACTGGCTTCACGTGCGATTCGCGCGTCTCCTCCGTGCGGGAGCACGAGTTCCCCGTCCGCGGCCGGCTGAGACAGAAGAACGCGGGCATCAGAGAGAACAGCATTACCCCGACACGGTTCGGGGCGGCGCCGTATGCCGCGAGGACTAGGCCGTGACCAACCTCATGCAGAGCAGTGGACAGCAGGATGCCCAAAAAGAGCACGAACAGCGTCGAATACGAGACAGGCTGGCTCAGCGCATCCACCAGGCCATCGCCGCGGATGAGGAGAGCAACCAGGCCTGCGATCACGCAGTCCAATTGATACTGCCAGTAGCGTCGGCGACGTGACCCACAACAGGCGGCGAGCTACCCCACTCATCCTTATCTATCCACGCCAGCCGCACGGCGCACTGCCCCGTCGCTGAATCACCGATTTTTGCAACGATGCGGGATGGTATTGCGTCATCGACTACGGAAAGTTTCGCACCAGCTAAGACTGGGACGGAGGATTTGTCAGCCACACTCGATACCAGATCTGCATCCGAGCGTGAAAACGAATCAATCAGAGCAGACGTCGCGTTCTCCTTAGCAAGATCAATTATTAGCATGTTTGCTACCGATTTCCCTTTCGTATCATCTTGTTGCGAGAGGAAGAAGAGCACAGCCCCCAGAGCCGCTACGCCAACCGTTACTACCGATCCAAACGACCACAGTATCCGCCTGGTATCGCTTCCAATGATCATCTAATACTTTCTGTAGTGGTAACATCACCAAACCCCTGCCGAATAAATTGCATCTGGATCTTGTGACCAAATGGCCGCAAGTGATTATGAATAACTCACGAAAAACACTACATGCTTTATGCGTTATTCATAAGTCCTTTTACCAGCCGAGTCGGTATCATTCGAGGCCGGTGACGGCGCGGATAAGGTTGAGGGGGTTCTGTGAGGCGCCCCCCGGTAGCCGGTGGCAAGGATTTTCCCGTTCTTGTCGTGCGTGATGCATCTTTCGGCTGCTGCCCGTGTAGAAGAGATCTATCGGTTGGTTGCGCGAGTGTTGTCGTCGTGTTTTCCGTGGATGGGGTTCTTCCGTGAAGTAACAGCGCTTGTGCTGATGTAAGCCGGGTCGGCTATCCACTCAGCATGGTCCAGAATGGATTCCCAGCCGCAGAACGTTATGGCTACACCGGTGCATTCCGAGCGCCGGGAACAGGGTTGGACACGCAGAGCAGGATGCCGTTCAGGTCCGACGCGATCTGCACGTTCACTCCTCGGCGGTGTCGCTTCCCGGAGTAGTTCTCCCGCCCACCACGGTACGTTTCCCGTGGGAACGTCGGTGCCGCCTGCCAGAACCACCCGTCCTCGAACGGCCGTCGCCAGCGCCACCCCGAACAGGCAGCAAGCCTGTTCACTCAAGGGAACAATCCGCCGGTAAACGCGAGAGATCGTGGGGTGGGACACGCTGAACATACCCGCCATACTCGCCTGGCTCATGTTGCTCCGCACAGAATCAGGGTCGCGACGACCTGCGCGCGAAGAGTCAACTGAACCGGTCTTCCCGGCAATCCACCCCTTCCCGAGACACTCTGCCCTATCCGGGAAACCAGCTCCGTCAAGTGTTCCGAGCTCACACCGCGAGTAGAGTCACACCGCATTGGCTTCCCATTTCGAAAATATAGACAGTATTAGTGATTTCTCTTATCTCGGATGAGACGCCGGTGCTTTATGGAGCGATATCTCCATCGAATTTTCTCTTCCGTAGGAACGAGTCCAGCGGCAGAAATCCGTACAGCCCCAGCAGTGCAGAAGACGGAGTAGGTGCGTTATTTATCGCTCTCTTCCCGTACTCCGATAATCCTCAGTCACGGAGTGAGGTCGCCCCACCAGCCCACTCCGTTGGTGTCGGTACGGAGGTGTGTCGCGGTTTCTCCGAGGGGTTCGGTGAGTTCGGTCCAGATGCCGATGCCGGTGGTGCTGGGGTCGTTATTGAAGTAATGCGGTGGCCACGCTCGGCGGAATCCGAGTCGTTGTCCTTTCCACCAGGGGCTTTCGTAGATGACGGCAAGGGAGTTTCCGTCGATCCACGCGTCGATAACGTGGGGAGCTCCCGCGGTGGTCACGCCGAGGTGAACAGCATCCCAAAAGTCACGAAGAATGCTCGCCGACATGGTGATGTTGTCGTTACTGTTCGTCTTGTCCGGCGGAATGTCCGGCTGATCATTCATGTACCCATCATAGAAAGGAACAGCAATGACATCAGGTTCTCGTTCGTGGATTCTGGCGCTCGTTGCAGCATCGGTTTCCCTCATCATCGCTACTCCGGCACAGGCAGCGCAGCCCCCGGCTGGATACCCCACCTCACAGGTTATGGCAATTGTGTCAAACCCCGCTTACGGAGAGATCCCCATCCGTCGCGGTTTTTATGATGCTGACTCTAATAGGGGATTTGGTATGGATAAGGCCTGGCATAAGCATAACATTACTTCTCTTAATGCACAGCAGATCATTATGGCGTCCCCAAATGGCTCCGAACAAGGAAACGGCAATATCGATTTACACACTTATGTCGGTTATTATCGCTGTCCAGAAAACCAGGGAAGCTGCACCCTGCAGACACAAATTCTTGTTCACGGAATTGATGCTCCCAACACTGCGAACTATATCTCGGGTTGGCCGGTTGATGGCACGGTTGGCTTGCTCACCGCCTACTGCGACAACGATGACCGTGCGAAAGATTGTCCGAATTGGGTCACGTATTCTCTGGACCACCCGGGAGCAGAAAACCCCTACGCCCCAAATGCTCTCGGCACGCAGGCGACAGGACAAGAACATACACCCGCGCCCACTTCTCCAGATTCCGCTCCGCTTCGGAGAACGAAGGGTGTGCGAGCCGATAAGTTCGCTTATTCGTATCAGCCGCTCGCCCCAACCATTTCGAAGTAAAAGCTTTTTATGGATGTGGTGAACAATCCGTTTATCTGTGTTAGTGATGTCTATAATTTTGTGAAATAAAAAAACTCATGGGCTGACTGACGTGCGGGATGCCACTGATGTGTGCGATATGAAAAACATCGACCTCAGTGGCATCTCGAAGCGTTGTCCCTTTTGTGCAGTTGCTTCTCTTGATCAGGATTTGCACATTTCGGAGCGATAGCTGCAGTGAATTTTCTCTGCCGTGGGAAGGGGTGCTGTGTGGCGTCCCCGATAGGCAGTGGAAAGGATTTTCCCATTCTTTCAGTGTATGATGCATTTTCGGTGGTTGAGCGGGTAGGAGAGATATACCGATTGGCTGCGCGAGTGTTTTTGTCATATTTTCCATCGACCGTTTTTTTGTTTATTTATAAGCGCATTCCCGTGCCTTGAAAACCTTTTCACTTCGGGGGTTTCATGTCAGCGTTGAGGACCTACAGATAACGCACTCAAGCGTATGTGGTCTTTTGCATAAGCATTATAGCTTATCGACACGAGTCATGAAACACGACGTGCCGATCTGAGTGGGGTAAGCGGCGGCCGCCTCATTAAAGGTCACCTATCAGAATGCACGTTATGCAGCGACCTCTATGTTTCCGCAGTCCATCATACGTAGACTCCGGAAAGGTCGATCGAGATCGCGTTTGGTGCGGTTGCTGACATCGAGGTCCCGGTGACATTCTCAGACCTGACACACAAGGACCGCGAGACTCTTGCTAAGTACACCCCGCCAAGGTCCGTGACCTTTACCGCTTGGAAGATTCGTTGCTCTGACGGCTCCGAAACGATGTCGTCGAACGCAAAGAGCTTTGCTGCCTTTAACGGGATCAGGTCAGCCCGTAGAAAGCGGCTAACAGAAGCGCGGGAAGGGCTGCCTACAAGCTTCTTCGGGTTCAACAGCAACGGCAAGATAAGTGGGCTGTTCGACTTCGTGTTCGTTGTACTGCAACGCGATACAGCCACGGGCAGCGTCTGCAACGGTATCGGTGACGCCGCGGCAATGCTGGGCAGTTTCCCTGTGAAAATCATCGCCACCACACCGTTCAGACACGGTTCACCTGAAGAATATCGAGCGTGGGCTGGTCAATGGCGGTGATCTGTTGTGATGCTTCATCGAGAGTGAGCCACGACGTAGCGGATGCAGACTCGTTCGTCTGCTCGGTCCCGATGGTGTTATCCCAGCGGCACTGATACCAAATCTGCACGCCGACACGGGACCGCAAGCTGCGGCGAAAGCATCAGTGAAGGCATTGCTTTTGTAGGTGATTGTCGGCTTCTCCGGGTTGCTGCCGCGCGGGGCAGATCCGCGGTGTTCCAGATTGCAGCGTCGCGGGCGGCTTGTTGCACAAGCTTGCCGAAATTCGTTGTGAAGTCGAGCACGGCATCGTATCCGTCAGTGTGTTCGCCACGGTCGTGGCCAGTTTCCACGGTGATGATGGTCGGTATCTCGGCGGCAACGATAATCACCAGCAGACCGACTTTCCGTTTGTCGATCACAAGCATCTAGTTCTTTATCTCCTATTCAGTAGTAGGTTGCGCTAATCGAAGTGACGATCACGGTGTCTCCGTTCACGGCGAGACTGGCCGTAAACTTCGTGGACGCATCCTCCGATGTGTTCGTCGTCTTGCCCGTGAAGTCCTTGCTGTCGTACGAATACTGGTACGAGAGCTTGTCGTCGCTGACGGCTTTCAGCGTGGCGGAATAATTGCTGCTCCCGGTTGTGATGCTCGCGTGCGGGATCGCGCCGAGCGTGTATGTGATGTTGGAGGCAGCGAAAACCGCGTACCAGGTGCTGAGCGGGCAGTCCTTGGGGTTGGTGTCCGTGGACGCTGCACATTTCTGCAGGAACGCTGTGATAGCCGCGTTCGCGTCGGTGTCGAGCTGTTTGGTCGGCGTGCCAGTGAAGACCGTGGGCTTCTGGTATCTACTCATGTCAGGGGTGACTTCCACATCCTGAGCGGGAATATCGAAGTACTTCGCAGAGGCGAGGTTGAACGTGTATTTGCCGGGAAGCGCAGAAAGCGAGGTGCCTTCGCTGGAGACAGCGCCCACATCGGTTCCACCGCTGGTGAGCGTGATGGTGCCGAGCTCCGCGTCAGCGGAGAGGCTGATGGTGTGCGGGCCAACGTTGTCTGCGGAAAGGATCGTCCATTTGTCTGCGATCAGGAAATTGGTTTCGGTGCGGCGAAGCTGAAGCGTCGCGGTGCGGTTCGACCCACCCTGCGTGTAAGTGACCTCGACGCTCGCTTGCCCGTCTTGTTCCGTGATCTTCGTCGCGTGCGCGTTGCTCGGACGATCCGTTGCGACTGCGTAGACGGCGTTATTAAACAGTCCGTGCCCGGCATCGTTGGAGCCGAGCATCGTCACGGCTTTCTCTGCGTCTCCGTTCGCCAGCGCGGAGAAGTACTCCATCGCAGCCTTGTCCGGCCCGAACACGCTGCTACGGGTGATACCGCCCACGATCACACCGACGCCGACGAGCGCGACGACAACAGCACCCGCGATCACACCGACACGGGCCTTTCGTCCGAGCGGACGCCATCCATGACGAGCAGGCGTAAACCCGGTTGCCTCCACGAACTCGTTTCCGCTGGTCGCCGCTGCAGCAGGAGAGACGGCTATGGCACCGGCTGCTCGCGCGGCACGCGCACGGAGATCGGGAAACGCGGCGATGAGCCGCGGTGCGACAGAACGGGCAGCAACTTCAGCGATTCCACCCCAAACGAGGAAGAGGAGGAATGTCCACGCGGCAGCTCCTGCCGTGATGACGTTGTTCGCCAACGCGAATTTCACGTCTACGGTGACCGCGCCAAACAGCTGGATCACGATGCCGACGATGAAGAACGCGCCGATGAAACCTGCAGTGTCGCGCATCGTGCGCGGCCCAGCCTGTCGAAGTGCGGAAAAAATCGCGCTGGCCAGCACAGCGAGGAGAAACAGCAGAAACCCGACCCACAGGATCGGGGCGTGTCCGTCCCACAACGAAAGCGTGTTGTTGGGGACAGAGACTCCGAATCCGCTGGCCGTGCCGGACACGCTGATAACGGAACCCGCAGCGGCAGCCAGAGCGGCAGTTGCCGCCCCAGGGAACAGGATCGCGGTCAACGATCCCGTCGAGTTCGATCCGGCAAGCAGCGGAATCGCGACGATCACGCTCAGAGCCAGCACCTCCCATACGACGATGAGAGGGAAGGCGACGGCGCGGACACTGCCCATGTAGGTCCGCCACGACTCAGGGAGACCCCGGAGCATGGCCGCGGTGAAGATCGTGGCGGCAGCGACCAGGATCGCGACGAGATCGTTGGCGCTAGCCTCGAAAGGAACTGGCAGGGCGGCACCGGGAGTGATCGGGATCAGCAACGCAATGAACGACATCATCACCGCGAACCCGGCCCCGGCAGTCCCGGCCATGCAAACCCGGTCACGGAGCGTGAAAGAGCACCGCCACGTCGTCCCGATCACAACCGCGACCTCCACGAGGAGCAGGAACAGCGACGGAAGATGAATGGCCGCGCTGACCTCCCCGAAGAACGGCACGGTCACCGACGCACTCAACGTGCCCAAATGCGCGGCAGGAATCGCTTGCACAGCACCAGAGAGCAGAGACTGCATCACGTCCGGCATCCCGCTCATAGTCGCCGCGACCACGAGCTGCACGAACGAGACCAGCAGTGCCGCCACGTAGGCGACACCACAGGTCAGCAGTCCCTTCTTCAACCAGCCAGGCACACCGCCCACAGCGGTCTTCATCCGTGCCATGGTGTCTGCCGTGGCGGGTGGTGTTGTGGTTTCTTCGATCATTCGTCCGGCTCCGTTCTGATACCAGTGTGAATTTCGTGATTGCCAGATGCGACAGGGCGCCCCATATTTGCCGCTGATGTAGGAGAGTCCCCCTGTGTCTTGACTAACCGGGTTATCATTCCAGTTCGCTCCGGCGTCGCCGAATTTTGTGGCGGGAAGATTCTGGAGATCCCGTACGCGCCCCAGTCGAGATCGTGGTGAATATGAGCTACCCGGTGATTTTCGGGCAGGTTTTAATGGTTGGTGGATTGATGCAGCGCGGTTGTTTTCGTATCCTTTTTTCGGCTTCTTGTGGTGTTCTGTAAGCAAGTGGGAATGTAAACATCGCCTGTTGTAGCGTGGTTCGCTATAGTTGATGGTGTCGATCATGGCGTATTTCCACGTGGGAGAGTGAATGATTCCGCCCAAGTGTTATCCCCACAGACTCCGGCGCGTCCAACGGAGCGACGAAAACCTCTTTTCTGCGCCAGGACCGAGAATTACTGAAACGGGTAGTGAGATCTTCTGTCCGAATGGAAGATCATTTCTCCGGAACGGACTGTACTAGTCCGGGTGACCATATCCCGAGTAGTGATGATGAGTTTGGTGAGCATATACTCAGCGAGGGCATAACCGACAACTTTCTTCGAGAAACAGTCAAGGACAGTCGCGAGATCACGAAACCTTCCCACGTGTGAATGTACGTGATATCCCCAGCGAGACGACATCCACGTCTTCCAATCCTAACACCCACGGGCACATACCCACGATCGTATAGGCGCCTTCCCCCCACGAATAAAACCGCTCTTTACACCCGTGAACGTTTCTTTGTAAAGAACGCCACCACTTTCCCCACGAACTCGTTCTCCGCCTGCAGATCACGGACCTCTTTCTCAAGCTGCTTCACTCTGATCTTCTCACTCTCGGTGAGGGCAGGCTCTTCTCCCGATGTTCCACCCGATACGCGGACACCCAACTCCCCAACATTCGCGATATCAGACCATTCTCACAAACAACACCCAGGATCAGCCACAACCTCTCAACCACTTCCCAAACAACAGCCACCCGAAACCATCAGGCAACTCAGCCTTAGGGGAAGTGTTCGCAAAGGAGTCCATCGGTGTTCTCGTTCGAGCCACGGTGTCAGGGCGAGTGTGGGTCGCAGAAAAACACGAAAATCCTAGTTCACTTTGTCATCTCGTGGCCCTGGTCCCAGGTCAGTGACTTTTTCAGCATCTCGGGCAAGCATCCCATCAGCACGGACAACACAAACACAGTCGGCCATGATCAGGTCAACACCCTCATACAGGGCCCGAAACTCGTTCCCTGTATCGTTCACAACGTGGATAGTGAGACTTATCGCCACAGAGTTCGGGCAGCGCAGCTACCAATTAGCCACAACCCCCCGCCACTGAACAAAAATCACATAGAGCCCCCTATTACGCTGCCGAAGCCACCGCTATGGTCAGAGCCGCAAGCACGAAAAAGTAGAGGTTCCACATATCGATAGATCTCATCTTTCACGCCAATCAGACGATGGTCTTTCACTACGAATATACGTGTTGCGCTGAGTCGGCTCCTACATGAAGGTAACTAGGAAAAGATGTGGAGTAGTTCGTTAGGCACATAGTTGCCTGGGGAGCGTATCCAGCGATCGCGTGTCCTGCCGCGTTCTCCCTGCCCGTGACGATCGTCACGTCAGGCACACTCTGCGAACAGGACCCCAGAGCAGTAAAGCTTCCACCCCACACTGAAGTTATCGCGTCGGGTCCATTGGTCGTGATCGTGAAGTTGGCGTAGAAGCCAGACTGCACCGTCCCCACCCGGTAGTAGATATGACAGTTGACGAAGTTGCCCTGTGCCCCTAGAGAGTATCCACAATCATCCACACCCAACGTTCTGAATCCGCCGAATGTAGTGACATCACCAGGTGAAGACTCGCCTCCGATCTCGAACTCGTCGATCAGACGAGCTTGGGTGCCCTGTGGAACACCGAATGTGTCGAAGAATTCGACGAGATGATCAGTTTCATGAGATGTGAGGACCCCGTTATGCACCGACGTATGGGCAGCAAGCGGTCCTGCAAAAAGCGCGAATGCGGCGGAGAGCAGGCTCACGATCGAGGTTCTGTGAGCTGACGCCCTCGACGCAGCAGTCGGCCACCCTGGACACACTCCGAGTCTCGGCTTATAGCCTGCCAGTGGCGCCCACTCGCCGGAAAGCAGGAATCCGCCATGCCTCGTCCCCTCCTCCTTGTCACCGGCAGCTCGACCGGCATCGGTCGCGCCACTGTCATCGAAGCGGCCCGCTCCGGCTGGAGCGTGGTCGCGTCTGTTCTCGATCTCGAGGACACAGACGGGCTGCGCGCCGCAATCAAGGAGGCTCGCGTCACGGTTGATATCCGTCAGCTGGATGTGACCGACACGGATTCCATCGACACCTGTCTGCGTGAGATAGAAGAAGAACACGGTTCGCTCGATGGGCTGGTCAATAACGCAGGAGTCGGCCACCTCGGCATCACCGAATTCGACGACTCCGCCCAGCTGCGGCGGGTCATGGAGGTCAACTTCTTCGGCACGGTAGCCCTCACCCGCGCGGCATTGCCGCAGCTGCGCTGTTCCCGAGGCCGCATCGTCACGGTATCGAGCGTCGCAGGCATCATCGGGCAGCCGTTCAGCGAAAATTACTGCGCATCCCAATTCGCGCTCGAAGGTTTCTTCGAAACGCTGGCACCGGTCGCCGCCTCGGTCGGAGTGCAGGTGTCACTGATCGAGCCGGGCCCGGTGCGCAGTGGCTTCATCCACAACACCGGCATCGACGTCGGTGCCGTGGTCACCCGGGCCGGTCCCTACGCTCCCGCTCTCACCGCGTACCTGGACCGCGTCACCTCCTCTTTTGCGTCGAGCTACGCCCAAGACCCGAGCGAAGTAGCGGCGGTGATCGTGGCAACGCTGCGCGACCCTGAGCCACCACTACGGAGGCAAACCTCGGAATGGGCGCACGGGTTCGTGGCGAGAAAACTCAGTGACACCGACGGGTCTACGGTTGCGTCGGCGATACGGGGATGGATCGGCAGCCACTAAGGTAGGGAGGGTGTGAGCGCGACAACCGCGTTCCCCCGCGTCGTAGAACACCCCCTGTGGGGTGAAGACTCGGCCGTTAAACGCCCGGTCTTCTCAGCGCCGCTGCCCGTCGCGGACTCGTCCCGAGCAGCTGGCGCACGTGCCTGAGGCTTTGGCCACGCGCACCGATTCGTACGGCGAACGGATGTGACCACCGTCACCTTCGCCCGAACACCGATCCTCCGTGCCCGGCCAGCGTCGGCACTGCTCGATCGGCATGATGCCCGAAAGGCACCACTCCATGTCGACTACCCCTACCTTTAGCGCTCTCGGCGTCCCCGCCCCGCTCGTCGCGGCACTCGCCGCGCAGGGCATCGCCGAGCCCTTCCCCATTCAGGTCGATACCCTCCCCGACACCCTCGCGGGCCGCGACGTCCTCGGCCGCGGCAAAACCGGTTCGGGCAAAACCCTGGCCTTCTCGATTCCCCTTATCGCCCGCCTTGGCGGAGCCCTCGCCGGAGGTCGCCGCCGCCCCGGCCGCCCGCTCGGACTTGTGCTCGCGCCGACCCGCGAACTCGCCACCCAAATCACCGCAGCGATGCAGCCGCTCGCTGACGCCTACAACCTGGTCACCACCACCATTTTCGGTGGAGTCTCGCAGCACCGTCAGGTCACCGCCCTCAAGCAGGGCGTGGACGTGGTCGTCGCCTGCCCCGGTCGGCTCGAAGACCTGATGAAACAGGGGCTGGTCACTCTCGACGCCGTGGAGATCACCGTGCTCGACGAGGCCGACCATATGGCCGACCTGGGCTTCCTGCCAGTGGTCACGCGGATCCTCGACAAGACCCCGCGCGGCGGGCAGCGCCTCCTGTTTTCGGCCACGCTCGACAACGGTGTGGACAAACTCGTTACGAAATACTTGCACAACGAAGTACTGCACTCGGTCGACGAGGCCAACTCTCCCGTCGCGCTGATGACTCACCACGTCTTCGAGGTCGGCGACGTCGACGCCAAGACTGCACTGGTGAAAACCCTCGCTTCGGGCGCCGGTCGCCGGATCCTCTTCATGCGTACCAAGCACCACGCCAAGAAGCTAGCCAGGCAGCTCACCAGCCAGGGCATCCCTGCCGTTGACCTGCACGGCAATCTCTCCCAGGTCGCCCGTGACCGCAATCTTGCGGCCTTCGGCGCGGGGAACATTAGGGTGCTCGTCGCAACTGATGTTGCCGCCCGTGGCGTGCACGTGGACGATGTGGAGTTGGTGATTCACGTCGATCCGCCGATGGAGCACAAGGCGTATCTGCACCGCTCCGGTCGCACCGCCCGGGCCGGCAGTGAAGGCAACGTCGTTACCGTCGTACTGCCCACGCAGCGCAACGATGTAAAAGCTCTCCTCCGCAAGGCCGCGATCACCGTGACCCCGCAGCAAGTCTCAGCCAATTCCCACGCCGTCACCTCACTCGTCGGTGAGGTCGCCGCCTATGTCACCCCGACCGCTGTCGAGCCCGCCCGCGGTCAATCACAGGGCGGGCGTTCACAGGGCGCTAATGCACAGCGTAAACGCGCAGCCCGCGTTGAGGGCACTGCGTCCCGGGTCGGGCGGGAGCACTCGGCCGCGCAGGCGAGAGGCTCGGAGCGTCCGCGTCGCGACCGCACCGCTACCGAAGGGCCCGCCCGTGGCGGAGTCCGCGGAAGCCGTAGCCGCTCGGGCGGCGCACCCTCCACCTCAGGAGGTTCGCGCTCGTTGTACAGCACCTCTACCGCGGCCGGAGCACGTGAGCGCTCGGAGGGTCAGCGTCGTCCGAACCGTCGCGCCCAGGGCTGAACCGCTCACGAAAGGCCGTGGCGAGACGCTCCTGCACTCTCGCAAGTCTCGCGTACATTCTCGGGTGCGGAGGCACCGATGCACTCGCACCCGAGAAGCAGCTCCCGGGAAACGAGCGCTAAGTCAGCTTTCCCACCGACGTCAGCGCCGCGCGCAGCACAGTGCCGCGGCCACCCTCCATGTCGGCGCACACCGCATCGGAGGAAACCTCGTCGGGAGTCATCCAGGTCAACTCAAGCGCGTCCTGACGGGGTTCGCAGGTGCCGGTGACAGGGACGACAAAGGCGAGCGAAACGGCGTGCTGGCGCTCGTCAGTGAGGGATCCCATTCCGGGCATCGGAAAGTATTCGGCAACATAAAACGGCAGTGGACTGGCCGGGAGAAGCGGAAAAGCCATCGGGCCCAGGTCTTTTTCGAGGTGGCGAAAGAGCGCCTCGCGCACAGTTTCGCCGTACATGACTCGCCCGGAAACAATCGTGCGGGTAATCTTCCCCCTCGCCGTCGCACGCAACAACACCCCGAGCTCGATGACCTGGCCGAGCCCATCAACGCGCACCGGGACCGCCTCGACGTACAACAACGGGAGGCGACGGCGAACATCGGCAAGCTCGTCATCGGATAACCACCCGGAATTGGGGTCAGGGGTACGCACACTCATGCTGCCATTCTTACCCGACGTCCCTGGTGCAGGGTTCTGCCCCCCGTCCTTCGGGAAGCTGAGCCATGATGGTGCGATGGACATTGACGCGGATGCGGTGCTGTGGTCAGACGGGGAACAAGACCAGGCGGGACGCCCCCTACTGGTGCTTTTACACGGTTATGGTTCCCATGAGGGCGACCTCATGTCGCTCCGGAACTCCTTACCGCACGAGCCTGTGCTGGCATCGCTGCGAGCGCCGATCTCACTCGGCCAATTCGAGAGTGCGTGGTGGCCGCTACGGGTGCCCGTGGATCCCGGCGCACTGGGTGCGGATGTGGCGGCGAGCGACGACGCCACGCGCGCTGTCCTCACGTGGCTCGACTCCCTCGATCACGACGGGCCGGTCGGGCTGCTCGGCTTTTCGCAAGGCGCGGCGCTGGCCGTGCAGTTGCTGCGTCGCGCACCGAAACGGTTCGCCTTCGCGGTCGCGCTCTCGGGATTCGTCCTCCCGTTAACCAAGGGCGACACTGCCGACGCGCGACTAGCCCAGGAGCGGCCCGCGGTGTTCTGGGGGCGCGGGACACTGGATTGTGTCATTCCTCAGGAGCTCCTTGCGCAGGCGGAAGAATGGTTCCCCGCCCACACCACAGTTGACGCGCGCATCTATGAAGGAGTCGCGCACGCCATCAGCCCGGCCGAGCTGACCGACATCAGCGCCTTTATCCGGCAGCATTTCGGCTTACCCACGCCCTCTCCGACGAACGCCGCCAGCGAGCACCGGTAACGCTGTCGGAGGTGGCGGGGAAGATGGAGGCATGCCGGATATCCTGAGCCGCTTCTCGCCTGCCACGCAGGCGTGGTTTAGGGGTGCGTTCCCGGCTCCCACGGCCGCCCAAGAGGGGGCATGGTCGGTGATTTCGAGCCGGTCACATGCTCTCGTGGTCGCGCCAACCGGCTCGGGCAAGACGCTTTCGGCTTTTCTCTGGGCGATCGACCGTCTCGCGCAGAGTCCGCCGCCCGACGATCCGCAGCACCGCACCCGAGTGCTCTACGTCTCACCGCTGAAGGCCCTCGGGGTCGATGTGGAGCGTAACCTCCGCTCTCCGCTGGTCGGCGTGACCCAGACCGCGCTCCGGCTCAGTGCGGAGGGCATCGGCTCGCCGCCGACCACGGTCACCGTTGGCGTCCGCTCCGGCGACACCTCCGCTACCGAACGCCGGGCGCTACAGAAGACGCCACCCGACATCCTGATCACCACCCCGGAGTCGCTGTATCTGCTGCTGACGTCGGCGGCACGGGAGTCACTACGCGGGATCGAAACCGTGATCATTGACGAAATACACGCTGTGGCATCGACCAAACGCGGCGCACACCTCGCTGTCTCGCTCGAGCGGCTAGACGCGCTGCTCCCGACACCGATGCAACGCATTGGCCTGTCGGCGACCGTGCGCCCGCGGGAAGAAGTGGCGCGCTTTCTCGCGGGCCGTTCTCCGGTTCAGATCGTGGCACCCACCTCCGAGAAGCGCTGGGAACTCAGCGTCGTCGTCCCGGTCGAGGACATGTCCGAGTTAGGTTCGGCGGCACCGCAGGAAGGCTCCACGGTGGGCGCCATCGGTCCGCACAACGGATCGCTCTGGCCGCATGTTGAAGAATCGATTGTCGACCAAGTGCTGGCACACAACTCCTCCATCGTCTTCGCAAACTCGCGGCGACTCGCTGAACGACTCACGTCCCGGTTTAACGAGATCTGGGCAGAAAGGCGCGAAGCGGCAGCACCGATAGCGAACGAGCCTGTCATGAGTGGTGCGGTGCCCACAGCGGCGGTGGGCACCGCTCGCCGCCGCCCGCCGGCCGAGGTCATGGGCGCTTCCGGGGCAAGCGGTAGCTCGGGTGAGAGCCCACCAGAGGCAGAGCCCTTACTCGCACGGGCGCACCACGGCTCGGTGAGTAAAGAACAGCGCGCGATCATCGAGGATGACCTTAAGTCGGGTCGCCTGCGCTGCGTGGTCGCCACCTCGAGTCTCGAACTCGGGATCGATATGGGTGCGGTCGACCTCGTCGTGCAGGTCGAGACTCCGCCGTCGGTCGCGAGCGCGCTGCAACGCGTCGGGCGAGCAGGCCACCAGGTCGGCGAGGTGTCACGCGGCTCTTTCTATCCCAAGCACCGGGCTGATCTCCTCCACACGGCCGTCACCACCGAACGGATGCGCTCCGGGCTTATCGAAGCGATCACCGTGCCCGCCAATCCACTCGACATCCTCGCTCAGCACACCGTCGCGGCGACTGCGCTCGATGTACTTGACGTTGACGACTGGTTCGACACGGTGCGGCGCAGCGCTCCCTTTGTCTCGCTGCCGCGCTCAGCGTATGAGGCAACTCTGGATCTGCTGGCCGGCCGATATCCGTCAGACCGGTTCGCCGAACTCCGGCCCCGCGTGGTGTGGGACCGCGACGCCAACACGCTGACCGGTCGACCGGGGGCGCAGCGGCTCGCCGTCACCAGCGGCGGCGCCATCCCCGATCGCGGTCTCTTCGGAGTCTTTATGATGGGCGAACCAGGAGCCACTGGCAATCGCGTCGGCGAACTCGACGAAGAGATGGTCTACGAGTCGCGGGTAGGAGACGTCTTCGCGCTCGGAGCCACCAGCTGGCGCATCCACGAGATCACCTACGACCGCGTGATCGTGACACCGGCTTTCGGCGAGCCCGGTCGTCTTCCCTTCTGGAGGGGTGATTCTCAGGGCCGCCCCGCCGAGCTGGGGGAGGCGATCGGCGTTTTCACCCGCGAGCTCGTCAGCGCCACAGCGGAGGCAGCCCGCGAGCGCTGCACCGCCGCAGGGCTTGACGAATTCGCCACCACCAACCTCCTCGCCTTCCTTGACGAGCAGCGTCTGGCGACAGGGCAGATTCCCGACGATCGCACTCTTGTGCTGGAACGTTTCCGCGACGAGCTGGGCGACTGGCGACTGGTGCTGCACTCGCCCTACGGGATGGCGGTGCACTCGCCCTGGGCTCTGGCCGTCGGAACGCGGGTGCACGAACGGCACGGAGTCGACGCAGCAGCGATGGCGAGCGATGACGGCATAATAGTGCGCATTCCGGACACTGAGTCCGAGCCTCCGGGCGCCGAGCTGTTTGTCTTTGAACGCGAAGAACTTGAGCAGCTGGTGACCAGCGAAGTCGGCGGCTCGGCCCTGTTCGCCTCCCGGTTCCGCGAGTGCGCCGCCCGAGCCCTGTTACTGCCGCGATACAACCCCGGCACACGGTCGCCGCTCTGGCAGCAGCGGCAGCGCGCGGCTCAGCTTCTCGATGTCGCCCGCACCTACCCCACTTTTCCGATCATTCTTGAGACAGTGCGCGAGTGTCTTCACGACGTCTACGACCTGCCTGCGCTACTGCGACTCACCGCCCGGCTCGGCAGCCGCGAGCTACGGATCCTGGACGTCGAGACGCACACCGCAAGCCCGTTTGCGCGCTCGCTGCTGTTCGGCTATGTCGCTGCTTTTCTGTACGAGGGTGACAGCCCTTTGGCCGAGCGCCGCGCCGCCGCTCTCTCCGTGGATGCGGTACTGCTGGGTGAACTTCTGGGTCGGGCGGAGCTGCGCGAACTGCTCGATCCTGCCGTGCTTGACCAGATCGAGCGCGAGCTACAACGCGTGGCGCCGGAACGACGCCTCCGTGGAATCGAGGGAATCGCCGATCTGTTGCGGTTACTCGGCCCGCTGACCCTCAATGAGCTCGGCGAACGACTCGTCGATGGCGCGGTTGCCACGGAGGACATCGCGCAGGCCGCTCCCCTGCCGCTCAAGACTCTCGAGCTACAACTGGCCACGCTCGTGCGCGCCAAACGCGTTCTCCCCGTCACCCTCGCCGGTGACCAGCGCTATGCCGCGATGGAGGACGCCTCCCGACTGCGCGATGCGCTCGGCGCGCCATTGCCGGTCGGAGTCCCGGTCGTCTTCCTCGAGCCGGTGCGTGACCCTTTAGGCGATCTCGTGGCCCGGTACGCGCGCTGCCACGGCCCCTTCACCGCCGCGGCGGCGTCCGACCGCCTCGGGATCGGCGTGGCCGTGATCCTTGACACGTTACGGCGGCTCGCCGGGGAGCGTCGTGTTACGGAGGGAGAGTTCCGTCCTCACGGCGTCGGCACCGAGTGGTGCGACACGGAGGTGCTGCGCCGCCTGCGCAGTCGCTCGCTCGCAGCCCTCCGCAAAGATGTTGAGCCGGTCGACGCGGCGGCCTACGGACGCTTCCTTCTCAGCTGGCAACGGGTGGGAGGCTCGCTGCGGGGGATCGATGGGGTCGCCTCGGTGATCGACCAGTTGGCGGGAGCGCCGATCCCCGCCTCCGCGTGGGAGTCGTTGATTCTCCCGGCGCGCATACGCGACTACTCTCCCGCCCTGCTCGATGAGCTCACGGCGACGGGCGAAGTGCTGTGGGCCGGTGTCGGTTCACTCCCCGGCGCCGATGGTTGGGTGAGCCTGCACCTCGCCGACACCGCGGCGCTCACGCTGCCCGCGGCGGAGGCGGTGCCACTGGGCGAGCTGCAGCAGGAGCTCGTCGGTGTGCTCGGCTCGGGTGGCGGCTATTTTTTCCGTCAGCTCGCCGATGCCGTCGGCTCGACCGATGACGCCACCCTCCTCCATGCTCTCTGGGAACTTGTCTGGGCAGGACTGGTCACCAACGACACCTTCGCCCCGCTGCGCGCCCTCATCGGCGTGACAGGAGGCGCGCATCGCCGTTCCCGTACTCCCGCTCGCGCCCGCGCACCCCGCGGGCTCCGCAGCGCACGAAATGCGATGGCCACTCGAACTGGCCCGCCGACAGCAGGCGGACGATGGTCACTCGTGCCGCTCGCCGAGTCGGACCCGACTATTCGCGCCCACGCTCTCGGCGAAAGCCTGCTCGAGCGGTACGGCATTCTCACGCGCGGCTCCGTCCAGGCCGAGGGAGTTTTCGGAGGCTTCGCGCTGGCCTACAAGGTTCTCTCCGGATTCGAGCAGCAAGGTCGGGCGCGGCGCGGCTATTTCATCGAGAAACTCGGCGCCGCGCAGTTCGGCACCGCGGGCAGCGTTGACCGGTTACGCACGTTCGTCTCGCGAGACGAGATGCCGGAGCGTCAGAGGTCAGCCGTCGCGCTGGCCGCCACCGATCCGGCAAATCCCTTCGGTGCGGCGCTCCCCTGGCCGCAGGGCACGGGCCACCGTCCCGGGCGTAAGGCGGGCGCGCTGATTGCTCTGGTTGACGGCACCCTGGCTGTCTATCTCGAACGAGGCGGCACAACCGCGCTCACCTTCACCGATGACGAGGGCACTCTCGCCGACGCCGCCCGTGCTCTCGCGCAGCTCGTGCAGTCCCGCCGCCTCGACACGCTCACCGTCGGAAAAGTCGATGGTGTCTTCGCGCTCGGAACACCGTTCGGCGATGCCCTCGTGGCGGCGGGCTTCGTGCCGAGCCCTCGCGGTGTGCGGTTGCGCGCATGAACTGCTCAGTACGCGGCAGGGAGGGAGGTGAGCATGCCGGAGGGTGACACGGTCTACCGTTCCGCGCGTCACCTCGCGCAGGCTCTCGACGGTCACACGATCACCCGCTGTGATGTGCGGGTGCCGAAATACACCACGGTGGATCTTCGCGGCGAAACCATCGACTCCGTGGTCTCCCGCGGCAAACATCTGCTGATGCGGGTGGGCAACACGGTGATCCACTCCCACCTCGCAATGGAGGGCAGCTGGCACCTCTACCGCCTCGATGGCGCCAGGCCGCAGTGGCGCCGCCCCGCGCACACCGCCCGAATTGTGCTCGAGACCGGCCAATGGCAGGCGGTGGGTTTCGAGCTCGGTCTGCTAGAGATCGTCCCCCGCCGCGCGGAAACGGAGATCGTCGGCTATCTCGGCCCCGACCTGCTCGGCCCCGACTGGGACGCCCAGGAGGCACTCCGTCGGCTCTGGGCCGAGCCGCAGCGTCCGCTCGGCCTCGCCCTGCTCGATCAGCGGATCCTGGCCGGACTCGGTACGGTCTACCGCGCCGAACTCTGCTTCCTCCGCGGGCTGCTGCCCACCCGGCCCGTCGGTGAGAGCGGCGACCTCGCCCGCACCATCGCTCTTGCGAAACGCCTGATCACGGCCAATAGCGAGCGCGCCGAGCGGACCACGACCGGCGTGAACCGCCCCGGCCAACGGCTGTTCGTCTACGGTCGGGAGCATCAGCCGTGCCGCCGCTGCGGTACAACGATTCGTCGCGGCGAACTCGGCGACGATGACCTCCGGATGCGGGTCAGCTACTGGTGTCCCCGGTGCCAGAGCTGAGGGTGGGGCGGCGGCGGGCGCGCTGGAGCGTTGAGAGAGAAAAAGGATTCGTGGACGGGTTTCTCTCGCCGTCTGGCGAGGATGAGAGTAGGGGACCCGAAACATTCTTATGGTGTGGCTGCCGCCCGCGAACAGGCGGACATCACTGATCTCACGCCCCTTCATGACGGCATCGAAAACATCCGATCGTCCAGCGTGACCTGTCGCAATAGGGGAATCCTGCACTGTTCGCCTCTCGTGGGAGAGGCCACGCGCGCTGGAAAACAAACCTGCGCGCGCTATCTATACTTCCACCGGCATTTTGGGCAGCGGAGTCATCTATCTGGCTTCGCGAAGGAATTTCCCTCCGAAACGACGCGTTCGCAGCATCACAACAGCCGGACGATTCTGAGTCGAGTGCTTCTTTTCACGGTTAATGCCACGAGCACTGCCCACCGCTGTCACTCGAAGCGACGGAGCCGGAGGAGGGCGACTGCGGCGATCGCGGCAGCAACCGTCCACGCGCCGAGCACCGCGAATACCAGCGCTAGATTCCATTGGCCACCGACCTCCGCGACCTGGAGTGAGTCAGGGAGCAGCGAGAAACGCAACCCCTGCGCGATCCACTTCAGCGGGAATAGCTGACCGACAATCTGAAGGCCAATCGGAAGCGCCGTGAAAGAATAAAAGACTCCCGAAACAAACTGAAGAAGCATGACGGGAAAACTGACGATCGCCGCCGCAGTGTCTACCGAGCGAACCACCGCACCGATCGTCAGGCCGAGGAAGGTACTGCAGAGCAATCCCAACAGCACAACCGCCACCAGAACGCCCCACCTTTCTGCATCCGACGGAAGGCTCACGCCGAAAAATACCGTACCAATGATCACAATAATCGCGATCTGCACGATAGCAAGAAGAACCACATAGAGGGCCCGGCAGATCAGATAGGAAAGCGGCGTGTAGGGCGTCGTTGCAAGCCGTTTCAACGTGCCGAATTGCCTGTCGGAGGCGACCGCGAACGACGTCGCCGTCATCCCCGACGTCAGAATGCTGGTACCGATGGTGCCCGCAACGATAATCTGGCTGATCGGGACGGTCGTTCCCGGCACATTACCACTGAAGAGTGTCCCGAAAATAAGCATCAGGGCTATCGGCAAAAGAAAACTAAAGACTACCGCCATCCCGTTGCGGAAGTACGCAATAAGTTCCGCACGTGAGCGGGTAATTCCGTTGATAACGACATTGGGTAATGGGCCCCGATTATCACTGGTTAACATCGGTTGCTCCGATCAGTGCTAAGTAACGATCTTCAAGACTCGGGCGCCGGACGCTGAGAGAGCCGTCCGCTATGACGCCATCGGGCAATGACTTGACGAACTCGTCCGGTCGGTCCGTCTCGACCGAGTAATCGCCATCGGCCTGGCGCCAGGTGACTCGACTCGGCAAGTGCAATGCAAGGCCGATATCATCCGGTTTCCCCGACGCGGCCACGGTTCCCTCTGTCAGGACGACAACGTGGTCTGCAAGCGCTTCCACCTCGTCCAAATAGTGACTGGTTAAGATCACTGTCGCGCCTTCGGCATTGATTCGCCCGATAAGTTTCCAGAACGATCGTCGAATTTCGGGGTCGAATCCCGTCGTCGGCTCATCGAGGAACAGCAGCTCCGGCCGCCCAATAATCCCGAGCGCAATGTCGAGCCTCCTCCGGAGACCACCGGACAGCTTCTCGACCCGCGCCCGAGAATGCTCCTCAAGTCCAACATCGCAGAGCACTTCTCCCGGATCGCGTGGTTGGGAGTAATAGCGCGCGAATTCTGAGACAACAGTCGCGACCGTCCAACCCCGGTGATCACCGTTTCCCTGTAGCACGACCCCCAAGCGGTCACGCCAGCGACGGGGTGCCGTTCCTGGATCTACTCCTAAAACATCCACTGAACCACTGGTTCGTGAACGAAGGCCCTCGAGAATTTCGATCAGCGTCGTCTTTCCCGCGCCGTTGGGTCCCAGCACCGCAAAGACCGAGCCCGTCGGAACGGTAAGATCGACTCCCCGAAGCGCTTCTTTCGCTCTATACCGCTTCGCAACTCCCCGCGCACGAACAGCGCTCTCCTCCATGGGACAACTCCCTAATTTCCTCGTTCGATCGAAATTTCGGCATCACTTCTCGGGCACGCAGTTCCATCGACGCCCTAGCAGTTTCGCCAGGGTCAACGCAAGAAGAGCACCGCACGCCGACGAAGGGCAGAAACGTCGTCAATTTTCTCACGAGGCGAAAACCCCTTTCCGGCGCTCGTGGAGTCCGGCCTCTCCCCCATGACGCTGCACGACTTGCGGCACACGGCCGTGTCGCTGGCTGTGAGCTCGGGGCGAACGTGAAGGCGGTGCAGCGGATGCTCGGCCACGCCTCCGCGGCCATGACGCTCGACGTCTACTCGGACCTCTTCGACGACGACCTTGACGCTGTCGCGGACGCGCTCGACCGGGCACGCGCGTCGAAAACCACGATCAGCGCAGGCGTTGAGCGCGAAGAGGCGCGTCCCGATCGGCGACCTGACCGACACCTGCAGTGACTGCCTCCCACATGTCCCAAGCGATGTACTGACGCCCGTATGTCCCATACGGTCCTGACAAGATGCCCAGCTCGACCAGCTTGAACACAGCCGTACTGACGGCAGGGGCGGTGCGATCGAAGCGCCGCGTGAGCATCGGTACGGTGACGACCGGGTCCCCGATCAAGATCTCTACGATGTCGCGGACGACCCCGCGACCGTTCGCGTCCTGCACAATCTGAACGAAGCGACGCTGAACCTCGAGGAGGCGATCCACTCGGCGTGCTGTGTCATCCGCGGACGAGGCGATACCAGAGGCGAAGAAGGTGACCCAGGAATCCCACGCGCCGGTTTCCGACACCTTCGCCAGCTCATCTTGGTACTGAGGTCGTCTGGCCTCGAACCACGGCGAGACGCTGAGGAGAGGTTCTCGCAGGAGACCTTGCGCGATGAACTGCAACACGATGAGGAGACGCCCGATCCGCCCGTTCCCGTCGTTGAACGGATGCAGGGTCTCGAACTGGTAGTGCGCCATGGCAGCCGCCACGATGGGCTCGCGCTCGAGGTCCGTCCGCTTGATCCAATCGACGAGATCCTGTGATGCAGCCCTCAGCTCTATGCCCGGCGGCATCGGAACGAATCGAGAGTCCTCAATCGATCCGGTTGGGCTGCCGATGGCGACCGGCGTCGTTCTGATCCGTCCCGCGTCCTCCGTATCCGCCTCTGTTCCTCGAACGAGGATCTTGTGCACGCCCTCGAGCAGACCGACCGTCATGCTCGCACCCACTCGCGTCGACTCAAACGCCTGATCCGCCGCTTCGACGTAGTTGAGAACCTCTATGAGCTCCTTGCTCGGAGCGGCGTCGCTGACGTCCGCCGACAGCACTTGCTCGAGCGGAGCGAACGTCCCCTCGAGCGCGGAGGTGCTCTGTGCTTCTCGACGCAGCGTTGGGCGTCGCAGGAGCTCGGGATTGAGAATCTGACTCGATGCCTGATCCAGACGGGCGAGCGCTCGGTTGGCCTCATTGACAGCTCGCCAAGTACGCGAGCTCAGCGCCGGTTCGTCGCGGAGGGGGTTCGCAACGAACGCGACATGCTCGTACGGTCGCGCGAACCGCCCATCGATCCCTGTGATCGTCACGAGATGACCGATCGGACTATGTCGAAACCGCTCTGCATCCACGAATGAAGGTTACACGGCGTGTCACTTTCATTTGTCAGGAGGAATTGAAAGTGCACGTTACAACCGATGCTCAGATGTCAAGTGACACGCCTGCGAGCTTTGCATCTTCCACACACACGAAGCCGCGAGGTCGTTGTTGCCACAGACACCCAGCCGTAACGCCGGAACCCCCCTCACTCCCGCGTCGTTTCGCGGATGTAGGGGGCTTGGTCGGGGCGGAGACGGTGGGATTTGAACCCACGGAACCCACTAAAGGGTTCTCCACCTTAGCAGGGTGGTGCACTCGGCCGGACTATGCGACGTCTCCTGAGCGACCGCAATGCGGCGCACGACGACCATCATAGCCATACCCGAGTCGGCCGCCGTCACACCGCCGCCATACCGGCGGCGGCTACTGGTCCTTCAGGCTGCGACCGACCGAGCAGGTCTGCTGCTGCGCGGTCTGGCCCGAGACATCGCTGGGCAAGGTAACAGGCGCGCCGGGCGCGGGGGACGCAGCGGGAGTGGAGGTGGCACTTCCGGCGTCCTTCGCTGCGGAGGCCGAGTCCCCCTCCTTCTTCGCGCCGCCGCCGAGAGTGCCCGCCAGGGCGATCGACCGGTCGGCCAGCAGTGCCGCGTTCAACGTGTGAGCCGCCTCCTTGCTCGGATAGACACCGTCCCCCCGCAGATCGGTCGGATACTGCACAAAGATCACCTTACTGAGATCGACGTCCTTCACCGCGAGACCGATCGCCGTCAGAGTGTTCACGTCGGCAAGGGAGGTGGACAGCTGCATGTTCGACACAGCAGCCTTGGCCAGCCCGTAGAGGTTGATCGGGTTGGAGAGCGTCTCCGCGCTCTTAATCTTGCGCACCAACGACGACAGATATACCTGCTGACTGGAGATACGGGTGAGGTCGCTGCCGTCGCCGACACCATGACGCGTGCGCAGGAATGCGAGGGCCTGGGCGCCGACGAGGGTGTGCGTTCCCGCGTCGAGGTTCAGGCCCGTGTAGGTGTCCCGAATCGGCGAGGCGACGCAGACGTCCACGCCTCCGACCGCATTTGACATCTCGATCACGCCCTGGAACTGGATCAGCGCGGCAAACGGAATACTGAGCCCGGTCAGCTGCTCCACCGTTTTTACCGTGCAGGCGAGGCCGCCATTGCTCAGCGACGTGTTGATTTTCGCGGAACGCACCGGCTGAGAGACGGCGCCTGTCGTCGGGTGAGTGCACGCCGGGATAGAAACATAGGTGTCGCGCGGAAAACTGACCACCTCGACCGTGGAGTGGTCCTTCGAGATATGCATCAGCATGGTGACGTCGTTCAGGTTCTCCGAGCGATCGCCGAATGCGCCCGGCGCAGAACCCTCAGCACTGTCACTGCCGGCGAGAAGAATATTAATTCCGCCCTCCATGGCATCAAGTGCCTGCAGCGGGGCGTGACTTGACCCAATGTCGAGATCGACGGCGGCTCGCGCGCTCCCCGCGATCATCGACACAGCAATCGCCACGACGCACGTTGCGCTGACCACCCCGACTCCCACACACACCGCAAGAATCCGTGCGACGAAGCGCACTCCACTCTGCTTGCGCAACCGCCCATGTCGGGCCATGGTTCTCCGGGAGGAGACGGGATCAGTCATTGGGTCGCACTTTCTCTCGGCCGCGGGACGCGTGTCGTCGCCAGGTCAGGGCTCCAGAAGGAGGGTACCCGAGGGGACCTGATCCCCCTCGGCTCAGCCGCAAAACCCCCGCGGATCTGCTGGCAGAGACCGCCGGTCGAGAACAGAGTGTCGCAGCACGACCTTGTATCCGCCCGCAGGGATACGCAGCAATTACTGAGTAATTGATTCTCCCCGGTTCAGCGCACGCGCAGGGTGTCGCCGATCAACGGCAAAATATAACACCTGATCCAGCACCGTTGTCTGAACTTTTGCTTTTTTCTTTCTTTCTCATCACGTTGACAGGATTCTTTTTGCATCAGCCGCAACCTCTGATGCATGACGCAAGACTAGGGAAACGTGACGTAAATTACCCACTACTACCTCTAGCACCCCCTTCCCAGTCCGTGAGGCTCGTGTAAAATGCATACCGGTGGGGTGCCCGCCTTCTCTGATTGAGTCGGCACTTCTCTGATCAATTTGACTCAAGGGTGAGCCCGAATTCGATCAGGAGCGGGCGGTGTACTTCCGTTAGTAGCCAATACTCGGAAATGGGGAAACATGTCTATGAAGTCGACTGTCATTAAGAGTTTTCTGTCGGCGGGCCTTGCAGCCGTCGCGCTCGCAGGAATTGCTACACCCGCATACGCCAACCCCGAAAAAGGTGAGCATCCAGAAAAACTGCCCGCAATATGCGAGCACAAACTTGCGCCCAGCGCAACGGTGGGCGACGGGGTGCCCGGGCCGCTCTACTACCGATTGCTGCAATGCTACGCAGCGGAGGGTGGCTACAAAGGACCCATCGATGGTGACCTTGGGAACCGGAGTTGGGTAGGTGTCGAAAAGCACCTCAAAGAACAGGGCCTGTACAAATCAGATAAGTTCCCCGGCGAGCAGGACCCAGAGACAACCCGAGGTCTGGAACGCTTCGGCATAAAGTTTGGCGGCGGTCGCGGAACAGTCAACGGCTTCCTCAATGCAGATGATTACCGTGACATCGCCCAGGCGCTAAACCACATGTACGCGAAGTAAGACAACCCACGCGCGCAGAAGGTGACAGAAGGCAGCGGTCGCAGCAACTGAACTGCGACCGCTGCCTTATTTATGGCCGAAGTTAGCCTCCTCTCCAGCCCCTAGCCCAAAATGCCACTCTTCACCGCGCTGCGCAGACTGGGAGAAAAACCGGGGCTGAGCAAGCTATCAACGCGTAACTAAAGAGGCAACAGGACCACAGTTATTTCTCTGTTCGACACGAAAAAAGAGCCATCACCGCCTACCTTTCCCAGCACTACCCCTCTAGTTTTCCTGATTACCGCAAAATTCTTAAAAAACTTTTTCCTTAGCGCAGATCACCCACGATTTCGTCACGCTAATGGGACAATGAATTCCGGCGTTACCCCTACTGGCTCACACTCGGGCACCCGAACTGGCGTCGACAAGGCGAAAAAAGAGCGTCTAGGTCTCACGAGCTGGCGGAAGGACGGACGGACGGACGGATCTACAAATACTCGACCATTTCCGGCAGGGAAAGAACGGAGACGTTGACGTTATCGTCGATTGCAACAGCGGCGCCTTCATCACCCACCACGGCAGCCACAGGCCAGGTGGCGGCAAGGATTGAGACGCTACGGTCATACAGCAGAAGTACCTCTTTTGCGCCCTACACGGAGATACAATCGGTAATGAGACTCACACCCACCGTATCGGCTAGGTCACAATCCGCCGCGCTAGGCTAGCTGACTTCTGGAGCACCGACTGCGCAAAACGGTGAATATCGGCAATAGAATATGGTACTCCAAAAAACAGAAATGCTTTGCCGAGCCACATCCTCCGTCTACGACTACCATAATAGACATTCGTCTTGCGTTAAAATCCCCGCAGAAAAATGATTCGAATCATTGATCTGGTCACGTAAACAAAATATTTAAATTCGGGCTACCCCTCAAGCCAATACTTGAGCTCACCAAGCTTTCATCGATCGGCAAAGAACCCGTGCCCGATCGTCTATCCCACTTCCCGGACGATGCCGCCGACCACTCCACCGGCTAAACCATCACCCTAGGCACCCGATGTAGTGGTGGTAATAATACGCAGGCGCACTTCGTGACAGAGCGGGCAGTCCGCAAGTATCCTCCTCTGTCTATAGACCAACTCTTAGCACGCCAGCGAGGGCGTAGACGCCGAGAGCGGTATCCACGACAGCGGTCGGGCTTCCCACGATGAGCACTGACTAACCAGCTATGGCCCTGTCAATATCGGCTAATTAACTCTCACACCATTTAGTGTGGCGACTCAGTCGAACGCACGCAAGACCCGGTCTGCCGGGAGATCCACCCCAATGAACTACTGCCTCTTGGGCTGCCTTCAATAGGGAGTCGCGTCAGCGCTTTGCTCAACTTAATCCTGGCGATGACCCCAAGAATTAATATTTGCGTGGGTCTAGATTTTGAGCTAGGTAATGATCGACTCACTCAAAGATGAGCTCACCATCGCCACGCTGCGACCCTCGTCGCGAACTTCATACTCTCTACATTATTTATAAGTTGTTTACCAGCCGAGTCGGTATAATTCGAGGCAGGTAAACCACTTATAAATAACGCACTAAGACCCGTCGCAGACCCATACCGAATCGGCTTCTCACCTCGAAAAATAGACGGCTTAGTAACTTTTATTTTTGGACGGGGAGCCGATAATCTTACCGAGACACGCGCGAAATCAAACCTTATGGATAACACCCTACGCCGCGTCTTGCCGACGCCGCGCGACGGATATTGATAGTCTTATTGGCCGCAGTTAAGACTCTCTTCTCTTGACTAAGGGCAGCCTCTGCCCCTCTATCCCGGGCCGCATGCCTGAACCCTTCCGCCGTAACTTTCGGTTGGTGCATCATGCTTCCTGGGACAGACGTAGCAGCGCCAGAACCGATGAAGCAACTCATGAGAGCGGAACGTGAACACGTACCGCCTTAACGAGTGAAACTATCCTCTGGAGAGCTCACCTTTGTTTATTTAGATATCAACATAGAAACGATTTGCCGCATTTTTGCGCGCGGCCGAATGGCACCCAGGTCGGCACCCCTGGACGCGGCGGACGGGTTGAGCACGTCCGCCGACGATCAGACCCCAACCGAATGGGAATCGGTCGAATCCGTAGGCCTCGGACGAAGCGATGGTTGTTTTCCGAGGATAAGTAGCGTACAAAACATGATAGAAACATGAACTACGTAAACGTTTGTGTCCTTACAGGTGTTAACCACATTGATGTGATGCACGCCACACACGCATTCATGCGTCGAGTATTGCAATACGATTATTAGTTTTCTTTGGAGGAAACGTGCGGACTTTGACTATCGGAACGACTGAAATCTCGGACCGCTCTGCGGCGTATGTGATAGCCGAGATCGGACACAATCACGGTGGGGATCTTGCTACCGCGAAAGCTCTCTTCACCGCTGCTGCCGAGGCCGGCGCCTCCGCAGTGAAGTTGCAGAAACGTGACAATCGTGAACTTTTTACCAAAGAGGTGCTGAATAAGTCTTATACCGGACGCAACAGCTACGGAGCGACTTATGGAGAACATCGCGAAGCACTCGAGTTTGGCGAGAGTGAGTACCGACACCTCGCAGCATTCGCCGCCAAGCTCGGCATCGACTTCTTTACCACCGCATTCGACGAGGTGAGTCTGGACTTCGTCATGGGTCTTGGGCTGCCTGCTATTAAGATTACCTCAGGCGATTTGACGAACACTCCGCTGCTGGAAGCAGCCGGGCGCACCGGCGTCCCGATGATCGTGAGCTCTGGCGGGGCAAGTCTCTCTGATGTCGTGACGGCCGTAAACGCACTCGATGGTGTCGGGGCTCGTTTCGGGCTATTACAGTGTACTGCCACATATCCGGCGCAGGCGGAGCAGCTAAACCTGCATGTGATTGACACCTACCGTCGACTCTTCCCCAACACGGTGATCGGCTACTCCGGTCACGATGTGCTAAAATCCGTGCTGGTCTCTGCCTACACGCTCGGTGCACGGATCATCGAGCGTCACTTCACTCTCGACAAATGCGCTCGTGGCAGTGACCACCATTTTTCGCAAACCCCTGTGGAAATGAAGAAAATGGTGGAGGACCTCGACGCTGTTCGCGCCGCACTCGGCTCCCCTGTGAAACGACAGATCCCGGAGGAGACTCCGGCGCTAGCGAAGATGTCCAAGACACTGGTGGTACGCGGCAGCCACCCCGCTGGCACCGTCGTCGAACCCGGCATGCTTGCCGCAAAGACCTCCGGGCGTCCGGGGATTCGGCCCGCCGCTCTAGCGGAGGTACTCGGCGCCCGGCTAGCGCGGGACGTGGACGACGAACACGTGCTGAGGCTGTCGGACCTTATCTACACAACGCTTTGACCACAGACAGGCCTGTCGCGCTGGTCACGGGTTCGTCCAGCGGACTCGGCAACGGCATGTGCCGCGCTCTGCTCGAGCAAGGGTGGACGGTGCTTGCTCACGTCCGACGGTCGAAACAGAGCTGCAGGCTTGCGGACCTCGGCGCGCACCTCGTTGAGGCCGATCTCAGCTCTCGTGACGAGGTGTCAGATCTAGTCGCACAGATCATAAGCTCGACGGATCGGCTCGATGCTCTGGTGAACAATGCGGCGCTGGGTTATGGGCCACCGGGTGCCGTGCGTCATATGACGTGTGATCGCTTTGAGTCGCGTCTGGCCGTGAACGTGCTTGCCCCTCTCGCTCTTCTCAAAGGACTCGGCGGACTGCTCGGCGAAGGCGGACGGGTCGTGAACCTGGCATCCACCAACCAGGAGCTGATCGACGCCGACGACCTTCAGCTCGCCATCAGCTGGTCACGAGAGCGCTCCTACCGGCAGTCAAAGGCGCTTGGCTTGATAGTTACCGAGGTATTCGCGAGGCGGTGGGCGCCCCAAAACGTCACGGTGAACGCAATCCATCCGGGAACGCGACTGCCTACGAAGATTGTGCTGGAGAGCAGTGTCGAGCCGTTGGGCAATCTTGAGCTCGGAATCGAAACCTGCGTCAACCAGGCAACCGCTGTCAGTAACGGAACCGGTATGTTCGTCCGTGCTGGAGAGGAAACGCTCCGCGTTGACCAGCTTTATCCCGATAGGGCGGCGAACGATGCGATTGTCGCGCGTCTGGAAGGCCTTCTCGTATGACGTTGAGCGTTCGCGCATGGGTGTCGGTGAGATTTCTCACGTTCTTCATCAGCTGGTCCATCTTCCAGTCGTACTGGGGCCTGTGGCTGGCCAGTCGAGGCCTGTCCGTCTCCGAGATCAGCGCAGCGGTGGCGTGCTCGCTGATCGCGCGTGCCGTCACGGTAGCGGTGTTGTATCCGGCGTTGAACCGCCGGGCGACTCTGCTGCGTCTGAGCCGGATCGTGCCGTGGCTGATCGTTGCAGCCGCGGTCCCCTACCTATTCGTCGTCGGATTCCCGATGCTCGTGGTCGTCTCAATCGCGTTCGGTCTGATCTACCCGATCATGCTGCCCCTGAACGAGACGGTCGCCACCGTCGCCGCGAGACAACGCCTGCTGCCCTACGGTCCGACCCGATCACTCGGCTCCGCCGGTTTCCTGCTCGGCACTCTCGGCGCGGGCTGGCTCACCTCCACCCTCGGCGTGCAGGTACTCGCCGCCACCCTCGTCAGTGCTTGTCTACTCATGGCGGTCATAGGCCTCGTCCCACCACGCGAGGCGGAGACACTAGCAATCCGCGGATCTGGAGCCCACGGATTCGCGATCCTCGCCCGCGACCGAGCATTCTGCGCATGCCTCGCGATCGCCATGCTCGTCCAGGGATCCCACGCCGCCTACTACAGCTTCGGCGCCATCCGAGCGGGCGAGATCTCTTCCCCAGACGCCGTGCCATTCCTGCTGGTGCTCGCACCGCTGAGCGAATTCGCACTCTTCTCCCTCGCCCGACAACGATTCGAACGCCTCAGCTATCGAACCGTGTTCGCCCTCGGTGCGATCAGCGCCGCACTGCGCTGGACCCTGCTCGCCTTTGCAGAGGATTGGGGCTCCTGGCACTTTCGCAACTACTACACGCCGGTTCCTACGCGATCACCCACCTCGCCTTCACACTCTATGTCCGCGACCGCGTCGACCTTGACATCCAAGCAGCGGCGCAGGGTCTCTACGCCTCTCTCGCTATGGGCGTGAGCACCGCGGCGCTCACCGTGGTCGTCGGCCTACAGATCGGCGCCAGCTTTAGCGCCGCGCTACTCACTATGGCCGCCACCGCCCTAGCCAGCCTTCTCTTCCTTCCCGTGATCCACACTCACCGAAAGGTCATCGCATGAACCTTGACGTTACCGGCGCCAATACCCTCCTGATCACCCCTTTCCATACCGACGGCTCCCTCGACGAACGTTCCCTCGAACGGCTTATCGACCACGTCATTGACGGCGGCGCACGCGGCGTCATCCTGCTCGGTTCCACGGGCGAGTTCTTCGGCCTCACCCACGACGAGCGACTACGCGTCATCGGGTCAGGAGTCTCCCACGTGGCCGGGCGGGTACCCGTCACCATAGGAGTCGGCAGCGACGGCACGGCAGAGACCATAGCACTCGCCGCGGCGGCACAGGCCGCTGGCGCCGATTGCGTGATGGTCATTCCGCCCATATATTTCGACACGGCTGCTGGAGCACAACTCGCTCACTACGATGCGGTCGCTGCCTCCACCGACCTCGACGTCATGCTTTATGACGGCTCCAACGGCATCCGACTTAGCCCCGAAGTCCTATGCCGGGCCAACGCGCAGAAGCCAAACATTCGCTACGCGAAGATCGCAACAGCCGACCCAGCACTCTTCGATACCTATCGTCAGGCAGCGCCGACCGTAACGACGATCGTCGGCGACGATATGATGCTTTTCCAGGGCCTACGCGCCGGTGGCCGCGGGTCCGCCACGGCAATCGGCAACATCCTTCCGCGTGAGATCGCCGCACTGCACACTGCGCACGAGAATGGACAGGTCGACGAAGCCTATCGGATCGCGACAAGGCTCTCCCCTGTCACGATGTTTCTCTCCGTTCCCAGAGGCAGCTTCATCGCCAAATTCAAGCTCATTCTCGCCCGCCAAGGCATCATCGATTCGGATCGCGTGCGACCCCCGCTGCTACCTTTAGCAGAAGCACAGCGCGCTGAGGTCATTCACGACGTCATGCCCCTGGTCGCATAATGAACCGCCCGCCGATCGAAGGAATCCTCTTCGACCTCGACGATACGCTCCTGGACCACAGCGGTGCGGCCGCACAAGCGTTCAGCCGGTGGGCATGCACCGTAGGCATCGACCCGAGCCCGATTAACCGGCAGCGCTGGCGAAAAGCCGAGCACAGCTTCTCGCCGGAACCACACAACGGCGTCTCGATGACACTCACGCGAGCGCTACGGATGCAGCACTTTTTTGAAAGCGCTGCATCCGACCGCGCCCCTCTAGGATATGACGAGCTCGTGAAGCACGACCATAGCTATCTCGCCAATTACAAGGGCAGTTGGCGGCTCTACGGCGATACGCTCGACTCCCTAGACCGTCTCCGCCCATACTTTCGATTGGGCATCCTCACCAACGGCGCGGCAGTGATGCAGCACTGTAAAATTCAGCGCACAGGCCTCACCGCGAGGGTCGACCTTGTAGTCATCTCCGAGGAGATTGGCTATGCCAAGCCAGCACTCGAAGCGTTCACGATCGCGTGCGACCGCCTTAGTCTTCTTCCTGAACAAGTGCTTCATGTTGGAGATGACTTACGCATCGATGTCGACGGCGCTTTGGGCGCCGGCCTCAACACGACGCTGATCGATCGCAACAGCGCGACGGGCGAAACCGCTCTTCAGGAGCTGGCCTCACAGCTGCTGACCGGCTGAGGCCGGACAGCTTCCACGAGCCACACCGATCTCCTTCTGAGGTGACAACGCATCCTGCTGATTCCCATCAGGCAACTTGAGGTCGGCTGAGGGCACCGAGAGCATCTCCGTTGCAGATAATGTAATTCCACAATCCGACACAATCCCGCTCATTGCTGAGCACTTTCAGACGCATAAACCGATGCCGGACAGCATCTCTCTGGCGGAGGGCGTGGGATTCGAACCCACGAGACATTTCTGCCCACCAGTTTTCAAGACTGGCTCCATCGGCCGCTCGGACAGCCCTCCTGGTCGCTCCTCACGAAGCACCACCCGATAGTAGCCCGCTTCAAGGCAACTCAGAGCAACGACAAGAGCGCCACGGCAACGCCATCCTCATCGACGGTCGGCAGGACCGCCGAGGCAACCGCGAGAACCTCCTGGGGCGCATGCCCCATCGCCCAACCAGAGCCCTGCTCAGCAGCCCAGGTGAGCATTTCGATGTCATTACGACCATCACCCAGTGCGACCACCTGACGACGCTCAATACCCAAGTCGTGGCGGATGCGCTCCAGCGCGGTCGATTTATTGACGCCGTGAGGAGCGATATCAAGCCAGGCCGTCCACCCGATCGCATAACTGACCTGACGCAGGCCTAACTCCTCGATCAGGACCGCGAACTCCTCAATCTCGGTTTCCGGCGAAATCACCACGACTCGGGTGCACAACCTTCCCAGCAGGTCATCGAAAGCGACCCGCTCGGTCGTAGCGCCCATCGTCGCCCCGCCAGGGAAAGCCTCGGTGTAGAAGAACCTGCCCTCAGCATCTTCCACGGCATAGTGCGCGTCGGGCAGACGGCGAAGGATCTGTTCAAGCACCTTCGTGGGGTCGAACGTTTCGACCACGTCGATACGGTAGCCGCCCTCTGCCTCCGGGGCACGACGAAGCGTGACAGCGCCATTACAGCAGACCAGGTACTCAGGCTCGATGCCCAGTAGTGCCACGACGGGCAGCGTGGCGCCGGGCGAGCGGCCGGTGGCCAGCATCACCTCGTCACCCTGGGCGACAACGCGAGTGATCGCCTCCTGCACCGGCTCGGTGATTCTGCCGTCCTCGTGCATGACGGTGCCATCGACATCGAGGATGACAAGACGTCGAACCACAGCGCTCCCCGCTCTCATGCGTCGCGGGGCGGCGTGAGAACCTCCAGGCCGCCGAGATAGGGCTGCACTGCATCTGGCACCCGCACAGAACCGTCGGCCAACTGATGCGTCTCGAGCAGGGCGACGATCCAGCGAGTAGTAGCGAGGGTGCCGTTGAGGGTCGCGACCGGGGCAGTTTTACCGGAGTCGGTGCGGTAGCGAGTGCTGAGGCGACGGGCCTGGAAGGTGGTGCAGTTCGAGGTAGAGGTCAGTTCACGGTAAGCCTCCTGCGTCGGTATCCAGGCCTCGACGTCGAACTTGCGGGCGGCGCTCTGGCCGAGGTCTCCGGCAGCGACGTCAATGACGCGGTAGTGCAGGCCGAGGATGCGCAGCATCTCCTCCTGATATGAGAGGAGGCGCTCGTGTTCCGCTTCCGCCTGGTCAGGAAGGGCATAGACAAACATTTCTAGTTTGTTGAACTGGTGCACCCGAATAATGCCGCGGGTATCACGCCCGCCAGAGCCAGCTTCGCGACGGTAACAGCTGCTCCACCCGGCATAACGCTTGGCCCCACCCGAGAGATCGAGGATCTCGTCAGCGTGGTAACCGGCGAGCGCCACCTCGCTGGTGCCGGTCAGGTAGAGATCATCGGCAGGCAGGTGGTAAACCTCGTCGCTGTGTTCGCCCAGGAATCCGGTGCCCTCCATAATTTGCGAACGGACCAGGGTGGGCGTAATCAGTGGAGTAAAGCCAGCCGCCAAAGCCCGGTCAAGACCGAGGTTCATCAGCGCGATCTCTAAGCGGGCTACGACTCCCTTAAGAAAATAGAAGCGTGCGCCACTGACCTTGGCTCCTCGCTGCATGTCGATGCCGTCGAGAAGCTCGCCGATCTCGAGGTGGTCACGCGGGACGAAATCGAAGACCGGACGCTCACCAACAGCGCGAAGAAGTGCGAAGTTGTCTTCGCCTCCAGTAGGGACACCGTCGATAATCGGATTGGCGAGGCGCTTAAGCAGCGCGGTAAACTGCTCATTAGCCTCCGCTGCAGCCTGCTGCGCCGCGCGAACATCTGCTGCGAGCCGTTGTGCTTCCGCGACAAAAGTAGTTTTCTCGTCACGTGATGCCGAGGCAACCTTCTTACCGAAGGCGTTTTGCTCGGCGCGCAATCGCTCCGCTTCGGTGATCGCGGCACGGCGGACTCGATCGGCTTCCAAAGCCTCGTCGACAAGACGGACAGAGTCGCCGCGCGCCTCCTGCGAGCGCTTCACGTCGTCCGGGTTCTCGCGCAGAAGTACAGGATCAATCACCCCAGCAGTGTAAAGGAGCACGCCGGTAGCGCCGGGCCCACGAGGCACCCACTAACGATCTCGACTACGGTGGTCATCGCGAAGGGGAGTAGTTCCCACTGCCCGCAGAGCGGGCGACGAGGCGCGTCGACATGCTGGCCCGGGTGATCCCGGTCCCGGCGCGCCACCCGTGCCCTCACGGAACCGGGCGAACGAGACCTTCGGTCAGCAGACGCATGTCCTGGCCGGTCCCCTGGCGCGGGTCGGCGGACCTACCAGAGGAGACCCGCATGGCGAGAATCGTTTCCCCACCCACGGCGGCGCAGATTCGTCGCTGGCGACGCTATCTCGCCAACGAACTCGCTGAGGCTGCCAGCTACCGCGACCTCGCCCAGCGTCGCCGCGGAGAAGAGCGCGAGATCCTCCTCACGCTTGCCACCGCAGAAGGCCGTCATGAGGAGCACTGGCGCGCACTGCTCGGTCCAGCGGCGGAGCCTGCGCCCCGCCCCGATCTGCGGACGCGAGTGCTCGGCTTTCTCACCCGGCGCTTCGGTTCCATCTTCGTGCTCGCACTCATTCAGCGTGCGGAAGCCCGATCACCGTATGCGGACGACGTCGATGCCACGGAGGCGATGGCCGCCGATGAACGCATTCACGGCGAGGTCGTCCGTGGACTCGCCGCGCGCGGACGCAGCCGACTCTCCGGAACATTCCGCGCCGCCGTCTTCGGAGCCAACGATGGCCTGGTGTCGAACCTTGCGCTCGTGCTGGGGGTCGGGGCGAGCGGAGTCAGCAGCGGAGTGGTGCTGTTTACCGGCATCGCGGGGCTTCTCGCCGGAGCGCTATCGATGGGAGCGGGCGAGTTCGTCTCGGTGCGCTCGCAACGCGAGCTACTCTCGGCCTCTAGCCCCGATCTGGACACCAACCATGTTGTGCCTCACCTCGATGTCGACGCGAACGAACTTAGCCTGGTGTATCGAGCGCGGGGGATGACACCGGAGCAGGCTGACGCGCGTGCCGCCTCCGTCTTCTCGGGGCTGCGGGCAGGAGCAACACCGACGTCCCCCATCACGCTGGCCGGTCACACCAGCGATCCGGAGGTCGACGAGCACGAGTCGATTGGCACTGGCATGGGCGCGGGGCTTTCGAGCTTCTGCTTCTTCGCCTCCGGCGCGATTATTCCGGTATTACCGTATTTATTCGGGCTCACGGGGCTCACGGCGGTCATCGTGGCGTGCATGCTGGTCGGCCTCGCGCTGCTGGCGACCGGTGCAATTGTCGGCCTGCTTTCCGGAGCACCGCCGTGGGCTCGCGCGCTGCGTCAGTTGGGGATCGGCTTCGGCGCCGCGCTGGTGACCTACCTGCTCGGACTGCTCTTCGGCGCCTCAGGAGTGTAAGGACTCCGTGGCGTCCTGACGACACTCACCGCGCTGGGCTCACCGTCGTCAGTCCCGCCGTCGAGAATGTCACGCAGCCAGTCTCGGGCTTCGATGAAGACCTCGTCGTCATGGCGCGGCACGGAGATAACGGGACGGCGGTCTGCACGCGGATAGGAGCCGAGAAACGTCACTTTCGGGCTGCACCGTCGCAACCCCAGCAATGCGTCGGCGACTCGCTCGTCACGGACGTGACCGTCGAGATCAATGACGAAGCGGTACCGACCGAGGGCATCACCGATGGGTCGCGACTGGATCATGCTCAAGTTCACGCCGCGGGTCGCAAACTGTTCCAGCAGGTCGAGCAGCGCGCCCGGCGCGTCCTCGGGAAGTTCCACGACGACGCTTGTCTTGTCGGCCCCTGTGGGCTCCGGCAGCAGCCGCGCACGCGATACATGCGCAAAACGGGTTACCGCGCCACGGTTGTCACCGATCTGCTCAGCAAGAACCTCGACATCGTGATGAGCGACGATCCCCGGAGGCGCAATCGCGGCCTGGGCAGGCGACCCCGCGAGCAGATCGAGTGCCGCCTGCACATTGCTCGCTGCGGGCAGATGACTGTGATTGGGAATAGTGCGGTCGAGCCACCGCCGACACTGACCGTAAGCGACGGGGTGCGCCGCAACGATTCGCACCTGCTCCAGACGGCTGCCCGGACGTCCGACCAGAATGAAGGAGACCGGAACCAGGTACTCGCCCACGATCCGCAACCCGGGGAGCGTCGCGAGAGCATCCTGAGCAGCGGTCACGCCTCCCTCTACCGAATTCTCGAGTGCGATGACGGCACCGTCGCTACGGCCGGCAAGCACGTCATTCAAGGCCTCACCCACGTTCGCCACGCTGCGCCACTGGTGACCGCGCGCCTCGGGAACTTGCGCGAGCGCCGCCTCCGTAAAGGTACCTCTCGGCCCCAGATAGCTGTAGGTGCGGGTCGCGGAAGCACTCTCTGACATGGCGGACAGCCTAGCCAGCGCGCAGGCGACCGGTACCGCCTCCGGAATCGTGCTGCCACTATGGAGCGCATGACCGATCGCGCAGGGAAGCCGGCACAGGCCTCCGATCTCATTGACGTCGAGGCCCTCATCCGGGCGTACTACACGAACACGCCGGATGTCTCCGACCCGACCCAGAAGGTGGTCTTCGGGACGTCAGGGCACCGCGGCTCGTCCTTCGATACCGCCTTCAACCAGGACCACATCGCCGCAGTGACTCAGGCGATCGTGGAATACCGCGCACAGCAGGGCATCACTGGCCCGCTCTTCATCGGGGCGGACACACATGGTCTGTCTCGCCCGGCACTGACCACAGCACTGGAGGTTCTGGTCGGCAATAGAGTGCGCGTGTTGGTGGACGAGTATGACGACTACGTGCCGACGCCCGCGCTCAGCCACGCGATCCTCCGCTACAACAACGATCCCTCGCACACCGACCGCGCTGATGGCATCGTTGTGACGCCCTCACACAACCCACCCCGCGACGGCGGCTTTAAGTACAACCCGCCGCACGGCGGACCAGCCGACTCCGACGCCACCACCTGGATCGCGGACCGCGCCAACGAGCTGATCGCCGACGGCAACCGCGGTGTGACATCGGCCGAACCGAGCGCGGTCGAAACCTACGACTATCGCACCCACTACGTCGCCGACCTGAAGAACGTCATCGACGTCGAGGCGATCCGGACCTCGGGCGTACGGATCGGGGCAGACCCCCTGGGCGGAGCCTCTGTGCACTACTGGCAGCTGATCGCCGAGATGTACCAGCTCGACCTGACCGTCGTCAACGGCGAGGTTGACCCGGCCTGGGGCTTCATGACCCTCGATTGGGACGGCAAGATCCGGATGGACCCGTCCTCACCCAGCGCGATGGCCTCGGTCGTCGCGCGCGCGGGCGAGTTCGACATCCTGGTCGGCAACGACGCCGACGCCGACCGGCACGGCATCGTCACGCCCGACGGTGGGCTGATGAACCCGAACCACTACCTCGCGGTAGCGATCGACTACCTCTATCGCCATCGCTCCGGCTGGCGGGAGGATGCGGCGATCGGCAAGACGCTGGTCTCGTCCTCGATCATCGACCGGGTGGCCCAGTCGCTCGGCCGTCGCCTCTGGGAGGTTCCGGTCGGCTTCAAGTGGTTCGTGCCCGGCCTGGTTGATGGCTCGGTCGGTTTCGGCGGCGAGGAGTCGGCGGGCGCGTCGTTCCTCCGCTTCGACGGCACCGTGTGGACGACCGATAAGGATGGCATCGTGCTGGCGCTGCTGTCGGCCGAGATCGTCGCAGTGACGGGAAAGAGCCCTTCGGTGCTGTATCGCGAGCTGACCGAACGTTTCGGCGCTCCGGTGTACCAGCGGGTGGACGCGGTCGCCACGAAGGCGCAGAAGGCGGCGCTCGCGACGCTGAACGGTGAGGCGATTACCGCGAGCGAACTCGCGGGTGAGCCGATCATCGCGAAGCTGTCGGAGGCTCCCGGCAACGGCGCGAAAATCGGCGGCGTCAAGGTCGTCACGGAGAACGCCTGGTTCGCCGCGCGCCCCTCCGGCACTGAGGACGTCTACAAGATCTACGCCGAGTCCTTCCGCGGCCCCGACCATCTCGCCCACGTCCAATCGGATGCCCACCTCATCGTCAACGCCGCTCTCCACAACTAGCGGTCCCGATATGCCCGAGAGGGCCCGTTCTCGGGCGGGAGAACGGGCCCTCTCGGGCAACTCAGCGGAGTCTGGACGCTGCGCGGACCGCACACCGCACTCACGACGCCTCCACCCCTAGCGCGTAAATGTCCTCGACCCGCACATCAATTCTGGACGCCCTCAGCTCCGCCTGTGCGAGCAGTCGCGAAGAAATACGCTCGCGCACGGTGCGGGCTGCCTCCGCGATCGGCACCCCCCAGAACAACGAGATCGTGATCTCGACTCCGATCTCCGCGGTCGGCTTATCACCAGAACCGATCAGGCGGCACCGTCCCACAAGAACACCGGGAACACTGTCGCCGGCCTCCCGCACCACACTGCGGACAGCGCCTTCGGCGATGGTCAGGATGACATCCGGTTGACCACTCATCAGCGCAATGTCGCGCCCGGCCTGAGCCTCGCGCTGAACCTGGGTAAGAATCGCACCGAACCAGGTCTCCTCCGGCACAGGTAAGCGCTGCGCATCGTCGTCGATCAATGCGCCGGAGAGAGCGCGGACCCGCTCAAGCGCGCGCAGGGTCTGACGATGCTGAGGCGACTCCTCGATCGCCGGATTGTAGGGCGAACGCCGACGGTCGAGGTACTCGGCGAGGTCGTCGATCCCGATACCGTCGCCCGGAGGCGTGTCGTGCGGGTTCATCGCGTCTGCTCCCTCATCGCCAGTCCTCCATCGCCGCCACCAGGGACTCTCTCGCCCGCGCGAGCTTGCCACGCACCGCCGTCGGCGTCAGTCGAAGGTGTTCCGCGATTCCTCCATACGATTCGCCGCCAACCTCGCGAAGAAGCCAGCACTGACGCTGCGATTCCGGCAGCTGGGCCAACGCTGCGGCGAGTGCCTCCATCGCGTGGCTCTGTTCGACGGATTCGCAGGGGCCAGGCTCCCGCGCTACAGGATGCTCGAGGGCATCGACGTCATCGGTGGGGTGACGCTGTCGGAGCAGATCGACGCTTGCGCGGCTCACGATCCGCATCATCCAGCTCCGCACGCTCGCCGGCTCCTTGAGCTGGGGCAACCGAGCCCAGACCGTAATAAGAGCGTTTTGTACAGCATCGGAGGCATCAGTCGACGATCCAGTCAGTCGCCACGCGTAGGCGCGGAGAATCGAGTGGTGCCGCTTGACCAGAACCTCGAAGGCACGCACATCCCCCTCGGCAGAACGCCCAGCGAGGAGCGCGTCGCTCGCCGCTTCCAGACCCGGCACGCTCCTCCTCGTTATCGTGTCGAAGCGGAGGGCTACCAGGGAACAGTCAGAAAAAAGTCCGGCTCCGCACCGTGACAATCTTCTCCCACATACCGTCCCACTCATGAAATCACACGCCCGCCCGGGGCTTGCCGGGCGGGAAACACGGCGGGTCCGTGACCGTCAGGACGCTAAGGAGACACTATGAGCGATAGCAGTCGCACCCCCGCAACACCTCGTCTGTCGTCTGCTGACACGGCGGCCACCTCTGGTGGCGGTGCTGCCTCACCGAGCGCACAAGGCAAAACCATCATTGATGACAGTGTGGTCGCGAAGGTCGCCGGCATTGCTGCCCGCGAGGTTCCCGGCGTGCACGCCCTGGGCAACAATGCTGCCCGCGCTTTCGGTGCACTCCGCCAGGCGGTCGGCGCGAACGACCACAGCCAGGGCGTCCGCGTTGAGGTCGGTGAGACTCAGGTCGCTGCCGATCTCACCCTCGTCGTCGAGTACCCCGTCCCCATGCAACAGGTCGCCGATTCGGTGCGGTCCGCGGTGGCGGACGCCGTGACGGAAATCGTGGGCATGAGTGTCGTCGAAGTCAATGTCGCGATCGTCGACGTACACATCCCCGGCGACGATAAGGTCGCTGACGACGAAAGCCGTGTCCGATGAGCGGGATCCGTGGCGAGTCGCCTCGCCCCTCCACGTCCAACCGCAGCACCGCACTCGGCGTGGTTGTTGGTGCGATTCTGGCTTTCGCGGCCCTGATTTTCGGCTTCTGGGGTTTCCTTGTCACCGCTGTCTTCATGGCCCTCGGAGTCGTGATCGCGCGAATTCTCGACGGCTCCGTCGACTTTCGCAGCCTCGTGGATGCGTTCCGCGGCCGAACGACCTCTCGCTAGGAGTCGCGATGACCGCTCTCGACATGCGCTCGTCTCCCGGAGGAACATCCGTGGCGGGCACCGTCACGATCTCAGTTCGCTCGATCGAACGTACGGCACTGGCGATTGTGCACGAAAAATTGGGCGTCGAGATCTCCGCCATTCGGGTCCGGCTGTCGGACGATCATGGCGGGCTTGCGCTCGCGATTAGCACTCCGGTAGTCATCGACCCGGTCCGAGCGGGCGGAGCCGAGGTCGCGAGCCTTCTCGACCGTCTGCATCGCGACCGGGCCCACATCGCCTCCCGTATGGAGGAGCTCACCGGCCGCAAGGTCAGCTGCGTCGACCTCCGGGTCACCGGCACCCACGACCGGGTCACGAGGAGAGTCGTATGAGTCCAACTGCCCAGGTGCCGAGCGCTGTCCTCGACGCGCGCTACCGCCGCTACCGCCGACGTGAAACGCACCATTCTCGTTCAGCGGCACAGATTATCGTGCTTGTTCTGATCGCTCTGGGTGCCGCATACCTGGGCACGGAGACGATGCTCACGGTCCTCAGCGCCCCGCCCCTCATCGCTACCCCGGCAACAATCGTGTCTCAGGTGCTCGAGATCAGCATGCTCGATTCGTGGGCACTGGTCGGCATCGCCGTCGGTACCGGAGTGCTGGCGCTGATCCTGCTCACACTCGCACTCGGCCCCGGCACCCGCGCTAGGCGCATCATGAGCGATGAGCGCCTCGCCGTCGTCGTCGATGACGGTGTGATTGCGTCGTCTCTGGCACGCACCGCCCGCACCGCAGCCCATTCCCGGCGGGAAGACACTCGCAGCTCGATCGGTCGGCGGACAGCGCTCGTCGAGGTCATCCCTTCCTCCGGTATCGCAGTGGACCGCGACCACGTCCAGGCCGCCGTTAACGATGAACTCGCCCGCATCGCTCCGCTGCCTACACCACGCGCCTCGGTCCGGATCGCTGACATGGGGAGAATCTGATGACGACGAGTAATCGCTTAATCAACCGCCTCGTGCTGTTCATAGTGGGGCTCGCCCTGGCGGCGATCACCGCGGGGCTGCTCATGATCGCACTCTCGCAACCGGTTCGCGACGCCGTTGTGCACTTCAGTCGACACCAGGGGCCGACTCTTGTGTCGCAGCTGTCGCCAGCAAGCGGAACATCCTGGAACAACACCGAAGCGCTCAGACCGCTCTACCTGATCGTCGCCGCGTGTCTGCTGATCGTGGTGCTCGCCCTGATACTGGCGTTGGCCCACGGTCATGGCCGCACGAAGACACTCCTTACCGATCGGAGTCGCGATGAGGGTCCGTCGGGCGAGGTCCAGATCGCGACGGCCTTTGCCGAGGACGTCCTCGAAAACGCTCTCGCCGTCCGCGGCGACCTGCTCGATGTCACCGTCACCGCTTACCGGCATCGTTCACACACTGCCCTCAAGGTGCGCGCGCTCCCTCGCTCCGGAGTCTCCCCTCGCACGGTGGTGGAGGCGGTACGCCACGAAGTAGCCGCTCTTGATGAGCTCTTAGGCACCCGCCTGCCTGTTCTGCTCGAAATAGCTTCGAGTGCTCGCGCCAATTTGTCGAAGGAGGAGCGGGTCGCCTGATCCCGGAAAGAGCCAGCAGAGGCCAACTGCAAGGGAAGCGTGCAGCGCGGACAGGGCCGCAGGTGATGTTCTGAGGTGTTCGGGAGTGCGCTTGTGATGCTCCCCTCCGATCACCACACACGCTTACACAGTGGTTCCCGGCGGGTAATCTGGCGCATCCGGAAGCCCGAAGAACCGCTCTAGAGTCGTGATTCCCCTGTCATGCAGATGCTGGGCAAGTTCCTGCCCCACATAGCGGAGGTGATACGGCTCCGACTCATAGCCCGTGATTGGGGTGGTGTCGGCGCGGTAGCGAACGACAAAACCAAACCGGTGCGCGTTGGCGCCGACCCACTGCCCCTCCGGAGTCTCGCCCCAGCAGATTTCGAGCGCACATTTTCTTGACGCTCCGACCACGTCGATTGCCCATCCCGTTTGATGCTCACTGTGACCGGGCCGCGCGCTGGTCGCATCCGCGCCGACCCGCCCCCGCGATGAGACCCAGCCCTGGTACACCCGCACCTGCGTCTCGTAGGAGCGGAAGGCGCTCTGCACCGCCAGCGAGAGGCCCGCCTCGCTACGCGCAGCAGCGACGAGGGGCACGAGAGCATCGGCCGCACCCTGGCGCATCGGCTGCCGATTCGCATAAGGAACATCGGGATACGTGAGGTCAACCGGACGATAGTCAATGGGATTCAACGGACGCGTTTTGTTGACAATCACCCACATGCTGGTCGGATCATCACGAGAGTGAGCAGACCGGTCAAAGTAGGGTGTCGGGCTGGGTGCCGGTGATTCCTCGGCGGTCATGCCCGATCCATTGAGCGATACGCCAGTCGGCCCACCCGGAGCCTCCTGTTGCAGGGGCTGTCCGCAAGAGCCGAGCGTTGCGGCCATACCGACAGCGGTCACGCCAGCTGCCGCCGCCCCGCCCGCAATCAATGCCCGACGACGCATCGAGCTCTTTTTCGGCCCACTGTCACCCTGATTACTCGCGTTCGACGTCATCCTTCGAGCCTAGACACGGCACCGTTTGACACCAGCACGGCGACGTGACGTAACGAAAAACGTCAAGGATTCTGCTAGCTCTACCCTGACTGGCGCACACAGTGTAAATTTGCGCAGTACGCAATTTTATTGGCGGAGCGCCTCGCCCTGTCGCCTCCGCCCAACCCGAAGGACCACCGTGGCAGAGACCGCATCCCAGCCGACATCCGCATCGAGCGAGGTCGGCGCTGTCATTACCCACCGCCAGATTCTGTTCGTCATCTTCGGTCTGATGGCGGGGATGTTTCTCGCGTCACTCGACCAGACGATCGTGGGCACCTCCATGCGCACGATCGCTGACGACCTCAGCGGACTCTCGCAACAAGCGTGGGTAACAACTGCCTACCTGATCGTCTCGACAATCTCGACACCTCTCTACGGCAAGCTCTCTGATATTTTCGGGAGACGTCCGCTTTATCTCATTGCGATCGTCCTGTTCTTAATCGGCTCCCTCTTGGCCGGTTGCGCGACCTCGATGATGGAACTCGCCGGCTTTCGCGCCGTCCAAGGGTTAGGAGCCGGTGGACTTATGTCGCTCGCCCTGACGGTAATGGGTGATATTCTTCCGCCACGAGAGCGCGCGAAATACCAGGGATATTTTCTCGCGGTGTTCGGCATTTCGAGCGTTATAGGCCCACTCGTCGGAGGCCTGCTCGCTGGCACCCACGAAATACTTTTTATCACCGGCTGGCGCTGGGTATTCCTGATCAATTTGCCGATCGGTGCAATCGCGCTACTCATCGTGGTGCGTTTCCTGCATCTGCCCCGACCCTCTGAGAAACGCGCGGTACGAATCGACTGGTGGGGAGCCTCACTCGTCATCATCGCCGCCGCTCCCCTCCTCCTGGTCGCCGAGCAAGGCCGCGAATGGGGTTGGGGTTCGCCCATTGCCTGGGCCTGCTACATCGTCGGTGTGCTCGGAATTATCGGCTTCATCGCGGCCGAGCGAATGATGGGCGATGACGCGCTGATCCCGCTCAAGCTTTTCCGCTCCTCCACATTCTCGATGGCTACTGTATTGGGCGTGCTGGTCGGTTTTGGCATGTTCGGCGGAATGATGACCATCCCGCTCTACCTACAACTCGTGAATGGCGCGACTCCAACCGAGTCCGGTTTTCTGATGCTGCCCATGATTCTCGGCCTCATGATCGCATCAATCGTCTCGGGCCAGATCATTTCGCGCACCGGCCACTACCGCGCCTTCCCGATTATCGGCACGTTCCTCATGTCAGGTGGGTTCTTTCTTTTGACCTTCGTGTCGATCGATAAACCCGTCATTTTTCTGATGGCTGGGATGCTCCTGCTGGGTCTCGGACTCGGCCAGATGATGCAAACTCTCACTCTGGCGTCGCAGAACTCCGTGGAAGCGTCGGATATAGGAGTCGCGACCAGCGCCTCCACATTCTTCCGACAGATCGGCGGCACACTGGGGACAGCAGTTATTTTCTCGGTGCTGTTCAGCCGCCTCCCCGAAACGATTGCCGCAGCCTTCGCCAATCCCACCCTCTCCGCCAACCTGCGAAACGCCGTCGCCAGCCCAACCATCGCGTCCGACCCGGCTAACGCCACGATCCTAAAACTGCTTCAGTCGCAGGATGCCTCGGCGATAGGCACGGCCCTCAACGGTGACACCTCCTTTTTGTCTAGGGCAAATCGTGCGCTCTCGGCGCCGTTCCTGACCGGGTTCAACGACGCGACAATCATCGTTTTTTGGGTCTGCCTGAGCGTGGTGCTCCTCGCCTTCGCACTGGCATGGTTTTTGAGGACGCCTCCGCTGCGCGCGAAATCAGCACTCCAGGAGGCGCACAACGACGCAATGGCAGCCGAGCTACGCAAGACTGACCCGCAGCTCGCCGCTCGCGCTGCTGCTGATCTCGCCGCGGGCAGCGTCGAACCCGACATTCGCACCGATTCAGTCCGCACCGTGTCCGACAAGCACCACGGCACTCGCATCTGACGCGGCCCGGGCCAGCGACTCTTCTGACCTCCGCGCGGACAACGGCGCGTTCCGCAAAAACCTACGATGGCACAAGCGCTGTCGAAGGAGTCCGCCATGAGCACTACCCACACACCCACCTCCGACATTCGGAGCCTCGCGGAGCACCAGTCGAGGGCGGACCGCCTGGCCGCCCTCGACTGGCCCGTCGGCTTCCTCTGGGGATCAGCCACCGCCGCCGCTCAGGTCGAAGGAGCAGGCCACGATGGGGGCAAGGAAGACAGCATCTGGGATGTGTTCGCGCGGGTGCCGGGCGCCGTCGCGAACGGTGACACTCCTGAGACCGCGGTCGATCACTACCACCGGATGCCCGCAGACGTGCAGCTCATGAAAGAGCTGGGCTTGGGCGCCTACCGTTTCTCGGTGAGCTGGTCGCGAGTCGCGCCGGGCGATGGCGCCGTCAACTCACGGGGGCTCGATTTCTATTCGCGCCTGGTCGATGAACTGCTCGATGCGGGCATCCTGCCCTGGTTGACCCTCTATCACTGGGATTTGCCTCAGGCCGTCGAAGACACAGGCGGCTGGACAAACCGCGACACCGCGCAACGCTTCCGGGATTACTCCGAGGTTGTTTATCAGAGCCTCGGTGATCGAGTACAGCACTGGACTACTTTCAACGAGCCGTTCTGCTCGACTCTGCTCTCCTACGGCGCGGGCATCCACGCTCCCGGCGTCATCTCGCCGCGTGCGGCCCTCGCAGCCGTCCATCACACCCATCTCGCGCACGGCTTGGGAGTATCGGCCCTGCGCCAACTGGGCGCGCACAACCTGGGCATTACGCTCAATCTGTCCAACGCTGTTCCGCACAACCCCGAAGATGAGGGCGACCTCGATGCAGCGCGCCGCTTCGATGCGCTACAGAACCGTCTCTTTCTCGACCCGCTCCTGCGCGGCGAATATCCGCAGGATCTACTGGAGGATGTCGTCGGCCTCGGTCTCGACGAGCTGGTCGTCGACGGTGACCTCGAGCTGATTTCGCTCCCGCTCGACTTTTTGGGCGTCAACTACTATCACGACGACAACGTCTCGGCCTACCCGCTTCCTCCGGGCGCTGTGGAGGTTCCGCAGACAACTACTCGCGCGGTTGGTTCGCCGTGGGTTGGCTCAGAATTCATCACCTTTCCCTCCCGCGGCCTTCCCCGCACCGCGATGGGGTGGGAAGTGAATCCCGATGGGCTGCGCTCCCTGCTCACCCGGCTCGGCATGGAGTATGACACTCTGCCTCCGCTCTACGTCACCGAAAACGGTGCCGCCGCTGACGATGTCGTCGCACACGGACGCGTACACGACCTCGAGCGGACTCAGTACCTGCTCGACCACATCGAAAAAGTCGCCGACGCGATCAGCCAGGGCGCTGATGTTCGCGGCTATTTCGTGTGGTCCCTCCTCGACAATTACGAGTGGGAGCGTGGCTACGACAAGCGCTTCGGCATCGTACATGTGGACTACATGTCGCAGGAGCGTCTCGTCAAAGATTCCGGCATGGTCTATTCACGCCTGATCGGAGGCAACGCCGCTCACACTCTGGCGTGACTCGCACCTCTCGGACGACGTGTCGGCACGACCGTAGCGACGTCAGAGGAAGAGCGGAGGCGGTTCCACCGCGGCGAAGCGGCGGCGCATCACGGCGATCGCGTCGGCGTGCTCATCGACCAGGACGAAGCGACGGCCCAGGGCGTGAGCGACCGCACCCGTGGTGCCCGATCCAGCAAAGAAGTCGAGCACGGCATCGCCCTCGCGGCTCGACGCCTGCACAATCCGGCGGAGGATTCCCTCCGGCTTCTGCGTCGGGTACCCAGTCTTCTCCCGACCGGTGGGCGACACGATCGTGTGCCACCAGACGTCGGTGGGTCGCTTACCCCGCTCGGCCTTCTCGGGCGTGACCAGCCCGGGCGCCATGTAAGGCTCGCGATCCACCGCGGCAGAGTCGAAGTAATAGCCACGCGGATCCTTCACGTAGACAAGGATCGTGTCGTGCTTCGTGGGCCAGCGTCGCGTCGCCTTCGCGCCGTAGTCGTATGCCCAAATAATCTCGTTGAGAAAGCACTCGCGGCCGAACAAAGCGTCAAGTAACACTTTGGCGTAATGCGCCTCACGGTAATCGAGGTGAAGGTAGAGCGTGCCATCGTCGGCGAGAAGGCGCCAGGCTTCGATGAGGCGCGGCTCCAAAAAAGACCAGTAGTCCTCGAAACGATCGTCGTAGCGCAACAGATCACCGCGAATCCGCTCGTAACTGCGCCCTTGAAAACCCGACACGGCGCCCGTCGGCGAGCGGACCGACGTGGTAGACAGACGCGTCTGCACCCGCCCCGTGTTGAACGGAGGATCGAGGTACACCATCGTGAAAGCACCGTCGGCGAGGGTCGGCAGCACTTTAAGGTTTTCGGCGTGGAACACTGCGCTACACCCTCCGGGAATACCGTCGGCAAACGTTAGGGTCCTGGGCACCTGCCAATTGTGCCAGTGCGCAGCCAGTCGCCGACGCGGTCAACCACGAGAGCGGACGTTGAAGGATCACCGAGGGTTGTCGGCGTAGAGTGACGCGATGATCTCCGAAGTGCATCACGACGAAGACCACTCCCGGTACACCCTGTGGCTAGAGGGCGAGGCCGTCGGACTCGCCGATTACACTCGTCGCGGCACGGATGTCGTGTTCCTGCACACCGAAATCGCGCCCGAACATCGACACGAGGGCTTAGGTCAGCGCCTTATCGAGGCGGCACTCGATGACGCACACCAACGCGGTGCCCAGGTGGTGCCCCTGTGCCCTTTCGTTGCGCAGTTCATCTCTGAGCATCCCGACTACCAAGAAATGGTCGCGCGCTGAGACGGGGCGTCGGGCGCAATTCTGGTTTAGGGCACACGACGCAGCCATTTCTCCGTGGAGTATTTTTCGCGTACCAGTTGTTCGGCGGTCGCGTACTCGTGGGAAGTGATCGATCCTGGCTCGCCGCCGTGCAATCGCACAAACGTCTTTTTCATGTGTTCAATGACCTCGACACGACTGAGCCCGGTCTGGCTGCGTAACGGATCGACGCGCTTCACCGCCGAGGCGATACCCTTGTCCGAAAGTTTCTCGCGCCCAATTCGCAACACCTGCACCATTTTTTCCGCGTCGATGTCGTAGCTCATGGTGACGTGATGCAGCACCGCACCAGAACCGAGCCGCTTCTGCGCAGCGCCGCCGATTTTGCCGGAGGGCGAGGTGATGTCGTTAAGCGGCTGATAGACCGCGTTGATGCCGAGTGAGTTCAGTGCGCTCACCACCCATTCGTCAAGAAAGGCATAGGAGTCGGCAAAGGTCAGCCCCTGCACGAGTTCGCCCGGGACGTACAGGGAGTACGTGACGACGCTGCCTGCCTCCATAAACATGGCACCACCACCCGACATACGACGGACAACGTCGATCCCGTACTGTGCCGCATTATCCAGATCAACTTCATTACGCAACGACTGGAAGCTACCGATCACCACGGCGGGCCGATCCCACTCCCAGATCCGCAGGGTCGGCTCACGCCGCCCCTCACCGACCGCCGCGGTCAGCGTCTCGTCCAGCGCTAGGTGCATCGCCGGAGAGACTGCGCCCTCGTGCACGATGCACCAGTCGTAATCACGCCAACTCGTGGCCTGCTGAAGTGAGCGACGGATGGCGACGGCCACCGCCTCCGGAGTAAAGCCAAGCAGGACTGCATCGTTCGGTAACACCTTTCTGATCGCCGCAGCAATCGACTTCGCATCGGTCTCGACGGGGAGCCCGACGACCGCACGGTCGATGTCGTCCAGCACTGTGTCCGGCTCGAGGAAGAAGTCGCCCGCGAGACGAAAGTCGGTGAACCTCCCGTCTACCACGTCGAGGTCGACGACCACGAGTTTGCCTCCTGGAACCTTGTATTCACCATGCATAAGGCAAGCCTAAGTCGCGGAAGTGACAGGGATCGCCGAAGACGCACGGCAATTCTCTGCAATCGCAAGCCAGGTAGTGGCCGCGCGCGACACCAGCTGAGACGGCATCCCCCGGTCAGATGTCAGATTCTCTATTCGGCAGCTACGCTCGCTAGCATCCCAGCATCCAGCACCCGAACGACCATTCTTCGTGAGCGAGGCCAGTTTCTTGATGACCGTGTCACCCGTGATCTGGACCGTGACGGTGATCTTCATCGTCCTACTCCTGCTCTTCGATTTCTTTTTTCACGTCCGCAAGGCACACGAGCCGACCCTGAAGGAGGCGGCGGTCTGGTCCGCGATCTACGTAGGTATCGCGGTCGCATTCGGTCTGGGTGTGCTGATTGTTGGTGGCGACGTCGCCGGCTCCGAATATTTCGCCGGATATATTACCGAAAAAGCACTCTCGATCGACAATCTTTTCGTTTTCTTAATCATCATGGCAAGCTTTTCGGTACCCCGGGGAAACCAACAGAAGGTACTTCTCGTCGGAATAATTTTTGCCCTGATTGCGCGCGCAAGTTTTATTTTTCTCGGCGCCACCCTGATCAACTCTTTTTCCTGGGCGTTTTACCTCTTCGGCCTGATCCTCCTCGTGACCGCCTTCAACCTTATAAAACCGAATGACGAGCACGCGAGCGACAACGTGATGGTCCGCCTCGCCAAGCGCATCTTCAAGACAAGCGATAAATATGACGGCGACAGATTCTTTACCATCATCGCTGGCAAGCGCGTACTCACTCCAATGATTGTGGTGATAGCAGCGATCGGTGGCACCGATATTCTTTTCGCCCTCGACAGCGTCCCGGCAATTTTCGGCCTCACCAGCGATGTTTATATTGTCTTTACCGCCACAGCTTTCTCGCTGCTAGGTTTGAGGCAGCTGTACTTCCTCATCGACGGACTGCTCGACCGCCTCATTTATCTCAGCTACGGTCTGGCAACAATTCTTGCCTTCATCGGCGTCAAGCTGATCCTCCATGCACTGCACGAAAACACCCTCCCCTTCATCAACCACGGCCAGCATGTCGAGGTCATCGAGATCAGCACCGGGCTGTCGCTGAGTGTGATCATCGGCGTTCTCGCTGTCACCGTGATAGCCTCCCTCATCAGCCCGAAAGGCCGCGCACAAAACGCAAAAAGAGCAGCGGCGACACAACTGCAACGCACCGACTAAAACGGTTTGATGCACCACAAGTGCTCACCGTTCGCTCACCTCAACCGCAGGAAATTCTGTCGCTCATCGTCACACCATCACCAGCTGCCATCAGCCGGACAAGGAGGGTGTCCCCGACCCGATAAGCGACGGGTGGACACAGCGACCACGCTCAGACAAAGGAGTCAACAGTGTTGGTGTTACTCGGATTCACCATGATTCTGGTCTTTATGGCCCTGATCATGACCAAACTACTCACGCCGATGGTCGCTTTAATCGTCGTACCGACGATATTTGGGCTCTTTGCCGGCGCCGGACTCGGAATAGGTGACATGGTGATGAAGGCAATCGGAAGCCTCGCGCCCACGGCCGCTCTCCTCATGTTCGCCATCATGTATTTCGGCATCATGATTGACGTCGGACTCTTCGACCCACTGATCCGCATTATCGTGCGCACCCTCGGCAACGATCCTGCCAAGGTGGCGCTCGGCACCGCTCTTCTGGCCGGAGCCGTCTCGCTCGATGGTGACGGCTCCACAACCTTTATCGTGACAACCGCCGCGATGTTGCCGATCTATGTGCGCCTAGGAATGAGTCCGGTAGTACTCACGTGTATCGCCGGCCTCACCAATGGCACTCTCAACATTGTCCCGTGGGGCGGCCCAACGGTGCGAGCGGCAGCGGCCTTGCAAGTCTCACCAAGCGACATTTTCGTGCCCATGCTTCCCTCCCTCGCTGTGGGCCTCATACTCACTCTTGTCTTCACCTGGTTCCTCGGCCTCGGCGAGCGTCGCCGCCTCGGTTCTCTCACCCTCGGGACACCACTGCACGAGATCACTGGCGCGTGCCCCTTGACCGGAGGCCCGATCGTTCCTCGACCAGGAATCGGCGCCGTCGCCCGGAGGTACTTCCCGCTCCTGCGGAACCCGCAGACCCAGGGCAGAACCCAGGTCGCGGTCGCCAACAGCGTCGCCACAGACCGGCCCGACAGCACACTGTCCGAGACGATGCTCAGCCCGGCACGCGAGACGCTCCGGCCGAAGCTGATCTGGGTCAACCTTGTGCTGACTCTTATCGTGATGGCGCTCATAGTCACCGAGACCCTCCCCCTCCCGTTTGTTTTCATGGCGGGATCAGCAATTGCTCTGCTGATCAACTTCCCGACGATGAAGGAGCAAACATCGGCGATCGTCGCCCACGCACCGAGCATCGTCGGAGTCGTGTCGATGGTGCTCGCGGCTGGCGTACTGATCGGCGTGCTCAACGGAACGGGGATGGTGGAAGCGATGGCGAAATGGATAGTTGCGGTGATCCCCTCGGCGTTCGGACCATTCTTCGCTGTGATTACGGGGATCCTGAGTGTCCCGATGACATTCTTCATGTCGAACGATGCTTTTTATTACGGTGTTCTCCCTGTGCTCTCCGAGAGCGCGGGAAACTACGGTATTTCCCCGCTTGAGATGGCACGAGCGTCGATCACCGGGCAGCCCGTGCATCTGCAAAGCCCACTGGTACCGGCGATTCTGCTGCTTGTCTCCCTGTCCGCGGTCAATTTAGGCGACCACCATCGCCGCGTGCTCTGGCGCGCGGCGATGGTGTCGCTGGTGATGCTGATCGTCGGCGTGTTGGTCGGATCAATTCCCTTCGGCTGACGACAGGCGCCTCTCGTCAGCCGAAAGTGATCACCGCGCATCGTCGTGGGGACGCCCGTACGAGTGAATATTTGCCGAACTGAACGCCCGTCTTCAGGATCGTTTCCTCGAAAAATCCCGGGCCGGACCTCCGAAACACGCCGAAGCGATCTCGGCCGGCGAGATCGAGAACACGAAAGACTGGCAATAAACCTAGTGTGCCGACCTGCCGTGCCCCGTAGTCTTCGAGAAGGTCATCCGTTATACCGGTCGCCCTGATGCCTCGTCTGGCTGCCACCGACGCGGCGAACCACGAGCGAACCGGCCTTACGGGATCGCTCACCGCGAGGCCGTCACAGCAGACGACCACCATGACGAGCGAGGCGCCGATGAGGACCACTACTGCCACCGTGACCGAAGACAACTCTCCCCGCGTCATTCGCACCCGCCCCGGCGACGGGAGTCGTGTGAATCCGACGAGCGAATACTCAGCACTCCTCCACACGGTCCGCGACGCCGGCCTCCTGCGCCGCCGCACCGGCTTCTACTACACGATGTTCGCCGCGCTGGTGCTAGCCCTCGGCGGTCTCGCGACCGGATTTATCCTGCTGGGCGATTCCTGGTTTCAGCTGCTGATCGCCGCGGCGCTAGGTATTGTGCTGACCCAGTTCGCGTTCCTCGCGCATGAAGCCTCACACCGTCAGGTGTTCGAGTCGGGCCCGCTCAACGACAGGGTGGGCCGAACACTGGCGAATCTCGTCGTCGGCATCAGTTATTCCTGGTGGATGACCAAGCACAGCCGCCACCACGCGAACCCGAACGTGCTCGGCAAAGATCCGGACATCGCTCGTGACGTCGTCTCCTTCACCCCCGAGGACGCGGCCCGCTCGCGCGGCCTCTACGCGTGGCTCACTCGCCGCCAGGGCTATGCCTTCTTCCCCCTGCTGCTCCTCGAGGGAGTAAACCTGCATCTGCACGGCTTCCGCACTGTGTTCGGCAAAGGCAAAGTCGACAAGCGCTGGCTCGAGATCACCATGCTGCTCTCGCGCGTCGGGCTCTACCTCGCCCTCGTCTTCTGGGCGCTGCCGCTAGGCATGGCGTTCGCGTTCGTCGGCGTGCAGATGGCGGTCTTCGGCCTCTACATGGGCGCCTCGTTCGCCCCGAATCACAAGGGCATGCCGATACTGCCGAAGGAGGCGCGGGTCGATTTCCTGCGCCGCCAGGTCCTTACCTCACGTAGTATCCGCAGCACCTGGTTGACCGACCTCTACATGGGGGGCCTCAACTACCAGATCGAGCACCACCTATTCCCGAACATGCCTCGCCCGGCCCTGCGCCGTGCGCAGGTCATCGCGAAGGAGTATTGCGCCACGCATCGGATCCCCTACACCGAGACCTCGCTGTTCGAGTCATACGGAATCGTCGTGCGCTACCTCAACCGCGTCGGTCTCTCGGCCGGCGGGGATCCGTTCGACTGCCCCGCAGCCTCCGCCTTCGGACGCTGAAACTACCCCGATTCCGTCGCTGTGTCTGCCGTTCAGCGCACTCGCGACAAGGGCCGTTCCGCAAGGGGGTGGGCGTTGACGCGGGCGCGATTTAGCGTCGCCACATGAGCACTTTTGAGAACAGCATCGGACCGATCATCACCGAATTTTCCCTCGACCGCGAGACCAAGGCCGGCCTCGATGAGGTCGGTCATCCCTGCCCCGACGGACCAGACGGAGTCGGCGCGGACGGCGAAGAGCAAAACCTGCTGCTGCCCGACTGGGGGCCCACAGACGGCTTCCACGGAACCGACGCCGAAACTGCAGCTGGCAGCGAACGCTGACAGCGCCGACACCCTCAGCGCCGACGAACAGAGCGAGGCAGGACGCTCCCCTTCACTCACACGCCGCCTTACCGTAAGGCGGTCAATCTACACTGGCGCGATGCCGACGAAAGAACTCGCCCTCCGCGTGATCTCATACAACCTCAGAGAGCACAGAGCGCACATTGAAATTGCGCCACTCGCAGCCCGCCACGATAGTGATGTGCTTTGCCTACAGGAATGCGATACCACCAAACTTCCCCAGGAAGTGGGGGAGCTTCGGTTGGCCGCCACCACCGCCCGTAATCGCCTTGGCCTTGCCATTTACTATTCGCAGGAACGCTTTGAGCTCCTCGATAACGCCGCCTTCGAGCTGCGCAAGTCGATGCACGATCGGGTCATGTCGCCAGCACACGAGCGCCTGCTGGCGGTGCGGCTGAACGCTCATGAAGGTGGTCCTATCGCAGTCTCGTCATTCCATGCTGCTCCACTCTCGGCAGGTAATTCCCTACGTCGCAAACAAATCAATGAAGCATTGAACTGCCTGCGCGAATACGCGCCCGAAACCCCGTCGTTAATGGTGGGCGATTACAACTACCCGTGGTTCTTCCGCGGACTAGACCGCAGAATGACTCGCAATGGCTACGTCGTGTCCCGCAGCGACGCTCCCACCTACGCTCGCTACCGCTATTTCAGCGGTCACTTTGACTTTGCGATCAGCGATGCTGTCCGCATCGAGCGCGTCTTGACCCTCCCGCAAGGCCTCTCCGACCATCTGCCGGTGCTGATTGATGCTCGCTACGGAGTCGAGCAGGATTGGGGAACTCTGCCACCTCCGCCCTCGCTAGGCTCACAGGGTGACAACCCTGATCGTGGCCAGGCACGGAGAAACAATCTGGCACTCTGAGAACCGCTTTGCGGGCTCCTCCGACATCCCCCTCACCTCACGCGGACACGATCAAGCGGCAACCCTCGCCGCGTGGGCCGTTGATGCCGAACTCGAGGCGGTGTATTCCTCCACACTGATCCGCGCCGTACGCACCGCCGTGCCGGTCGCTCGCGCCGTTCACCTCGAGGTGCAGCCCGATCCGGCCTTAGTGGAGGTCGATTTCGGGCAGGGCGAAGGTCTCACCACAGACGAGATGGCCAAGCGTTTTCCCGAGGCTTACGAGTCATGGGTCGCCGCTCCTGCCATCCAACCGATGCCCGGAGGCGAATCCGGCTTGGATGCTGTTGCCCGCGCTAACGCGGCGCTCGCTCACATCCATCACGAGCACCCCGACGGTCGCGTCTTGGTCGTCGCGCACGGCACCCTGATCCGCCTCCTGCTCTGCTCGTATCTCGGCATCAATCCGGAAACTTATCGTCATACCTTCCCGGTCGTCGACAACGTCTCGCTTACCACTCTGCGTTGGGATGAAACCGGGATCGGCCTGCTTGGCTATAACGTCCCACCTGTACAGAGGCTGCGCACCGCCAGCTGATCACAGTGACGCTCGGAAGTTGCCGACGCGCTCACGAGGCTGGGGAACACAATCGATCGTTATATGTGAAGAAAATGATTTTTCGAATGGTGGTGGCGGGGCACCGCTAGTCAGTACGGAGTATTCGCCCGGTTGCGTTGTATCTCTGGAGCAGGACCGCCACCGTTCCGTTGGTGGGTCACGACAAGGGAGTGTCTTCCGCCACGTTATGCCGACAACACACCCACAACCGCATACATCAGCGAATTTTACATAATCAGCACAGCGTCACAGCCCACTGGTCTATAAAGAAAAATGATGCCGAAACCAGCGCGCGTCGAACAGCTCCGGATACAAGTGCGCGATCACGTCGTTACAACGCGTCCTCGCCTCAGCGACATTGTAGGCGCGTCATAACAGATGTCAGCAGTAGCCAGATAACACGTCACTCTTAACGACAGGTTAAGCCGCGCACACGGTGCCCCTGAGAGTACTTTCAACAGCAAAAAGTGATTTATCCATGTCCTCTGACATCCTCTTGTCGAACGGCAGATACAGCCGTCTTAGACACACGACAAGGACCCTGATGTTCCCCCCAAACACTATTCGATCCCGCATTATCATGCGCGCACTCGCCACTAGCGCTATTCTCACCGCGCTGGCTGTCGCTGTGCCGAGCGGAGCCGCCTCCGCAGCAGCTCCGTCAACACTCTCGGTGCTCAGCCTCGGCGACTCCACCACCCGAGCCTTCGCTACCTGCGGCTCCTACGCCGACTGCCCAGTGAATAGCTGGTCAACCGGCTCCTCGCCCGCAGTAAACTCCTTTGCCAGCCGCCTTCAGGCCTCTCAGCCCAATACCCGCGTGACCACCGCAAACTTTGCGTTGAGCGGCAGCGTCGCAGCCCAGGTTTCTGGGCGAGTAGACGATGCGGTCAGGGCTGGGGTGCAACCCAACGTCATTACACTTCTCACTGGTGGCAACAACCTCTGCTCCCCGAGCATCCCCGCCGACGACAACGGCTACCCAATGACTCCTGCCGCTACCTTCGCCAATGAGGCCGCAGTGGCAATCAGTAAGATCCGGAAGACCTGGCCATCGGCGCAGATCGAACTCTCGTCGGTGCCGAATAGTGACTCGCAGTGGGAGTCAGTGCGGAACACCCCATACGCACAACGGTGGGCCGATGCCAATCTCTGTCGCGCAACTCGCGGCGTCAGCGCGACGGGTAAGCCATTGAGCCCCACCGAGGCAGCCGCAACGACCGCCGCCGAGAATAGGCGGAGGGACGAGTACAACGCGATCCTACAGCGCACATGCGCGGCCGACGGTCCTCTGTGCCATTGGGACGGCGGTGCGCTCAGTCGACTGAATTTCACCCCTGATCTGCTCAGCACTGTTGATCACTTCCACCCCAATATCGCCGGCCAGGCCGCGATCGCCGAGGTCGAGTGGAACGCGTCAAGCTTCGGCACGCGCCGCTAGCGTGTGTCCCGCGTTGCGCTGAGGACTGAGCCGTCCGCGGCACCAATTTCAGGGCAACAAGGACACTGACGTACCCGGCTGCATGTCATTCAATCTGGCGGCCTAGTGACACACGCCAAGAGGGGTCGCTCGTCATTATCCTGCGATAACTGGCGAGCGGCCCACGCGGGAGGAAACCCACACCGGGTATCACGACCTGCACGCAGCACAACGGCATCCGGCCGCGATAGAAGATAATGGTGCGGAAGAGAAAACTTCTGCAAAACTTTAAGTTTGCCATCGACTTCACGAGCGGAACCTCCTGAGGACTTTACGTCCTTTCAACTAGCATCAAGATAAAAAATTTCCACGAGAGAATCATCTCGACTGCCCGAGCCCAATCGAGCACGTCCGATTTACGAGCTTCGAAGAATGACGAGCAATCGCGACCTCGCGGACACCCCGCACCGGCCACAAATATTTTGTAGAGGTATTATTAATGCGAACACTATTTTCTCGATTTTCTCGACGCATCAGACGTTCTTTATTTAGCGTTGTTGGTCTCGGGATAATTTGGGCGACACTCTTTTCTGGAGCACCACCTGCACAGGCCGTAGCGGAATTCCGGCAACAAATGCCTGTACAGGCGGGAACCCAGGCCAGTTTCCCTGACGGAAGATGCACAGTAGGCGCCGTATTGAGATCAACCAGACTTTTATCCTACCTGCCGCAAGGCCGCGCGACTCGATATTTAGTTATGTCCGAACATTGTGCCCATAATGGCGACCCAGTCACGGTGATGAATCATGGCGTTATCGGCCACGTGATCTGGACATCACACAGATCCGACCTTGAGATCGTGCAAGTGGATCCGCTCGTTCGACGACAAGTTTCCTGCAACGCAAGCTCGATCTTACATAATTGCGGAATCAATGCTTACTACACTCCACGAGCTATCGGTAACATTTTTCTCCGTAATCACACCGGAGCATATGTGAGCGTACCTATCGCCGGTACCGGTACTCCTGGCGTCAATGAAATTTTTTGCACCAGTGGTGCAAAAACCGGCGTGAATTGCACCTGGGGTATCAGCGCACTTCCGCCAGACGCCCCTGCGAATCTCTTAGGAGCAAGGACATGGGCGGGTAACGTTGTCTCTGGCGATTCCGGCGGCCCTGTCTCCAGCCGAGCTGGCCGACTCTATGGCATTATTTCTGCCGGCGCGGGTGCAGAAACGTCTATGCCGGACGCAATGTCTTACGTTCCTATCTCAAAGGTCTTCGAAGAACAGTTTAATTACGAAATTGCGCCAGCCGGATGAAAAATACCCCTCGCCAAAAGCAGTACGTTTTTACACCACCACGCCTCCGAAGAAACAACATTTTAATAGTAGACTTACACAAAAATCACCCGTTCGTGAAGTTGAGGGGCGCGTCCTTGACCTAAGAAAACCGGCCGCTCTTCGAGAGTGAAAAATATTATTTAACGCTCTTGTTTGCGAAGGAGGAGTCAGCACAGATAACGGCAGAGCATGTGGTCGACTTCTGCGCGCGGCGTCGTTTTCTGTCGTCAGAATCGGCGCCACGTCACATTGTCTTATTTTCGGCATACCGTGACGGAAAAATTCCTTGCGCCCCTATTCTGCATCAGCCAGGCTCGTGTATAACAGGCGAGTGGTCATCTCTGCTGACCTCGGGGGCAGAGCGCACTTCTTTCGGGACGATCTCGCTGAGGACCGTCACGGTTTTCGATCGCGGGCTCATGCGTTGCTGACCAGAGAAAAGCACCTCAAGCTTGTACTCCGGAAAGCACAAGACAACTGGTCACACCGTCCAGCTCGTCGGCAATCTACTTGGTCACATTACCGCGATCTGGAGAATACTCCACACCGGAAGCTACTATCGATTAGTTTCACCGTTACTCGCCGCGAGCCGTCATATTGTCACAGCAGAACACTGCGCGCACAGGGATTCTTTAGTAGACGTCGGTAATTACCGCGGCATTAGGACGCATGGCATGGGAATGGGGCGCTTCAGGCCTCTCAGTTTTCCCAGGAACCGCTGGTTCGGCACCATTATCGCTGTGATCCCACATCAATCTTGCGCCGCTGTACGATCATGACCTACCACACTCCACGTACGATCGATACTGTTTTGCTCCGCGATCACACCGGGCGATACCGAAATATGCCCCTCAGAGGAACGGTAGTTCCTGGCGTCGATGACGTTGCGGGCACCAGCGGTACGGTAACGGGTCTCAACCGCGGCTGGCGCGTAACGGCCGGTTCCACGGGACACTTCCCCACACCTCTCCGGAGCCGCAACCCCCTCACTCACTGTGACCTCTGGTAGACCCTCAGCCGGGACGACTCTATGGGAGAGTCGCTTAACAGCGAAAGGCTGGACACTTCGCGCGAAAGGATAACTTACGTTCCGATAACGCGACTCTGTGAAGAATAATCGTTTGACGAAATCGCTCCCCGAGCTAGCTCCGTGCGCCCCCGCGCGGTGTTGCAGCACGCGCAATGTGACCAACATTCTGCCGCCCACTCGCAGCGCAATAAGTGAAATTAAATTCACCCACATCGTCTCACGCGACCGCTATTAATCTTTTTAACTAGTACCAATAGTGCGCGGAACACGCAAGCCCTGGACATCATCAGTTGAGATCGGAAAGGCTTCCTTTGATCTGCGCGCGATTCGTTCACATGCCCGCAGAACTACCGAAGTCGCGGACCACTAATCTTTCTAAGGAATTCTGTGGTAACACCAATTTTTCGACACCGACGACGATCGATCGGCACTTTCACTACCCTCAGTATCGCCATACTGACACTCTGCACTGGCATGCCTCCCGCAAGCGCAGTATCAGAATTTCGCAAACAGCTTCCTATTAATGCGGGTACCCACATCATTACACACAACGGCGTATGTACAGTCGGCGCCGTACTCAAAGCGACAACTCCCTATGCGGCTCTTTTCCCAGGTCTCGCAGCAATGCGTTATGCGGTGACAGCAGGCCACTGCGTATCCGAATATACAAACGTTTCGGTCGAAAATCAGGGAGTCATTGGCCAAGTAACCTGGGTATCGAGCGTCTCCGATCTTGCCCTTATCAAAATAGACCCTCTCGCCAGGAACGCGGTCACCTGCGACCCCAGTTCAACCCTGCACCGCTGCTCGATCGGTGTTTTTTACACTCCTCGGGCAATCGGTAACATATTTCTTCTCGATCAGGCCGGACGATATCGCAGCATCCCATTCAGGGGTACGGCGATCCCCGGAGGTGACGAAGTTTTTTGCACGAGTGGAGCAGTGACGGGCGTGGTCTGCGCGTGGCGGAATTCCCCACTCCCAGCCGATCAGCCCCGGCATCGGGCAGGAGCAAGCACGTGGGTTCATGATCCTGCATCCGAGGGTGATTCCGGCGGACCGGTAGCGGGAGCACAAGGCCAGCTTTACGGCATCATTTCAGAATTTACAAATCGTGATTACCCCATGTCCGACGTTATGTCCTACGTTCCCATCGACCAGTTTTTCGAAGAGCAACCATATTATAGTCTCGCTCCCCCAGGATAAGTGCAAATGTTTTTCAACCGTCATGATACGACACTCCACCGTCACGTCAATCGCGTACGCGACGCGCTATCTTCTGATCGCCAGCCACTCGGCGCGCGGTGGGCAGGGTCATCCTCACTAGCCGCTCCGCTCAGGCAGCGGTCCCGCCCCCTCCGGGGAACCAGGGGAATTAGCAGCCCACACTGATAACGGCGTCGACTTCCTGACGGGACGCCCGGGGAAACTGGTGGCCAGCATTGGCAACCGGTTCGTACCGAAAGCGTTGGCATCGCCTACGAACTCGGGGAGGAACGCACTGCGTCATTCATCGCCCGCATGGCGATAAATCCGTATCGTCACAACTCTCAGATTCCTTCACAATCCTCCGCCGGATATCCCCGTTCGGGAATTCCGCCGAGTTCACTGATGAGCGCATTAGCAGCACTTTCCACCGCCCGGACAAGAAAGGTGAACACTCTATCGTTAATGGGCGCCGATGACGTCAGCATCGCGCTCACAGTAATGAGTAGGAGCGACAGATAGACCTCGGGCGCCTCAATTGCATCGTCGGGTAGTCCGGCGCCCCAGCTGTCGCGCCACTGTCTGACCTCAATCCGCATCGTGGGTTCCTCCGAGACCAGCTGAAGCTGATGACCTGGGGGGAGAAAGAGGACGCAGCTGGGATGCAGTTCGATGGGCCGACCGTTGACGTGCAATACCGCAGTGCCCTCGAGTTGGACGAGCAGCAGAGCCGACTGTGTGAGAGCTGGCTCAGCCTCGTATGTTCCGGCGCAGTGCCGCAACCGGAGCAGGCCAATGTCGCGCGCCAGAAGCGACTCCCCTTCGAGACGCAACGGCAGCCGGTCGGCGGGGTCGACGCGACGCCAACCGAGTCGTGCGAGCACCCGTTCGGCTGTTGCTCCCGACACCTGGTGCGCTCGGACTGTTCGTGACGCCACCGATCGCTGTCGGGTCATACTGCACTCACTTTTCTCCGAGGGCAGCGTTCGGCCAACTGGGTCGTAACGGAACCAATGATATCGATGAAGCGTGCCGCTCTTCTTGTCCCGGCGCAGGAAGGCGGTAAAAAATGGGGAAAGAGGACCATGGTCGTCGGCACACAAATCTCTCGCAATAAGAGGCCCACTTGCGCAAAGAAGGCACAACCCGCGATGTGATTCCGACAAGAATTTCTTTTTCGCATGCCCTGACGCCTCCCACCCGCATCATTAGTGTGCGCGACGAACCGCGCAGAGCCCAAAGTCGAAGAATTGTTCATGACCGAGAATTCCCCTTTTCGGCGTTCAACACAGTATCGTGCTCGCCGCGGCCGTGGAGGATACCTACTAGTGTCGCCGCACGCAGACGTCGGCTCGTGCCGAGCAGGGGTGTGAGCGCTAGGACCGGTTTAGCGCACGCGTGGGCGGCACTGGCGTCCCCGAGCACGAAACGCGCTTTCCTTACTGGCGGGGCAGCGTCACGAACCCTCAGAGCAACGCTCCCACCGACTCCACCGCAAGAGTGTTGCGTGGGCAGCCTTTACGCGCTCCGTCCTGTGGCGACAGTTCCGGCTAGTGCGCGCCGCATAGAGGACGCGCTGCCAAAACCCGAGAGGCGGGCGATATCGTCGGCGTTAAGGGTGCGGTCGTGACTGTTGCGCAACTCTCGGGCGAGAGTCGCTCGCCTCGCTCGAATTTCTGCGGCAGGAGTGGTTCTTTCCTCCGCGAATATCTCCTGCAAATACCGCGGAGAAATGCCCAAATTTCGGCACAGAACCTCGACCGAAAAATCCTGCCGCACAGCGCACGAATTAATCACGTTTCGCGCATTCTCCCGCAATATCGCTTTTCGTGAAGAGCCGGTCGACTCCCCAGAAAAACCTACCGAAAGAACGCTGGCTAACAGGCTACGAAGAGCGAGCTGAAAAGCAGGGAAACCGACGTCCTCCGGTGAAATTTCGCCGTTGAAAGCGGCGTTGAGGGCCGCAATAAGCACGTTTGCGAAGGGGCGAGCTGCCTCAGGGAGCAGCCCGCCGTCCTGGTACGCGAGCTGGGTGGATTCGGGCAGCTGCCCAGCAACAACTTCGATTTCCAGGTGCGCTCCCGGCGCGGACGCAACAAGCATCGCGTCTTGCACGATCGGCAACACAACAATAGTTCCCGGACCCACATTCGCCGACCAGACGGGCGTTTCGATGGCGATGGAGCCGTCCACCTGAAGCAGAAGCAGAACACGCCCCGGTGTTGCTGCGTCCCGACGCAGAGTCGTCTCGGAATGCCACCACCGCGCAATCCGAAGATCGGGTCCCTCAACAGCGTCCAGATAAATCCGAAGAGGCGCAAGGGAAGTCACGTGATAACCCGCGGATTCACACCAGTCGTCGGCGTCCTGCCCAGTGAGAGTAGCGGAGCGTTGCACGGCGGCACGGGATGACTTCATGACAAGATCCTCGTTTCTGATCGGCAGGTATACCCACCCCCCGGCAATCGTCGAGCACAGACTCCCATTACATCGAATCGCAACAGCAAAAAGAGCACTGTGCGCGGGGGCAACGGGCAAATTGCGCGGACGGGTCGTCTGGGGCAGGCGCGTCTCGTCACGATGGCCCGTATCCAGTCATTCGACAGTGAGGAAAAACATGACCAAGAACATTCCGTCCGAACACTCCCTTATCCAAGCTGGTGATGTTCAACGACGCACCCTCGTTTCCGGTGCCGCATGGACCATCCCGGTCGCGGCAGCAGCTCTTGCGACTCCCGCTTCGGCAGCATCTCAGCAGAAAAGCACTGATCTCCAAATCACGTCTCTCCAATGGAATGCGCAAGGCGGAACCGGCCAAGTTCCGGCCGACGCTACCTTTAATGCTGATAACGGTTTATTCGTCGATGCCGATGTGAAAAATAACGGTCCCGACTCAATTACCGGCATCAAGATCTCGCTCTCTCTGAACTTTAATGCACACCAAATGGACCCTGCGAATACACATTATCCAACAGCAAGCACCGGGTGGAACTATTCCACTAGCTATAACCAAGGAACGACAAATCGGGTTGTCGAGTTTGTCAATTCCGGACAAACACTTGCACCGGGGGAGACCGTGCGAGTGCGCATCAATTATTGGACTACTCCAAACTCGGGGGTCACAGTAGACAATATCAAGCCCTACGTATCCTTCCAGCCTTCCGACTCCAATTACGTAGACTCAAACCAGGACAACAACGGAACCTCAACGGTCAACTCGTATAACGTACACACTTAATTCAGCAACTGCGAAAGAGAGGGCTCCTGCTGAATTTATTCCGCCGAGTGGAAGCCCCTCCCCCGAAAGAGGGTTTGCGGCTACGGTGACGCTATCATTCGCGCTGTGGCGAGGTCCCTCACTGGGCCTCGCCACAGCGCGAACCTTCTCGACCCGGCGGCACCCGCAGCTTGCGCCCCGTGCGTCTCCGCGCTCACAGCAGATCCTCGATAGTCTTACCCTTTGAGCAGACACGAGGGGCTGGACCAGTGAAATACATCTCGACCCGCGGCGCCGCGCTAGGGACTTTCTCCGACGTTGTTGTTGCGGGGTTGGCGCCCGACGGTGGTCTCGCGGTACCGGAAGAGCTGCCTCGCCTCGACCCGAGCATCCTTGAGCGCTGGCGCGAGCTGCCCTATGCCGACCTTGCCGCCGAAGTGATCGGCCTTTTCGCGACTGACATTCCCGCCGAAAGCCTGCGCCGCATCTGCGCCACCGCCTATGGTCCCGCGAATTTTCCCGCGCCGGAAGTGGTTCCTCTTCGGCCTCTCAACTCAGACATCACACTGGTTGGTTTATCGGAGGGGCCGACCCTCGCGTTCAAAGACATCGCGATGCAGTTCCTGGGTGAAATACTCGACCTTCTGCTGTCGGAATCAAACTCGGTACTCAATATTCTCGGCGCAACATCCGGCGATACTGGATCAGCTGCCGAATACGCCATCCGTGGCCGCGAACGGATCAGCGCCTTCATCCTCTCGCCACAGGGACGCATGAGCCCCTTCCAGCGCGCTCAAATGTATTCTCTTCACGACGCCAATATTCATAACATCGCAATCGACGGAGTATTCGACGACTGCCAACGCCTCGTCAAACAGCTGTCAGGTGACGCCGACTTTAAACGCACCCACAGCCTCGGCGCCGTTAACTCCATTAATTTCGGAAGAATCGCGGCGCAGATCGTCTACTACATCTGGGCGTGGCTGCGCGCCTCCGATGCTGTCGCACCAACTGAGCGCGACGCTTTTCGAGTCTCTTTCTCGGTACCGTCAGGAAACTTCGGAAACATTCTGTCGGGGCATTATGCGCGCACCATGGGTCTCCCGATAGACACACTCGTCGTCGCCACCAACGAAAACGATGTTCTCGACGAATTCTTTCGCACCGGCACGTATCGTCCCCGGAGCGCGGCCGACACGTGTGAAACATCAAGCCCGTCAATGGATGTCTCCAACGCATCCAATCTGGAACGCTTCGTCTTTGACGCGCTCGGACGCGACGCCCAGGCAGTTCGTCAGCTCTGGGACAGCCTTGCCGACAGCGGCGAATTCGACCTCTCCGATATTCACGCCACCTTCGTCACCAACTACGGAATCGTGAGCGGTTCGAGCACACATCACGATCGGATTCGCACCATCCAGCGGGTATTCGCCGAAAGCGGTGTCGTGATCGACCCGCACACCGCCGACGGGGTGAATCTCGCCTCCCAGCACAACACCGGCCACGTGCCCTGGCTCGTCCTCGAGACGGCGAAGCCAGAAAAATTTGCGGACGTCATCAGCGAGGCGATCGGCACTCCGCCGCGGCTGACACCGGATCAGCAGACCATGCTCGACAGTCCACAGCAGGTAGTCACGCTTAACAACGACGAGAGGACGCTGCGATCTTTCGTCGCCGAACGCGCGTTGCCTTCACCGCTGCGCTGAACGCGCGACGGTCGTGAACCACGCGGCTAACTCTCGGATTCGCCTCCGCACGCCCGCGACATCCGGCGCGCCAACCACGGCAGTAACGGCACGAATATCGGAGCTAGCCCGCGCATCCGCCATTGTCTGCCCCACGGCGGTGTGAAAGCGGGCCGCAGAGACGCCGGGTCGTCGCACAAGATCCTGCTTTGTCGGAAGACTCTGCACGATACCGGGAGGAAGAGTCAGCTGCACATCGCCGAATACGCCCTCCCGCCACACGGTTTTAGCTACGGACGGGAGATTCAGCACGGCTCTGGCCCATTCGTCATGGATATCTCTTCCCGTACTTAACCGAATGGCGACGTCCGCTGCTCCCCCCGACACGCGACCGGCGCATTCACTGAAAATAAGTGTTCCGTCGAGCATGTCGAATGCCTCGAGATGAAAAACTCCGTCTCGGAACCCGAGTGCGGCAAGGGCCCCGACGGTCAGCTCCGCCGCGCGTCGATACAGATCAGGTTCATCGCGCGGCGGAATAACTATCGCCCCCACAAGCTCCGTCTGGTGACTCGGGAGAAGATTCGAGAGATATCGCGCCACAGTAAACAGAACGAGCTGTCCTTTCCGCACCGCACCATCAATTTGAAGCTCGCGACCGTCGACATATTTTTCCGCCAGCCAGCGGCGACTTCCCCTCGTTTTCTCGGCGAATTCATCGGGACCATCAACACGAAACGTCTGCGCCGCACCCCCACCGGAAAGCGGTTTCACCACCGCGGGATAGTGCAAGTCGGCCGGTGCGGACTGCCCGGGAACTATTCTGAAATCCGCGACCAGAATACCCGACGCTCGAATGGAAGCCTTCTGCGTAAATTTGTCGCGCAAAAGAATCGCAGTCGCGGTATCCAGCCCGGCGGTACCGAGCGCATCACGCGCAACAGCGGCCGACAGTAAAGGGAACTCCGAGCCGGAGCAAATCGCCGCGAAAGGGCCCGCAGAAATCGTGGTCTGCGCCGCCGCGCACACCACCTCCGCGACGTCCGTGACACTATCGAGAAGGATCTCCTCCTCCGCCCACTCGGGCGGCCCGGTCGCGGAGTCGGTAGCGTCACTCACACAGGTGACCCGCGCTCCCCGCGCCGCCAACGCGCGCCCGCTAGCCTCCCGAGCACCGACAAGGAGCACTCGCGTCGTCACACCGCATCCAGTGACGTGTGATGAGCGTTCTTCGCGCTCTGCAGCGCTCGAGTCGCCGCGGAAGCAGCCGGAACACAACCGACCATGACCGCAGCCGCGGCAATCCACCCGAGAAAACCTGCGGGCACAAGCGCAACCGTGAGTATCGCCGGGCCCACCATCGTCGCAGCTGCTTCACCAAGGGCGAATACCGACAGATCACGGGCTCGACGATCCGGGTCCGAGAAACGGAACGAGAGTTCCCACTCGCCTGCCGAATGCAGTACCTCTCCGAGCGTAAGCAGGATGCATCCGCCGATCACCAAAGCAAGTGGGGTACCGCCGTGCGTGATCGCCATGCAACCGAAAGCAACAAAGGAGAATGCCAGCGCGATTGCGGCCAGCATTACCGATCGGAGCCCTCCCTGGATTCCCTCGGCAACTCGGGCAACCGGTACCTGGAGAAGAACGCTGAGAACCGTATTGATGCCGATTAATAACGGCACAGCAGCAGCCGTCACCTGTCCGGCACTCACCGCCCAAAGCGGCATCGCAATCATCAGTACGGAGGTGTGCACCGACATCACTCCACATGCCGCAGCAAGAGCGATATAAGGCCGGTTGCGAAAGGCACCAATCATCTCAGGAAACGAGACTCGTGTTGTCGGCGATTGCCGATCCACGAGAGGAATCTGTGCCATAAGAACCGCGGCAAGAAAGAACGATGCCGCGTTGAGAAACATGATTGCCATATATGACCATGATGCGCCCACGGCAAGCAAAGGACTGGCGACAAGCGCTCCCAGCGAAAATGCCACATTGCGCACCGACCGCACGATTGCCAAGGTTCGTGTTCGAGCGGACTCCACCACGACCGAGGAGATGACCGCCTGGGTGAGCGGCGAGACGGGACCCTCCACAACACCCATCGCGATACACACCATCGCAAAAAGCGGAAAACCGTGTACAAAGGCCAGGCTGAGAAAAACACCACCCCGGAGAGCCTGGACGACGACAAGAACTTTTCGGGCCCCGAACCTATCGGCAAGCGACCCAATCGGCACTTTAGACACGAATGCCGCCAGTCCGGCTAGTGACAGCCCCACACCGATTTCTGCTATCGGAAGTCCGACATATATGGCAAAAAATAGTGACGAGCCAGCAAGATAAACGCCAGTACCGAGGGAATCAATGAAGGCGGTAAACACCACGGCTCCCGCCGGCCGACTCGGCGGCACGTACACCATGAGCGACCGAGTTAGCCTCCCGGTAGGCACGAGCACTCCCGAATCCGCGCTAACGCCGTATCAACCGCCGCCCGGGCTTCTCGCGCCGACACACCACTCGCCGATACGGCAACGTTGCGATCCTGAGAGCTCACAACATGGCCGGGTGCGGCCGGTGTGAGCGACGCCTCCGCCACGCCGGGAACCGCGCGCGCCGCTGCTGTGGCACGAGCCACCGCAACGTCATCAAGCGGAATCCGCGCCAGGACTACTGCTGCCGTTGCCGTGGCTCGGTCGCAAAGCTGAATCTCTCGCCCTCGCATCAGATCGAGCCATGCGGACAGATAATCCCAGCCATAAGCGAGAGAGACCAGCTGATGAATTCCATCTCCGGGAACGCGTCCGGCGCACTCGACAAGCGAGGGCACATCGTCGTCAATAAACCATTCCGCGTGCAGTGCCCCGGTACGAAATCCGGTCGCGGTGATCAGGCGCCGCATCGCCTCCCATAGTCGTTCACGAGCGACCCGGCTGAGATCAGGAGCAGGAACAATATGGCCAATTTCTACCGGGTGAATGCCATCAAGAACCGATTTTTCGGTGACAGTGAGAAAAACGATCACGCCGTTTCTGACGAAAACTTCGACGCTCACCTCGGCACCGTTGAGTCGTGACTCCATCATGATGCGCGGAGGAGTCGCAGTGGAAGCTCGATAACGCGGTTCCGCAGCAGTCAGACATTCCGACCATGCATTCTCGAGCAAGGACATGCTATCGAGAACCTGAACACCCACACTGCCCTGAAGATTAGAGGGTTTGAGCACGAATCCCGCAGGGTGCTGCTGGGCAAAAACTTCGGCGGCGGCGAGGGATGTGACATGAGACCAGTCGGGCTGCCGAACTATCCCGTGCATGACGGTACGCAACGCTATTTTGTCCCGGAGTATCCGCGCGGCGCGAATCCCCGCACCGGGCAAGCCCCACTCTCTCGCCAGTTCTGCCGCCCAGACGACACCGTACTCCGTCGGCGACACCACGGCCGTTACTCCGGGGGGAGGCGCAATAACCGGCGGTGTGCCAACTTCATCATGAATACCGAGAGGTATCAGGCCCGCGCAGCTTGGATGTCCCTCGACTTGTGTGGCGATATCCCGAGTGACAATCATGTCGGGTTCGTCGATAATCACTACGCTCCGGTCGGGTACCCTCCCCTCGAGGGCGGAAAGCAAAGTGGAGCTGTATCCGACAACGACAGTCTCGATTGTGTCACCCGTCATTGCTCCACCGTTCGTGCACACCCGCGATAGTGGCGTGCACAGACCTCATCGAGTCTTCATCTGCGGTCCGCATCACAATCACCGCCGTCGCCGACCCCGGCGCATCGGGGCGAATAGCGATAACGGAGGAGAGCGCACGGACTTCAGCGAGCAGGTGCTGAGGGGCGGAAAAAAACATCCAGCCATAAAGATCCGCGGCAGGTCGTGCGCGCGGACGCGGACCGGTACGCATTTCTGCGTGGAGGAACTCCCGCCAAATATCTACACCACGGGCACCGAAAAGGGTGTCTTTCACCCCGCCGCCGCCCGGGCGGCAGGCCGCTTCTCCGGCGACCAGGCCCTGTGGGGTATCAAAGCATTCACAGTGAGTCACACCATTGCGCAGCCCCAGCGCGATGACGGCACGGTCATTAAGTTCTCGAACCCGACGCTCCCTCTCATCCCCGATCGGAAGCACAAAAGAGCCAACAGTTGCGCGTCCCTCGATGGCGAGCAGGGGGTCAAAATACTGCGACACTGCGGAAAACACGACGCGACCCTCCCGAATGACGCTGTCGCAGTGGAATTCCGTCGTCACAGGGATGTATCGCTCAACAGTGGCGCCAACCTTCGCCGTCAGTTCAGTAAGCCAGGCACGAGAATGTGGATCGTCAAGTTCCGTTCGCGAGGACACACACCTGGTGCCGTATCCGCCTGCGCCGAAAGTCGGCTTTATCACGACGGGATACCCGATTTCTTCCGCGGCCCGAGCGATTTCGACGACCGTCGCGCATGATCTAAATTCCGCCGTCGAGATGCCGGCGTCTTTCCAGCGTTGCTTCATTGCGCTCTTGCTAGTGAAAGCAATCGCGTCAGACGCGCCAAGGCCCGGAATGTCGATGATGCTACGCACGAAACCGGCGACTGGGATCGATTTTTCTGTCGCGGCAAGCAACACATCTGCTCGCCCCTTCGCCGCCAGTGCCCTAACAGCGTCACTGACCGCATCAACCTGACTGAGAGCAGGGACCTCGAGAACGGGACAGCGATGCTCATAGAGATGGCGATATCGCGGCGCAGTAATAACGCTGACTTCCGCTCCGGTCTCGAGAGCACACTCAACAGCCGCCTCTCGGTCGGAGGTGAGAACAACCAGGCCTGTCATCGGCGGAACCGTCGCTGACGATAGTGGAGCGTCACTGATCGTTTTTCGTCATCCAGGAGTGCCCAGGAGGGGTGGTCGGTCTGAGCTGGTCCGACGTTAATGATGTGGCCGCGGGAACGGTCGAGAATTACAGGACAGCCGGAGGCAGCAGTGAGGTCTTCGAGATCACGGTCACCTGTGGCTGTCTGATCGACAGCGATCACCGAATTTCTGTGGTGATGCCCATGCACGACGATGTGTTCCGGTGCAACCGCAATATCCGGTATCCAGCGGTCGGGCATCCACTCTACCCATTCGAATCGGTGCCCGTGCTGGTACCGAATATCGCCGCGATCGAGGCCGCTCTCTGCCCGAAGAAGCCTGTTGACCTCCACGGAAAGAGAGGCACGATCTATCGCCTGGATGATTCTTTCCTCTTGGTTTCCTCTTAAGACGTGAGTCTCCGTAAGCAGATCGGCTACCTGCTGGGCCCAGCTCGTTGCCACCGTCAGAGGGATTCCCCAGTCCCCACCGTCACGAGGGACATGACATTCGAGCATGTCACCTAAAGCGATCACCATATCGGCACCGTGGCGATCAAGCTCCTCAAGAGCACGGTGCACTGCGAGAACATCGCTGTGCGCATCGGAAAGGAGTCCAATTAACATGATGTTGCGGCCTCATCGGGGACAGGACCGTAGGTGTTGATGAGATACGTCAGGATATGGCTATTATCTTCGAGACGACCGGGGATAATTGTCTCGCCATCCACCAGCGCCGGGATGAAAGGGGTCCCGGTCGCCTCAATCAATTCCCGTCGCTCTTCGCGCGGCTTCACCACGTTGACAATCAGGTAACTCATGGTGAGGTCGGTCAGCAATTTTCGCACCGGAGCACAAAAAGGACAGGTCTCACGCTGGTAGAGCGTAATCATCGCGTCTCCCGCTGTCGAACAGCTTTCAAATAGGCAGCAACTCCGGTTCCTAATGAGACGGATGTCGCGTCGGAGGCGAGTACAAGTTCTATCGCGGCCATGATGGACACGACATCAAGAAAATCAGCCGCCCCCACATGTCCGACCCGCAAAAGGCTGCCCTTGAGATGTGCTTGGCCTCCCGTCACCGTGACACCCCACTCGTCCTCCAAAGTGCTCTGGAGGTCATTAGTGTCCACTCCCTCGGGTGCCAGCACAGAGGTGACGACGTTGTTGCGATAGTGCGGGTGAATCACCAGCGGACGAAAGCCGAGCGCCAGAAGACCGGCTAACGTTGCCTCGGCAAGGTCAGCGGCGCGTTGCTGTATTCGTGGGAGACCCTCTCCTTCAATGTGATCAAGCGCAACGTCCAACGAAAAAAGCAGACTTACCGCCGGTGATGACGGGGGCAGAGGATGAAATTTTTTTAGACGCTCAAAAGACCAGTAATAGGCCGGTCGCGGACTCCGCATCGACTTTTTTTGCGCTTTCTCGGAAATCGCAATAAAGGCCAAACCGGGCGGCATCATAAAAGCTTTGTGGGAGGCTGCCAGAACGACATCGAGACCCCACTCGTCCATTTCCAGCCGGTGAGTGATGAGGCTACTGATCGCGTCGACCACCACCACGACATCGGTGCCCGCAAACAGACGCCCGATCGCTTCAACGTCGTTGAGGGCGCCGGTAGACGTTTCGCTGTGCACCACAAGCACGCCCGTGATATCGGGATGAGCGGCATACGCGTCCCGTACCGCGTCGATATCGACCGAGGTGCCCCAGTCGCTGCGGATCGGCAGCGACTTCACGCCGTATGCCTGCGCTATCTGCTCAAACCGCTCGCCGAAATAACCGTTGGTGACGATAAGAACGTGATCTTCGGGGCCAAAAAGATTGGCCACGGCTGCCTCCATGGCACCGGTTCCCGACGTGAGCGAAACGAAGACGTCTCGTTCGGTGCGAAAAAGAGGCCGCAATCTCCGCGCAATACGCTCCATCAGTAGTTCCATGCTGGGCGAACGATGGTGAATAATAGGTCGCGCACCGGCAAGTCGGATCTCGTCGGGGACCTCCGTGGGACCGGGAGTAGCGAGTCTGGTTTTCACGAGGAAACTGCTCCTTGAGCGCATTCGACAACGAGGGTTCTTATGGCAGGTTTCAGATCAAAGTCAAAAAGGACAAGGCGGTGCGTAGGGGACACATCAAAATGGTCGCCCGCCCACGGGATAATGAGACTGGTACCGAGAACAGTCGAACGAACGTGGGCGAAACCGTTGCGATCCGCGGTAGTCAGTTCGTGCGCGTAGGTCTTATCAAGGGGAGCTATACGCTCCAGAGCATCACGCAGATCCCGAACCGTACCAGGCTCATAGCGCATGGCGACAAGGGCGACACTGCTCCCGCGAAGAAAGACCTGGGCGAGTCCCGCCCACGGGGTGTACTGGCGCAATCCCTCCGCAAGAGAATCCGTAATATCTATGGCCGCATCAAAGCCCGGGGAGTCGACCGTGACATCAAACATCGGCCGACACCCGACTCCAGGGAACGTCGCTGACATCACCCGGTCCGGTAACGCGCCACGCCGGAACAGTCACGAGATAATTCAGAATCGCATCGCGTCGCACACTATGACGGGATGCACGGGGCTCACTATAGTGATGCCAGGATGAATACTTACCAGAGAAAGGCGATTCTTCGAGCGAGATTAAATATTCCCGTGCCGCATCCGGTGTTGGCCACTCCACCGGAGTGAAAACCGTGCACTCCCCCGGCCCGATTGACGGGAAAAGAATACCTTCGACTGTTGCCTCGGCGGCGGCCTCAGCGCTGGGAAACCGCTCGCGAAAGCGTTGCGGATCAACGGCAAATTTTCCTTTGGGCGAGAACGCATGGTCGGCAGGCGGAGGATAATCATCGGCAATACCCGCAATAGCGGGTAGCTCCTCATATTTTGCAATGGTCGCGTAGCCGAGATGCGGGTAATCGGGCCATCCGGTGACTACTATCGCACCCTCAGAATTCTGCCGCACCAGCGTTTTATCACCGCTGAGGATGCGATAACCACAGTGCTCGACCAGCTCGAGCAGAATCGTGCTTTTTCCGGCGCCCTTGAGCCCAGCAATGAGGACAGCTCGGCCATCTCGTACCGCTGCGGTGCTGTGCAGCACCAGCGCTCCCCTGTTTTCTTGGTCCTTCAGCACGAGATCGCGGACAAGCTCGATGAGGTCACGCTGTCCCTCCGCGCCAACATGGACAGAGATGCGACTGGCGTGGCGATCGAATTCGAACTGAGTCGATGTCCGCTCACAGAAAACCGATTCCTTGCCCGAGAGGTCGAGCTCACGGAGAGCAGGAATGGTAAAAAAATCGCTGGCACTTTTTCGGACATATATTTTCTCGCCCGACCTTTGCTGCGGAATTGATGGGAGCGGAAAGACGTCGATGCTTGCCAACGGCTGCGACGACAGCTCCGGGGACTGATGGAAGTGGCTACCAAGAAAAGCCAACGCCGGGTCGATATCGACGCCGTCATACAGGTGAAAGACAAGAACAGAGTCGCGATACGACAGCGAGAAGGAGCGCGTCACGGTACTTTTCCCTTCTCGACGCTGGCGGCGATCTCACGACCAACCGATTCATGGCACTCCTGATTTTTCAGCATGTCGAAGAGTCCCTGCAAACGAAAGACCTCCGACACCGGTGTCAGCTCGGATTCCACGTTCGCCGTCGTTCCCTCGGCGGCAATTCGTGCCGCCGTCGCTTGGACTGCTCTAATCGAGCTTCGCAGAATATGATTGGCATAGATAGCCATCGCAAAACCATGTTCAGCGAGTTCAGCTATTGTTACTCGGTGATATGTGGTGGGTACGACGATCACCGGGATATCAACGTCAAGATTGTCGCGGAAAGCAAAAACTTCAGCCGGTTCTGGACTCTTGGAATGGATAAGCAGCGCGTCGGCACCCGCCGCCGCATAAGCGCGACCACGTAGCAGGGCTTCGTCGAGTCCCTGTCCGGCGATTAATGCCTCGATCCGGGCGACAATGACGAGCTCCGATCTTTCCGCCGCCGCCGCGTGAATGCGACCGGCAAAATCTGTGATGGGTGCTAAAAGCTGCGGCCCCTCAGCAAAACTGTTGAGCTTGGGGTAGAGCTTGTCTTCGATACAGATTCCGGCAATACCCCGCCGCTCGAAACTGCGAACGGTATGGATAACGTTATTGACGTTACCGAACCCCGAGTCGCAATCTGCGAGCACGGGGATCGATACCGCCTCCGCCATCTGCGCGGCAGCGTCCAGTACTTCCACGGCCGAGAGAATATTCGCATCGGGAACCGCGCGGGCTGCCGATATTTCGAGCCCACTGGCCCACACCACATCGAACTTCGCTTCTTCGACCAGCAGAGCGGTGAGCGCCGAGTGCGCACCCAGTGCTTTTGTCACGGACTTTTCCGCAAGAAGTAATCGAAGCCGATCGGACTTCGAGACGGTATCATAAGTCATGTGTTGCGCTCCTCCGCCTTTACAGCATGGGCCATCTCGAGGACGAGTTCGCGAGTAACTTTTTTAGGTCGGGCACATCCAACGCGTCGTCCCAGTTCACGCACATTCAGATCGAGATCGGCAGCAATTTCATTAATATGTTTTTGAAAATAGTAGTGATGATTATTTAAGCCCGAGAGCAGTTCGCTTCGCGACGTATACAGAGGACCGTCCAGCACATTGCGAAGCACATATTCGGCAGCATCGGCAACAGCCTCGGAACTAATATCGCCAACCGCGATCCCGGCAGCTTCACAGATGGCTGTCGCCTGTTCGGTAGCGAGATTTCCGGCACCACGTGCCAGAGAAGCAAGGGAGGCATCGACCCAACGTGCGCCAGCATCGATCGCGGCGAGAGTATTAGCCGCCGAAAGGCCAAGATTATTGTGAAAGTGGACTCCGACGGGCGCCGATGAACTCCCGACTAACTGCGTAATCACCGACGTTACCGTCCGAGGAGTCAAGGCTCCAAAAGAATCAGCGACATAAAATACATCCGGTGCCGCATCTCCGGTGAACATCCCGACAATACGGTGTAACGAATCCTGATCGGTGTAGCTGAGAGCCATCAAATTGACGGTCACGCGCAGTCCAGCCGCGCGGAGAGCCTCGATATATGCTGGAGCGAGATGCGCATCCCACGGATACACCGCCACTCGCACAACCTTAACTCGAGAGTGGGCAAGATGCAGAGCGTCTTTCAGGCTACACACCGTCGGGACGACCATGGCGACGAAAGCCGCCTGAGTCACAGCGGGGAGCGCAGCAAGATATTCGTCATCGCAGCGCGCACTCGCACCGGTATTCATCGCGGAGTGAGAACCTGATCCGCCACGATAGCCGATTTCGATAAAGGGAACGCCCGCCCGGTCGAGCCGCGTTACGATTTCGTCGACGTCCTGTGGCGTGAACTGCCACGAGTTGTGATTTCCCCCGTCACGCAGAGTGCAGTCGAGGAGTGTTATCGCCGTCATGCAGCCGCCTCCGTACTGATTGCTGCTCTAAATCGAGCCGCAAGCTGTTCTGGTGCAAGTTCGAGCCGTGGCCCGGCTCCCGCAGATCTGGTCCCGCAGAGATAACGCACGAGGGTACTTCCGCTTGCGCCGATCTTGTGTGGGTCGGGGAGGACATCGATTTCACGAACATCGTCATAACCGAGGCCATAACCGAGTGCTCGAAAATCGGCGATACCGACGGTCTGCTGCCCGCCGGTTGATTCATGACGACCGTTATCGAGCACCGCGTGAGTAATTCGCAGCCGGTGATTACCCATGAGCGCAGAAGCGCCGAGATTCATGGCGAAGGAGCCGTCACCGTCAAGAACCACAAGATGATCGTGGGGCCGAGTCATGGCGATACCAACAGCGACCGGTAACGCCATTCCCATAGAGCCAACAAGATAGAAATTCTTCGGCCGATCAGCGACCGCAAGCAAATCTCGAGTGATAAAACCACAGGTAGAGACAAAAATCGACTCCGGGAACCTTGACACGAGATCAGTGATGGCGTCGCGAGGGTCAAGCACGACTAAATCCCTCCGTAACGATCAACGCATTCGTTCGGGTTCGATCGGCCGCCGATGCGAGAAAATCAACGGTAGAAGCCTTGGCTGAGTTGGCATCAAGAACTTGCCAGCCGATGTCAAATATATCGAGCAGGCGAGTGAGTTTCTTTCCGATTATGTCGTGCTCCACCGCATCAGGGCCATGACCTCGCCAGCTAATAATCATAGTCAGCCCGATATGGTAAATCATCGTGAGCGAGGTCAGCACATTCAGAGAATAACCAATTCCCGAGTTTTGCATAAGGACAAGAGGCCTCCCACCCCCGAGCGCGACGCCTGTCGCAAGACCCAAAGCGGTATCTTCTCGCATCGAGGCGAAATAGCGGAGGGGGCTCCGGTCGCTTTCCAATACGAAGAAAAACCCGCCCAGCAAAGAGCAGGGAACCCCGGTCGCATGGGTGAAGCCATTATCAGCAAAAAGGCCGAGTACGAGCGCAGAAGGCGGTGACTGAATCCGAACGTTCATAATTCCCCAATTCCCCGACGGTGACGCCTCACGCTACGCCTCGTACACGCGTAGTGCTTGTTTTCCAGGCGAACCGGCTTCGTTGCTGGTCCCGTCGGTGTCCGCCGGAAGGTGGTAAACCTAGTCCCCGACGACCCCTTGGTCAAGTCATGCTTTTCCTTTTACGAGACGATTTTGTCACCGGTCGCGAAGGAGTGAGGAACGTACGCGATAGTCGCCGACTAGCCGACACCGCCGTAATCTCACGGGTGATGATCACTGGCGCGACAACGGCCCCGTCAACCACAAAGAATTCTCGCTGTCGCGCATTGACTGATTTAAGGCGGCTGATGCAGTGCGGAGGCCGACACAACACTCCGGCGGCCGAGCAGAACATCCGCCGTCACACCACGAAACAGTGCAGGAGGCACCTCAGCGCCCCTGAGCGAGAGCCACCATTTTTCGCAAGAAGAAATATTACAGATAAGGGACTTGGCTCGTGCTCACCCCGTTTGCCGCAATGCCCGACGCGCCGCCGTGACATTCCCGAAGCAGACAAGCCGGGGAATTTCTGATGCCGGGAGCCCGCCTGCAGAATAGCTCCGCGCAGCGTCTGCCCTCACCGCGCGAATCTGGGCTGCCCGGCTCGTTCCTGCGGCGCAGAAAAAGCAATGCAGATATCGCTCCGACATACGCAATTTTAATGCGTACATATCGTGCCCTAGACCAGGAACGGTGTGGACTTTTTCGCACGCTGCGGCGAGCCTGCCACTGACATTGATCACGGCCTGCACCGTGTTATGGGGGTCTGGGTAATAGAGCGTGGCGCGTCGTGCGCAACGGCGGGAGCGGATCCGTTTCCGAAGAGAAATCGCGCAACGCGCGAGTAGTCAGCCACACCGGTACTCACAAGGTGTCACCACCTCGTCTCGCGCTGGACCCATTGGCAATGTCCACGGATTCAGAAAGTATCGGTATAGCCGTAGGCACCGGCAGACTATCGGTCCACTCACTGCGGCCACCGATCACCGGGAGGAATCACCATGAACGACAGCCCCTCGAACGCTCCCGAAGGACACGGCCTTACACGCCGTATCTTCGTGCAGGGCGCCGCCTGGGCCGCTCCGACAGCCGCTCTGGCCGCCGCGACACCGGCTTGCGCTGCCTCGCCCGAGCCGACACTCGCTTTCACCGCGAGCTCGTATAGCGGTATCGGTTGCGGCACCATCTCGACGGTGCAGGTCACACGCACACGTGACGGCACGGTCCCCGACCCCGGTAAAACGGTCGGCGTGACACTGGTCGACGGTTACACCTTTGCCCACGGTGCCACCTCATACGCGGCAACGACCGACGCCGATGGCCTGATCACCCTGCCCGATATTGTCGTGCCCGCGGTCGGCGGTAACAGCTCCTTCGCCGCGTCCTCTGACGTGCTCGCGGCAACAGCGCCGGTGTTGTCCAGTCCGTCAGCTCAGACCGGAATTTACCAGTACAACTACCGCTCGGGGGCGACATCGGGACCGACCGCTCACTCGCTGTCAGCATCCGCAATTTTCACCAATCCCACCGGTGAAAACTACATTTTTCAGAACCCCGACGGCTCTCTGTACCGCAGCGATGGCGTCCTCTTCCCCGGAACAGAATCCGGTGTAGATACCAGCGATCAGCTCGTCGCGCTGGCCACCGGCTACGGTTCAACATATATTCTTTTTAAAAAGTCTGACGGCATTCATACGAGCGACTACCGTACGCCGGACGAGTCGGGTCCCATCAAAAACTCCTCGTCGGCCATCAAGATCGTCACCAACCGCCGTAACGGAAATTTCCTTTTTCAGAACGCCGACGGCACTGTACACTATTCCTCCGGCGTCGTCGTCCCGGGAACCGAATTCGGTGTCGATACCGGACGCAATCTTCTTCTGATAACCGTCAACAACTATCAGGTCATTAGCGTCTACAAAACACCTGCTGGTCTTTATGAATACAACAACTTTTTCATCGACCAGTCTCGATTAGTACCCAACTCAGAGTCAGCTATGAGGATAATCCGCGGCCCCGGTAGTGGCGGATACATTTTCCAAAAATCCGACGGTAGTCTTCACTTCTCCGATGGCACGCTGGTTGCGGGAACCGAATCTGGAGTAGATACCGGAGATAACCTCGTTGCAACCAGGATCGTCGACTATGAGAACGCGATGATTTTCTATAAAAAGTCTGACGGAATTTACCAGGTCGGTCCCTCCTCAAACACAGCGTCAGGGCCTCTCCCCAACTCCTCGTCTGTTGTCGCAATAGCTTCCGAACCCAAAACGGGCACCTACGTTTTTCACAGCTCGGACGGCACTATTCGCGACGCCAGCGGAGTCATTGTCCCGGGAACCGAATCCGGCGTCGATACCAGAACACATCTCATCGCACTGAGCAGCAGCAATAATCAACCGATTCTTTCGTACAAGAAGTCGCCACGCTGTGGCCCAACGGGCACGACATGACGGAGTAACCACTCTCCGGTCGGGCGACGACGCCGGCACGGTGAGCGCATCGGGCGCGGGAATAGCTGCCGCAGCACGCGGTTAAATACATGTATACGCATGGACCAGTTCCCGCTGGAGCCGCACAAAGAAGGAGCGCCCGATGCAGTTCGGCATTTTCACCGTCAGCGACATCACCACCGACCCCAGCACCGGGCGCACCCCGAGCGAGGCCGAGAAGATCGCGGCGACCATCACCATCGCTGAGAAAGCCGAAGAGATCGGGCTCGATGTCTTCGCCCTGGGCGAGCACCACAATCCGCCGTTCTGGTCCTCCTCGCCCACAACGACTCTCGCCTACATCGCCGCGCGCACCGAGCGGATCATACTTTCCACCGCAACAACGCTGATCACGACCAACGATCCCGTGAAGATCGCGGAAGATTTCGCGATGCTCCAACACCTCTCGGGCGGTCGCGTCGACCTCATGCTCGGCCGCGGCAACACCGGCCCGGTGTATCCCTGGTTCGGCAAGGACATCCGTCGCGGGATCGAACTCACCCTCGAGAACTACGACCTGCTGCACCGCCTCTGGCGGGAGGACTCAGTGGACTGGGAGGGCCAGTTCCGCACCCCGTTACAGGGCTTCCACTCCACCCCACGACCGCTCGACGAAGTCCCGCCCTTTGTCTGGCACGGCTCCATCCGCTCCCCCGAAATCGCCGAACAAGCCGCCTACTACGGCGACGGCTTTTTCTCGAACCACATTTTCTGGCCAGCAGCGCACACCGCTCGAATGGTGCAGCTGTATCGCCAGCGATTCGAGCACTACGGCCACGGCAGCGCCGACCAGGCCATTGTCGGACTCGGCGGGCAGATCTTTATGGCGCGCACATCGCAGGAGGCGAGACGCCACTTCCGCCCCTATTTCGACAATGCTCCCGTCTACGGTCACGGACCGTCGCTGGAGGAATTCAGTGAACAGACTCCGCTTACCGTCGGCTCACCGCAGCAGGTCATCGACCGCACCCTCGGCTTTCGGGAGTATGTCGGCGACTATCAGCGCCAACTCTTCCTGATTGATCACGCCGGCCTGCCGCTCACAACCGTACTCAGCCAGCTAGACCTGCTCGGGGAGATCCTGCCGACCCTCCGGGCCGGCTTTAACGTCGGCCGTCCTCCGCACGTGCCGGACGCGCCGACCCACGCCTCCCTTGTCGCCGCGCAGCACGCACCCGCCGTCGCCGCCTGAGGCACCGGCGCACGCTCAGGAGCCCCATGGACACCCGCAGAATCACTGTCATCTCAGCCGGTCTGAGCCAACCGTCCTCGACCAGGCTTCTCGCCGACCGCCTCAGCGAGGCAACGGAAGCAGCACTCACCGAGAGGGGAATCGCGGCAGAGCGCAGCACGATCGAATTGCGCGAACTCGCCCACGACATCACCAATAATCTGCTCACCGGCTTCGCTACCCCGACCCTCCAGAGCGCGCTGGATGCGGTCGCGGGCGCCGACGGTCTCATCGCGGTAACTCCGATCTTCACCGCCAGTTACAGCGGCCTGTTTAAGTCGTTTATCGACCTCCTCGACCCGGAGTTACTGCGCGCGCTGCCCGTCCTGCTCGCTGCGACGGGCGGTTCGGCCCGCCACTCACTCGCCATCGACTACGCCATGCGACCCCTGTTCAGCTATCTCCACGCGGCGCCGTTAGCAACGACGGTCTTCGCGGCAACGGAAGACTGGGGAGGACAAACAGCGGATGCTCGGGCGCTGCCGACACGAATCCGACGCGCCGCCAGCGAATTGGCGGCCGAGGCGGCTCGCGCATCCCGGCACCACGCCGAACCATGGGACCTCACTGTGCGGGAGATGCTCAACCGCCGCTGAGAAAAGCACCCGCGCAGCGACCCGCCGCGCCGGAACTCCGCCCACAGTCATCCCGTCCTTCACCACCGCACTCGTCGGTGTCAATACCCCATCTTTCCGCCACCCCAACACGCGACACCGCGATATCTTCAGCCCAAACCCCGCGCCTCCCAGCGCACCGTTCCAACGAAAGGCGAGAGTGCAGTGGGTGTCATCGCCGCCAACGTGACAAAACAGCGGGTCGCCGGACGCTACTACCTCATCGAACGCATCGGCTCGGGCGGCATGGGCTCCGTCTACCGCGCCCGGGATGAAACCGTGCAGCGCGACGTTGCGGTGAAAGTATTTCGCGCTGAAGCCTCCCACCCCGACGATGTCGCCCGCCAAGAACGAGAGGTGCGAATGCTCAGTTCGTTCGCGCACCCGGGCATCGTCAACCTGTTCGACGCGGGCCTACACAATTTCGGTGGTGCAGTACGCCGCTACGTGGTGATGGAACTCGTCGCCGACCCCACCCTCGCCACTCGCCTGGAGACTGGACCGCTCCCCCCGGACGAAGTCGCCGCCATCGCCACCCAGCTCGCGGAGGCACTCGCCTACCTCCACAAACTCGGCATTGTGCACCGTGATGTGAAACCCGCCAACATTTTGGTCAGCGAAGTCGCTTCCAGCGGCTACACCCGCACCGCCAAACTCACCGACTTTGGCGTTGCCGACGTGATCGACGACTCCCGCGTCGGCACACCCGGTGTCGTGATCGGCACCGCAGGGTTTGTCAGCCCCGAGCAGGTCGCGGGCGAACACGTCAGCGGCGCGAGCGACGTCTTCTCGCTGGGTCTGGTTCTGCTGGAGGCGCTAACCGGTCACCGGGAATACCCCGGCACCGTGACGGAGGCGGCCATCGCCCGGCTCCATCGCAGCCCGATCGTGCCGCACACGCTTCCGGAGACCTGGCGCGCGCTGCTGATAGCGATGACGGCACGCACTCCCTCCGCGCGACCCACCGCCGAGGACGTCGCACGCTGGCTCCGCGGCGGACTCATCGATGCGGCCGAGACGCCTCCACGCCCCCGCACGCTGCGTCGCACGGTGCTCCTCACCGCAGCGATCGTCGGCGCCACCGCGCTCGCGGCCTTCTCGTGGCTACTCGGGATGCTCACCGGCCGCTAGCTCGGACCGCCCGGCGGGTGGAGGCTGACGCTGGGTGCGCGGCTACTGCCTTCGGCTGGTTTCGGAACACGACTGTGCTTTCGCTAGCGAGCCGGCCCTCCTGGGTGATTCAGGCGTGGCGCGAATTCCGCCAATTCTCGTAGTGCCTGTAGAGCAGGAACAGTCCATAAAAGAAGCTGACCAGGCCGGTAACGATCGCACCGATCATCCCCGGATTCAGCGCTCCGCCGGTCTGGTCGATGTCCGCGGTCAGTCCAGCCTGGAACTCATGGAGCGCAGTGACGACACCAAGGGCAAGCCCGAGGACAACGGGGGCAACGGTGGAAAGCACCTTCACTGTTTCTCTCCAGGAACAACACATCGCACTTCTCTGCGCCCGAAAGGGGCATCGCGAACATCCCGTGTGACAATCACGACGCGGGACGCCGACCCGCGATCGCGTCGGCCGGCTTTTAAAAGCATCAAAGACGCAGGGCTACCAGTACAACCATTAACCTTGGTAGTCGGCCGCAATGGCTCAGGAAATCGAACCTGCTTGACGCGTTCGCGGTTCTCTCCGCTTGGGCGACCGGTCAGATCTTCGCGAGGCTTAAGACGGAGGCAGGGACTGTCCGATTATTCAGAGCGGATCGGAAGGCTGTGTTCCCCTGGGATCCCAAACATTTGAACTGGAATGCAGCGCGGCAACACAGATATCGTCAGAGCACCTCTGGGCATTGCGTTCCAGCGGACCGCGCAAAGGCGAAAAAATTGACTACCTCAAATCAGAAACACCTTCTCGTGATTCCGCGGACATTATCGCGAGATGGGAAAACGGAAAGCCGGGGATGAATCCGCCGGTCACCCTGCGAGCACACCAGCTTCTCACCTCCCAGGTACCCACCCGAGTACCTGCGCTCTCTCAGGCCGGAAGAAAAGTTCACGAAGTTGCAGCTCTCATACTCTCGGCGATCACGGGCGTCTTTATCCTGGATCCTGTACCCCATCACATGCGAGAGTACGTACCAGAAAAAGACAATGTTCTTCGCCGGAAAGCAGACAACCTGTCGGCTGCCGTTCGCCGCCTCCTTAACCAGGACGCGGCGAGGCAAGCACTGCTCGAGATGACCAGCTCGCTTTCTGAGTCCCAGGTGTCGAACCTCTCAACAGTCTCTAGTGACCTCGGTGATGTCATGATCACACTCGACGAACTCATCGGAGGCCATCATCAACAGATCCCCGCTCGTCTCATGAGCGATGGAACTCTTCGATTTCTCGCAATCGCCGTCGCCATGCTGGATGCACCCCCGGCCTCAGACGCGAGTGACAAGGGCAGAATACTCGTTATTGAGGAGCTAGAAAACGGCCTTCACCCCTCGCAAGCGGCCCTCCTGCTCAGTAGGCTGAAAAGGTTTTCCCAAGAGAGAAAAAATTGCACTGTTGCCACCACTCACAGCCCGGCAATCCTCGATACCCTCGAGGGTAAGGATCATAATTCTGTAGTGGTCTCCAGTCGAGATAGCGAGGGGTGGAGCCGCGTCACAAACCTCACCGATTTTCCCGACTACTTCGAAGTAGTCGGGAGGGCTTCTTTGGGAGAGAGTGCCGTCCGGGACGACCTGAGACCGCACACCATTGACGACGAAAAAATGCACAACACGCTTGCGTCAATTTTTGGGATCTAACATGCCCGCCAACACCGTTTATTTTATTGACACCCTGGTGCCAGCAGCCTAGGCGGCGGAGACCTCGCCATCCTGGTCGAGCGAGATCGATTCCTGGCGGAAACCGCTTTCACCGACGTGCGAGTGTGGACACTGGATACCAGGCTTGACGCTCACGCCTAAAAAGCACCAGCAGGGGCGCCTCGAGCACCCGAAAGACCCCCGGCCTATCCCTCCCCTGGCAGCGCGGGACGCAGCGCGAGGCGTGTCCAGGCGCCCAGGTAAAGACGGTCACCCTCCTCGATCTCGCGACGCTGGCCCGGCGGAATCGGAGTGTTCGGCAGCGGGGCACCCGCTGACGCGAGATAGGTGCCGTTAACCGACTGGAGGTCCTCCACCCACCAGCGGTAACCGTCCGTGCTGAGCTGGCAGTGCCGACGCGACACTCCAGGATCGGAGCCGCAATCAATCTGCGGCGAGATGCCACGCGACACGGACGGGCGCCCCACCAGCAGACTGCGCTGGCACAGCATGACAGTGTTACCAGACCCAGGTGAGGGCATCGGATCATCGGCACGCCGTTCGGCATACCACTCGGGATCAACCCAGAGCTCAGCGATCCACACCGAGTCGGACGCCGCAGAGATGGCGGTCGCCTCGTCCGGCGACGGGACGGCAGAGGTCACCACCGGGATCACCTCGGTTGCCGGGTGCGCGGGCGCAGCCGTGGGGAGCGCTGCTGCGGTGAAGTCGTAGCCGCAGTTCTCGCACAAGAGCGCGTCAATTTCGTTCGGGAAAGAGCAGTGCGGGCAGACCGCGCCCACGCTCGGAATAACCTCGGTCGCAGGATGCGCAGTCGACGCTGCCGCGATCGGCTCGTCGCAAATGTCGCAGTAGTCACCCGCGACCGAGGTATGCCCCTCCGGACAGAAATAACTCATGTGCCCACCTGGGTGGTCGTGATAGAGCCGGTCCCATTCGCCTGCACGTCCGTGCCGCCGTCAGAGCGGCACCCGTTCTGGAAAACCCTCACGCTGAACTTCCCCACCCGCCCAGTGTAAGCGGATGGTCCCGCCATCCCCTTACTTCGGCAAGCGATGAGGAAAAGGAGAGCGGATCACTCGATCGCAAAGAAATCCCCGATCAAAGGGTTCGCCATCACGTCCGCGCGTCATGCGGCCCAGCGAATGGATGAGGCTCGGTCGTTCATCGCGGCGCCGACATTGCTCGAATTCACGTAGTACCCGTAGGAGGCGCCGCCATAGTTCGTGTCCTCGAAGATCGCAGTCTTGCAATTCGAGTAGGACCGGAACGACGTGATGCGGTCGTCCCAGCCTATCGAGGCAAGATTCGTATATCCGTAGGAATAGCCATTGCACCCGTTTTGAGCGACGCTCGTGATATAGAATGCGCCGCCATAGTTGTCATTCTCATAGAAAATACCAATGACCGTGCTGGCCGCGGGGGCGACATCCGACTGAGCAGGTGCGGGCGTGCTGACTAGTTGGTCGCTGACATTCAGTGCGCGGTCGGGCGTGGACAGCACGATGCCATAGGCCGCATAGACGGCGTCCGGGAGACTGTCGCCCGCCTCAACGCACAGGGACTTACCGGTATCGAGTTCCTGCCAACAGTTGTGCGTGCCGCCGGTAGCGGAAGCGTACGCAGCGGGCGCGGTAATGACAGCAGCCCCAAATATCAGGAGCGTTGCCGTGACGACGGCGAGTGAACGTTTCATGATGTTGGCCTTTCTCGATCGGATCGATGGTCTTCAGGCAAAGAATGACCATGATTGGTTGCCGCACACCAGGTCTTGACGAATACTGAGACGGTTTGAGTAGAACGAACACGCACTGGTCGTTCCGAACAGTGGGGAACATAGGGTGAGAAGAGTTTCGCGTCAGAAGGGGGCCGCTGGGGGCGAAGTCAGCGCTGAGCGACCACGATCGCACTCCCTCCGGGGGGTGAACTTCGAGGCTGTAAGGAACATCGAAGGTTACCCCGTCGAGAGGATCGTCACGACGCTCCCGCAGTGTGACCAGTATCTGCTCCGGATGCGCAAAAACTTCGCGCAGAAAGTGTGTCGACACAGGGACCGAATCTGGGCGTGCGTGGTTGGCGTCGTCGTCGCGGCGGTCTACATCGTGTATGCGGCGTGGCAGTGGTCGCAGTTCACCGTGAAGTCGTGGGACCTGAGCATTTTCGCGCAGTTGCTCGACCACTACGCGCGGTTGCAGCCTCCGATCGTGAACGTGAAGGGCGATGGCTACAACCTCCTCGGCGATCACTTCCACCCCCTTCTTGCGCTGCTCGCTCCCGTGTACGCCATCGCGCCGCACGCTTTCACTTTGCTCGTTGTTCAAGCGCTGTGTTTCGCAGTCGCGGCGGCAGTTGTTGCTCACACCGTCACCCGCAGTCTGGGCACCGTCGCCGGGGGTCTTCTCCTTGGGCTCGCCTTCGGCTTCAGTTGGGGATTGCAGTACGCCGCGGAGGCGCAGTTCCACGAGATCGCGCTCGCCATCCCGCTGCTCACCTGTTGCCTCAGCGCGTTACTCAAGGGCCGCGATGGTTCCGCAGCGCTGTGGGCTGCGCCGCTCGTGTTCGTCAAAGAAGACCTCGGCCTCACCGTGGCTCTGATCGGACTCCTCGTGGCTTACCGCTCCCGCAAGCCCCTCGGGATCTGGCTGTGCGTGTGGGGTATCAGCTGGTTCGCGATCGCAATTTTTCTCGTGCTCCCGTTCCTCAACCCGGAGGGATCCTGGGCGTATGCGAGCACGGCCAGCCCCCTCACTCTGCTCGCGGACCCAGGGAGTCTGTTTCACCCGTCGAAAGGTCTCACGCTCACACTGATCCTCGTGATCAGCGGCGGGCTGGTCGTCCGGTCACCGATCGCACTCCTCCTCCTTCCCACCCTCGCGTGGCGATTCCTTTCCAGCAATCACGGCTACTGGGGACCCAGCTGGCACTACAGCGCAGTCCTCATGCCCATCGTTTTCCTCGCGCTCGTGGACGCCCTCAGCCGCGGTCCCACCCACCAGTGGGTGTGGATGCGCACGTATTACCGACACGGTGCCACTCTCGCCGTTATCGTCGCGGCGGTGATGCTCCCCAGCCTTCCGCTGTGGTCGCTTCTCGCGCCGGGCGCCTGGAACGCACCCGAACGAGCCCGTGCGGCGGTCGCCGTTCTCGACGCAATCCCCCACGGCTCCACCGTCGAAACTGACATCGGCCTGATGTCGTACCTCGTCGACGATCACGACGTGTACTGGCTGGGAAACGCTAATCCTGCGCAGGAGTGCCTCCTCATCGACCGCATCGCCGGGGGCACCCCACCGAGTTGGGGCGACGCGCTCGAGGTAGCGGCCCGACTCCACCCCGACACCTCCTACCGAATTGTCACCCAACAAGGCGGTTTCGAACTCGCCTGCCGAGAGTAGCAACGGCACGACCAGCTACCCGCGACTGTGGAAGAGAGTCTGTAGCTGCAACTCCTGTCGTCATCGCCGACTTATGCCTGCACCCACGCTGTGCGCTCAGGGGCGACAACGCAGAGTGGCGACTGCAACACCAACCAACGCGAGCGCGCCTCCCAGCAAAGCAGCCAATGGAGGCATCTCACCCAGCACCAGCCACGAGAGCATCACCACGACTGCCGGTACCGCATAAGTCGATGCCGCTGTACGGCCCGCGCTCGACCGGGCGAGGACATAGCCCCAGGTGGAAAAAGCAATGGCGGTCGGGAACACTCCGAGATACACCATCGCCAGTAACGACGAGAGCGGAGCAGACGCCAGCGCGTGAATCAGCTCCGGCGCGAACGGCAGACACACCACCGTCCCCACCACACAACCGAGCCAGGTCATCGTCGGCGCGTCAACGTGCGAGAGCAGCCACTTCTGTAACGTCGCCGCGCTCCCGTATACCAGGGCTGCAAGCAGACCGAACAACACCCCCCACACGTCGAACTGCCCGGTCGAGGTCGACAAAGCGATCACCGCTACGCCTGTCAGCGCCACGAGCATCCCCGCGATCAGCCGACGCGGAAAACCCTCACCGAGCAGCAGACCCGCCAACACCGCCGTGATCATGGGCGCGATATTGACCAGTAAGGCTGCCGTGCCCGCATCGATGTGCCGTTCGGCATTATTCAAAGCCAGGTTGTAGACGCTGAACCAGGCAACTCCCCACCCGAGAACCAACAGCAGGAAACGACCACGAGGTATAGACGTGCGCGTGCTCTTCACTCCGCTTCGACGCCTCCGCGCCACGGTAACAACGCGAGCCAGAGTCAGCAGGAACGAACCGATCAGGATGCGCCCCAAAGTGAGCGCACCGGGGCTGACACTGTCGGCAATAGCACGAATACCCACGAAAGCCGATGCCCAGAGCAGTACGGTCACAGCGATGGCCGCCCAGAGCAGCGCGGCATCCTTCCTGAGTGGCGCGGCCACGGCGGTGTTGGTCATCATGGGACCATCGTGGCGGGATCTTGCGGGTGAGCACCAGCTTCGGCTGAAAACGAAACGTCCCTGAGGCCGATCAGCCAGCGGAGCCGGTGAAGGGGCAGACGGTCTGACCGTGCACCGCCCCTCCGGCCTACTCCCCCTGCGCAGACGTGGCACAGTAGAACCAACCGTCACCTCGCTAGGGCACGCGGATCGCGCCACCACGAACATTCGGTACCGCCGTCGTCGGGAGCAAACCCTGCTGCGTCGCCAAAACACCCGCCTGAAAACGGCTTTCGGCTCCCAACAGGTCGAAGAGACCAGCGATGTGTCGGCGGCAGGTCCGCACGCTGATGTCAAGCCGACTGGCGATCACCTCGTCCGTGAGCCCCGACGCGAGTCCGGAGAGAATTGCGGACTGGATCGCCGAAAGCCCTGTCCGCTCCACTGTCTCCGTCTCCGCAGCGCGAAATGGCGAGGCAAATTCCCACGCGGCATCGAACGCTCGAACAAACGCAGAAACAACATCGGGAGAGCGGATGACCAGAGCGGCGCGATCGTCATCGTCGCGTTGCCGCGACACCAGCGCCAGCGTGCGATCAAAGATGAGGAGGCGAAACGGTACAAGCGGCAGGGTGCGAAACTGCGCGCCGAGCGGCTCCAGCTCGGCGACTGTGCGTTGGGTTGGCACATGATCGCGGCGCCGATCGTGATACATCGTGCGGCGTGCAACCCCCTGGGCAAGCAACTCCCGATCCTTTTGGTCGCTCTCCTCGTGGCGCTCGACGCTCGCTCCGCTGCCCGGCTGCATAATAAGCGCCTCACGACAGACGCGTCGGCCGAGATCGATCAATAGCCGCATCACCGTCGCCGGATCTTCAACAACCTCCACCTGGGAAACGCTGGCAACAGCGTCACGCGCCTCCCGGTAGGCCGGGAGCAATGCCATCAATTCACTACGCTGGCGGGCAACTGCGGCACGAAGTTCGTGAATGCGTCGCTCATCATCGTCGACCAATTCGGCGAGGGCGACATCAGGAGCGGTCGCCGCGAGGACAGACTCCCCCTCGTGCAACGGCGTCAATAGACGTCGCGCGAGAAGTTCGTCGCGCGCCAGAGCCACATCGCTCACGCGCACGCCAAGATCGACGGAGGCATCCTCCAGCTTCCACTCACTGCGAGCACAGACGTAGAGATACAAATCGACGGCGTGCGCACTCAACAAGAGAAGCTCCCCTGACCTTCAGCTAAGACCTTAGTTGTCCCGGCAGTACACAATGACCACTCATCTTTACCAGGGCAGGGGAAGCTCCTGGACGAATCAACAGAGCCATCACGGCAGCGGCGGTTGTGGCACGAGCAGCGCGAAAGAACGACGACCATCATCACGTGACGAATACAGCTGACACTCGACGTGGAACTCAGTCGTGGAGGGGAGCACCCCAGTCGCGGGCATACATACCCAGAAGAGCCTCCTCGAAAGGAGCGTAGCCCAGACGGTTCATCAGCATGTGGTTCTGGTGGAAGACAAGGTTCTGCGCGGTGGAGGACACCGCCACACGTCCGGCCGCCGCGAGGTAGTCCTCCATCGCGCGACCCCAACGACGGCGCCAGGCCTCGACGACGGGCTCGGCCAGGAGGGAACGGACCCGTTCGGCGAACTGTTCACGTCCAGCAGCAGCCTGCTTATCCAGACGTCGACGCACTTCGTCATCACCAGACGCGGCGCCTATCCACCATCGAGCATGTTCCTGCCACACTCGCGACCACGCGAAGACGGGCTGCGTCGGCCAGGAAGCGGACCAGGCTCCCCGCACCAATGCACCCACACCATCAGTGAGCAGGAGAACCGCGAGCGCGTCACGGCTCCCGCCTTTCTTACCCTCCGCCACCGCCCAGAGCGCAAGTTCGGACGAGAACTCGAACAGTTGCTCGGCCAACCCGATGCCCGCAGTGCCGCCGTACTTGGCGATCTCGGGCTCGTACACTGCCGGACGAAGCCCGACGGCAGTACCGGCACCAGCGAAAACGGCGGCATGCGCTCCCGAAACCAACTCAACCTGCGGCTGGCGCGACCTATTGACGATCAGCTCAAGCTGCTCGCCAAGATCACGAGTGCTGCGCACCAGCCGGTCGAGACTGCGACCGGGACCGAAAACGCGCAACCGCAGGTGCGGACCGCTCCGATCAACGTAGCGGAGAAAAAACCACCGGCTTGCGCCGAGCGCACGCACTTCGGCCAGCAGCGGAGGCAGAATCCCCACAATCACATCGTCGCTCGCATCGATTCCGCCGGTGTAGAGACGCGTGTACCACCACTGCGGCGCTGCCGCGAGAACGCCGGGCTGCGGTGACACGAGAGGCTCGGGCGACGCTGGGAACACAGTTATCTGCTGGTCTTTCTCTTCAGGTCAGCTTCGTCCAGGAAGACAAGGTACTCGACCGCCCGACGGGAGCCGTCGGAAACCTGGGCGAACTGGTGAGGGGCGGGCAGCGCCTCCGTTATCTCCACACCGAGCACGTCACCGCTCGCTCTCGCGCCATCCAGGAGCGTGAAAAGCATCCGCAGGGAATGCGGACTGCGCAGGTCAACAGGAAGCGGTTTGCGAGTTACCGGTGCGAGCAGAAGGCGAGCTCTGACCAACCGCACGAACACTTCCGGCGGAATACCATGCCCACGCCGCCAACGAGCCACCGCCCGCAAAAGCGCGGCGTCGTCACTCGTCACCGCAGGCAGCAGGGAGTCGGGGACGGTCCACACCGCTCGGCGAACGACGATCCTCCCGTTAACCCAACGAGGCTGGGAGGCGACCGCGTCAGCATCCGCTAACGTCGGCACGATCGGTGCACCCGCGTGAGGCAGCTGCCAGGGGTCAGCGAGGATAGCCAGCAAACGCTCCGGTCCGTTGACGAGATGCCCGGGTACGAGCCCGAGCGAGAACGGAACAACCGGGACGCCGGAACTCGTGAGCAACTCCAGCGACTCAGTGGCCGGGTCATGGCGCAGACGCAACGCTGCGAAGTCAATGACCTCGCGGTGATCGTCGACCACCGGCGCGTCAAGAGGAAGCGAGAGCCGCGGCAGAGTACCCGCAGCGGCCGCTTGCATCCCGGTCGTATCCCAGGACGGAACGATCTCGACGGCAATTGCGTCCCCGGCGAGCCGTTGGGCCCGCTCAGCTATGTGCCGTCCGAGATCCCCGTGCAGCTCGGTAAAGCGAGTAATGAGTCCACCCTGACCATTGACCAGCTGGTTCACGACGACGAGCGGATCCTCACCGTGAACAATCTGGAAAGCGAGAGCGGCGCTGGGCACCGACATTGACCGGCCGCGCGGATGCTCAGCGGCAGAGCGCGAGACCCTCGCCGGGGTGGAGAGCGCCGTCAACAGCTCCTTATCGGCATCTGCTGTAAGCAACCACCGCCACGGATCCTCAATCACCCCGCCAACCCCGCAGCGCCGGACAGCGGCGGCAACGAGCGCGTCATAGGCAGCCGAGCGAGCGAGGCGTCGGCCTACCGCGGCGGCGTAACGCTCAATCTCCGCCTCCAGTTCAGGAGCGGGACCGGGGACAACCACATCAGGGGCCGCATCACAATATGCCTCGAACCGACAGTGGGCAGGTGGGTAGCCATATCCGGCGAGCGCCGACTCAGCTCGATCACGGAGCGCAACGCGGCGCCGTCCACGCTCCACGCCCTGCACCGTCGTCACAGCGTGAGTCTCGGCAACAAGTTCAGCAAGCAGGCGAGCAGCCGGGTGGGTGGGTGCTTTCACCGCGAGCCATGCGGCCAAGGCGTTGAGGGAGTGGCGCTCGCCATAGCCCCAGGGGGCGACCACGCGCAGCAGGCCGGCGTCGAGCATCCGCAGGTAACAGGCAAAGGGATCGTCTCCCCCCACAATGGTGAGAAGCCGATAAAGCGGGACACGGCCGATCCCACGCAGCTCGTCGAGCACGACACCGGACTCGCGGAGTGCCACGCGCAGAATCTGCCGCCAGAAAACATCAAGCGTCTCAACCGGTGCGGGGATCCCCACGGGTTCCACTTGGCCAACAAGCCCACCGGTAGTGAGCGGCTCCACCTCGAAGACATGGGCGACTGTCTCGTCGTGGGCGAGCGCGTCGAGCCAGGCAACAGCGTAGGCGTGCGTAATCGTGACGACCGGACGCGACGGGGAGGCCCCACCCGCCAGGCCCACCGTGGTAAGAGTTCCAAAGGGGCTGGTCTTGTAGGCGGCTCGGACGGCATAGGCGAGCACGCTCCGGCTTGAGCTCCTACCCGGCTCCAGGGCGCCACGGCCCGGGGCGGCAGCAAAGTCTGGGTTGGCGTCAGCGACTGCCCCAAGGAAGGCTTCGTCATCACGGAGCAGCTCCAGCGCAGCGCAGGCGTGGGCGACTCCGCTCGTGACAGCATTCGAGTGCGCTCGCTCGAGAGCCGCACGTTCCTGAACAATGGCCGCCCACGCAGCGACAGAGTCGGCATCCATGGATCGCTCGGTCAGCGCACCAGTGATGCGGGCGATGAGGTTGACCGGGATGGGTGGCGGTGAAATTTTGCGGGTGGAACGGCGGACATCGAGCACGGCCCTTCGCAACGAACGGTCCTCATCGAGCAGCGGGACCAAGTCGTGCAGAATGTCACTGACCGCAGCTTTGCGCTGACACAGCACCACCTCAACTTCCTCGAGGCGCGCGGCGAGCTCGTCGACACCAGCGGGAACCAGAGCTACTCGTTCCGCAGAAAGTCCAGCCACCCTCTGAATGCAGAGGCGACGAGGCGCAACGGCACTCCCGTGCAGTTCTCGGGCCATGCTGCTCACCCGCGAACTCCCACGGAGTCAACCACCGTGCGTCCACGTGCCGAACCGGAACTGGTCCTCAACGCAGCGCACACCAGAACAGTGAACCTAACAACGATGCCTCCTCGAAGGCGACGCCACGGCAGACGCACGCGGCACTCATCAGTGGCTCGAGGCGGTGCTCGCCGATGAGGCGGATGCAGAGGGGCAGGAGGCTGTCGCAACCGTGGCGACTGAGCCAACCGAAGCACTACCGCGCGCGACCTTGCTATCGAACTCGTCTCCCGTGAGATCCTGCGCAAAGAGATCGTGAGTCTCGCTAAGGTTGGCTTTTTCTTCAGAGTAGTGAATCACGTGATCTCCTTGTCGAGGGGTAGTGCACCTATCGGCATAAGTCGTCGCGATAAGCGGACGAAAAACATGAACCACACGAACTCAACATCGATATCGTGAACAGACGCTCGCGGGCCTCCGCACCGGTGACCCGCGAGCGACACTTTAGCCTAAGGTGCCAATCGATCCCGCCGATGAGATCGGGCACGACGATGAACCGATACATGATCCACCGGAACTGATCGACATGAAAGCAGAATTGTGAGGTAGTTCATTCATGTCCGGGCTATCGATATCGACGGAAAATAACTCGTCGTCGAGGGGGGAATTATTCGTCATGAGCTGTCCTTTTCGGGGTAATGGAAGGTGATCTTTCGGCGATATGTCACAGACGGTGGATACCACCAGTAACCACATCGTCGCCCACAGCCGGGTGGCCGAGGGAGGCAGCGAACAACTGAGCGTTCGCGTATCCGTCGACAGTGAGCAGCCGACGGAGTCCAGAGACGAGAAAACCCGCGAACGGGCTCCCGACAAGCCCCAAGACCGCGGCCTCATGCAGCGCCGCGGTAATTGCAGCGGAGGCGCGGATATTCATCAGCCGCTCCCCGTGGTCGCCCCATCGGTCGAGAGAATCAGCGAGTGGCGCTATTGCAATCAGGGTGACGGGCGACCATGCGTATTCGATTTGCAGAACGAGGTCCTCGGCAGTCTCCTCATCCAGTTCGGCAAGCGGATAAAACACGTCCTCATCGAGGCGCAGAATCGCGGGCGCTGAGCCGGTCATCCTCCGCGCGGCAACGAGCAACTCAATGTCGAGACCCGCGGCGACCTCCTCCGGCCACGCAGAAGCGTCAGCGCGGTGGCCTGCGCGGACAATACGGGCAACGACCGCGGCATCAACAGATTGTTTTCGGTAGTAGCGCACCGATTCCCGATGCTCAAGCACTGCATCGAGACTATTGACAGTCGGCGAGTTACCCCCGGGCACCGGCACAGTAGGCAACGCGGTCGGCCGGACACCCTGCGGTCTGGGGCGCCGACTCCCGGGCGCGACCGGCCGAGGAGCCAGAGCGTCGCGGCCGAGACGAACACTGCGCTGTAACTTACTGACGAGTTCCTGCTGGGTACACAGCCCGCCCATCGGGGTGGGGGACGGCGTAATTCGTTCGGTGCGGGAGGCCGCGGGCGGGGTGCTCATCAGAGTGCTCCGGTCTGCGCGGCTGTCGCGCTCGAAAGGGAGAGAACAGCGGTGACAGGCTCGGCATCGAGGTCACTACCGAGAAACGCGGCAATTGCATCATCGTCCCACGCAGGAGCCGCGACGGCATCGAGACCATGCGCTGCCGCCAACAACCGCGCATGGGTGAGAGCAACGCCGACATCAAGATGAACAATGCGCCAGGCGAAAGGACCGTACTTTGACGCCACCCGTCCCAGAGCGGCGGTAAACACAAGTACGGCGTCGGCACTGCTGTCCACTCCCGAAAGCGCCGTGTGCGGATCAGCCCAGGGCAACTCTGCCCAACTATCGTCGCCGCGCTGGTAACCGTATACACCCGCAGTCAGACCCTCAATCTGGCGGGCCAGCAGATAAAGCTGCACCGAGCCGAGATTTCCCCCGGAGGCTGCCCACCGTTGAACCTTGCCCTCACGCGGCGTCCCGCTCCCACGATTGCCCGCCGTGCGAATGACAATGTCGGACAGAGCACCGGCGGTGAGCCGGTCCGCCCGAGCGGTCACTCCGTGCACGGAGGACGTCTCAGGGTGGAGCACGTCAGCCCGCTCGGCAAGAGGGCGCGACATCGCGCTCGGCCAGCGCTGTGATTCCCGCTGCAGTGCCACGTTCGACTGCTTGTAATGCACCTGGTGCTCCTTCGGAGCGGCCAGCGCTCGCGGTGGGAACGCGGTCGATGCCTCAAAGGCGTAGGCGAGAGGGATACCGTCGACGGTCGAGGGAACAGCAACCAGCCGATCCTGCACCAACGTCTCGAGACCCACCCGCACGAGCGACTGCTGCGAGAGTGGAATACCCACACGCGACAGCAGCGCGGTGATCTCACCTACGACAAGGGCGGCAGAGAGGGGGTGGTCATTAGCGAGGGGGTCGTCGTGGCTCTCCGCCGCGATCTGCTCGGCGAGATCATCAAAACGCACCGTGTACGACGGGTCGAGATACGGACCGTAATAAAGGCGACGACCGCGAAGGCGAACCGGATACACACCCACGGCCGAGGCAGCCGCCCGCTCAGCATCGCGGCGGAGTTCGGGAGAATCCCCCACGAGCACGAGAAGACTGCGGTCAGAAACAGCGTGGACACCGCCGGACTCCGCATATTCGACATCGCCGATGTCGGTAAGCCGCAACTCGTTCGCCACCATCGACGCCAACCCACCAGCGGTAGGTCCAGCGACCACGAGAACTCGGCTCGCACGCAATCGCTGTACGGCCTCGGCTCCTGACGCATTGACACGAGTCGAATCGATCGAACGGGAGTAGAACGCGTGGGCGGCCAGGTCAGCACCAGTCACGTCTGGTTCGCCCTCCGCATCCTCAAGCAAGCCACTCGCGTAGAGCAGTGCGACCGTGGCATGAGTTGCCTGCCGTGTGCGCCCGCTGGCAGCAGCAAGGTCTTCGATCGATCGAGAACCGTCGAGCAGAGGAAAAAGACAGCCGAACACCGTCGTGGCCGAGAATCCACCGAGCAGCTGACGAGTGGGGCCGCCCTCCACGAGCACACCGTCATCGCTCGGGACAATGACCAGACCCGGCGCGAGGCGCGGCCGACGAGGAAGGCGAAACTGCGGGTCACTCAGTGCGGCCACGCCCATCGCCTCCGCGCCCAACACCGCGGCATCCGATCGACCCACGCCGGAACTGTGCGGATCAGACACCAGCGGTCCTCCTCGCAGCGATCGCGCCGAGGTCGGCAAACTCGCTGGCAAGCCGCGCCCAGGTGGAATCGAGACGCTGAACACCGCAGCGCTCGCAGCCGTGCACCGGGATGAGTTCCGTGAGATGTGTGGTACCGCGCAACAGGTGAACCGAGCGGACAACATTGCGCTCCTGTTCGAGCCGCCCGGCTCGCGCCGCCGCCACAACCCTGGCGAGCAAGGCTGTGGCCAGTGAAACATGGTGAGGGAGGTATCCGCTGGGACCTGCGGTGTCATCGACGGCGTAGCGCTGCCACAGCGCCTCGGCCCGTTCAATACCAGCGTCATGCTGCCGCTGACGCCGCTCAAGGCAACGCTGACAACCGCCCACCGTGTTCGACGGCTCGCCCCCGCCGCCAGGGACGATGGTGGGGCCTACCCGTAGTCGAGGATGAGTGAAAACAGCCTGCGTGAAAGGGACTCCGGTCTCCGCGCAAGAGCGGTCCACTACCTCAAACTCTGCGGCAGACTCACGCCACGCAATCACCACGCGCAGATCGGCATGCGGCCAGTACGAGGGATGCAGCCCGCGACCGCCGACGATCCGATCTATGGAAGTCAGGTCACCGGCAGCACGCAGCGCTTCGGTCAGCCGATGAGCAACGGCGTCCGCCACATCACCAATGGTGAGGAGGTGAACTTTCATAATGTCGTCCTTCTCTGCTGTGCTTTCCGTCTTCTTGTGCTGCGTCGAGCGTGGAATGCTCGCTCCTGATCGGTGAAGCCTCTTCCGCGGCGCTTCTTACGCAAAGGGCTGCGGAAGGGGATTAATGCCCGCCTCATTCGCAGCGGGATACCCCATCGCCGCCGGAGCCTCGTAGAGACGGCGATGGGCAAGATAGCGGCCCGAATGCACAAAAGAGAGTGGCATCAACTCGGGAACAATCACACGCACCACCCAGAACCCCGCAACGCGCGCCTCCTCCGTCGTCATGTCGACCACGATAACCTCGGCATTGATATCGGCGAGGCGTTCCACCATTCTGGACATATCGGATTCGGGATCGCCTGTGAGCTGCGAGGGGATTTCCGAGAGTCTCCGGGTGGTCGTTGATTTCCATAGGAAATCAAAATCACCGATCCGCTGCGGCTCACCCATATAACTGGCGCCGTGAAAAACAGAGATGAATTCGTCAATGTCGGTGGGTCGCGTACGCGGAGTCTGCATCGCAATTCGGGACGAAGCAGATTCGCGGAGAATTTTGGCGACCGAGTCGACCGGGTCGAGTGACGTGTTACACATCACCAGCTGCCCGAGAACACTGTTTTCCGGAGTCACATCAATGGAGTAAAAAGTCGGCACACCGACATCAGTGGTCGCATCAAAAAAGTGAGTGCGCACGTGACTGGCGCGATAACGTTCCAGAAACGGCACCAATCGTTCGTCGTCTCCGTCAATCTCCAGTCGAGGCCACGGAATACGCTGGAGCCACGTCAGCGCGATGGCATCGCGCTCGATCACCTCTCCCAGACCGTTGACCACCGCTTGCGCGAGCGAACTGTGCGTCGCGCATCCCGTCGAGATCGGCATGGTGAATCGTTCCGCTTGTGTCCGAGCAGGGATGTGTAACCACGTTGACACAGCGGGAACGTAAACGGGACGACCGTGGCTGAGTGACCAACCACGCACCCAGCGGATCGGCGCCGATGTGTCGATCGGCGCATGAATTGATCGCGGGTTGCGTAGCTCGGACTCCGAGCAGTGAGGGAACCGGCGCAAGTCCACGGCCTCTGCACCAAGGTCATCCGAGGACGCCCAAATCAGCTGATCCTCAGGCACAAAGCAGGAGGCGTAACGCTCGAGCGCCTCGGCCAGACAGAGACGGGACGCCTTCTCGGGATTGAGGGCGCCGCCCGCCCCATCGATGTGGCCGCGGGTAGAACTGCCGCCCGTCGATTCCCGCATAGTAGGAGCCAGCGGCGTCAGGTCGCCGATCTGGGCAACGTAGATCGGAAAGCCCGGCTCACCCGGCTGGTTCGGTAACCGGTCAATACCGTGAATTACTCCGAGGGGCCCAGCAAGGCGGTCGAGATCTGCGAGGCGACCCAGATCGTGCTGGGCGCCGCTACTCGGCGCCGGTCTGGACGGACTCGACGGTTCGACGAGCGTCACCGCGTCGCCGACAGGTGACCGACTCGGTCCCTCACGGGGAAAACGATCATGTCGGGCACTGTTCCCGATGACGACCGGATGCTCATCCTTGGTTCCTTTACCTCACGCGATGAAACTGCAGAACAGGGGCATTTCTTTACCAATCCCAGATCTGAGAAGCAACATTGTGTGACTTCTCGCGCCCCCCACTGGCCAGGAGCGTGCCTGACGAGTGAACTACGGTCTGCTCGGTTCGCTGAGCGCACGACGCTGCGACGGTCGCTGCACCCGCCGGGCAGGCAGTAGAGGCTGCAAGCGCGGCCACACTGGCCACGACAAGGAGACGGCACAAATTTGACATGGGCATTTTCGCTTCCGTATCACACGAGGTGGTCTGACAAGAATTGGGCGTGCGCACACTGCGCACAACGTCAGCATCCGGCCGTGCCCGGATCCTGACAGCGGGGCTTTCCCTATGGCGCGTTACGCTCCCCTCCCCAAGCAGCTGGAGTAGGCAATACGCTGTCGGCCGATCCTTGCCAGGACGGGAAAACAGGATTCGCGATAGCAACAAGCCAGGTGACGCACTCGCGAAAGAACACTCCGCCATCCCAATAGCGGCAACTTCCGGCCATGCCAACTTGAGGACACGCTACTCTCACAGCCGCGAGGGGTATCAGCAGGACCGTCAAGGCCAAACCTCACGACCATCGAGAATAAACAGGGGATACCAGAGAGCACGACGATCGGACACCATAGATTTCGTCACAATCATTTTGTCTACTCAATGGAGAGAACCGTGAAACTTAACGAAAACCTGATCGCACTTGCGACCAAAACTCAGCAACAGCAGGAGAGCATCCTGACCGAGGAAGCAACAAAAAATGCCTTTGTGATGCCCTTCATCTCAACAGTCCTTGGCTACGACGTCTTCAATCCACTTGAAGTGGTACCCGAATTTACCGCGGACGTCGGAGTGAAAAAAGGAGAGAAAATTGACTACGCGATTATACACAAGGGTGAGGTGCAAATCCTGATTGAATGCAAAAAATCATCCGAACCGCTACAGATCGAGCACGCATCGCAACTCTTCCGCTACTTCGCCGTCACCAACGCCCGAATTGCCATGCTGACCAACGGCAAGCAGTACCACTGCTACACCGACCTGGATGTGCCGAATCGCATGGATGCGAAGCCGTTCCTGATTCTCGATTTAACCGACATCGACGAAACGCTGATCCCCGAACTAATGAAGCTGAGCAAAGAATCCTTTGACCTCGACTCCATAATTAGCGCCGCCGGAGAACTTAAATATATCGGCCTGATCAAGCACGAATTCGCCACTCACTTCACCGCACCAACAGACGAATGGGTAAAATTTTTTACCACGCGGGTCTACGAGGGTTTTTACACCCAAAAAGTCCGCGAACAGTTCACCACTCTCGTTTCACAGGCCGCAAAACAATTTTTGAATGAGCAGGTGAACGAGCGCCTCAAGACCGCGTTGAGCGCCCCCAACTTTCCACGGACGGAGGCGCTACGCACCGAGCAAAGCCCCACCAACCAGACCGTCATCGAGAGGGAGCCTGAAGAGCAGAGCGAGATCGAGACAACTCAAGAAGAAATAGAAGCCTACCAGATCGTCAAAGCAATCGCCTGCAGTGAAGTTAAGTTAGACAGAATTGCTCAACGTGACGCCAAATCATACTTCTCAGTCATCCTCGATAACAACAACCGAAAACCGGTCGCGCGTTTCCACTTCAACCGAAAACAAAAATACTTGGGAACTTTTGACAACGAGAAAAACGAAACCAGACACACCCTCTCGACGCTCGACGAGATTTATGATCACGCGCAGACAATCCGAGAAACGATACGGGCATATCACTAGATGGGCGCCCCTCCACGGAGTTCACTAAGCACAGTTATCCCCAGAGCCGCGACTCTCTGCCGTGACGATCAGCGACGCATGATCTCATTCCCCTATGGTTCTTCTTTCGATGCCACCGGAGCGAGAGCACTCGGAGGCTAACGCACTCCACTCTGCTCTCGATGCTCTCTGCTCGACGAATGCCGCACGGTCTCACGCACAAGCACGGCACTACGAGGCCGTCGAACGGGCCAGACAAGCGGCGCTGCGAAGTCACACGACGCTGGTGGAGGCACAACTCCCGGCAGCAGACAGAGCAGAAGCGGCCCAACGAGCCCTGGTCGCGGAACTCGCGACGGTGCTACACATGTCAGAGACATCCGCATCCGCTCTCCTCACCGAGAGCCGCCTCCTGATCAATCAGCTACCGCTGACCCTCACAGCGCTGCGAGACGGCCTCATCTCGCCCGAACTCGCCTGCATCATCACCCGGGCTGCACTCGACCTCCCGCCCGCCACACGGGAACAGTTCGACAACGAAACGGTAGTACTCGCGAGGGAAAGCACACCACCCCAGCTCCGGCAACGCCTAAGGGTGCTGCGGGAACAGTTACATCCCGAAAATCTCACCGTTCGACACCGCCGATGCGCCCAACGCCGAGCGTTATGGCTCGAAGGTGCGGAAGACGGCATGGCTCTCCTGCACCTTTACCTGCCCGCTCCAGAAGCGCACGGCGCATTCGATCGGGTCAACCGCGTCGCACGTTCCCTCTCCATTGTGCCCGGAGAACAGCGGAGCATCGGACAGTTGCGCGCCGACGTTGCAGCGACACTGCTGACTGAAGCCGAAACCGATGTCACCCCGAACCGGTCAACCAGCACACCGATACCGGCGGGCATCCAGCCCCGAATATCAGTGACCGTCCCCGTTCTCACCCTCCTCGGACACTCCCACACACCCGCGACCCTCGACGGCCATGGGCCCATCGACGCCGACACCGCCCGACGCCTCGCCGCGCACGCACCGTCCTTCACGCGTCTGCTGACTCATCCCGAAACCGGAGCAGTTCTCTCCGTCGGGCGCGACTCCTACCGAGTACCCGCGGACCTCCGCCGCTATCTTCAACACCGTGATCACACCTGCCGGTTCCCCGGCTGCACCCGCACCACTCTCAACGCAGACATCGACCACACCAACGACTGGCACCACGGCGGCGCCACCGACGCCACCAACCTCGCTCACCTCTGCCGCCATCATCATCGACTCCGCCACACCAGCACCTGGACCTCGCAACAAGACCCAGATGGAACGCTTCACTGGACCAGCCCTACCGGACGACAACACAGCACCCGTGCCGCTACACCAGAGCCATCACCGTCCTACTGACGAGAACAGGATGTTCGCAGCCCACGGGCCTCCTGCGCGGCCAGTGACAGCCGACCAACGCAGGAGGCCCACTCGGCTACTTCTGTGAACGCCTCCGCGCTACCAGCAGCGTGACACCGACCGCCACGACAACGGCTACTACTAACCCCCCGCCGATCCAGAGCACGTCACTGAGGAGTGCCGGGTCGACGGCACTGCTCACTTCGACGTTCGCACCTGGTGAATTTTGGGTAACCGCTACCGTGCCATTGCAGTCCGGGACTGAAGAGGAGCCCTCCGCCAGAGGAACACCATCACTGGGGGCCCAGGTGAAGGCATATTGTCCTGACACAGGATGCCCGTCGGTCGAGACGACCTGCCAGATGACCGTGTATGCACCCGCCGAACCGAGGGCGAGTGGCATCGTTGCGGCTGGGCCGACAACGCTCACGCAGCCGTCACCGTAGTAGCGACCGTCTGGCCCGACGACACGTAACGCGGCAGCTGAACCGTCATTGCCGAGCGTCAACAGATCGTCGTTGGTGGCGAGTACCATTTTCCCCGGCTGCTGGGTGATTGTCGTATCGGCCGCTGGCGACGTGGACACAAGGTAGTTATGCGCGTGTGCGGGCGTTGCCACCGCGAGTGAGCTGAGCAGGCCTGCGGCAACGGCAGCACAGAAGAGCCGATAGCTGGTCACTCAGGTGTCTTCGTTCCACGGCGACGCGAAGCCAGAGCAATGGCAACGCCAACGGCTCCCGCGATAAGGCCACCTATGCCGAGGACACGCGCCACGACGTCGTCCCCGCCGACACTACTAGTCGCTGCCGCAGCATCGGCGTGTCCCGAGTGCTGCTGCGCGGCCGTCACTGCGATAGCCGGTGCGGGCAGCTTGGGCTCGTCCTGCCCAGCAACGGTTGGCTGGTCCCACGCGGTCGAACCCACTTCGCATGTTTGCAATACCGGGAATTCGAGGGTCTTGTCGGCAGCATCCTTGGGTAGCTGCAGCTGGAGCGATACCGTGTCCCGGTAGCCATCGGCGAGCGGCGTCTTTGCGGAGTAGACAACAGTGGAAACGCGCTTCGTCACGGTGTTGCCGTGAGAGTCGCCGACCGGGCTGGTTATATCAACCTGGTTTTTCGTCACGTCCCAGTTCGGGTTCACCGTCGGACTGACCGAGTTGATGCCCTCCGGGATCGTGATCTTTAATCCGGTTGTCGGCGAGCCCTCGCAGCCGTGCGCGAAGGCGAAGGTCACAACAGTGTATGAGCCGGCGGCGGTGCTGCTCGCCGTGGCAGTGACGTGGGCGCTAGCTGCTGTTGGCGCAGAAAGCGCAAGGGCGATAGATGCGCTAACAACGACAACGCTTGAACCAACCAGACGGAGGCGGAAGGAAGCGGCAAAGGAACGGGAGGGTTTCATGGTCATAAGTCCTTTAAAACGAAGAGTCGGCGACACACCGAGATCAAAACGCAGCGCGGGCCCGCGGTGCGCGTGCATGAGCGCCGCCGTGTCGACGATCGGTGGGATCGACGTCAGACGGCGCGGAGAACGCGAGGGGGCGGGCCTCGATGCCGCAGTGCCGAGAGGACAGTCTCGAGGGCGTGGGGAGTAAGCGGCTCCACCGTGCCGAGCGTGGCGATACCCGGGCGGGACGGTAGGAGCAGCGCGGAGGCTCGCGCAACGAGACGTACGACGACCCGGGCCGCCCCTGCTCCCAACGTCCAGAAGATCCGCTCCCCGTGTCGAAGCATCGCAATTGTCAGCACCGCGGCGGTGAGGTGCGCAAGGATCATGACGGGTGAGTGGTCGGCGTGACCGGGCCCGGAGACGCTTCCTCCCCCGGAAAACAGCTCCACGGTTGCGGCGCCGTGGTTGTGTCTATCGGAGAGCAGCTTCCCGTTTCCGGTGACCTTTACCTCAGTCGCGCCGCCCGCGATGTGGAAGAGAGCGTGGTAAGCCAGTTGGCTCGCCAGAACCGAGATGCTGAGCCGCGAGAGCGAAAAGCATCGGCCGGAGAGAAAGACGCAAATAAGGGTCGCGAAAGCGGCGGCGATGGCGAGGATAGCGGGTGGTGGCGTTTGTGTGTCGGCGAAGGTGTGCGATGCAGCAGCAGTTGCGGTCGCGGCGAGGGCCGCGACAGTACCGCGTGCCAGCCGTGCGCCTCGCGTCTGCACACACGTGTCCCTTCTCTGTGGCTCACCTCGCGAGCATCCCAAGAGTAATCGAGAGTGATCGACAGTTGATGCGGTATTCCTCGAGCCGAGGTCCCTGTGACGAGGCCGTGATGGAGGCCGACGAGAGAATTTTCCAAACCCCCGGGGGGAGGGCTCCGAAGACCTGTCAACGGCCGCGAAACGGTCCACACCTCTCAGGTCCTCCGCATCACGTGGGGGCCGTCTTCACGAAGGAGAATTACATGCGATCCACACAGCGCAGCACCCTCGCCGCATTCGCGCTACTCAGTACTGCTGCCCTCGGGCTGACCGCGTGTTCAAGTGGAAGCGGATCGAGCACAACATCGCCGGACAAGCAGACTCCTATGATGTCCGCTTCTCCTACCCCGATGTCGACCATGAACCCGGCCGCCGATCTCGTGGGTCCCGGTTGCGCCACCTACGCAGCGCAGGTTCCGAGTGGCTCGGGTTCCGTGTCGGGTATGGCGCTTGACCCGGTGGCGACCGCAGCGTCCAACAATCCGCTGTTGAAGACTCTTACCGCTGCTGTCTCAGGCAAGTTGAATCCTGACGTCAATCTTGTTGACACCCTCAACAGTGGACAGTTCACCGTTTTCGCGCCAGTCGATGATGCGTTCGCAAAACTTGATGCTGCCACTCTTGACACACTGAAGTCCGCGGGGGGCGCCAAGACTCTTTCGTCGGTTCTCACGTACCATGTCATTCCCGGCCAGCTTGCGCCGAATGCGGTTGCCGGAACCCACACAACCGTCAACGGTGCAACTGTTAATGTCTCCGGTTCCGGGGACAACATTAAGGTAAATGACGCATCAGTAATCTGCGGAGGCGTCAAGACCGCCAATGCGACCGTCTACCTCATCGACAAGGTGCTCACACCGCCGGCCAAATAGTCGCCGATGTGTGGCGAGGGGTGGGTATTAGAACGCCCGCCCCTCCAGAGGTGGGGTCGATCAGGTTCGTTCCACGGGTGCACCCAGCTCGGTTAGCAGCCGGTCCCCCGGACGAGTTTCCACCAGCTCAGCCTTAATGTCGGCCCGGTCGAGCAGTTCCTCCATTCGCCGACGACGGTGACGTGTAATGAGCGTGACCACCATGCCTTTCTTGCCCGCACGGCCCGTGCGACCGGAGCGATGCAGGTAGGCCTTGTACTCATCCGGTGGATCAGCCTGAATGACGAGGTCAATGTCATCGACGTGGATGCCGCGGGCTGCGACATCGGTGGCTACCAGCACGTCAACTCGGCCGCTGGTGAGCAGTGCGAGGTTGCGGCTTCGCCGCGACTGATTAAGGTCGCCGTGCAAACTGGTTGCGGGGATGTCCGCATAGTCGAGCTGCTCGGCAAGCTGCTCCGCGAAGGCACGGGTACGGGCGAAGATCAGTGTTTTACCCGCGCGTGCAGCGAGCTGTTCGATAATGGGGACCTTGTCGCGGTGGTCGATGATGAGGACGCGGTGGTCGATTGTCGATGACGCCTGATCCTCCCCCGCAATCTCATGCACACTCGGGTCGCTGAGGAACTCATTGGCCAGGGTCGCGACGGCCTTATCGAGGGTCGCCGAGAACAGAAGCCGCTGGCCCCCTGTGGCGGTGTGTCGGAGGATGCGCTGCACAGGCTCGAGGAAGCCTAGGTCGCACATGTGGTCGGCCTCGTCGAGCACGGTGATGGTGATGTTCGAGAGTGTGAGACGGCCCTGCTCGATCAAGTCCTCGAGCCGCCCCGGGGTAGCGATGACGATGTCAACCCCGCGTCGTAACGCACCAACTTGCGTGTGCTGCGGGACGCCTCCGTAGATCGTGGCCGTGAACAGCCCGACGGAGCGCGCGATCGGCTGAATAGTGCGGTCGATCTGCATCGCAAGCTCGCGGGTAGGCGCAAGGATGAGCGCGCGCGGAGCGCGCCCCTGCTTGCGTCCCTTAGCACCATTGTTCTCCATCAGTCGTTCGACTACAGGTGCACCAAAAGCGATTGTCTTGCCTGAGCCGGTACGGCCTCGTCCGAGGACATCCTTACCTGCGAGAACCTCAGGAATTGTTGCCGCCTGGATCGGGAACGGCGCCGCCGCACCCATGGCGGTCAGCTGACGGACGATGTTGGCGCCGAGGCCGAGGTCGCTAAAGCTGATGCCTTCGACATCGACCGCAAGGGTTGCCGTTGCTTCGAGGCGCTCGAGGACAACATCGTCGGTATGGTGCGCGGGGTGAAGGTTGCGACTGGATGAGAAATCTGAACTGGAGTTGCGACGGTGAGCGCGCTCGCCGTCGCCGAAGGGTCGAGAGGGCCGGTCGGCGCGAGCGAGGGAGTGGGCTGACCGGGTGTCGCGTCCGTGGCTGCGGGGAGAACGAGCACTGCGATCGTCGTCGCGGGCAGGACGATTGTCACTGCGGCTTGGACGCACGTCACGATCGTGACGTCCGCTCGCTGGTGCTGCGCGTTCGTTGGCGTTCCCTCGCGCCTGATGAGGCGGCGGCTCTTCGGCAGGCCGATAGCCGCGGTGGCCTTTGCTGCGGGAACCGGGTGCGGCGGCTGGCATACGTGACCGACCGCCGAGCTGGGCTGCGCCGCTGGAGGCGCCATACCGGCGGGGGTCAAAATTTTTGGCGGGACGGCCGCCGGCCGGCTTTTTCTTCTTGGGCATGAAGGTGCTTCCTAGGTTCGGGGCGTGTGCGCGTAGGCCAACGCCGAACAACGCTTCCGGTGAGAGGAAAAGTGTTCCCCGCGGTGTGTGTCCACGCGTCGCTGCGAGAACCCGGGCACGTGGGAGACGGGACCGATTCGCGCAGGTGATTTATCCGACGACGACTGTCGTGGATCCGGCCCACCTGACGAACAAACTCGTCCGCGCTAGTCGCGCGGTGTCAAGAGCCGACCGGGGAAGTGTACACAGGAGGACTCAGAGTGGCCAGGGAGCGGCCCCAATGAGAATGCGCATGGCGATCAGGCTCTTCGTCGCGGGAGGCGCAGCTCGTGTCAGCTGGCGAGTGACCGGAGTACGTCCGTGGGGATAAGTGGAATCTCGACGTCAGAGGCAACGATCGCGTTGACTGCTGACAGTGCAACTCATGACTGTTCGGTTAATTCGCTAGGCAATCAACGTCACGTGGCCTCGCTAGGCGATCAGCTCACCGCCGCCTACTCGTCCTCATGAGCGTAACGATGGTCATTCCTGAAGGGACAGCACATGACCGCGGTCACCACTACGCCTGAGCGTCAGCTCGGTTCGGTTTTCCTGCTCGCGCTTGGCGCGGCTGCGTGCTTCGGTCTTGGTGGCCCATTTGTTAAGCCTCTGCTCGCGGCGGGCTGGACACCGTCGGCTGCAGTGCTCTGGCGGGTGGGAGGCGCAGCACTGATCCTTGCGGTCCCCGCGGCCCTCTCCCTCCGCGGTCGCTGGCATGTGTTGCGGCGTAACGTCGGCACGGTCGTGCTCTACGGAATCTTTGCGGTCATCGCCGCGCAGCTCTGCTTTACAGTGCGGTCGAGCACATGCCTGTGGGAGTTGCTCTGCTGATCGAGTATCTTGCGCCGGTGTTTTTGGTGCTTTTTGGTTGGGCCCGAACACAGCGGCACCCTGGTCGCTTCACTCTCGTTTGGCTCAGCGCTCGCTCTGTCCGGACTAGTGCTCGTCCTCGATATTTCGGGGCAGAGCACTCCCGAGTTCATCGGAGTTGCGTGGGCACTGACCGCCTCACTCGGGGGTGCGTTTATTACGCAATCGCCGCCAGGGTTGATCCTGAGCTGCGGCCTGTCGCTTTGACTGCGGGGGCGATGGCCTTCGGGGCGATGGTGCTGCTCGTGCTCGGTGTGGTGGGTTTCGTCCCTTTGCGGGCGAGTTTCGTCAGCGTCATCCTCGTCGGCAATGACGTGTCCTGGCTGCTACCGGCGATCGTGATCTTGGGTCTGTCGACGGTGATGGCTTATCTCCTGAGAATTCAGGGAAGTTTGCGATTGGGCACGCGTATCGCCTCTTTTATTGGGCTGACCGAGGTGCTGTTCTCGATTGTCGCTAGCTGGGGCTTGCTGGGCGAATTGCCTATTCCCCTTCAATTCGCCGACGGTGTCTTCATTCTCGTGGGCGTCGTTCTGGTCCGGTTGCCGACTGACCAGCCACGTCCGACCGGCCTGTCTGCCAATTCTGCTGCGCCCACGCTTTCGCGCAGAAGGTAGGCGAGCGGCGTGACCGCGCTCAGGTTGTGTCAGGCCGGAAATCGAACACCACCACACCCGCGGTATCGAGCACCGGCCAGAGAGACGCCTTGAACGCGTCGTGTATCGGATCGAAAAGTCCCGGCGTGTCCACCGCTGGCCGACCGACGTAATAGTTCAGATCGCCCTCGGAGGCGAAGGTGAGCAGGAACGCGCGGTCAAAGCCCTCGCCCGCCTTCTCGGTGCTCAGTTGCGGGCCGGTCTCGATCGAGGTGATGTAGGGGCGGCCGTCGCGGTGGCATTCGTCGGCCAGCGCGCGGAAGCGCACAGTGACAGCCTCTACCTCTGACATCAGTGCTATAGGGCAAAAACGCAACAGCACAAGATGGCGGACGGTGCCGGGACGGTAATCCGTTGCCACAAAGCGTTCGGGACCGAGTTGGGCAATCGCCGCCGCGGCGCGCTCAGGGCCACTACACCATCGCGAACCAACGGTGTCGATGGTTCCCTGGGGGTTCATCATGCCGATACCTTTCCGGCGCGGGCGACACGTCGGCGTTCACGATACCCCTCGACCAGGTTGTAGAGGACCGGCAGAACCACCAGAGTGAGCACCGTGGACGACAGGAGTCCGCCGATGACGACGATCGCTAGCGGCTGCGAGATGAAACCGCCGTGCCCAGTGAGGCCGAGCGCCATGGGCAGTAGCGCGAAAATCGTCGCGCAGGCCGTCATGAGGATGGGGCGGAGGCGGCGCTCCGTGCCATACAGCAGTGCCTCGCGCACGGGCATACCTTGCTGACGGCCCTGATTGACGAGGTCGACAAGTACGATCGCGTTGGTGACGACGATACCGATCAGCATCAGCACTCCGACCAGTGAGGGCACTCCCAGCGGAATGCCTGTTGCAAGCTGCAGCACGATCGCACCGGTTGCCGCGAACGGGACCGAAATGAGAAGGAGCAACGGCTGCAGTAACGAGCGGAAAGTTGCCACCATCACGACGTAGACGATCAGGATCGCGACCAGTAGCGCAATGCCCAGCTGCGAGAACGCATCGGCCTGATCGGCAGCGGCACCGCCGAGGGAGACCGAGACGCTAGTGGGCAAATCCGTCGCATTAATCGCGTGCTGTACTGCGCGGTTCGCGGTTGCCAGGTCGTCCCCCTGGGGCGTGACAGCGATTGTCGCCGTGCGCTGTCCGTGCACGGTAGTGATGTTGGCCGGCCCGTTCGTCTGCTCGACCGTCGCAAGAGTCGAGAGGGCAACCGTGCCAGTGCGGGTGGGGACCTTGAGAGTCCTTAGCTCATCGAGGGTCGCAGGAGGCTGCGCAGTGGCGAGATAGATCGATAGCGTCCGCGCGTCCATCAGCATGCTGCCCAGCCGAGTTGGTTGAAGCGCCTGGCTAATGAGTGTGCCGACAGCAACCTCGGTCAGCCCTGCCCGGGCGGCGGCGGCGCGATCAACCCGAACAGCGATGTAGGGGAGAGAGGAGGAGAGATTGCTTTCCGCTTGACTAATGCCATCGGTGGTACGTAGAGCAGTCAGTAGTTGGTCGTTTGCGCGTCGCAGCTCGCCCGGTGAAGCGGTAGAGAGGTCGACTGTAATGTCCGAGGAGGCGCCGAATCCGGATGACGTCGAGATGGTGATGTCGTCGGGCGAGGCGACCGTCTGGAGGGCATCGCGCACGTCGGAATGCACTCTCTCGTGGTCGGCCGACTCGTCGGTGGTGACTGAATAGCGGATGGCGCTGCTGCCGTTTCCCACGCTAAACACGCTCTGCGGTCCAGTCGAGGTGCCGATGGAGAGCTGCACCGTCGTGACTCCACTGACGCCGAGGATCGCCGAACTCGCCCGCTGGGCGGTGGCGTCCTGGGCGTCGAGACTTTGCGTCACGGGCACGTTCTGGGTCACTGTGAACGTATTCTGACCGCTCGCGCCAAAGAAATTTGTTTTCAGCAGCGGGGCGAGCGCACCGGTAGTGATCAGAACGATAAGTGTTAGCAACACCGTGACGACGCAGTGGCGCAGCGTCCACACAATGATCGGCCGATACCAGCGTTGCAGGCGGGCAGCACGGCGAGGTGCAGTGTGCGCGCCGCTGTGCTGACCGGCAGCGGCGGGTGCAACGCTTTCCTGGGCGAGCGCCGCCTGTTCAGCTTCACGCGTGCCCGGACGCGTCGAGGGGCGGAGGAACCAATACGCGAGCACAGGCACGATCGTCAACGCGACCACGAGCGATGCCGTGAGGGCGATCGACACTGTCAGCGCGAATGGCCGGAACAGTTCCCCCGTAGTGCCGCCAACGAAGGCAATCGGCAGGAACACAGCGACAGTGGTGACGGTGGAGGCAGTGATCGCTCCCGCTACCTCCCGCACGGCCGTGACGATCGTGGCTGCACGTTCGTGACCCACGTCGAGGTTCCGCTTGATGTTCTCGATGACCACGATGGAGTCGTCTACGACGCGTCCGATCGCGATCGTGAGCGCGCCGAGGGTCAGGACGTTGAGGCTATACCCGGCGGCCTGTAGGCCGATAAAGGTGATGAGCACCGAGGTCGGAATCGAGATCACCGTGACGAGTGTTGACCGCACCGAGAGCAGAAAAAGGAGGATAACCAGGACGGCAAAGACCAGGCCGAGTGTTCCTTCTTGCGCAAGCGACGCAATGGACTTCTGAATGTAGGGGGCCTGATCAAAGACGGAAGTGAAGGTGGTGTTATCGCCGAGGGAGGCTTGGAAGTTGGGAAGAAGCTTCTGGACACCGGTGGAAACATCGACGGTGTTGGCGGACGGCAGCTTGGTGACGGAGAGGGTCAGCGCGTTGTGGCCGTTTACTCGTGAGATCGACGTGGCGGGTGCATCGGTGAGCGCAATTCGCGCCACGGAACCAAGAGTGGCGGGGATCCGAACACTGGCCGTTGACGTCGAGGAGGTGCCTGCCGCGGGCAGCATTGGCAACGCCTTAATCGCATCGAGGGAGTCGAGCTTGGCCCCCGTCTGCACCGAAAATGTCGAGTCGTTCTCGGTGATCTGGCCGCCCGCAATCAGCACGCCGTTCTGCTGTAGCGCCGTGCGGATGTCAGTCTCTGACAGTCCTGCCGCTGCAAGCGCTGCCCTGTCGGGCGTGATCGTCACTCGCTGCGCGCTCTCACCGATGAGTGTGACCTTGCGCACGCCCGTCACTTTGTCGAGCTCGGGGATGACGCTGGTATTGAGCCGGTCGGCGAGGGCCTTCGTGTCTGCGTCGTTCGAGACGGCAAGTTGTAGCACAGGCAAGTCATCGAAAGAGCCAGTTACCACTTGTGGGTCGACGCCGTCCGGGAGAGTGGTTGTGATGCGGTTGATCGCCTGCACGATTTTTTGCTCGGTGATCACCAGGTCAGTGCCGTAGTTGAAGGATGCCAAGACCAGTGAGGAGTTCGTGGACGAGGTGGCGCTCGTCTTCGTGAGACCGGGTACACCTTGGATGGCGGTCTCGATAGGCGTCGAAACGTCGTCGTTAACCACCTCGGGAGCAGCTCCGGGATAGGAGGTAACGATAGCCAGTTGCGGTAACGAGATCGAAGGCACCAATTCTTGCTTCAATCCCGTGAACGCTATACCACCGAAAACGGCAATAACAGCGGTGATGAGGGCGATGAGTGCCCGGTTCTTCATACTGAGGGCCGCAAAGAAATGCACTCCCCCATCTTTCCGTATTCTGTTGCCGGTCGGGGAACGATCGTGACGCACGAGCAATTCCCACCGACCGGTACAGCGGTGGGGCTGCTAACGGAATTGATCGATCTGCCTAGTTTGCTACTGCGTGATGCCGCGAGCAGGAGCTACCCTGGCGCCCACCTCGAACTCGGCGATGCTCCCGACGGCTCACTGCCTGCCGACAACCGTTCGCTCGGTCGAGCCGATCGAGGCAATACCTTCGGTGATCGAGGTGCCGAGGGCAGACGAGGTGTGCTCGTCTGAACCCAGCGTGTTTTCATCAAACGGGAGGCGACCAGCAAGTACGTTACGCATCTGCGCGGTATCGATCTGACCAGTCCAGGTGCCCACAAGCATCGTGGCGACCGCGTTGCCGGTGAAATTGGTGACCGCGCGAGCCTCCGACATGAAACGGTCGACACCGACGATGACGCCGACTCCATTGACCAGGTCGGGGCGAAAGGCCTGAAGGCCGCCAGCCAGCGTGGCCAGGCCGGCACCGGTGACACCCGCCGCACCTTTGGAGGCGACCATCATGAACAGCAGCAGCCCAATCTGCTCCGAGATCGACATTGGCGAACCGGTGGCCGAGGCGATGAAGAGCGAGGACATCGTCAGGTAGATCGCGGTGCCGTCGAGGTTGAAGGAATAACCAGTGGGAACGGTGATGCCGACCACAGGCCGGGAAACCCCGAGGTGTTCCATTTTCGCAATCAGACGGGGCAGCGCAGCTTCCGAGGAGGAGGTACCAACAATCAGCAGATATTCGCGGGCAAGATACTTCATTAACGAAAAGATGTTCACGCCGATGACCAGACGAAGCAGCAGACCGAGAACGACGATCACAAAGATTGCACAGGTGAGGTAAAAACCCATCATCAGAGAGCCGAGCGCGACGACAGCACCCCAGCCGGTTTTGCCCACAACCGCGGCGATGGCGCCAAAGGCTCCTATCGGGGCAACCCAGAGTACCATCGACAGGATACGGAAGATGAGTAGTTGGAGCTGCTTAATCCCGCCCAGTATCGACTGGCCCTTGGCGCCCATTTTCTGCACCGCAAAGCCGACTAGGAGGGCAACGAAAAGGGTTTGCAAAATACTGCCGTCAACGAGTGAGGAAAAAAATGACACCGGTATGATGCTCAGCAAAAAATTCTGCGTAGACTCGGGCTTGAGGGAGCTGGTGTCGTAGCTGGCGCTCGAAATATCGAGGCCTTGTCCCGGATGCAGCACATTGCCAACTACAAGACCAATAGCCAGCGCGAACGTCGACATGACAATGAAGTAAACCAGGGCCAGACCGCCCACCTTACCCACCGTTGCAGCCTTGGCAATCGATCCGATTCCTATAACGATCGTGCAAAAAACGATGGGCGCAATCATCATTTTGACGAGACCAACGAAAGCTTTTCCGAGAGGCTCGAGCGCACCGGCAAAATCGGGGGCAACAAGGCCGACAATAATTCCAGCAACGACGGCAATGACGACCGCCAGATAAAGCAAATGGTTACGATCGATTCGGCGGCGAGCCTTGCCAACATTGCGTATTATGTTCACCATAATTGAGTCCTGTCTCTTCATTGAGGGGAAGTGGAGATAGGTTCATGCTCGCCCTGCCTCCCCCGGTACCCAGCGTCACGTTCGTACTGTTCACCGACGGAGAGGTTGAGATGTGAAGGCATTGTCCACCCGCGGTCCGCGCGGAAGTGTAGCCGCGCGGTTGTTCGCCACGCAGCTGATCTGCATCTTCCTCATGGGAACCGCTGGCGTCACCGTAGTTGCTGTGAACGCGCGTGATCGAGCACACGAGGATGCGAGAGCACGCGGCCTCCTTGTGGCGAAAACGGTGGCCAACAATCCGTTTGTGGTGTCGGCCACGCAAGAAGCAGATCCGTCAACGGACCTCCAACCGTACGCTCGTGCTGTGATGGCCGACACTGGCATCGATTTCCTCACCATCATGAGCCCCAACGGCACCCGCTACACCCACCGGGATCCGGTTCAGATTGGCAAAACGTTCCTGGGCACGATCGCTCCCGCGCTTCAAGGCCACACCTTCACTGAAACGTACACCGGCACGCTCGGCCCGTCAGTGCGTTCAGTAGTACCAATCGAGAAGACAGACGGCACCGTCGTCGCACTGGTCTCGGCGGGGGTGACGCTCGCAGCAGTGGACGCGTCGTTTGCCTCCCAGCTGCAGGTAGTGGGGTGGGGGGTATTCGGCGCGATTGGTCTGGGCGCGCTGGAGTCATGGCTGCTCGCCCGGTATCTACGACGAGTGACGGGCGGCCGCGGCCCGGAGCAGATGAGCCAGATGTTCGTCTATTACGAATCGGTACTGCACTCGATGCGCGAGGGACTCCTGCTTGTCGATGACCGCGCACGGCTCGTGCTCGCTAATGACCACGCGCTCCAGCTACTAAGCCTCGAGCGCCTACAGACGCCAGCCCCCATCAGCGAGCTCGAGCTTCCCGAAGTGCTGAGCGAGTTGTTACGGGACGCTGAGCCAGTCACTGAGTTCCTGCTCGTCGTGAGGGAACGGGTCTTGGTGGTCACCAAGCGACCTGCCGCCTCACCGGATGCACGCCCCATAGGTACGGTAACGACTCTCCGCGACCGAACCGAGTTGCAACGTGTCAGCGGCGAGTTGGAGTCGATGCGCACCCTTTCGGATGCCCTGCGCTCACAAACCCACGAGTTCTCGAATCGTCTGCACACCATCGCGTCGCTGATTGAGCTGGGGCGGCCGGAGCAGGCGCTCGCCTTAGCGGCCGGTGAGCTCAACCTCAGCCAGCGTCTGGCCGATCGGGTTGTCGCGTCCGTGCACGAGCCGGTAGTTGCCGCTCTGCTCTTGGGTAAAGCTGCACAAGCCCGCGAGCGCGGAGTCGAACTACACTTCGAGACGCACCTCGAACCGGGAGATCACCGCTGTGAAACGGGCGACCTGGTGACTGTGCTCGGGAATCTCATCGACAATGCGTTCGACGCTGCTGCGTCCTCCGCGCGTGAGCGCGAGCCATGGGTGGAGGTGTATCTCGGGCTGACCGACGCGCGCGAGTTAGTGGTACAGGTCTCTGACAGCGGTCCAGGGGTGGAGGTAACGGCCGATATTTTCGCTCGCGGCTATTCGACAAAAGAATCCGGAATCTTCGGGCGTGGTATCGGCCTAGCGCTGGTGCAGCAGGTGGTGGCGCGTCTCGGTGGCACGATCGAGGTGTCGCGCCATGTGGGCGCCGTGTTCACGGTGCAACTTCCGGTGCCCGCTCCAGCAGGGATCGAGCGATGATTCGCGTGCTCGTGGTCGAGGACGAGCCGCTGACCGCAGACGCGCACGCCGCGTATGTGCGCCGCGTTGAAGGCTTCGAGGTTGCCGCGATCACCCTTAGCGGAGCGGAAGCGATCCACGCCCTCCGCGCCGATCCCACGATTGCGCTGATCCTGCTCGACATGAACCTGCCGGATATGTGTGGGCTCGACCTCTGCCGGTCGGTTCGTGCGGCAGAGCTTTGTGTCGACATAATCGCGGTCACCGCCGTGCGGGATGCAGCCGTCGTACGCGCCTCCGTCAGCGCCGGAATCGTCCAGTACCTCATCAAACCCTTCGTCTTTAGCGGGTTCGCCGCGAAGTTGGCGAGCTACCGAGCCTTTCGCGAGCGGATGCACGGCACAGACGTCGCCAGTCAGCACGAGGTGGACGGTGCCTTTGCAGCGCTGCGTACCTCCAACGCCCCGGGCCTGGCGAGAGGTCTCTCAACCGAAACGGTGGAGGCGGTGACCGCCTTACTCAGACCTGTCGGCCTTTCCTCCGGTGAACTTGCCTCCCACCTCGACATCTCTCGAGTGACGGCCCGGCGCTATCTCGAGCACCTCGCTGATGCGGGAGTGGCCGAACGCGCCTTGCGCAAAGGCGTACCGGGCCGACCGGAGCTGGAGTATCGACGACGGTAAATCGCGCTGACCTCACATATGTCGTCGGCGACGCTATGCACCTATCGTGCACAGCGTCGCCGGGAAGCTAGGGCCGAGCGTCGGGACACGAGCATCCGGCCGGTAGCGGTCTGATCAATAGTTATTGAACTCATGCATTTGCGGCGCCATCACTATAGCGGCGACGGCCCACATGATGAACATCAATGTCGACACAACAAACACACCGATCAAGGTCCACAGTGGGATCAGCCCGCCGCCCGTCACACGCTTAACAATTACACTGCGCCCAATGACATACACGTACGGCGGGACGAGAAACGCCCATGCCCAGTGAAACGGTTTGTGCACGCCGTTTCGCTTAAGCTGACGCCAGTCAAGGAACGCAAAGACGATCACGGCCACAGTGACAAAGAACCAGATAATGTCCATAGCAACGAAGCCGGCAAAGTAACCGGGAGATGGTCGAGCACCATATTGACGATTCGCTGAGGACACCTTCGCAAACGCATCCGGCGAGATAAGGAAAAACGACAATGCAATGACCAGCGGCAAAAGCACGACCACCCAAATCCACGGGGTCATGGTTGCGATGCTCGAATCACGCTGTTGCTCGGCGTGCCCGCCGGAGAAAGGCTGTTGGTAAACGGGCTGCTGCCCAGACTGCGGATACGACGGCTGCTGCGGATACTGTCCTGACGTCGTGTGACCGTAGCTGTTCGGCTGACCTGCATTCTGCGCATACACCGGCGGCGTAGGACCCGCGGCAGGCGGAGGCACCGGAGGCATTGCTCCCGGAGCCGATGGAGCAGGGGGCGCCGACGGCGTGTCGCGGAGCGACTCGGTCCATCCGGAGCCGTCCCACCAACGCTGCCGAGGCGAGCCTGCCGGGTCAGGGTACCAACCTGCGCGGGGAGTAGCGCCTTCGCCTCCTGCGGCTGCGCCGCTGTTCGGGTGAGCCTGATTGTTGTCTGTCATCGCGTCCTCCGATCCCTTCCGGGCCTTGCGCCCGCAATGAGGTCAGCGTAGCGCCGAGACCGCTTTCGCTGCTGCCAGGGAGCGCTTTATCCACGACGATGAAATAATGCCGCACCTTCTCAGCGCGCAGTCCGCCCTAATTGATCCGGATGACACGCTCGTCGATTCAACGGCGATAACGGAAACGTTTGGGGGAGATTTCACTGAACTTTTCGACCTCGATGGGCACTAATTCGCGCGGCCGCGCACGAAGCGTACACCCAGGACAGCGTACGGAGGTTCGCTCCAGCAAGCAGCTCTGTCGCGACGATAAGGCCACACTCGAGGGCGATCTCGACGAGGCGGGAACGGGTTGTCGTTGTGGGAACTCTCACGAGCACCTCCTCGCGGGGCACGAGGTCACGTTTAATGTCGATCGAGTCGTAGTCATTGAGTCCGGTCGCCCAGCGAGAGGAGAAAGATCCCAACATTCACAGCACACTCTTCGCCCCCCCTACACCTTTTCTCCTCGCCTTTACCTCGAGAGTGCTTGACGGCACGAATGCACAGATTCAGACAATCTTTGCTATGAACGGTGCTCATTGCAGAGGAGTAGACGACGTGCTCTAATAAGGGGGCTTACCTACCCTCTCCGCCGATGCGACGTCCACATTCTGGTAGGACAGCCAAGAAATTTTTTAAGAGTTTATTGCGACCCGGACCGAAAATGTCAGAGAAGTACAGGATGCCCGGCTGACAATATACCGTCTTCAGCTATGGCACGATAAGACTCGCTATACCGTGCTCGGATCGAACCGAGGGCGACGCGGAGGGCGACGCTCGTCGGCCTGCAGCGCAAGGGTGCCGTCCGGAGCAATGTGAGAGAACATTTGCCTCACGATCGCAAGGATGTGCGGATCCTCGATGCGGTACAGCTGACGACGCCCCTCACGACGGGCGGTAGCAACACCGGCCGCGCGCAATTTGGCGAGATGCTGACTGGTCGCCGGGATCGACGCCGCGGAGCGTTCCGCGAGCGTTGACACATCAGCTTCGCCTTCCGCCAGCAGGCAAACCAGATGCAAGCGGTGAGGGGTGGACAGCAACTCAAATGTGCCGCTTGCAGCAATGAGCTGCTCCTGCGTCAGGTGGATCTGATCATGATGGGACATCACACCATCATCCCGCACTTCAAAGTTTGCGCAAGCGTATGAACGATGACTAAGCTCATCCCGGCCCATCAAGGCCCTGATCGTGAGGAGGTGGCGGCTCATGAATGCCGAATGTCATAGTCCGCAGTCCCCCACTCCTTCTTTGTTCTTCCCCCGACGGCTCTGATTCGTTGTCGCGCACAGGGGGAAGCACCCTGTCGACAGGAAAAGCCCAATGACATCGCTTCGTCCCCTCACCTACACAAACCAGGCAGCCCCCCTGCGTTCGCGCAGCACCATCGCCGCAGACGGAATCCTTCTTGTCGCTGTCGTAGTGATCTTCTGGATGCTGATTGTGCTCTCGCAGGAACTTGGCGCCCCCTTTGACGCCTCAACTGCGCCGTCGACGGTATCCACCGATCCGGCTCAGCTGCCCTTTTTCGTTGCTCGATCGCTGTTGCGCATGTTCGCCGCTCTGGCCGTGTCGCTACTATTCACCTTCGTTTATGCCACAGCAGCAGCACGCTCACGACGGGCGGAGAAAATATTGGTGCCGGTTCTCGACATCCTGCAATCGGTGCCGGTTCTGGGATTCCTCTCAGTAACCCTCACAATGTGGCTGGCGCTGTTCCCGCATGCACAGCTTGGCATCGAATGCGCAAGCATCTTCGCCATTTTCACCAGTCAAGCGTGGAACATGACTTTTGCCTTCTACCAGTCCCTCACCTCTCAGCCCAAGGACCTCGATGAGGCCGCGCGAGTGATGCGGCTGACGAAATGGCAACGATTCTGGACACTCGACGTACCGCACGGAATGATCCCCCTCGTGTGGAATGGAATGATGAGTTTCGGTGGCGGCTGGTTCTTCCTCGTCGCTTCAGAGGTCATCTCAGTCAACAATCACGTCTACGCGCTTCCTGGCGTTGGATCATATATAGCGGCCGCGGCAAACAATGCCGAGATAGATCGACTAATTCTGGCGATCGCGGTCATGATTGCCATGGTTATCGGCGTGAACGTCCTATTCTGGCGCCCGTTGACCGCATGGGCGGAACGATTTCGGACTGGTGACACCGCCGCGGAGCAGATCCACACGAGCCTCGTACTCACCCTGACGCGACACTCACGACTCCCAGGGACCGCTGCTCGGATGCTCCGCCCCCTGGGCCGAGCACTCGACGTCGCGACGCGACTGTTTGGCATCACCAGCCGCCCGCTGCAGACGAATACTCCACAAAGTGTCGGCGACAAAGTATTTTTCGCTCTCGCACTTGCGCTGATCGCGACGGGACTGTTGGCGATGCTCAATTTCATCGCTACGCACACAGGGTTGAGCGAATTCAGTACTGCTGCCGCGCTGGGCATGCTCACGTTTGGACGGGTAGTGGTTCTCCTCATCATCGGTACCCTCGTCTGGGTGCCAGTCGGGGTGTGGATTGGGCTCAACCCAGGGGTTGCCCGCTGTGCGCAACCAATTGTGCAGGTCTTGGCGAGCTTCCCCGCAAATGTTCTTTTCCCTTTCGCGACGCTCGCGCTCTACGCGAGCGGGATCAGCCTGGACTGGGGTGGCATTGTTTTGATGTCCCTCGGCGCCCAGTGGTACATCCTGTTCAACGTCATCGCTGGTGCCTCCGCAATCCCGCACGACCTGCGTGAAGCAGCAAGAAGCTTGCGGCTGCGCCATGGTCAACGGTGGCGATTCCTTTACGGTCCTGCGGTTTTCAGCGCCTGGATCACCGGCGGTATCACGGCGGCCGGCGGCGCCTGGAACGCCTCGATCGTCTCTGAACTGGTCAGCTACGGCGATATCTCGCTGCGTGCTCACGGCCTCGGTGCCTTCATCGCAGACTCCACTGCACACGGAGACTTCGCCAAAACTCTCGTCGGCGTCACCATCATGAGTGTTTTCGTCGTAGGCATTAATCGGCTGTTCTGGCGCCGCCTCTATTCCTTTGCCGACAAGCGCTTCTCGCTCAGCTGAGCTAATCCCCATCTACGGAAGGACGTGATCACTATGACCGTCACCAATCTCATCACTGCCCGCACTATCTGCATGACATTCCCCTCTGCCAATGGCGCAACCCTGAAAGTCCTCGAAAATGTCACCGTGACACTGCATGCGGGAGAGATTGTCGCCCTCCTCGGCACATCCGGCTCGGGCAAATCAACGCTGCTCCGCATACTCGCTGGGCTTATTGCCCCGACGAGCGGCGAGGTGACCTACCGTGGTCAACCGCTCACGGGCGCGAACCCCGGAACCGCGATGGTATTCCAGTCCTTCGCGCTCATGCCATGGCTCACGGTGCAGGAGAACGTCGAACTCGGACTTCGCGCAGCAGGGATAGAAGAGAAGGAGCGTCGAACGCGTGCCCTTGCAGCGATCGACTTGATTGGACTTGACGGGTTTGAATCGGCCTACCCTCGAGAACTCTCCGGAGGCATGCGTCAGCGAGTCGGCTTTGCCCGTGCGCTGGTTCTTCGGCCTGACGTTCTGCTGATGGACGAGCCATTTTCGGCGCTGGACGTGCTGACCAGCGAAAACCTCCGCAGCGAAATCGCCTCACTGTGGGCACAACCCGATTTCCCCACCTCGTGCATCTGCATCGTTACCCACAACATTGAGGAGGCGGTTATCCTCGCCGATCGTGTTCTCGTACTCGGAGCTAACCCCGGCCACATCATGGCCGAAATCTCAGTCCCGCTTCCACGGCCACGCGACCGCAGGAGCCCGACATTTGCGGCGGTCGTCGACAGGCTGTATGCGATCCTGACCGACCGCGACCCGACCACCACGGCTCGGGCAACAACCGGACCACTCACGCACCCGTTGCCGGACGCAAGTGTCGGCGGTCTCGTCGGCCTCATAGAAATTGTGTATGCGCACGACGGGCAGGCTGACCTGCCCGATCTCGCCGATGAGCTGTCATTCGAGGTTGACGACTTGCTTCCACTCGTCGAGGCCGGTCGGATGCTTGGTCTGCTCGAAGTCGAGGGCGCACAAGCGTTTCTCACCGATACCGGTAAGGCGTGGTACACCGCCGACATACTCCGCAGAAAAGAACTCTTTGCCACCGTCGCCGCGACAGACGCTCCCCTGGTGCGGACTATTATCACCGCCCTCGAGAACAGCAACGACGGCGCACTCCGCGATGATTTCTTCCGCGACCTCCTGCGCCGGGGATTCTCCGCTGGCGAGGCGGAGAAACAACTCGAGATCGCTATTGACTGGGGCCGCTATGGCGAACTGTTTGATTACGACGCTGATACCGGAGAATTCGTCCTTTCCGAAATCACAGCCGGACTTCTTCTCACTCCAGGGTTTATCGACGGGGAAGGGTAAGAAACCCCTCGCCGGATACTCACCACAGGGGCACGGATGTTCGCGACGCGCAGGGGAGCACAGCCTCAGATCGCCTCGTCGCTCAGCGCGACGGGAATGCCGAAACGATGGTTCGTCATTGAGATCGCTTGCTCGCGGAGGAACGGGAGCAGCTCGACACGGCCGACGGACGTGACCGGGTCGGCGTAAATGGCGACGTCGGGCGAGCCGGTGAACGCTTCGGCGAGCGCGGTCGTCAGCGGGATACGCGAGCCGTCGGCGCGCACGAGCGGTATCGGTTTGCCCGTACTGCCGCGGGAAATTCCCGTGACGACGTCAGTGAAAGAACCGGGGGCATCGTAAGGCGACGGTGGCGCAGACGCTTCGTCATTTATCGGGGGTTGGGGCACCTGTTCACCAAACCCATCCACCCGTTCAGAAACGATGTCACCGATGATTCGGATACGGGATGCGCTGATCTCGCCGGCCGCGGCGCGTTCGAGCCACTGCGCGTCCGATTCGACAACGATCCTTGGCGAAAGGCCCGCCAACTCACACAGTTCGTCGCCCTCGAGCATCTTCTGTACCTGCGGTGGCAGCGGGAGCGAGGTCGAAATATCCATCCGCGATCGAGAGAGGAGACCGGCGACCATTACGCGCAACAGCTCACCGAGGTCGCCACCGTCAGCCAAGCGCAGCGCGATCGGAATCCGAAGATAGCGGAAGAGATTCCGCTCAACGCCAACCTTCGACATGTCAGTGATGACTCCGAATTCGGTCGACCACGCCAACTGGTCCGAGAGAGCAGAGCGGCGAAGGAGGTCGAACTGCTCGAACTGCAACGACGACTGCGCGGCCTCGATGAACTGGCGCACCCGGTCATCGAGGCCGCGCAGGTGCAGCGTGGTCGAGGGACGCGCGGGGGCCGGCTTCCACGAGCCCAGCCTGATCAAACGGTTGGGGCCTCCTGCTTTCGCTCCGCCGCCGACGGAAGACTTCTTCCAACCACCGAAGGGTTGTCGGCGGACGATCGCGCCGGTAGTAGCACGGTTGACGTAAAGGTTGCCAGCCTCGACCGAGTCGAGCCACAGCGCGATTTCGTCGGCGCGCAGGGAGTGCAGCCCCGCCGTCAGACCGTAGTCTGTGCCGTTCTGTATCCGGATCGCGTCCTCGAGTGTCGAAGCGTGCAGAATTCCGAGCACGGGACCGAAGAACTCGGTGAGGTGCAGGTAGCTGTTCTCGCTGACGCCCTCGCGCACGCCCGGCGACCATAGCCTCCCGGAGTCATCGAGTTGCCGCGGCTGGACCAACCACGACTCGCCTGCCCCCAGCGTGGTGAGCGCGTGCGCAAGCTTGCCGGTTGGCGCCTCGATCAGGGGACCCATGACGCTGGTCGGATCCTCGGGCCAGCCGACCGGAAGCGAGGTCACGGCATCGACGAGTTGAGCGCGAAACCGTGAGGAACGCGCGACTGACCCCACGAGAATCACCAGCGAGGCCGCCGAACACTTTTGTCCGGCGTTCCCGAAGGCGCTAGAGACAATGTCGGCGACGGCGAGCGTGTAGTCGGCGTTCGGAGTGACGATGATCGCGTTCTTGCCGTTGGTCTCGGCGTGTAGGGGTAGCTCGAGCCGCCACGACCGGAACAATTTCGCGGTCTCATAGGATCCGGTAAGTAAGACCCGATCCACGAGTGGGTCACTGATGAGCGCACGCCCGAGCGTCTCTTCATCGAGGTTAACAAGGGCAAGAAGCTCGGCCGGAATACCGGCGTCCCAGAGAGTCTCGACCAGCACGGCCGCGCAGCGGCGCGCCTGTGGGGCTGGCGTGATGACGACTCCGGAGCCGGCGGCCAGCGCAGCAAAAATGGAGCCCCCAAGGATAGCCACAGGGGAGTTACGCGGCGGTGCGACCACCGTCACTCGATCCGGCACGAAAGTAGCCCCTCCGATGGCATCGAGTTCGCGAGCGCAGGTGGCGTAATAGTGCGCGGAATCGATTGCCTCCGAAACCTCGGGGTCAGCCTCAACGATCGTTTTACCGGTCTCGGCGGCCATCACCTCGATCAGGCGGTCACGGTTGGCAGCGAGCGCAAGACCGGCGCGATCGAGGATCGCGGCGCGATCATAGCCCAACCGCTCACCCCAACGCTCGGCCCGGTGTGCGACGGTGCGCAACACCTCCTGCAGCTGCTCCGACTCAGTGACACGCGCGGCATCGGCGGTCTGCTCCCCGATCGTCGAGGACGGGATCCGCTCGGCGATCAGGGCGGCCCAGCGGCGGTTACCGGCGAGGGTGAGGTCGGTGTCGGGCTCGTTGCGGAAGGAAGCGGTAGCCAGTGCTTCTCCCGAACCGCGGCTGAGACCGAGGACCGCTTGGGTCAGTCCGTCTGCGGCGGGATCTTGAGGATGCTCGCCGGCACCGGCATGCTCCTGCACCAGACGAGATCCGGATCCGGACGACCATTCACGCAGGCGGTCCTGCGTACGATTCGGCGTGGGTGCAGTGTCACCGAGCGCCTCGAGTGACGCACAGAAGCGGTCGAGTTCTCGCTGCAACATACGCTCGTCGTCGAGGGCGAAGGACGCCAGAAAGCTGTCGGGACTCGTCTTGTCGTCAAGCCGACGGATGAGGTACGAGACCGCTGCGTCGAACTTGTGCGGATGCACAACCCGGGTAGAGAGCAGGAGCCTGCCGACATCCTCGCGGATCGCGCTCGCCTGACCCGGCACCATCCCGAGCATCATCTCGAAGTCTACCGCCGCGGCGACGCCGCGATCATGTGCCGTGATCCAGGCGAAGGCAATGTCACACAGATTGTGGCAAGCCACACCGATCCGTACCGCCTCGGTGTGCTCCGGTCGCAACGCCCAGTCGATTACACGCTTGTAATTAGTGTCAGCCTCCACCTTGCTGCCGACCGTCGCGAGCGGCCAGTCGTGAAGAGCTGCTTCCACCCGTTCCAGACGAAGGTTCGCTCCCTTCACCACGCGTATCGTGATCGGGGCACCGCCGCCCTGACGCCGCTGCATGGCCCACGCGGTCACCTCACGCAGAACATCTACAGCGTCGGGGAGATACGCCTGAAGCACGATACCTGCCTCGAGGCGACGTAGTTCCGGCCTGTCGAGGAGGCGGCGGAACACAGCGAAAGTGAGGTCGCGATCGCGGTACTCCTCCGTCTCGAGAGTGATGAACTTTGGTGTTGGACTGGTTGCGGCGAAGTGGTAAAGCGGTGCGAGCCGCTCGACCACTCGGTCGATAGCGTCGTCGTACGCCCACGGTGACAGCGGGCTCACGATGCTCGAGATCGTGACTCTCACGGAGTCGACGTCAGGCCGCCGGAGGAGGCGGTATGTCTCGTCGAGACGCCGCTGCGCCTCGCCCTCACCGAGAACCCTCTCCCCGGGGAGAGCGAGATTCAACCGGTCACCGCCTTCGCGCAGACGCGCAAGGGCAGCGCCGAGGCGCGCTTCGGAGGCATCCACGACCAGGTGACGGACCAGCCGCCACAACATTCGACGCGCGCCAGGCACCACCACCCACGGCAACACCGGCCCCAGAGCACCGCCAGTGGCGATCGCGGCACGAAGAGAGGAGGAGAGGAATGCCGGAGTCTTCGCGGTGAGCGCCGCGAGGTTTTCGGCCGCGACCGACAGATCGTCTGGGCGGACGACCCCGTCGAGGAAGCCGAGGATGAAATCGAGGCCGTTCGGATCTTGCAGGACCCCGGCGAGGCGCTGGGCAGCAGCATCGACGGGGAACTCACCGCTGCGCGCCATCCAGCGCCGCACCAGGGCCTCGACCCGCTCGACGATCGGCCGCTCGGTATCGAACTCCGGCGCGGGCAGCGGCGTCGCGGCCTGCTGCTCTCTGCAACTCACCGGTTCGCGCTCATCCGAAACGGGGACATCGAACTCGCGCTCCGGATCGTTGCCGGGCACGGCTGAGGTCGTCGGCTGATCCATCCTCCGAGGCTATGCCCGAGTCGGCATGATGACGTGATGCGTCGCGGCGCTGCGAGAAGACTCCCGCCTCGTCGAGTCTGTGGGGGAGGTTCCGTCAACGCCATCGAGGCTACGGCGGGAGGTGACAAGCGGGGCATCGGCCTAGTGCCACCGGTGATCCTGGATGGTCACCCGCGGCCCACGGCGAGGGGTACGCACCCCACTGCATCCGATCAGTCGGACAATACGCTGGCGATGACCCCGCCACGGCTCGAGAAGCTCGAGCATCCCCTCATCGTCGACTCCGAGTCGCCCGGTGAGGGCGAAACCCACCGCCGCCGAGAGGTGATAATCGCCGATGCTGACAGCGTCGGGGTCGCCGTGAGCCCGCTGCATCACTTCTGCAGCTGTCCACGGGCCGATCCCCGGCACGGACTGCAGCCGCTGGGCGACCTCGACGCCGCCTCGACCGAGCGCAAGCGTGCGCTCCAGTCCCGCCGCGGCCGACGCCGCGCCAACAACTGTGCGCGAACGCGTGGGATCAACACCCGCCCGATGCCAGTCCCAGGAGGGAATCTGTCGCCACTGCCTCGCCGAGGGAGCCAGAACCAGCGGCAGCGGCCCGGGAGCGGGCTCGCCGTGCAGCCGCACCAGCGCGCGGTAGGCACGCCACGCCTCGGTGCTGGTGACTCTCTGCTCAAGGACTGCGGGAACCAGCATCTCGAACACCACATTTGCCCGGACAAGGCGCAGACCACTGCACCGACGCAACACTTCGGCCAACGTTCGATGCATCGAAAGATCGAGCCCACTCCAGTCATCGCCGTGGCCGAGTAACTCGGGAACAGACGCGACCAGCCATTCTGCTCCCTCACCCCATGCGCGAGCGTGAATGGCCCCGCCGACCGCCTGGCTCAGGTGCACTGTGCCTGGCCCGAGCGGAGTGCGAACGGCCCGCCAGAATCCGGAGGCGTTGATCGTCGCGGTGGGATCACCGGTTCCGCGCAACAGCGGGCGGAGAGTGAGCTCGAGACTCACCGGCACAGTCGGCGCATAAACCGTGGCCCACGAGGGCACGAGAACGGCAGTTGAGATCGACACCCGGCGAGATTACCCGCCGCCGCAGACAAAGATCCGAGCAAAGCCGATCCGCTCTCGTTGTGAGAAACGATCTGAATGGACGTTTCTTCCTACCGTCACCGCGCGATGGTACCCGTCATCATTCGCGCACCTTCCGCGCATACACGTCGTCTAACCTGAGCGGGTGAAAGTTGGGATCCTTACCTCCGGCGGCGACTGCCCAGGGTTGAACGCCGTTATCCGAGGCGCCGTCTACAAGGGCATCAAGGTATACGACCAGGAGTTCGTGGGATTCCGTGACGGGTGGCGAGGTGTCGTTGAGGGAGACACTTTCCCGCTTGAGCGTTCGAACATTCAGGGCATTGCCAAGCAGGGAGGCACGATCCTCGGCACGAGCCGCACCAACCCGTTCGACGGTGAGAACGGTGGCCCTGAGCGGATCGCAGAGATGTTGGCGCGCAACTGCATCGACTCCATCATCGCGATCGGAGGCGAGGGCACCCTCGCCGCGGCCAAGCGGCTTACCGACGCGGGCCTCAAAATCGTCGGCGTCCCCAAGACAATCGACAACGACCTCGGTGCCACCGACTACACCTTTGGCTTTGACACCGCGGTGGGCATCGCGACTGACGCGATGGATCGCCTCCGCACCACCGGCGACTCGCACGGGCGGTGCATGGTCGCGGAGGTCATGGGGCGACACGTCGGCTGGATCGCCCTGCACTCGGGCATGGCTGCCGGCGCGCACGTCATCCTCATCCCCGAGAAACGCACCTCGATCGAGCAGATCGTCGAGTGGGTCCAGAGCGCCCAGTCACGCGGTCGCGCACCGCTGGTCGTCGTCGCCGAGGGCTTCTCGCTCGACTCGATGGGTGATGCGCACTCCGAACGCGGTCTCGACGCATTCGGCCGCCCGCGCCTGGGCGGCATCGGTGAGGTGCTGGCTCCGATGATCGAAGAGCGCACGGGCATCGAAACCCGTGCGACGACCCTGGGGCATATCCAGCGCGGAGGCACCCCCACCGCGTTCGATCGAGTGCTCGCGACCCGGCTGGGCATGGCCGCCATCGACTCCGTCGTGGCAGAGCACTGGGGCCGCATGGTCGCGTTGCGCGGAACCGATATCTACCACGTCGATTTCGCGGAGGCGCTCGGCACCCTCAAGACGGTGCCGGACGCTCGCTACGAGGAGGCGCGCATCCTCTTCGGGTAGCGCACCTCTTCCTCGCCTACCGTTGCGCTACGACGGATTCCCTCGGAATATCACTAAACCATTCGTGGCCACTCTGGCCCTTATTGTGGTGGTCTGTGCCGCTCTCTTGGCGGATGAGAGCCCGTTATATTTAGTGGCTCCCCTACTCATAGCATCATTTTCGTTAGCGGCTCGATCATGGAGACGTTCTTCAAAAAGAGTTCGTTGCTCACCGATCTACATCGGATGAGACGCTGATCTGGCAGGAATTTTGTTATAGCTCTTATGTGCGAAGCGGCTTTCGTTGTGGTTGAAATCGACGCGCAGACACCTACCAATACAGATCAGCCTGTAAAGGAGTCGTCGACCATCGGACAGCGAGCCGCAGGCTTCCTCGCCACGCTTGGAGAGCCCGGAATCTACGCCATCAACAATCGTTTCCGCGGTGATCGAAGTAGGCCCCGATAAAGGTGTCGAGGAAATTGGCCGCACTGAGCTGTCGATCGCGCCAAGTCAATCCGGGAAAGCGGCGAGGTAGATCATACCGTTTAGTTCGTTGACGACGGATTCTGGATGAGTGGGCATTTCTCGGTACTCGTATGAGCCAGAAGCGGTTCTCACGCATCGGCTGACCGGATGCCTTCTGACCACGGAGGACCCGGTGAGTTCTGCCGGTTTCGTCGCCGAACGTCAACGCCCTCTCGGCCTAAGTCCGCGATCCGCGGGGGCGTTCTGTCACCCCAGCGGTCATCAATCGGGAGCCTCAGGAAGGGACCACCCCAGCCCGGGCGTCGATGTCATTCACGGGTACCGTTACCCAGAACGCGGCAAGTATCGCCAGATCGGTATGGATCGACGTTCACGACACAGAAGCAACGGCTTCTAGTACCCCTTAATCAATAAGCAGACACGGAGGAATAATGTTCGGCGAAACCACCCTCATAGGAGGCGTTCTGCTCGACTGGTTCTCCGAGATCCTCCTGTTAATTCTTATGTCGGTGGTGGTGGTGTGCCTCGTCATGGGGGCACGCCTGCTTCTCACACTCAATCGCGAGGCCACACTCCGCTACCGCCGAGCGCTGGAGAATCCGACAGAGAAAGAGCTTCTCGACGAGAAATAACCACGTCGGCTATCCGGAGGCATTCTGCGGGGTCTTTTCCCGCAAAAACATTTGTCTGATCGCGCCCTTCAGATCGCGCCGTTCAGGATCTATTGACAACCGATCACATTAACACTGGCCCGCACCTTGCCGCCAACTCCCCCGCTCACCTCATAAGATATTCCGATGCTGCCGAAGATCCTGCTGTTCTACCGCTTCGTGCCGCTGGCCGACCCCGAGACTGTCCGGCTGTGGCAGCGGGAGCTGTGCGAGCACCTTAATCTGCGGGGGCGCCTGCTCATTTCGGTGGACGGCATCAACGGCACAGTCGGCGGCTCGATGGAGGCGCTCAAACGCTATGTGCGCCGTACACGTGAGCATTCGGCCTTTCGTGGACTCGATGTGAAGTGGAGTGACGGTTCCGGACTCGACGCGGACGGCCGCAGTCTCGACTTCCCCGGCCTTTCGGTAAGAGTGCGCGACGAACTCGTCTCGTTCGGCGCGCCAGACGAACTCCGCGTCAACTCGGACGGCGTCGTCGGCACGGGTACCCGACTTCAGCCGGATGACGTCGATGCCTTGGTTGCCCGGCGGGACAATGTCGTTTTCTTTGACGGGCGCAACGCCTTTGAGGCCGAGATCGGCCGGTTCACGAACGCGATCGTACCGCGCGTCGCCAGTACCCGTGATTTCGTCGAACAGCTCGATTCCGGTGTCTATGATCACCTCAAAGACCGCCCTATTGTCACTTACTGCACCGGAGGCATCCGCTGTGAGGTGCTCTCGAGCCTGATGCTCGCGCGCGGTTTTAGTGAGGTGTATCAACTCGACGGAGGCATTGTCCGCTACGGCGAATCCCGTCGTGATGGCGGGCTGTGGCGCGGCGCCCTCTACGTTTTCGACGGGCGCGGTTCCCTCGCGTTCTCGCCGGACGCGGAGGTTCTGGGGCGCTGTGTCGGTTGTGGAACGGCCACCAGCCGGATGCGTAACTGCACCGTTCCGATCTGCCGAGCACAGCTGGTGACCTGCGCCTCCTGCGACGCTCTCGCATGCGTCACACACACGGCGGATTCTCGGATCTGACCGAACAACGCACCAGCCCAGTCAGACACTCACCCCTTTCTCCTACCCTCGGCAGCATGAGCATCGAAGCCCGGGGACGCACCCTCATCAACCTTCACACTGCCCCCCGAGCTGCTGCAGGAAGGGGAGGTGGAAGCTCTCACCCCGCCGCTTCGAGGAGCTGAAAGTTGCCCGCACACGTACGACCGCTGAGCTGAAGAGCCCGCACCCAGGGAGACCGGCGGGCAATCGTTTGCTGTGCTCCGGTTACCAGGGAGCCGTATACTCGGCGGCCTCAACTTTGTGGGCGGTCGCTGATTCTTTCCGCTTCGTCTTTGTCGCGACCACCTCGCGGCGCGCCTGCTCTGCTTGCTCGGCCACTTCCGGTACGACCCTCAGATCATCCGTCTCGACCACCGGGATCGCAGCCGTCGTCGTACCCAGTTGCAGCGCGGCCAGGAGTTCAGGCGCGTGCCTGGTACTGACGATCAGGCGCGAGTAGGGCTCATCGATCAAGTCAATCACCACCGCGGCGGACGTGCGCTTGATGAGCAGGAAGTCCTTTCCACCGTGGAACTTCCAGGTACCGGCGGCAAGCGTAAGAGGAACGGCCGTGCCAGGCGCCCGAATACCGCGCACCCAGATCCAGGGATCCTCGGTGACCGTCGCCGAGCGAATGTTTCTTCGCTCAACAACAACGACGTCGCCGCGGTGAAACGACAGCAGGCGTTCAGCCCTGGTCAGGCGGAGTTCGAGGCATTCGGGAAGCACGGTCACGACGGGCATGCCTCTAGTCTGCCTCGATGCGCACCTCACCTTCAGCGGTGATCACGCAACGAACATCATCAGATGCGTTGGCGCGGGCCTTTGCATCCATCCTCGTGGCCAGCAGAGTGACGATATGGCTTCGGAATCTGGACAGCGTCACCAGTTATCGAAGCACAAGTCGCCTCACCATAGCGTTTTCCGACGCAGCGAAAAACCCGCTGCCACCGGCCCGAAACCCGGCTTTACTACGAGAATTCACAGCGAGCTGATGTGTCTCATAGGGACGGTCCGCCCTCCCGCTCGAAAGGCTCTCATGACCGACATCACTACCGACGCGCGGCCTACCTCCGACCCGCGCGCCTGGCGCGCGCTGATCGTCCTATTGGCGGGAATGTTCATCGCGCTGCTTGATACCACGATCGTCAACGTCGCCCTACCCACGATCCGCACCACACTCGGTGCCTCCGAAGCGACCCTGTCATGGATCATCTCAGGCTATGCCCTCGCCTTCGGGTTAACGCTGATCCCCGCCGGACGCCTCGGCGACCGCTTCGGCCACAAGTGGACTTTTGTCAGCGGCGTGACACTGTTCACTGTGGCGAGCTTCTTGTGCGGTCTCGCCACCAACGACGTTCAGCTCATCCTCGCGAGAGTGTTCCAGGGCCTCGCGGGTGGAACGTTCGTGCCAGCCGTGAACGCCTCCATCCAACTGCTCTTCCGCGGCTCGGCACGTGGCACAGCGTTCGCCATCATGGGAGCAGTGCTGGGAGTCTCGTCGGCTCTGGGCCCGATCATCGGTGGCCTTATCATCCAGGCTTTCGGCGATGAAAACGGCTGGCGCCTCGTTTTCTGGGTCAACCTACCGATCGGACTATCGACACTCCTTGCCGCTTTACTCCTCCTCCCCTCCCGCGGCCGCATCGACTCAGGCGAGCACCCGCCCAGCGGAGGCGTTGACTGGCTCGGTCTCGTACTCGTCTCCAGCGGCCTGGTCGCCTTGCTCGTGCCGCTGATCGAAGGCGAAGACGAGGGTTGGCCGCTCTGGACAGCAGTCTCGATCGGGGGCGGACTGCTGCTGCTTGCCGCATTCGGTGCCTGGGAGGTACTGCATGCCCGCCGTGGGCGGGTCCCGCTTGTCCCGCCGTCACTTTTTCGCCGCCCGGCTTTCACCGGAGGCGTGATCTTGGCGCTAGTCTACTTTGCCGCTTTCACCAGCATTTTCTTCACGATCTCACTTCTGTGGCAGGCGGGACTTGGGCATACCGCACTGGAGTCGGGGCTCGTGTCGATCCCCTTCGCGATCGGCAGCGTCATCAGTTCCTCGCAGAGCAATCGGATCACCGCACGTCTGGGTCGCACCGTCCTCGTGATGGGAAGCGGCTTACTGGCTGTTGGCCTGCTGTGGGTATGGCTGGTGTTGGTCACCAACACCCCCAACTCCATGAACCACTGGCAGCTGCTCGCCCCGTTACTGATCGCGGGACTCGGCAACGGCCTCTTTGTCGCCCCTAACGTGCAATTCATCGTCGCGACCGTCGATCCCGGCGAGGCGGGCGCAGCCAGTGGCGTGATCGCGACGATCCAGCGGATCGGCTCCGCGGTCGGCATCGCCGCGATCGGCAGCGTACTTTTCGGCAGTCTGGTCATCACTGGACCGGACACCGTGGCGTCGGGCTTTCTCACCGCCGCGGCGCATGCGATGCTGCTGAGCGCGGTGCTGGCACTGATCGCCTTTGCGCTGGTGTTCGTGCTGCCGAAATCAGTCTCACGCCACGGTTGACGCCGCGGCGCGCGCCGCGGTCGGCAACGCCTCCACAATGCGGCTCACTGCCGCATCATCGTGCGCAGCGGAAACAAACCACGCCTCAAAAACAGACGGCGGCAACGAGATTCCCGCGTCGAGCATCGTATGGAAAAATGGCGGATAGCGGAACGCCTCCTGCGCCTGAACCTGGGCGTAGTTGCTCGCGGGCCGCGAAGCGTCAGTGAATACGACGCTGAACAAGTTCCCGGCGGTCTGGATCGTATGCGCGACACCCTCCGCGCTGAGTGCTGCCGAGACCTCACGACCCAGCAGCTGCGCGGTGGCGTCAAGCGAGGCGTACACGGTGTCGTCAGCAAGGTGCAGAGTGCGGATCCCCGCTGCAACCGCGACCGGGTTGCCCGAGAGCGTTCCCGCCTGGTACACCGGGCCCAGCGGTGCAAGGTAATCCATCACCTCGGCCCGGCCGCCGAGCGCAGCCAGGGGCATCCCACCTCCGATGACCTTCCCGAAGGTGTAAAGATCAGCACAGTAAGGCTCCTCGGCACCGCGGTTCTCGAACGCCCACCAGCCGCCGGCACTGACACGAAAACCAGTCAACACTTCGTCCATAATCAGCAGCGAGCCATTGGCGTGCACAAGCTCGGCGAGCGCAGCGTTGAACCCCGGAGCGGGAGACACGACACCCATATTCGCGGCAGCTGCCTCCGTGATCACCGCAGCAATCTCGGAGCCGCGCTCCGCCAGCACAGCGCGCACCGCGTCGAGATCGTTGTACGGCAACACGATCGTTTGCGCGGCCGTCGCCGCCGTTACCCCCGCGGAGGCAGGCAACGCCAGAGTCGCCAGCCCCGAGCCGGCGTCGGCGAGCAGCCCGTCGGAGTGGCCGTGATAGTGGCCAGAGAACTTCACCAGCAGATCGCGACCGGTGACGCCACGGGCGAGGCGGATGGCCGTCATCGTCGCTTCGGTACCGGTGGAGACCAGCCGCAGCTTGTCTACCGGAGTGACACCTCCGACCGTGACACGGGCCTCCACCAGCTCGGCAAGTTCCGTCTCTGCGGCCGTCGAGGCGCCAAAGGAGAGCCCGCGCGCGGCTGCCTCCTGCACGGCGGCGACGACCTCCGGGTGTGCATGGCCGAGAATGGCGGGGCCCCACGAGCACACGAGATCAACGTACTCACGACCGTCAGCGTCGGTGATGTATGGGCCAGCAGCCGACACTATGAAGCGCGGGGTACCCCCCACGGAACGGAAAGCTCTCACGGGCGAGTTGACGCCTCCGGGGATCGCGTGCTGGGCACGCTCATACAGGCGGTCGTTGACGGAGACGGTCACCTCTTCACGATACGGGCCGCGGTGAGGCCGCACATCGCAACGGCAGGATTGCACGCTCAGCGCAGCAGATCACGCGCAATCTCGACGGCCCAATAAGTCAGCACCGCGTCGGCACCAGCACGGAAAATGCTCGTAACAGACTCCAGGATCGCCGCCTCCCGAGTGATCCACCCGTTGGCGGCGGCAGCCTCGATCATCGCGTACTCGCCCGACACCTGATAGGCCCACACGGGCACCTCTGAGATGTCGGCGACGTCCGAGAGCACATCAAGGTAGCTCATCGCGGGCTTCACCATCACGATGTCCGCGCCCTCGACCAAATCGAGCGTTGCCTCACGGAGTCCTTCGCGGCGATTCGCCGGGTCCTGCTGGTATGTGCGCCGGTCGCCCGTGAGTGTCGATTGCACTGCCTCACGGAAGGGGCCGTAAAAGCTGGAGGCGTATTTCGCCGAGTAGGCCAGAATCGCGGTGTCGTAATGTCCGGCGCCATCGAGCGCCGAACGGATTGCGCCCACCTGGCCGTCCATCATCCCCGAGAGGCCAAGGAGGTGCGACCCAGCCTCGGCCTGCGCCAGCGCCATCTCCTGGTAACGCGAGAGCGTCGCGTCGTTGTCTACACACCCGTGAGCGTCAAGGACACCGCAGTGCCCGTGATCCGTGAATTCGTCCAGGCACAGATCAGTCTGCACGACCAGCGCATCGCCGACCTCGTCGATCACGATACGCGTCGCGGTGTTCAGCACCCCGTCCGGATCGATGGCGCCGGAACCCACAGCGTCCCGGACCGTGGGGACACCGAAGAGCATGACGCCGCCCAGTCCGGCCTCCGCAGCTTCCAGCACTGCACCACGCACGCTGTCGAGCGAATGATGCACCACTCCTGGCATAGAACCGATAGCGCGGTCCTCGGTGATTCCCTCGGCAACAAAAAGAGGAAGAACAAGTTGGGCGGGATGGATACGCGTCTCCTGCACAAGACGGCGCAAAGCCGGAGTGCTGCGGAGGCGCCGCGGACGGATCGCGGTCATACCCTCCAGCCTAAACGGACCCACTCCGGCGACCGCCACCTGCACGGGGAGCGCCCGTTTTCCACTCAGGTCGTCGTCCCGGACAGAAGTCACAGCGACGATCTCCGCGGTGTCGGTTGAGCGCCGTGCTTAGCGGATGTTGCACCAACAAGAATCCGACAGCTAGTGGTTTGCACGCTCCGATGCCACCCGGACCACAGCCCCAATCAACGACGAAGCAGAACGCTCGTCAGCAACGACATCGACTCGCAAACCCGCAGCACGGGCGTCTTTCGCCGTGCGTGGGCCGATCGCGGCGACGAGGGTACACTCCGGCACCGGGCCGAGCTGCTTCTGGACCTGTTCAGCAACGCTGCCCGAGGTAACGAGAATCGCGTGCACTGCACCGCTGGCCACGTCAGTGACCACACGCTCCTCGACCGGCACACCGACCGTGCGATACGCGACGACCGAGCGAACATCGTGTCCACTGCGGGTGAGCCCATCAGTGAGCAACGGCTTGGCAATCTCAGAACGCAGGGTCAGCACGCGCAGGGGATGCTTTCCGCCGGTGGCCTGCTCCCACTCGGCCAGCAGACCACGCGCCGAGTTGTCCTCGGAGGGGACGAGGTCGACGGAGTAGCCGGCCGCAATCAGCGCCGCCGCGGTGGTCTCGCCGACAGCCGCAACCTTGGTGGTCGGTGGCACCGTCGTGCGCAAGAGCGAAAGAACATCGACCGTGGTCGCACTCGTCACGGTCATCCAGTCGAAAGCACCGGCTTGGAGATCAGCCAAAGCGCGCTCAAGGGCCGGGAAGTCGTCAGTTGGCGCAAAATTGATCATCGGAGCGACGACCGGCGAGCCGCCCTTAGCTCGAAGAGCGGCAGCGACGCTGTCTCCCCACGGGCCACCACGAGGGACAAGAATGCGCCAACCCTGCAACGGCTTCTCCGGGTGGGAGTGGGCGGCGGGGACGATCACGAGGAGGCTCCCAAGGGTGCGAGGTCAGCGGCACCGGCACCGAGAAGCGCGTCTGCAAGCAAAGAGCCACAACGAAACGCGGCCTCAATGACGGGCAGTTCGCGACCACCATACTGCGAATCTGCCCCACGTCGACACCCGGCGAACGAACCACTACCAATGGGCTCCGAGATCTTCCGGGTAAGAGACGCAGAGCCGTCCACCGCGAAGACGACGCCCGTCACGACAATTCGGTCACTACCCACCGCAGCGGAGGCACCGATTGGCGCCGCGCAACCAGCCTCAAGAGACGCCAGAAGTGAACGCTCAGCAGTTACCGCCGCTCGCGTCGGCACGTGCTCGACGGCCGCGAGCGCCGCACTCAATTGCTCCGAAGGCTGTTCATCACGTACCTCGATCCCGAGAGCACCTTGCCCTGGCGCGTGTGGCGAGACATCAAACTCGAGCAGCTCGGTAATGGCCTCGGTTCGCCCCAAGCGGCGCAGACCAGAGACGGCGAGCACGATCGCGTCCAATGGGGAGTCACTGTCCGCAGATACCCGCCGCAGCCGAGTATCGATGTTGCCGCGAATATCGACGATCTCAAGATCGGGTCGAGCGGCGAGCAACGCGGCACGACGGCGCGGCGAGCCCGTACCCACCCGGGCGCCGGGCGGGAGGGTAGCCAGGGTGCGCCCCTCACGGGCGCAGAGCGCGTCATGGGGGTCCTCACGCTCCGGCACGGCTCCCACGAGCAAGCCCTCGACGGGGACAGTCGGCAGGTCCTTGAGAGAGTGCACGACGGCATCGCAATGGCCAGCGAGCAACGCGTCTCGCAAAGCGCTCACGAATACGCCGGTTCCGCCGAGGGAGGCGAGCGAGCCGCGCATCCGATCGCCGTCGGACTCGATGCGAACCAGCTCGACGGACACGCCGCCCGCAGCCGACATCAGCTCGGCCGTCCTCTGAGTCTGCGCGACCGCGAGCGCGCTCGCGCGAGTACCGATCCGGATAGTCACGAAAGCAGAATCACGATCACGGCGCCACCCCCGCCAGCGCTGGCTTGAAACCTGCCCGAATGTTCTCGCAGCAACCGGGACGGCAGACGTCGTACCAGGGTCCTAGCGCAGTCAACGCCGGGCGTTCCTCCGCCGGCGTGCCGTTAACACGCTCCAGCACCAGATCGACAAGACCCGAGACATAGGCGGGGTCAGTGCCTGGCGTGGCGACGCGGAGCGCAACCAGCCCATGTTCTTCGGACGTCTCCATCGCTTCGTTGTCGAGGTCCCACATCACTTCCATGTGATCCGACACGAATCCGAGGGGCACGATAAGTAGCGCACGCCGCCCCCGAGCGGGAAGCTCGGCAATCGCGTCATTAATATCGGGCTCAAGCCACGGCTGAGTAGGCGGCCCCGAACGCGACTGGTAGACAAGCTGCCACGGCACGTCTTCTGTGGTAGCGGCGGCCATCACCACCTCAGCAACCGCGAGATGCTGGGCCTCATAGGCACCGCCGTCGCCGAACCCGTGCACGTCGATCACCGTGCCGTCGTCGAGACGCTCGTGAGGTCCGCTGCGCTGAGCATCGGAGGTGGGGATCGAGTGAGTCGCGAACAGTACCTCAACCTCAGTCCTGACGTCCAGATCGGGCAGCCGCTCGCACAGCTGCTCCAGTCCGTCATGGACGGACCTCACGAACGGCATCACGAATCCGGGGTGGTCAAAGAACTGACGGACCTTATCAATCCGCAGCTGCCCGTCAAGACCAGTGGCGTCGAGCGCCGCCGCGAAGTCCTCCCGGTATTGCCGACACGAGGAGAAGGAGGAGTAGGCACTGGTCGCAATCGCGATTAATGTGGAGAAGCCCCGCTCTTTCGCTTCCGACACGGCCTCACTCAGGTAGGGCGCCCAGTTGCGATTGCCCCAGAGCACGGGCAAATCGATGCCGCGGCACGCCAGCTCCGCCTCGAGGGCAGCCTTCAGCGCACGGTTCTGCGCGTTAATCGGACTGATGCCGTCAAAGTGACGGTAGTGGTGCGCAACCTCTTCAAGGCGTTCCTCTGGGATCCCGCGACCACGAGTCACGTTGCGCAGGAAGGGGATGACGTCATCCTGACCCTCGGGACCGCCAAAGCCGGCCAGAAGGATCGCGTCATAGGCGACCGGAACCTCGACGTGCTCAGGGCCCGAGGCCGCAGCAGGGGTCGCACCTCGAACAAAAACCTGGCGGTCGAGATCATTGCTGGACAGGTCACTCATCGAAGTACCTCGGCGATCTGGACGGCCTCAATACGCCGACCGGTGTAAAAAGGGACCTCTTCACGCACATGTCGACGAGCGTCCGTCGCACGCAAATCCCGCATCAGATCGACCAGGTTGACCAGTTCGTCGTCCTCGAGCGCAAGAATCCATTCGTAGTCGCCCAACGAGAACGAAGCGACGGTGTTGGTCAGCACCGAGCGGAAGCGTGAACCCCGCCGACCGTGCTGCGCGAGCATAGCTCGCCGCTCATCCTCGGGAAGGATGTACCACTCATACGAACGAACAAACGGATACACCGTGAGCCAGCGGGCGGGAGCCTTACCTCGCAGATAGGCAGGCAGATGGTCCGCGCTGAATTCAGCATCACGATGCACGCCCATCGCGTTCCACGTCGGCAACAGGCCAGTAAGTAGGTCGGTGCGGCGCAGATCGCGGTAGGCGCGCTGCAATTCCTCCGGGACCGAACCGGTAAACCACAGCATGAGGTCGGCATCAGCGCGCAGAGCCGAGACGTCGTAGGTGCCGCGAAGAGTCACACCATCGGCGGCCAACTGGTCGATAATGTGCTCGTACTGCCTCACCGCCGACTCGAGGGCATCACTGGACACAGTAAAAGATCGTGCGGGGTCCCTGCGGAGAACCGCCCACAGGGCGTATCCCAAGGTCTGATCTGAGGAGTCCGGATCGGCAGCGCTCGTCTGGAGGGTGGGCTGGACGGAACCCGCCCTATCCGCGGTCTGATCGGTCATTGACCTATCATCCCCCCGCCCAGAGGGATGCACAAAAGTAACCGGTTGTGGCGCAGCGGAACATCACCGCAGACAATGACCGAAGACTCCGCGCACTCAGTCCTCGAGAAGGGCGCGAGCGATACCCCACACTGTCAGGCTCACTGCCGCCGCAATACCAACGGCACCGACGACGAGAACGGAGGGGTTTTCGCGACGCACGACCCGCAGCTTGTGCTGGAAAGTGCGCTGCACGTTCCTCAGTTTGCGAGGAACATTGATTTTCTCCTCGATCGCGTCAAGGGTCGCCGCGAGTTCGGCACGTGCGCGCCCGATATCGACCTGAAGCTGAGCGGGCTTAAGCCCGGCTGGGTCGCTGAAGCGGGATGCGCTGCTCCTTACTGCGCGCTCAGTTGTCATAGCTGCCCACTCCTCTGAGTGCGTGAATGTCCTTTTTGATGCTGTCGATGGACTCCCGCGGCACCGGCGGCACGGCCTTTTTGATCGTCTTGACACCAACGAGAACCAGCACGACCGCCACCACGAGGAACAACACCGTCACGACAAGAGCCGACAGCCAGGTGGGCAGCCACGACGAAAGACCGACAATCAGAAAGGTCACCAGCGTCGCCCATGCGGTAAGAAGGAAAAAGGCAGCAACCATAAACAGCCCGAGAGCGATTCCCGCGTTTTTCGCTTTACCCACGAGTTCATTTTTTAGGGAGGCGACCTCGGCTCTCACGAGCTCGACCACAAGACCGGGCAGATCGCTGATCAGCTGACCCAGCGAGCGATTGTCCTTCGGGGTACGTTCGTTCAACACGGGAACTCCTCAGGGCTCAGACCTTCCTGCCTCGTGCGATGCATCACATCGGAGTAGATGACTGCCACGGCGCTACACCTTGCTGACAGAGGATGGGGGCATTGATCCTCCGGAGTCGGTGGCCGCGGCCTCGTCAAGATCCGCTGCAGTCTTGCGCGCTGCGGCCGAAGTCTCCGCATCACTGGCACCCTGGGCCTTCTTGCAACGCGACACCGCCATAACAATCACGGAACGCACCGCTTCGTACGCTTTGTCGGATGCGCTGCCCAACTGAGCCTTCGCCGCGCCACCGACCGCTCCAGCGACGTCCTGTACAGGCTTCGTGCGCCAGAACGTGTGTGCGGCCGAAGCAATCTGCTCATACCGTTTGCGACCGGCGCGTGCCCCCAACACATAGCCTGCTGCGGCACCTGCCACTACAAGAATCTTGCCCTTCACGCCTACTCCTCGTCCTGGATCGCTCTCACAGATCGTCCTCGCGATCGATGACCACTCGTGCCGGAGCACGCCGCGCTCACGCAGATGCCTCCGAACCAGAGTAGCCGCCGAGGTCGCAATCGTCGCGCAGGAGACCGATACCTTGACGCACCAGTCGGCCCCGGATATGGGCAGCCGCCTTTACGGCATGGGGGAAAACCGATGCGAGGCCCGTCCCGGCGATCCAGGTGCCAGTGACGGCGACTCCCTCAAGTGAGGTAACGGCCTCGCGGAACCCCTCCAGGTGCGCGCGACGCCCGAGCGCTGCTGCCGGAGGGGCATTCGCCCAGGTCCGCCTGGCCATCTCGACGAGGCTCGACGCTGCAAGATCCACGCCGAGCAGGATCGACGCATCGCGCAGGGCAATCTCCGCTACCTCCGCGTCCCTCAGCCCCTCCAGCGGCGGGCGCTCCCCCAGCCGACCGTAGGACAGGCGCACCAGGTGACGATCGGGCGGGAATGCGGCTGCTAGCCAGTCCCATTTCGCGGTCGCGTGAGTCAGCGCCTTCGCCGTCACATCGCGGGCCGTCGGCGCAACAAGCACTCCGGAGCCTCGGGGAGCCGCGTTCAGCCGAGCGTCATCGATGACAAGAGTCACCAGCTCGATAACCTCAGACGAACCCTCCGTCGTTGTTTCGGGCACTGCCGGTGCGCATTTGGAGAGCAATCTGCGGGCATCACGCTCGCCCGTGGCAACGATGACAGCGCGAGCAGTCACCGGCTTCCGCTCGTTGGCAAACGTCAGTCGAAAGGCATCGGCGCGACCCTCTACTGACGCCACAACGGTCTCAGTACGAATCTCCCCCGAAAGGTAGTGGATCCGCTCAACGAGGGCATCCACAAGGCAATGCATCCCCCCCTTAATACCGCGGACGGCGGCACCCGCTGGCAGATTCGCGCGCAGAGACGCCACCGCACCGGCGAGCGAACCGGCCCGAGTGAGGGCTCCGTTCAGGCCCGGGGAGGCGACATCGACATCAATATCCTCCGGTGGGCAGGAGTAGACCCCCGAGACCACCGGCGCAACCAAGTCCTCCAGCACACGAATACCCATCCGGGTGCGCACCAGCTGCGCGAGCGAGCGGACGCGACCCCTCCGCAGGACGGGCATCAGAGAATCTAGCCAGGCACGCCAGGCGCCGCGGCGACCAATCGCCTGCACTACATCGGGCGCGAGCGGCGTGCTGGGGATACCGAGAACACCGGCAGACGGCGACGGCACGGAGCGACCGTCGGCAAGGTGCACCCAAGAACCTCCCGCTCTCGGCTCGACAACGAACTCGGTCAGCGGACGACCTTTCAGGGTCAACGTTGCAAGCGCTCGCTCCACATGCCCACCCCGGGTAGCAAAGCTTTCGGCACCAGCATCAACGACAACTCCGGCAATCCTCAGCGGCGCGACAGAGCCGCCCACGCAATCGGCCGCCTCAAACACGACGACGCGCAGCCCAATACGGAGGCACTCGCCGGCGGCGACGAGTCCTCCCACTCCCCCTCCGACAACGGCAACGTCATAGTCGGGCGCAGCCGCATTCATGGACGCCACGCATGCACGAAGGCAACCAGTCGTGTCAGCACGTCGGGATCGGATTCGGGAGGCACACCGTGACCAAGGTTAAGCACATGAGCCGGTGCGCTGAGCCCGCGCCGCAGCACATCATCAACATGTGCCGAAAGCACCTCCCACGGGGCGGCGAGCAGCGCCGGATCAACGTTGCCCTGCACCGGTACGAAGCCGCCAAGCCGGTTGCTGGCCTCGTCAAGCGGGATTCGGTAGTCGATACCAACAACGTCCGCACCGATCCCGTGCATCGCACCCAGCAACTCGCCGGTGCCGACACCGAAGTGCACGATAGGCACGTTGTGCCAGATCCCGTCGGACTCGAAAGCCAGGTCGCGTACGTAAGTGAGGGCGCGGGCCGAGGCCGGAGCGACATGCGCGGTGTAGTCGGCGAGTGAGAGCGCTCCCGCCCAGGAATCGAAGAGCTGAACGGCGCTCGCCCCGGCGAGCACCTGCGCGCGAAGGAAACGCCCGGTGACCTCCGCAGTCCACTCCATGAGTCGTGCCCAAGAGGAGGGATCGGCGTGCATCAGGGTCCGCGCACGGAGATAGTCCTTCGAGGGGCCACCCTCAACCAAATAGGCCGCGAGAGTGAAGGGGGCGCCGGCAAAGCCGATCAGCGGCGTCGCTCCGAGAGCGGCAACCGTGCGGAGCACACCCTCGCGGATCGGCGCGAGGGCCTGATCCAGGACTGCCGGGTCACGGGCAACCAACTCTTCGACCTCGGCGGCGGTGCGTACCGGCTTCTCGAGCACCGGACCACGCCCCGGGACGATCTCCACACCTACCCCGACCAACCGCAACGGGATCACGATATCGCTGAAGAAGATCGCCGCATCGACTCCGTGCCGCCGAACAGGCTGCAGGGTAATTTCACTCGCTAAGGCCGGGTCAAGACAGGCGTCGAGCATGGTGGTGTCGGTTCGCAGTGCCCGGTACTCAGGGAGACTGCGCCCGGCCTGGCGCATGAACCATACGGGAGTCTCCTCCGGTCGCTGGGAACGGTAGGCCCGAATCACGGGAGAGTTCGCAGTGCGTCCGACGCAGAGCGGGTGCGGCGATTCGAGCAAGCGGACAGCGAAAGAGGTCACCGCCGCATTATTCCAGGGGCGTCCGTGCGTTGCGTCTTCATCCGAAGCCTCGCCGTTGCCGAGGCCGCGTAGAATGCTGAAGTGCTTCTGTGTCTGACGGCGTCGCACAAAAACGCCGGATTCGATCTCCTCGAGAAGCTCTGCGTCGACTCCTCTGTCGTGGCCTCAGCGCTATCCGAGCGAATCGATTTTGTCTCGGGGGCCGTCGTCGTCGCGACGTGCAATCGTTTTGAGGCCTACCTGGACATCGACGAGCCGCTGACGGCTGCGCAGGCCGTTGCAGTCGAGGCAGCTACCGCAGCAGTGAGCGAAGCAACAGGCGTCGAGCAGGAAACACTGCGGGCGAGCCTAGAGGTCGTGTCGGGCGACCGGGTCGCCGAGCATCTCTTTGCCGTGTCAAGCGGGCTGGAGTCGGTTGTCGTCGGCGAGGGCGAGATCGCCGGGCAGGTACGCCGTTCACTCGAGGAGGCGCGCCGACTCAGCACCACCTCCTCCGAGCTCGAGCGTCTGTTCCAACGTGCGTCACAGACCGCGCGCGGGATCAAAAACCGCACCGGCCTCGGCAGTGCTGGCCGGTCAATCGTGCGGCTCGCGCTCGATCTCGCCGCGAGCCGCGTCACCGACTGGCGTACCATCCGCGTGCTACTGATCGGCACTGGCAGCTATGCCCGCGCGACCGTCGCCGCCCTACGTGATCGCGGCGTCGTCAACATAGCCTCATATTCTCCTTCTGGCCGCGCCGAGGGTTTCTCGGCCCGGCGCGGTCTCCGCCCGATCGACGGTGTCGACCTCGCCCTCGAGACAGTCTCGTCCGACATTGTGATTACCTGCACCACCACGCAAGAGCCAGTTCTCGACGCAGCCCTACTGACCACGGGTCGTCTACAGGGTTTCTCGCGCACGCGCCAGCTGGTCATCGATCTCGGCCTGCCGCGCAATGTCGCGGCCGACGTGACGAGCGTTGCCGGGGTGGAGCTGCTCGATCTCGAGACCATCAGCTTGCATGCACCGCTGGACGTACTCGATGCGTCGGAGAAGGCGCGCGCGCTTGTCGGTAAAGCGGCACGTAAGTTTTCGGACGTTGCGGACGAGAAAAGCTTGACTCCCGCCATTGTGGCGCTGCGTACGCATGTCTTCGACGCCCTCGACGCCGAGATCGAGCGCGCGCGCTCTCGGGGAGACGACGGTCGCACCGAACAGGCACTCCGCCACCTCGCGGGTGTCCTGCTGCACACCCCGAGCGTGCGCGCCCGCGACTACGCGCGGGCCGGCGCCCAGGAGGCATACCTCACGGGCCTCGAGGCTCTCTTCGGCATCACCGTCCCGGCCGAACCCGCCGCAGTAGGCGGCCCTATCGCCGAGGAGGGCGCCGCCTCAGCGTGACCCGTCAGGCGAGGCGGTTGTCGTCGGCGACACACCTGTGCTGGTCGCGGTTCAGCGGGAGAGGGACCGTCCGCAGCGCGGATGACCGGCGATCTCACGCTGATTGCCTCCCTCGCGCAGCTCAACCGAAGTAACACCGCCTCCACCGGATGCCATTTGTGCGCAACAGTCGCCCGCAGTGGTGCTTGCTCCACGGCGCCACACACACTCACGAACTTTCCGTTGCCTTCCGCCCGAAGAGCGAGTTTGCCATCTTCACGAGCAATCCAGCGAAACTTCTCGTTCACACCGACCATCGTCGCGGAGGCTTTCAGCGGCGCATCGGCAGAGGCGGTGTCGACGCTAACAAAGGCTCCATTCCCGGCAGAGCGCAGAGCAACGCCCCCGTGACCCGCTTCGTTGACCGTGAAGGTTTTCCACTCAGCGACAACAGACGTCGATGCTGTGAGCGGTGCTCCGTCCCGATCCGGCCACGTGATTATGTTTTTGCCGTTCCATGCTGACGTCAAAATGAGATGGCCGAGTTCGAAAGAGTGACGTAGACGGGCCTCGAACTCAGCGTGATGCTCGAGCCGCTCAGGTCCACCGGGCTCCCGAAGGCGTCGACCGCGCTGCCGACAGTTTCGCCAGCCGGGATGACCGAATCGGCCGCGACGGTCGTCGGGTTGGATGACGACGACGCCTCAGCAGACAGCACGCTGTCCGCGAAGAGGGCGAGCTTCGTGAGCGGTCCGTTGGTGTATGTGGCCCGCCACACGCCGCTGTCGAGCTTCTCCAGACCGGTCTGCGTGTATCCGTCAACCTGGTCCCGGAGCACCCGCAAGGCGAGTGCGGCCTTCTTCGGCTGGAAGGACCTCACGGTCGCTGTCGTGGTTCTGAAGACACCGAAGTTCAACTCAGGACAGTCAGGATCGAAGCCAAGGTCGACTCCCTCATACCAGTAGACCGTCTCAGCACCGGCGTGAGCGTGGATGATGTACGTCGAGGCAAGGCGCTCTCCCTGCACGGTGTCGTCGAGAGCCCGCGCCGGATTGCCCGGGACGGATTGGGGCACGGTTGTCCATCCAACCTCAGTGAGGAGAATCGGCACGGGCGCGGCACCGGATGGCAAATATCGTTTCTGAGCGTCGCGGACGTTTTTCGCCCTCTCAAGATAGCCGCCATACGTGTCAAGGTCCTTATTCTGCGGGTCCGAGTAAGGGTGGTATGAAACAGCGTCAAATGCATGCTTCAGCCCACCGGCAGCATAGAAGTCCTCAAACCATGCCATATCTGCGCCGGAGAGCCCCCCTCCGATGATCTGAACCTCCGGGTGCGCCTTCTTAATCTCGTCCGCAATTGGACCGAATATTCGTGCGTAGCAGGCACCAGTTTTGCACCTGTAATTGAAAGCGGGATGGTTGAACTCGTTCCAGAGTTCGACTCGCTGAACGGCCGTCTGATCCAGTACGGCGATCGCGTACCGCGCGAACTGATGCTGTTCAGCGGGGGTCTCCGGCACACGCTGGCACGGAACGGGGTCCTGGCTATCGCAGACGCCCAGCGAATCTTGCACTGCCGTATTGCCAAAGTCAGCGGTAAACAGCCGATTCAGATTCAGGCTTGTGGCGGTTCTCTGATATCTGGCGACACCGTCGATGATTTTACGTTCACCAGGAGTCTTTTCCGTGTACTGCCAGTATGATTCGTCACGAATCGAAGAGAAGCCGATCTCTTGGAGAGCAGGCAGAGTCTTTTCCGGTGCCGACCAGGTCGTCGGGTCAGGGAACGCAAAGTGTGTCTGCACACCAAAGTAAGGATCGGGTGAAGGGGTTTCGCCAACGACGAGAAAAACGGCGGTGGTGGTGCCCCGCGAATTGCTAACAGTCAGAGTGAACAGTCCCGGAGGGAGACCGTTCGGTGTGACCATGTCCCCGGTGACTTGTCCATGGCCAACCTGTGCGCCCGAAATCGAGTTGACCACGGTCCAGCCCAACCCATTCGAGTTGTAGACCGGAATGGAAGGAGAGCCGGTCTGGAAAACGAGCGAACCATAAGGTTCGCCGATGACTGGCGGATCAAGAGCCGCAGCCGGTGATGCTTGCACGGTGATGACGAGCGCGGCGGCGACAACGATGACGACGGCACGATAGAGGGACGTGCGGAGACGCATGGGGTTCCTAACTGGCGGAGTTGACCTTCACTCACACCGTAGGACACCAAACAGAATTCCTCTCACCTATTGACGTGTACCCGTCACTGTGTGGCGCGCCACACAGCCCCCCCCCCCCCCCGCGCGAGATGCCACTTATGACGACGACACGCCGCGCCGGAGCATCACAAGTGGCATCTCGCGACCTCGCGGTGGGAGTGACTCACACGCCGCGCAGCCCGATCGCCAGGTACGACTCGAGGTCGGCGAGCGGGACGCGCTCCTGCTGCATCGTGTCGCGGTCGCGGACGGTCACGGCGTCGTCCTCGAGCGAGTCAAAGTCGACAGTGACGCAGTACGGTGTTCCGATCTCGTCCTGGCGGCGGTAGCGGCGTCCGATGGCTCCAGAGTCATCGAAGTCGACGTTCCAGAGCGCGCGAAGACGGTCCGCCACCTCGCGGGCGAGCGGAGAGAGCGCCTCGTTGCGCGAAAGCGGCAACACCGCGACCTTGACCGGCGCCAGGCGCGGGTCAAGGTGCAACACGGTACGGGTCTCGACCTTGCCCTTGGCATTCGGCGGCAACTCCTGCTCCTCATAGGCGTCCACGAGAAACGCCATCAGTGCGCGGGTAAGCCCGAATGAGGGCTCAATTACAAACGGAACATAGCGCTCGTTTTTGTTTTGGTCGAAGAACGAGAGATCCTTACCCGAATGCGCAATATGCGTTTTAAGGTCGTAATCCGTACGATTCGCAACTCCCATCAGCTCGCCCCATTCCCCGGAAGCAAACTCGAAGCGGTATTCAATATCGACGGTGCGCTTGGAATAGTGCGAGAGCTTGTCTTTCGGATGCTCATACTGGCGGAGATTCTCGGACGAGAGGCCGAGATCAATAAACCAGTCCCAGGCGAGCTGCATCCACGTCTCCTGCCACTCCTCGTCTGTCCCGGGCTCGACAAAAAACTCGAGCTCCATCTGCTCAAATTCGCGGGTACGGAAGATGAAGTTACCGGGCGTGATTTCGTTACGAAAAGCTTTGCCAATCTGACCAATGCCGAACGGCGGCTTCTTCCGCGCGCTTTGCAGAACGTTTGCGAAGTTAGTGAAAATGCCCTGTGCCGTCTCGGGGCGCAGATAGTGCAGGCCTGACTCGTCGTCAACGACGCCCAGGTAGGTCTTCATCAGGCCCGAAAACTGCTTAATCTCCGTCCACTGGCCGACCTTGTCGGGGTGCTCCGGATCGGGAATATCGGCGAGTCCGTTGACCGGCGGGTGTCCATTGACCTCCTCATATTTCTCAAAAAGGTGGTCCGCGCGGTAGCGCTTATGGGTAATCATCGACTCGGTCAGCGGGTCCGAAAAAACACCAACATGTCCGGAGGCGTGCCAGATCGCAGTGGGCAGGATCACCGCGGAGTCAAGACCGACCACATCGCCGCGGCCCTGCACGAACGCCTTCCACCACTGGCGCTTAATGTTCTCCTTGAGTTCGACCCCGAGCGGCCCGTAATCCCAGGCGGAGCGGGTGCCCCCGTAGATATCACCCGCGGGGAAAACGAATCCGCGGTGCTGCGCAAGGGTGACGACTTTGTCGAGGGTAGTGGATTCTGCCACAGGTTGCTCCTCAGCTATTCGGGCGCGCGAGGCCCCACGCGCACCGGCTGCACGCGCAATTTTTGGTGTGATCATCATGTTAGCTGTGAGAGTTACCGCCAGATGAGAGGCCTGGTTTGCCTCCTTCCGCTGACAACCGAAACCCACCATCTCTCGCCGCTCTCGAGGCATCTGACCGCTGCTTCACCGCCCGCCCATGCTTTTTGGAGCGCAAACCTTTAGTGTGATCTGGATGATTACACGGGAAACGGCCGAGCAGCCGGTAGCGACCATGGAGCCGGAGCCTGTTGATCGAATCCGACCCAGCGTTGGCAGCCTCGGCCCCCTTGCAATGGGAACGCTGGGATCGCTCGCCATCCTGGTGGGATCACTCGGTGTCGGCTATCTCCCCCGCAACTCCTCTCTTCGCGACTGGCCCCTGATCGCCACAATCCGGGGCGTCGGCTGGCTCACAGAGGGCAGCGCGGCCTTGGTGATCGGTGGTGGCCTACTCCTACTTGTGGCCTGGCTTCGTTTGCGCTCGGTAGCCCTGACCCAGGAGAACGGAGCCTTCCGCGCGATCGTAGTCGTCGCGCTCGCCTGGGCAGCCCCGCTACTTATCACCGTGCCGCTATTCAGTCACGACATTTTCTCCTACGTGGCGCAGGGGCGACTGATGGTGCAGGGCGTCGATCCCTATACAAACGGAGTGGCGACGATACCGGGGTGGTTCGCCCTCGGCGTGGACCCGTTCTGGGCGAATACCCCGACTCCATACGGTCCGCTCTACTTACTCATTGAGCGGAGCGCGGTGCAACTGGCCGGCTGGAACTCTCCCGAAGTCTCGATTGCCATGCTGCGCGCCGTCTCGGTCGCTGGAATGGCGGTCGCTGGAATGTATGTGATCCGGCTAGCCCGCCTCCGCGGCCTTTCTCTGCCACTGACAGCGTGGATCGTTGTGGCCAATCCGGTGACACTGTTGCTCTTTATCGTGGCTGGTCACAACGACTCCGTGATGCTAGCGCTGGTCCTCGCTTCGCTCTACTACGCGCACGTCGATCGGAGGATAGCGGCGGTCCTCCTGATGGGCGCCGCCATCGCAATCAAGCCGATTGCACTCATCGCGCTACCGGTACTAGCGCTGATCTGGCTTCGACACGATGCAACTCTCCGCGAGCGGGTACGTCTCTGGATGTGGAGCGGCGCAGGAGCACTCGGGCTCGTCATCGCTATCGGGCTTGTGGCACAGGTAGGGGTGGGCTGGATCGCGGCAATGGCAGTGCCGGGCGCACTGCTGCACTGGTATGCGCCGGTGTCATTCATGTGTGTACTTACCTCGTCGGTGGCTGAATTCACTGGTCATGATCCAGCCGCAGCCGCCACACTGGTCAAGCTGGTCGCCCTGGCTCTCGCAGGGCTGGTTGCGGCGACCCTGATGCTGTCGAAGCAGGCAATCGACCCGCTCGCCCGGCTCTCAGGCGCTCTTCTGGCCTTCATCACTGCATCAACGGCAATCCATCCCTGGTATGTGCTGTGGGTCCTTCCCATAGCCGCGCTCTCCTGCCGCTGGCGACGCGCCCACGTGCACGTGACGGTGTACGTGTCGATCTTCCTCATCGTGCTCACGCTGATGGAGCGAGTAGACGGCGGAGGAGGGACGCTCGATCAGATTCCCGCACACGTGGCGTGCGTTGCTGCCACTGCCGTGGCCGGACTTTATCTCCTCCTCGGCTACACCGACGAGGAGCGGGTCGACCTCGGACGCCTCGTGCATGCAGTACCGTTCGGTTCGGAAATGCTACGGCGCCTAGGGACCGCCGGTCGTGTGGCCGAGCGCCCACTCCTCCCCTCTGCCGTCTTCCGCGAGTAGCCTCTCGCGGAAGACTCAGTCGAGCTTGCTCCGCCGCTCGAGGGCGGCCTGCGCAGCGGCTAGCGTCGACTCCGACTGACCTGGTGCTGCCTTATCAAACACTCTCGAGAGAGACGAGCGCCACGTCGAGTCATCGCGACGGTCAGTCAACGCGTCTGAGAACAACGGCAACTCGCTGCGGGTGGCGTGAATGGCATAGGATTCGCGACTGTATCTGTTGTCGGGTGCGACTGGCGCGCCTTTCTGCCCGAAATCAACGCAAGAGTCCTGACCGGCTACGCCGCTGTCGCTGCGCTCATTGTTGTTGTCGTCCTGTTGGGCCACACGAGGCTCCCTCCTCTTACCGCACCATCACGGACGGAGCGGGCACTGCAACATCGGTGCCGAGCGCTCAGACAGGCTACCCCTGACTCAGGAATTGTCGGGTCCGTTGGCGCCGGATCGAGGGAACGGGCGCCACACCACAAGTTCCGTACGACGCTGAACGCGGGTGCCGTGGCGAAGAGACACCACGTCCCCTCGAAGCCCTGCGGCAAAGACCCGCCGCCCCGGCCGATTGAGTAGCTCGTCGGCCAACGCACCCTCAAGTTCACGGATGCGTTGAGAAAGGGCCTGGACGTGATTCTCAAGCTGCACAACACGCCGGATCCCCTCCAGCGAGACGCCCTCCGAGGAGAGACGCGCCACCTCACGCAACTGAACCACATCGCGCATCGAGTACCGACGTGACTTACCGGCGGTACGCGTCGGACTCACCAATCCGAGGCGGTCATACTGCCGCAGCGTCTGCGGGTGCATTCCGGCGAGATCGGCGGCCGCAGCAATCGCGAAAACTGGCGTGTTCTCATCCATTTCGCCTCCTCGTCGGCGGAGAGCGCTACCGATTGGCTTGCTAGTAGCGGGCTTTTTCTAGGATCTCCTCACGCGGGCTCTCCGCCGGCTCCACGGCAGCGTACGCCTCGAGCGCCTCACGTGCAGCGCTGGACAGGTGAGCGGGAACCGCCACCTGGATGACGGCAAGAAGGTCACCGGTGCCGCGAGACGTGACCACTCCACGACCCTTCACCCGCAGCACACGGCCACTCGGAGTGCCGGAAGCGACCCGCAACTTGACCGGCTCACCACCGAGTGTGGGCACCTCAATGGTGGCCCCGAAAACAGCCTCAACGAAGGTGACGGGAACAGCGATACGGAGGTTAAGGCCGTCACGCTCGAAAACAGGGTGCTTACGAACCGAGACGGTGAGCACAAGGTCGCCCGGCTCCCCGCCATCGGGACTCGGCCGACCTTTGCCGCGGACGCGAATCTTCTGACCGTCCGCGACACCGGCGGGGATGCGAACGGAAAGAGTCCTGCCCTCACTTGTCTGTAGCTGAACGGTGTCGCCCCGTGTTGCCGTACGGAAGTCGATCGTGGTGCTGGCAGTGACATCGCTACCGCGCTGCGGACCGCCGAAACCAGGGTAACCTCCTCCGGACTGGCCAAAGCGGACACCTCCACCGTTGCCGAACATGCCACCGAGAATGTCCTCGAATCCAGGAGGCGGTCCCTGCTGCGTGCTGTAGGAGGTGCGCCCGCCCGCCCCATGACCGAAAACATTTCCGAAGACATCGTCAAAACCGCCGGCCTGCCCACCGGAGGTGAAACGTGCCCCGGAGCCCATGGCACGAATCTGGTCATACTCGCGGCGCTGATCGGGATCAGAAAGGACCGTGTATGCCTCGCTGATCTCTTTAAAGCGCGCCTCAGCCCTTGTATTTCCCGGATTGGAGTCCGGGTGAAACTGACGAGCGAGCTTGCGGTAATTCTTCTTCAGATCTGCCGCGGAGACGTCTTTTGATACGCCGAGAACCTTGTAAAAGTCCTTATCGAACCAATCCTGGCTGGCCATATACCTCTTCCTCTTCGAATGCCGCGACGGCCCCGCACCGCGACAGTAGATCCAGCTAGCTGCCGGGCGCGAGGCGGGCGCTCGCGGTGATGCGGTAATGAGTCAGTCGGACGGGACAGCCACAACGACTTTGGCGGCCCGCAGTAGCGAATCGCCCAGGTAGTAGCCTGACTCAACGACATCGGCGACGGTGGCAGTCTCAGTGCCAGGGGTCGGTTGCTGGAAGATCGCCTCGTGGAGGCTCGGGTCGAAGAGATCGCCAACCGCTCCCGTCTTGACGAGACCAAGCTTCTCGACTCCGCTGCGCAGCTTCTGCGCTATGGCGGTGAAGGGACCGCCCTCGGTGAGGTCGCCGTGCTTCTCCGCCCGATCGAGATCGTCGAGGACGGGGAGGATGACCTTGACGACCTCACCGACTGCCCGCTCCTTCTCGCTCTGACGGTTCAACTCGGTGCGTTTACGGTAGTTCGCGTATTCGGCGGTGACGCGCTGGAGATCCGCAAGATGCTCGGCGGCAATCGTGTCAGCATCGGACTGACTGGAGAGAAACGAGAGATCCGCCTCCGAGAGGGAGGCCGAGACCCCGACGTCCGGGCTCTCTGCCTCGATCAGAGCGTCCTGGTCCTCGGCGGCGTCTTCCGACCGGCTCAGGTCTGACGACTGAGGATCGGGGGCCTGCTCACGATCGAGCAGTTCCTCCTCGGGCACACCCTCCCTCTGAGGCTCGTTGTGCTCAGTCATGACTACTTGGTGCCCTTCGACTCATTCTCGTCAATGACCTCGGCGTCAACGATATCCTCGTCGCTCTTTTTCTCGTCTTCAGTTGGAGCGCCCTGCTGAGTGCCCTGAGTCGCCTCCTGCTGCGAATAGATGGCCTGACCGAGCTTGGTCTGAGAGGTGCTGAGCGCGTCAAATGCGGTCTTGACGGCCGCATCATCCTCACCAGCAAGAGCGGACTTCAGCGCGTCCACGTCAGCCTGAACCTCGGTCTTGACATCCTCTGGCAGCTTGTCCTCGTTGTCCTTGATCAATTTCTCGACCGAATACGCGAGGGTCTCAGCGTTGTTGCGAATCTCGGCGGCCTCGCGGCGGGCCTTGTCTTCGGCAGCGTGCTCCTCGGCTTCCCGTACCATCCGGTCGATATCTTCCTTGGGCAGCGAGGATCCGCCGGTGATGGTCATCGACTGCTCCTTGCCGGTGCCCTTGTCTTTCGCCGAGACGTGCACGATGCCGTTGGCGTCGATATCGAAGGTGACCTCGACCTGAGGAACGCCGCGAGGCGCAGGCGCGATGCCGGTGAGTTCAAAGGTGCCCAGGTTCTTGTTGTCACGGGTGAATTCGCGCTCGCCCTGGAACACCTGGATAGCGACCGAGGGTTGATTGTCGTCCGCCGTGGTGAAGGTTTCCGAGCGCTTGGTGGGAATTGCGGTATTGCGCTCGATGAGCTTGGTCATGATCCCCCCCTTAGTCTCGATGCCCAACGAGAGCGGCGTGACATCGATGAGGAGGACATCCTTGCGCTCGCCCTTCAAAACGCCGGCCTGCAGGGCGGCGCCGACGGCGACAACCTCATCCGGGTTGACGCCCTTGTTGGGCTCTTTGCCTCCGGTGAGCTTCTTGACCAGCTCCGCCACGGCAGGCATTCGGGTCGAACCGCCGACGAGCACAACGTGAGAAATGTCGTCAACTTTTACCCCAGCCTCAGCGATGACATCCGCGAAGGGCTTACGAGTGCGCTCAAGCAGGTCGCTGGTGAGTTCCTCAAACTTGGCACGGGTCAGGTTCTCATCGAGGTTAGCCGGACCATTTTCGGTGAGCGAGAGATAGGGAAGCTGAATACTGGCCGACGTGCTCGATGAAAGCTCTTTCTTAGCCTGCTCGGCTGCCTCTTTAAGGCGTTGGCGAGCGATCTTGTCCGATGACACATCGACACCGGTCGAATCCTTAAAGCGCTTGATCAGGTAGTCGACGATGCGCTGATCCCAGTCGTCACCGCCGAGACGGTTGTCGCCGGAGGTCGCACGGACCTGAATGGTCGAGAAGTCATCGTCCTTGCCCACCTCAAGGAGGGAAACATCGAAGGTTCCACCACCGAGGTCAAAAACGAGGATCAGTTCGTCCTCTCTCCCCCTGTCGAGGCCGTAGGCAAGTGCTGCCGCGGTGGGCTCGTTAATAATGCGCAGGACGTTGAGGCCCGCGATTTCTCCGGCATCTTTCGTTGCCTGGCGCTCAGCGTCGTTGAAGTAGGCGGGAACGGTGATGACGGCATCCGTCACCTTGTCGCCAAGATATTGCTCGGCATCGCGCTTGAGTTTGCCTAGGATGCGGGCCGAAATTTCCTGCGGCGTGTACTTCTTACCCTCGACACTAAAACTCCAGTCAGTGCCCATATGGCGCTTGACGGACGCGATCGTTCGGTCGACGTTGGTGACCGCCTGGCGCTTCGCCGTCTCGCCGACAAGCACCTCGCCATCTTTGGTGAAAGCGACAACAGAAGGCGTGGTGCGGAAGCCTTCCGCATTGGCGATAACTGTAGGCTCGCCTCCCTCGAGGACGGCCACGACTGAGTTGGTAGTTCCCAGATCAATGCCTACGGCACGGGACATATGCGTGTTTCTCCTTCGCGAACGACCGCTCGGCGGCCGGGCTGGTAATAGAACGGGGACAAAATCCTCCGCGGGAGTTGAGTCCCGCGCGCTCAAGTCTATGCAACTAATCCGCTACGTCAAGTAAAGGAGGCTAAAAGTTGAGTTCCCTTGACTCAACCACTCGTTTCGCGTGTGACCAGGTGGCCTTACCCGGCTTCCAGTGGAACCGCTCGACACCAATCACACCTTCCACGCCAGACTCACAACGCGCCGACAGGCTGCATTAGAGTTTTTGAGTCGCGGCGCCGCGGCGGACAGAACGGCAACGGCCGGAACAAGCAGGAGGACGCCAGTGACGCGACGCCCAACCAACGGAGAAACCCCATCACGAGGGCCAGAAAGGCACACCTACGCAGTAGAAGCAGCGGTGGAAGTCCCGAAAACAAGCCCCGCTTCCTCGTGGCCGACAGCAGACTCTGTGAGTACTAGCTCGGCAGGACACACCTCCGTAGACGACCGACCGGCGACGATCCGCGTCAAGAAAAAGCGCAAGCTATCCCGCCCGGCGCGACTGCGCATTCTGGCCACCCGCCTCGGCTACGGCCTCCTCGCCATCACTCTGCTCGCGGGCCTCGTACTGGTCGCCGCACTGATCATAGGCCCGCACCATCTGTTCTAAATGAGGGAGCCGTCACTCATGTCTCGAACCAGAAAGCAATCAGGAGCAGAGTGGCCACGAAGCCCGTCACGAAATTAAGAACGAGAAAACGCCGCCAACCTGCGTTCGCTTGCTCCGCCTGCGAGTCGGGCAACGAGCGGTAGGGCCAGATGTTCACGATGTACGCGACGGCAAACAGCGCGGCGAGAGTACCCGGCCACGGCAACAGAAGCAGCAGCAGTCCGCACGCACTATAGGCCGCGACTGCACAACGCGTGGTCGCCTTCGCCCCTAGTGCCGTCGCGATCGAGCCAATACCTCCCGCTCGATCGGCCAGGATGTCCTGTACTGCCCCGAAAGCGTGACTCGCGGCTCCCCAGAGAGTGAAAGCGACCAGCAAAGCCACCAGTTGCGGCGTCACAGCAGCTCCGGCCAGCGCGATCCCGTAAACGGCGGGGCTCACAAAATGAGCAGCCGAGGTGATGGAGTCAACAAAGGGTCGTTCCTTAAAGCGCAACTTCGGCGCGCTATAGGCGACGACCGCGGCGAGACCGACTCCGAGGACTAACCACGACAGGGGCGGACCAAGTAACACGAGAGCGACCACGAACGGCATGTTCGTCGCAACCGCCGCGATCAGCGTTGCCCGATGGTTATCGCGACCGAGAACGGCTCCCTCAACACCACCCTTGCGCGGATTACGCAGATCCGACTCATAGTCGAAAACGTCGTTAATACCATACATCGCCAGGTTGTACGGAATAAGGAAGTAAAAGGTACCCAGCACAAACGCAAGGTCAATCTCGCGCGCTGCGAGCAGGTAGGCCGCTGCGAACGGATAGGCCGTGTTAATCCAGCTGAGCGGACGACTGGACACGAACAGCGCGCTCAGCCGCGTCACCGCTCGGGCTCTCGACTCGAAGGCAGAAGTTCCCACAGGGCCGGCAAGGCAAGAGCCGCGGCGATCGCATAGGCAAAGTCCTCCACTGGAGCAACACCGATCCGAATTCCCGAGATCAACCCGTCGTCGTAAGCGACGAGTCGACCGACACCGATCATCACGTTGTCGAAGACCGCGGTCAGCGCAAGCAGGACAACAACACTCCCCAGTATGACCACCGCTTGCAGCGCGCCACGGCGCAGCGCAATGACGAACACCACGAGCACAGCCGCGAGAAACACTGCAGTGAGCAGGGCGTACGTCATCCTCGGGTCTCTGCCTGGTGTGCGCTGCGCCGACTGAGGAAGCCGTAGAGATCCATCGTGAGATAGCACAGCAATGTGAGGAAAAGAATTTCTTCGATCGGCAATTCCGGCGCCAGCTGTAAACCGGTGACGTACGGGGATTGGCCACGGAAAAACACGCCCAGTCCAATACCTGCCAAGTCCCAGGCCAGGAAGAAGGCGACGCCCACAGGCAGCACGATTACTGCCCGCCGTGCATCCGCCCAAAAGAACAACCTAAAGCGCCAATCGAGCACGATCATCCCGGTCACCGAGAGGACAAGCACGAGCAAATAAAGGATATCCACCGCTCATTCCCCCAGGCTGACGGGATCCGACTCTGCCACCCGCGGCGCCAGCGGAGGCGCGGGAACATGGCGCACAGGCAACGGCTCGGTCGAGACATCGCCGCGCACACGCTTAAGCATCACCTCAGCGCTGATAAGGCACATAGGCAGACCAATACCCGGGATGGTTGAACTCCCCGCAAAGAGAAGCCCGTCGACGGTCGCACTGACGTTGCCAGGCCGGAAAAAAGCGCTTTGGGAGAGCACATGCGAGGGACCGAGCATCGTGCCGCGCCAGGCACCCAGATCGCTTTCGAAGTCGGCCGGCCCGATAGTGCGCCTGACCACGATGCGCTCCGCAAGGTCACTCGCTCCGGTCCAGCTCGCGATGCGGGCAATAGCGGCATCAGCGATCGCCTCGACGCGCACGTCGCCACCGCCGTCGTTCCCGCCACGACCGATGGAGGTGTCAGCCGGGATCGGCACGAGGACAAAAAGATTCTCGTGCCCCTCCGGAGCCACGCTAGGGTCGGTCGCACTGGGGCGGCACACGTATAAAGAGGCCGGGTCAGGCACGGTCGGATGCTTGCCAAAGATTCGGCCGAAGTTGTCACGCCAGTCGTCCGCGAAAAGCAATGTGTGATGTTCAAGTTGCGGTAGCTCGCCGCGTACACCCAACAGTATGAGCACAGCACTCGGCCCGGGCTGACGCTTCTGCCAATACTCCGGCGGGTAAGTGCGCAGTTCCTCGGGCAAAAGCGTCTGCTCGGTAGTGAAGAGGTCGGAGGCGTTAACGACCACCTCCGCGGGGACGCGCTCGATCCCCGCCACGCCCTCGAACTCAACTCCGATAACCTCGGCCTTGCGTCGAGCGCCCCGGGGAGCACGGGCAGTCAGGATCTGTGTGGCGGGCGACGACGTTCGGATTTGCACACCCGCCTCCTCCGCAACCTCGCGCACGGCAGCGATCAGTCGAGTAAATCCGCCCATCGGGTAGAGAACACCGTCGACGAGGTCGAGGTGACTCATCAGGTGGTAAATACTCGGCGCCGTGAAGGGTGAGGAACCGAGGAATACCGCCGGGTAGCCGAGGATTTTCCGTAACCGAGGGTCGGCGACCGTCTTCGCCGCAAAAGTGTCTAGCGGCGTCAGCAGCAGTCTCCCGAGGGTGCCCAGGCGACTGAACACGTCACGGCGCAGCAGCGGGAGGAACGACGAGAAACTGGTGTAAAGAAAGCGACGGTGGGCCAGCTCATAGGTCTCACGTGCGGAGTCGAGATAGTCGCGCAGTCGATTGCCTGCGCCCGGCTCAATCCGCTCGAACAGGGAGAGATTCGATTCCAGATCAGCGCGCACGTCGATCGGCTCATCACTGCCCTCGCTGTAGACGCGATATCCCGGATCGAGGCGCACCAGATCGAGGCGCTCGGCAGAACTCGTCCCCATCAGACGGAAGAAGTGGTCGAAGACCTCAGGCATCAGATACCAGGAGGGGCCTGTGTCGAAGCGGAAACCATCCCGCTCCCACATCCCGACGCGCCCTCCGACCGTCTCGCGCGCTTCGAGCAGCGTCACCGCATAGCCTTCACGAGCGAGCAGTGCCGCGGAGGCGAGACCGGCGATTCCGCCTCCTATCACAACCGCGCGAGGAGGCCCCACTGCAGAGCCGGACGCCCGCACCGGTCGAGCGCCTCTGCCAGAGTTGAGAGTCGAGAGCGACGCGCGGACGGCGAGCACCAACTTCGTCGACATCGGCACACTGATACGGGTGCGGAGGAGATCCTCGGCCGTCGTGGCGCGGATCCGATCGGTGAGCGCAACGAAGTGGGAGTGCGCGAGCCGCACGGCTCGACGGCTCGAGCGCGGAAGTTCAGGAATGATTGCCCCGGCCACCTCGAGATCCGCAGCCACGTCGGCGAGGAGGGCTGTCTTATCGCGCTCGGACAACGCTCGCGGATCCACATCCGGAAAATAGCTGCGGCCAAGACCATTGATATCGGCAGCCACATCGCGGAGAAAGTTCACCTTTTGAAAGGCCGCGCCGAGACGCCGCGCTCCGGCGACGAGCCGCTCGTGGGCCACCGACGGCACCATATCCGCGTCGGGCGCGGCGAGAAACACCTGCAGACACATCAGCCCCACCACCTCAGCCGAACCGTAGACGTAGCGCTCGAACGACTCTGGAGTGTGCACGCTCTCGTGCAGATCAACGCGCATCGAGGCGAAGAACGGCCGGGTGAGCTCCATGCTGATGCCAGTGGCTCGCGCCGTCCTTGCGAAGGCGTGAATCACGAGGTTCGAGCTGTAGCCGGTGTCGAGCGCGCGCTCGGTCTCGGCCTCGAAGGCATCTAACGCCTCCTCTACTGCGGCGCGGGGAAGCCGCGCCTCCTCAGCGACTCCATCGACGATCTCGTCAGCGATGCGCACCAGCGCGTAGACGTCTTCGACTCGCTCTCGGACCCCCGGAGCAAGCAGGCGAGTAGCCAAGCAGAACGACGTGGAGTAGCGCCGAATCACCCTCGCCGATGCCTCGTGCGCGACGCGGTCATACAATTGGCTCTGCCGGTTCATTGTGCCACCATATGGCTCAGTGGCTCCCGCTCGGCATCGATGTGACGAACCTCCCGCGGTAGGCGTTCATCGGGTGCGCCCGACCACGTTGGCGACGAGCGGTCGCACTTCAGTACGAAATTCCTCCGTCACGGCGGAGGTATCCAGAGCGGTCCAAGCGAGGTCGGCAAAGTCGTTCGCGAGGGACTCGGCATAGCCGCGAGCGCCGCAGTCCTCAAGGATGCGGCGCACTCTCTCAGCCGTCTCGACGCCCAGCTGTTCATCTCCGATGAGGTCTTCGATCTCTCGCCAGCATCCGGTTCCTGCCGCGTGCGCGATCAGAACCGTACGCTTTCCCTCGCGGAGATCACCGAGGGTGGTCTTGCCGGTCTGTCCTTCCGAACCAAACACCCCGAGAAGGTCGTCGATGATTTGGTAAGCGATACCGATGCAGCGCCCGAATTCACCCAACGCTTCCACCGCCGCGTCATCCGCCCCGGCGAGGATCGCGCCGGCCTGCAACGGTGTTTCGAACGAATACACCGCGGTTTTCAAACGCTCCATTTCGAGCACCTCATCCACCGTGGGCGTCCCGGGCATGAGCGAGAAATCCATATCGGCGAGTTCGCCTGCAGCAGAGGCAAAGATTGCCTCGTCCAGCAAAGTCAAGAGCCGACCCCGCACTCTGTCGGAGGCACCAACACCCTCGACAAGACGATGGGCGCCCGCGAGCGCAAGATCACCGGCAATCACTGCGGCAGAGGTGCCCCGATGCTCGGCAAGGGACGCCGGCAACCCGACTGTAGTCGCCTCGTCACGGTATCGGCCCGAAACGTTGGGGGTGCCGCGTCGAACGAAGTCGCGGTCGATCACATCGTCATGCACAATCAGAGCCGTGTGCAGAAGTTCGAACGCGGCGCCAAGGTAGGCCGCTGCTTCCGAGTCCTCCCCGCCGTGCGTCTCATAAGCCACCAACACCATCAGCGGACGGAAACGTTTTCCGCCGCGACTGTTCGCCTCTAATATCTGCCACAGGTTGAGATAACCCGAGCCCCACCGCGACGCGCGTGATCGCGCCAACGCAAAGAAGCGCTCGAGAACGGTATCGACATGCACCTGGCTCAGTCGTGACGAAAGCACGGGGTCGCGCGTATCCACAGGGGGAAGGCTAACAACAGGGACGTTAATCGACGATAAGCCGACCAATGTCTTGCGGCGTGCTTGACTTGGCGCTATGACCTCGGGAGGAACAGCTGCGGACGGAAACCGGATCGAACAAGTGGTCCTCCTCGATGACCACGGAGGCGCGGCAGGAATTGCCGACAAGGCAACCGTTCATAGCGCGAGCACGCCACTGCATCTCGCCTTCTCCTGCCACGTCTTCGCACCGGACGGAGCCCTGCTCGTCACCCGCCGAGCACTCGAGAAGCGCACCTGGCCCGGCGTGTGGACCAACTCGTTCTGCGGCCACCCCGCTCCCGGCGAGCGGATCGAGGAGGCAGTGGCACGCCGCGCTAAGCGTGAACTCGGAGTTCGGCTCGAGACGCTGGAGGTGGCCCTACCCGACTTCCGGTATCACGCGGTGGACGCCTCCGGGGTCGTCGAGAACGAGGTGTGTCCCGTTTACACTGCGACGCTCGCACACCGTAATGCCCTCGACCCACGCTCCGACGAAGTAATGGATTACGAGTGGGTCGACCCGAAGGTGACGCTGACCGCTACCCGGGCGGCTCCGTGGGCGTTTTCACCCTGGCTCGTCTTACAGCTTCCGCTCCTGATGGGGTGACGCACCGATTAGTCGGAATAAACGTCTGTGCGGTGAAAGTTGAGCGAGGAACGTGAGGCAGTCGGGCCGCGCTGCCCCTGATAACGGGAGTCGTTCGCCGCCGATCCATAGGGTTTCTCGCACGGCGAGCTGAGGCGGAAGAAGCACATTTGGCCGATCTTCATACCAGGCCAGAGCGTGATCGGCAGAGTTGCCACGTTACTGAGTTCGAGGGTGACGTGTCCGGTGAAGCCGGGGTCGATAAAGCCAGCGGTGGAGTGGGTGAGCAGGCCCAGCCTCCCGAGCGAACTCTTGCCTTCGAGGCGCGCAGCGATATCGTCGGGCAGCGAAACCTGCTCGTAGGTGGAACCGAGCACGAATTCACCGGGATGCAGAATGAAAGGTGTGTCGGCCGGAGTCTCGACCAGTCGAGTGAGTTGCGGTTGGTCACTGGCGGGGTCGATGTAGGGGTAGCGATGGTTGTCGAACAACCGGAAGAAACGGTCGAGGCGCACATCGACGGAGGAAGGTTGGATCATCGTCGGATCGTGCGGGACGAGCCCCACCCGACTTGAGATTAATTCACGCTTGATGTCGCGATCGGAAAGCAGCACGAAGGCGATCCTAGAGCGTGAGTGCATCGTCGGCGTTGCTACACTTCTCTGGTGCGCCGACCAGGCGCCGCGCGAGTGTAGTTCAATGGTAGAACTTCTGCTTCCCAAGCAGATGGCGCGGGTTCGATTCCCGTCACTCGCTCCGTAGCTGGCTCGCAAAAGTAATGCTTCGTCGTCGCGAACCTGAGCAGAGCGAGGCATTGGCGAGCGATCTGTTGGCGGTGGTCCCGCTGTAGGTCTCCGACCGTGCCGCTTCATTAGGGATAGGGGACGTTTGGCCGAGCCTGTGCACGACGAGCACCCCCGCCCCGGCAAGGGGTCCGGGGTAACACGTGCGCGTGGGCTGTTCCCGGTCCGTTACTTTGCGGTGGCCCAGTCGACAGTCTTCGTGCTCGGACCGTCGTTCTTCGGCTGCGCCTTGGGTGTCCGCTCCCGGCGTTGGAAGGACCTTGGCTTGCGGTGTAGCGCCTGGGTGCGTGGTTCTCTCGCAGTGATCGGCACGTCATCGGGCAGATGCTTGCCTGCATCGATGTCGTAGGTAGTATCCAGGAGGGCGATGTTAACGGTCGAGAGGATGATGGAGACGAGCAAGCCGTGGGCGAGTTGGCCGAGCGCTCTGATCGATCCTCGACGCAGCTGGGCGTAGTGGACCTTGATCAGCGCGTTCGCGGACTCGACGGCGTTACGCCGACCGTATGACTCGGTCCATGCCCTCGTGCCGTAGATGGGGCGCTGCCGGGTGCCGTGTTCATCGTCAGGGCCGAGCATTATGGTTGCGCCGCAGCCGCACTCGCCGCCTCCGACGCAGTCACTGAGGGGCCGGTGTCGACTGACAGTTCGATCGATTCGGGGACGTTCGGGCGGCGGACGGTGCCGGCGAGCGCGGGGCCGCGGTACCGCTGGGTGCGCCGGGCAAGATCGGGGCCTCCCATCCGCTTGAACGTCCACTTAGAATGCTCGTCATACTGTTTCGTGAGCGCCGCTTTCTCTTCCACGGTCATGCCGATGGCGAACGCGGGCAGCTTCTTCAAGTAGGCGGGGATCGCGGCGGTGAAGAGCTGCCCGTCGATGTAGATCACGCGCGGGTCTGGCGCGGGGCGCACCCGCTTCTGGTTGGAGTGGAGGTCGAATACCTGCTCGATGTCACGGCCGCAGAGCCTGTCAGCCCAGTTCCGTTCGGTTTCATACGAGTGGCCGCGATCCACGAGAACCTCAACGCCGTAGCGACACTCGTCATCCACAAACAAGCCACTCACGCGTCCAGATCATGACGTAGGAGAACGTCACCACAAGTCGGTCGTCGTCGGTCTCCATGCGCACCGAGCCACAGCGGACGGACTCTTGCCATTCCTGCCCCGAGCCCATGGGCCTCGAATGGACTGGCAACGCTCACATGACAATATGAACTATCGGTCAGCCAAATAGTTCGTTATTGATTCGTGAAGGAGCTGAAGCTCGACTCGTTCCCGGCGGCGACGCGTCGCCTGCCTCAAGCCGCCACGCGTCAGCCAACATGGAACGGCGTAAGTTCGATCACTATCCGTTCAGGGCGCGGAAAGATAGACGGTGGAGCAGCCTCCGGTCGTCCGCAGGATGCGGTTTCGTGTCCCAACACGACCCCACTCTGTCCACCTAGAGCCTCAGGATGTCCTACGCTGGCCCTATGCTGTCCACATGCAGCACTTCCCGATAGTAACTTCGCTTCTTCGCATCGCGCTGGGGAACAACGACTCTGAGCGACTCACGCACCAGGTGCGACGTCTCATTGACGCGCTCGAAGCCGACGGCGATCACACGCAAGCCGCTGCCCTGACGAAGCTACTAAACCAGAAAGCCCGGAAGACCGAGATCTCGCCTAGCCGACTCACCCAGAGCACACCTGTGCTCAACGGCCTGGAACAGATCACCGCGCAGACGCCATTGCCGGTCGACAAAGATTCCTCGGCACCGCTGGCAACTGTCATCATGGCTGACGACATCATGGCCACGTTGCCGCTGTTTCCCCTGTCGGTGCAGGCCAACATCGATGCACTGTTGATGGAGTGGATGAATGCAGACCGGTTGCGGGACGCAGGACTGTCTCCCTCACCATCGCTGCTTGTGTACGGGGCGCCCGGCACTGGGAAGACAACCCTCGCACTGTGGTTGGCTAAGCAACTTCGCCAACCGGTGGTGTTGGCGAGGCTAGATGGCTTGATCAGCTCGTTCTTGGGCACGACCGCCCGCAACCTCAGCGCGCTGTTCGCCTTCACAAACCGGTACGACTGCGTGCTGATCCTGGACGAGTTCGACGCCCTCGCAAAAGTCCGAGACGACCCGAACGAGGTCGGGGAGATCAAGCGTGTCGTAAACGCGCTCCTGCAGAACATGGACGTGCGTGCCACCCGAGGAGTCACGATCGCGCTGACAAACCACGAAGCACTCCTCGACCCTGCAATCTGGCGGCGCTTCGAAGTGCAGCTTGCAATCCCGCTGCCCGGCTTCGAGCAGCGGGTGGAAATAGCCCAACGCTCACTCGACACGACGGGTGAGCAGTCACGTATCGAGGCTCGACTGCTCGCGTGGGTCGCCGAAGGCTTGTCCGGAGCTGAGTTGCGGACGCTTACGACGAAGTACCGCAAGCGCCGCCTGTTCGCTGACGCGCAGGATACACCACCGGTTCGGACGATCGCTCAGGTCGCGAGTTCAACATCAGTGCACATCGGTAAAGGCGTGCTGAATGCGCTCCACAGTGACGAGCCAGAGCAGGTCCGCCGTCTCGCATCTGCCATGTTCAGCCACAGCGACCTGGCATACCTCTTCGATGTAAGCACGAAGACCATCCAACGCCGAGTACTTGAAATCGCATCCGTGGAGTGACCTATGCACAATGAGCCTATCCAGCTTCTCCTGAACACAGAAAGACTCCGCGCCGAGCGCGAGACATCAACCCCCGTGGGCAACGGGACCGACTTCTATGCTGGCAACGATCGTGCATTCACGAGGCACCGGGACGGGCTCGCGGAAGCCCTCAGGGCGATCCGAGACGCACTGGCGGCCGATACCCAGTTCGGCGGCGTCGGCTACGTCAAAGTTACGATGCAGCGCGATGCGATCGCGAAGAGTCACCGGCCACAGCGGGCGCTGTTCCAGGCGCGGTGGACGCCGCATGTCGCGACGGAAGGTATCGGGGAACCGATATTTGCGGTCACCCCGGAATCGCTGACCTACGTCATCGACGCGATTGAGAGCGCCGAGACCGTCGTCGTCGACAAGACCAACAAGACCACGGGCGTGGTTGCCCGGCATCCGTCCCGTAAGCGTTGTGAAGCCTCCGCAGTCGCCAGTGTCGCCCTGTGGACCGAGCAGGACCGGTGGAGTTTCAGTGCGGCCGAGGCCGCCGCGTGGCTGTCACGGGCTGGGACCGGCGGGCGCTACATCGTGACCTGCTTCCCGGTCGCGTCCGCCAGCCACGTCCCGCATCTTATCGGCCAAACAATGGTCGCGGAGCGGCGTCTGAACGCCGTAATCGACGCCAACCGCACAACGGCACGGCCGCTTCGAGACGGAGACCACGGCGGGCGCGTGCTTACGCTCGGCATCACGGCATCCGAGCGCAGCACCGTATCAGCCTCCAGCCGCGACGACATCACCGAGTCGCGCGTGGAGGCCGCTGTTTCCTCGCCCGCGCAGCGGCACCAGGAGCTCCTCGACGCCCTCGGCCGCAACCCTCGGGTGCGGTCGATAGCTCTGCCGCCGATCATCTCCGCCGAGCACGCCGACGACACGGCGCTGGGTAACGAAGTCGCGCCGGACGTCCTCGCGGGACCGGACAAAGAGATCGCATCGCGTGTCGGCGTGATTGATGGCGGGGTCGGTGACAACCTACGTCCTTGGATGGGAGACCGCTGGGGTACGCTCTCCGCTGCGGATCGAAACACCGATCACGGGACGTTTATCTCTGGCCTGCTCGTCGCTGCCGCCGATCTGAACCCTGCCTACCTCAGCGACCAATCCAGAGGCTGCCTGATCTTCGACGTGGACGTGCTGCCCGCCGACCCCGGTCAGACCGGGCTGCCGTTCGACGCCTACTACCCAGGTGGCGTACCCCAGTTCCTGGACGAGATCGAGGCCGCTGTCAAGGCGTACAGACGTGACCACGGGGTACGGATCTTCAACCTCAGCATGAACATCCAGAGCCCCGGGGACGCGACCCGGTACGGATTCACCGCCGCTCGTCTGGACGAGATCGCCAAGGCACATGACGTGATCTTCGTGATCTCCGCCGGAAACCTTCTTCCCGGCGACATGCGTTCGGAGTGGCACAATATGCCAGACCAGGCCCTCGCATCACTCGCCGCGGACCACCTCGGGTTCGTCGCCGAACCAGGCGAGAGCATCCAGAACGTCTCGGTGAGTGCACTGAACCCTCCCGGTATGCCCGGGCAGGTGCCGTTCGCACTCGCACGCTACAGCCGACGCGGACCCGGATTACGAGGAGCAACGAAACCGGACTTTGCTCATGTGGGAGGCTCAGGGACGGCCAAGCCTACGGGGAACCACGGGCTGGTGTCCGTGAACGAGGACGGATTCCTCGTCAGTGGCTGCGGGACGAGCTACGCTGCACCCCTCGTTGCCCGTCGGCTCGCGGACCTGGATGCGCTCATCGATGGAAACGTCTCTCGCGAGACCTTGCTCGCACTGATGGTCCACTTTGCACACACCCCGGATGTATTCGGACAGAAGCCGATCCTGCCAGTCACTCATGATCTGATCGGATTCGGGGTCCCGATCACCGCAGAGAAGATGCTGCAGCGGGATGATTCGGAGATCACGCTTGTCGTAAGCAGCACTCTTCAGCCCCGGGAGGACAACTGGTTCGAGTTCACCTGGCCCGAGGCGCTGGTGAAGGATGGTGGCCGGTGCAGCGGGCAGGCGCGGCTCACGTTGGTCGCGAGCCCGCCGATCGCGCACGAGCACGGTGACGAGCGTGTCCGCGCGAACATCGGTGCCCGCCTCATGCAGAGGCAGGACGATGGGCGGTTCAAGGGTCAAATGTCCCCCGTGAACTCACTGCCCGCCCCCGACAAGGCGCACAAGACTGAGCGCGACCTCCTCAAAGAAGCGATGAAGTGGCAGGTCGTCAAGTCGTTCCAGACTACGAAGATGAGGGGGCGCGGACCGTCTTCCCAGTGGAAGTTCGTGGTCGACTACCTGGAACGCACGAACGAGAAGCTCCTAGATGACGGCATCGAGTATGCCGCAGTGATGACCATCGCAGACCCAACCCGGCAAGCTCCGGTGTTCGCGCAGATGCGCCAGCACCTCAACTCCATCGGGATTCAGACCGATGACATCCGCACCAGCATCCGCGCTCGCGCGACGACCTGACCGTCATCGCGCGTTCATGACTGCGAGGGCGACGCGGAGCGAGACGGTCCTCAGTGCCCCAGGGTCTTGACGAGATCGCTCAGCGGAACATCGAGCCCATGCGCTATGACCCACAGTGTCGCCGCCCTCGGCTCGTGGTGTGCGCCTTCGAGGCGGCTCATGCCGGTGATCCCGGTTCCACGCCTGCAACTGGCTAAACGGATGCCACCAGCGGTTCATCGGCAAGATCTTGGTGAGCGGCAAGTCCCCCCCCCCCTCAACGACCGACGGCTCAGTTGACTACATGGGGACTGGTACACGGTTGGACCAACCGAGTAGATCGCGCAATCACGATCATCAATGACGCGCGCACGAAGCTGAACTGGCACGTAGCAACTTCAGTACGCGGGTGACTCGCGAAGGCATTCGACGAACTGCTCGCGCCGATCAGGGGTGAGTCAGTCTGAGTCGATCTCGGCTTTGATGTCCATCAGGGCATCGAACTCCGCTTCCTCCTGACGATACCGAAGACGTTCCGCTTCTTCCTCTTTCACCAGGCGATCCCGTTCGCGTTGCGCTCTCACCTGAGCTTGGTGCTCCAGGAAATCATCCCAGAGACCGAGATTCAACTTCAGCGCATCAAACTGTTGAAGGTGCGTACGCTCTGGTTTCTGAGCGCGCGCAACAGCGAGCGCATGCTCACCGCCGAGAGCAAGAGTGTCCTCAACAAACCGCTGCGTATCCAATACGCCACTAAACGGTGCAAGCGGCTGGAAGTCGAGAAGCGCATCCAGTACGGCAACCAGGCGGCTGCGCGCCTCGGAGTCCCGGATGAGACCAATCTTCAACCGAAGCTGCCGCTCTCGACTCGAATCCCACTCACCATTGAAGAAGTCATCGAAGACCCCATTATTCGCTGCATGGTAGTCCTGAACGTGCTCACGGACCTGGAAGAACTGTTCCGCAACGGCGCGCCCGACCGCTGCGTCGTCGTCGCGCTCATGGTTCGCCTTCATCTCAATGGCGGCCTTATCTTCCCGCTCGTAGCGCGCATCTTCGCGCAACTGCTCTATCTCGCGCCGCTGACGCTCCGACCGCATGGAGATCACGGCGGTCGTCGCACTACCCAACAACGCCGCCGCCGCCGCGATGATCGCTGCCCAGATGCCCTCCACACGAACAAGGGTAGCGATCCCTCTCCGATTCACGGAGCGGGATCGCGCACGACCAGGAGGTCGGTAGTTCCATCCCTAAGCGCAACGGATAACGAGTCGGCCTGCGGCCGTCAGAGATCGGTAACTCCGCCCCCGTGTACAAACGCCGCTGTTCCCGTGTACAAGCGCCCACCGGTCGCCGCACGAAACCCCTGGCAGAGTTCTGCGTCGCAGCCTCCGTAGCTTTCCTACATCGACGCGTGCCGCACGCAGGGGCATTGCTTCAGATCGTGCGGTGGGGCTGTTGGTTCGTGACTGCCGCGCATCCTGTTCTCTGCCTGGCTATAGATGATCGACGGCGGATGATCGACAAGGTCGTCGGAGATCTCACCGCCCGGGTGAATCGGCATCATGGCGGCGATTCGCCGAGACTTCTCGTTGCGGTAGTCGGGAGCGTCAAAGTTCTCCCTGTCAATTCGGGTATCCGCGTAACCGAAGTCGAAAGAATCGACAACAGACAGGTCCTCGCTCCAGGTGACCAGGTGACGATCGCTGGCGAGTTCGCCATGGAGTTGTGAAGGTCGACGTAATCCAGGCACACGCCGTCGAGAGAGCCCGCCGCCTCCTGGATCGTCAGGACGTCGCCGCGCGAGTGAAATCGCGGATCCACACGACAGTGGACGCGCCGGCCAAAGTCTTTTCTCCAACAGCAGGAAGAGGCCTCTGCGGTCCGCTGCAGACCGGTAAACTTCGGGCTCCGCCGTGACGGAAAACGCTTTCGTAATGAGGTTCCTGATCTCGTCGCCACTGAGGTCTCCCCGAGTAAGTACGTGTCATGTTCCTTCTCCGGCTCTGGGCAAAGAGGCCCACGGTCAGAAAATCCCCATTAACCCTAGATAAGGGGATGGGACGGCACTACCGCAGGAGGCCGCTCACCCCGCAACGGTGATCATTCTGCACCGTCGGTCGACGTCTCGCGCCGCGATCGCCGATGCGGTGGGCACGGGCATGAACGCAGTACTCGCCCACGCGCACTCTCGTTCCTGGGCCTACAGCTGTTCGCTAGATCACGCGGGTCTCGACATCCTCTGGAGACGAGCAGGCCTGCATTCGTCCACCCCGTTTCCAAACCGCCGATGGACGGGCTACGAAGAGAAGAGGACAGCGCGAGGGGCGCTGCTCAAAGGAGGTAGACAGATATGCGCACATCTCCCAACCGACTAGTGGCCACCGTCTTCGGTGCGGTGTATCTCGTCGTTGGCCTTCTCGGTTTCGCGGTCACCGGCGGCGTGCAATTCCTCGCCACGCAGGGTGGGCTGCTCCTAGGCATCTTTGCGGTAAACCCATTCCACAACGTGGCGCACCTCCTTATCGGCGCAGCGTTGCTGATCGCGGGGCTCTCGTCGGTCACCGCCGCGAAGTCAGTCAATATCACTATCGGAGCCGTGTACCTCGTCCTCGGCATCGTCGGCTTCTTCCTGGTAAACACGGCGTTCAATGTGCTTGCGCTGAACACAGCTGACCATTTTCTCCACCTCGCGAGCGCATTGGTGCTTCTCGGAGTTGGACTGGGCGTCGAAAAGACGACCCGTTCGCACACCGCGACGGTATAACCGGGGCGTCCCCAACCGCCCTCCCACTCCGTCCGCCGCGGGCCCGCCGTTTTCCGCGGCGGACGGACCTCACGGCCCTGGACGACACGATGCGGTGTGTCGGTCTGGGGCTCCCTCCTCGTCGGGGAGAACTCCTCGACGAGGAGGCTCACGGCCTGGTCCCGTCCGGACTAGCGCAGACTGGAGCAATCGTGGCCGTCATAGCACGCTGCAACGCTGCCCTCGCGGCTGTCGGTGCAGGTCTGATTCATTTATCGCTTGCAGCTGGATCCGCGATTGGAGTCACCGTACCCCTCAGTGCGCTCGGGGCGGGCGAACTACTCTGGGCGGTACTAGTCCTCACATACGGTCGGATTGTCGTGGCGGGCGTAGCACTCGGGATCACGGCCGTGACGCTCGGAGGCGTCGTCGTCGCTCTCCTGTCGGGTCTTCTTTACAACCCTTTGTCGGTCCTCGCCGCTACGCTGCTTCAACTTGTCGCTGCGGCGGTGATTGCCGCCACGCTAGGCATGCCTCCGACTGATGAGCAGCTTGGCTCCACGTGGCGTACTGTGATTGGTCTCCTCATCGGCGCGCTCGCTGTTTCCGCCGTGGCGGTTCCCGCTCTAGCAGCGTCGTCGGGTGTTTCGAGCGAAAGAGACGGAATGATCCCGATGACCGGAGTACACGGGCATAACCACTAATCGTGCAGCTCTTCCTCGCTTCTTCCCCCTCCCTCAACTAAGGTAAGGACAACCTAACAAATCGAGGGAGGCGAACGTGACGAATGTTATCCCGTTCTCGCAAGCCCTGCGCGAACATATCGGTCAGTCCGGTGCGGATGCCGAAGGCGCCGCCTTCATGACCTCGCTGATGACCGGCTTCGGCAGCCGCGATGACTACATCGCGTTGATTTCGCAGCACTACTTCGTTTACGAAGCACTCGAAGCTGTCGCCGCGACGATGGCACAGGATCCGATCGCTGCCCCCTTTCTCTCCCCCAAGCTCACCCGCCTCCCCGCCATTGCCGAGGACCTGCGTTTTCTGGTCGGCACTGATTGGCGCGAACGAATCAGCCCGCTTCCGTCAACCACCGAATACGTGAAACGGATCCACACCACGGCGGCCAACTGGAGCGGCGGTTTTGTCGCGCACCACTACACGCGCTACCTCGGCGACCTGTCGGGCTGTGCAATCGTTCGCACCCTCCTGCAGCGCCGCTTCGGCTTCGAGACCAACGGGGTCGGCTTCTTTCTGTATGGCGAGATCGCGACCCCCTCGGCGTTTCGCGCGACCTACCGCGAGCAACTCGACGCCGCAGACTGGGACGACGAGGAACGCGAACGGGTCATCGCCGAGGTAGCGGAGGCATATCGGCTCACCAACGCGCTCTTCCGCGACCTTGCACGCAGCTGCGCCGCGGCCTAAACGTTGATCAGCGACCCGCAACCTCAGCAGGCTCCGCGCGGTGCTCGGACATGAAACGAAGGACATTCCTATCAACAATGATGTCGCTCGGCCGTAGCGGCCTACTGAGGTAAAGCCCCTCCATGCTGGTGAGGCGGCTGAGCGCAACATACGTCTGCCCGGGCGCGAAAGCGCGCTGACCGAGGTCAACGACCGCCGAGTCATAGGTCTTGCCCTGCGACTTGTGAATGGTGACCGCCCAGGCCAGCCGCAACGGGAACTGCGCAAACTCGGCAACGATTTCGCGGCTGAGCTTCTTGGTGGCGGCGCTATAGGAGTATCGGTAACGCTCCCACGTAACGGGTTCGACCTCGTGCACCTCGCCGTCGACCTCGACCTCGACCGTACCCGCGATTCTGGTCACTCGGCCGATCGTGCCGTTAACCCAGCGTTGATCAGCATCATTGCGGAGGAACATCACCCGCGCACCAACCTTGAGTTCAAGATTCTGATCAGCCGGGTACGCGCGACCGCCGAAATCACCGCTGATCTCAGCGCGGGCTGTCTTGAGCGGGCTGCTCAGCTGTGACAGCGCGGTCCGATTAATGCGGTTCACGGTGTCGTTACGCGTGGCGAGGGTGATCGCACGGTCGTCCGGCGGCGTGCGCGCCCCCGCGGCGTTGAGGGCATCGGCGATCTCTTTGGTGACCATGCCGAAACGCACCGCGTTGAGCATCCAGGTAAAGCGTTGGTCGCTCTGGCGGTGAATCCGACCGAGCTCGACGATGCGCAGCGATGTCTCCCGCCAGACAAGGGCGTCGAAAAACCACAGTGAGCGGTACCGGTCGGCGAAATAGGAGCGCTCCTCCGGGTCACCGGGGACGGGAGCGAGCTGGAACGGATCGCCGAACAGAACGACCTGGACGCCTCCGAATGGCTCAGAGCGCCGCTGCCTCGCCTGGCGGAGACTACGGTCAATGCCGTCGAGCAGGTCAGCGTTGACCATCGATATCTCGTCGATGACGAGCGTGTCGATGGCATTGAGGAGCTTACGCAGCTCGGGTGGCTGCTCCAACTCCGAATCGGCAATCACACCGATCGGGAGTCGGAAGAGCGAGTGAATGGTTTGACCACCGACGTTAAGGGCAGCCACGCCGGTCGGAGCGCAGATGATGATCTGCTTTTCCGTGTGCCAACTCAGGTGGTTGAGGAGAGTGGATTTTCCGGTGCCCGCTCGGCCGGTGACGAAAAGATGCTCCCGGGTGGTCTCGATGAGGTTGTACACCCGCTGCTGCTCATCAGAGAGGCTCGGCTGGAACACCGCTCCACTGTACCCAGCCGCCCCGAGCGAAGCCGCCTCCGAAGCCGCCACCGTGACCGGCGGGACTGCGGAGGCGGCAAGAGCACTCAGACGTCGCGCAGATGCGTCAGCAGGAGCGCCGGAACCACAGTGGCCAGCGCCCAGACGATCAGCGCGACGATGGTCACTGGCGTAGGCATTATGGTTTGGTCGGTGATGTTCGAAATTTTGTCACCGAGATTCGAAAGCAGATACTTGAGTACCGTATCGACCCACCAGACGTGGGTCATTGCCTTAAAAATCATCAACACAGTCGGCAGCACGAAAAGAAGCCCCACTGTAGTGCTGATCGCCGCGGCCGTATTACGGAGCAAGGCACCTAGCCCAACTGAAAATGCGCCGACCACCGCGAGGTAAAAGGGGCCGCCGAGGAGGGCGCCCAGCGCCTCAGCGCTCAGCGCAGGTGCTGTACCACGAAGCGCGAACGCCGACGCGATGAAGGCAAAGGACACACCAACGGTCACCAACCCCACGAGGAAACCGGCGGCAGCAACCACACCCGTCCGCGCGAGAAGTGAGGGCAACCGTTGGGGAACCGCGGTATAGGTAGAGCGGATCATGCCGGTGGCATACTCGCTTCCTACCGAGAGCACTCCGAGCACAGCGACAACGAGGGCAACAAAGCCCACGTGAAGCGTCGATGCTTGAACGACACTCAACATCACATCGGATGCAGAGAGACGGCTACTGCTGCTAGTAGCGAGGCTCGCGACGAGGAGCGAAGTGATAAGGGACGCAAGCCCCAGCGCAATTCCCACCAGCCACCATGTTGACCGTACCGTGACCAGCCTCAGTAGCTCGGAGAGGATGACACCGCTACAACGCACTCGGAGTGGTTCTTGAGCAAGGGGGCGGTGGGCGGCGTGAGTAGTCATCGGACGACTCCTTCCTGGAACGGGGAGCTCGGAGTTGAATACTCGACGGCGGAGGCGGTCATCGTGACATACGCCTCCTCCAGCGAGCGGACCATCGGAGTCAACGCATGCAACACGATGCCGCCAGTCAAAGCAATTTCACCAATCGCCGGAGCATCTAAGCCCTCAACCTCGATCCCGCTATCTGCTGGCCGCACGATAGCACCGCGCGAAACGAGCAGCTCGGCGAGCCGCCGGGCCTCCGGACTGGTGACCAGCACCCGGGGACGCGACTCCGCAAGGAACTCGGCGAGAGGGGCGTCGGCAAGAACACGCCCACGCCCCAACACGATGATGTGGTCGGCGGTCTGCGCCATCTCACTCATCAGATGCGACGACAACAGCACGCAGCAGCCCTGAGCTGCCCGGGAGCGGACGAAGTCGCGGATCCAACGCACCCCCTCCGGTCGAGTCCATTCACCGGCTCGTCAAGCAGAAGAGTCTGGGGATCGCCGAGCAGCGCGGTCGCGATACCGACGCGCTGCCCCATTCCGAGCGAGAATTTGCCCACCCGCTTGCTGGCGACGCTACCGAGCCCCACCAGTTCAATCACTTCCTCCACACGACGGCGCGGAATGCGGTGAGTCGCGGCCATTACCCGAAGGTGGTTACGAAGAGAACGGCCGCCGTGAGCGGCTTTCGCGTCCAGCAGCGCCCCCACCTCTCGCAACGGTGCCGCGTGCTCGGCATAGGGGCGGCCATTGACATGAACGGTGCCCGATGTTGGACGGTCAAGCCCCACCATCATCCGCATCGTCGTCGATTTGCCGGCTCCGTTGGGCCCGAGAAACCCGGTGACCTTTCCCGGTTGGACGGTGAAAGTGACGCCCTCAACCGCCAGCTTGTCACCGAATCTTTTTGTCAATCCGCGCGCTTCTATCACGAAGCCTCCTCAATCATGGTAAGCCGCCTCGCACCGTTACCCCGTGGTGGTTCAACTGGTGGAGTGGCGGGCCCAGTATAGGAAAGCTGTCGCAGATCAGCGGACTCAGGCGCACAATCGCAGAGCACTCAAAGATTAACGAAGTATCGTCGACGCTCTCAATGTCGCTTGTTAAGCGCCGCCAGCTGGGCGTTGTAGGCCGCGAGCTCCGCGTCGTCGGTGCGATCGGCCTGGCGGTCGCGACGCGTAGTCTCGCGCTCATCCGAGCGGCTCCACATCATCGCTACAACAATTGCCAGCACGACGGTGGGGATCTCACCTACGCTCCACGCGATCCCGCCGCCCGCTTGCTGATCGGCAAGTGCCGAAGTACCCCACCCCATTGCTCCGTACCAATCGGCAAGGAGAAGCCCTTCTCCTGTCATCAGAGCGAGACCGAAAAAAGCATGAAACGCCATCGTAGCTAGCAACAACAGCAGGCGCAGCGGGTACGGGACCCGATGCGCCGTCGGATCCACGCCAATGAGGACACTGACGAAGAGATAACCCGTGATCAAAAAATGCACGATCATCCACTCATGACCGATGTGGTCGGTGGTCGCCCAGCGGAAAAGCGGCGAATAGTAAAAACCCCACAGCGAGCCGACAAAGAGCACAGCAGCCACGATCGGATTCGAGACCACGGTGGCGAAGCGGGAATGCACAGCACGCAGCGCCCATTCGCGCGGCCCACGAGAGCCGTCGGTGCGACGCACGACGGCACGGGCGAGCAATGTTACCGGCGCAGCGGGGACAAGCAGCAGCGGCACTGCCATCGTCAGGATCATATGCGCGAGCATGTGCGCGCTGAACAGATATTTCTCGTAAGCATTGACGCCGCCATTGGTGGTGTAAGCGAGCAGGATCATACCGGCGACCCAGAGAATTGTGCGGTGCACGGGCCACTGGTCTCCACGACGACGCAAACGAACGACTCCCCCGAGATACCAGACCGTACCGAAAGCGCACACGAGCAGCCAGACGAGGTCGACATTCCACAGAGCAAGAAAGGTCGTCGCGCTCGCGGGCGGAGGCAGTTGCTCCCCCGTGAGCAACTGGGCCGGAGTGGGATTGCTCAGCTGGCTGGCGGCGACCTGACTGACCGGGGTGGCGGTGCGGGCGAGCGCCGCCGCGACACCGGAAGCAATGCCCATCACGGCGAGTTCGGTGCCGACCAGCCACCACAAGCTGCCACTGTGCCCTGGCCCAGAGACGCGCAGCCGGGCGATGAGGACGCGTCGCTGGAGCGCCCCGAACACCCCCAACACGACCAAGGCTGCCACCTTGACCAGCACGAGGATGCCGTAGGGCGTGAGCACGTTATCGAGGGTGCCGAGCCGCAGCTCGGCGCTGAGGTATCCGGAGGCAGCAACGACCACAAAACTCACCAGCGCAAGACTCGAATACCGTTCAAGGACGGCGAGGAGGCGCGGACCGCTAAGGAGCGGACGCAGCACAACGAGTGTTGCCAAACCACCCAGCCAGACCGCGGCGAAAACGAGATGCAAACCAAGGGCCGTGACGGCAGCGTCGTGGCCGCTTGAACCCGCGGCGTGGCCCTGCTGCGCCATGGGTAGGAGGGCCAACAGTGCGATCGCCGTCACGAAGACAAGCGCGGTCTGGTTGCGCACGGCAAAGCAGAGCACGGTAGTGACAGCGCCCAGCAGAGTCGTGAGCAGCCACGCCTGACCGACGGGAATACTGCTCAGGAAGTAGCTCAGCTTGGTACCGAAATCGTGGTCGAAACTCAGCCGGGTTTGCGTGACGCTCAGGAAAGTGAAGAAACCGGTGATGGCACTGGCAGCGGCGACGATAGCGGCACTCGCAGCGGCTAGATCAAGTGCGAGAGTGAACTCGGTACGTAGCTCGGTAGCCGAACCGGCCCCGGCGGAAAATCCGAGTGTCCGCACTCCTTCGAAGGAGGCAAAGACGGGCTGTGGTCGAGGGCTCAGCGCGAAGAGCGTGAACACAAGCGAGCCGATCATGCCCGCAGCGCCCAGATTGACAGCCAGCTTAGCGATCGGTAACCCGTAACGCACGACGGGACCAGGATCACTGAGAAGAAGCGCCGTCGCACCGTTACCGAAAGCGAGCGACGCCAAGAGAGCGACGAGCGACGCAACGACGAGCGCAAGCGCCGGGCCGACAATCCGAGCGGGTCGATTCACCCCGATAGCCTACGTTCCCCGGGTGAGGGACCGGGCGTACCGCCGCGCCCCTCACCCGTAGGGCCGGATCTACTTGGCCGCAGCCTTGAGCTTGGTGCCAGCCGAGACCTTGACCGAGTGACCGGCAGCGATCTCGATGGATTCGCCCGTCTGTGGGTTACGGCCGGTGCGGGCGGCGCGAGAGGTGCGCTCGACGGCAATCCAACCCGGGATAGTGACCTTCACGTCGTGTGCGACGGAGTCGGCGAGGATAGAGAAGAGAGAGTCGAGGATGCCGTTGACGGCGGCCTGGCTCTGGCCGGAATCGGCGGCAATCTTCGCGACGAGCTCGGTACGGTTGAGTGACTTGTCAGCCATTGGTGTGTCCTCCCAGGACGTTCGCGCTGTTGAGAACAGCTAGTTGTTGTGAGGCGTCCACGGGCGAAGGACGGACTCCCTCAACCGGTCGGACCGTCGGTAACCTACCAGCCCCGTGACCAAATACCGTCGATTTTCACCCGTGGAACCCCGGAATAACGCCGATCGCGCCGTTCGACCGACACTGAGCGCCCTCCCCAGTGAGCAGCTGCTCGGTTTCTCCACCGTTGGTGGAGGTCTGACGCCCGCATGTACTCAACTGAGGCGAGGATCGCCAGCATGTCCATCGCCTGCAGCCGTATTGCCCGCTCTCCCGATACCGCGACAACCTCGGAAGTGCAACCAGTCGCGCTGTCGGGCTCGTCGGCCCGCCCCCGCGAGGCCGGGCTCGTCACTTTTGCGCTGGGGTTACTGAGTCTCACCTGCTCGATGCATCCCCTGTGGTTAGTGCCAGGAGTAGCGTTCGCCCTCGCGGCAATGGGAACAGGGGTACGAGCACTGGTAAGCCGAGGCGAACGTCGCTTTGGTGCGTTGGGCATCCTCGCCGCGGTGCTGGCGCTTGCAGTCTCCTCGGTGACTGTCCCCCTCACACTGCAGGGCGCCTGGTGTGTAGTGCAGTGGTTCGACGGGCTGCGTCACTAACGGTGACAAGACACCGGTCACGACAAGCGGTCCCGCGGGCGCAGACCGGCGCCGCACAACCACCGAATTCATTGACCCAAAATTTTCGGGTGAACAGGATCATCCCACTTCGGAAAAGCAGCCCACACACCCGGCAGAGACTCATTCGGAAAATTGCTATCCCTCCGCTCAGCAACAGCCCAAAAAAGAGCATCCGCATCATTAGCCCAAAAAAGCTCACTATAGACACTGATCGAATACTGGCCACTGTCCTGAATCATGTATTTGATGCGGTATCCATCCCCGGTGATACCCCAAATTTCGGCCGCTCCATCATATTTCCGGATAAAATATTTCCAGCCCTTCTGCTCAAAATACCCACGCATCGGATCAAGATCCGCAACATCCCCATGCTTACCCGGAGGTAAAATAATGCGCGTACCCTTCACGTAATAACTATTGTGACCATTAGCACCGGGAAGGCCACCACCCACACCCCCGTTATAAGCCTGCTCGGGAAGAGTCTCACCACCACCCCAGTCCCACACACCAGAACTAATCTGCAACTGCGCATCCCGCAAAACCTCCTCAAAATGCACGTAACGCTGCGCATTCAACTCAAACTCCTGCTGCAACGTCAACTTACTCACCTCATCCCGAGTCATCCCCCCAGCATCTCGCACCTCACCCACATCAGCGACACAACCACACAGCAGAAATACCACAACCAAAAGAAACAGCGCCGCGGGCGCAAACCGGCGCCACACAACCACCGAATTCATTGACCCAAAATTTTCGGGTGAACAGGATCATCCCACTTCGGAAAAGCAACCCACACACCCGGCAGAGACTCATTCGG
>NZ_AUDF01000003.1 GCF_000425325.1 Rathayibacter toxicus DSM 7488
GTGGTTGGGGACTGTAAATCCCTGATTAGGTTGTGGTTGGGGACTGTAAATCCCTGATTAGGTTGTGGTTGGGGACTGTAAATCCCTGATTAGGTGATAAAAATTACTAAATTTTGCTATTTGCTCAAAATATTTTTATGTGCGTTTTAGGGGCATCCGATAGCGATATAAAGATTTTTTCCGTTGGGTGTCGTGCGAATGCTGATCAGACGGCGGAGATATAATCTCGACTAGTTATGTGGTTAGGCACTCTGCTCGGCGCATTGTTCGGTTTCGTTTAACAGAAAGAATTCTCCCATACCGTTTCGCAGTAGGGTTTCTCGCCGGAAAATTGGTGCAGTCGACCGGCGGGTGCAGCTTCAATCGGCTCTTGCAGGTATGCCTTATCCTGATTAAATCAGAGCACGATCGCATGGTAGAACCCAACTACTGTGGCTATGGACGCGTGGAACCGGTCCGCGAAAATCTGTCGTTTTTGGAGCCCTCCACCGTCAACCGCTGTGCCGTCGCATCCGTAAGAGAGTTTGTTTAGCTCCCCCGAGTAACCGAAGCCTTAGAAAGATATGCGCCAATCGCATCAGATCACTGAAGAAAGAGAAACTCGATGTGGCATCATCGCCACGGTCGATGACGTGCGATAGTGATCGACGGTTGTGCGCTGATGACACAGCGCTCCTCCCTTTCGTGAGATGCGCGAGAACAGACGAGATCCTCGGTTGAGAGGACGGAGACTGTGCACTCGCTCCCAGGTAGCATCGCTCCGGTGGCCTTGTCACAGCTCTCTGCCCATTTCCCCTGCATCTCTGGTTTAGGAGGCCGTCGTGAGTGACGTTGTCCTCGTTGTCGCCCTGCTCGTCGCAGGTGCGGCCGTCGTACTCTGGCGCCGTGCTCTGGCCGCCGAACGGCGCTCGACCGAGAACCGAACCCGAGACGCGGAGCATGTTTTCCGTCTTGAGCTGGCCGTAGCCGAGCAAGATGCTCGGCGGCGAATCGTCGGTGAACTTCAGCAGCTCGCCGTTCGCAGCACGGCCCAGATGGTAGAAGAGGCCGAGAGTATACGGCTCACCATCGACCGCGATCCGGGGGCAGCACACCGCGCTGCCCAGCGTACGGTGCGAGCAGCGCAGGCATCGCTCGCCCAGCTGCGCCGCATCGGGACCGTCGCCGGTGCTGCCCCGGCCGTACTTCCGCCTCCGGGCGCAGCAGCGCCGCTACTCGACGGCGCTCGCGAGCGCGGACTCGTGATCGAGGAGGAAACTTTCGGCGAGCCCTTTCCCCTGCAGGACGGCGCCGAGATAGCGGTACTTCGCGTGCTGGAATACGCCGTCGATGCTGCACTGACTTCCGGTGGAGCAGCAACGGTGTTGCAGATCAGCTGGCGTTGGAGTCCGACCGGGCTTCACGTGGAGATCAACGACGATCGGGAACGCCACGGCGCGGCTGAAAACGACGACAGCCCTGTCGGTGCTGATCTGCGCGCTCTGACTGAGCGAATTGACACTCCTGCTCTGAGCGAGTTGCAGGAACGTGCGGTGCTCTTCGGCGGCGACGTCACGGAGACGCGGACGCCCGGTGTTGGTCGCGGTGTGGTCGCCTCCTTCCCCGTGATTCGTCACCACAACGGCGTGCACGGAGTGGACCTGGCGTGAGTGGCTGATGGCTCAGCCCTCGAGATTGTCGACCCCGGGCGTCCAGCAGACACCGGATGTGCCCCAGCCGCGCTTGCGGATGATCTTTGCGACCTGCTTGTGGTACTCGTACTCGAGCCGGTCGGTGTAGAGGATCCCATTCAGGTGGTCGAATTCGTGTTGGAGGACCCGCGCGAACCATCCTTCCGTCACGATCTCGAACGGCGTGCCCTCCAGGTCACTCGCGCGCAGGATCGCTTTTTCGGGGCGCCGTAAGGGGAACCGCTCGCCGGGGAAGGACAGGCACCCCTCCGCCTCCGTGTCCTCGTCCGCGGCGCCGAGCGGCGCCGGTGTGACAAATAATTCGGGATTGATTGCGACTCCGCGGCGGGGCGTCTCATCAGCTGGGTAGTCGTAGACGAAGAGGCGCAGAGCGACACCCACTTGAGGGCCCGCGAGGCCGACTCCGGGGGCGGTATCCATCGTGTCAAACATGTCGGCTACGAGGGTTCGCAATTCGTCGTCGAATGTTGTAACAGCGGTAGCTGGGCAGTGCAAAACAGGTTCGCCGCTGATGCGAATGGGGAGGACGGCCATGCTGATCAGGATAACCGCGCCCGGCGAGCGTGGGTCGCAGGCTGCCCTCCACCGTTGTGTCTAGTAGTCCCTACGAGGGAAGAGTCCGCCAGGATATCTGGGTAGGGTCGTTCCTATGTCCTCCGATATCGCCGACCTGACCGACGCGGCGAAATTTGTCGGCATCCCGATCGCGTTGGTAGGAGCGGTGTTCCTCTCCCTGGGTGCGCAGTTTCAGCATCGCGGCGTCGCCAAGGTTGAAAGGTTCTCACAGCGTTCCCGCTCGTCGGGACTGAGCGGGGGGCAGATCGTCGCCCTGTTCTCGCGTCCGTCCTGGGTCGTTGGCACGCTCTTGTTAGGGCTCGCGATCGTTTTCCAGCTGACGAGCCTGAGCCTCTCGCCGCTGATCGTGGTACAGCCGCTCGGTGCAGTCGCGCTGGTAATCACGGCTGTGGTTAATGCCCGGGTGAGCCGGACGCGTCTGAATCCCGCGTCGGTGCGGGCGATCATTCTCTGTATCGCAGGAGTGGGGACTTTCGTTCTTGTTGCCGCTTTCAACTCTGTCGACAAGTCGATCGACACCTCGGAGCTAATCACTATTTTACTGATCCTCGCTGTTGTGCTCGCCGTTTTCGTGATCACTTTTCGAGTTTTCCGACGCAGTGCAAAAGTGCTTTTTTACATTGTTGGCGCCGGTGTCGTTTATGGTTTTGTGGCGACTTTGTCAAAGGTTGCCCTGAACCGCATCAAATACGGCGATTTCGATCCGCTCACCGTTGTCTGCATCGTATCGTTGCTCATCGCGGCGGCGTTCGGCGGCTACTTTGTGCAGAATGCCTATTCGTCCGGCCCTCCTGACCTTGTTGTCGCGGGCCTGACCGTAATTGATCCGCTCGTGGCTGTAGCGATCGGTATCATTGTCTTAGGGGAGGCGCAATATGCGGAACCGTGGGTGATTCCCCTTTTCTTCCTGGTAGGCGCCGTGGCGATCTGGGGTGTCTTCCTCCTTGCCAAGCATCACCCGCAGGCACGCTAACCCATGTGTCGACGCGCGGCGCGGGGTGTCGGCTCGCGAGCCTCCCTTCCCTACACTGGATCCGCGCCGAGGTGCCACGTTAACGACCAACTCACGCCGATCGCTCTTCGCTGTTTTTAGTGAGGAGCTTGACACCGTTAGGACCTACTCCGTGTCAGATTCCCGCGACGAGTCACGACAGGTGTCGGCCGATGTCGGCCTGGCAGCCCTGACGGTGCTGATCGGTTGCGATACTTTCGCCCCCAACGTTAATGGAGCCGCGAAGTTCGCCCAGCGTCTCGCTGCCGGTCTCGCCGAGCGCGGTCACGAGGTGCATGTTGTCGCCCCCTCGGCCGATGGATGGAACGGTACCCGCTACGAAACCCACGAGGGTCAGCGCATCGTTGTGCACCGCCTCTACAGCTGGCGCTGGTTCCCCCATGACTGGCTCCGTTTTGCCATGCCGTGGCGCATTCGTCAGAATAGTGCGCGAATTCTCGACAAGGTGAAGCCAGATGTCGTGCATTTCCAATCGCATATCATTGTCGGCCGTGGCCTGGGCATTGAGGCTGCCAAACGCGGAATCCGCATCATTGGTACCAATCACTTCATGCCGGAGAACATGCTCGAGTTCACCCTGCTGCCCAAAGCCGTGCAGGCCAAGGCTGTGCAGATGGCGTGGCGCGCCGCGCGCCGTACCTTCGATCGCGCCGAGGCGGTAACGACGCCGACGCGTAAGGCTGCCCAATTTTTGGAAACCTACACCGGTTTGCGCGGGGTGCACGCAATCTCGTGCGGTATCGATGCCAGCAACTACACTCCCGATTTCTCGCCTCGCACGAGCAACTCGATTCTTTTCGTGGGCCGCGTGACGGGAGAAAAACACATCGATGTACTCCTGCGCGCGGTAGCCCTGCTGGACCCTTCACTCGAGGCCACGCTCGACGTTGTGGGCGGAGGGGATCAACTGCGTCAGTTGCAGCAGCTCGGCGCCCAGCTGGGTATAGATGACCGCATTCGCTTTACCGGTTACGTCTCCGATGCGGAGCTGAGAGAGGCGTATACCCGCGCTACCGTCTTCGCGATGCCGTCGATCGCGGAACTGCAGAGCATCGCGACCATGGAGGCGATGGCCTCGGGGCTCCCCGTCGTCGCGGCCGACGCGATGGCTCTCCCGCACCTTGTCCAAAACGGGAAGAACGGCTTCCTTTTCGAGCCGAATAACGCCCAGGCACTCGCGGACCGTCTGACCGACGTGCTCAACGCCGACGAGGAGGCATTCAGCGCAATGAAGCGCGCCTCCCTCAGCATTGTTGCGGCACACGACATCAATCGCACGATCAGCACCTTCGAGAGCCTGTATCGTGGGGAACCGGTGGCCGATCTGGCCGCCGACGCAGCGTCCGATCCAGCCCGCCGATCCGCCTCATAACGGTCCGGCGTGGTGGACGTTGTGGGGCGTTAGCTCAGCTGGTTAGAGCAGCGGACTCATAATCCGTCGGTCACGGGTTCAAGTCCCGTACGCCCTACTTCTTGGAGACGGCTCTGGTTTTACTGTGCGGTCAGCGCAACGTCGGCTTCGGCCACATCGAAGGATTAGAGTTAGCGGCCCGTGAGACGACGACGGCTCCGGCTATCTCTTCGAGCGCGGCCGGTAGGTGTGGCGTGAGATTGCCCGCGTCGATTTCCGACCGTGGTGAGCGGCCCTTTCGTTTCGACACTATCCATGCCGCGCTTCTGTCGGCACTAGGTGGGGGATTCGCGATGTGGGCGGCAGCGGAACGGTGTTGCGAAAAAACGTGTTACACCACTCTAGAGGTGGGCGCAAATTATGCAGGTAATTGTTCTTAGCCTGTGCTGTGGTTTTTATTGCTTATCTTTTTCTATGGTGATGCTTGTTTCGACAGCTGAGCGGGCGGAGGCGATAATGTCGGTTGGCCGCGCGAGTGGTGTCGTCCTGTTTGACAGGGATGGGTTTTTTCCGCGGAGTGAGGGCACTCGTGCTGGTAGAGGCCCGGTCTGCTCTCCACTCAATGCGGTCACGAAGGGTTTCCCCTTCGCATAACTTTATGGCCGCTCGGTCGTGTTGAGCGCCGGGAATAGGGTCGGATACGCCGAGCAGGATGCCGTTCAGATCCGAGGCGATCTGTACATTAAGTCCTTTGTTGATGTCGCTTCCCGGAGTAGTTGTCTCGGCTAGGTTTCCGGTGGGAACGTCAGTGCCGTCGACCAACTACTCGCCGGTAGACACGAGAGATCGTGGGTTGAGAAACCCCGAACATGTTCGCGATGGTCGCTTGGTTCACAGGTACCGCACCACAATCGGGATCGCCAGGATCTGCTCGCGAATCGTCAGCCGAACTGGTCTTCCGACATTCCATCGTTTCTTGATACAATCTGCCCTACCCATCGGCTTCTTGCCTCGAAAAATAGACATTTTAGTCACTTCTCGTTTCTTGGGTGGGGAGTCGGCACCCTACAATGACACGCGCGAAATCAGACCTTATGAATAAGGCACTAAGTTGCACTTAGCTCCGCTTTCCCGATCTTTCGGGTATGTCAGTTTTGATCCTGTCTGCTCTCTGTTTCTTTTGGCATTAGTGACGCGAGGGAACCGTTGTGGTTATCGGTGCGGACTAATCTCTATTTTCGGAATTAAGTGCTCTGCAAAAAAGCTCGAGGGGCAGAGGGTCACCCCATCGAACGCGACTTGCGAGTCCTCTTGGGGCAACCGGCAGGCTACGAACGGTTCACCGGCGAGGGTCTTGGCTTTTGCCGGTGGCCGCCTTCTAGCCTTCTCTCTACTGCAGGTGTGTTCCGTAGCGCCCGCGACGGAAATGCCTGCCGTCGCTTGTGCTGTCACGGCGACCACTCTCACAATTCTTCTGATCTTCACCGTTCTGGGGTTCTGGTCTTCGTCGTGATTACTGACTCCGTCCTAGCCTCATGTAGGTCGAACTCGAGCTACAGCTGTCTTACTGAGTAGGGCGATGCTATATCACGTTTATCGGAAGGATTTTTTTGCCAGCACTGCGTGTCGACTGGAGAAATCTGGAGAAATGCTGGGTGTTCTCGCTCTGTGGGGGATTGTGGTCTCGGGTGTCGTGCGCAGTAAACAGCGGGAACTGGGCGCCGCAGTGCTGCTGCTCCGCTCTGTCGCCGGAGGTGCTTTCAGGACAACGGGCAGGAGTGTGAACGCCTTGCCAGTTATTCATCAGGTAGCCCAAATTGACAGTTCGCGATAGCGTTGATAGATTCTCTATATATCATTTGACATTTATCTTACCTAAGTAGAGTCTAGCCTTTAGATAATTGTCGGTGTAGCAAAATAATTTGCTATTGTGGAGCCTTTTGATAAATCTGAAACTTTTGGTCAGAAAAAAGGAATGGTGCAAAATGATATCGAGAAAAATTATAGGAAGACGGCGAAGGGCTGTGGCATGGTAACGAGACGTCAATTTTTTGTGACGCTTGCCTCAACGAGCGCAACCGCGGCATTTGCGGTAGCTGCCCCTCAGGCGTCGGCAGATCCTGCAGTTGCTCATGCGGTAAATGCGGCGAACGCAACTGCTCAACGTGTGTCGTTTGTCTCGGGCGAGGCGAACATGATCAAGGTGGCGTCGGCAAATTTTGCGGCGTATTCTTCGGTGCCCTTTGTCCAGAGCCATGCGGTGCAGTTCACCAACCCGGTCCCGTTTCGAGTTGCCATCGAGTTCGACCGACGCATTTTTAACGCGGGCGATACAGCGGTCGTCTCGTGCGGCGAACGCTACCACGCTGCGACAACAACGTTGACCGCTGGCGAGGGGCAGAGCCCCTCCCATCTTCAGTACGATGTCCCCGATATCTTTGATGGACGTGCAGACGCTGCTGTGCTGTTGGCGCTACCGTTGACAATGCAGGACATTTATCCCGCCGATGGTGTGGATGCGCCTCTTCCACTCGTACTTAGCATCTTTGATGATAAAGATGTCGAGCTGGCTCGGCGGGAATGGAAGGTCACGGAGACGAAAGATCTTACGACCGTGTGGGGTGCCGAATTGACGGCGAGCTGGGCATCTACCGCCGTGATCGATGGCGTCAGGACGAACCCAAATGGATACCGCTATCCGAGTGCTCTCCGGTGCTCGAGCGTTGGTCCGCATGCGATTCCTGTCGGCTCCACACTGACGATTGAGCTTGACAATACTGTCCTCGGTTCGTGCACTGTTGCCCAGGTCACTTCCACATCATTAGTGGCGTCAGCGACTGCTCAGGCAGCGACGACAGCCGCTGGTTCTGTTGTCGCTCCGGCTCCGGCATCGACCCCTTGGGCGGCAGATGCCTATGCGGTCGAATCGGCAACGCAGGATCACGTCTTGCGAACAAAAATTACCTTTATGCGAGAGATTCCAGCGGGAAGCGCGGTCGCGATCGATCTTGCCGTTTCGCAGAAATCAGGAAACCCGACCACGACCTCCTTTGTTTATGCTTCGGCAGCGCTTGCTGGTCCGAGCGGCGATGACCACTGGCAGAGAGCGACGGGCAAATATCTGGTGAAGGATGTGATTGGCTTGGGGAATCCGAGGGTTTCCGGTACTGCTGAGGAAAAGATTTCAAGGGACAAAAGCAATGGTTGATGTGTGGGTTCAAAATGCTCAAAAGTGGGTAAACGAGCGGTACGGGAAGGTGCCAGGTTTTACGCCCGCTCCGACGGACGGCAAGGCCGGAGTAGACACGATTAAAGCTCTCACCCGAGCATTACAACACGAGCTGGGAATTACCGATCTTTCGGATGAATTCGGACCTAAGACGTTTTCGATACTCACGTCGAAGTATCCGACAGTTTCATCCACCACAGATAACGATGGCATTCGTGGGATCGTGCAAGCCGCGCTCTGGTGTAAGGGCTTCAGCGGCATGGCCATAAAAGACGGTAAGTGGACTGTCTGGGACTCTACGACAAAGACATCGGTTGCAAATTTCCGAGCCAATATGGGTTTCTCGGCCGAACCGATAATTTTTCCGAAGCTGTTCAAGAGTCTACTCACTACGCACTCCGCTGTTGCAGTTTCCGGTGGTAGTGCGCTCGTGCGCTCGATCCAGCAGTCCCTTAACGGCCGTTATGCTGGTCGGCAAGATTACTCCCTGGTCCCGTGCGACGGAGTCTATTCGGGCGATGTCCAAGAGGCTCTCATCTACGCCGTCCAGTATGAAGTCGGCCTAGCAGATGGCACTGCCAACGGTTTTCTGGGTTCGGCTACTAAGGCTGGTCTCCAATCGGAGGCCGCCCACCTGGTGCAGGGATCAACCGACTCGTCCCACTATTTCGTGCATTTGTTTCAGGCGGCACTAACCTTCAACAAATATTACAACGGACCGTATGACGGTATTTTTTCGGCGAAAATTGTCGAAATTGTCAAGTCGTTGCAGGAGGCCGCTCTGCTCCCGCAGACTGGAGAAGCCGACAGAAAAACCTGGGCCTCGGTCCTCGTCTCGACCGGGGACTCTGAGCGCATGGATAGCGCTAAGGCCGTCGATTGCATTACCACAATAACGACGGAAAACGCAAAGACGCTCAAGGCAGCAGGGTATGCAATTGTTGGTCGTTACCTAACAAATACGCCCAATGTCGATGATCCGACCGATAAAAACATCAAGCCGGGTGAGCTGGCCACCATTTTTGCCAACGATTTAAGCGTTTTCCCAATTTTTCAAGAGGGAGGAACTGAGTCGAGTTTCTTCACCTACGAGAAGGGAAAAATTGCTGCTGAACGTGCCCATAATGCCGCACTTTCATACGGTTTCCTGCCCGGAACAACAATTTATTTTGCAGTAGACTTCGATGCCAGTGAAGATGACGTTTATAGCAATATTGTTCCGTTTTTCCAGGGAATCAAAGACAAGTGGGCTGAATGTCCTAGTTTGGGGCAGTATAAAGTCGGTATCTATGGTGTGCGCAATGCCTGCAGTATCGTCAGCGAAAAAGGTCTTGCATCGCTGAGCTACGTGAGCGACATGTCCTACACGTGGAGGGGAAATATCGGCTTTACCCTCCCCAAAAATTGGGCCTTTGATCAAATCAAGGAATACCCTATCGGAAGCGGTGACGGAAAAATTAATATCGATAAGAATATTGTCTCTGGTCGCGATAGTGGCCAAAAGTCAGTGAAAGTTCCACAGTGAAAGACGTGGGCATCTTTATTGCTAGATAATGTAGCCCCTGTTCCCGTTTCGCTCCATAGAATCGGGAACAGGGGCTAATCTGTCGTGAACTGTTGGCTAGATTATGGTCAACGTTTGAAAATTCTTTCTGATAACGGGTTAGACTCGCAGTTCCACGAGCGTAGCGGACGATCGACCCTGTATAACGTGTCGCGCACATGCTGGTCAGCTCTGGACTACGGAGCGATAACTCCTTACCCTGTACGCGAATGCGACGAGGTGTTCGACCAACAACGACGACTTGCGGCGGGGGACGGGACAGTGTTCTGTGTGCCGGGGTCGAGAAACAGGGGAACCGCTATGGACCATTCCGAACTCGCCAGGACACTGCATAGCCTCGCGAAGGAGGAGCTCTCGGATTCGGTCACCCGCGCAGTGAACCGGGGAGAGCTGACGGTTTCTCCGCTGGTCGTTCGCTCCATTGCCCGTTCCAGCTCCCGCCGGTCTCTCGGACGCCGTCGCGTCGGTAAAGCCACGGTGCAAACAGAAGGGGTTAATGCCTGGTCATTTGATGATTCGACGGCGGTCGCGTTGGCACGTGGCGGACTCCTGCTTCGGGATCCCGAAGACGGCGTTTTTTCCTCCCCGACGGTTGCGGAGCTTGCTGCTGCGCGGGACGAAGCGGCCCTCAACAATTACCTCTCCCAGGCGCAAGCTCTTATCACCTCTGTGCGCGGTGGCTACCGCTCCTCCTCCCTGCCTGATTCTTAGCGGTTGGCGACGTGTTCTGGGAGGAGAGACGCGCGTCCGTCGTGACGCGCTCTCGGCGCTCTCAGTCGTCGAGCGTCACGCCGCGCTCGTGGGCCAAACGCATCAAATCGTCGACGACGACGAGTGCCATTCGTGTCGACCGGTCACGTCGGTATTCCTCGTCGTCAGGATTGATTCGCGGCGTGCTGTCGAGGGTCTCCTCAATGGAGACCGCCAATTCGCGCCACGCATCGTGTCGCGCTGCATCGACGAGCGTCACGAGATATTCCTTATCGCGTGCCCGTTCGTGCAGCGCTTGACCGACCAGGCGGGAGAGTCGCTCACGGTGATCGAGGTTCTCCAGGTCCGCCGAACGGTAGTCATGCACATGGTCGGAGCGACCCTCCACCGAGGTCGCCTGTTCAGCGAGGGAACGCAGTCGCTCGGCTGCCGCCTCCGATTCGGTGGCGAGTTTCTCGAGTTCGGCGGATGCCACGACGCAGTAGCGACCAGTGTCGAACGGCACATTGGCGGTGAGACCATCCATCAGCACACGATTCTTTACTGCCATCCGGCTGGCATATTGCGCAAGCATCAGCCCTTCTTCCGCTGCCTCCTCGACCGAGAGCGGAGCCGACGAAGGGTTTTCGTCGGGATCGTACGGTTTCATCGTGAACCTACGCCGACGCCAGAACCGCACCTGCGTCACCTACATCCCGGAGCCGGAGCCCCGTCCGCCGGAGCAACCTGTTAAATACCCGATTCGAGAATACCGGGCCGCCCGCGCTCCCGCGAGGACTACGGCAGCGGCTCGGCGGGTAGGTGAGAAACAGACGTAGGTTCGCCGGTCACGATCTGCATTGTTCCGCCGGGGACACGCGTGAGGCGCCAATGTCGTCGACATCGGGTGTGGCATGTGTCGGACGAACGGTGTGGTCGCGTTCACTGGTCTGATGGACCATCGGCGCATTTCGGTCGTCATCCCCGTCAAGGACGATGCCCGGCACCTCACGCGGTTGCTCGAACTTCTCGGTGAGCAAACTCTTGTCCCTTTCGAGATCGTTGTTGTTGACGATGGCAGTGTCGACGAGAGCGCTGCAATCGCTCGTAGGGCCGGAGCCCGAGTGGTGGTGCACGACGGCGCCGGAATCCCCGCCAGTACGGCACGCGGCTTCGACGTGGCCGAGGGAGATGTGCTCGCCAGGCTCGACGCTGACTCGCAGCCGGGACCGGAGTGGCTTGTCCGGATCGCGGGGCATTTCGCTGATCCGGCAGTGGGGGCGGTAACGGGGCCGGGACGCTTCGTTGAATTAGGGTCGGTTGCCCGCACGCTGGCCCGCATCGGCTATATGGACGCGTATTTTGCGCTGATGGGGGCAGCGCTAGGGCACTGGCCGCTTTTCGGCTCTAACTGCGCTGTGCGGCGCACGGTGTGGGCGGGGATCGCTGACGAGGTGCACCGGGACGACCCCTATGTGCACGATGACGTCGAGATCAGCCTTCACCTGGGGCTGAGGCACCGGATCAGGCTGGATCGCCACCTAGAGGTCGGAATCTCGGCGCGGCCCTTTGGCGCGGTGGCTGATCTCGTGCGGCGCTTCGATCGGGCGTTCTATACCCTGCGACGGCATCGTGGGCTCACTGCTCCGGCGCGGCGTTGGACACATCAAGCGCGACGTCTACGACGGGATCGCCTACGTCGCACCGCCGTTGAGCGTCGCGTTGCGAAGCACACTTAGTGTCCCCTCACCGATGTTCTGTGGCAGAGCTCGGCCAATGCACCCATCGCCAGGTGAAGGACAGCCATGGTCATGCGCGTCCGTCCTCCGGTAGGTCAGGATCAGCAGTGCTGTGTCTCTGGCGAGGGGCATCCGCCAACTCGATCCGCTGCCTGTCTAACGAAAAGATGCCCCAGATGCTCGTAAGGTAGCCCTGCGCCTCCGTGTGTGTGGCCACGATGGAGGGCACACCGTCAGCAGGATCGGGCCGCGTCCCGACTGAAGGTCGGTGCTTGCACGGGGCTCACCTAGTCACGCTAGTGCCTCGTCGGGAGAGGGAAACCAGGTAGGGGAAAGTGCGGGACTTGGGCTCGATAGACTCGACGGCATGGAACTTGTCCTCTGGCTCGTTATCGCGGCCATTGCCGGTGCCGGTATTGTCTCGGGAACCGCGGCGTTGATCGCCCTGACGAAGGCTCCCTGGTCCGTGACAAAATAGCTCTGCGGCGCTCACCGGTCAACATGCACCACCCTCCAACCCAGATCGGGTGACCCGACGACATCGAGGACGATGACTTCACCGGTAGCTCAATCCTTCGCGGGTAGACGCCAGCCGCCGATACTCACCGGTGTGCTTCCAGAGAGGGGCGGGAAGTCCTTCAGGGATGCCCACCACGCGCTCATACATATCCACACCGTCGGGCGGCCGCAGACCCGATAGCTAGCGCCCCCACTCTCAAGCAAGGGGTAGGCCCTCGTCGTTGGTTGATACCAGTGCAGTTTCGTTGATCGTTGTCATCTCGGTTCTTTGTGCGCACTTACGCCGCAGTTCGAATGTATGTTCGATATGTGAGGAGTATATGTCGCGGTGCTCGTGTTCGTGACGGTCATCAATCTGCTGAGAAGTCGCGCGGCAACGTTCACGACCGCTCGGCCTCCGGCCACCCTTCTTCCGGTTCCCTTCACCAGAAGGAGGAAAATAAGCGGATGCTTCTCGCGCTGGTTGGCAGCCCCACCGGAGACTGGCGAGCACTCGACATCGCGACAAAAACGGAAGTTGGAGCGGGGCAGGGACCCACACAACTCGCGTCTTGGGTTGGCGCGCGCGAGGCTGGACATCCCCGCTGGGTATGGGACGACACTGCGCGGTGGTACTCCGCTCTGCTCGAGGCAGGAGTCGAAGTCTCCCGCTGTCACGATCTGCGTCTCGCGCGGGCGATTCTGCGCCGCTGCGTTGATACGGCGCGCTCAACGCTTGCGCGCGCTCCCCGTGACGTGTGGGATGCTGACGCGGTTGCTCCCAGCGCACATGACACCCTTTTCGATGTCGAGGAGGCGTACGGCAGTGGGGCCGAACTTGATCCTGTGGCGGAGTTTGCACGCCAGGAGGATGCTCTCGCGGGTGCGCCCCGACCGGGCCGCCTTCGTCTCCTGCTTGCCGCCGAATCTGTTGGCGCGCTGATCGCTCGTGAGATTGCCGCTGCCGGTCTGCCCTGGCGAGTCGATGTGCACGATCGGTTGTTGACTGAGCTACTCGGCCCACGCCCCTTGTTCGGTGGGCGGCCGGCGCGACTTGAGGCACTGGCTGGCCACCTGCGCCGAGAACTCGCAGCACCCGAACTTAATCCCGACTCGCCCGCCGAACTTGTACGCGCTCTGCGCCGAGCCGGGTGTGCGGTTGAATCGACCCGCTCCTGGGAACTGAAGACGCTGGAACATCCCGCGATTGCTCCGCTGCTGGAGTACAAGAAACTCTCACGCCTGCTCACCGCCAATGGCTGGGCCTGGCTGGACGCGTGGGTGCGCGAGGGCCGTTTCCGTCCAGAGTATGTCGTCGGCGGCGTGATCACTGGCCGTTGGGCCACCTCCGGGGGCGGCGCTCTCCAGCTTCCGCGGCAGATCCGTGCCGCGGTGGTAGCTGATGCAGGGTGGAAGCTTGTCGTGGCCGATGCTGCCCAGCTCGAGCCACGCATCCTGGGGGCGATGGCTCACGACGACGCTATGGCCGCGGCGGGAAGACAAAGAGATCTTTATCAGGGGATCGTCGAGGCGGGAGTCGTCCCTGACCGGTCGCGTGCGAAGGTAGCGATGCTGGGTGCGCTTTATGGTGCGACGAGCGGTGACGCGGGGCACCTACTTCCTCGGCTCGCGCGCGCTTATCCGCGCTCGATTGCGTACGTTGAATTGGCGGCCAGAGCGGGGGAGCGTGGCGAGAGTGTGTCAACCTGGCTGGGCCGAAGCTCGCCTCCCGGACCCGAGGAGGGGGCGTTAGCGGCTCCTCGGGCGCGTGAGCGGGGGCGCTTTACCCGCAATTTTGTCGTACAGGGGACGGCGGCAGAGTGGGCGCTGTGCTGGATGGGAGAGTTGCGCGCCCGCTTGCGCTCGTCTGATGGGCTGTTGAGCCGTGCACACTTGGTCTATTTTTTGCACGACGAAGTGATTGTGCATGCACCGGAGGAGGTGTCCGACGAGGTGGGAGTGCTCGTGCGCGAGGCTGCTGCGCGGGCGGGAAGCACACTTTTCGGCGCTGAGGACGTGGATTTTCCGGTGAGTGTCGCCATAGTCGACTCCTACGCCGAGGCCCGCTGAGTAGGGAGCGTCAGTACCAGTGCGGTGAGCGGCTGTTCCAGGTTGCCCAGGCGTTACACGGGGAGCCGTAGGAACTCTTGATGTAAGAAAGCCCCCAGTTCACCTGTGTTGCCGCATTGGTCTGGTAATTCGCGCCTGAGACCGCCATCTTGCTCGCCGGCAGAGCCTGCGGGATGCCGTAGGCGCCGGAGGAACTATTGAGTGCGTTCCAGCGCCAGCCCGACTCTCCATTCCACAGCGGTATGAGGCACCTGTCGACCTGGTCTTGGCCCCAGCCAAAATTGCCCGCTACAGAGCGTGCGTAGTTTTGCGCCTGCCCCGGGGACATGCCATCGCCGCGTCCACCATAGGTGCCGAGGGCTCCGATGGTTTTAGCAGAGCTGTTGCGCGCGCCGGTTGGCTCGTCATCGCCCAGCGTCACGCCTCCGCCGGAGGATCCCGATGACGAGTTGTGCTGACGGGCGGATTCGGCAGCCGCCTGAGCCTGACGTTCCTGTTCGTCAAACGCGGCTTTAGCCTCTTGGCCGGAGGCGTACTTTTTTTCGACCTCAGCCGTGCTGTTCTTGAGGGAAGCGAGCTGATCGTAGAGCTGGGCGCTGTAACGCTCCTGTGCGGCGACCTTGGCGTCAGCCTCCGCCTGTGCCGCCTGTGCCGACGAGAGGGCGCTTTGGGCGGCTGTGGCGAGGGAGGCCCGTTCGGTGCGTGCCTGTTCGGCCTGTGTCGCCAGCGACGCTGCCCGATTCTCGGTCGACTCCGCCTCAGCCTGGAGGAGGCTGGTTTGCTGGGTCAGCTGGCTCATTGTGCCGAGGCGGTAGAGCAGATCGCTCGACTCTTGACCGTTGATCAGAAGGTTGAGTGTCGCGTCTGAGCCGCCGGTGCGATAGAGCTGCGCGGCGAGTCGGCCCGCCTGCTCCTTCGCTAAATCAGCCTTCAAGTGGGCAGCTTGGGTTCGCTCCTCAAGAGCGCTCACGCGCTGCGTTGCTTCGTCGAGGGCTGTTTTCGCAGCGTCAGCCTCTGCCGCGCGTTTAATGGCGGCATCCGTGAGTACCGCGGCTTGATCACGCAAATCGGCGATAAATGCGGTAATGCTGCTGACCTCGGCCGCGGTGGCACTCTCGCTCGATTTCGCCGCCTGAACATCGGACCACGAGGGGTAATCGGAGGGATTGTAGGCCGCAGAGGCCGAAGTAGGGGAGGTGAGAGCCCCGCAGAGGACAAGCACTGCCCCCAGCCCGGCAGCAAGGAGGCGTCCGCGCATGCCAGAGGACGCACGGAAACCGTGAGGGGTGCGGGACATAACTACCAGCTTAGGTGACGGTAGTAGCGTCTGTCTCATCGGTGTCCGTCTCATTAGCGCCTATCTCCCCTCTCGTTCCTGCTCGTCGGCCTCGGCGCGGGCGCTCAAGGGCGAAACCGCGCGCCCCTGTAGTGTTGTCGCCCTCCCGGAGTTCGTCGTGAATGGCGCGCAGGAGGCTGCGGAATGCGTTCTTATGGACGTGTGCGGCTCGCGCAGCCAGGCGGCGTTGAGGGTGGTCATCGGTGGCCGGATCGCAGCGGACCTTAGTGGCGAGGGCGTGTTCGTACGCATGCAGAACCGCGGCGAGGTCAGCTTCCGACAGGCTTGAGGCGAGCAGAACGCGATCGAGGACATCGTCCCAGTCCTCTTCGGTAGAAACACCATCGCCACGGAGCCAGGCATGTGCCTCCGTCTGGCCCTCTTCAGTGAGCATGTGTAGCGGTAAACCGTCTTCGGTTGTGCCCGCGCCGACGACGAGCCCACGTTCTCGAAGGCGCTCGAGGGTGGAATAGATTTGCCCGACGTTGATCTGGGGCCGGTGCGCCGCGCGGTCGAGAAATTCAGCATGGAGCTGTAGACCGTATGCCGGACCGAGCGTGAGTAGGGCGAGCAGACCGTCGCGGACGGACACAGAACTCCTTGTGACTGGTTGCGATCCGGGGCAGTGACCGACGCGCCTTCGCCTGGAGAGCACGAACCCTCCCGATTATAGGCAGCAGGCCGACGGTCCTTGCTCGTGGTACGGCGTGCCGCCTTGTTGGTGTAGGAGTGCTGCTGCATAATCTGAAGCGATGGTCTGTCCGTCGTCTAATTAAAGAATGCGCCACAGGTCGTTCGTGGTCCGGGTCGTTGGGGAAGACGCACTGGGACGGACGGAGGACAGCATGGTGGAGCAACAAACCCGGGGTGTGCTCTTTGTGCACTCTTCCCCTCGCGCGCTCTGTCCCCACCTCGAGTGGGGTGCAGGTCGCGCTGTTGGTCGTGCCGTAAACTTTGCCTGGATTGATCAGCCGGCGCTGCGGGGCGCTCAGCGTGCGGAGTTCCTCTGGGAAGGCCCTGCCGGGACTGGTGCAGTTATCGCGTCAGCATTACGGGGCTGGGATGATGTCCGTTACGAGGTCACGGAAGAGGCTTCTCCCGGCACCGATGGTGGTCGCTGGATGCATACTCCCGATCTCGGCGTCTTCTTTGTTCAAACCGATAGCGCTGGTAATACGGTGATCCCCGAGGATCGTGTTCGTGCAGCAATGGAGCGTGCCGGTGCCGATCCGATTGAGCTGCACCGTGAACTCCGCCTCGCTCTCGGCCAGGCGTGGGAAGACGAGCTTGAGCCCTTCCGATACGCCGGCGATTTCGCCCCTGTCGTGTGGATGCACAGAGTCGGCTAAGCCTCGGCCACTCCGGCTGGATTGGAGAGGAGGTGCCGGGCTAAAAGAGTGGAGCGTGGTCCGCCCCGGTTGTGCCCTATGCGCTGCGCTAGACAGAGCGGAAGGCAGCAACAGCGTTGTGGCCGCCGAACCCAAACGAGTTCGAGAGTGCGACTAGCGGGCCGTCACCGAGAACACGTGGGCTGGTAACGATGTCAAGCGGTATATCTGGGTCTTGTTCGGTGAGGTTGATGGTGGGCGGGGCAACGCGTTCGTGCAAGGCCAGGACCGTGAAGATTGCTTCAAGGGCGCCCGTGCCGCCGAGCAGGTGCCCGGTCGCGGCTTTCGTGGCGGAAACAGCGATGTCGGGAAGATGGTCACCGAAGACACGCAGCAGTGCGCGGTATTCGGCAATGTCGCCGATAGGAGTGCTGGTGGCGTGAGCATTGATGTGGACCACATCAGTATGCACTGCTCCTGCCTGATCAAGTGCGTCGATCATCGCGCGGGCGGCGGCCGAACCCTCGGGATCGGGAGCGGTGATGTGGTAAGAGTCGCTCGTGACGGCTGCACCGGCGAGCTCGGCGTACACTCGGGCGCCACGGGCTAGGGCATGCTCCTCCGTCTCGAGGACGAGAGTTGCAGCCCCCTCCCCGAGTACGAAACCGTCGCGGGAGATGTCGTAGGGGCGCGACGCGGTGGCCGGGTCATCGTTGCGGCGCGAAAGGGCCTGCATGGAGGCGAAGGCGGCGATCGGGAGGGGATGTATGACCGACTCTGTACCGCCCGCGATGACGACGTCGGCGAGTCCCCTCTGGAGGTGCTCGTAAGCGTTGGCGATGGCCTCTGTGCTCGATGCGCAGGCCGACACGTCGGTACGGGCGTACGCGCGGGAGGGAATAGCCATGCTGATAGCCGCCGCCGCCGCATTGGGCATCAACATCGGAATAGTCATGGGCAGAATACGCCGGGGACCGCGCTCGCGGAGGGTGTCCCAAGCTTCGATAAGAGTCCAGAGGCCGCCGATTCCGGTGGAATAGTCGACTCCGACGCGCAGCGGATCGACATCGGTGATGCCGGAGTCGGCCCAGGCCTCGCGAGCCGAGACAAGAGCAAACTGACTGGAGGGGTCGAGTCGCTTTGCTTCGGTGCGGGGAAGAATTTCTTCCGGTCGTACCTTGGCCTGCCCGGCGAAAGTGACGGGAAGGTCGAGTTCTGATACCCAATCGGCCTGGAGGGAACTTACTCCCGACTCACCCGCGAGGAGCGCTTGCCATGACTCCCGAGCGGTTCCGCCGAGGGGAGTGCTGGCACCGATGCCGGTGACGACGATCTTCTGGGTGGTCATGACGAGTTCTCTGTTCCGTGTCTGGTGAGTGTCGGGCGCACCCCGACCTGAGCATGACCGGTAGGGGTGCGCCCGAAGGACAGTGGCCGGTCGCGGGTTAGGCGGAGGCCTTGACGATGAAAGTGACCGCGTCACCGACGGTCTTCAGGTTCTTGACCTCGTCATCGGGAATCTTGACCTCAAACTTTTCTTCTGCGTTGACGACGATGGTCATCATCGATATCGAGTCAATATCGAGATCGTCAGTGAACGACTTGTCCATCTCGACAGAATCGACCGCGATGCCCGTTTCGTCGTTAACAAGTTCGGCCAAGCCGACGAGGACTTCTTCGTTGGACAGTGCCATGGTTCTCTCCTTGGTGAGGTGTGTTTCGGGTGTTCGTCGTGTGACCGTAGGTCAGTTTAGGGGTGGCCCTGTGCCTCTACGGGAGCACCACGACCTGCGCGCCGAAGACGAGTCCGGCACCGAAGCCGATTTGCAGGGCGAGCCCGCCATGCAGCTCCGGGTGCTCGTCGAGCAGACGATGAGTGGCGAGCGGGATCGAGGCGGCGGAAGTATTGCCGGTTGTCTCGATGTCGCGGGCAATAATGACAGTTTCTGGCAGCTTCAATTGCTTGGCGAACTCGTCAATGATGCGCATGTTCGCCTGATGCGGGATAAAAGCGGCAAGGTCCTCTGATCTGATGCCCGCCTCTGCCAGTGCCTGCTTGGCGACCTTGGCCATCTCCCACACTGCCCAGCGGAACACGGAGGGACCGTCTTGACGGAGAGTTGGCCATTCGGCGCGCCCCTCCCGATAGGCCTCCAGTGTGTTGGCCATGCCAACGCTGTCCCACTTTGAACCATCGGACCCCCACACGGTCTTTGAGATCCCGACTGCGGTGCTGGGGCCAACCACCGCGGCACCCGCGCCGTCGCCCAGCAAAAACGAGATGCTGCGGTCGGCCGGGTCCACTAAATCAGATAGCTTCTCGGTGCCGACAACGAGAACGTATTCCGCGAGACCGGAGCGGATGAAGGAGTCAGCCTGTGCAATGCCGTAGGTATAGCCGGCGCAGGCAGCCGAGATGTCGTAGGCGGGCGCAGGGCGCGCACCGATGCGCTCCGTGAGCAGCGCCGCGAGAGAGGGGGTCTGCACGGTATTGCTGATAGTCGAGACCAGCACGACGCCGATCTGGTCTGGACGGATCTTCGCCCGATCGATCGCCTCCAGGGAGGCGGCGGTCGCCAGGTCGATCGCGTGGATGTTGGCGGAGGCGCGGCGGCGCTCCACAATACCGGTGCGTTGGCGGATCCATTCGTCGGACGAATTGATCGGCCCGATCAGATCTTCGTTGGGAACAACGAGGTCGCCGCGCGCCGCGCCGATGCCGAGGATCCGGGTGTATGCACTGCCGCTGGACTGGGTGAGAGAAGGGGATGTTGTCATAGCTCTGTCCTATTCAGCGGCATGTTCGTCGATAAAGGCCTGGGCAGCGTCGAGATCATCGGGAGTCTTCACGGCGAGCGTCGGCATGCCCTTCAGCGCGCGTTGTGCCAGACCCACCAGAGCACCGGCGGGGGAGAGCTCGATGATGCCGGTGACACTGGCCTGGACGAACGCAGCCATGCAGAGATCCCAGCGCACCGGCGAGGCCACCTGGTCGATGAGCAGCTTCAGAAATTCGGCGCCGGAGTCAATGATCGAGCCGTCGCGGTTGGTCCACAGGCGCAACGTCGGGTTGCTGGGGATGAGGTCGGCGGCTACGGTCGCCAAGGCATCGCGCGCGGGCGCCATGTACCGGGTATGGAATGCTCCGGCGACCTGGAGCGGGATTACCCGTGCGCCCGCGACAGGCTCCGCTCTGAGAGCCTGCAGAGCGGCGACTGTGCCGGCGACGACGATCTGACCGCCGCCGTTGTAGTTGGCCGGCTCAAGGCCGAGTTTGTCGAGGCGGGCGAGGAGCGTCTCCTGATCGCCGCCAAGGACGGCGCTCATCGCAGTGGGAGTGGTGGCCGCTGCCGCGGCCATGGCGCGGGCTCGCTCGCGGACGAAGACAAGAGCGTGATTCTCCGTGAGGATGCCCGCTCCCGCGGCGGCGGTGATTTCGCCGACGGAGTGGCCTGCTATTCCTGCGATGAGGTCACGACGCCCGCCCTCGAGTACCGCGGCCAGGCTCACTAGCCCTGCTGAGACGATCAACGGTTGAGCAACAGCAGTGTCGCGGATGGTGTCGGCGTCGGAGACGGTGCCGTGTGCGGCAAGGTCGATGCCTGCTGCCTCCGAGTGTGTGGCAATCTGCTCGGCAACCTGAGGGACATCCAGCCAGGGCGAAAGAAAGCCCGGCGTCTGTGAGCCCTGACCCGGGGCAACGATGACAATCACAGATTCAGTCTTCCGATCTGCGCTGCAGGGTGCGGCGCTCTTATCTACTGACAAACCACAGAGAGCTTGTCGCGTTTCTACAGTGTCGGCGAGGAGCCCACCGGATTAGTTGCGAGAAGGACGGCGACGGGAGGTGCCGTCGGGCTCACTCATCGAGCCGAGGATCAGCGCCGACTGCAAGATGAGTGCTTCCCGAGCACCCATAGCATCCCAGCCGATCACATCCGCAACTCGCTTGAGCCGGTAGCGCACTGTATTGGGATGCACGAAGAGTTCGCGAGCGGTTGCCTCCAGTGAACGACCGTTGTCGAGGTAGGCCCACAGCGTGGTGAGCAGTTCGGTTGAGTGCGCGTGCAAGGGTCGGTAGATCTGGGTGATGAGGTTGTGCCGGGCAAGCGGGTCGCCGACGAGAGCACGTTCAGGGAGAAGATCGTCTGCGCTCACCGGACGCGGCGCCTTGCGCCACGATCGCGCGACGGCGAAGCCTGCAAGGGCCGCGCGGGCGCTGCGGGACGCTTCGACCAGAGTGGGCACCTCAGGACCGAGGACCAGGTAGCCGGAGCCGAAGCCCGGCTCGAGCGCTGTGGCGATCTCGAGAAAAGTGACCGGTTTGCCCGTTTCCTCCGTCGCAGTGTCGCTCGGTTCAGCGCGGCCGATCACGAGGACGAGGCGGCTGCCCTGCACTCCGATCAGCACATCGGCCTCCATGTGCCGCGCTGTGCGACGTAGCTGGTCGACGTCCAACAGTGGCGGCGCGGTGCCCACGAGTACTGCGACTTCACCGTGGCCGTGCCAGCCGAGTGCCGCGATGCGGCTCGGGAGTTCGTCATCGGCCTCCCCGGTCAGGATCGAGTCGACTACGAGCGCCTCGAGCCGTGCATCCCACAGGCCGCGTGCCTCCGCCGCTCGGGCGTACACGTCGGCCGCCGCGAAAGCGATTTCTCGCGAATAAAGGAGTATCGCCTCACGCAAGTCCTCACCACCGTGTGCGACGCGCTCCTCCACCACCTCGACGGTGACCTTAATTAATTGCAGGGTTTGGGTCAGTGAGACGGAGCGCAGCAGCTCTCGCGGAGCAGCCCCAAACACATCGGCGGCAATCCACGGCGTGGCCGACGGATCGTCGAACCACGAGATGAAAGAGGTGATGCCTGCCTGGGCGACCAGCCCCACCGCCGAGCGCCGCCCTGGGGGCATACTGCCGTACCACGGCAGCGTGTCTTCGAGCCGCTTGATCGTGTGAGTGGACAGCTCACCCGAGATTGCACGGAGCCAGGCAAGGGTGTGCTGTTTGCTGGTGGGCGCACTCCGACGCGTGCCCGACTGCTCCTGAGCATGGCTTCGGCCGGTCGACGCTGACGGTTCCGGAACGAGCACTGTCTCGTCCGTCAGCTTTCACCACCAGTGTTGCCGGTGGTGCCTGCACTCACATCGTGCAGGCGGTACTTCTCGATGGCGTGACGGGCCAGCGAGGGGTCAACCTCGCCACGCTTAGCAAGCAACTGGAGCGTGCGCACGACGATCGAGGGACCGTCGATGTAGAAGTAGCGCCGCGCGGCTGCACGCGTGTCCGAGAATCCGAAAGTGTCTGCGCCCAGTGTCGCGAAGTCGCCGGGGATGAACTGCCTCAGTTGGTCGGGTACCTGGTGCGAGAAGTCGGAGACGGCGACGAATGGCCCCTTAGCGTCGGCGAGTTTCTGTGTGACATAGGGCACCTGCTCGTCATCTTCTGGGTAGAGGAAGTTATGCTGCTCGGCTTGGATGCCGTCGCGGCGCAACTCGTTCCAGGACGTTACCGACCAGACATCAGCCGAGACTCCCCAGTCATCAGCGAGTAGCTTCTGTGCTTCGAGCGCCCACGGTACGGCCACGCCGGAGGCGAGCAGCTGTGCCTTCTGTCCCTCCCACTGTCCCCACGAGATGCGGTGGAGGCCGCGGATGATGCCGTCGACATCGACATCGTCTGGTTCCTGGGGCTGAACGATCGGCTCGTTGTAGACGGTGAGGTAATACATCACGTTCGGGTCGGGGTGCGAGCCGCCGTACATCCGGTCGAGGCCGGATTGCATAATGTGGGCAATTTCATAGCCATACGCAGGGTCGTAGCTCACCACGGCCGGATTGGTGGCAGCGAGGATGGGCGAATGGCCGTCGGCGTGTTGTAGGCCCTCGCCCGTGAGCGTAGTGCGGCCTGCGGTAGCGCCGATCATGAAGCCACGCGTCATCATGTCGCCCGCTGCCCAGATGGCATCGCCTGTGCGCTGGAACCCGAACATTGAATAGAAGACGTAGACCGGTATGAGCGGTTCGCCCTGGGTTGAGTAGGAGGTGCCGATGGCGGTAAAAGCCGCCAGAGCCCCCGCTTCATTAATTCCTACGTGCAGAATTTGGCCCTGAGGGCTTTCTTTATAAGCCAGGAGTAGTTCCCGATCGACCGAGGTGTAGTGCTGTCCACGGGGGTTGTAGATCTTCGCGTTAGGGAAGAACGCGTCCATGCCAAAGGTTCGCGCCTCATCCGGAATAATGGGGACGATGCGGTGACCGAAGTCTTTCGAGCGCAGGATGTCTTTTAGGATACGGACGAACGCCATCGTGGTGGCGATTTCCTGTGTTCCTGACCCCTTTTTGCCAATTGCATATGTGGAATCATCCGGCAGCGTGAGCTGTGTGTACTTGGAACGACGCTCGGGGAGGTAGCCGCCGAGCGCGCGACGTCGCTCCTGCAGGTATTCGATTGCTTCGTCGTTCTGTCCCGGGTGGTAATACGGCGGAAGATAAGGGTTGTTTTCCAGCTGAGCATCCGTAATCGGAATGCGCATGGTGTCGCGGAACGTTTTGAGATTGTCCAGCGTCATCTTTTTCATCTGGTGGGTTGCATTGCGTCCCTCAAAGCTGCGGCCGAGACCGTAGCCCTTGATGGTGTGCGCGAGGATGACGGTGGGTTGGCCCTGGTGCTCGGCGGCTGCCTTCATCGCGGCATAGATCTTGCGGTAGTCATGACCGCCGCGGCGCAGGTTCCAGATTTGTTCGTCGGTGTAGTCCTCAACGAGCTTCTTCGCGAGCGGGTTACGGCCGAAGAAATTCTCACGGACATAGGCACCGTCTTCTGTCTTATAGGTCTGGAAATCGCCGTCTGGCGTGGTGTTCATCAGCTCGAGCAGCGCGCCCTCGGTATCGCGGGCAAGCAGCTCGTCCCATTCACGGCCCCAGATCAGCTTAATAACATTCCAGCCGGCACCACGGAAGTACGACTCCAGCTCTTGCACAATCTTGCCGTTGCCGCGAACCGGACCGTCGAGGCGTTGAAGATTGCAGTTGATCACAAAGTTCAGGTTATCCAGGCCGTCGTTTGCGGCGATCTGTAGCTGACCGCGTGACTCGACCTCGTCCATTTCTCCGTCACCGAGGAACGCCCAGACCTGCTGGTCGGAGGCATCCTTAATGCCGCGATTGGTGAGATATTTGTTTGCCTGTGCCTGATAGATGGCGTTAACCGGGCCGAGCCCCATGGACACCGTGGGGAATTGCCAGAATTCAGGCATAAGTCTCGGGTGGGGGTAGCTGGAAAGCCCGCCGCCGACGTGCGACTTTTCTTGACGGAAGCCATCGAGTTGCTGCTCGCTCAGACGACCCTCGAGAAAGGCCCGGGCGTACGGGCCAGGAGAGGCGTGACCCTGAATGAAAATCTGGTCGCCTCCGCCCTGGTGCTCGTGCCCGCGGAAGAAGTGGTTGAAGCCGACCTCGTAGAGGGAAGCACTCGACGCGTAAGTCGAGATGTGACCGCCGACCCCGATACCAGGACGCTGGGCACGGTGCACCAGGATGGCGGCGTTCCAGCGGATCCACGCCCGGTAACGGCGCTCGACGTCTTCGTCTCCCGGGAAATCGGGCTCGTTCTCGGGCGCGATCGTATTGATGTAATCCGTGGTGGGTACCATCGGAACATTCAGGTGCAGCTCCTTGGAACGCTTGAGGAGGCTCAGCATGACGTCGCGTCCGCGCGCGGCACCCCGCTCGTGGACAAGCGCATCGAGCGACTGGTTCCACTCCAACGTTTCCTCGGGATCCGAATCTACGTGACCGGCGGAATACGGGTCCTGATCGTTAACAGTCACCCTCGACCTCTCTCTGGGGGCAGATCATGCCCGAGATATCACTTTCATAGAACGGTGCGGATCCGCGCGCGGAGGCTCGCTGTGACGAGTTGCGCGCAAGCACCTGGGCAAGCCTAGCGATTCCAGCGAACTGTGGCGATCCGCGACGGATGCGCGCCGGTAGCCGTTGAACAGGTCCAGGTGTCGTGTGCCGTGGTTCTTACGGCCCGGTCGTGCTGAGGCTGTCTCTGCTCGATTCGCCTTGGCGCAGGCGCGGAGCGGGTCTAGCATTGCCCCTCGTGCCCGCGCGATTCCCGCGCGCACGAAAGGACATCGGACCGATGGTTCTCGAGAAACTCACCCTGGCTCCCGACTTTGAACTCGCGAACCAGTACGGTGAGCGCATTCAATTGGGCGATTTTCGTGGGAGACGCAACGTCGCGCTTGTTTTCTTTCCGTTTGCTTTCTCTGGTACGTGCAGTGCTGAGTTTTGTGCGCTGCGCGACAACCTGGCGATTTTCACTGACGCTGAGGTGGAGCTGGTGGGGATCTCGGTGGACTCCAAGCACACTTTGCGTTCGTGGGGTGAAATCCAGGGTTACAGCTTCACCTTGCTGTCGGATTTTTGGCCGCACGGAGATGTCGCACAGCAATATGGCGTCTTGCTTGAGGCAAAGGGATATGCGAATCGCGCGACCTTCCTCATCGACCGGGAAGGTGTGATCCGCGACACCATTGTCACAGCCCCCGGTGAGGCGCGTTCTCTCGATGCGTATCGCGACGCGGTCGCTGCCTTGGCGCCCGCGCGGGTATAACCCAGGGTCCGGCTGACGCTCGGTAAGCGCCGCTCTGATCGGCGTGTCACTCTGCTGACAGGCAGCCGTGCGGTCAGTTCAAAATATTGACGGCGCGAGAGATAACGAGGGCGAGCAGGACAAAGCCGGTAAAGCTTTCGGCGACCATCAAGAGCTTTGCCCGGGCGGAGAGCGGCATGGTGTCGGTTGGGCTGAAGGCCATTGTGTTCGTTATCGAGAGATAGAGATAGTCGACAAATCCCGGTCGCCAGTTGGCGCGCTCGGAAGAGGTTATTGCTACCTCAGCCGCGGTGTCGCCGTAAGTGTCCTGGGGGAACGCAAAATCGGCAGGCGGAAACTCGCTTCGGGGGAGTGTTCCGCGGGCGACGGGTCCGCCGCGATCGAGCTCCCAGAACAGCAGCGCGTATGCGACGACGTTGGTCACCCAGACCTGTAGCGCTGTGAGCAGCAGGAGCGGCCCGTCAGAGGAGCCGTCCACCAGCGCGATGACCACCGCGACGACGTTCACCTGATTGGCGGTCGCGAGTACGACGGCGAGGGCGATGGAGGTGCCCCGTGACCAGCGTGTTTCGGTGTCAAGACGTCGCGGGTTCACGATGAACAGCGGTACGAGGAGCGCGCAGGTGAGGCCGGCGGCGATCAACCGCACCGCCGAAGTGGCATCCCCGTGGCCCACGATGTTCAAGGCGACGGCGACGAGAATCGCGGAGGAGGCTGGCCACCGGTTCTCCGCGCGTCGCCGCGCGCGTTCGTCCTGGTCGCCCGTGCCCGTCATGTGCTTGAGAGTATCGCTGCCCGGTGCTCAGGAGGCTGTCCACGCGCGACGTCTGCGGCTGGTGCGCGGAAAGGTGGGCTCGGCGTGCGAAGAATCGACGGTGACACTGTGCACTATGATCGAAGGGATCGTTTGTGGCATGCCCGCAGCGAGGGCCTTTAGCTCAGTTGGTAGAGCGCCACGTTTACACCGTGGATGTCATCGGTTCGAGCCCGGTAGGGCCCACCGTCGTCCTTGATCGGTGAGCTGACGATCCGATGCGTGTCCGATGACGGGGTGCCGCGGGCGTCGGTGGGAAACAGTTCGCTCCGCTGATAGAGCGGATTTGACGAGAAGCTGCTGATATCACATATGACGCAGTGTTTTATGACGCGGAATAGTATATTTGATACCGACGTTTATGCCAGAGTGGACGAGCTTATCGGATCCCTGCAGTGGACTACCAGGAAACAATTTGCAAACGATCGCAACTGCTTTTCGCGGACAGGCAGTCGGGTTCGTGACTGGAAATTCGGCGACAAAGTATCCGCCCCGGATATGCATGGCGCTTTTATGAAGGACTATGGCCATGCGGGTGCTGAATTTGTCGATGATGCGCTCACCCGGTTCCTTACGATTCTGGGCGCTGTGATCCGGGCTGCCGAGGATTCTGACGACTGCCCGGTTGGATAGGTCCTTTCTCTTCATGATGATGTCTCTCTACACATGTTGTGGCGGCGTCGCCCCGCGAATGGCACGTCAGACCGTCTGTACGCCAATCAGGGGTATCTCGACCCTCGTGCGTTCGCAACCGCTGCCTCCTGAGGCAAATGGCTGGGGACAAGCGCCCACGGTGTTAAGCAGCTGCTGACGGTGCAGCTCGGGCCTAATACGAGAAGGCGCTGCAGCTGCGACGAGATGGTCGATTTTGGATACCGGAGAACAGTTTCCGGCTGGTCACCGTGATCCTGGCCACATGCGGTCAACGTAACTTGACACGCCAGCTGGTGGTCGGTACTTTGTCGAGAGTCAGATGAGGCAGCCTCGACAGCGACGGCGGAGCTGAGTGAGCTGTCTCTCAGCGTCCCTCGTTACCGGGCAGCGGGTGCCGACGAGGGAGGGTATCGACAGGTTGCTGGTTTCCGCATCACGTACCAACACCATTCTTTGTTGATTCATTTATCTGATTTGTGTTCATTGACCTCTCCCCGTTGAGGAAATACGCGTCTCAGCAATCGACGTGGTTGTCGCGTCTGTGCGGCACTGTCACGGATCTTACAAACCGAAAGGTGGGCCCGGTTCGTGGCTCAAGAAATAATATTTGAGTCGGTCACCAAACGTTTTGGTGACACCACTGTTTTTAGTGGCAACAATTTCGAGTTGAAAGATGGCCTCACCTTCTTGGTCGGTCGAAACGGAGCGGGCAAATCGACTTTTGCGAGACTCGCGACGGGTATCGAACGCCCTACATCGGGCACGGTGACACTGTTCGGTGATCCGACACACTCCATTTCGCTGCGCACTAAGCACCGTCTTGGCGTGCAGCTTCAAAACGACGCCTTCCTCAAGGGCGTTCGAGTCGGCGAATACATCAGTCTCTACGAAAAAATCTTTGCGGCGGGCGAAACCGCAACGCTGACGACTCAGGAAAGCGTATCCACGGCTGAAATTATTGACATGCTCGATATTGAGCCGCTGCTGCGGTCCTATGCTTACGCACTTTCGGGCGGTCAGAAAAAGCGCATTTCGTTACTTCTTGCAATCATTGGCAAAAAACAGCTGCTGATTCTTGACGAGCCAACAGCGGGAATTGATGTCGATGTTAAAGACAAGATTATGCGGGTGATTCGTCATGTGAAATCTTGCGGCGTCAACCTGGTGGTGTCGTCGCATGATTTGACTGAGTTTTTTGACATTGCCGATAACGTGCTTGTGGTTGAACGAGGGATTCGATTCCATGGAACAAAGGCGACATGTGAAGAAAAATACGGCTTTAACTACAAGGTGACTTTGACATCTCCACGTGATTCGGTTGCACTACCGTCCGTGCGCCATGAAGACGGTACGAGCTACTACGCCTATTCGGCTGATGAGCTTGCGACCATTTTTCCGGATTGTCTTGTGGAGCCCACGGCGACAAAAGACCTGTATCAATTGGCGACTCGCGCTAACGGATTGGATGACGAATGACCTCGCTACCGGTGATGAGGGCATACGTGCGCCTCGAAATCCTGCGATTTTTGCGTGAACCGATCGCTCTTTTCTTTACCCTCATTTTTCCCATCGTGCTTATCTTCATTTTTGGCGGTTCATTCGGCGCACACGAAAATGCGTCATCCGGGGTCAGTTACTACAACTCGCTGGTGGCCATCGACGCGGCCTTTTTGATCGGCAACTTCACCCTCATGGGTGTGACAAACGATCTAGCGAATCAGAAGGAGGCAGGCATTACGGAGGCAGCATCACTGCTGCCGATTCGGAGTTGGCATCGATTGGTGATTGAGTCGGCGGCGTATCTGATGATCGTCTTTGTATCGGTCGCGCTCGTGACGGCCTACGTCTTTTGTGTCTATCGAGGTGTGGAGTTCCGCGGCAGTTTTCTGTTGTTTGCAGTCACGCTGGTGGTGGCGTACTTTGCTTTCGTCTCTATTGCAAAGCTAATCGCCTCCCTTAATTTCAGTGCGCGGACTGTTCAACTGATTGGTTCGACCATTTTCTTTATTTTACTATTTACTTCCAGCATTGTGATCCCGAAGGAATCTCTACCTGATACGGTGTCGTGGTTCACGTCGATCTCACCGATGTACGTCACTTATGCGTTATTGGAGTCCATCTGGAATAACACGATGGAGTGGGGAAGGTACGGTCTACAGATGGCGGGTCTGGTTTCCGTCATCGTGGTGTTCAGAGTCGCGACACGCATCCTCGTCAGGGCTCGGGCGTAGTTGCTCGAATCCCGACTATGCGCGGAAATCTCGTCCGTATTGTCATTGTGGTTGCGCGACGCGTTTTCTCAATTTTGCCGAGAAAGGAAAGAGTATGGCTGATGTGGCCTACCCGCAGCGTCGAGCCCGAGCATTCCGGGCCTTTCGAATGTACCTGATCGGTAGTGCGGCATGTGTCGTTATTAATGTGATCGTTATTGCGGTGGTGCCCGGCTACAGTTTTCCGCAGAATTTTTGGGCTATCTGGCCGCTTCTTGGCTGGGGAGTACCTACTGTCTGGCGTTTGTTCGAGCTTCGCCGCTATCGCCACGACCATGCATAAACGGATGCGCAAGTGCTGCACTATGCCTCTCAGTGCGCAATTGCCGAACAGCGGCGGTGCGATGCCGAACCTTTGCTGCTTCGTCTCCGGATTATCGCAGCGCCTTCGACAGGTCCCGGAAATAAGGATATTTCGACCATGCGGCACGGTCGCCGATGACGTAAAGACGGCGCTTAGCGCGACTGACGGCGACATTGATCAGATTGACCGACTCCGACGCCCACGCTTTCGCGCCGGGTGAATCGGGGTCCCCGCCGAGCACCAGGAACACCACGTCGGCTTCCCGGCCCTGCGCGGTGTGCACTGTGCCTCCCGTCATCTCGCCGTGCTCAGCTGCAAGCGATCTGAGGCGATTGGCGACCGCGCGAAAAGGCGACACCGCGATAATTCGTGACGATGTCACTCCGTGTTCGCCGAGATAGTCGATGGCCTGCGCAAGTCGTTCGAGTTCTCGTTCTTGAAGATGTGAGCCGGGCGATTCTGCCGGGGTGTCTGCCCAATAACTTGGAGCGATGAGCGGTCCGTCGGGGCCGTCAAAAATATCCGGATTGTCCAGGTCATCTACTTTTCGTTTCACACCGCTCACCATGAGGTTGTTATAGGCGAGGCGATTACAGAGCGAGAACATCGGATCGTCACAGCGTCTATGCACTCGGAGTGGTGCGCTCACCCATACCTCCTCATCGTCGCGACGCACCATCGTTCCGTAGCGAGACACACGGTCGGCGAGGGTCTGCACGGATGCGTGGGGCGGAATCCAGGTGTCAGTGACCGCATAGGCGGCGGCAATATCGCGCTGTGCTTTGGTGGGCATCGTGACTACCGGCTGAAGCTGCAAAGGATCGCCGATGGCGAGGACACGCCGAGCGCGCCAAATGGCTCCCACCGCGTATTGCGGACAGGCCTGCCCGGCCTCGTCGATCACCAACCAGCCGAGCGACTCCGGTCCGAGACGACCGAGAAGGCGTCCGAGTGACGCGAAGGTGGTCGAGATCATCGGTACCACCAGGAAAAATAACTGCCAGGCCGCCTGCACGGCCGCCGAATCCAGGCCTCGCGGCGCGTCACCACGAAGGATGGAGATTGCCGCTCGCAGGCCCTTGCGGCTGTCGGCCGCGGTGTTCGCCAACCAATCGGCGTGCAGTTGCAGTGCGGCCAGAAACAGCTCTGACCGCGCAGCGTCCAAGTCTTTGTCCAGCCACGGAGCACGAGTGTGAAACTCGATGCTCGATACGTCCTCGCAGGGATAGGCCTCGCCATAGTGGAGGCGATCACGTCTGCACAGGAGCGTCAGACGGTCCACCTGCATCGCTGTCGCGGCGACGCGGTCCTGAGCATCCTGGAGAGTGATCGCCGCGTCGCGGGCTGCGGCGCTCAGGTTGTTCCAGAGAGCCTGCGCCTGATCACTCTGCTGCTGGAGCTGGGCGCAGCTGTCGTTCAGTGGCTCCAGTCGTAGTCGCCATGCCGAGGCGGCTCTGCCCAGGCTCATCAGGTTCTCGAACCACGACGGCCGGACCGCCAGCAATGCCGTCCGGCGCTGTTCTGCCTGCGCCGACTGAGCACCGAGCGCGTGGAGGTGAGCCTTGTGGCGGTGAGCTACGGCCGCGGCAGTCTCAGCGAGGGAGGCCAGACGAGCGACTTCATTCTGATGCTCGGCCAGTTCGCGAGTGAGGGTGGTGAGCGTGATAGCGCGCGTTTGGGCATCAGTGCGTTCATCAAGCAGCCGCTGCACCTTCTTTTCGAGGGCGAGGAATCGTGCGCACGCCTCAGGCCACGGGACGACTTCTGCGTCACCGTTCGCCCATGCCGCGAGTGTGTCCTGCATTGCCCGGGAGGAGCCGTCTTTGTGGCCGAACCAAAAGGCGCTGACAAATTCGTCCCGGTTGGATTTGTTGCCGAGTTTGGCCGAGACTAGCCCCCAGGCCTCGGTGGGAGTTGTGTCGTTGCCCGTGCTTTTTCCTTTGTTACGGTCCGTATTCAGCAGTGCGGTGGCGATATCGGCAAAGTAGTGCGCAGTGGAATACGAAGAATCGATTTCTTTGCGAGCCGGCAATTCGACCGAGATATTTTCGACCGCAGCGTTGTTGGCGGAGGCGACCACCATTTCGAATCCGGTCAGCTCCGTTTTCAGGGAGGGGACGGTCATGGTGTATTTCCCCACTCGCCACCGGTGCGCGGTCTCCCCGAAGGCATCGCTCGCGCAGCGAAGCCGGGCCAAGCGTCGAGCGCGTTCGACGACGTTGCCGGCGAGAATATCCCGCAGCAGAGTGCTTTTGCCGGTGCCGGGAGGACCGTTAACGCCTCGGACACCGGTTGTGGTACCGAGTTCGGTGAGCGCGTCATTGACCGCGAACTGTTGGCTTCGCGCCAGAGGGTGATCGGGATCGGATGGCCATCTCCCGTGAGGAAGACGTGCGGGAGCCAGCATGGCGCGTTCAGCGGGAGGAGCCGACGTCACATCAATTCGCGAAGTGATGTCGAGCTTTCCCTCTGGGGCGAGATAGGCCCGGAGTGCTGCTCCGGCATTTCCGGCGGCGAGGGAGCCGTGAACGGTGGCGAGATCGTCGAGATAGAAGCTATTCAGAAAATCGGTATCTGTCGCAGTTCCCGACTTGTTGGCGTCGATGGCGATGCTGCGAATCCGGACGGTTACTGACGCAAGAGTGTCCACGCCGTCGATATCGGTAATCGTGTGCGCGAAGCGCACGAGCCAGGCGAGTGCATCGTGATCAATCGGTCGTGGTGGGGTTCCTTTCGGGGTGGCGAAATGCTCGGCGATACCGTCCGTGAAAGCGGTAGAAGCGGCCTCGAATTCCTCCATCCACTTCGGCGCCCGATAGTGATTGCTGCGGATGCGCCCGATGGCCCAGAGCGCGGAGGACAGTAGTGCGGAATTCGGTATGAGCCGCCCATCTTTGTCGATGACCATTGCTGCGCAGGCACTCTCACCCGGGGGTCTTTCGTCGAAGGCGTCTCGTGCGTCGGTGAAGGCATGGTGTAGCCATTCGTAGCTTGCCGAAAGCGGATAGATGCCCAGATAGATCTGGTGGCTCCATACTTTACCCGGGTGCCGTAACGGCCTATTCTGTTCCCAGGGGAGAGCAGTCCCTGGGGTCCACTGCGAAACGTCCGAATCGTTCTTTTTGGGTACCGGTTGCGGACTGAACCATTCCAGCATTCGCCAGTATTCGACGACATTTTTTTCATCGCGGAACTGTGAACTGCCCACCGGTGAATCTCTCCCTGTTTCCCTCGCGACGCCTGCTTTAGCGGTCGCAACTTCTCGACTCTATTGCAGGCACCCCGACGTTCTGACGACGGGGATACCTGCACCGGTGGAAAGATATAGCGTTGGCTGAGAAAAATTTCAGGAGATGGAATCGACTGACGTGAGGCTGCCCGTAATCGGCCAAAATGGGTGTATTCGTGACATCGACCGCCACACCGTACTGGGGCGGTGTCACCCGGCGTGTCCTGTGTCGCTCAGATGCCGAGGAGGTCCGTGACTCGAGGTGCGAGGCGCGCCCCCTGGGCGCGTCCGGCGCGAGCGGAGCCCGCGCAGACGGCGGGATCGAGCGGATTGCGGCCGAAGGCAGCGATGGAGACGTCATCGGCGTAGACGACCTCGACCCGGGAGGCGGACAGCGCGTCGAGTTCCTCGGTGGGAATTAGCCCCGCACCGGGAATCCCGATACCGGGCTGTGGCGACACGATCAGTACCCAGTCTGCGCCGACGGCTAGATCGGCGTTGCTGCCGGAGCGAACGCCGCCATCCATGTAGCGCATCCCGTCGATGGTGACGGGCGGCCAGACTCCGGGGACGGCGCAGCTTGCCGCGATGGCGTCGACGAGTTCCACTCCGCTGGTCCGATCGAAGACCCGCAACTCTCCGGTCGCGGTGTCGACCGCGGTGATCAGTAGGCGCTGTTCTTGCGGCCAGTCAGCGTCGGCGACCCGCGCGGCGATCACGGCGCGGCGGGCCTGCTCGGTGAGGGTGGTCGCCTCGAGTGCCAGCGCGCCGATGCGGCGGCGGGCCTCCTCAGGGGAGCTGGCGCCTTCAACGGCGGCAGCGACGAGAGCCTGCAGGTCATCGCGGTCGATCTCTGCACCGATCTCCGCCGATTCTTCGCGCAATTGCGCTTCATAAGCAGCATCGAGTTCCCTACCGGTACTGAGTTGGGCCGCGACGGCGGACCCGGCGGAGGTGCCGATCAAGGTGGTGTCGGTGTGAAGCAGGACGCGGGCCGTCGCGGGAGAGGCATCGGCAAGACCGCGGAGGAAGCCGAGTTCCCAAGCGATTCCGGCGAGGCCGCCACCGGCGATGACAAGGGCACCGGGCATAAAGGGGATCCTTTCAGGCAAGTGTGGGCAGGTAACTGACGATCTAACGCTGCCACATCGTCCTGGACGCGGGTACCGAGCGGGCGGAGTACCCGATCAGAGGATTCTGCCTGTGCCTGGGCGGAAACGCCCGTCAAGCCCGGCCGCGGCCACCGCATCGGCCGCAAGACGCATCGAACTCGCCCGGTCGCGGAACCAGAGTGGTACCGCATGGACACGCAAGCCTGCCGCGGTGAGAGCCGGAACATCGGCAGCGTCCTGCTCGTCAATAAGCCAGGAATCGAGCAAGCCGCCGGACGATCGGGCGCCGTAGTGGCGACCGACGGCCTTCGCTGACGTCTCGACTCCCACCGCCGTGAGGCACTGGTCTGCCATCCCACGGACGGCAGCGCCGCCAATAATGGGGGAGACGCCGACCACAGCGGCGGAGGTGGTGCGTACGGCGTCGGCGATATCGGGGACGCCGAGGATCGTGCCAATCGAGACGACCGGATTGGACGGCGCGATCAGTACCGCGTCGGCGTCGGCGATTGCCGCGAGAACCCCCGGCGCTGGTTGTGCCCGCTCGATGCTGTGCTGCAGGAAGCGTCGAGCGGGCAGGCGAGCGCCATACCGCACCCACCACTCCTCGAAGTGCACCGTTCGGATGCCGTCGCCGGGTAGTTCAACCTCGACCTGCGTCGGGACTTCCTGGTCAGACATCGGCAGGAGCTGAACACCCAGCGGCCAGCGCGCGGTGATGCCCTGGGTTGCCTCCGAGAGGGTACGACCGTCGCGCAGGAGCGAGGTACGTGCAATGTGGGTGGCCAGGTCCAGATCGCCGAGAGTGAACCACGGCCAGCCCACCCCGAAGGCGGCCAGCTCCGCCGAGACTCGCTCGCTCTCGCCGGCGCGTCCCCAACCGCGCTGGGGATCGTTGACTCCGGCGAGTGCGTAGGTGAGGGAGTCGAGGTCAGGGCACACTTTCAGGCCCGCCAACCACAGGTCGTCGCCGGTGTTGACAATAACGATGATGTCGGAGGGACCGGCTCCGGTCGCTTCGAGGTCGCGGAGGTGCTCGCGAATCGCGACAGCGAAACGAGCGCCACCGACACCGCCGGCCAGGATCGTTATGCGCATCTGCTCACGGTAATGCGCATGAGCACGAGTCCACGGCACGACTCCAGCGCTTGTTTCTGTCCTGAGGAGGAGACTGTGCCGTCACCACGGGCCGCCCACATGTCGTGAAGTGGCACTGCCGCGCCGCCAGACTCCGGTCGCTATCGGGGTTATGATTGTCGGTCGTGACTACTTTCCGTAAGACGCCCTTCACTCTGAAGGTGCGCGACCTCCTGGGGCGTCCGGGCGAGATGCGGGAAAGCCGATTCGATTTCGCGGCCCCCGAGCAGTGGGGTGAGGGGATGATCGCGGTCCATCAGGGTTCGACACTGGGGTTGGCTGTTCGGCTCGAATCGGTTCACGAGGGGATCCTCGCCAGCGTCGAGGTCTCTGCTGCTGCTGACGGCGAGTGCAGTCGCTGCCTCACCGACCTTTCGTTGCCGGTCGAAGTCGAGTTCCACGAACTTTTCGCGTATTCTTCCGACGAAGCTTTCGACTATGAGGTTCACGACGACCACGTGGATCTTGAACCTCTCGTCCGGGACGCGGTTGTCTTATGGCTGCCGTTCCAGCCCGTGTGTCGACCGGACTGCCCTGGCCTCGATCCCGTCACGGGGGAGCGGCTGGCCGGTTCCGCGACGCCTGACGCCCCGTTCGCTTACGATCCCCGGTGGGTTGCGCTCGCCGGGTTGGCGGCGGAGCAGGGTAAGGCCGTGGTGCCTGACACTTCCGAAGACACCGCTTCCGACAACAGTGGTCTGGGCGCTCCTGCCAAGACCGAATTAGACCAGAGGTAGAGAAGAGAGAATCATGGCTGTTCCCAAGAGAAAGAAATCCCGCGCGAACACCCACGCTCGTCGTTCGCAGTGGAAGGCCACGGCGCCCGCGCTTGTGAAGACTGTGGAAAACGGCAAGGTTGTCTATAGCCTTCCCCACCACGCCAAGGTCGTCGAGGACTCCGCAGGCACCGCGCTGTTCCTCGAATACAAGGGTCGTAAGGTCGCGAACGTCTGATTCCGCTCTCGCGGTGGATCGTCGCTGCGCGACGCGTGACGTGCGATTTATGGTGAAGTCAACTTTCGCATCCCTCTCCCGTGACGACCTGTTGCGTCTGGAGGCAACGCTCGGGGTAGGCCTTGACGGCCACCTTCTCGAGCTTGCCCTGACGCACCGGTCGTTCGCGTTCGAACACGGCGGTATTCCGCACAACGAGCGCCTGGAATTTCTTGGCGACTCGATTCTCGGGCAGGCCGTCACTGTGATGCTCTACACCGAGTATCCGGAGCTGAGCGAGGGTGAGCTGGCCAAGCGCCGGGCGAGCCTGGTCTCTACCGTTGCTCTGGCGGAGATCGCCCGCAGCATCGGGCTGGGTGACTACCTTCGTCTTGGTCGCGGTGAAGAACTTACCGGTGGTCGCGACAAGGCGTCGATTCTCGCTGACACCATGGAGGCCGTCATCGGTGCCGTCCACCTGGGCACCGGTCCCGACGATGCACGTGATCTGGTGCTGCGGTTGATTGCACCGCTGCGTGATGATCCCCGGCGTTTCGGAGCTTCGATGGACCCGAAAACCAGTTTGCAGGAGGCGGCGGCCGAGCGCGGTGCACCGCATCCTCGCTATGAGGTGGTGGCGACAGGGCCCGACCACAACAAGGTATTCACGGCGACGGTGATCGTGGGAGGGTTCGTTACCACTCGCGGTGAAGGCAGCAGCAAGAAGGCGGCCGAGATGGCGGCTGCGCTGGAGGCGTGGACACGACTGGTCGGCGTGGGTGGCGTTTGTGCAGAAAACGGTGCCTCTGGGGCGGCCTACTCGTCTGAACCGCCCAGCGGTGCCGACGAGTAGTCATGCCCGAGCTGCCCGAGGTTGAGGTGGTGCGGGCAGGCCTTGCGCCTGTGATCGCCGGAGCAGTGGTGACCACTGTCGAGGTCGTCGATATCCGGTCGCTGAGGCGCCACGTGCATCCGCTTGGCGGGTTTGAGCAGCTCCTGACGGGTCGTGTTCTGCACGCAGCGGCGCGGCGCGGTAAGTTCCTCTGGTTGCCGACGGGGCACGACGAGGCGCTGCTCGTGCACCTCGGAATGAGCGGCCAGGTGCTGCTGCGCACCGCTGACGCTCCTCATGAGCGGCTGACTCGCATCCGGATCACCCTCGAACATCACGAGCGCGGCGAGTTCGCGCTGCATTTCGTCGATCAACGGATTTTCGGCTCGATGGCTATCGACACGCTGCGCCCGACTGCCGACGGTGCGTCCGGTGGGTACGCGGGCGAGAACGCCGCCGGTCCCTGGTTGCGAACCGTGCCCTCGCAGGTCGCGCATATCGCCCGCGACCCTCTCGATCCGTGTTTCGACCTCGCCGGAGTTGTCGCCGCACTCGGCCGACGACGCAGCGGTATCAAGCGGGCGTTGCTTGACCAGACGCTGGTCAGTGGGATCGGCAATATTTATGCCGATGAGTCGCTGTGGGCGGCCGAACTGCATCCGGAGCGATCGAGCGCCTCGCTGGGGGAGGCGCGGATTCGCCGACTCTTCGCCGAGGTGCGTTCGGTGTTCGACCGGGCGTTAGCGGAGGGAGGCACGAGTTTCGACGCGCAGTACGTCAACGTGAACGGTGCCTCCGGCTACTTCCAGCGATCACTACATTCATACGGCCGTGAGGGGCAGCCCTGTGATCGGTGTGGTACTCCCCTTGTGCGCGAGAAGTTCATGAACCGCTCGTCGTATCTGTGTCCCCGGTGCCAGAAACTCAGGTGATAACCCACGACGACAAAGAATCTCCCCGGTGGCAGAACAGGCAGTCGTCGTGCATCGGATCGTCCGGCTCGTAGACGCACTTCGTTGGGCTCTCCGCGCGGCCAGCTCGACCTGCCGCGGCGTCGAATCCTTCAGACTCCAACCAGTCCTTGGTGGCCGGGCCTGATCCGCCCCTGGTTGAGCGTCAGCGTCGTGGGGGAGTTCCGAGCTGAGAGATCATAGAACCGGTCACCATCACCGAATTGCCCAAGATCAGTGGGTGCTGTTTCGGCGAGGATGGCAGTCGACACTGAACTGAGTCAGAAATATATAGCGTTATCTGTCGGATACGGCTGAGGTCCTCTGGATTTTGAATCCGGTGCACAACGAAATTCGAGCATTGCGACCACACCTTTCGAGGCTGGTCTTGGGATGGAATGACCACACGAGCCCTAAGGTCGCCGAACGGCTGTGAGCGGCACCACAAGCCCGGCAGTCGCTAGAGTTCTAGTGCTAGCAATTCATCGATGGTCTGCCGCCGCCTGATCTGTGTGACTGTTCCCTTGTCCACGAGGACCTCGGGGGCAAGGGGGCGTGAGTTGTAGTTTGACGACATACTGGCCCCGTATGCCCCTGTGTCATGGAACACGACATAGTCGCCGACGGCGACGCGGGGAAGTGGGATCGAGGTGACGTCGCCGTTGCTGTCTTGCGAGAAGACGTCGCCTGATTCGCACAGCGGCCCTGCGAGGATTGACGGAGCAGGGTTGTCCGTCAACTCTTCGCCGCTGGATGAGATGGCGCTGACGGCGTGGTGACTTCCGTACATTGCTGGGCGCATGAGGTCATTGAAACCTGCGTCGACCAAGACGAAGTGATGTGAGCCGACGTCTTTATGCGCACGCACTTCAGCGATCAGGGATCCGGAGTTCGCGACGAGAAAACGCCCCGGTTCGATTTCGAGGCGAATGGAATGACCGATGTGGTTTTCGATCTCGCGGCGGGCAGAATCCCAGAGCCTGAAGTATTCGTCGATGTTGATCTCGGGTTCGCCGTGGACGTAGGGTACCGAGAGCCCTCCTCCGGCGGAAATCGCCCGGATGTCCCTGCCGAGGGACGTCACTTGCGTGACCATCGCGTCGCACACACGTGAGAGGTGGCTATAGTCCACACCGGAACCGATGTGCATATGAAGTCCGACGAGATCAAGGTCGTAGTGGTCAATGAGATGGAGCGACTCTGACAGGTTCTCGTGCCAGATGCCGTGTTTGCTGTGCTCACCACCCGTGTTCGTCTTTCGACTGTGCCCGTGTCCGAACCCAGGGTTCACCCGGATCCAGACGGGGTGCTGTGGTGAAACGGCCCCCACCATCTCAAGCATCTGAGGAGAGCCGGCGTTGACCGGGATGCCTAGTTCGAGGACCCGTGACAGTGTCGGGCGATCGAGTAGATCGGCCGTGAAGACGATCTCGTCAAGACCGTTGCCGACTGCATAGCCCGCAACAAGCGCACGCTCGAGTTCGCCAGCTGATACCGCATCTACCTGTATGCCGAGTTCGCGCATCAGGCGCAGAATATGCACGTTTGAACATGCCTTTTGAGCGAAGCGGATGACGTCAAATCGCTGTAGCTGCTCGACTCGCGCACGTATCGAGTGCGCGTCATAAACCCACACCGGAGTGCCGAACGTATTCGCAATATCAGCGAGGTCGGCTCCCGTTGGTGCCGATGCCCGTACGGCTGTGTCTAGAGTCGTCAACGGGATTTGCCTCTCCTGCGGTTGGGATTCGGTACGTCCGCGGCGCCGGATCGTCATTGCTGGATGCACTAAGCAGTTCTGGAACGGGAGCAGTCTGAGAACGTAGCGTCAGCGAGTCTAGCCGTGATCTCACCATTGATCATGGGTGGAGGATACGTCCGGCGCTGCCTTCGGTTGCGGCCCTTCTCGTGCGACGGCGGTACCTGCACGGTGCGCACTCGTTCAGGCTGGGTGTGCTGGTGATGTTTCGCCTAGCGTGCTAGATTTTTTTCACCATATCCCCCACGCCTCTCAACGATGCGCACTTGGGGGATTTTTTCTCCCAGCGCCAAGGATTGCCGCCGGATGCCCAGAACTTCTTGCGTGCCCCGTCGTCGTGGCTGATAGCTGCGTTTGACCTCGGCGACGATTGCGACGCGGAGTTGATCACGGGTGGCCTCAGACCGGTGACTGAGTACGTTAGTGCGGAGCACACTTAAGAGCGATTCCATTGCGGCATTATCGGCGCGATGACCGGCAAGGCCAATCGATCCGTTCCTCTAGCGACACAAGGAACCGGTATTCGATCTCGGAATCCTCGCTGCGATCGGAATGTGGTTCGCTGTCTGCGCCAACTACCTCGTTGGTCTGCTCCAATAGTCGGCTCCGATACTTTGCTGATCTCGGCCCGTCGGAGTGCTTTGAGGTAACTCCGGGTGTGACGTCTCTATCGGCATCGAAGGTAGGCAGCAGTTTCTTCACCATCATGGTCGGACGCTGAAATTTCCATTTGTCCAGGTCAGTTCACCGGAAAAGCCAGACCGGATCCCATACATCTGGGCAGCAGCGCCAACTTACCGAGCAGCACTTTTTGCTATCTGGGCTCTCAGTGAAGATGTCGCGTGTACGAAATCCTCGGCCTCTCGTGCCGGCAGTTGGTCAATTACTGCAGTCCGACTATTTCGCTGACTTTCAGAGAAGCATTGTGTGCTAAGTTCCCACAACGGACGAACTCGAGCACCGCGACGGCTTTTTGCGTCGAGGGACTCCATTCCCAAGTGCAAAATAGACAATCCTGATCGTGCGCAGTAATCGATAGGTGCGTAAATGCTCAGCGACGCGTAGGCGCCGATATTTTCAACAGCAGCATAGTCGAAGCCGACCACGCGAATGGCGAGTTCGTGACCGCGCCGATACCCCAGCGAGAATCCCACAATTGTGTCGTCCGATTGCCGTCGGCATCGGAACACGACTGATGATTCCTGAAGGTACGCCGACTGCCGTTCTAGCAATGCCGTCATCTGGAATGGGCCATGATCATGCCCGTAACGCTGCTGAACTTGGGATAATAACGGACCTAGAACTTTCGCCTGATCCCCGAGTGGTGCCTCATCAATGTAAAATCCAGATTCCTGGAACCGGCGTAACTCTCTACGCGCATTGGTACGTCGCTGTTGTGAGGTCAGTCGATCAATATGCTCTGCAACACCACCATTCGGTACGTCGATCACCGCGTCCGCTCCGGCGAGGGCGATGTGGTCTTCGTCAAAGCTGAACACTTCTGCGATAAGACGTGCTCCATCGTCGAGTACATATGGCCACCACCAGCGGCCTTGTGCTTCCGGGAAGCGCTCGATTGCGGCGGCGACCACATCGCGAAGCAGGAGGGCGTCGGCAGGCGTTGCCAGCAGAGGAGCACTGAGATAACCTCGTCGACCACCGAGGATCAACAAGTCCGGGGCTGGGGGCTGATACAAGACATTGTTCTCATGTGGTGACCAATATGCGGGCAGAAGTGCACGAACCTCATGGTCGACGGAGGCGACGATGTAGGCCGCGGTGGCGATGCAGTCGGAGTCGCTGAAATGAAGCCATGACGGGCTGCTATAGAAACTGTATTTATGAGCGATTCGTTCCCAGATTTCGGAAGGCACAGCGGATGTTAAAGTTATCTCAGTCGCCATTTTTTGCTTTCCTTTCTACGTTTATTTCTGAGCCTTTCCGTACCAGCGTTGTCGCCCCAGCTGCACCGAGAAGGAACAGGAGCGCCAATCCCATCCATCCGAGCCCGCCGTTCGGTAGAACTACAGCGGAGAAAAGCAGCGGCCCGATAGTATCCTGGGCAGCGATACCGAGTGCAAACACAGACAGGTAGGAGCTTCGCGCCGATTCGGGAGCGAGCCGGAACGAGACTTCCCAGCTTCCGGCGGAGTGCCACATCTCTCCACAGGTGAAGAGCAAAATGGCAACGATGAGAGCAACAAGCGTCATCGTGCCGGTGAATAGCCCGGCCACCGCCAGCGTGATACACGAAGCCGCGAGAACCGATGCAGCGAGCCAAATAGCTCGACGTGCGGACCCGATGTCGTTCACGCCATGTGAGAAAGGAACCTGCGCCAGAATGACAATCCCCGTGTTGATCGCAAGCAGGAGAGGAGCAATCGAGTCATTAACGTCGGACCGCGAAGCCACCCATAGGGGGAATCCGACGGAGAGCATACTCATATGCAGCGAGAGTATACCGTTCACACCGGCAACGCCGAGGTAACGTAAGTCTCGGATCGAGCGAAGTCCAGCGAACGGGCTAGGTACATGCTGGGGAGGTGCATCGGGCGTCTGACGCACGAAGACTAATAGCGTTCCCGCCACCATGATGGCAATTCCCGTCCCGATCATCACCCCCCGATTCAACCAAAGGTTATCGGTAGCTATAAGTGGGGCGGCGGCAAGTGCTCCGAGCGAGAAACCGACGTTGCGGATCGAGCGAATCAGAGCGAGCGTCGTTGTCCGTGTACTTGTGTCCGTAGCGCGGCCGATGAGCGCTTGCAGAATCGGTATCGAGGCCTGCTGGCATAAGGCTTGGACGCTTGCGAATACCGTGAAGGTGACTGCATCGCCGACAAAGGCTAGAACTATGAATGTGGTTGCTCGTACGAGGTGGAGACCAACTAAAAAGCGTTGCACACCGATCCAATCGGCGAGTGCTCCGACTGGTAAGGAAGTGAGAAGTGCGACAACGGAGGCGATCGCCAATCCTGTCGCGAACGACACTGGGGTTAGCCCAATGGTCTTTGTGAAGAAAATTGTTGAGCCGGCTAAAAACATCCCGCTTCCGAACGCGGCGATCAGCATCGTGAAAATTAAGGTTCGGATGCTCGAATTCTGGAGGAGTTGGTGTAGTGATACGCGATCGCTCATGAACTGTCGTCGGGCTTATGTGCGCGAGTAGCTATGATGTGCCGATCTTGCACCCTTCGCAGCGCAGCTACGACCCCCGCCTCGGTCTCGGACGTTACTTGCACAAATCCGGCGCCGGATACTGACAGGAACGAGTTGCCGAAGATATCGCCCTTTTTGGCAGTGAGGTGCACCCCGACTACCTCTGGAAGAGCCGCGAAAGTGTCTGGCGTTGAGATTCGAGTCACTTCGCCCGGCTTTATCGCCAATGCGGTGTGCCCGAAAAACCTGCCCGGCGGAGCTGTCGAAGCTATGGATTTTTTCGGCGTTCGGCCGATGTTCATCTGGATGGATGCCGCGAACAGATCCACTCCGTGATTGGCCAGAATAGCGGCGGCGACGCCGCCGCCGCCAGGCCTACAGGCGATCTCCGATATACACCAACCGTCTCTCGTTCGGAACGCTTCCATATGTGTCACACCATCAGTTAAACCGAGAGCTTCAACAGTCCTTTGGTGTAATTTGGCGAGCTCATCGCTCGGCCCGTAACCGGGTGGAAACTGGTAAGACGCATAGGGTGCACGTCGCGACGCGGAGGCCAGCATCGATTCGAGGTAGCGAGAGACAACCACAAACCGTATGGTCGCGTCGACCACCAGCGCGTCGATGTGGAACTCTTCAATGATCTCGACTTTTTTCTCGACAATGGCTGTTCTTCCACGCGACGAGCCGCAGTACTGATGCCACCACGTCTGAATGTCGGCGTCGTCATCGCACATGACGACGCCGGAGCTTCCCCCTCCGTAGAGAGGCTTCAGTACTACTGGATAGTTGAACTCAGCTGCGACCTCGTATGCCCGCTCTACACTTCCGGCAAGTGCGTGCGCCGTGACTGGAAGGCCTGCACGCTGCGCAATGCGCTTCATGACGTATTTATTTGAGAAGGCCACCGCGGTTCGAAAGTCGAGGCCGGGTAGTCCTAATAGTGTGCGTACATAAGCCCCCGCGGGTAATCCGGTTTCATAGGGTGCTAACACATGGTCAATTGGGTGCTGGTCATGGATTCGGCTTGCCGTGGCGAAGACCTCGGCATAGTCATTGATATCTGCGACTAATTCTGTTCGTTCAATATCGCTGTAAAGATCTGGATGCCCTGCCTCCGTAATCACGCTTAGTGCACCAAGCTCGGGATTTCGCAAGAGTAAATCAGACACATTCCGCTTGCCTGAGATGACAAGTAATGTGTGCATCACGATCCTCCACGTGTCTCGTGCAGACCGTGCGCCAGAACGTGCAGGAATCGCTCCCGCCAATGTTCTAGCTGTGTTCGGGACAGTAATTCACGTCGGGTCTGAAATTCGAGCCACAACCCGTCACCTCGTCGCTTGAGATATCCCATGAGGTCGAATTTGACCTCACAGCCGAGTTCACGATACACAGGGAATTGGGGGAGATCATCAGTCACCTCCACGAGCGACAGAAAGATCGTCGTGAGGGGAAAGCGATCGTCGTCCGGCTCCGCACCGATCATTTCCATCACCTGGTCGTACTGGAAATCCTGGTTTTCCATCGCCGCGGTTGTCCGCTCCCGAACTTTCGTCACCCGTTGCGCAAAACTCTGGGTTTCGGACGACGCCATACGAATACCGACGAGAGAGATGAAGTTACCGATCAGGTAGTTGAATTCGGTGCGCTGACGACCAGCCGCAGGTGTCCCGATCACAAGATCATCCGTACCAAACAGCTCATAACCGACGTCGAAGAGAGCCGTGAGACAGACCGTAAACGGTGTCGCGCCGATCCGCCGAGACACATCAGTGATCCCGGCGACGATCTCGGAGGGAAGGGGAAACTGGTAGGCAATACCCTCGGCACCGTGTGCGATATTCTCCCGCTGTGACAGCAGGGGCCGCTGATATGGCCGCGCATACACTTCGCGCCACCAGGCTGACTGCGATTCGGTGAATTCAGCTGCAAATTCCTGCGCCCACACGATGTAGTCGCGGTAGGAGATCGCAAGAGCGGGAAGATCCGACACCGGATGGCCATTGAGAAGGTGCAGGAGTTCGTCCTGCAGCAACCGCTGACTATAGCCGTCGGAAACCATATGGTGCACATTCCAGAGCAGACTCCGGCGGCCGTCCTGATATCGGATCAGCGTTGTCCGGAAAAGTGGCCGTTGAGCGATATCGATGATCGAGTTCGCCTCTGTGAGGCGTAGCCGCTCGACCTGGGTGAGCTGGTCCTGCTTCTCTCCTGTCACGTCAACGACACGGAGGTCAATCGGTACGGTCGCCGCATAGTGCTGAAAGATTTTGTTTTCGGGCCCGGTGTGGAACTCTGCACGGAGTGAGTCGTGCCTACCCACCACTACTCGAAGTGCGGCTTCGACAGAGTCTGCTTCGTGTTCGTCCGGAAGAGGAAACAGCGCCACCATGTTTGACCACGACCGGTTCTCCCGGGGCAGGTACACGTTCCGATACCGGCGTTGCTGCGGCGATAATCCCGTCACCGTCGGCAACGTGTCCCGTCGAGGAATGGCTAACCAGTCTGCCAGCGGGCGGTGGTCCACGTCCTCGGCGAGCGCTAGTGGTGTTCGGAGGCGATAAACGTCGCTCATCAGCCACGCGCGACGCGTCACCGTCTGTAGGCGAACGCTGAGTTCGACAGCTTCCAGGGAGGTGCCGCCGTGCGCGAAGAAGTCAGAGTGCATATGCACGCGGTCGTCGTTGAGGACTGCGCGAAACTCGGTCAGGACCTGCTCCTCGCGATCCGAGCGTGGTGCAACCTCCGCTTGCCCTGTCCTGTCGACGCCTGGTTCCGGGAGAGCGCGGCGATTGACCTTGCCGTTGGCTGTCGTGGGAAGATCCGACAGCGCGGAGAAGACGGACGGCACGTGCGCGGTGGGAAGGCGTTCGCTCAGCCATTCGACGAGCTGACCCGACGAGAGATCGGCATCGGTCGTCGTGTAGTAGGCGGCGAGGTAGTAGGTGTCGTCGGCGCGGCGCCACGGGACAACGGCTGCGTGAGCGATAGCGGGATGCTCGCTGAGAACCGCCGCCACGCCCTCCGGCTCGATGCGATTTCCGTTGATTTTGACTTGCAGGTCGGCGCGGCCGAGCACCCAGAGGACCCCGTCGTCGATCCGCCCGAGATCCCCGGTCCGATACCAGAGTGTTTCCTCGTCATCGGTGACAAAGGCGGTGTCCGTGCTCGGGTCTGCGGTGAGGTATCCGTTGGTTCCGTGAGCGGTCGTGATCCAGATTTCGCCATCGACGATCTGCGCGCGCGTGAGCGGAAGAGGCGTGCCGACCGGCTGGATTCCGGGACCAGGTCGCTCGTCAAGCACGTGGAAAAATTTCGCCAGGGTTGTCTCTGTCGGACCGTACAGGTTCACCACCATCGACTGCGGATGCACTTCGCGCCACCGCTGGACAACCGTCCCCGTCAGCGGCTCGCCGGCGAAGAAGGTGAGTCGCAGCGAGGAGGACGCCGTCCGATCCCAGCTCGGGGAGGCAAGCCACCGGGAGGCGAGCGAGGGCACGGCGTGAATCACGGAGATTCGCGCCTCCACGAGCCACGGTAGGACCGCGCTCGTGCTCCCTCCCAGGGACTGAGGCGGAATACAGATCGTCGCCCCGGAGATGAGCGGCGTCAGAATATCCCGTAAGAAGACGTCAAACGAGACTCCGGTCAGTTGCGCGCTGCGGTCGCCGGGGCCAATCCGGAAGGTTGCCGTTTGCCAGCTCACGAAGTGCGCGACGCTCGTCCAGCGTCCGCTGATCGCCTTGGGCTGCCCGGTCGTGCCCGAGGTGAAAAAGACATAGTCCCCGGCGGAGCGGGGTGAGGCGACATCGCGGTCCTTCAAATCGAGCACGCGCCCTGCCAGAACAACATGCAGGTCAGCGCCCACGGAGATCATCATCTGCTCGCGTCGCGTGGCGGGCTGGGCTGGGTCCAGAAGCACGAGCGTGCATTCTGCGATCATCGCGCCCAGCACGAAGGCGATCAGCAGATCATCCCGCTCCCCTTCCGCCGCTACAGTGCGGGCTTTCCGGGCCCGCAGGAGTTCGGCTGCCGTCACCGCCTCGGCGTGCAGCTGCCGGTAGGTGACGGATCGATCGGGAGTTTCTACCGCCACCCTTTCCGCGAACCTGCCGGCGGCGTCGGAAACGAGTTGGACGAGGTGGTCCACAGTAATTGGATCCTTACACGAGAGAAGTTGTTGAGGCTTCTGAAGCGGTCCGGGTAGGCGGGCCGCCCACCCGGACCGACGCTCAACCGAGTACGAGATGAGAAGTGCCTGGCATCAAGGCGTTGCGGTGTGGAGTGAGGTCGTCGACGTTGACCGTTTTGAGGATCCAGCGACTGCGCAGCGCCTCGGGATCGCCGATCGCTACTACCTCCTTAGCATGGATCGTGTGATTGTTATATGTAACGACGAAGTCGCCGGGAGCAATCAGCAGCCTCTGTTTAAAGCGGTGCAGCGTCTCGGAAATTTTCGGTACAAGCGCCTTGGCTCGATCGGTGACACCGACAGTCCGGTTCTCAAAGTAGCGAATATTGGTGTCTTCACTGATGATAGGGTGCTTGTCCGCATCCCCCAGCGCCAGGGAACCGCCGACGACGGTTAAATCATCGAAAGGAGTGTAGAACTCTCGGCTGCGCAGCACCTCAATTTCAGCTGAGGTAAAGGCATCGATAACATCGATGTTGCGCACAAAACTTGTGTAGACCTTGTTGGCGGGAGCGCTGCGCATCCCGACCATGTAAACTTGATCGGGCCGGACAAAGTGGTTGGCAAGATCCTTATGAAAGAAAATCTCTTTGAGAGCTTTTTGCGACTGACTGTCCTGCACTGTGCGTTTTGGGTAAATATCCTGATAGACGTCGCCCTGGTTCACGTTAAGGTATCCGATCGCCGGCGTCCCGGCCAGCTCAGCGAAGAGAGCCAGCATACCCTCGGCGAGAAAGGTTTTCTTAAGCTTGTATTTCGACTCGACGGGCTCATCAAAGTCGAAGAGCGGCACGTCCCTGTCATAGGGAACGTTCTTTATCAGCACCACGGGCTCTTTATTCCGGTCGCGAAAACGGAGCGTATTCATATAATCTATAAACCGCATCGGGATTATTTCTGAGGCGATCAGTTCCCGCAACTGGTAAAGGTGTGCCTCGTACTGTCGGTAGGGATTTGCGGACAACGAAAGAAGAGCATCCTCGATAGCTTCGCGCTCGTCATCAGTGAAGTAAAACTCCGGCTCTATCGTCCAGCCGGCGCCCGTCTCGGTGAATTTTGTGCTTGCCATGATTGCTTTCTTCTCAATAGTTGGATAAATAGTCTCTATTATAGAATCTCTAGTTTAAATGGCCCATTGATGCTTGGCTTCAAGCGAATCTAAGAGGGAAGTTTTATAAGGTTTGCTATTTATCGCTCCGTGCTTATGGCACTGAACTTGTGTAAGTAGCTGCGCAAATAGCGACGTAGACTCAAGAAATACACCATTGGTCGAGAAGTTGTCAAGGTGTGTGTGAGCAAGTGGTACCTGAGGTGCTGTAAGAAGCGGCGTGAACCGTTTCTGGATGTGTCTCGAGCATCGTGACGTGTGATGAGATCGCCCATCCCGGTTGTGTGACGCTATGAACTTTTCCCGTTCGGGTCGGGAGGTGTCCGCGGTCGCGGCTGGGTAGATCGGCTCCAGCGCGCCGCTGACGGCGAGGCGCTGCCGACTTCGCAATTCACCATCTCCGACGCTCGTCGCCGCACTCACGAATAAAGATCGCTTTCCGTAAGTTCTTGTGCACGTGAGCTTTTGCGTCATCCGTTTAGACCTCACCCGCATCACTTTTCGCGAGCAGATCGTTCATAGCTGCCGGACCCAACCACACGCGAAGCATCTCGGTCTGAATTCACACCACTGTTCACGAGACGCCTGTAAATGACCAACAGCGTGCATCTCTTTCGCTGGAGGAGCCGTCTTTACGCACGCCATCTGACATGCTCCGGTTTCATCGATCACTACAACGCAGCCGCAAGCTGCTTGGCTCAGCTTCTCTTCACAACAAAAGCGTAATCATGAACTGCTCCCCCAGGGGCAACAGGGCTAGACATCCTGGCAACGATCGACGCGCGGAATGAACTCGGAATAACTGAGTAACCAACGCCGCCACCGGCCCCGAATCCACACCCGTAGTAGCGCATGATGCATCAATGTGTTGTTCAAAAAATTAACTAGTTGTGGAACTCATACTCCACGGCGCAAGAAGTCGATTTCCTTGCCGCGAGATGCAAATTTGGGGTCAAATGGGTGCCGTGGTATCAAGTGTTTTTGAGGTTCATTGGTTATTGCTACTGATTCATGAGATTGTCTTTCCGTAACGTGAAGGTGCCGCGTGGTAATGCGCCGAAACGTCAGTTTCAGACAGGGGGCGTCTGATGGCAGCGCCTCACTGTCGGGAGTAGAACGAGGCCTCCGCGTATCAAAAATTGTCGTGCTCGGTACTTTATATGTCGCGACCAAGCGTCATCGGAAAGAGGCGTGATCAAATCAGCAGATTTTTGAGAAAGTTTTGCACGGTAGCTCTCGCGGCGGGCGCGTCCTGCGGCAGGAACAGTCAGATCGGTTTCGCTGAAATATCCGGATTGTAGCCCAAACGGTGTTTTAGGTCTGCTCGACAAATGTTTCAACGTGCCATTTTTGCTGCTAAGCGGTGACCTGCCTGCGCATGATTTTGTTCAATCAGCTGACTGACATGTTCGTGATGAGGACTGTGCAGCCCCGACCCGGGCGCTGCATCAGAACTCGGCGGGATTCTGGTTCTGGCGGAGTTTGTGGAGGCGCAGCCGTGCTAGCTAATTTTTGACCTTTCAGGGCGAAACCGGGCGTGTGCGCAAACTTTCTCAGCAGAAAAGCGCCGCGGCTCCGTCTCAGACGGGCTTGCGGGCAGGAGCGTGACGGATGTGCACAATAAGCTCGCCCAGGAGGGTCGCAATCAGCGTGATCGCTGCGGCGATGGTCAGGCCCAGCCAGAGGCCGACCAGCAATGCCAGTGCACCGACTGCACCTCCGAGGCAGATCAGAAAGATGGCGGCGCCACGTCGAAACCACGGCTGCTTCCGGGAGCCGGCCAGTCGGCAGTCGGAGAAGAAACTGGTGATAGTTGTGGTCACCACGACGGTGGTGATATCGATTACGCCCAGATGGCGAGCTGTTGCCGCCTGAAGGCCCATCGCCGCCCCGAGCACGCCCGTGACGAGAAGGCTGATCGATTGGAGCTGGCTTTCCGGCACCGTCACTAGTAGTACAGCGAGGGCAGCCAGGAGAGCGCTCACGATCGAGAAGAGCCAACTCGTACGAGAGGTCCAGCCCTGCTTGATTGGGCGCAGCACCCGCCCGCCAATGAAGGCACCGATGATGAAGCCGCCCAGGGCGATCGTCGGGCCGGCCACGGGAATTGTTGTCGCTCCGGAGAACGCCATACCGAGAATGACGACATTGCCGGTCATATTGCCGGCAAAGACCCGGTCGAGCCCGAGATAACCGACCGCGTCGATAATTCCGGTCGAGACGGTCAGAGCGAGCATCAGGGCGAGGGTCGCGCTTTCGGTGCGAGTGCGCAGGCGTCGAAACATAGCAGTCCTGTCATCGGGTGCGGGTCGCGAGGCGCCACCTGCCTGTGCCTCCCGGATCTGGGTGCGAACGCAGGTAGATCATGCCGTGGCAGCGGGGAAGGGTGGAATAGTAACGGTCGTGCCGCTGTCGAAATTGTGGCAGAACCTGACGGCGGTCGAAACAGGGTGAGTGTGGGCGACTCCCGTGAGGATTCTGAGAGGGGAGGGGATATGACGGAGGCGGCGGAGGCGATCAGGGCGTACGCACAGGACCCGATCGGACGCCGTGACCGCGTGCCGGGCGAGGTCATGCTGGGTCGCGCCGAGCTGATGACCTTAACCTGTGGCGATCGTCTGGAACTGCGGGTGGCCCGTGATGGCGAGGGGCGGTTGCGGATTACCTGGAGCGGTCGCGGCTGCGAGCTGTCACGGGGATCTGCCTCCCTCCTGACTGCCGAACTCGACGGCCTTTCGGCGTCAGAAATGGCGCAGCGCAGTGACAGGTTCCTTGCCGCGATGGGACGCCGGGAGACGTCTTTGCCCGGCGCGGAGACGTTCCTGCTTGTGGTGGCGGCGAATCCGGTGCGTTCGGTGTGCGCAACCCTCGCCTGGCGAGCGCTAGGACAGGCGCTCAGTGGGGCCGGACTCGGCTCACCGGGTTAGCACCGGAGGTCGTGATCGTGCCCGGAAGCCAGGTCACCGCACTCGACCTCGAGTGCACCTGCAGCGCGGAGGTAGTCGCGAGCACCGGTATCGCCCTGAGCGTCAGCGAGAACGGTGGGCCAGTGCGCGCGCCCGAGGAGGACCGGATGGCCGGGGCGTCCTCGATAGACGGCGCGGGCGAGCGAGTGGCGGCCAGGAGCCGCTGCTGCGAGTAGGCGAGCGCCGACCCGGGCCGGTTCGTCGGGCAGATCGACGAGGGTGACCAGGGCAGCATCCGCGGCCGCCGAAGTGAGTCCCGCGCGCAGCGAGGCGGACACGCCAGTGGACCAGTCTGCCGCGACTATGACCTCCGCCCCTGCAGGGACGAGCCGACGCGCACGCTCCGCCTCCGCCCCAAGTACCACCAGCAGCTGCGCGCAGCCCACTGCGGAGAGTCGGCGCACCGCGAGTTCTAGCCACGGTACTCCTGCCTCGTCGCGGCGTAACGCTTTCGGGCCGCCCGCTCGCTGCCCGGCGCCCGCAGCGAGCACTATGCCAACCACCGCTACCACCTCGCTATCGTGCCGCATCGCGGATAGTGAGGCGAGGGAGGCCGATCGGGTCCGCAGGGCACGATCGCGTGATGGGCCAGTGTCGCTCAGGAGGGATCCAACCTATAATCGGCGGGGTTTCGCGGGCATACCCCTGCCTGCGCGTGCCCTGGGCGGCGATGCCGTCGGCCAGATCGTGAGGAGTCCACCGTGCTCGAACTCGCCGCACCGTTACTGGCCCGGATCGAGGCCGGTCAGCGGGTCGCCGTCGTGACGGTGACGCAGGTGGTGGGGTCTGCTCCGCGTTCGTTGGGTTCCTCGATGGCGGTTGACCTGTCGGGCATCGCGATCGGCTCTCTCTCGGGCGGATGTGTCGAGGCGCAGGCCTACGCGCTTGCGCAGCAGGTGCTGACCGTCGGCGGTACTGCCGCGGCTCACTTTGGTGTTGACGACGACTCCGACTTTGCTCCAGGGCTCTCGTGCGGTGGGCAGTTGCGGGTTTTCGCGCAGGTGCTGGACGGCTCCTCGGAGGCGATCTGCGCCGAGTTGCGTGCCGCGCGAGCAGGACTCTCGGCTGGGCTGGCGATCATTGTCGGCGGTCCGGAGGCGCTGCGCGGACGGATCATCGCAGCGGACCCCCCGATGCAGGACGCTGTCGAGCCGGGGCTTGAGGCCGAGACGGTGCGCAGGATCCAGCGTGAGCGTGAGTCCCGAATTCGCTCGGGTCTGTCGGCGAGCGTTAGGATTGCCGACCAGAATGGCCCGCTTGAGGTCACTTATCTGGTCACCGCCGACAAGCCGCGGCTAATCGTTTTCGGCGCGGTCGACTTTTCGGCTGCGCTCTGTTCGGCCGGTGCACTGCTGGGCTATCGAGTGACGGTGTGCGACGCGCGGCCGATTTTCGCCACCACCGAACGCTTCCCCGCAGCCGACGACGTGGTGGTCGACTGGCCGTCGGACTATTTGGCGGCCACCGTGGTCGATTCCCGCACGGTGATCGTCGTGCTTACTCATGATGAAAAGTTTGATGTGCCCTTGCTGGAGCTGGCGCTGACGCTACCTGTTGCGTATGTGGGGGCGATGGGCTCGCGTCGCATCCACGAGCGAAGGCTCAGCCTTCTGCGCGAGGTGGGGGCGGGGCAGGAGGCGCTCGCTCGCTTGCACTCGCCGATTGGGCTCGACATCGGGGCGCTCACTCCGGAGGAGACGGCGGTGTCGATTCTGGCGGAGGTGATCATGGTGCGCACCGGAGCCTCGGGGGTGCCGTTGCGGGAGCGCAGCGGTCCGATTCACCAGCGGTAGGAAGGCGTGGACGCTCACTCCGACGATGGTGGCGACTCGACCGCCGATGCGGCCGAGTCGCTCGGATGCAGCAACCGCCAGACGCGGTCGCGCGAGAGCGGGAGTTCGACCGGGCGCACCCCGACCGCGTCACGGATCGCGTTCGCCAGCGCCGGCGCCACCGGATTGTAGGGAGCCTCGCTCATCGACTTCGCGCCGAACGGCCCAAGTTTGTCCGCGGTATCGGCGAAGAGCACCTCCGTCACAGGTATGTCTGCCATCTGCGGTATGTGGTAGTTGCGCAAGATCGGCGCTGTCGTAGTGCCCGCCTCATAAAGCGCCGGTTCCTCGTAGAGGACCGAACCAAGCGCCTGCGCGATGCCGCCCTCAATTTGTCCGCGGCACTGCGCCGGGTTGATCACGAAGCCAGCATCGGCCGCGTGCACGGAGTGCAGGATCCGTATTTCTCCGGTGGGTTCGTGCACCGCCACGCGGAAACCTTGGACGTTGAAGGCAAGTGAACGCTGGGCACCGTCGTTGGTGCCGGTCGCGGTCAGAGGCCCGCCCGCCGCGTGCACGAGATCCTCGAACGAGACCCGGGTTCCGTCTGCGGCGAGCAGGCCGAACTCGTCCGGTTCACACTCGCCACCGCCCAGTCCCGTCAGCCGAGTGGCGAGCGCGCGCAGCTCAGCAAGGAGGCGTGTCGCTGCTGCGTATACCGCCGTGCCCGCCACCACAGTGCCCGCGCTGCCGAACGCGCCGGTGTCGTAGCGGGCGGTAGCGGTGTCGGACGGTTGAAGGTGCACGCGATCGGCCGAGACACCGAACACACTCGCGACCAGCTGGACGTGCACGGTCGTGGTCCCGTTGCCGAACTCGGCGGTACCGACTCCCACCGTGAGCATGCCATCGGCGTCAACGCTGACGCTTGCCTCCGAAAAATGACCGCGTGGCGGGAGCGTAGCGATCATCGCGACCGCCATGCCCTGTCCGGTGCGCCAGCCGGGGGGAGCGGTGCGACCGCCTCTGCGAGACAGTGCTGCCTCCGTGAGATCGAGGCATTGGTCCAGGCCGTAGGAGGCGAAGCCAATATCGTCGCCCTCTTCGTGAGTGACAACGAGTGGCTCGCCCGGGCGTACCGCGGTGATCCGTCGCAGCTCAAACGGAGTGATCCCCAGACGGCGGGCGAGCTCGTCCATCGCCGACTCGATCGCGAAGATCACCTGACCGAGCCCGTAACCGCGGAACGCGCCAGAGGGGAGGTTGTTCGTGTAGACCGCCAGCGCATCGACGCGTTTGTGCGGTGCCGAATAGAGAGCCACCGACTCTGAGGTGCCGTGGAACAGTACGCCGGGAGCGTGGTTGCCGTAGGCGCCAGTGTCCGACAGCACGTCGATCCGCATCGCCGTGAGTCGACCGTCATACCGGGCGCCGAGAGTGACTCCTACGCGCATCGGATGCCGACACGGCGCCATCGTGAACTCGTCGCTGCGGGTGAACTCGAACTGTACCGGGCGCCCTGTGGCGAGCACGGCCAGGGCGACAAGGTCCTCGGTAAGCAGCTCTTGCTTGCCGCCGAACCCGCCGCCGACCCGAGTCGCATATACCCGGACGCTCGCGGGAGGGCGATCAAAGAGTCGTGCGATCTCGTCGCGCACCAGGAACGGCACCTGGGTCGAGGTCCGCAGCACCAGCTGGTCACCCTCGAGCCAGCCAATCGTGCAGTGGGTTTCGAGCGCAACATGGGCAACCCGTGCTGTGCGCCAGCGTCCCTCCACGATAACGTCGGCCTCGGCGAGCCCGCGAGCAATGTCTCCATACTCGCCGTGGAGTTCGGCAACGACATTCTCTTGGGGGCGGGCGATGCGGGAGGTGACGGGGTCTTTATCGGCGTGCAGAAGTGGCGCGCCGGGGGCGCACGCCTGCTCAGGATCGAAGAGAGTAGGCAGCTGCTCGTAGACGACCTCGATAGCACGGCAGCCGGCCTCGGCCTGCGCCACCGATTCGGCGACCACCACAGCGACCCGCTGCCCGCGGAACCGCACCACGGTGTCGAGCATCCTGGTGTCATCGGGGTCGTCGAGTCGGGACTCGTGACGGGCCGTCGAATAAAGCACATCGGGCACATCGTCGGCGGTGAACACGGCGACGACGCCCGGCAGTGCTCGTGCGGCGGCAGTGTCAATCGACATGATGCGGGCGTGCGCGTGGGGACTCTGCACGACTTTCAGGTGCAGTAAGCCGGGTACGGCGATGTCGAGAGTGTAGGGCTCGCGTCCCTGCACGATGCGCGGCCCGGCAGGTGCGCCCAGGGAGCGGCCGACGCGCGACTCGTCCGCTGACGGGCGACCGGTGCGGCGCACGGGGGTCAGTCCGGATGGTCGGTGAGCGGAGGCGGGATCCTCTCCGGAAAGCGCCGTGATTGCCTCCCGGATCGCCCGGTATCCCGTGCACCGGCAGAGGTTGCCTTTCATCAGTCGCGGCACCTTCTCGGCGGGCGCTTTCGCGATCGCTGTCGCTGTGACCACCATGCCCGCGGTACAGAAGCCGCACTGGAACGCGCCCGCTGCCAGAAATGCCTCCTGCACGGCACTCAACTGTTCGGCCTGGCCCAGCCCCGCGGCGGTGGTCACCTCTCGACCCTCAACCCGATGCGCGGGGTAGAGACAGGAGTGGAACGGTGTGCCATCGACCAGCACCGTGCACGCCCCGCAATCGCCGGCGTCGCAGCCCTTTTTGACGTCAAAGTACCTGTGATCGCGAAGCAGCGTCCGTAGCACTTGCCCGGGTCGCGCGGTGGCGTCAACGGACTCACCGTTGACGGTAAACCTCACCGTGTGCTCTCACTGAGTTCGGATCGGATTTCTTCCGCCAGTATCCGAACCACGGCGCGCCGCCAGTCAGCTGCGCCGTGCGGATCGGTGAACCAGCTGTCAATGCGGTGAAGAGCCCCGGCCAGAGAATCGGCGCAGGGCATTGCCGCAAAGCGGAGCTGCTCTGGCCGCAAAGTCGCGGCGGTGACGGTCAGCACCACACCGCCGTCACGGTCCAGGCGCCCGATCACCACGGCTCCCGAACGTCCCAAAGGAGAGAGCGCGACTTTGCGGTAGGCAGTGCGCGCTGCCAAAGCCTCGCGAGGGAATTCGATCGAGCGGATCACCTCGCCTGGTCCGAGACTGGTCGCCATATTTCCGGTCACCAGTTCGGCGACCGGGACCAACATATTGGAGCCGTCAACGCGCCAAATGAGGGCTTCGGCATCCAGCGCCGCCGCCAGACTGATCATGGGACCGGCGGGGAGAGCCGTAGCGATGTTGCCGCCAACGGTCGCGACGTTCCAGATCTTGAAGGAGCCGAGCAGGGCGGTGCAGCACTGGAAGAACAGGGGAGCCGAGGCCCGGCCGTTTCCCGGTAGCGCCGCCAGCTCGGCCAGCGTGCAAGTAGCGGCAATCGAGAGCCCGTGTTCCGTCTCGCGGAAAGGTTCCCAGCCGAAACCCTGAAGATCGAGAAGCTCGTTGAGGTGATCGTGGGGGAGTGAAAACACCCATGAGCCGCCTCCAATGACCGCTGTGCCCGGCCCGAAGCTGAGTTCGGAGCGTTCGCGGACCACACGCACGCGGTGAATCGTGTTCAAGTCCATCTTTGCCTCCTGCCCTGGGCCGTCTCGGGCACGCGCAGACCGCTGATATCCGCGGCTACTCCAGTTATCGCGATCCGTGACGGACTGTGGCCCGCCGTTGAGTGTGGCAGCCGGTCAGCACCTAGCCCAGCGACGCCACCCACTCCGAGCTGCCGTCCACGAATGTCTGCTCCTTCCAGATCGGAACGGTGGCCTTAATATCATCGACGAGCGCCGCGCACGCCGAAAAAGCGGCTGAGCGGTGGGCGGAGGCGACAGCACAGGCCAGTGCCAGATCGCCCACCGCCAGATCGCCCACCCGATGCGCCACAGCGACGCGCACGTCGGGCCAGCGCTGTGTCACGCGGTGTGTGGCGGCCAGTAGCGCGGCAGGAGCATCCGGATGCGCGTCATACGCCAACCGCAGCACTCCGCGGCCGTCGTCGTGGTCACGGACCACTCCGGCGAAGGTTACTACGGCGCCGTGCCGCGATGACAGCACAGCCTGTTCGCACTCCTGCACAGTGATGGGCTCGGCGGCCACGCGGGCGAGTGCGACAGGCTCAGTCGGCATGGTCGCCGCCGGCAAGCTGGTTAAACACATGCCCGATCACGGGATCGAGCACCTCAATTCCCTCGCGGACTCCGCCGGGGGAGCCGGGAAGATTAACAATCACGCTGCGTCGACTGACTCCAGCTAAGCCTCGGCTCAGCACAGCGGTCGGCACGTGCGCCGCTCCGCGCGCTCGTATCGCTTCGGCGAGACCGGGCAGGGAGCGCTCCAGTAGTGGCGCGGTCTGCTCGGGGGTGACATCGCTCGGGGACACCCCGGTGCCTCCGGTGGTGACCACCAGGTCGTCTCCGGCGTCAATCGCCTCGGCGATGGCTTCTCCGATGGCGTCACCGTCGGCAACCACCACCACCCTGCCCTCCCAGGAGCGGCTGGTAAACCAGGCGAGCAGCGTCGGTCCTGTGCGATCCTCGTAGACGCCGGATGCGGCCCGGGTGGAGGCGACAACGGCGAGCGCCCGCCGTTGTCCGTCCGGTCTTAACGCACCGCGCCGTGACTTTTCCTGTCCCGTCATCTGTTGCTCCACGAGCCCCTCCTCCCGCCCGCTTTCGCGAGCACCCTAATGTCGGTGACGATCGCTTCGCGATCGACCGCTTTGATCATGTCGTAGACGGTGAGTGCAGCGACACTGACCGCGGTGAGCGCCTCCATTTCGACCCCGGTCCGACCGCTGGTACGCACACGCGCTTCGATCCGTAGTCGACTCTGGTGCGGTTCGAGATCAATGTCGATCCCCTCGATCGCCAGTGGATGGCAGAGCGGGATCAGCGTCGCTGTGGCCTTAGCACCCAAGATGCCGGCAACCCGCGCCACTCCGAGCGCTTCGCCTTTGGGCAGCTCGCCTTGCGTGAGCAGTTGCATCACCTCGGCAGTTGTCTCGACGTAGCCCTCGGCGACGGCGGTGCGTGCTGTCACCGCTTTGGCGCTCACGTCGACCATGTGCACAGCGCCGTCGCCGCGTAGATGGCTAAGTTCGTGGTCGTCAGTCATCGATTCTCCAGATCTCGACCGTGTCTCCGGCCGCAACATGGGCAGTCCCCGCCGGGATGTGGAGGAGAACCGTGGCGCGCGCATAGGACGTGAGCAGATGCGAACTCGTCCCGCCAACCAGATGCACCAGCCCCTCGTCGTCGAGTATCCCGCGGCGGATCTGGTGCACGTGCTCCGGGGACTCCAGCCCTGTGGCCAATGGTGCACGCAGCAGAGAACGCTCTGCAGGTACCCGACCGGCGAGCGAGCGCAGCAGCGGGCGAAGGAACACCTCGAACGACATTCCCACGCTGACCGGATTTCCGGGCAGCGATACGATCGGCAGATGTGTGTTCTCGGTCACGCGGACCAGCCCCAGGCCTTGCGGGCCGCCTGGTTGCAGTGCGACGTGTCCGAATTCTGAGCCAACCGGGCTGAGCGCGTCACGGACCACCTCGTAGGCGCCGGCGCTGACTCCGCCGGCTGTGATCACGAGGTCTGCGTCGGCAGCGTGGTCGGCGAGCAGCGCGAGCAGATCCTCCGCTTGGTCGCTCATGCACGGCACGACGATCGGCACCGCACCCGCCTCGCGCACCGCCTCGGCCAGCAGCGCACCGTTCGCGTCATAGATGTGGGCGTCCTCGAGCACGGTTCCTGCCGGTCGGATCTCGTTTCCGGTTGGCACGATCAGCACGCGGAGTCGGGGCACCACCGTGATCTCGGTAATTCCGAGCGAGGCAAGCAGGCCGTAATGCGCCGCGTGAAGGACTGTTCCGGTAGGCAAGACGAGCTCGCCGACTCGGCTATCGCTGGCCCTGGAGCGAACGAAGGCGGTGGGAACGACCGGGCGCGAAAAGGAGACTGTCCCCTCGGCGATAAAACGCGGTGGATCAGCCCGTTCAATGGGCACCACCGCGTCTGCGCCCACCGGAAGAGGCGATCCGGTCATGATTCCGGTGGCGGTACCCGAATGATGCCGTGGCGCCAGCTCGCCAGCGGGGATGGACGCCGCGACCTTCAGGGTAACGGGGTGCTCCGGCGTCGCGCTGGCGAGATCGGCCGCCCGCACAGCGAAGCCGTCCATTTGCGAGTTATCAAAGCGCGGCAGGTCGAGCGGCGAATGGACATCGTGGGCGAGCATCCGGCGATCGTATGCCCCGGGGTGTGCAGTAATGATGGCGGGATGCAGCGGCAGGTTTTCCCGGCCGCCATGGGTAGCGAGCGGCGCCAGCAGGTCACGTACCCGGGCGGCATGGATCTCGATCGAGGTCATCTGGTTCTCTCCGGCAGGCGGCGGACCCGGGTGCGTTCGGAATACCATCATTCCGCGTCATAACGCTTCAGTGGCGCGTAGGGTTAATGAATGAGCATAGCCTTGGGGATCCCCGGTCTCCGGCCCCAACAGCGCAGCGCGGATCTGCCTCGCGAGCGACCCGTCACCGCCAAGCTCGTCGATAGTTACGGTCGCAGTGCCGATGACCTGCGGATCTCCCTCACAGATAAGTGCAATCTGCGCTGCACCTACTGCATGCCGGCCGAGGGCTTGCCGTTCCTGCCGCGTGCTTCGCTGCTGACGCGTGACGAAATTGTGCGACTCGCTCGGATCGCCGTTGAGCAGTTCGAGGTGCGTCAGATTCGCTTTACCGGAGGCGAGCCGCTGCTGCGCAAAGACCTAGCCGAGATTATCCGTGACGTGTCTGTGCTTGAACCGCGTCCCAACATCTCTCTGACGACCAACGCCATCGGCTTGGCGGAACGGGCGCAGGCGCTCGCCGCGTCCGGCCTGGACCGCGTGAATGTCTCTCTCGACTCCCTCTGCCCAGACACTTTCGCCGTGGTGACGCGCCGGCCCTTCCTCGATCGTGTGCTGGCCGGAATCGACGCGCTCGCCGCGGCGGGGTTCAGGCAGACCAAAATCAACACGGTGCTCCTGCGTGGAATCAACGATCGGGAGGCTCCGGATCTGCTTGCCTGGGCGCTCGCAGGTGGTCACCAGCTGCGCTTCATCGAACAGATGGCGCTCGACGCCGATCACGGCTGGGATCGCGTCACAATGATCACTGCCGCTGATATCCGCGCCCTGCTTTCCGAACGCTTTGTCCTGAGCCGGCACACCGCACCACGTGACGGTGCACCGGCCGAACTTTTCGATGTGCGTGCCGTGCACGAGGCCGACGGTGCGGTGCTGGGGCAGGTGGGGATCATTGCCTCCGTCACCGAAAATTTCTGTGGCGACTGCCGCCGCACGCGATTGACTGCCGAGGGACGCGTGCGAAGCTGCCTGTTCTCGAACGACGAGACCGACCTGTTGGGACCGATGCGTCTGGGTGCCTCCGACCATGAGGTTGCCCAGCTGTGGCGTGCCGCAATGTGGGCCAAGCCTGCCGGACATGAGATGAACCAGGTCGGTTTTGTGCAGCCCGAGCGGACGATGAGCGCGATCGGCGGATGAGCGTGCAGGTTCGTTACTTTGCTGCGGCGAAAGCTGCCCTGGGTCGCGGGCAGGACATGTTCGACGATGTCGCCGATCTCGCTGCTCTGGAGGCGCGACTGGTCCTCTCCGCTCCGGATGCTGCCATTGTGCTCGCTCGCTGTTCGTACCTCGTCAACGGCGTCTCGACCACGGATCGCGCAACAGTGCTCAGCTCGGAGGCGGCCATTGACGTGCTGCCGCCTTTCGCGGGCGGCTGAGTGAGGATGTGGCCATGGAGGCACCATGCCGATAACCCGCGGCTCACCTCTCCCAGGCTGCCGCCCCGCCGACGAGCGAGTCGCAGCTTATGGCCGCCTTCGCCGCGCTCTCCGCGGCCGCCCGCGAGCGTATTCCTGAGGCGCAGTACAGCACCAGCGGTCCCGGTGGCAGTGTGAGCGGGTCGAAGGTTGACATCGGTATCCGCACTGTTCCCGGCACTGTCACCGACCGGTCTTCATTATCTTCGCGCAGATCCACCACCGTCGGTGGCATGGCCCCGGCAAGCCGTGCTCGCAGCTCGCCTGCACTCACCGACCCGGCGGTCACGGAGAGCATCGCCACCGGAGGAACCCGCCGCTCGAGAGGAAGCTCTACCCACGATCCCTCCAGCGCATCGTGCACCAGCACGCGTCCGAAGAGGGGATTCCCCACGCCGGTCACGAGCTTGATGACCTCGCTCGCCAAGGCCGAACCGATCATCGCGCACAGCGCACCTAGAACGCCCACGCTTGCGCAGGTGTCGGGCGCATCGTCGGCTTGCGGATGCAGGGCACGCAGGGTCACACCGCCGCCGGGAGCGCGCGTCCAAAACGTCGAGAGTTGCCCGTCGAAGCCCAGCGCTGAACCCCAGACATGCGGTATCCCGGCGCGGGTGGTCGCGTCCGACGCGAGATAGCGGGCGCCGAAGGTGTCGAAGCCATCCACTACTACGTCCCAGTCAGCACTGAGTTCGTCCGCGTTGGCGGAGGTGAAGGCCACAGGAAAGGCCCGTGCGTCGATTCCCGGACCCAGGTGCCGGGCAGTGCGGGCGGCGGACTCCGCCTTCGGGAGTCCAATGGAGGTCTGATCGTGGATGCTCTGCCGGGCCAGGTTTGACACCTCTACCACGTCAGCATCGACGATCCCGAGTCGTCCTACACCTGCCGCCGCGAGCGATGTGATCACTGGCGACCCAATGCCTCCCGCACCGAGTATGAGTATTCGCGCGTTGCGTAGTCGCCGCTGCCCAATTTCACCGAGGGGACTGAGTCGGATGTGCCGGGCGTAGCGCTCACGCGCGGAGGCGTCCAGCGGCGGGCCAGGTTCGACCAGTGGTCTTCTCGTGCTGTCTGCCGCCATCTCTCTAGTGTGCACGTCAACGGATCCTCTCGGTGGCCTGAAGGTCCGGTAGCGTGAGGGAGTTGGCGGAGAGGAACGAGGCTGCCGGGTGTATCTGAAGAGCTTGACCCTCAAGGGTTTCAAGTCTTTCGCTCAGCCGACCACCTTCGCTTTCGAGCCTGGCGTGACCTGCGTGGTCGGTCCGAACGGTTCTGGTAAGAGCAACGTGGTGGATGCGCTCGCCTGGGTGATGGGAGAGCAGGGTGCCAAGACCCTCCGCGGGGGAAAGATGGAGGACGTCATTTTCGCGGGCACCTCCACTCGCGGTCCGCTCGGGCGCGCTGAGGTCGCTCTCACCATCGACAACAGCGACGGTGTTTTGCCGATCGACTACACCGAGGTGACAATTAAACGGACCCTGTTTCGTCACGGCGGCAGTGAGTACGCGATCAACGGCAGCACGTGTCGGCTGCTGGACGTGCAAGAGTTGCTGAGCGATTCCGGTCTTGGCCGTGAAATGCACGTCATCGTCGGTCAGGGCCAGCTTGATGCGGTTCTGCACGCTACCCCGGAGGAGCGTCGAGGCTTTATCGAGGAGGCGGCCGGCATCCTCAAGCATCGGCGGCGCAAAGAGAAAACCCTTCGCAAGCTAGATGCTATGCAGGCCAACCTCACTCGCCTGTCCGATCTTGCCGCCGAGATCCGTCGCCAGCTCAAACCGCTGGGTCGTCAGGCGGAGGTGGCTCGTCAGGCGCAGACGATCGCGGCGGTTGCGCGTGATGCCCGGGCGCGTCTGCTCGCCGAGGAGGTAGTGAACCTGCGGCACACGCTTGACGGATATGCACGCTCCGAAAGCGACCAGCACAGTGAGCGTGTTGCGCTGCAGGGGAAGCTGGAGCAGAGCATCCTCCGCCGAACGCGTAGTGAGTCCGAGATGGTGGGTGATGCGGTCGAGGAGGCCCGTCGCACCACGTTTGAACTTGAATCGGTCCAGGAGCGGCTACGTAACCTTTCTGCGCTCGCCGGGCAGCGTCTTGCCCTGCTCGAGCTGGAATCGGAGCAACCACAGATTCCACCGCGGGTCACCCCGCAGCAGATCGAGCAGGCGCGTGTCGAGCGTGAGCGTCTTCGCCACGGGATTCTGGATGCCGAGACCGCGTGGCTTGCCGCGCAGCAGGCCACGGCTAGCGCTCGCGCGGCCCTCGATGCAGTGGATGAGCAGATCGCGGCCCAGGCGGCCCTGGTCTCGCAGCATGACCGTGAGGTGACTACGTGCGCGGGGCAGGCCGATGTCGCTGCGTCGCGCCTTGCTGCTGTGCGCGGTGAGGTTCTTCGTGCGCAGAACACGGTGGAGGCGGCAGCGCAGCGCAGGGAGGCTGCACAGCACGATCTCGAACTTCTCGATACCGAGACCGCTGACGCCGACACGGAGAACGTTCTCAACCGCAGCTATGACGGGGCTCAGTCGCAACTTTCTCGGGCTGAGGCCGAGAGTGAGCGTTTGCGCGACGAGTTGCACGCCCGGGAACGGGAGCGCGACGCGCTTGCCGCCCGCACCGGAGCCCTCTCGCTTGCTCTGGATAGCGCTGACGGCTCGGCTGGGCTCCTCGCGGCGCAGCCGGAGGGCCTCCGCGGTCGGGTGGCGGAGCACATCCAGGTGAGCGTCGGCTTCGAAGTGGCTATTTCTGTGGCCCTTGGAGTCGCCGCCGATGCTGTGCTCGCCGAGTCTGCCGCCGCTGCGCAGTCGGCGCTTGATGAAGTGATACGCGGTGAACTCGGCCGAGTGGAGCTTGTGGTGGCCGATGCCGCTCGTGTTCCGTTCCTCTTTCCGACTCCGGAGGGGGCGATTCGCGCGGCTGAGCTGGTCACGGCTCCGCCCGGCGTGCTCGCGCTTCTTGACTGCGTCGTCGTCGTCGACGATCTCGCCGCTGCCCGTCGGTTCTGGCCGGAATTTTCCGGAGTCGTACCGGCGATTACCCTCGTCACCCGCGACGGAGCGGTGGTCTCTGATGTCGTCCTCAGCGCAGGTTTCGGAGGCCAACGCAGTCGCCTTGAGCTTCTCTCTGAGCGTGATTCGGCCGCCCGCCGACACGAGCAGGTGGAGGCGAGAATCGACTCTCTCCGCGCTGAAATCGCCGAGCACACCGGTGCGTTGCAGGAGGCAAAAGAGCTCTCTCGCCGGGCACTGGCCGCCGTGCGGGAGTATGACCTGGCTCGCGCCGAGCACACCGAGCGACGCGGGCGAGTCCGCGCACAACGTGATGCCGCTATCGCCGAGCAGGAGCGTGGCGAGCAGGTGCTGACTCTGGCCTCCGAACGTGTCGTTGCCGCTGAGAAGGCCCTGCAGGAGGCTAAGGGGGCGCTGGATCTCGCGCGTTCCCGACCGCGACCGATTCTGGATGCTCGTGCCCGCGACGATGCCCAGCGAGAGCTCGAGGCGACGCGGGAGCGGGAGATCGAGGCGCGGCTCGGCGTGGAGAGTGCGAAGGAGCGCGTGCGTGCGGAGCAGTCCCGTACTGAAGCCCTGGAGCGTCAGCTCGCCGCTGATCGGGCGGCTGCCGAGGAAGCGGCCCGGCGCGCGGTCATTCGCCGACGGCAGCGGGAGGCCGCGGCGGAGGTGGCGGGTGCGCTCCCGGCGGTGCTCGCCTCCGTCGGCCGTTCGGTGCAGCAGGCGCGGGCCGAGCTGGTGCGGGCGGAGGCGGACCGATCGCAGCGCAACGAGGAGTTGCGCGTGGTGCGCCGTGAGGAGGAGGAGCTGCGGAATCGTCTGCAGTCCGTCACCGAGAGCGTGCACGGCCTGGAGCTGAAGAGCTACGAAAAGCGTCTCCAGCTGACCGGCATTCTGGAGCGAGTCGGCTCCGAACTCGGTTTAGTCGAGGACGTTCTTGTCGCCGAGTATGGTCCGCAGGTCGCTGTGCCTGATGAGACTGGTGAGGGAGAGTCACGCCCCTATGTTCATGAGGAGCAGCGGCTCAGGCTCGCGAAGGCCCAGAAGCAGCTCGCGCAGCTTGGTCGGGTCAATCCGCTTGCGCTGGAGGAGTTCGCTGCGCTTGAGCAGAGGCACGCTTTCTTGACGGAGCAGCTCGAGGATCTCAGCAAGACCCGGCAGGACCTGGTCACGATCATCGAAGAACTGGACGCGACCATGCAGACGGTGTTCGCCTCCGCTTTTGAGGACACACAAAATGCATTTGCGCAGGTGTTTCCGGTGCTTTTCCCCGGCGGAACCGGCAGCATTCGCCTGACCAATCCCGAGAATCTGCTCAGCACCGGAATCGATGTAGCAGTTCGGCCGGCCGGTAAAAAGATTGAGCGTCTTTCTCTGCTTTCGGGAGGTGAGCGTTCACTCGCGGCCGTCGCTTTTATGGTCGCGATTTTTACCTCTCGCCCGAGCCCGTTTTACATCATGGACGAGGTGGAGGCGGCGCTTGATGACGCAAATCTGGGCCGTCTTCTGACGATCTTCGAGAATCTTCGCTCGTCAAGCCAGTTGATTATCATTACCCATCAAAAACGCACGATGGAAATTGCTGATGCTCTCTATGGTGTCTCGATGCGTCAGGACGGCGTCTCAGCCGTGGTGGGTCAGCGGGTGCAGCCGACATCGTGAGCGCTACCGGAGCCGCCCCTTCTCGCTCACCGCTAGCCTGGAGGCATGGCAGAACGCACCTCGTGGTCGCTCGGTCGTGCGCTGCGCGGCCTGTTTGAGAAACCCACGATTGATGATCAGAGCTGGGACGACCTTGAGGCGGCCCTGATCACCGCCGACTTCGGCCCCGACATCACCGAGGGAATAGTCGCTGATTTGCGCGCGAAGGTCGCCCGCTACAACACCACTGACCCCCGCGACCTGCAGCGGATGCTCCGCGAATTGCTCGAGGAGCGCCTTTCGGTATATGACACCACGTTGACGCTCAGCGAGCGTCCGGCGGTGATCCTGGTCGTCGGTGTGAACGGTGTCGGCAAGACCACTACCATCGGCAAGTTTGCAAAATTCCTCCGCAATTACGGCCGTAGCGTGGTCGTCGGCGCGGCCGACACGTTCCGTGCCGCCGCTGTTGATCAGCTGGCGACCTGGGCGCAGCGTGCCGATGCGCAGATTGTCCGCCCGCAACAGGAACGGCAGGATCCCGCCTCCGTCGCCTTCCAAACGGTTGAGTTCGCCAAGAGTCACGGTGTCGAGATGGTCATCATCGACACCGCGGGCCGACTGCACACCAAGAGTGGACTGATGGACGAACTCAGCAAGATCAAGCGCGTCATTGAAAAGCAGGCGCCGATTTCCGAGATCCTGCTTGTGCTCGATGCCACCACCGGCCAGAACGGCCTGAATCAGGCGGAGGCATTCCTCGAGCACGCGGGCGTCACGGGCCTTGTCGTCACCAAGCTCGACGGCTCCGCTAAGGGCGGCTTCGTCCTGGCCGTCCAGGAACGCACCGGCATCCCGATCAAACTCATCGGCCAGGGCGAGGCGATCACCGACCTCACCGGCTTCACCCCCCACGTCTTCGCGGCCCAGCTCGTCACCTAACCCCTCCCCTCCCCGCGCCCGTTCCCGCGAGATGCCACTTGTAACGGCGACACGCCGCCACAAACCGTCATAAGTGGCATCTCGCGGGGTCGACGTCCGTGCCGAGACGGGTTAGACGGCCTGAGAGAAGCCGAGGGCGGCATCGGCCAGGTGGCGCAGGTGCTCCGGTATGGGGCGCCCTTTCGACTGCATAGAGCGTGCCCACAGCCGACCTGCTCGATAAGAGGAGCGCACCAGTGGGCCGGCGAGCACGCCGAGAAAGCCAATGTCTTCAGCCTCCTCCTTAATTGCCATAAATTCCTCCGGATGTACCCAGCGGTCCACAGGCAGGTGGCGCGGAGTCGGGCGCAGGTACTGGGTGATCGTGACAATGTCAGTCCCCGCGTCGTACAAATCCTGCAGCGCCTGCGAAATTTCCTCGCGCTGCTCGCCCATGCCCAGGATGAGGTTTGATTTGGTAATCAGCCCCGCCGCGCGCCCTTGGCTGAGCACATCGAGCGATCGTTCATAACGAAACGCCGGTCGGATGCGTTTAAAGATCCGCGGAACCGTCTCGACATTGTGTGCGAACACTTCCGGCTGCGCGTCAAATACCCGCTGCAGGTGCGTGGCTCGCCCGGTGAAGTCGGGAACCAGGATTTCCACGCCCGTTCCCGGTGCTTGTTCATGAATTTGCCGAATTGTCTCGGCATAAAGCCAGGAGCCCTCGTCGGCGAGGTCGTCGCGGGCGACACCGGTGACGGTTGCGTAGCGGAGGGTCATGCGAGCGACAGATTCGCCCACCCGCCTCGGCTCGTCCGCGTCGTAGGAGGCTGGTTTACCGGTATCGATTTGACAGAAATCGCAGCGCCGCGTGCACTGCGCGCCGCCGATGAGGAATGTCGCTTCGCGATCCTCCCAGCACTCGAAGATGTTGGGGCAGCCCGCTTCCTGGCAGACCGTGTGAAGTTCTTCGTTGGCAACCAGCGACTGCAATTGCCGGTACTCCGGTCCCATGACGGCCTTGGTGCGGATCCATTCCGGCTTACGTTCGATCGGAGTCTGGGCGTTGCGCACCTCGAGCCGTAGCAGTTTGCGTCCGCCCGCCTCCGCGTTCACGCTGCCCTCTCTTCTGTTGGTGTGGGCGTCGATGCCGAGGTTGCATCTGCTGCCACGAAGGAGGGTGCCGCTGTCATTAATCGCGTCACCACCCGGGCACGTACTGCCGCCATTGTCGGAGCTTCGCCGCGTTCGCGTGACATGGTGGTGACGCCCGCATCCGAGATGCCGCAGGGCACGATGCAGGAGTACGGTTCCAGGCTGTTCGACACGTTGAGCGCGAAACCGTGCATGGTCGCTCCCTGGGATACGCGAATGCCGATCGCGGCAATCTTGTCTGTTCTGTCTGGCCGACGAATCCAGACCCCGGAGCGTCCCTCCACTCGCTCGCCTTTGACATCGAAGTCGGCCAAGACATCGATCAGCACTCCCTCGAGCGCGCGGACGTAGGCGACCACATCGACCGGCTCGCGCAGCCGCACAATGGGGTAACCGACGAGTTGCCCTGGTCCGTGCCAGGTCAGGCGACCGCCGCGGTCGACATCGACCACCGGAGAACCATCCTGTGGTCGTTCATGCGCTTGGGTACGTTTGCCCGCTGTGTAGACGGCGGCGTGCTCGCAGAGCACCAGGGTGCTCCGGCGGGAGAGCGCGACGACTTCGTCATGCAGGCGGTGTTGCAGTGCCCAGCCGTCGCGGTAGTCCAGGGGGTGTGCGGAGTCGCCCGCGTCGATGATCTCGATCACCCCGCCACCCTAGTCGCCTTCTTGGACTGCAACCAGTTAGTCGCGGTGGGACCGGTTCGCTCTCCCTCGCGGAGAGCGGGGCCATGCCTTCGCTATAATTTGGCCATTATGGCTACTTTCGGCACCCTCTCCGATCGACTCCTTGAGACCTTCACGAATCTCCGGACGAAAGGCAAGCTCTCTGCCTCGGATGTCGAGGGCACGGTCCGTGAGATTCGGCGAGCGCTGCTTGACGCCGATGTCGCGCTGGAGGTTGTCAAAGACTTCACTGGCAAGGTGCGCGAGCGTGCTCTCAGTGACGAGGTTAATCGGGCGCTGAATCCGGCGCAGCAGGTCGTCCAGATCGTCAATGAAGAACTGATTGAGATCCTCGGTGGGCAGTCGCGTCGCCTCGAGTTCGCCAAGCGGCCACCGACGGTCATCATGCTGGTGGGCCTCCAGGGTGCGGGTAAGACAACTCTTGCCGGGAAGCTCGGTAAGTATCTCGGCAAGGATGGTCACACTCCGCTGCTTGTCGCGGCCGACCTTCAGCGCCCCAACGCTGTGCAGCAGTTACAGGTGGTTGCCGAGCAGGTCGGCGCCGCCGTTTTTGCTCCTGAGCCGGGCAACGGTGTCGGCAATCCGGTCACGGTCGCGCAGAACGCGATTCGTTTCGCCCAGGACAAGCAGTACGACACCGTCATCATCGATACAGCCGGTCGCCTGGGTGTTGACGCTGACATGATGAAGCAGGCCGCCGACATCCGCCGCGTCACGAATCCCGACGAGGTGCTTTTCGTCATCGACGCGATGATCGGTCAGGATGCGGTCGCGACCGCGAAGGCTTTCCAGGCGGGAGTCGATTTCACCGGTGTCGTGCTGTCCAAGCTTGACAGTGACACTCGCGGAGGCGCGGCGCTATCGGTCGTGTCGCTCACCGGGCGTCCCATTCTCTTTGCCTCGACGGGGGAGTCGCTTGATGACTTTGAGCCGTTCCACCCCGATCGCATGGCAAGTCGCATCCTCGACCTCGGTGATGTGCTCACTCTTATCGAGCAGGCGCAAGCCGCCTTCGATGAAGACGAGGCGCGCAAAGTTGCCGAGAAAATCATCAGCGACTCGTTCACGCTCGAGGACTTCCTCAGCCAGATGCAGCAGCTGCGAAATATGGGCTCGATTAAGAAGATGATCGGTATGCTCCCTGGTGCTAAAGGGATGCGCGAGCAGCTGGACCAGTTCGACGAGCGTGAGATTGTGCGCACCGAGGCCATCATCCAGTCGATGACCCAGGCTGAACGCCGGAACCCGAAACTACTTAACGGTTCTCGTCGGCTCCGTATTGCGCGTGGTTCCGGTATGACCGTCACCGATGTCAATCAGCTCGTGCAGCGTTTCGAGCAGGCGGCGAAGATGATGAAGACGGTAGCCAAGGGTGGAATGCCGACAGTTCGCGGACGAGGGCCGATGCCCGGAGCTGGTTATCAGGGTCGTCCCAAACCGGTCAAGAAAAAGAGTTCGAAGTCGGGCAATCCGGCCAAGCGGGCCGCCGAGAATGCGACGCTCATGGCTCCGCGAGCCTCCGATGCCTCCGGCTCGGGTTTCGGTCTGGGTGGCGGGACATCGGGTGCGCAGCCCAGTGCTGAGGAGCTTGAGAAGCTGCACAAACTTCTCGACCGGTAGCTGCTGTTCGCGGTCCCGGAGGATGAGCAGCCGCCGGGCAGATTCGGCGAGGGGGTTCCCGCGCCGAATCGTTGCTCGCTAGCGTGAGGGCATGACCATCGCACTCGCGCGTCCTGTCCGTATCGGTGTCCAGGTTGCCCCTCAGCATGTGCCGTATGAGGCTATTCGTGACACCGTGGCCGAACTCGAAGATCTTGGCGTTGACATCATCTTCAACTGGGATCATTTCTTTCCCCTGTCCGGTGATCCCGGCGGTCGCCATTTTGAGGGTTGGACGATGCTTGCCGCCTGGGCGGAGCAGACTCGACGCGTGCAATTTGGTCCGCTCGTTTCCTGTAATAGTTACCGCAATCCCGACCTGCTGGCTGATATGGCTCGCACGGTTGATCACATCAGCGCACAGGGTGGTGAGGGCCGACTCATCTTCGGTATCGGTTCCGGTTGGTGTGAGCGCGATTACCAGGAATACGGTTACGAATTCGGTACCGTAGGCTCGCGCCTCGATGATTTGGCGCAGGCGCTGCCTCGTATTCGTCGGCGCTGGCAGAATCTCAACCCGGCTCCCACCCGCGATATTCCGGTGATGATTGGTGGTGGCGGCGAAAAGAAAACTCTGCGCCTAGTCGCGGAGCATGCCGATATCTGGCACAGTTTCTCCGACGTCCCTACCCTTGAGCACAAACTCACCGTGCTGGCGCAGTGGTGCGAGCGTTTCGGTCGAGATCCCGCTGCTATTGAAATCTCTACCGGGGCGAGTGCGCGGGACGGAATCGATAACTCCTTCTTCACCGTTATTGATCAGCAGTATGACCTCGGCGCGCGCTTGTTTACGCTCTCGATCGGCGGTCCGAATGTCGACTTCGCTCCGGTGAGGGAACTCCTGAGCTGGCGCGACGGCAAAAATAGCACCGCCCCTTAATCCAGGAACCTGCTGACCTTCCGCTCTTCTGATCCCGCGTCTGCATAGTGCTCAGAACGGTGCGCCGGTGGCCCACTGGTTACGGGGGACGACATCGGCGAGTCCGGCCTTTTCGGACGCGACCACAAACGCGTCCGCGAGGGCGAGCTGGCCCGCCACGGTCGGATGCACACCGTCCTCGCCGAGCAGTCCGTCTACCTGCAGCGGATCGGGATACTGCAGCGCGGTGCCTCCGGACGCGGTGACGGACGCGGCGAGAGTGGCGTCGTAGGCGTCAAGGTCCTCCGGCCGCGAGTGGGGCCCCCAGACCGAGTCGAGTGCGATGAGCTTTGCCGAGGGCACCGCCTCCGCAATTGCTCTGACCGCAGGCAGAATGGCCTTATTTACTGTCTCGGTGGGCCAGCTGAGGTCGTTGCTGCTTGCGATGAGGACAATAGCGTCGGGCGCAGTGGCGGCGATCTCCTGGGCGCGGTCGCCGATGGCTGCGTCGCAGTCGCCGGTTTCGATAAAGCCGCCGCCGTCGCAACCCAGATTGGTGACGGTCCATCCCAGGTCATCGCCGACCAGAGCCGGCCATGCCTGCTGCGAGCCGACGCCGAGGCCGCGAACGATGCTGTCGCCGACAATCGTGACGCGTGAGCCGGGATCCAGAGCGCTGCGCTGTACGAGTGACGGCGGGGAAGTGGAGGTCGAAGGCGACTGCTCCCGTGCCGCGGGGCCTTTCCTCAGCGCAGCAGGTGACGGAACACAGCCTGACAGCATGAGTGCGACCACCCCGATCAGCACGGTTAAGGTGACGAGTCGGCGGGTCATGGGGAACGCGTCACTCCGTCGCGAAGTTCCTGTGCCAGTGCGCGGACGACGGCCGTGAGGTCGCCGTCGTTTCTGCTCGCAGTGTGCAACTGTCGCTGGTAGCTGGCACCGCCGCTGAGGATGAGTTCTACCTCGGCCAGTTCGGCGGCGCAGTCCAGCTGTTCGGCGATAGGCGTCAGCATGATGAGCAGGTGGCGGATGTCTTCGGTGACCGGCCGTTCAGTGCCCGCCGCATCCAGAATTATTTCGGCGTCGAGACCGTATCGCGCCGCGCGCCACTTGTTTTCGCGCACATACCAGGGCTGCATGACGGGGAGATCGTCACCTGCGTCGAGCTGACGCGAGAGGTGTTCGACCAGACACTGGATCAGTGCAGCGACTGCACCGATCTCTTCCGCCGACGACAGAGTGTCGCAGGCGCGCATTTCTAGCGTGCCCCATTGCGGTGAAGGACGGATGTCCCAGCGGACCTCGGTGTGGTCGTTAATGACCCCGGTACGCATCATGTCATCGACATACTCCTCGTAATCGGTCCAGGCCTGGAGCTGTGGCGGCAGTCCTGCTGTCGGTAGCTGCTGAAACATGAGAGCTCGGTTGGAGGCATATCCCGTGTTAGCGCCGCCCCAAAACGGGCTTGATGCGGAAAGCGCCTGCAGATGGGGGTAGTAGTTGAGAAGCGAGTTGAGGATCCTGAGTATTTTGTCGCGCCGCTCGATCCCTACGTGTACGTGAACGCCCCAAATCATCATGTTGCGGCCCCACCACTGGGTTCGATCGATAAGCCGGTGATAGCGCTCCTTGTCTGTGATGACCTGGTCGTACCACTGGGAAAAAGGATGCGTACCGGAACAGATGAGGTCCATATCTAACGAATCCGTGATTTCGCGCACCTGGCTCAGCTGGTTGCGCAGATCGGCCACGGCGGAACGAACGGTTGTGTGTACGCCCGATACCAGTTCCACCGTATTGCGGAGAAGTTCCCCGGTGATCTGTGGATGTGCGGTGCCATCGCTACCGCCAAGCTCCGCCAGCACAACATCTGCGACGTTAGCGAGGTTGCCGCTGTGCCTGTCGACAATCGCGACTTCCCATTCTATTCCAAGGGTAGAGCGATGGGACGCGGCGAAGCTGATCGTCATAGCGTCGTCTCCGTCGGATCCGGCGTCCTCCTGGCTCGGGACGCGTGAGCACAATCCTCCCACCCGTTACCCGGCGTGATTGCCCAGGAATGATAACGAGTTTTCATAAAGATGGCTCCGTGCCGTCAGGGGAGGGGGAGCAGCAGGCCCGCAGTGCGGATGTTTTTCTGGCAGAATGATCCGTCGGGTCCGAGGCGGTCGACCCTCTACTCACTGCCGACGAAATCCCCTCGAGCTTCCGCCGGGTGTGCCCCCACGCTCACGGCTCAGTTCATCCATCATCGACCGGTCCACGGTCAACGACCACACAGGAGAATTGTGGCTGTCAAAATTCGCTTAAAGCGCCTCGGCAAGATCCGGGCGCCCTACTACCGCATCGTTGTTGCCGACTCGCGCACCAAGCGCGACGGTCGTGTGATCGAGGAGATCGGCAAGTACCACCCCACCGAGCAGCCTTCTTTCATTCAGGTCGACTCGGAGCGCGCGCAGTACTGGCTCGGAGTCGGCGCGCAGCCGACCGAGCAGGTCGCCGCCATCCTCAAACTGACCGGCGACTGGGGCCGCTTCCAGGGCGACGCCGACGCCGTCAGCACCGTCAAGGTGAAGGAGCCCAAAGTTCCGTTCGTCGTCGACGCGAAGAAGAAGCCCGTCCTCAAGCCGAAATCTGAGGCCCCGGCCAAGGCCGCCCCGGTCGAGGACACCGCCGACGAGACCTCCACCGAGGCGTAGTCAGTGCTCGCTCCCGCCGTCGAACACCTCGTCAAGGGGATCGTCGAGAACCCCGATGAGGTCCGTGTCATGGCCACGAGTTCGCCTCGCGGTGAGGTCCTTGAGGTGCACGTTCACCCCGAGGACCTCGGCCGCGTGATCGGACGCTCCGGCCGTACCGCTAAGGCAGTCCGTACGCTTGTCACCGCCCTAGCTGAGGGCCGTCGTGTACGTGTCGACGTTGTCGACACAGACAAATAACAGTGTCGGCCTCAGGACTGGGCACGACGCAGCTTCGCGTCGCCCGACTTACCAAGGCACACGGTCTTAAGGGAGCACTCAAGCTCGAGCTCTACACGGATGATCCAGATAAACGCTTTACTCCGGGTGCCACCTTCACGTTGCAGGTTCCGCGCACGTCAGAGTGGCATGGAAAAAAGCTAGAACTGGTCGAACTTCGTTGGTACAACAGCCACCCTGTCGCGTTTTTCGCGGGAGTCACCGACCGTAGTACTGCCGAAACTCTCCTCAAGGCGATCCTTTGGATCGACGAAGAGGTCAGGACTCAGCCGGGCGAGGACGACTCCTGGTACGACTACCAACTCGTTGGTCTCACGGTGGTCCGTAACGGCGTCGAGGTTGGCACCGTCCGCCGCGTCGACCACCTTCCAGCGCAGGACCTCCTGATTGTCGGTACCCCCGCCGGTGAAGTCATGGTGCCGTTTGTCACCGAGATTGTCCCCTCGCTCGACCCGGTCGCCGGGACTGTGACGGTGACACCTCCGATCGGTCTCTTTGAAGAGGCGCCAGAAGAAGAAAGCTCGGCGGTAGACCTCAGCGGAATTGATCTGTCTGACCCCATGCTTGCCGCCAGGATGCCGGATGATGCGGACGCGGCGATGGGTGACCGCGACGATCACCGCTGTGACGAGTCGGCTTCCGACGGCCACAACCGCGCCCCCTCCGCGGAGGAGCCACGGTCGTGAGGATCGACATCGTCACGATCTTCCCGGAATTTTTCAGGGTGCTTGATATCAGCCTGCTCGGTCGCGCGCGTCAGAGTGGGCTGATCGAGTTAACCGTGCACGATCTGCGTTCCTTTACCCACGACCGACATCGCACAGTTGACGACACACCGTATGGCGGCGGTGCCGGTATGGTGATGCGCGCTGAACCGTGGGGGGAGGCTCTGGATACGATTCTCCCGCTCGCTGAGGATCCGCTCGTCATTTTCCCGTCACCGGCGGGCGAGGTCTTCACTCAGGTCACGGCGCGTGAACTGGCGGACGAGACTTCTCTTGTTTTCTGCTGCGGACGCTATGAGGGCATCGACCAGCGGGTCTTTGACCACACTGCTCAGCGTACAAGTGCACGGATGATCAGCCTTGGTGACTATGTGCTCAACGGTGGGGAGGTTGCGGCCATGGCGATGATCGAGTCGATCGGTCGGCTTCTCCCCGGCGTGGTAGGAAATCCCCAGAGCCTCGTCGAGGAGAGCCACGCCGACGGCCTACTCGAATCTCCCAGCTACACCAAGCCGTCCTCGTGGCGCGGTCTCGACGTGCCTCCGGTGCTGCTGAGCGGGAATCACGCGGCGATCGCCGCGTGGCGACACGAGCAGAGCCTCGAGCGAACTCGCCGCGTGCGCCCCGAACTCATGCCGTAGCTCTCGTGAGATGCCACTTATGGTGTCGTCGTGCGGCGTGTCGCGCTCATAAGTGGCATCTCGCGCGGGGGAAGGAGAGGGGGACTTCAGTGGCGCGCCGAGAGGACCAGGTTGCCGGTTTCGGTGATGGCAACCGTGTGCTCCATGTGCGCTCCGCGGGAACCGTCACGGCTGCGAAGGGTCCAGCCGTCCTTATCGGTAAAGATCTCGTCGGTCGAATGGAGAAACCACGGCTCGATCGCGATTACCAGTCCCGGGCGCAGGAGGTAGCCGCGTCCCGCCCGCCCATCGTTGGGGACGTGCGGATCGCCGTGCATGGTGCGCCCGACGCCATGACCGCCAAAGTCGGTGTTGATGCTGAGGCCGTCGGCCCGGGCAACGGCGGCAATGGCCGCTGAGATGTCGCCGATTTTGTTACCGGGCTGCGCGGCAGCGATGCCCGCCTCCAAGGCGCGCGTTGTCGTATCGATGAGGGCCAGGTCCTCGGCGCGGGGGCTGCCGACGACGACGCTGACTGCGGAGTCGGCGACCCAGCCTCCCACGGAGGCGGCGAAATCCAAGGAAAGTAGATCGCCGTCGCGCAGCCGATAGTCGAAGGGCAGCCCGTGCAGCACGGCATCGTTGACGGAGGTGCAGAGCACCTTCCCGAAAGGACTCGCACCGAAGGAAGGATGGTAGTTGAGATAGCAGGATTCCGCCCCGGCCGCGCGGATCATATCGTGCGCGAGCTGGTCCAACTCCACGAGATTCACGCCAACGGCAGCGGCCGCCGCGGTAGCGGTCAGTACCTCGCCGACAAAGCGGCCTGCGGGGCGCATCTGCTCGATTTCGGTGAGCGTGCGTAATTCGATCATTCTGATCCTTTCGGGGGCTCGCTGAGTTAATGCTCAGCAGTCGTGGGTACTGTCGGCTCTATGCGCATGCGAAGGGCGTTCTGTTCCTGGCAGTTCCCGGCCGCGATCCTCATTCCCCTGTGGATCCTTATTGGATACGGGTTCTTTGGTGGATCGAGTGGGTGGACTCTCCTCGGTCTGGTGATCGCCCTCCCTATTCTGGCGCTCTGTTTGGCGGTCGTGGCGAGCCTCGTGGTGTTCCGGATCACTGTACGTCCCACTCGGACTCCGGGATGGAGCGACGTCGTGGTTGTGGGTGCTTGGCAGCTGTCCCTGGTTGCGTTCGGCTTTTTTCCGCCCGGAGCCTGGGCGCTGGGCATCGTGTCGGTTGCTCTGGGGCTGGTCGCTTTCTGGCACTCTGTCTGGCGGTTTCTCGCCGACGCTCGTGCGACACTGCTGTCCTTTACTGTGCGAGCGCAGGGAGTCTCATCTCCTGTGGTCGGCAAGGGTATTAACCCGGAAAGACCTCAGGACGGGCAGACCATCGTGCTCTGATTGCTCTGTGTTCGGTGACGGGGATAGCAGTTGGTTTTGACGAGACAGGAGCTGGGTAGCATAATGATTTCTTGTGCCTTGCGCAGGGTCTGCCACAGGGGAACCGCGAAGACGGAGGTGCACACCCACTCCCACCCACGAAACGGTGCTCGACCTGTGGCGGGCACGGAGAGCAATCCATTATGCACATCCTTGATTCCGTCGATGCGGCGTCTCTTCGCAGTGATATTCCCGAATTCCGCGCCGGAGACACTGTCAAGGTTCACGTGAATATCGTTGAGGGCAATCGCGCGCGCATCCAGATTTTCCAAGGTGTTGTCATTGGCCGTTCTGGTGAGGGCGTCCGTGAAACCTTCACGGTTCGTAAAGTGAGCCTCCAGGTGGGCGTTGAGCGCACCTTTCCCGTCCACTCTCCCGTTATCGATCACATCGAACTCGTCAGCCGTGGCGATGTTCGCCGTGCAAAGCTCTACTATCTCCGCAAGCTTCGTGGCAAGAAGGCGAAAATTAAGGAAAAGCGCGATTCCTGAGCGGCCGACACAGACCCGCCCGAACCCCGGTCTACCTATGATGGTCGGGGTTCGACCCGTTTGAACGCCCAACCGTTCCGGGGTCTGGGTTCGGATAAAGCATAGTAGGGGCGACGGCACGCAATGACAGACAGCGCAACCGCGGACGGTACTTCCCGCTCTGGCGAGCATGCTCGCCATTCGTCAGAGGGGCAACGAGGGGGGGCGCCGCGTCGGCGCCGCTCGACGATCCCTTTTCTCCGTGATGTGTTGGTCATCGTCGTGGTCGCTGTCTTGGTGTCTTTTCTCGTCAAGACTTTTTTAATTCGTTCCTTTTATATTCCCTCCTCGTCAATGGAACGCACTTTAGTCGAGAATGATCGCATTCTCGTCAATGAGCTTGTGCCCGGTATGATCCCCCTTTCACGTGGTGACGTCATAGTTTTTCGTGATCCGGGAGGATGGCTCCCTCCCGGCAGCGAGCCTGACGTGCCCGCATTGCAGGCGGCCCTTGATTCTGCACTCGCCCTGGTTGGCCTTACCGCCCCCGATAGCAATGACCATCTGATTAAGCGCGTGATCGGCCTACCAGGCGACCACGTCACGTGCTGCACTCCGCTAGGTCAGCTCGAGATCAATGGCAACCCGATTGACGAGCCGTATGTGAAGCTCCCCGACGGTGTGCAGGCGGTCTCAGCGACTTCTTTCGATGTCGTAGTCCCCGAAGGCTCCCTCTGGGTGATGGGTGATAACCGTTATAACTCCGCGGATTCCCGCTATAACACGGACAAACCCGGCAATGGGTTCGTTCCTCTGAGCAATGTTGTCGGCCGCGCGATGATCGTCACCTGGCCTCTGCAGCATTGGGCCTGGCTCGATGACTACCCCTCGGTGTTCCGCGGAGTTGACACAAAAACACCGGAGGAAAACTCCGATCATGCACACAGCGGGCCGCGCTAAGTGGTGGTTACACAGCCCACACTGAGTACGGAATGGCGGTTGTTTCGTCAGGGTTACGAGTGGGTGATTGGCTGCGATGAGGTGGGACGCGGGGCTCTTGCCGGGCCGGTCTCGGTCGGAGTTGTTGCGCTCCGCTCCCGCTGCGATCACTTTCCCGAGGGGTTGCGCGACTCCAAGCTGCTCTCACCTGCCCGACGAGAGGCTCTGGTGCCTGGCATCGTTAACTGGGTGTCGTCCTGGGCAATCGGCGAAGCCTCCGCCGTAGAGATCGACGAGAGCGGCATTATTGCCAGCCTGGGCCGTTCCGCATCTCGCGGTATTGCCCGGCTGGTCGATCAGGGCGTCGATCTCACGACCGCCGTGGTAGTGCTCGATGGCACGCACGATTGGCTCACGCCCGCACTGGGTTCGTGGGGCAAGGAGGTAACGATTGTGACTCGGATCAAGGCCGACCGTGATTGCGCCTCCGTGTCGGCCGCCTCCGTACTGGCGAAGGTGGAGCGTGATGCTCAGATGGTACGTCGTCACGATGATTTCTCCGCTTATGCCTGGGTCAGCAACAAAGGGTATGGCAGCGCGGCGCACCGGGCGGGGCTTGAGCGGGTCGGGCCGTCGCCGTTGCACCGGCTGACCTGGTTGTCGCGGTTGCGTATACCGAACGTGCGTACGCCTTCGTGAGGGCTATCGGTGTGTCGCAGGGTTCTTGGGTCCGGGCAGATGCTGTTGTTTCGCCAGCGTAGGATTGACAGACGATGGATGAGGATGAGTTCGAGGACTATGAGCGCGCGGTAGAACTGGCACTATATCGGGAGTATCGCGATGTTGTCTCACAGTTTTCGTACGTCGTCGAGACCGAGCGACGCTTCTACCTTGCCAATGAGGTTGAACTGACTCGCCGTGACGCGGAGCATGATTTCTACTTTGAGCTGACAATGCGTGATGTCTGGGTCTGGGACGTGTATCGCTCTGACCGTTTTGTGAAGTCAGTGCGGGTGCTGACCTTCAAAGACGTCAACGTCGAGGAGCTTTCGCGTAAAGAATTCGAGCTGCCCAAGGAGCTGGCACTCGACGAGTAGGGCTGCCTAAGTTTCGATGGCTGGCTTCAGGATTGGTCGCTGGTAACCTGCGACGGCATCGGTGCCGGGTAGTCATCGGCCGCCATGATGCGGCGCGTCCTCGTCGGCCGATGATCTCCTCCACAGGGAAGCGACGAGGGGAATCATCCACAGAACCCCGCTGAACCTCCTGCCGGGACGTGTCCCTGGGGGAGGGTTCCTGCAGGAGGTCGCATGAACAAGGACGAACTGGGCCGTCGCGGTGAGGAAATCGCGGCGGCGCACCTACGAGCAGAAGGATTCGAGATCCTCGACCGCAATTGGCGGGTGCGCGAGGGCGAACTCGACATTGTCGCCCGTGACGGCGCTGCGCTGGTTGTTGTCGAAGTCAAGACACGCTCGTCGACCAGGTTTGGGCAGCCGGTCGAAGCGATTACTCCTGCCAAGGCGCAACGACTGCGTCGACTGGCTTACGCCTGGGCGCGTACGCACGGTGAGCGCTCACGACACCTGCGAATCGACGCCGTGGGCATTATTGCCCCTGGGGGAATGCTCTCGCAGCTTCGGCATCTCAGGGCGGTGGCCTGATGGGGCTCGGTAGGAGCGCGGCCGTTGGTCTCGTCGGCTTCACTGGCGCAGTGGTGGGAGTGGAGGCCCACTCGGCGGACGGTACGCCTGGCATAGTGATCATCGGTCTGCCTGACGCGGCTCTGTCGCAGGCAAAAGAACGAGTGCGGTCGGCGGCGATCAATTCGGGTAGTTCTCTCGCGGAATACAAGCTCACGGTCAATCTTTCGCCCGCCGCTATGCCCAAGCACGGATCCGCCTTCGACCTGGCTATCGCTCTCGCGGTGCTTTCCGCTCTCGGTGAAGTCGAGGCGGAGTCGGTGGCGGGGGTTGTTCATATCGGTGAGCTCGGACTCGATGGTCGACTGCGCTCGGTTCCCGGTGTTTTGCCGGCTGTGCTGGCGGCTGCACGTGAAGGCCGACGAAGGGTGATGGTCCCGGTCGAAGACCGACACGAGGCCGAGCTGGTTGATTCCGTGGAGGTGATCGCAGTGTCGTCGCTCGCGGCGGCCGCGGTCTGGCACGGTGCCCGTTGGGACGCCCCAACGCTGCCCGAACGCACGCCTTCGGTGACTGCGATCAGCGAGCGAGAGTCGCCGCTCGACCTGAGCGATGTGGTCGGCAACGAGGAGGCCGCTGAGGCCATGGTGATCGCGGCGGCGGGCGGTCATCACGTTTTCCTGCTTGGCCCGCCGGGCGCAGGCAAAACTATGCTCGCGTCGCGATTACCGGGAATCTTGCCCGACCTCGACGATGAGGCAGCGCTCGAGGCGACCTGTATGCGATCGCTTATCGGAGCGTCCACCGGTGGCGCTCTTGTGCGGCGTCCCCCGTTCGAGAATCCCCATCACTCCGCGTCGCCTGCTGCAATTGTGGGCGGCGGCAGCGGACGCATTCGGCCTGGCGCTGTCGCCCGCGCCACTCGCGGTGTGCTGTTTCTTGACGAGGCGCCTGAGTTCTCGGCGGTTGCACTCGACGCTTTACGCCAGCCGCTCGAGTCGGGCGTGATCCGGATCCATCGGGCAAATGCGGTCGCGGAGTTTCCGGCGAGGGTGCAGCTCGTTCTTGCCGCTAACCCATGCCCCTGCGGTCGTTTCGGAATTCCCGGCGAGACCTGCACTTGTGCGCCAGCAGTTCGTCGCCGTTATCTGGCGCGCCTCAGCGGACCTCTCCTGGATCGGGTCGACATCAGGTTAACCGTCCGCCGCATCGGAGCCGCTCAGCTTTCTGCGTGCCAAAGCAAGCCGGGCATCAGTACGGCCCAGGCGCGAGAGCGCGTCACAGAGGCGCGTTCTCGAGCCTTCACGCGGCTGACAGCGACGCCGTGGAGCAAAAACTCCGAGGTCGCCGGGACATGGCTGCGAGCGACCGAAAATCGTCCCCAGCCCAATGATTCCCTGCCTCTTGATCGGGCTCTTGAGCGTGGCCTGATCACGATGCGCGGCTATGATCGTGTCCTCCGGCTCAGTTGGACTCTCGCCGACCTCGACGGTGCTCGGGGTCCGACTGCTGCGCACATCGGTCGTGCCTTGGTGCTCAGGGGAGGTGCATCATGAGTGTTGCCAGCGATCTTTTTGACCGCGCGGAGCTGCGCGCAGTCCGCCTCCTTTTGCCCGAGGGCAGCGAGAACCACTTGGTGGAGGCGCTTGCCCGATGCATGTGGAATTCCCTCACCGAGCCGGGCGACGCCGCAGCCGCGCGGGTGATCGAGCGCTGCGGTGTCACCGAGGCACTTGCGCACACCGTGTCGACGGCGTCCGCAGCCGAGATTCTTACCGGCCTGGACGTTGATGAGGCAGAGGTCTCGTCACTTGCGGCCGGACTCGAGCGCTGGCGTTTGCGGCTGAATCGCACGTTGCTGCGACGCCGACTTGAGATCGCGCACCGTCTCGGTACTCGACTGTTGCTCCCCGGAGCTCACGGCTGGCCAGAGCCGCTGGGAGACCTTGGTCACCACGCACCGCTGCTGGTCTGGATACGGGGCGACCTGGCGGCTTTCTCTGCTGTCCGCTGTCTTGCCCTCGTGGGGGCTCGTGCGGCCACCGGGTACGGCGAGCACGTGGCAGCAGAATTGGCCGTCGGGGTTGCCAATCAGGGCGTCAGCATTATCTCCGGAGGCGCCTTCGGGGTTGATGCTGCCGCTCACCGTGCGAGCCTCGGCGCGGGTGGGCACACGATTGCCTTCCTTGCAGGTGGAGCGGACCGCCTTTATCCGGCCGCCCACTCCGATCTGCTACGTCGGATCATTTCGACGCCGGGTTGCGCTGTGGTGACGGAGGTGCCGCCGGGCACCACCCCGACCCGCTGGAGGTTCTTGCAGCGTAATCGTTTGATCGCCGGCTCGACCGCGGCGACGGTGGTGGTGGAGGCGGGATCCCGCTCAGGTTCGCTGAACACTGCGGGCCACGCCGCCGCGCTCGGCCGTCCGCTCGGAGCGGTGCCGGGCCCAGTGACGAGTGCGTCGTCGGCAGGTTGTCACCGTCTCCTGCGTGAGTATGCGGCGACCTGCGTCACATCGGTGCCGGACGTTCTCGAATTGCTCGGAGTGAGCGCAGATCCTGTGCGCGTGCCCGGGGTATCGGGACCAGCATCTCGCGTCCTCGATGCCCTTCGGGGCAGAGGCGCACACGAGACGGAGTCGGTCGCTCGCCACGCGGGCCTTTCCGTAAGTGACACTCTGGCGATACTCGGCATACTCCTCGTAGAGGAGCAGGTGACACGTGCTGCGGACGGCCGATGGATCACGATGTCCTCCTCGAAGCGATGAGCATCGAGGGTTATCGCGCAATTATCTGCCTGCTCAGCGAGTCTCGGTGCAGGACGTGACTGTCGCTTGTCGGTCTTACGCTGGGCTACAGCACCGAGGGGAGCGTTATGGCTGGTCAGTCAAGCCGACACGGAGAAGTACAGCGTCCGCAGCTCGGTCACTTCCGTGTCGCTGATCGCGGAGAAAGCGACTCCTACTCTCGGGTCCGGGCGGCCCTTGACCCGGTGGCGAAAGATATCAACTGTCCGATCATTTGGGTGATGGGCAATCACGATGATCGTGGGGCGTTCCGCCGGGTTCTGCTCGACGAGAAAGACGACTCGGTAACCCTGGTGTATCGCGGCGTCGACCTCGTCGGTCTTCGGCTCATCGCTCTCGACAGCACCGTGCCCGGCTATCATCACGGCGCGCTCGGTGACGAACAATTGCAGGAGTTGACGACCCCGCTTAGGTCGATGACTGTACTGGAGTTCCATCGCCCGGAACGATGTGAAGAATTAGTGCGGGGCACTGACATTCGGGCCATCCTGGGTGGCCATCGGCACTATTCCACCGCAGCCACCTTCGCGGGGGGTGCTCGTTTTTGTTGCCGGAGCGGTGAGCTACACGATGGATCTGGGTGCGCCAGAGCACCAGACAGTGGGAGTCGACGGTGCGCAGAGCTTCTCGCTCCTTCACGTACATCCCGAGACCGTGACGACATCGGTTGTACCGGACGAGCAGGGACGCAGTGACTTCTGGTCGCGAACGTCCAAGCAGGACGGGTGACGTGTCCGACCGCCCTGACGACACTCGGTCCGCGACTGCCTACTCGGCAATGCCCCCGTCATCACAAGATTGCCTTCACACCGCGATCAAAGATTTTCTTCGCTACGTGCTGGACGAGCGTTCGCTTTCACCCGCCACCGCCAAAGGGTACCGGAGTGACCTGTCGCGTCTGCTCCGCTTTGCTGCCCAGCGGGACCGATTGTTGTTGAGTGCTCTCGATCTAGAGTTTCTGCGCGAATGGCTCTGGCATGAGTCGGAGTTGGGCATCTCACGTGCCACGCTTGCCCGGCGGTCGGCGGCGGTTCGTTCCTTTTCGTCCTGGGCACAGCGCAGCCAGCGAATCCCCATCGACGTAGCCGCCCGACTGAGGACACCAAAGTCGGGGCGTTCCCTACCGAGGGTGCTCACGCAGACGCAGGCTGAGCAGGTGATCGACATCGTCGCGGCACGCGGAGCAGACGACGACCCGGTGGCGCTACGTGACCTCGCAATTATCGAACTGCTTTATGCCTCCGGGATTCGTGTCTCAGAACTCGTCGCAATCAACAGTTCTGACCTTGATTTCACTCGCCTCACTGTATTGGTCACCGGCAAGGGCGCTAAGCAGCGAGTGGTTCCGTTCGGTGTTCCGGCAAAAGACGCGATGGTGAGATACCTCGATAGAGCTCGTCCCGCTTTGCTGGCCGCTGGCGAGCGACCGACTGCGGCGCTCTTCCTGGGCCGCCGCGGTGCACGACTCGGCCCGCGGACGGTGTACGGGATTGTGGCGCGCCTGCTTGGTGGCGGCGACGGCTCTGGGCCATCCGGTCCGCACACCCTCCGTCATACTGCTGCCACCCACCTGCTCGACGGAGGAGCAGACCTCCGAGCAGTGCAGGAGCTGCTGGGGCATGCGAGCCTTGGTACAACCCAGATTTACACCCATGTCTCGACCGAGCGAGTGCGGGAGGCGTACCGTCTCGCCCACCCTCGTGCCTGAGACCCTAGAATCCGCCGTAGCATCCGCGAGAGCGTTCAGCGGCAGCAATACTGCCCGTGGAATGCCGCCGAAAAAGCGCAGCGGAGAGATGTACTCGCCTCTCTCCCGAACACCGAGGTGTACGCATCGGCCGTTGCAGTGTCCGCCGGATCCGACAACTCCAATCGGTTCACCCGCCGCGACAACCTGCCCCGCCGCGACAGCGGCCTGCACGGGCTCGACACTCGAAATCAGGCCGTCGGCGTGAGTAATGCTAACCACCGGACGATCCACCACCCGGCCGACGAACGAGACAATACCGGCGGCGACAGCGGCCACCGGTGTCCCGGTAGGCGCCTCCAGGTCGATTCCGCGATGTCCGGGAGCATAGTGGTGCTCTGGAGCGTTCCACTGTGCCACGACCGTGAAGCCGGGCACGGGTGATGTCCATAGCGGGGGAACGAGGAGCGCAGCGAGCACGAACACGCCCGGGCGGAGGACAAAAAACAACGACATTTCACCACCCTTATTGATCGCAGTCGTGAAGGCGGTAGTCGGCGGTGAAACGGGGGAGAGAGAGCCACAATTACCCGCTGTGGAGGGCTGCCCGGTAACGTGATCCTGCGCGCTATGTCAGGGCGCATTCGCAGGTGGGGGTAACGTGCCTGTGATCCGGGGGCGCAGTATGAACGCACCGACCGGCGGTGAGAATCGGAGAACACATGACCAGCACAGACGCTGCGACCCCCCCACACCTCTCGGCGGCCAAACTTCGGAGAAAGGTGATCGGCCTTGCCGTCGCGGCAGCAGTAGGCGGTTTTCTTTTCGGCTTTGACTCCTCTGTGGTCAACGGTGCCGTCGAGGCGGTGCAACATGAGTATCAGCTCTCGCCCGCATTGATCGGTTTCGCCGTTGCCTCGGCTCTTTTGGGCTGTGCCCTCGGCGCCTACATCGCCGGTCGGCTTGCTGACCGTTGGGGTCGTATTAGGGTGATGCTGCTCGGTGCCGCGCTTTTCTTCGTTTCGTCGATCGGCTCGGGCGCCGCGTTCTCGATCTGGGATCTTGTGCTCTGGCGTATCGTCGGCGGACTGGGCATCGGTATTGCATCAGTGATTGCGCCGACGTACATTTCGGAGATTGCCCCCAAGGCGATTCGCGGAGCACTTTCCTCGCTCCAACAGCTCGCGATCACGATCGGCATATTCGCGGCCCTGCTTTCGGACACTTTGATCGCAACTGGCGCCAACGGCGCTTCTGCGCCTTACTGGTTTGGTGTACCGGCATGGCGATGGATGTTCATTGCCTGCGCCGTTCCCGCGGTCGTCTACGGCATTTTGGCGCTCATGTTGCCGGAGTCACCCCGATACCTCGCCACTCGCGGTAAAATTGACCAGGCCCGCACTGTTCTGGCGACTGTCACGCCACATCATGAGGTGGACGAGGCACTCGACGACATTCAGCGCAAGATCAACGAAGACGCCGAAAACGCCCAGCGTTCCAGTCTTCGCGGACCAGCCCTGGGGCTTCTCCCGGTGGTGTGGGTGGGTATCCTGCTGTCCACGTTCCAGCAGTTTGTCGGGATCAACGTCATCTTCTATTACTCCACATCGTTGTGGAGCGCTGTGGGCTTTGACCAGTCGGATTCTTTCGTTATCTCGGTTTTTACGTCGATAGTGAATGTCGCCGTCACCTTCATTGCGATCTTTTTGGTCGACAAGGTAGGACGCAAGCCGTTACTGCTGGTGGGCTCGGTGGGTATGGCGATTCCGCTTTTGCTGATGGCTATCGCGTTTAGTCAAGCGACTATCAGCGGGAAAGCTGTTTCGCTTCCGGGCGCGTGGGGTCCCATCGCCCTTGTGTCAGCCAACGCTTTCGTGGTTTTCTTTGGATCAACCTGGGGCCCGCTGGTGTGGGTGTTGCTCGGCGAGATCTTCCCGAACAGGATCCGCGCGGCTGCGCTCGGTCTGGCTGCTTCTGCTCAGTGGATTGCGAACTTCGTGATTACCGTGACCTTCCCGATTCTGTCGCAGGATGTCTCGTTGACGGTCGCGTACGCGATCTATGCGGGTTTCGCGGCACTCTCGTTTGTTTTTGTCTTTTTCTTCGTCCCCGAAACTAAGGGCCGCTCGCTAGAAGAGATGGACACTCTCCACATCCGCACCGTGATGAAGTCGGCGCGCAAGTAGCACCTTCTGCTCCGCTAATCTCGACGGCCGCCTCCCTTGCACGTAGCAGGGGAGGCGGCCGTGCTAGTGCTAACGTTAGTCCAGCACTTCGCTCGTCGGAGTGACTACGCGCGCCCTGTGGCCTCCGTTCCCCTCGGTCCCTTCCCGCTACTGCGGTTGGGTGGGAGCGTGCCCGGCGCTAGGGCGACGAGCTGACCGGCCGTCGCAGGTAACCGATCGGTAGTAGCGCTCTCATGCGCGACTACCAAGAAAAGGAGAACGGCTCATGGCAGTCGTCACTATGCGCCAGCTGCTGGACAGCGGCGTCCATTTTGGGCACCAGAAGCGTCGCTGGAATCCGAAGATGAAGCGCTTTATTCTCACTGAGCGCTCTGGCAGCTACATCATTGATCTCCAGCAGTCCCTGGCTTATATCGACAGAACCTACGACTTCGTCAAGGAGACGGTTGCCCACGGCGGCACCGTTCTTTTTGTCGGCACCAAGAAGCAGGCGCAGAACTCTATTGCGGAGCAGGCGACTCGCGTCGGTCAGCCGTATGTCAACCAGCGCTGGCTCGGTGGTTTGTTGACCAACTTCCAGACTGTCTCGAAGCGTCTTGCGCGCATGAAAGAACTCGAGGAACTCGATTTTGAGGACTCGTCGAAGAGTGGTCTGACGAAAAAAGAGCTTCTCATTAAAAAGCGAGAACTCGACAAGCTACACAAGTCGCTCGGTGGTATTCGTAACCTTTCCAAAACCCCGTCAGCGCTCTGGGTGGTCGACACCAAAAAGGAGCACCTCGCTATTGATGAGGCCAAGAAGCTGGGCATTCCGGTGATCGGCATCCTCGACACGAACTGCGATCCCGATGAGGTGCAGTACCCGATTCCGGGCAACGATGATGCCATTCGTTCCGTGAGTCTACTCACTCGCATTATTGCCGACGCCGCCGCTGAGGGCCTTATTCAGCGCCACCAGAAGCCAGCGGCTGAGGGCAATGTCTCCGCGGTGGAACCTCTCGCCGAGTGGGAGCAGGAGCTGCTGACCGGCGCCGAGTCGGCTTCCAACGTTCAGGCGCCCAATGCGCAGGCGGCAGCACCGACCGAGAAGGTCGCCGACGCCGAAGCCGCCAGTGTGGATGAGGTCGTCGCGAGCGTTGCGTCCGAGACCGCGGCCGACGAGAACCCCTCGGCCTAAGGCTCCACTTCAGAGAGGGGTCGGACGTGCCGCAGAAGGCGGAGGTCCGGCCCCCGTGTGGTCAGTGCAGTTTCACTACGGTGAAGAATGCCGTCATCTCGACATGATTGACTGGGCTCGTATCAGTCTCGCGAGAGAAATCTCGCCGGTAAAGCACCACATTTCACGCAAGACAGATTTTTCCCACGACAGATTTCACAAAAACACAGATTTCGAAAAACCGTAGAGGAGTTCGCAGAATGGCACAATTCACCCTCGCTGACGTTAAGACACTGCGTGAGCAGCTTGGTACCGGCATGGTCGACACGAAGAATGCGCTTGTTGAGGCGAACGGAGATCTGGAAAAGGCGGTCCAGATTCTTCGTCTCAAGGGCGCAAAGGGCAATGCGAAGCGTGCCGATCGCTCGACAAGCGAGGGTCTTGTCACTGCTGTCGAGAGAGCGGGCGTCGCGACCATGATCGAGCTTGCCTGCGAGACCGACTTCGTCGCCAAGGGGACAAAATTTGTGTCCCTAGCCGACGCTGTACTCGATGCGGTCGTTGCGGCCGGTGCGACCAGTGTCGAGCAGGCCCTGGCGACCGCCGTCGAGAACACGACCGTGGCTGGCCTGATCAGCGATGAGGCCGCCATTCTCGGCGAGAAGGTGGAGTTGCGTCGCATCGCCACGGTTAAAGGAGAGCGTTGTGCAATTTACCTGCACAAGACGAACAAGGACCTTCCTCCTCAGGTGGGTGTGATTCTCGGATATTCGGGCGAGGATGCTGAGACCGCGCGTTCGATCGCTCAGCACATTTCGTTTGCTAATCCGTCCTACCTCTCGCGGGATGAGGTGCCGCAGTCCGACGTAGAGAATGAGCGCCGTATCGTCGAGGAGATCTCGCGGAGCGAGGGTAAGTCCGAGGCCGGGCTCACCCGGGTGGTCGAGGGGCGCTTGAACGCATACTTCAAGCAGGTTGCTCTGCTTGACCAGGAGTATGCCAAGGACAACAAGCTGTCGATCAAGACGGTCGCGGATAATGCGAAGCTCACCCTTTCGGGCTTTGCCCGGTTTAAGGTCGGCGCGTAGCAGCAGCAAGCGGGGAGCCCGGTTCGTTCAGTCGATCCGGGCTCCCTTAGCTCTGCCCTGGGCTATTCCGGTCGCGGGGTGCGTTCCGCGAGAGATAGGTTTGTACGGGTGTACGGGAGGAAGCGTCGATGACTCAGACGGCTGCGATGACGACAGGCAAGCGCCGTAGGGTGCTTCTTAAGCTGTCGGGAGAAGCGTTTGGCGCCGGAACGCTGGGGGTGAATCCCGACGTCGTGAGTGCTCTCGCTCGCGAAATCGCCCAAGCGTCGATCGATGTCGAAATTTCGGTGGTCGTCGGGGGCGGCAATTTCTTCCGTGGTGCCGAACTTTCTCAGCGCGGCATGGACCGCGGTCGCGCTGACTACATGGGCATGTTGGGTACGGTCATGAATGCGCTCGCACTACAGGATTTTCTTGAGCAGGCTGGTGCTGAGACGCGGGTGCAGTCGGCCATCGCGATGACGCAGGTGGCCGAGCCCTATATCCCGCGCCGTGCGATCCGCCATATGGAGAAAGGTCGTGTGGTCATTTTCGGTGCTGGCGCTGGACTTCCCTATTTCTCGACCGACACCGTCGCCGCGCAGCGCGCGCTCGAGACTCGCGCCGATGTGGTGTTGGTGGCAAAGAACGGTGTCGATGGTGTGTATGACGCCGACCCGCGCACTACACCGGAGGCGCGCAAGATCGACACACTGACGTACCAGGAAGCGCTCCAGCGTGGTCTCAAAGTCGTGGACTCGACCGCGTTCAGCCTCTGTATGGACAACCGTATGCCGATGCAGGTTTTCGGGATGGAGCCGGCGGGCAACGTTGTCGCGGCCCTTCGCGGAGCTGAACTCGGCACTCTGGTCTCACACTAAACTGACCACTTCACTCTCTAAGGAGTTCTTGTGATTTCGGATGTACTGGCTGACGCGAAGACCAAGATGGGCAAGGCCCTCGATGTTGCGAAGGAGGACTTCGCGACTGTTCGCACCGGCCGTGCGAATCCGTCACTCTTCCATAAGGTGATGGTCAGTTATTACGGAACTCCGACTCCGCTGTCGCAACTTGCGTCCCTGCAGAATCAGGAGGCGCGCACCCTCCTTGTCACTCCTTACGACAAAAGTGCGCTGCGTGATATCGAGCAGGCTATTCGGGACATGCCGAACCTGGGAGCTAACCCGACGAATGATGGCACGCTCATCCGAGTGACTCTGCCTGAACTCACGGCGGAACGGCGTAAAGAATTTGTGAAGATCGTTCGTACCAAAGCGGAAGACGCCAAGGTCACGGTGCGCAACATTCGTCGTAAGGCGAAGGACGACCTCGATGCGCTCAAGGGCGATGTCGGTGATGACGAGGTTGCCCGGGGCGAGAAAGAGCTTGAGTCACTCACGAAGCAGCATGTTGACGGAATCGATGAGGCGCTCAAACGCAAGGAACTCGAACTCACCGAGGTGTAGGCCGTGTCCGACACCCCAGCTAGCCCAGGCGGCGGCGATAAAAGAACGCCTCGAAGCGTGAGCAGCTTGTGGCGGGTGACTCACACCCTTTTGCGCGCTCGTGCCCAGCGGGGGCGGGTGGATATGGAGCGCCAGCTCGAGGTCACTCGTGCTCAGTTGGAGGCTACGAACGAGCGGTTGACTGCGCGCTCGGGTCGTAATCTTGTCTCGGCGACCCTTATCGGCTTGCTCGGGGGCGGGGCGATGTTGGTGAGCCTGCTCGTGGTCAAAGAGTTATTTATGCTGCTTGCGGCGGTGATGGCGCTCTTCGCGGCGCTCGAACTCTCCAACGCTCTGCGGCACGCGGGCCGGAATATCCCGCGTATCCCGACCGGTGTTGTCACGGTAGCGGCGGTGCCAGCTGCCTATTACGGAGGCATAGGCAGCGCGTGGTTGGTGGTGCTCGCTGGTTCGGGGCTCGTCGTCTGCTGGCGGCTGGTTGAGCAGCTTGTTCAGCGCACCAGGTCGAGTTATCACGATCTGTTCCGTGACATGGGGCTCGGCGTGTTCGTGCAGAGCTACGTGACCTTCCTCTCTGCTTTCGGGATTCGGCTGGTTGCTGAACCTGGCGGAGAACTCTGGGCGCTCTCGTTCCTGGTGCTGGTGATCGTGGTGGATACCGGGGCCTACGTGAGCGGGCTTACCTGGGGAAAGCACCCGATGGCACCGAGAATCAGCCCGAAGAAAACCTGGGAGGGTTTTTTCGGTGCAGGGGTCGCCGGAATTGTGGCCGGTATCGTCCTTGCGATGCTGTTGCTGGGTCAGCCGTGGTGGGTCGGTGCAGTGTTCGGAGGGGTCATTCTTATCACCGGTACACTCGGCGATCTCGGGGAATCGCTGATTAAACGCGACATAGGCATTAAGGACATGAGCTCATGGCTGCCTGGCCACGGCGGCGTCCTCGACCGGCTCGACTCGATCCTCCCGTCGGCCGCAGTGGCCTACGTGCTCTACTGTGTCTTCGCGCGGTGAAGGAGGAGGTGCCGATGCGGTATCGCCGACGCCCGATTAACCCCACTGCTGTCGGGTCTTGGCAGAATAACGGGATGAGTGATCCCTTTCCGCGTGTGCGCAACTCCCGACGACCCGGCTATGATCTCGACGAGGTTGACTCTTTTCTCGCCTCGGCGCGCGAGGCGTACACCCAGCTCGCCAGTGGTCCAGCTGACCTGTGTTCCGCTGATCTTCGGAATACTGCTTTTACTCTCCGTCGGGGTGGCTACTCAGCTCCGCATGTTGACGCCGCACTTGAACGCCTCGAAGATGCTTTTGCTCTCCGCGAGCGCCAACACGCCATTGCGACTCAGGGGGAAAAGGCGTGGCTCGAGAAGGCTCGCGAGACAGCGCAGGAGATTGTCAACCGCTTGGCTCGGGATTCTGGTCAGCGCTTTACCCGCGTCGGTATCGTGACCACGGGCTATGACATCCGTCAGGTCGATACCTTTGCCGATCGAATTTCGGGCTACTTTCGCGACGGGTCAGTGCTGACTGTAGATGACGTGCGAACGGTGTCATTTGCGCCCCAGCGCGGTGGTTACTCTGAGTCTCAGGTTGATCGTGTGCTCGACGCGGTAGTCGAGGTGATGCTCGCCGTCAGGTGACGCGGCTTCACCTGCCTGGTCGATCGTGTGATCGTCCGTTATGCTGTCCCAATCGTGGCTAAGCACTCTGAGATTTCCCGAACCCAGTTGCCGGTCGTGCGGTCTTCCACTTCTCGTCGGAAGGCGGTGCATCGTCCAGCCCAGGTCCGGCGACTGTGGAAGCGCCTTCCGTTGACTGTCCTCGCCTTCGTAGTGTCGTTGGGATTTGTCATGGTCAACGCGGTGGACCCCTCTAGCGGAGCCGTCGCATCCCCGTATTATCAGGCCCCTGCGCGTTTCAACGGTGATTCAGCGCAACGACTGGTTGTCGCGAGCGCTGTCGAACGAACTCTGCATCGCGACGGTTTTGATGCGCAGGCAAAACCTGCACCGCCTCCGGTATCAAACCCCGCCCCAGTACAGTCCGCGACCCCGAAGGACACCACGGCATCAGGGTCGTCATCGTCCGAATCGGTTCCGCGAGCGGCGGCCCCCAACCCCGGATCAGCCAAAGCCATCGCCTACGACATGATCGTTCAGCGCGGTTGGGCCGATAGTGAGTACAACTGCCTGGTGCTGCTGTGGAACCGCGAATCCGGGTGGAACGTTTCGGCCCACAATGCCTCGAGTGGCGCTTACGGCATCCCGCAGGCTCTGCCCGGTAGCAAAATGGGCTCCGTTGCCAGTGACTGGGCAACGAATCCTGCCACCCAGATCACCTGGGGACTGGGCTATATTTCGGGCCGCTATGGTTCGCCGTGCGGAGCGTGGGCTCACTCGAACGCGCTCGGCTGGTACTGAAAAGCTTCCTCATACCATCGCGTCTGACGTCGATGGCGGTGCGTGAGAAGTGTGGAGCATCGTTAACCTGGCTGGGTGGATAACGCGCTGCTCGGGGTTGTCGGGATCATCACCATCGTTACCGTCGCGCGGTTTTCACAAACGCTAGGTATTGCTGCGCCACTGATCCTGGTATTGGTGGGGATTGGTGCCTCCGCTATTCCCGGTGTGCCCGAGATTCGGGTTGCGCCAGAGCTCATTCTGGCCGGAGTCTTGCCACCGCTGCTGTATTCGGCGGCGATTAACGTGCCGCTCGTCGATTTCAGGCGAAACCTCCGTTCGATCATCAGCCTCTCGGTGCTGCTCGTTGTGGTTACCGCACTGGTGGTCGGGTGGTTCCTTTACAGTGTTTTTCCCGGCCTGGGGCTGCCGGCGGCCGTCGCACTGGGGGCAGTGGTGAGCCCGACCGATGCGGTGGCAGCAACGTCGATCGGCAAGAGGCTCGGCTTACCGCCGCGACTGGTGACCGTTCTCGACGGCGAAAGCCTCGTCAACGATGCATCGGCACTGGTGCTACTGCGTGCTGCGACGACGGTGAGTGTGGCGGTAACGTCCCCCCTCGCCGCTAACACCATCGATGTGGGCAAGGTAGTGGCTCTTTTTGGCTATTCGGTGCTCATCGCCTTGCTGCTGGGGCTTGTGACCGGCGTGCTGACCGTGTTTGTGCGCTCGACACTTCACGACCCTGTGCTTGACACCGCTGTCTCGTTTGTTGTGCCGTTCCTTGCGTACATTCCGGCGGAGGAGCTGGGTGCCTCCGGTGTGCTCGCTGTTGTGGTGACGGGGATCTACACCGGGCACAACAGTGCACGCTTGCTCAGCGCGCAGTCGCGGATCAATGAGCGAGTCAACTGGCGCACCGTGCAGTTTGTGCTGGAAAACGGTGTGTTTCTGGTGATGGGTGCCGAGATCACCGCCATTGTCGGCGAGGTTGCGCCAGGTGAGTTAGGCACGGGCGCCATGGTTCTCCTGGGACTTAACACGGTGTTGATTGTGATGGTGGTGCGCATCCTTTTTGTGTGGCCGTTGCTGCTCTGGTTGCGCGGCTCCAATTGGCGGGCTGGGCGCGTCAACCAGCGTCTGGCAGTGAGTGTCCAGCAACTGCGGAGCCGTGTCGTGAGCGGTAACGGTGGGCGGAGGCGCCAGCAACTCATCGAACGGCTCTATCAGCGGCGCGAGACCGACTTAGCGACCACAACGAACCAAGCGTTTGGATGGCGTGGTGGTGTGGTGCTCTCGTGGTGCGGGATGCGTGGAGTGGTCACGCTCGCGGCGGCGCAGTCGCTGCCAGAGGCGACCCCCTACCGATCGCAGCTGATCCTGATCGCCTTCACGGTCGCGGTCGTTACCCTGCTGGTCCAGGGAGCAACGCTCCCGGGGCTCATTCGACTCACGGGAATTCAGGGCAACGACCGCGAGGCCGACCGACGCGAACTCGCGATGCTGCTTGACGAGGTCTCTGCTACTGGCCTTGACGCGCTTACTCAGGCTGAGACTGAACTTCCTGGGGGCAGCGTCGATCCGGACGTGCTCGAACGGGTGCGTCGGAATACTCTCGTTCACTCGAAAGTGGCGTGGGAACAGGCGGAAACCGCAGCGGCTTCCCCATTGGGACCGCAGGGACAATATCTCCAGCTGCGACGGGCCGTGCTCCTGGCTGAGCGCGAGGCGCTGCTGGAGGCGCGCGGGCGCGGGGTTTATTCGTCCCGCATACTTCGGCGAGCTCAGCTGATACTGGACGTCGAGCAGACGCGGCTCGACGTCCATGGCGACTCGCCATGAGCGGGAGGGGAGCGCTTCTAGACTGGGGCGATGCCGCGCAGTAATCGTCCCCGAGGGAGCCGACGCGAGGAGGGTGAACCGCGTGATCTCTCGCAGCTCCTCGCTGGTTGGCGCCGCACTGAGACCCATGCGGGCCGCGAATGGAACGTGCAACCGGTCTCCGCTGCCCGTGCTGTCAAGGGCTATCTCTGTCCCGGCTGCGGTAGTCACATTTCCCTCGGTCAGGAACATGTGGTGGTGTGGCGCGCCGACGGAGCCCTGGGCGACGCGGCCGATCTTGCCTCTCGCCGCCACTGGCACAACCACTGTTGGAGAATTCGAGGAGCACAATGACGTCTGAGATTCGTGGAGCCGTTCGTCTTCCCGCGCGCCGTGAGGACATCGAGCTGCGCACCTCTGACGGTCTGACGTTGGTTGGCGAGTTGGCGTTACCGCGTGAGAGGGAGCCCGTTGCCACGCTGGTGACGCTGCATCCGCTGCCGACCCACGGCGGTTTTATGGATTCGCATATTCTGCGCAAGGTGGCAGCACGGCTCCCAGCCCTTGCCGATCTCGCTGTGCTGCGCTTCAACACCCGCGGTACGTCCTCGCCGCGGGGGACTAGCGAGGGAGAGTTTGATCACGGCGAAGCGGAGCGCGCTGATGTCGCGGCGGCGATGCAGCTGGTTACCGATCGGGATCTACCGCACCCTTGGTTGCTCGGGTGGTCGTTTGGCACTGAGCTAGCGTTGAAATGGGGGTTAGCGCATCCGATCGATGGCGCGATTCTGCTCTCACCTCCGTTGCATCGCACGACGGCTGCCGATGTCGCCGCCTGGGGCGAGGATGGGCGTGCGCTGATCGCGGTGATTCCGGAGTTCGACGACTACCTGCGGCCAGCGGAGGCGGCACAGCGTTTTGCGACCGTCCCCCAACTTGAGTTGGTCGCGGTCGAGGACGGCACGCATCTCTGGGTCGGCGAGAGGCAGACGCGCCGTGTGCTCGACATCATTGCGGGTGTTGTTGCGCCGTCCGCGACGCCGTTGCCGACGGAGTGGGTGGGTGAGCTGGGTTAAGCTCGGTCAGCGTTAGCCGGTGTAGTTTCGTCGGAGCGGTCGGAGTCCTCGGAGAACTCGTCGAGGTGGCCGATGAGGCCGCGCAGTCCCGCTACGTAACCGGCGATCGCCTGACGTTCGGTCCTGATCTCGTCGAGGCGAGCTTCGGCGGTGGCGACAAGTTCGCGCGTGCGCCGCTCAGCGTCGGCAATCATGGTGTGCGCGCGAGCACGAGCGTCGTCAAGGAGGAGATCTGACTCCTCCTGAGCCTCCTGACGAAGACGCGTCGTCTCGTCGAGAGCATCGCTACGCAGAGCATCGGCTTCGAGGCGCTTGTCGTTAGCACGCCGGATAGCGTCGGCGAGCTGTAGGTTCGACTCGTCGAGGTAGTGCTGGGTCTGGGCCACAGCCTCCTGGTGACGGAGAAGGTCGTCACGGTCGGCCTCCTCACGGCGGGCGGCGAGTTCGACGCCGAGATCGATCCGAGCCTGCTCGACATCGCGAGCGAGGGCGGTTGCCTCATCGGCTGAGGCAGCTCGTGCACTCGCTAGCTCCGCATCGAGAGCGGCCATCGCGTCTGCACGTTCGTGCTCGAGCCGGGTGCGTTGGTCGGCCAGTTCTCGTTCTCCTTCCGCGCGGATGGTCGCCATTTCCGCCTCGAGGGATGCCCGGGTGGCGAGCACCTCCGCCGTCATAGCGGAGCGTGCTTGCGCGATCTCGGCCTCGGCCTCGGCGCGCAGGCGTCCTACCTCGGCGCCCGTTTCGGCACGCTGCAGCTCGTTTGTCTGTGCGAGGCGAGCGGCCTCCGATCGTGCAATTTCTGCCTCGCGGGCGGCCTCGGCCCGTAGCTCGGCAGCCTCCCGTTGTGCCTCTGAGCGGATCGCCGCCGCTTCGCGCTTTGCGTTCGCGCGAGTCTGGGCTGCCTCGGTAGCTACGGTGCCGCGGATGGCGGCGGCTTCCCGGACGGCATCCTGCGTGAGCACGTCCCGATCGTCGGCGGCTTTTCCCAGGGTGGCGGCGGCCTGTGCCTGCGCCTGTTCACGACTGCGGTCCGCTCGGCGGCGTGCCTGGACGACCAGCGCTTCGGCCTCGTCGCGCGCTTCCTGGAGGATACGGTCGCGTTCGTCGCGAGTCGCACGACGCAGAACCGAAGCGTCGTTTTCGGCCTGTGCGATGATCCGTTCGGACTGCTCTTCGGCCACCCGCAGCGTGTGCTCGAGCTTGGCACCAAGACCAGCGTAGGTGGGCGCGCCGACCTGCTGGAGTTCCTTCTCGAGGCTGTCGATTCGCTCCCTGAGACGTTTGACCTCCTGCGCACTCTGGGACGTCTGCGTGTTTGCCTGAATCAGTTCTCGCCGCAGACCCTGGATGGCCTTATCTACCTCATCCCGGTCGTAGCCCCGGAAAACCTGAGTAAATTCGGCTTCGTCGCTTGCCACGTCGTCTCCTCCAGAGCGGGACCGCGCACAGCTCGCGGCACTTCGGGAAGTCTAGTCAGCGAGATCGTTCCGGCCGGGGAGACACCAGCGTCGCCACGCGGACCGTTGGCACTTTCGGCTGATCTCCGGGCTTTGCGTGACCCTATCGGCTATTCTGAATTGTCTTTGTCTCGTTGTCGTCGCGCCCAATCTGACTGTGTTGGAGTCAGCGCCGTGTCGTCGAGTCGGCGCCGTGTCTTCAGGATCTGCTCGGCGTCAGTCCCGTCGGACGAGACCCTCACCCCGATCCGGCAACGCAGGAGGAGTGTTTTCGTGCGGTTCGTCTTTGCCATCATCGCCACAGTCATTGCCGCGGCGATGATCGTGCTCGGCATCGGTCAGCGGACCCTGTGGGCACCTCCCGAGTCGTTGACTGCCGAGGTCTCACTTGACTCGTCTGCTTCTTACGCGGTGATCGACGGCACTGCTCTCACTGCCAATCCGGGTCGTCAGACGATCACCGTGGAGGGCAGCGGCAAGCTGGTGCTTGCGTATGCGCGCAGTTCCGAGGTGAAAAGCTGGATCGGCTCGTCACCTTACGAGGCGATCAACTACCAGGAACGGCCCCGGGCATTGACGGCCACGCAAGAGAAGGGGAAAGCCGTCGAACTTCCGTCGTCTGCGGCGACCGCTGACGCGGCTGTCGTCGATCCGCGGGGCTCCGATCTCTGGCTGCAGCAGTTCGAGGGCTCAGGTTCCCTCACGATTGTGCTCGATGTTCCGCAGAGCGTTTCTGTACTTATCGCAAGCGATGGCCGGGCTCCCGCGGCGAGTTCGGTGCGAGTGAACTGGCCGGTAGACACGTCGACTCCGCTGGCCGGTCCGCTGCTACTAGGAGGCGCAATTTTCTTAGTGATTGGTCTCGCCCTTTACATCTGGGCTTTCTTCCACCTGCGTCGCCAGCACGGTCCCCGCCGCAAGGGATCGCAGGGTCGTCTCCCGCGCCGGTCACGACGACCGCGAATCCGCGCCTCCCAGCCCCTCACCCGGAGGCGGAGGATGCTGCTTATCGTGCCCGTTGCGCTCGGCAGCAGTGTGCTGCTTGCCGGATGCAGCTCTGATTATTGGCCGAATTTCTCGGCTGATGTGAGGGGCGCCGCCACTGCCTCCGCCAGTCCGACCCCCGGCGCCAAAGGAGCACCGGTAGCGCCGACACCTGTGGTCACGACCCAGCAAGCGGAGGCCATCGTCGCCTCCGTCTCCGATGTCGCTGCACGCGCCGATGCCGCTCACGACACGAACATTCTGACCGAGCGCTTCCGGGGCGAGGCATTTGCGGAGCGGAGCACCAACTATCAGGTTGTCGCGAAGGGCGGCACGATCGATGCACCGCAGGCGATCCCCGCTGCTCCGGTCAGCCTCGTGCTCCCGCAGGACACGCAGTCCTGGCCGCGCATAGCGACGGCTGTCGTACAAAATTCAGGCGACTCGACCCAGCCACCAATTGCGCTGGTCATGAGTCAGACGAGCCCCCGGGTTGACTACAAGGTCGACTACACGATTTCGCTGGAAGCAAATGCGAGGATCCCCGACGTCGCTCCCGTCACTGTCGGTACCTCGATTGTGCCGCCAGATTCGCGCCTGATGAAGCTTGCTCCGCAGAATGTGGGCGCAGCCTATGCCGACATCTTGGCTAACGGTGACGCAAGCAAGTACGCCGGTCTTTTCTCGGCCGACGGTGACACTTTGCGCAGTCAGGTTGGCCTCGAGAAAAAGAATGCCGATCGGCAGGCGTTGCCCGGCACCGCTTCGATCGGGTTCAGCAACGCGGCCGGTGCGTCGCCGACAACCGCTCTCGCGACCAATTCCTCCGGCGCCCTTGTCGCCGCGAGTATTGCCGAAACAGCAACCGTGAAGCCCACTGCTGCTGGATCCACCGTCTCAACCTCCGGCGCCTCAAAAACCTTGCTGGGTATCGACAAGTCGACGACCGGGATTGCGACCACCTACGGTTATCAATTGTTGTTTTACGTACCGCCTGTCGGATCGGAGGAGAAAATCGTGATACTCGGATGGAGTCAGGGACTTGTTTCGGTGGTGCAGCTGCCGTGAGCGTCGTCCCGCCCTTGCCCGGAAATCTCCGTGGCGCTGTTGACCTGTCCTCGCTCGTGAACCGCCCGCCGCAGCCTGCCACGGCTGCCTCGGGCGAAGCCGTCGGCACCTCTCGCACGGAGAACCCGCTGCTGCTCACCGCAAGCGATGCCGATTTTGACCATGTTGTTCAACTCTCGTCGCGAGTCCCAGTGCTTATTGATCTGCGTGGCTCATGGTCGGAGCAGAGCACAAGCCTGACGGCGCTGCTCGAAAAGGTCGTGATCTCCTACGCCGGAGCCTTCGTGCTCGTGGGCGTTGATGTGGAGTCAAATCCGCAGCTGGCGCAAGCATTCCAGGTGCAGTCGGTGCCGACCGTGGCGGCTGTTCTGGGAGGTCGACCGGTGCCGCTGTTCAGTGGACTGATCGTGGAGGAGCAGCTGCGTGGGCTCCTTGAGCAAGTGCTACAGCTTGCCGCGCAAAACGGTATTAAGGGCACTATTCCGGTCGAACAGGAGACGCAGCAGGACCAGTCGGAGTCGCCGCCGCTTCCCCCGCACCACCAGGAAGCGTATGACGCGATTGAGCGAGGCGATTATGCGACGGCCATCGCGGAGTATGAGACTGCGATTGCGCAGAATCCGCGCGATGACGGTGCCGTGGCCGGGCTCGCCCAGGTGCGCCTACTGAAACGTCTGCAAGGGCAGACTCTCAACGACATCCGCTCGACCGCGGCGGCCGAGCCGACCAATCTGGAGGCACAGCTTGCGGTGGCTGATCTGGACGTTTCCGGCGGTCACGTCGACGACGCGTTCGACCGTCTCTTGGCGCTCTTTCCTCGCCTCGATGCTGAAGGAAAGGTAAGCGTTCGGGCCCGACTGTTGGAGTTTTTTGAGATCGTCGGTACCAGCGATCCGCGCGTGAACCGAGCCAGGGTTCGGCTGACCGGTTTGCTGTATTGACGCACGCCACTGCCGTCCGCCGGGTCGTGTGGGTTCAGTCGACTGGTTTCAGATAGAGCACACCGAGCGCAGGCACGCTGACCTCGGCCGAGGCGGGACGTCCCGCCCATGGTTGGCTCTGCGCCTGGACGGTGCCGAGGTTGCCGACTCCGGAGCCGCCGTACTTTTCGGCGTCGGTGTTGATCAGCTCTTTCCAGCGCCCGGAGTGGGGGAGGCTTACTCGATATCCGTGTACCGCCGTTCCCGAGAAATTCGCGATCACAGCGAGAGGGCGTCCCTGTCGGTCGGCGCGGAGAAACGAAATGACGTTGGCTGCCGCAGCGCCGCCATCGATCCATTCCATTCCGCTCTGGTCGTGATCGAGTTCCCAGAGTGCGGGAGTTCTGCGGTAAATGTGGTTCAGTTCGCCGACAAGGTTCCACAGACCGCGGTGGCCGGGCTGATCGAGAATCCACCAGTCCAGCCCGCGATCGTGGTCCCATTCGGAGTATTGGCCGAACTCCTGCCCCATGAACAACAGCTGTTTGCCTGGGTGAGCCCACATAAAAGCCAGGTATGCGCGCACGTTTGCTAGTTGCTGCCAGTGATCGCCTGGCATCTTGCGGATCAGCGATCCCTTGCCGTGTACCACTTCGTCATGGCTGATGGGCAGGATGAAATTCTCGCTGAAAGCGTAAACGAAAGAGAAGGTGAGTTCGCCCAGATGATAGTGCCGGAACAGTGGGTCATGCCCAAGATAGGTCAGCGAATCATGCATCCAGCCCATGTTCCACTTGAATCCGAAACCAAGCCCGCCTGAGACCGTGGGTTGGGTGACACCCGGCCAACTTGTCGACTCCTCAGCGATCATCATAATGCCGGGATGCAATCTATAGGCGGTAGCATTCACCTCCTGTAGAAAGCTGATTGCCTCGATGTATTCGCGACCGCCGTGCTGATTGGGAAGCCACTCTCCGTCTTTGCGGGAATAGTCAAGATAGAGCATTGACGCAACCGCGTCGACGCGCAGTGCATCGACGTGGAACTCTTCAAGCCAGAACAGGGCATTAGCCACTAAAAAATTGCGCACTTGACTGTGCCCGAAATCAAAGACGTAGGTGCCCCAGTCCATTTGCTCGCCGCGACGCCAGTCGGGGTGCTCATACAGCGGCTCGCCATCAAAGCGGGCAAGAGCGAAATCGTCTTTCGGAAAGTGTCCGGGAACCCAATCCATGATGATTCCGATGCCTGCCTGGTGGAGGCGGTCGATCAAATATTTAAGGTCATCGGCGGTGCCGAAGCGGCTCGTCGGGGCGTAATAGCTCGTCACTTGGTAGCCCCAGGAGCCTCCAAAGGGGTGCTCGGCGAGCGGAAGGAATTCGACATGGGTGAAGCCGAGTTCGCTGATGTACTCGATCAGCGGATCAGCGAGGTCGCGGTAGCCCAGGCCGGGTCGCCAGGAACCGAGGTGGAGTTCGTAAATGCTGAGCGGCTGACTGTGTGGGTCAACGCTCGCGCGGTGCCTCATCCAGGCGGAGTCCTGCCACCGGTGTTCTGAGATGCCGACGCGGGAGGCAGTGGCGGGTGGGGCCTCGGTAGCGCGCGCCATGGGGTCGGCTTTAGATATCCACTGTCCGTCACGAGAGAGGAGCTCGAATTTGTACAGCGCTCCGGGCTCTAATCCGGGAACAAAGATTTCCCACACGCCGGTGGTGCCGAGGTTGCGCAGCGCGTGGCCCTCTCCGTTCCAGCCGAGGAAATCGCCGGTGACACGCACTGCTTGCGCGTGTGGTGCCCACACCGAGAAGGAGGTGCCTTGCACGTTCTCGTGACTGCGGTAGTGAGCGCCGAGCGCCTCCCAAAGACGTTCATGCCGACCTTCGCCGATCAGGTGGAGATCAAATTCGCCGATGGTGGGTGAGAAGCGATAGGGGTCTTCCGCGGTCCACACGCTACCGTCGCGGTAGCGTGCCTCGACGGTGTAGGGCTGGGGTCCCAGAATGTGAAAGCCATGCCAGATGCCCTCGTAGAGGTGGCTCAGCTCGACTCGCGCGCCCGTCTCAAGGACAATGATGACCCGGTCGGCGAGGGGGCGGCGGACGCGGACCACCGTGATCTGGTCCGCGATGCCGGCCGCGGCAACGACGTGCTGGCCGAGGATGTTGTGCGGTAGTGCATTGCTGCCGGTAGCCACCTGGTGAAGTATCCGCTCAGGGATCTCGGGTAGGTCCAGGGCAGTGTCGTTCATCGTTCCATCGCCTTCACGCTCATGATGTGTACCGGCTCGACGAGGGGGTCAAGTCGAACGTAGTTGTCGCTGCCCCAGGTCCAGACCGAGCCGCTGAGCAGATCCTCGACCTCGAACGTCGTGCCCGGGTCGAGACCGATCGCCGAAAGGTCGACCTGCACCGTGGTTTCTCGCGCCGAATGGGGATCAGTGTTGACGATGACGAGAATCGTGTCAGCCATTCCGGTTCCGGTGAAGGGGCGCGGCAGGTGTTTGGAATAGACGAGGATCGCGTCGTCATCACTGTCGTGCACGCGGAGATTACGCAGCTGGCGCAATGCGGGGTGTTCCCGGCGGATCTCATTCAATCGAGTGAGATAGGGCGCGAGTGAGTGACCGGATGCGTGTGCCTGGTCCCAGTCGCGCGACTTGTACTCGTATTTCTCGTTGTCAATATTTTCTTCTGTTCCGGGACGAGCAACATTTTCGATGAGTTCGTAGCCGGCATAAACCCCCCAGAGCGGTGCGGCGGTTGCGGCGAGGGCTGCGCGTATTTTATAGGCAGGGCGACCGCCGTGCTGCAAATATTCAGCAAGTATATCCGGCGTGTTCACAAAAAGATTTGGCCGGAGGTAGTTGGCTGTTTCTTGTGCAATGCTGGTGAAAAACTCGGCAAGTTCTTCTTTCGTATTTCTCCAGGTGAAGTAAGAGTAAGATTGCTGAAAACCGACCGCGGCGAGTGTGCGCATGAGTGCGGGGCGGGTGAAAGCCTCCGCGAGAAAAATGACGTCGGGATGCTCGGCTGCCACCTCGTGAAGAAGCCATTCCCAGAAATCGAGCGGCTTGGTGTGTGGGTTGTCAACGCGGAAAATGCGCACGCCCAGCGAGATCCAGTGCTGCAGAATTCGCAGTGCCTCCTGACGAATGCCATCGGGATCATTGTCGAAGTTGATCGGATAAATATCCTGATATTTCTTTGGCGGATTCTCGGCATAGGCGATCGTCCCATCAGGGAGAGTCGTGAACCACTCCGGGTGGTGCGTGACCCAGGGATGGTCGGGCGATGCCTGTAGTGCGAAGTCGAGCGCCAGTTCAAGGCCCGCCTCGGTGACAGCTTCCTGAAAGGCACGGAAGTCCTCTACAGTGCCCAGGTCGGGGTGGATGGCGTCGTGGCCGCCTTCGGCGGAGCCGATCGCCCACGGTGAGCCAGGGTCGCTCTTGGAGGCGGTCAGAGCATTGTTCGGCCCCTTGCGGAAGGAGCGTCCGATCGGGTGGATCGGCGGCAGATACAGCACGTCGAATCCCATCGCGGCAACAGCAGGGATCCGTGTCATTGCTGTGCGGAACGAACCGCTGGTGACGGAGCCGTCCTCGTGTCGAATTGCGCCCTCCGAGCGTGGGAAGAATTCGTACCACGCGCCGACACCGGCGCGGGTGCGTTCCACGTGCACAGTGCGCTGTTCGGAGACGCTGGTCAGGTTCCTTACCGGGCGGGCCGTGAGTGCCCCGTGCACGGCAGGATCGGTGGCTGCACCCAGGCGCACAGTGGCGCTGAGCGCCTGGTCGGCGACGCGGGAGGCGGTTTCGGTGAGCAGAATGCGCTCACCCGCCGGCCGGGATTCATCTGCGGCACCGTCGCGCAGCACTCTCGCGCCGATCGCGAAGGTGACTTCGACATCGAGCCCGGCCGGGATCTTGATCTCGGCGGTATGCAGCCAAGTTGCCCAGTCGTCGGCGAAGGCGCGGATACGGTAGTTCCAGTCACCTTCGATGTCCAGGAGCACGAGGCGGCTGTAGCGATCGGTCCCGGGATCGACGAGGGACATCCGGTACTCCCACTTCTCGCCGCCGGGGGCGGTGAGAAGCAGGTCCACGCCGATGAGGTCGTGGCCCTCGCGGAAGGCGGTCGCAGCGAAGGGAACAACCTCGCCCACGAATGCCTTGGGCGGCCAGCGGTCATCGTCGAGTCGGGGCTGTGGGTCGATGATCGGGATGCGTTCCGCGCGGACCCGGTAGCGGCTGCCTGTCCGCTCCGATTGCGCGGAGGCTGTGCCTGCATTCGCTGCGTGTCGTACGTCCTTGGCGGAGGAGGTCGTGCCGAAAGGTGTCTGAGCCACGGACTTGACAGTAGCGACCGCCGACGTGCGCTACACGCGGCGTGCCGTGATGTGTCACGCTCTGCGAGAACTCAGTATGGAGCCGCGATACGATCGAACCCTTATCACCGAATGGCGCGCATCAACTGTCATTTCGCCACGGCGTGCCCGTTTTTCCGGGGTAGCCGAAGCCTACGCACGTTGAGCCTACGCACGACAGTAATGACGGTGACGACCTCGCGATATGCACTATCCGGGATGAAGGGCTGCCGTGATTTATCTTGACCACGCCGCAACGACTCCGTTGCGTGAGTGTGCCCTGGCCGCTTTTACCGAGACCAGCCCACACACGGGCAACCCCTCATCCGTACATGCGGCGGGCCAGGAGGCGCGCCGTCGGCTCGAAGACGCGCGCGGTGAGCTCGCTGCGGCTCTGGGCTGCGAGGCGATCGAAGTTGTCCTCACCGCAGGCGGCACGGAGGCGATCAACCTTGCGGTAAAAGGCCTCGCTTGGCAGCGCCGAGCCGAGGACGCTGCCAGGCGCCGCCTCCTCGTTCCGGAGGGCGAGCACCACGCGACCCTGGACAGCGTCACCTGGCTCGCCGAACACGAGGGCTACGACGTGCAGTGGCTGCCTCTGGATTCCGAGGGGATGGTGCGAACCGAGGTGCTCGCTGCGGCGATCGAGCGCGACCCCGCCTCCGTCGCGCTGGTGAGCTCACTCTGGGTGAATAACGAGATCGGCACGATCAATCCGGTGATCGAGCTGGCCGAGGTCTGCGCGCGAGCCGGAGTGCCGCTACACCTCGATGCCGTCGCGGCGTTGGGTCATCTGCCGCTTGATATTGCCGCGGTACGCCGTGCTTCCGGTTCGGCCCAGGGTAGGGGCCTGGTTGCTGTGAGTGTCTCAGGGCACAAGGTCGGGGCTCCGATCGCCACTGGCGCCCTCGTTCTTGCCCGTGACGCCCCGGTGGTGCCGCTACTCCATGGAGGCGGTCAGCAGCGTGGTGTGCGCTCCGGCACCCAGGATGTCGCCGGAGCCGCTGCTTTCGCTGCTGCCTTGACGGAGGCGATAACCCAGCTGCCGGAGCAAAGCCGCCGAGTGGCGGTTTTGCGCGACCGGCTGGTGGCGGGGGTGTTGGCCGCGGTACCCGGAGCGACGCTGACCGGGCCTGCTCTCGCCTCCGGACGCCGGGTGGCGAACAACGCCCATCTCGCTTTTCCGGGAGCGCAGGGCGATTCTCTGCTCTTTCTGCTGGACATGGCCGGGGTCTCGGTCTCGACTGGTTCGGCCTGCACGGCCGGAATCCCTGAGCCCTCGCATGTCGTCCTCGCCTTGGGGCGGAGCGAGGAGCAGGCACGTGGGGTGCTGCGCATAACGCTCGGCCACACCTCCACCGCGGCTGACGTCGAGGGCTTTCTGGCAGTGCTCCCCGACGCTTACGCTCGCGCGGTGAGGGCCGGACTGTCGAACCGGAATGTGCTGCCGAGACGCTGAACCGCACAGCCCACGGACCGTAGACTCAGACGGTGAAAGTTCTGGCGGCGATGAGCGGTGGCGTGGACTCGGCAGTGGCGGCGGCGCGCGCACTGGAGGCGGGGCACGACGTCGTGGGAGTGCATCTGGCGTTGAGTCGGATGCCCGGGACACTGCGGACGGGCAGCCGCGGCTGCTGCACGATCGAGGATTCGATGGACGCCCAGCGCGCGGCGAATGTGCTCGGTATTCCCTACTACGTGTGGGACTTTTCGGAGCGCTTTAAACTCGATGTCGTAGACGATTTCGTCGCCGAATATGCGGCCGGACGCACGCCAAACCCCTGTTTGCGCTGTAATGAGCGGATTAAGTTTGCTGCGCTGCTCGACAAGGCTCTCGATCTTGGTTTTGATGCGGTGTGTACCGGCCACTATGCCTCCCTGCGCACTGCCGCCGACGGCAGCGTGGAACTGCACCGCGCGAGTGACGAGGCGAAGGACCAGTCTTACGTGCTCGGCGTGCTCACTGCCCAGCAGCTCGCGCACTCGATGTTCCCGCTCGGGGAGACTCCTTCGAAGGCGCTCGTGCGGGCTGAGGCTGCACGGCGTGGCCTCAGCGTTGCGAGCAAGCCCGACAGCTATGACATCTGTTTCATCCCCGACGGGGATACCCGCGGCTGGCTCGCGGAGCGGGTCACTCCGGAACCGGGAGCGATTATTGACCGCGACGGCACGGTAGTCGGCGCGCACGAGGGCGCTCACGGTTTTACCGTGGGTCAGCGTCGCGGCCTCAACCTCGGTGTTCCCGCGCCGGACGGCCGCCCGCGCTTCGTGCTCGAGGTGCGGCCGAAGAACAACGAGGTCGTGGTGGGCCCGCGGGAGGCGCTGCGCATCGGCGAGATAGCGGGTGAACGTTTCACCTGGGCCGGGACGGCGCCCGCCGCGGCAGTGGAGGTGTTTCGCTGCGACGTTCAGGTGCGCGCGCACGCCGACCCGGTGCCGGCATCGGCGCGGGTGTCGGAGGTAGAGGGCACAGTGGAACTTGTGATCACTCCTGATTCGCCGCTGGACGGCATTGCTCCGGGTCAATCGGCCGTTCTGTATCGGGGAACGCGTGTGCTTGGTCAGTGCACGATCGACCGCACGGTGGCCGTCGACCTCGCCGACGCGGTGTTCTGATGGACTCTGCTGTGTCAGCGCGCGTCGAGGAGCTGCGCGCGCGCATCCGTATCGCGAGCGCCGAATATTACGAGGGCGACGTCTCCTCCCTTTCTGATGCCGAGTACGACGCTCTGGTGCACGAACTCGCAGACCTGGAGACCAGGTATCCCGAACTTGTCAGTGACGATTCGCCGACTCAGATCGTCGGTGGCGGCGTTGGCGTCGGCCTCGCCCCGGTCGAACATGCGGAGCGGATGCTCTCGCTCGACAACGTGTTTTCGGCCGAGGACTTGCGGGAGTGGTGTGACAAAACGGTCGCCTCGTCCGGCCGCCCGATCCGGTGGCTGACGGAACTCAAGATTGACGGCTTGGCGCTCTCTTTGCGTTACGAGCACGGCACCCTTGTCACCTCGGCGACCCGGGGCGACGGTCTTACTGGCGAAGATGTGACCGTCAACGCGTTGCATGTGCCGGGTATCCCGCAGTATCTGGCAGGCGAGGGCCACCCGGCACTGGTCGAGATACGCGGCGAGGTCTTCATCCCGGTCGCGGCATTCGCCGAGTTAAATGTCCTGCAGGAGCGTCTCCGCGAGGAGGCGGTTGAGGAGGCCCGATCAAGCTGGGCCTCCCGCCCGAGCGCAGCTCGCAAGCCTTTCGACGAAGACAAAGCCCGTGTTGCCGCACTGCGTCGCTTTCCGACGTTTGCCAATCCGCGCAACGCTGCGAGCGGGGGTCTGCGTCAACAGCTCGACAAGAAGGCAGGGCTCGATCTGCGTGCGGGGCAGGAGCGTGTGCGTTCGCTTGCACTTTATGTGCACGGCATGGGCGCTTGGCCCGATCCGCCGGTGGCAAGCCAATCCGAGGTGTATCGCCTTCTGGCAGGTTGGGGGTTGCCGGTCAGTAAACACAATCGGGTCGTTGACTCGGTTGAGGAGGTCCTGGAGTTCGTCGAGCGCTATGTGCGTGAACGGCACACGGTCGAGCACGAAATTGACGGTGTGGTGGTGAAGGTCGACGAGCTCGCCCTGCACGACGAACTCGGCGCCACTAGCAGGGCTCCGCGCTGGGCAATTGCGTACAAATACCCGCCCGAAGAGGTGTATACCAGACTGCTCGACATCGTGGTGAGTGTCGGGCGCACCGGGCGAGCGACTCCTTTCGCGCAGATGGAAAAGGTCAAGGTGGCCGGCTCGGAGGTGCGACAAGCGACCCTGCACAACGCTGATGTGGTCAAGGTCAAGGGCGTGCTGATCGGCGACACGGTGGTCCTGCGTAAGGCGGGCGATGTTATTCCCGAGATACTCGGTCCGGTCGTTGCGCTGCGTGACGGCAGCGAGCGAGCGTTTGTGATGCCGACGCAGTGCCCCGAGTGTGGAACGACACTGGCTCCGGCGAAAGAGAGCGATGTCGATCTCCGCTGTCCCAACGCTGAATCCTGCCCGGCTCAGGTGCGTGGACGTGTTGAGCACATCGGCAGTAGGGGAGCGCTCGATATCGAGGCGCTGGGCGCGGTGAGTGCCGCGGCGCTCACTCAACCCCGAATGCCTGTCGACCCGCCACTGCGCACCGAGGCCGGGCTTTTCGAGTTGACGGTGGCCGACCTGTTCCCCATTGAAGTGGTTGTGCGTGACGCCGACACCGGGCTGGTCAAGCTCGATGACTCCGGCCAGCCCAAGGTGGTCACTCCTTTCCGACGCAAGCGAGAGTCCGCGAAAGATGGCAGTTTTAACCCCGATCTACCGTTCGCGGGCGATGCGGTGTCGGTGCCGTCTCTTAACGCCCACCGCCTGATCGAGAACATTGATCGCGCGAAAACCAAGGAGTTGTGGCGGCTGCTCGTTGCGCTGAGCATTCGCCACGTTGGACCAGTCGCAGCGCGTGCTCTCGCCGCATATTTTGGTTCCCTCGACGCAATCCGTGCCGCGAGCCGTGAAGAGCTGGCGGCTGTGGACGGAGTTGGCGAAATCATCGCCGACGCGCTGCTCGCGTGGTGTGAGGTCGATTGGCACCTCGAGATTGTCGAGCGCTGGTCGGCTGCCGGAGTACGATTCTCGACGCCTGGGCATCCGGGGCCCGGTGCTGCCGAGAACGAGGGCGGCGTGCTCGCCGGGCTCACTGTGGTGGTGACGGGAGCTCTCGAGGGCTACTCACGCGAGCAAGCTCAGGAGGCAATCCTGCGGGCCGGTGGCAAAGCCGGTTCCAGTGTCTCGAAAAAGACCGACTACGTGGCGGCTGGCACCGGAGCGGGGAGCAAGCTCGGCAAGGCTGAGCAGTTGGGTGTACGAATTATCACGGCAGAAGAGTTCCACCTGCTTGTCACTGAGGGGCCACAGGCGATTACCTCCTTGGCGGAGGAGACCACCCGCTCCTGAGGAGCGGTCGCTGGGCGCCGCTCCGCTAGACTGACCGCCGAATCCTCACCACACACAGACGGAGGCGCATGTCCGAGATCACGACCGACACGGTCGCCCATCTGGCCCAGCTGGCCAGGATCACCCTCACCTCGCAGGAGGTACAGGACCTGACCCGCGAGCTCAGCCAGATTGTCGACTCCGTGCGCGCGATCCAGACTGTTGCCACCCCCGAGGTGCCGGCGACCAGCCACCCGATACCGCTTGAGAACGTCTTTCGCCCGGATGTGGTGGGCGAGACGTTGACGTGTGAACAAGCGCTGTCCGGTGCCCCTGAGCACAATGGCAGTCGGTTCCAGGTCTCGGCGATTTTGGGGGAGGAGCAGTGAGCACACACTCTGACGAGATCGTCCGCCTCAGCGCCTCCGCGCTGTCGGTGAAGCTCGCCGACGGCTCGGTTTCGGCCGTCGAAACTGCTCGCGCACACCTCGAACGCATCGAGTCCGTCGAGAGTGCTGTGCACGCTTTCCTGCACGTCGCGGGGGAGGCTGCCACCGCGACCGCCGAAGAAATCGACCGCCGCCGCGCTGAGGGCGAGCAGCTGCACCCGCTCGCCGGAGTGCCTCTCGCCGTGAAAGACGTCATCGTCACGAACGACATGCCCACGACGAGCGGATCGCGCATTCTCGAGGGCTGGCGCCCGCCCTACGACGCCACTGTGATGACGAAGGTCCGCGCCGCGGGTCTGGTGCCGATCGGCAAGACCAACATGGACGAGTTCGCGATGGGCTCGACCACTGAGCGCTCGGCCTACGGCCCAACGCACAACCCGTGGGACCTGGACCGTATCCCTGGCGGTTCTGGCGGCGGCTCTGCCGTCGCGGTCGCGAGCTACGAGGCACCGCTGGCCCTCGGCTCCGACACCGGAGGCTCGATCCGTCAGCCCGCGCACGTCACCGGCACTGTCGGTGTTAAGCCGACCTACGGCGGTGTCTCGCGCTACGGAGCGATTGCACTCGCGTCCAGCCTCGACCAGATCGGCCCCGTTTCGCGGACTGTACTCGACTCCGCCCTGCTGCATGACGTGATCGCCGGTCACGACCCGCGCGACTCCACCTCGCTGCGCGACTCCTGGCCCTCGTTCGCCGACGCCGTGCATCGGGCCGACGTCACGGGTCTGCGTATCGGCGTGCTCAAGGAGCTCGACGGCGGTGAGGGCTTCCAGCCCGGTGTCCTGGCGCGCTTCCACGAGGCTCTCGCGGTTCTCGAGGGTGCGGGCGCCGAGATCATCGAGGTCAGCGCGCCCAGCGTTGAGCACGCTGTCGCCGCCTACTACCTGATCCTCCCGGCCGAGGCGTCGAGCAACCTCGCCAAGTTCGACTCCGTGCGCTTTGGTCTGCGTGTCACCGTTCCCGGAGGCGGCACCGTCGAGCAGGTCATGGCCGCGACTCGCGAGCAGGGCTTCGGCCCGGAGGTCAAACGCCGCATCATCCTGGGTACCTATGCGCTCTCGGCGGGCTACTACGACGCCTATTACGGCAGCGCGCAGAAGGTCCGTACGCTCGTGCAGCGCGACTTCGACGCGGCCTTCGCCTCCGTCGACGTGATCGCTTCGCCGACCGCGCCGACCACGGCCTACCGTCTCGGCGAGAAGCTCGACGACCCGCTGGCGATGTACCGCGGCGACATCGCGACCATCCCCGCCAATCTGGCAGGTATTCCCGGCATCTCGGTGCCAGCAGGCCTTGCCGACGAGGACGGCCTGCCGGTCGGCGTGCAGTTCCTGGCGCCCGCGCGCGAGGACGTTCGCCTCTACGCCGTCGGCGGAGCGCTGGAGGCTTTGCTTGAGGAGCGCTGGGGTCACCCGCTGCTCGCGAAGGTGCCCTTTCTCGCTCCCGCCCCGCTCTCCACCTCCGCGGAAGTTACCCTCTGATGGCCGCCACGTCCGTTCCCGAGCTGATGGACTACGACGAGGTCTTCGAGCATTTCGAGCCGGTTCTCGGCTTCGAGGTGCACATCGAGCTCAACACAAAGACCAAGATGTTTTCGGACGCGCCGAACGAATTCGGCTCCGAGCCCAACACCAACGTCACTCCGGTCGACCTCGGTCTGCCCGGCTCGCTGCCGGTGGTCAACGAGCAGGCAGTCCGCCATTCGATCCGTCTTGGCCTGGCGCTGGGCTGCTCGATTGCGCCGTCTAGTCGTTTCGCGCGAAAAAACTACTTTTACCCCGACCTGGCGAAGAATTACCAGATCTCGCAGTACGACGAGCCGATCGCCTTCGATGGCTCGGTCGAGATCGAGCTTGCTGACGGCACTCTCGTCGAGATCCCGATCGAGCGGGCACACATGGAGGAGGATGCCGGCAAGCTGACCCACATAGGTGGCGCCGCCGGACGCATCCAGGGTGCTGAGTACTCGCTCATCGACTACAACCGGGCCGGGGTGCCACTGGTGGAGATCGTCACCACGCCGATCTACGGAGCCGGTAAAGCCGCGCCCGAGTATGCCAAGGCCTACGTCGCCACGATCCGTGACATTGTCCTCGCGCTCGGCGTTTCGGATGCACGGATGGAGCGCGGCAACCTCCGCTGCGACGCCAACGTCTCGCTCCGCCCGATTGGCCACGACAAGCTCGGCACGCGCACCGAGACCAAGAACGTTAACTCGCTGCGTTCCGTTGAGCGCGCGGTCCGCTACGAGATCCAGCGCCAGGCGGCGATCCTCGCCTCCGGTGGCACGATCACGCAGGAGACGCGGCACTGGCACGAGGACACGGGCCGAACCTCCGCGGGTCGGCCCAAGAGCGATGCCGATGACTACCGCTACTTCCCTGAGCCCGATCTGCTGCCGGTCGTGCCGAGTGCAGATCTGATCGAGGAGCTGCGCGCCTCGTTGCCTGAGAAGCCTGCCGTCCGCCGCCGACGGCTCAAGCTCGGGTGGGGCTTCACCGACCTCGAATTTCAGGATGTCGCCAACAGCGGCCTACTCACCGAGATCGCCGAGACGGTCGCCGCGGGCGCGACCCCTCAGGCCGCACGTAAGTGGTGGACCGGTGAGGTTGCCCGACTCGCAAACGCTGCCGACGAGGATCCCACGGCGCTGGTGACTCCCCTACAGATTGCGCAGCTGTCCGCGCTGGTAGAGAGCGGCACTCTCACCGACCGGCTCGCTCGTGAGGTTTTGCAGGGCGTCATCCTCGGCGAGGGCAGCCCCCAGCAGATTGTTGACGCGCGTGGTCTCGCGGTCGTCTCAGATGACGGCACACTGATCACTGCCATTGATGAGGCTCTGGCTGCCCAGCCCGACGTGCTCGCCAAGATCCGCGACGGCAAGGTGCAAGCCGCCGGCGCGATTATTGGCGCCGTGATGAAGGCGATGAAGGGCCAGGCCGATGCGGCGCGCGTCCGCGAACTTGTTGTGGAACGTGCTATCAACTGAGCCTTCGCTCCGAACCGCCGAGGAGGATTTCCGGATCCTGCATTCAGGCGTACTCCGCCAGAGTGGAGTCATGACTACCCTTGTCCGCCCCCGTCGGGGCACGATTATCGCCGGTGTCTGCGCGGCTCTTGCCCGTCGTTTCAGATGGAGCCCCTTCACCGTGCGGCTCCTCTTCGTGCTGTCGTGCCTGCTTCCCGGGCCGCAGATCCTTCTCTACCTCATACTGTGGATCGTGATTCCCCGGCAGAAGTAATCTCGTCGGTCGAGGTGCGTTACGTTGACATCGGCCGTGAGGGCGGGCCGGTGGCGATTTCGGTATCTAGTCCACTCGCTGAAAACCAGGCTCTGCGACGGCAACTGCGACATGTAGCAATGCGCCCAGATTTAGTTCTGGTCTAGCAGCAGCGCGGCAACCTTTCGTCGCAGGACTTTGCCCATCATGTTCAGTGGCAGCTCATCGACAACGACGATTCGCTGCGGCACTTTGTACGCGGTCAGCTTGTCACGTGCCATCGAGCGCGCCGCCTCCTGGTCGAAGTGCGCTCCCGGTTCAAGGACGACCGCCGCCACAATTGACTCGCCGCTGTGGGCGTCCGGCAGCCCCACCACCGCGGCTTCCCGTATCCCGGGCAGGCCGCGCAGCACCTCCTCGATTTCGGAGGGTGAGACGTTAAAGCCGCCGGTGATGATGAGCTCCTTCAGCCGATCGACAATCCGGACAAAGCCATCGTCATCGAGGGACGCGATATCGCCGGTCCGGAACCAGCCGTCGGTCGTGAAGCTGGCCGCTGTCTCGTCTGGTTTGCCGTGATAGCCGCGGAACACTTGCGGGCCTCGCACCACGAGTTCACCCTGTTCGCCCGGTGCCCTCTCATTTTCGGGTGCGTCGGGATCGACAATCCGCACGTCGGTGCCCGGCAGCGGTAGCCCGACGGTTCCGGCGCGGCGGGTTGCCCCTGCCGGGTTAGCTGTCACGATCGGCGAGGTTTCTGAGAGCCCGTATCCCTCGACGAGCATCCCGCTGGTCTGGGCTTCGAAGGAGGCAACCAGGGCGGTATCCAAGGGCATCGCTCCGGAAATCGCGATCTCGATGCCTTTCAGCGAAATGCCACGTTCCCGAGCTCGCGATACCAGTCGTTCGGCGATGGGCGGTACCGCGGGCAAAAACGTCGCCGGATGCTTGCGCATGGCTTTCAGCACCAGGTCCGGATCGAACGTCGGGAACAGTACGAGCCGTGCACCCATGCTGATGGCGAAGGTGAGACAGAGTGTCAGGCCATAGGCGTGGAACATCGGCAGTACTGCGTAGACGACGCAGTGACCGCGGTTCACTTGGGGGATCCAGGCTCGTGCCTGTGCCGCATTAGCGGTGAGGTTGGCGTGCGTGAGTTCGGCGCCTTTGGGTGTGCTGCTGGTGCCGCTCGTGTACTGGATCACGGCGAGATCTTCCGCGGTCGGCCGCGGCTGCGCAGGGTTGAGACGATGGCGTAGCAGCGACTCCCACCTGACGGCTCCGCGCTCTGGCCCGGTGAGGGCGGCGCGGAAGCGGCGTGACCGAGGTAGCGGAAGGCGCAGGGCAACGCGCAGACCTGTGGGCAGTGCCCGCGTGAGGTCAACTGCGATCACGGTGGTGACGCCCACATCTTCCGGCAGATCCTGCACGGTGGGAACCACGCGATCCCAGGCGATGGCGATTCGCGCGCCGTGGTCCTCGAACTGGTGGCGGAGCTCCCGCGGTGTGTAGCGCGGATTGTGCTCCACCACCACTGCGCCCAGCCTCAAAATGGCGTAGAACGCCACGACATGCTGTGGGCAATTGGGGAGGATCAGGGCAACAGGATCGCCTGAGCGCACTCCGAGTCGGCGTAACCCTTCCGCAGCTTTCTCTATCTCGTCCGCCAGCTGACGGTAGCTGGTCGAGCGGCCGAAGAATTCGAGGGCGACTTGGTGTGGGTAGAGCCGAGCGGATTCCGTGATGATGTCGATCAGCGATCCGGAGGGCAGGGTGAGCTCTGTCGGCACGCCGGGTGCATAGCTGCGGAGCCAGGGGCGGGGCGAGTGAATGCTCACCCGTCTACTCTAGGTGCCCCGGTGTGGGCTGACCCTAGCAGGCTTGGCGGGATACGCCGTGATGTCAGAGGTGCATGCAACTATGGCGAGGTGAGCGGAGGCCAGAGATGAGCAAGCAGGACGGCACCGGTCGACAGGTCACCGCACAGCCCCTCGATGACCCAAGCGCCAGCATCCTTCACGTCGATATGGATGCTTTCTTTGCCTCCGTCGAACTGCTGGATCGGCCGGAACTGCGCGGTAGGCCCGTCATCGTGGGCCACCTCGGTGCGCGCTCGGTGGTTACTGCCGCCACTTATGAGGCGCGTCAGTACGGCGTCAACTCCGCGATGCCGATGGCCCTCGCGCTCCGGCGCTGTCCTCAGGCGGTCGTCCTCGAGCCGCACCTCGAGCGCTATCGCGATGTGTCGAGGCGGGTGATGACACTTTTTGAGTCCTTCACGCCTCTGGTTGAACGGCTGAGCATCGATGAGGCATTCCTTGATGTGGCGGGAGCCCGCCGTCTTTCCGGTTCACCGTTCGCGATCGGCACCGAAATTCGCCGACGGGTGCACGCCGAACTTGGGCTCACCTGCTCGGTGGGAGTGGCGAGTACCAAGTTCGTGGCCAAACTTGCCTCCGGTCGGTCTAAGCCGGACGGCCTCCTGGTCGTGCCCTCCGACGCTGTGCACACCTTCCTCGATCCGCTGCCGGTCAGCGCGCTCTGGGGTGTGGGCGCGCGGACCGAGGAGGTGTTGCTCCGCCGGGGTTTGCACACCGTGGCGGATGTGGCTGCCTCACCGCTGCCGTCCCTCGTCGCGGCGTTAGGGGAGGCGACTGGTCGGCGGCTGCATGCGCTCGCTCACGGAGTCGATTCCCGCCCGGTCGATACCCGGCAGATCGAGAAAAGTTCTGGTCACGAGACCACCTTCGCTGAAGACGTCGCTGATCTCGAGCTGGTCCGGCGCGAAATCCTGCGTCTGTGTGACAGGGTTGCTGTTCGCTTGCGTCGCTCGGAAACGCGCTGCCGTACGGTGGCTGTCAAAGTTCGTTTCGGCGATTTCAGGACGGTGATCCGTTCGCGGACTCTTCTCGAAGAGACGGACGTTGCCCGCGTGCTCTACGACGCCGCATCTGCCTTGCTCGACGTGGCGAATCCGCTGCATCGGCCGGTACGTCTGATCGGAGTGCGCGGTGAACAGTTGGTGAAGGGCGACACCGGCGCTGTGGCGCTGTGGAGTGACGCTGAGCAGTGGCGCGACGCGGAACGTGCTGTAGACGGAGTCGCTCAGCGTTTCGGACGCGGAGCCGTGCGCCCGGCGTCGCTGTGCGCACCATCGGTACCCGAATCGGCCAACGGCATCGACTTCAGCGATACCCGTGCTACGCGGAGCCAATCGTCAGACTGATTGGTCGATGGTCGGAGTTATTGGCCGATAGCACCTCGAGCGTCGCTGCCGGTATGCCTCGGGTCAGCGCATGATCGAGGGCCACCACCGGCAGCTGTGCTGGCCAGGTCGCGGGAAAGCCGAGCGTACTTGTGCGGACGAGTCCTGCCTCCGCGAGTACCGGGGCCAGGCGGTGATCGTCGGTTGCGGTGTTAAAATCGCCGATCACGATGGCCCTCGTCGAGTTGTCGCTGTGTAGGGTCACGGCCAGTTCGGCCAATGACGTGTCGCGCTCCGCGTGGTCGCCTGGACGAAACGAGGCCAGGTGGACAACGAACAGGCGGGTTGTCCCGAGCGGTGTGCTCACGTCAACCGAGAGTGCCCGCTCCCAACCCAGACCGAGATCGAGGGGTTTCCGTGCCGAGAGCGCGGTGCGACTCCAGATGCCGACCGTGCCGACCACGAACGAGTACGGGTAGTCGTCCTTGAGTTGATCGTTGACGGCGCCCCGAGCCGCACTGTCCAGTTCTTGTAGGGCAATGACGTTGGGCGCGCGGGTGGCGAGTGCGGCGGCAATGGTGCCTGCCTCGGTGCTGGTGTTGATGTTTTCACTAGCGACGGTAAAGGAGCGAGAACTCACCGCGGACACGGGCAGCGCGACCGGGAGCACGAGCACTCCGTACACGATCACGAGCACCGTCACGACGGCCAGGGTGAGCCGATGACGCAGTGCGAAAGCGGCGACGACCAGCAGCAGCAGGACGATAATCCCGGTCCAGGGAATAGCGCACTCCACCACCGAGAGCCATCCGAACGGATCAGGGAGAACCCGGTGAAAGGCGAGGAACGCTGCGAGAAGAATGCTTACGCTGACGACAACGGCAGAGCGCACTGGGCGGCGACGAGATCGTGACGGCATCCGACGATTATGCGTGCTCAGCTGCGGCGTGAGATAGAGGTGACCTGTGTGCCATCTCTAGACGCTTGTCGCCACCCAGAAGTGCGGAGTACGGTCGCACAATGCCTAACATCGCTGTTTCCCTAGCTGACACTGTCACTACTGCTGGTACCTCGACCATCTACGGCGACCCTGTCACCGTTGATGGCGTGTCGCTGGTCCCCGTTGCTCTGCGCTGGTTTGGTTTCGGAGGCGGTGGCGGTTCTCAGGACGGTCAGGAGGGCGGCGGCGGAGGCGGCGCCACAGTCATCCCGATCGGCGCCTACATCAAAGACGACCTTGGGCTGCGCTTTCAGCCCAATATCGTCTCGGTGCTTGCCGTCGGCATCCCCTTGGTGTGTGTGACGGGCAAGGCGCTCGCGCGTGTCATCCGTGCACTGAAGAAATAGAACGGGGTTTACCGCGTCCGCTGCTGGTGTGCCGTGAACCAACGTTTTTGCGTTCGGCCAAAACCGACAATCAGCCGCTCGGGGTCGTTGGGTCGACGCGGGTCGTAGATGACCGACGCGGGCTCGCCTGCCAGCCAGGCGTCGCCGCGCCGTTGCGGCACTTTGAGGGCGCGTTTCTCCTCGCCCTCCGCCGTTCGATACGCCACCAGGAGGCGACCAAGCTCGCGCGCTGCTGCCGCGTCGCCGCGCGCTGGATCGGGCGGGACAATGCGTGCCGTGACGCGGGTTCCGTAGCTGAGCAGTTCGCGACGGATGCGCCGCCGCCGTTGCCGGAGTAGAACCTGAAGCAGAAGTAGAAGCAGTGCAGCGAGAACGACGACTACCGACCACGACATGCTGTCTATGATTGCTGATGAACACGGGAGTCCGGTGCACCGGACTGAGAGGAAGGCAGCAGCCTTCGACCGTCGAACCTGATCTGGGTCATGCCAGCGTAGGGAACGTTTCGATTTCCTCTTTTTACCCGTGCCCTCAATTCGCGATTACGAAAGGGCACGACAGTGCAATACATAAAAACGCAGAATCGCGGCATCATCTCCTCGGCGCGGGATGGCCGTGACCTGCGGTGGCGGGTGGTCGACATCGTCGTGGTGAGCGTTGTTGCTGTGGCCAGCGGCGTTGTTTATTGGGCCTGGGGCTTGGTGACGAATGTGATCGGAATTGCGGTGAACTTCCTTCCGGGACTTGCCGGTGTTCTCGGTGGTGGCTGGCTGTTCGCCGGTGTTCTTGGTGGTCTCATCGTCCGCAAGCCCGGCGCGGCGCTGTACGCCGAGTTGGTCGCGGCGGTTGTCGAGTCGATGTTGGGTACGCAGTGGGGCTTTCTCGTGTTGGTTTCTGGGCTCATCCAGGGCCTGGGCGCCGAGAGTGTTTTCGCTCTCTCTCTTTACCGCTCCGGGCGACTTCCGGTGGCCTTTGTGGCCGGTGCGGCGTCCGGTCTCGGCCTGGCATTCAACGATCTCCTTCTCTCTTACCCGGCTTCTGACCCGCTTTTCGCGGGCGTGTATGTCGGCTCCTCCGTCGTCTCGGGAGCGGTCTTGGCGGGGCTGCTCCCGTGGTGCGCAGTGCGGGCCCTGGCGGCCTCCGGAGTGCTCTATCGTTTCGTGTCTGGCCGTGAAGCTCGCCTGGTTGAGACAGCTGGCCCGGTCCATCAATGAGTGGAGCCGCGGTCACTGCGCGTGGCTGGACCTGGCGTCACGCCGGACGTGTGCGGTCAGCGGTCAGCGGACTTGATCTCGTCATAGAGCCGGGGGAGCGAGTCCTGCTGCTCGGCCCTTCCGGGGCAGGAAAGAGCACGCTCCTGCACGCTTTGGCTGGCGTGCTCGATGGCGCGGAAGATGGCGCTTCGGCGGGTGAATTGATGATTGATGGCGTCGCACCGCGTGAGTGTCGCGGAGTCGCGGGGCTGGTCCTCCAAGACCCTGATACTCAGGCCGTTCTGGCGCGGGTGGGGGACGATGTCGCGTTCGCCTGCGAAAACCTCGGCGTCGTGCGCGATGACATCCCGGGGAGGGTGCAGCGGGCGCTAGAGGACGTAGGACTGGACGTACCGCTGGATCGTTCCACCTCCGCTCTCTCCGGCGGGCAGAAACAGCGGCTGGCGTTGGCGGGAGTACTTGCCATGCAACCACGACTGCTGCTGTTGGATGAACCGACGGCGAACCTCGATCCTGTGGGCTCTCGGGAGGTGCGCGAGGCTGTCGACCGAGTTGTCGCCCGCACGGGCGCGACATTAATCGTGGTCGAACACCACGTCGATGTCTGGTGTGACCTGGTCGATCGGGTCGTTGTGCTCGGAAGTGACGGCTCGCTCCTGGCGCAGGGCGAACCGCAGGTGGTCCTGCGGAACGCGGACGCTGTGCTGCGTTCTGCAGGCGTGTGGCTGCCGGGAGAGCAACCGCCACGCCGCGCCACCAGCGAGCCTCCCACCTCGGTCGCGCTGTGCACGCGGGCACTTGCTCTGGCCTACCCGGCGCTGGGCCGCCGCCCTATCACGATTGCGTCTGGGCTCGAACTCGAGATTGACGCGGGGCAGGTCACCGCCGTGCTTGGCCCCAACGGCGTCGGCAAGTCAACGCTTGCGTTGACTGTCGCCGGGCTCCTTCCACCGGCTAGCGGTGAGGTCATTGCCTCCGTTGGGCTGCGTTCTGGCCTGTCCCCGCATCCGCACAGGTGGAGTTCTGCACAGCTGGCTGATCGTGTGGCGATGGTGTTTCAGGAACCGGAGCACCAGTTCCTGACCGCTCGGGTCAGGCAGGAGCTGATGTGTGCCGCTCGCGACGTCGACGAGCGGAGGCGGGCTGAGGAACTGCTCGAACGACTCGGCCTTGCGCCGCTCGCCGACGCCCATCCCTTCACACTCTCGGGAGGTGAGAAGCGTCGGCTCGCGGTTGGGTCCGCTCTGGTGCGTCGCCCGCCGATGGTGGTGCTCGACGAGCCCACTTTCGGCCAAGACCGGCGTACCTGGGACACTCTGGTGACCCTCCTTGCTGAGCTGCGAGACGCCGGTCGCACCATCCTCACGATCACCCATGACGAGAATCTGGTCACCGCCCTTGCTGACACGACGATCGCTCTGGGCGATCGTGAAGGGGTTTTGCGGTGAGTCTTCGTGAGCTGGTCCCGGCGCGGGGGCGAATTGCCCGCGCGAACCCGGTCGCGAAGCTGCTGGCAAGTCTGGTCATCGCCCTTGTTCTTGTGGCGACGGTTGACCCGGTGTCGGCTGCCACGGCGCTCGTGCTGGAGCTGATGGTGCTTCCCTTCGTCGGTATGCAGCTGAAGGACCTCCGCCGTACCATACCGCTGTGGATAGCGGCACCATTGGCCGGGGTGAGCATGGTGCTTTATGGACGTGACAGCGGTGCGGTGCTCGCCCAGCTCTGGTTCGTCTCGGTGACGGAGGGGTCACTCGGCCTTGGTCTCGCTGTCACCTCGCGTGTGCTGGCGATAGGACTGCCGAGCGTGGTCCTTTTTGCCACCACCGATCCGACCGATCTGGCCGACGGGCTTGCCCAGATCCTCCGTTTGCCGTCTCGATTTGTACTTGGTGCTCTGGCGGGAATGCGATTGCTTGGACTCGTGGCGGAGGATTGGCGCATGTTGGCGCTGGCTCGCCGTGCGCGCGGGGTGGGCGACACGCGTGGCCCCCTGCACGCGCTCCGGAGTCTCGGCGGTCGCATCTTCGTGTTGTTGGTGTTGGCGATCCGCCGGGGGAGTCGTTTGGCGACCGCGATGGAGGCGAAAGGCTTTGGTGCCCAGTGCTCCCGCACGTGGGCCCGAGAGTCGCGCCTGAAACGTGGCGACATTGCGCTGATCGTCGGGGGAGTCGGGATCGCGACCGCTGCGGTTGTGGCGGCCGTCGCCTCCGGGAGTTGGACGTGTGTTGTGCATGGTTGAGTTCGCTCCGCGTCCGGATTCTCGGGGTCGGACGTCCTCGTCGCAGCCGCTGAACCCGGGCACGGCTCGCTCGCTCGCGCGGCGTATTCTGGCGGCCCGGGCTCGGAGTATCCTCATCGACGGGCCGAGCGGGTCAGGCAAGTCCACTTTCGCGAGCAGGCTGCTGCGCGAGCTGCATATTATCCGTGCCCCGCAGGCGGAGCTAGTGCAGATGGATGACCTCTATCCCGGTTGGGCAGGCCTGGACCTCGCCGTCGCCTCTGTTGCCCGTGACCTCGTGCGGCCGCACTCACTCGGATTACCGGCGTTGTGGCGGCCCTGGAACTGGGCGAGCGGTACCACCGCCGGTGTCCGGCAGGCGCGTGCGCCACTGCTGCTGCTGGAGGGCTGCGGTGCGGCGGGAGCGGCATCCCGTGCCCATGCCGATCTCACGCTCTGGATCGAGGCAGATTCACAGGCGCGGAAAAAGCGCGCGCTCGCTCGCGACGGCGAGCTGATGAGGCTGCACTGGAACGAGTGGGAGCGGCATTTTTGGCGCTATTGCGAGCGCGAACGCCCGCGCGAGGGCGCAGATCTGGTGCTTGATTCGACGGCTCACCAGGCTTATCCCCAGCCAAGTTCGTGCAAGCGGTGGTCGTCGATTCCGTAGAAGTGTGCGATCTCATGCACGAGGGTCACCTGGATCTGGTGGCGGAGTTCGTCGAGATCGTTGCAGGCGACTAAGTGCGGTTCGCGGAAAAGCACGATGCGGTCGGGCGTCTCACCGAATCCGTAGTGTTCCCGCTGAGTCAGTGCGATGCCCTCGTAGCTACCCAGCAGGTCGAGGGAGCCATTCTCGGGTCGGTTTTCGATGACAAAAACGATGTTGTCCAGGCCCTGCACCATCTCGTCTGGCAGGGCATCGAGTTCGGCAATGACGAGTTCTTCGAAAGCGGCGCTATCGAGTTCGACCATCGGCTACCTCTGCACGGTGGTAGGTCGACCCTCGATGGGCCCGGGTCTGTTGATCCCGGACCCCGCAGCGCGATATCTGTGCTGACGTCGAGAGTGCGTGCTTACTGAATGGGGTGAGTAACGGGGCTCGAACCCGCGGCCTCCTAGACCACAACCAGGCGCTCTGCCAACTGAGCTATACCCACCATGATGATGCTTTGCCACAAAGCGGGGGCATCGGCAAGGAGCCTACTACATCTGTGACGTGAACTCCGCCATGGTCGCGGCTGAGGCGGCTTGCGCTTGGGCTGTTGATGGTCCTGGCTGTGCAACGAAAAGAGCACGACGGTAGTAGCTGAGTTCGCGGATGCTCTCGAGGATATCGGCGAGTGCGCGATGACCGCCCTGCTTGGCTGGGGCGTTGAAATAGATCCGCGGGAACCAGCGGCGAGACAGCTCTTTAAGGGTGCTGACATCGACGTTACGGTAGTGCAGATGGCTGTCCAGGCGCGGCATATATTTGGCGAGGAAGGCGCGGTCGGTGCCGATCGAGTTGCCGGCCAGTGGGGCGTGCTGTTCCGCCGGGACGTGCGCGAGGACATACTCGAGAGCCTGATATTCGGCCTCCGCGACGTTGACCCCTGACGGGATCTCTGCAAGCAGTCCCGAAGTTTCGTGCATGCTGCGCACGAACTCGCCCATGTTTTCTAGCGCTGAAGCATCGGGTCGAATGACGATTGACAGCCCCTCGTCAAGCGGCTCCAGTTCGAAGTTGGTGACGACGACGGCGATCTCAACAAGTTCATCAACGGCGAGATCGAGTCCGGTCATTTCGCAGTCGATCCAGACAAGCCGGTCGGTCGCAAGCCGGTCGGTCGCGTTACTCATGGGGAGAAGTCTATGCGTGACGTCCGACACTTCGGTAAAAGGTAGGGTCCCCGCTCCTACACTTGAGGCTTGTGATGACACTCATCTGCTCGATCCTGATCGCCAACGCCGTCTGGAACGCGGTGGTGTGGCCACCCTTCCTCCGCCGGGTTCGGCTGGACCCTCGTGCTCGCGATGAGAATGGTCGCGCGACGACCTTTTTGCGGGTGCATCTGATACTGGTCGGTATCTCGCTGATCCTGGCGGTGGTGTCGCTGGTTGTCGGGGTTCTGGGGCTTATTCACGGTGCCTAGCTGCGGGGCCGACGCCACCCGCGTCATCGCTGCGCTCGGAGCATTGGGTAAAGTAGCCCACGACGCCCCCGTAGCTCAGCGGATAGAGCAGCAGCCTTCTAATCTGTCGGTCGCAGGTTCGATTCCTGCCGGGGGCACCACACGGTTTCGTTCTTCTCGGCCTGGTCATCCTCGGTCTGCTCACTGTTGGCGAGGGGCCTTGCGCTGGACATCGGGATCGAGGATGACGGTGAAAGGCTTCGCCGCGGTGGAGCACGCTCGCGCATCGCCGGGTGATCTGGATGCGCTGGTAGTAGTCGACATGAGATTCTCGACGTCGGTGACGAGGATCGTCGCCTGCGTGCAGTCGGTGCGCTTCTGGTGTTGTCCGAGGCAGACGGAGTACGAGTAACGGAGTGCGAGTAGATGTTCTCGCTGCGGGCTTTGGTGTTGTTGATCATCAGCCGTGACCCGCAATGACCGCAGAACACAGACCCTGTGAGTATTGGTCGTGCTTCTGTATGCCGTCGCCGGAGGCGATGTGTGCGGCGAGGATGGACTGCAGGTGGTACCGACCTCGGGCTCCATGAGGCGTTCGTGGGTACAGTCGCCAGGCACCGCGTGACCCGCTCTCGGCGCAGCTGAGGGAGCGAATAGTTCCCGGATGCAGAGGCCTCGAACGCCCATTTCACAATCGGGGCACGTTCGGGGTCGAGGGCGATGGAGTCGACCTCGCGGCCGAGCCGGTCGACTTTGTGGACGTGCAGTACGTGACCTTGTGGATGTTGATGTGACGGAGCATCCGTTGCAGAGCGGGATGGTCGACCTCACCGGGACAGTCAGGGCAGAACCAGAGCACGGTTGCTCGACCTGGTGCCAGGCCGGTCCGGGAAGGCCTACGCGACCTGGCTCGCCAACCGTGGTGCCGCGTTCCGCGAGCGAGTGCAGGTCACGGTGTTGGACCCGTTCGCCGGATACAGAACGCGATCGATGACAAGCGTTGAGGACGCCACCGCCGTGTTCGACGCGTTTCACACCTGTCCGATCCTCGAGATAGCCCGTCTCGGTCGCACCCTCCGCCGCTGGCGCGCCGTGTTCCTCGTGCACGTCAACCACGAAACGGGCGAACAACGGCGGCACAGAGACCGTGAACGGGATCATCGAGCTACACCGGCGTCTCGCTCACGGGGATTCCGAAACCGCGAGAATTACCGGCTTCTGCATGCTCCTCGCCGCCGGCGGGATGCTTGAGCACCCCGGTCTTGAGATTGTCCGGAACGATCCGAGGGACGCTCCGCCGAACCAATCGAACATTGACACCTGAGCGCGCAGCCAGGTGTCCTGCGTCATATCCAGAGCCGACTCGACGAACGCGACCCGCGAAAACGGCAGACACCCCATGAACAAGAAAACCCGCGTGAGTGTACCGGTGATCGGATCCACCCGCGATGCCGCCCCGGAGACCGATACACGTCATTGGTGGATCTTGCAGAACCAGTCGTAACCCATCGCCGGTGACCCCTTGGCCCGGCAGGCGTCGAGGTACTCGCCATGCGGCAGCGTGAGCGTCACTCTGACCTTCGCCAGCTCCTTATGCACCCGATCCCCATCCGGTTACGCATGGACACGCTCACGCTCGCCGCGCGCGGGGAACAGGCGGAAATACACCTCCACGTTGTCACGCTCGGCGACCGCGTCATAATCGGCGCCAGCCCGATCTGCGATGTCGATGACCGCGACCACCGAGTGCCGCGATATGCCCTGCGCCTCGATCTATTGTGCAGACAACCCTCTGCACGATGAAGTCGAATATTGTGGCGCACAAAGACAAGAACCCGTAAACGCGCACGAGGTGCTCAACTGTACCCACTGGGTAGGTGGCCGAGAATCACCTAGCGCGTGCACCGTTCGACGAGGGTAACGATGTAACTCAATCGGCTTGACTTCTTTTCCTGGAACGCAGCAGAAGTTAAGCCGATTCAGTGCCGACGCACGCGGCCGACACGTCCGATCTATCCTGCAAGCAGTACTAGCAGCCTGCTGCAAGAAGCTTCGACTACCGAAAATAAATAACGATAAGTTACGCCGTTTTAACTCTTTGAAACGAACCGCTCTGGAGAGAAATCCTTCACAGGAATAGTCGATCGCCCCTCCAACGCAAGATCTACAGCAACGTCAGCGCTACCGGTAGCATGTTTGAAGCCGTGACCCGAGAAACCACCTGCCAGCACGATGTTGGGACTTGCTCGCCTGGCACCAAGCAAAAAATGTCCATCTGGTGTGTAGGCGTCCATACAGGGTTCGGCCATCACATGCTGCGCCACTAGCGCCGGAAATGCGGCAGCCGCAGTAGTCTTCGTCAATGACAAGTCCGAATGATCAACTGGAAAATTGTTCTCGTCTGCCGATCGAAGAGTCCGTTTGGACGCCATCCCGCTCACACCGATTTTCACACCTCTTCCATCAACATCTGGTATACCCCAACAATTGATCACGCCGCCACGCACAAAAACAGGAAATACGCTCGGGCTGTAATCACTCGGTTTGCTGGGGGTAAACCATACCAGAGGCGATCGCCGCACGGACAACGGCAAACCAACTTGGGGTACGTGGGAACCAATCCATGCCCCAGTGGACAGGATGACTTTTCGAGCCCTCGCGACAATATCATTTTCACTCCGGATAACAATTGTGGATCCGCCGTCATCCAGCATTAATACCCGAGTGCCCAGCACCAAATCCGCTCCGGCTATCCTCGCAGCTGACACGGCAGCCCGAATACTGTACTCCGGATTAAGGACACCCGCACCCGGTTCATACACCGCGATATCACCGCTCCTATTCACGTGTTGCGGATACCTTGCCGCAAGCTCCTCGTTGGACAGCAGTGAATATTCAACATCCCCCAACTCCGCCGCATTTAACGCCGACATCACAAGAGGGCTGTCAAACGGACCGATGATGAGCCCACCCGTAGTGGACAGAAGTCGGCTGCCAGTTACGCGCTCCAACTCGCGCCAAAGAAGTTCAGATCTGCGCGCAAGTGGCACGTACTGATGCCCCTCCACTACCAATCTTCTAAATATTCTCGAACCACCATGAGAAGAACCAAAGCTGTGGCCAGGTTTGAGTTTTTCGATGCCGACTGCGCGAGCGCCACGTACTGCCGCACGCCATAACGCTGCTGATCCCACAGCCCCTAGACCTAACACTGCCAGGTCGTACACTTCTCCCAGAACCACTGATCGCCTTCGACTCGATGTAAACAAACCACACGCTGCCTTAGCAGCGTCTGTCACGGACATGTCCTGCGAGGCGCGCCATGTATCGGCGCCTATTCTTGCTTCATGATCGACAGGCGGGATGTCCCGAAAAACACCAACACGGCTCCGGCCTATCCCTACGTCCGGAGCGCTCGACGCTAAGGCCGTTCCGCCGTCAGGGCGAGCCAGCGCAACTGCCCTGAAGTAGAATGCGAGACCTTCCTTTCCCACCGATCCATGAGTGCTTCGTAGACCGACGAGCCGATTCCTTGTGCGAGCGATTCGACCAGTGACTGTTGACAACGATGGCACCAGCCGAATTGTTGTGTCCTTATATGGGTCCTTGCTTCGACGACACTAACACCCTTCCTTAGGAAGTCGTGGTAGGCAGGGGTGCTATTATCACCAATCACGTCGGGCGTTACGCCAGCGCTGCTCCAATCTTCCCGTATCTTCTGCGCGCTGTCTGCCGCGACCTTTGTCGCAGTGGAATCAATCTGCCGGGCCTTCTTAAACACATAAGATTGGTATGTATCGAAGTGAGACACGTGGACAGATTTACTAATTCCGGTCAGTGTACGCAGGCGTACAAGAAGGTCGGCTCTGATGTAAGGGCCGCCAAGGTGGCCGACATGGAGACCTCCATTGGGTGTTGGAGGTGGAGTAATGATCAATTGCTCGGTCACTGGTTTATTAGTCTGTCGTCTCGGCTTTCACCCGCCACCAGATCGATAGCAGCCGCGCGGTCCCGGTTCCGACATTTGAAAACCGGTGACGCTGGCCGACTTCTGCGAAGGAAGCGTCGCCCGATCTCAAAATCTTCTTGTCCTCCTCGATGATTACTTCGACTTCACCGTCCAGCACAATGAACATTTCCTCTACGTGAGGCTTGTTGATGTGTTCACGGACGGTTTCGCCAGGCTCAAATCTCGAGATAGCCATCCCAAGGGAGTGCTTAACGTCAGCGGTCTTCGCAAGAATGGGGGAGAATCTGCGGACCAGGACGTCATATTCGTCTTTGTACTTGTCTGTTTGGTCATGATCAACGAGCATGAGGCCGCCTCAGTTGGGGTTCACCAACGTACCATACACTATGGCGTGCAACTGTGGTTGGTATGCTCATAAAATGCCGTCCTCGTCTACGTCCGCCACTGGCTCTTCCAGGTCTGTTGAAGCCCGCGAGCTTGTTCAGTCGCTTATGCGTCCCCATCTGCGTGGACGGTCGGCGTATGGGGCTCCGCAAGAGCGGGCCGACGTACTGCTGAACACGAACGAGAGCGCCTATGCGCTCCCAGATCATGTCGTTACTGATATCACGCGCGCTATAGAGGCTGCGGCGTCGAGTTTGAACAGGTACCCCGACCGTGAGTTCACGGAATTGCGCAGGCGTCTTTCGGAGTACTTACAACGGACGACAGATACTGTGGTCTATTTTTCTGAAATCTGGGCCGGAAATGGTTCGAACGAGATTCTCAGTCATGTCGTCCAGGCGTTCGGTGGAGACAGAGGGGCTCTCGGTTTCACACCTACTTATGCAATGTATCCAAATTACTGCGTCACCAATGGCACTCCGTGGACCGACGGGATGAAATTCTCGATAGACGGGGACAATCCCGGGGAGGTAAGCATCGCGGACGCCGTAGAGCAAGTACAGCGTCATGACCCGGCGATCGTTTTCATCGCTTCACCCAATAACCCGACTGGCCGGGCAGTAGAGCTCGCCTTTGTAGAGGCGGTGTATGAGTCAGCGCCCCACGCGGTGGTGGTGGTGGACGAGGCATATCACGAGTTCTCTCGCGATGGAACTCTCTCCGCCGTCACGCTTGTGCGTGGCCGCCCGAGGTTGATCGTTAGTCGGACGATGAGCAAGGCGTTTAGTCTCGCGGGCGCGCGCCTTGGATACCTGGTTGCACACAGCGAGGCCATTGAGGCTCTCCGACTCGTTCGACTGCCCTATCACCTCTCGACCCAAACGCAGGTTATAGCCATTACTGCGCTGCGCCATTCAGATGCGTTGCTGGCGGAGGTGGCAACTCTCCGATCGCAACGCGATCGTCTTGTGGTCGAGCTGGGTCAAATGGGGCTTAAGCCCATCCCAAGCGACGCGAACTTCGTGCTCTTCGGAGGTCTTGTAGATAAGCAGGACACGTGGCAGAAGCTACTCGCTCGCGGTGTTCTGGTGCGTGACGTTGGAATTGACGGACACTTGCGAGTTACCGCTGGCTCTCCATCGGAAACCACGACTTTTCTCTCTGCAATGCGAGCAATTGTTGATTCGTGATCAAAGGTCATTCGCCTTCACGCGGGCTATCTGTACTCGACTATAAAGCTGGTTCCAGTCTGATGGACCCTTAATGGCCGCAACCTCGCGGTTCGAGTCCAGGCCTGGCGCCCGACCTATGTCTTGAGGCATCACGGCGTTCTTCGGAGCGCACGGCGGCCATGAAGCCGTAGGTCAGAAAGGTGTATGGAGAGCAGGCGCTCCTTTTCTTCTATGACGGTCTCCATCAGCGTGATGACTCCCGGTGAGGGCTACCTGTATCTGTTGAACTCTGTCGTGAACGGCGACGGCGACGGCGACCGTGACGCTGCCGAGGCGATAACACGCTATTACCAGGAATCAGGAACGCCCCCGGCTGTCAGGCCTGGCTGAAACAGTCAAGATTGGGAGCGAGGTGGGTGAACAGCAGTTGAAGCGGTTACTTGGACGGGGACAAGACCCCACGACGGGCGATCAACTGCGGCGTTCATTTCGGAAGTTCGCCACCCAGTCCGGACTGAATCGAGATCCGCGCGGCGGCTCTACCTGAGGCTCTCACAACACAGCAGCGGAAGCAGGAGAGGGATGAAATTACCACAGAGGACGCGGCGAAACCGTCTATGGATCCGACGGCAGGATTCGATCTGAAGTTCTCGGTGTCGAAGTCGGTTTCGACGTTGTGGGCGGTCTCGGATACGGGAACACAGGCGCTGATCGCGCAAGCTCACCATGCCCGATGCAGAACATGTTGGAGATCATCGAGCACGATGTCGCGATGACTCGCGTCGGTGCAGCGGGGCGCGGTCACGCAAGGCGAGGTTCGCCGCCTACGGCCACTACGACAGCCGCAGCTGCACACGCATCTGGTGATCGCAAACCGGGTGCAGGCTGTCCGTGACGGGAAGTGGCAAACTCTCGACTCCTGCAGGCCCGCGAGCGCGGCCTTGGCCGGATGCTGGCGTGGGAGATCGCCGGTGTCCCGCAGGAGCATCATGGATGCCTTTAAACTATGAGAATTTTACTTCTTATTTTTTCTTGTCGCGGCGCTTATCGTCTCGGTCGGTGCGTGTTTCCCGTCTATCGATGTCGGCTACATTATTGCTTATCAGCCGATGGTGCAAAAGTTTACGGTCATTTTCTTAGAGCCCATCATGAGATAAATTGTGGCGACGATGTATTCCATGCCGACCCCCTTTGGGCATTATGGAATTAATTTTTTGCCCCGATCTTCGCGGTGGCAGGAGAAGCCATCTGGCGTTATCAGCAAGCGCCGTCGTGCCAAACGCGAGGCGGCGGTACCGAACAGTGCCTCGATTATGCGTTGATCTGTTAGGAGGATCGTGGACGGTTCACCTTGCACGCACTGGCAGGTGCTCGGGTGCTCACCGCAGCGCACCGCTTACTCACACAGCGCAGAATCGATTTTCCTCGGCGCGACACACATTCCTCCCCATCCCCAGTGATGCCGCATCACGGCTGCTGTTAAGCCGAGGAGGCTTTGTTCTCGGCGTCTTTGGTCCAGCGGCCGGCACATGGCGCAAGCCGCGTCGGTGCGCGTACATCTCACACACCGCAAAAAAAGAGGAAATTCCGGCGTGTCGTCGACTTCCAGCGTGTTCCATTAAAACACGCACCTATTCTGAGGGTGTACCGGAATTACAACGACGTAAAGAACGGAGGTTCGACCATGTTTCTTCTCGCCATCGTTGCGGGAACTGCCGTGGCCTGGTCGATCGTCGCGGCGCCCCTCGCCGTGCTGGTCGGTCGGGTTGCTCGTGCCCGTGATGCCCACATTTGAACGAGACCGGACCCGTCTACGTCAGGATGACGGCCCGACTCCAGAATGAAGGCCACGACCGGGATCTGCGGTCGTGGCCTTCTGCCTACTGCGGCGCTGTTAGTTGGCCGACCGGGAGGAGGCGCCGTTTGGGTTGTCCTCGGGGTGATGCTCGGTCACCGTGTTCAGCGCTGACTCGCCCTCTTTGACCTCGTTCGAGACGGGAGCCTCGGAATCCGAGCGGTCAGCGGGAGCTGCGTAATCGGGTCCGACGGGTGTCGCCCCGTCACCGGAGCGTTCGCGCGAGGGAACGTCGAGGCGATCAACATCGGCGAGAAGTTGGCGCGTTTCCTCATGTGCGAGGTCCGCGTCGGTTGACGGCAAAATGATAGCGGGTGCCGCGGTCGGTGACTGCCTGCTCTGCCCTGTCCCGACGACAACCTGGTGCGACGCAGGAGCAGGAGTCTGGGGGATCTGCGATTGAGGAACTTCGGGAGCGGTGGTTGGCGACGGCGTCAGCATCGACGGTAGTTCGTCGTCGTCAGTAAGGAGCGAGGCGTTGTCTCCAGACGGCTCCGGCTGCTGTTCGGGATCAGAGAAGCGCCAGCGTTCAAGGTCAGCGAGAAACGCTTTGCGAGCACGGGTGGGTTTGTCGCGCCAGTGGACGAGGCGGTCACGGAACTCGGCGACGCTGGCCTGAGACTCATAGCCTGTGCTACTGGAAGTGCGTTTAAGTTCGGCAAGTTCGTGCGCGACCCAGTTGGCGGCGACTCCGGAACCCTTGATCGGTAGTAGACGCAAATGCGTTTCGGCTTGAGCACAGGCGCGATCGCTGAGGATGCGCTCCGAGTCTCTTAATATGTTCCAGGCCGAGGCATCAACCGCTGTATCGATGAGGGTTGCAATAACCGCATTTTTACGCTCGTTATCGTGCTGCTTGATCAGCCGCACAATCGCCCCGCGGAAAATGATCGCTGTCATCAGGACTGTCACGACGATGGCGAACACGATCACGGCGGCGAAAAACACCGATTGATGACCGTTTGGCGACTGGATCCACGACAAGAATTCGTTCCACCACTGCATGAGGTGAAGGTAACCCGCGGTCGTACTGACTGCGCAGGCGGCACGCCGATGGTCGTGCAATCGGCACGATCTCTCTCGGTGTTTTATGCGACTCGAAAGACTTCGACCGCGTCAGCGACGTTCCAAAACTCGCCGAGCTGTGCGCCGGCGGGCATGCCCTTTCTGAGGAGCCGTGCTCGGAATCGATCGCCCCGAGAATCCTCGATCAGCTCAATATGGCCGATAATTGCACCTGCCCCTGTGCTGACCCGCCACAGACGGGAGTTGACCCGGGTGAGGGTCGGCGGAGTCCGGGTTGCAGATAACGTGGTGAGGGGCATCAGTTTCTCCTGCTCGAATCTCGCAATACTCGTTGGCCGAGCGCATTCGCAGGTTAGGACCGACCACCGACAATCACGTGTGTCGAATCACGGCAGCGGTGCGCTGTGCGCCGCGAGCTTCTCAAGTGCCGCGATCTCGTCGTCGGTAAAGGGATTAGTCTCCAGGGCGGCGACGCTCTGGTCCAGCTGTGTGAGGTTGGAGGCGCCAATGATGGCACTGGTCACGGTCGTTGTAAGAAGAACTCAGGTCAATGCGAGCTGCGCCAGCGTTTGCCCGCGATCAAAAAGAGAATATCGAGGCTGGTACACCACAAGCGGGACCTCGCCCGCCGCGAACTGTTCCTGTGCAACCCGGGTTTGTTCGGCGGTCTAGTGTGACACTCCGAGCTAGAGAGCCTCGCCTTGCTGCGCAGCCGCGGTGAGTGCACGCATAGTCTCGTCAATCGGAGTTTCGGGGTCAGGACGGTGCGAGTAAAAAGATATCGACATACTCGATTCCTGGCCGTCACAAACTCTGATCGAGCGACGAGAGCAGGTATTTGCGTGAGCCACCGTCGCCAGAGGGTCCTGGCCACATGTCGTCACTCGCTTTCGAGGAGATGACTATCTCGTCGCTGTAGGGCCGGAGATCCTCAGCGAGGGTCCGACCGAAGACGGTCTTGGCTGCGCCCTAGGGGGTCGTCATTGTTCGCGAGATCAAAGTTGGGTAATGCCGAGATCGAATGCACCGCGGATGATCGCCCGCTGCGTCCGGCGCGCCAGTAGTGGGGAATGGGTGGCCCGCGGGAGGTGTTCCTTTAGGCAACGCTCCCGGCATCCCGGATGCGTCGCTACGACCGGAAGGGAGTCACTACGCCATGCGTACATTTGTGCTTGCCGGAGGCTGTTTCTGGTGTCTCGATGCCGTGTATCGCGTCATGGATGGCGTCACGGCTGTGGTCTCCGGGTACACCGGGGGCCACACCACCGAACCGGACTACGAGGAGGTCTGCACTGGCCGTACCGGTCATGCGGAGGCCGTTGCCGTCACCTTTGATCCTGAGATTATCCCCGACGACATCATCCTCAATGTTTTCTTCACCTTGCATGATCCGCGGCAGCTTAACCGCCAGGGTAACGACATTGGTTCGCAGTATCGCTCCGCGCTGTTCTTCGCCAGTAACGACGAGAAAGAGCTTTTTGAGGCAGCCCGTGACCGTGCGGCCCAGTGGTGGGATGGCCCGATTGTCACGGAGATTGTGCCGTTGGTCACGTTCTATCCGGCTGAGGAGTACCACCAAGATTTCTTTGCGAAGAATCCTGGACAGGGTTACTGCCTCGCCGTGGCGTTGCCGAAGGTCAACAAGATCCGTGCCGCGTACTCGAAGTACATCAAAGTCTCGTAGCGGTGGTGGCGGGAGCTGTCCTCCTCCCCAAGGCAGCTATTGCAGGTCTGTCCACAGAAAGGCGATGCCACCACTTCGGGGCGATTTCCTCGCCGTGACACTGTCACTGCGGCGCTTGAGCGGTACCAGCCCCCACCGCTCGAGCGCCGCACCCCGTCGCAGCGGCGGCGGGGTGACCGACGAGAGGAAACGACCATGACCGACACCCTGACCGTTATTGGAGTCCTTGGTACCGAGCCGCGCAGTATTGACACGGCGAACGGTACAGCGATGACCACGTTTCGTCTGGCCTCCTCACAAAGACGCTATGACCGCAGCGAGCAGCGTTGGGTGGAGGGCTCGACCAATTGGTATACGGTCACTGCGTTCAACGGCCTGGCGGGTAATGCGTTGGCGTCGCTTGCACGAGGTGACCGTGTCATCGTAACGGGGCGCTTAACAGTGCGTGCCTGGGAGTCGGGTGGCAAGTCTGGCACAGACATCACGGTGACGGCCGAGGGGATCGGCCACGACCTCGCGTGGGGTACGACCCGTTACGTGAGGACGGTCGGTCGCGGTATGGCACCTGGTGCAGCCTCCGCTCCTGTGGCGTCTGCCGCGTGGGGTGAGGAGGAATTACCCACTGCTTCTGTCGCTCCCGGCTGGGTTACGGCAGAACCAGGAGTCGCCCGGTCGAGGGCTGAGGTGGTTCAGACCGATCCTGAGCGGTCGTTACAATCGACGGACACCCCGTTCTGAAGCGTGACCGGGCAGATAAAACCCGCTATCGCGAGGAGGACACCACGTGACTGGACGCAGCGCTGCGGTGAACGGTGGGGTCGGCGTCGGTCTGCTCCTTGCGGTCGCGCTTGGCCTCGAGGGATGCTCCGTTCCGAATGCACCGGTCTCGACCGCGTCGCCAGCTGCGTCGATGAGCGCGGCCTCCTTGATCCCGGGCGGGACGGCCGAGCAGAACCTGCCCTACTTTGAGCAGGTGTTGCGCTCCGTCGCCGAGCCTGACCCACACGTACCCGGTAGCAAGGTTGTCGAGGCGTTGATCGCGGCCGGCTTTTCAAAGAACGCCATGCAGTTGACGTCGGATAAAACGTCGATGGGGCTGCAGGCTGATTCGGTGCAGGTGTCCGTCGCACTGTCCGGATCGTGCCTGATTGGGCAGTACGGCACCAAGAGCGCAGGAGTGCGCGCGGTGGTGATGGCTCCGATCGCGACGGGGGCCTGCCTGATCGGTCAGACGGTTCCGCTCGGTCGCTGAGCGGTGAGGCGGAAGCGCTGAGTCCGCGCGTACAGCTTCCTCGGCCTCAGACGGTATCCTCGAGTGGGCCCCGGCTTCTGACATCTTCTGTGATTTCGCACGGAAAGTAGATAGCCGATTACAGACGGACCAGCGGCCTCCTGCTTGGCGGGGTGCATCCGGCTGAGCGCGGGGCTCACAGAACGTACGAGCGGTTGAGGAACACAAGTGGCTGAATACATTTACTCGATGGTGCGCGCCCGTAAAGCGGTCGGCGACAAAGTGATCCTGGACGACGTGACGATGTCGTTTCTGCCCGGAGCAAAGATCGGCGTGGTCGGTCCGAACGGTGCTGGTAAGTCGACAATTCTCAAGATCATGGCGGGCCTAGACACCCCCAGCAATGGCGAGGCAAGGCTCAGCCCAGGTTATTCAGTGGGCATCCTGATGCAGGAGCCCGAACTCGATGAGTCGAAGACAGTGCTCGAGAACGTCCAGGAGGGCGTCGGTGAGATTAAGGCCAAGATTGACCGTTTTAACGAGATTTCGCTGGCGATGGCCGATCCGAATGCAGACTTCGACAGCTTGCTGGCCGAGATGGGTACTCTCCAGGAGGCAATTGACGCGGCCGACGCCTGGGATCTCGACTCGCAGCTTGAGCAAGCGATGAATGCTCTGCGTACCCCGCCGGGGGACTCCCCGGTGACCACTCTTTCGGGAGGAGAAAAGCGTCGCGTGGCACTGACCAAGCTCCTGCTGCAAAAGCCCGATCTTTTACTCCTCGACGAGCCCACCAACCACCTGGATGCCGAGAGTGTGCTCTGGCTTGAGCAGTTTCTTTCGAAGTATCCCGGTGCGGTCCTGGCGGTCACCCACGATCGGTACTTCCTTGACAATGTTGCGGAGTGGATCGCGGAGATAGACCGCGGTCATCTTTACCCCTACGAAGGCAACTACTCCACCTACCTCGAGAAAAAGCGCGCGCGCCTTGAAGTTCAAGGCAAAAAAGACGCCAAGCTGGCAAAGCGCCTGAGTACCGAGCTTGAGTGGGTGCGCAGCAATGCGAAGGGCCGCCAAGCCAAATCGAAGGCACGCCTTGCCCGCTATGAAGAAATGGCCGCGGAAGCCGAGAAGACACGCACACTTGATTTCGAAGAGATTGTTATTCCGGTCGGACCCCGTCTGGGTTCTCAGGTGATTGATGCGAAAAAACTGCGCAAGCAGTTTGGCGAGCGCATCCTGATTGATAATCTCAGCTTTACCTTGCCGCGCAATGGTATTGTCGGAGTTATTGGCCCTAACGGTGTCGGAAAAACCACTCTTTTTAAGACGATTGTCGGGTTCGAGCAGATTGACTCGGGTGAACTCACCATTGGCGAGACAGTAGATATCTCCTATGTGGATCAGAGTCGTGGTGGTATCGACCCGAATAAGAATCTGTGGGAGGTTGTTTCTGACGGCCACGATTACATTACTGTGGGGAAGACCGAAATCCCGTCCCGCGCCTACGTTTCACAGTTCGGCTTCAAGGGGCCTGACCAGCAGAAAAAAGCCAATGTGCTTTCCGGGGGCGAGCGCAACCGCCTCAATCTCGCGCTGACGCTGAAGCAGGGCGGCAACCTCCTGCTGCTCGATGAGCCGACCAACGACCTCGACGTCGAAACGCTTGGCAGCCTCGAAAACGCTTTACTCGAGTTCCCGGGTTGTGCTGTGGTGATCACCCACGATCGGTGGTTCCTTGATCGGATTGCCACGCACATCCTCGCCTACGAGGGCACTGAAGAAAACCCGGCGATGTGGTACTGGTTCGAGGGTAACTTCGAGGCCTATGAGGCGAATAAAATTGAGCGTCTTGGTCCCGATGCTGCAAAGCCACACCGCTCGACCTACCGCAAGCTCACCCGCGACTGATGCGTTTGCATGTTGCTATCCCGCTGCGCTGGTCGGACTTTGATGCTTATGCCCACGTTAACAACGCCGAGATGTTGCGTCTGCTCGAGGAGGCGCGTATCCACGCGTTTTGGCGCCCCGATTCGCCGGAAGCAAGCGGGATGGCAACGGCAGTGCTTGATGCCCGACCGGGCGCGCGCACTATTGGCCTCATCGCCCGCCAGGAGATCGAATACCTTCTCCCGATCCCCTACATGCGAGCCCCTCTTGACATTGAATTGTGGATCGGACGGATCGGCGATACAAGCCTTGAGGTCTGCTATGAGGTGTATTCGCCGGTCGGCTGCGAGCCGCGAATTCTCTATGCGAAAGCCGCTACCACTTTGGTGATGGTCACCGCTGCGACCGGCAAACCCGAGCCTATTCCCGAGTTGTTGCGCCAAGTCTGGGTGCCCTATGTCGAGAAGTCGATTGTGTTTTCCCGGCGCGGTTAACGTACTAGGGAATCGGTATTCTCACCATTCTCTCTTGGGTAACACGTGCCACCAGGCGGCCGTCCCGGGAATAGATACGACCCAGGGACAGTCCCACGCCCACTCGTCGGCTCGCCCCGGGCGTTGCCACCACATCGCATGACCGAGGGCGGTACGGTGCACCATGGGGTCGAAGGTCGTTGCTGGATGATCGAAGTTGTTGAGCAGGTCGGCGCTGCGGGGCAGTGACTCCGGATCCGATACCCTTCTGGGAAGGGAGTCTGATGGTCGAGTCCGTCGTCGTGAGTCTGGAACGAGGCGATCATCGAGAAAATCGGTAGCGCGTTCTGAGAGGCTTGCACCCTCCGAGTGCTGAACGAGCGGCGATCGCGAATCCGGTCGACCGAGAACGGGTCGGTAAAAACAGGGTCGGTCAGGGTATTTTCGGCAGTGACATCCTCGGGCACGTGACCTGCCGGTAGGTTAATCGACGCGATGAGTGTGTCCTTCTTTCTAGCTGATCCGCAAAGCCTGTCGGATTTGCGGATCTTTCTGGGCCGCTCGGCTCGTATCGAGGAGGGGGCGATCCGGCTCCTCGCCGATGGCCACGTGCTTGCCGCCTCGACGGTAGTTCTGCAACCCCGGGGGATTCTCGATCGCTCGGCCACCGTGCTGGGGCTTCGCGTGTATGGCCTCGCTGTGCCGACATCCTTCGATCGTGTGGTGCGCATCCGTGCGCTCAGTGAGCGTTTGGCCCGAGTGCAGTGGGAGACAGAGGGAGCAAACGGCACGCCGGTCATCCTGCCGGAGGCAGAGGATGCGACGGCAGGGTCCTGGGCGGGGATTTCGCCTCCGCGCGGTGGTTGGTCGTGGCGGGAGCCAGTGGATGCGGGAGTCCTCGAGCAGACTGCGCGGGCCGGAATCGAGGAGATCACCGCGGCGGTGGGAGCCGAGACCGGCGAACAGATCGTCAGCAGGGTGCGCTCCTCGGTGTGGGGACGCCCGCTCGACGGACTCGCTGACGTTCCGGCCGGCGCAGCCTTTGCTCTGTTCGCGCTCGGATTTCTTCGGGCTGATGATCCTGTGGCGCTTTTTGACAGTGGTCGGTGGCGACGGCTGACCACGCGGCGTGGGCACGTTCTGGTGCGGACACCGGCGTGAGTATGCGGTGCTTCGCTGTCTTCTGCGGCGTTAGTCCTCGAAACTGTTGACCATTGCGTGCGCAGCACGCTCGAGATAGTCCCAGAGTATCGCCTCATCTGCGGGCGCCAGTTCGAGTTCTTCCACCGCAACCCGCATGTGACGAAGCCAATTCTCTCGTGCCCGTGGCGTGATCCGGAAAGGTTGGTGCCGCATTCGGAGCCGCGGATGTCCGCGCTCCTGGCTGTAGCTAGTCGGTCCGCCCCAGTACTGCTCAAGGAAGCCGGTGAGGCGTTGAATCGCTCCCTCCAGATCATCGTGGGGGTACATCGGCCAGAGTACGTCGTCCTCGCGAACACCCGCGTAAAAGCGCCGAACCAGCCGCTCGAAGGTGGGTCGTCCGCCGACGTGCTCCCAGAAGCTGCGCAGGGGCGGTATCCCGCCGATCTGGAGGTCGCTCACGAGCCCGGCTTGCTGGGTCTCGGAGGCGTCCCGCCACCGTCCTGCGCTCCCTGCCCCTTTGCGCGGCGCAGCGCCCGGGGAAGGCGCAGTGGCGTGTTGCGCTCGGTGGTGATGGTCGGAACAGGCGTGGTGCGTGGCGGCTTGGCGCCTCCTACGCTCGTTGCCCCGTCAAAGCCGCTGAGTACGACGGTATTGAGGGCGGGCAGCGTGATATTGAGGGCATCCAGTGCCTTCTTGAAACGTATCCGCAGCTCGCGGGCCACATCGTCTTTCGCCGTGGTGCGGGTCTTCACGACCATGCGGATTACCAGTGCATCGTCGGCGATCGACTCCAGGCCCCAGAGTTCGGGCTTGTCGATGATCCGAGCTCGCCAGCGGCTGCTCGCTGCCAGTTCGTTCGCGGTCTCCAGGACGGTGCTCTGCACCTGTTCCAGATCGCTCTCGTAGGGGATGGCCAGATCGACGATGACCCGAGACCAGCCCTGAGACATGTTGCCTACGCGAATGATCTCACCGTTGCGGACAAACCATAGGGTGCCGTTAACGTCACGGATCTGCGTGACGCGCACTCCGACCGATTCCACCACTCCGGTCGCCTGACCAGTGTCGACCACATCGCCCACGCCGAGTTGGTCTTCGGCAACCATGAAGAGACCGTTGAATACATCCTTGACGATGTTTTGCGCACCGAAACCGAGACCGGCGCCCAGCGCCGCCGTGAGTAGGGCAAAGGATCCGATCAGGTCTTTATCGATGGTGCTCACGACCATCACCAGGGCGATGACGACAATCAGGATTGAGCTGATGTTGTTGAGGATCGAGCCGAGCGTGCGGGTGCGTTGCACGAGCCTGACCGCTGCCAGCGGTGAGGCGGCAATCGCCTGGGTGTCTTCGACGTGTTGGCGCCGCTTGACACCCGAGACGATCTGATCCACGACGCGGCCAATGATGAAGTGCGCGATCAGACGCGCCACAAGGGCACCTAACGCGATCGAGATGATCGCGATGATTTTTCCTAAGGCGTCAGAATCAAAAAAAGACATGGTCACGGTGACGGGATCGGGGGAGGAAGCGAGAAGCAGCATGGCCTGTCCAGGCTACGGGACGCCTCCTGCGCCGTAGCGTAAACCATAAAAGCCGTACGTACATCCCGCCCCCTTCGCCAGACATTTAGCCCACGTCGCGCTCGTGCGCACGGAGCGCGCGCTCCACGGCGGAGAGGTTTTCGACTACGAGTCGGCGCAGCGCCGGGATCTCTGGGTTGGCCTCCAGCCAGTCGCGTGTCGCCTCAACGAGGTCGTGCGAGGGAACCGCGGCGGGATAGAAACCGTCGACGAGATATTCGGCAATCTTGTAGCTTTTCGTCTCCCAGATCGAGTTCAGCGCGGCGAAGTAGACCGGCAGCATCTCGTCGAGTAGATGCGGGTCGCAGGTCCGTTGGAAGCCGAGGCCAGTCGCGCGGACCATGGTATTGGCCGCCGAATCGTCGACTGTCACCGAATCCCAGGCGGCGCGCTTGGCCGTCGGCGAGGGCAGAGCGGCTCGGGCCTGCGCAGCGGACTGCTGACCGGTCGCCGTGTTATCGGAGGCGAGTGCCGCATCGATGTCGTCGGTGCCGGCCCTACCGCCTGCGACAAGTGCGATCAGAAGCTCCCAGCCGAGATCGGTGTCGATGTCGAGACCCTCCAGCGTCACCTCGCCGCTGAGGAGTGCCTGCAGGGTGTCGAGATGGGCGGGCGTTGACGCAAGCGTGGCGAAGACCTTCACAAACTGGAATTGCGCGTCACTATCGGGCGCTGCGTTCCGCGCGAGCGTCCAGAGTTGATTGCCCGCTTCCTCCATCACCGTGGCGCGGTGCTCGGGGCCCACATATTCCGTCACCGCGGTGACGAGGTTGCTGAGCACAGTGCGTAGAGTGGTCGACTCGGTTTCGGCAGCACTATTCGCCAGCACCAGGCGGACGAAGTCGCGTGGCGCTGATTCGGCATCGCGCGTCGCATCCCAGACCGACCCCCACACCAGCGACCGCGCGAGCGGACTCTCGATGTGTGCCAGGTGAGCGATCGCTACTACGAGCGAATCATCGTCGAGGCGGATCTTGGCGTAAGCCAGGTCGTCGTCGTTGAGCAGGATGAGGGCAGGCCGGATCTGACCGATCAGTTCTGGCACTTCGGTGCGCTGTCCGTCGACGTCGAGTTCGAGACGTCCGACGCGCACGAGACGCTCGTCCTCGAAGTCGTACAGGCCAACCGCGATGCGGTGGGGCCGAAGGGTCGGAAAATCCGGGACTGCGCTCTGGATGATGGCAAACGATGCAATTGCTCCGGAGTCATCCACCGAGATCTCCGGGCGCAGCGTGTTTACCCCGGCCGTCTCAAGCCAGTGAGCTGACCACTCGGTGAGGTCGCGGCCGCTTGTGGCTTCGAGTTCGACGAGTAGGTCAGGTAACTCCGTGTTTGAGAATGCGTGTTTGACGAAATATTCATGCACACCGGTAAGAAATTCCTTCTCGCCGACCCACGCCACTAGCTGCTTGAGCACTGAGGCGCCCTTGGCGTAGGTGATACCGTCAAAGTTGACTTGAACATCCTCGAGGTCGTTGATAGTCGCGACAATCGGATGGGTTGATGGCAGCTGGTCCTGGCGGTAGGCCCAGCTTTTTTCCATTGCGGCGAAGGTGGTCCACGCGTGGTTCCATTCCGTGGCTTCGGCGGTAGCGAGGGTGGACGCGTATTCGGCAAATGACTCGTTCAGCCACAGGTCATTCCACCATCTCATGGTGACGAGATCGCCGAACCACATGTGCGCGAGCTCGTGCAGAATCGTGACGACTCGGCGTTCCTCAATCGCCCGTGTCACTTTCGAGCGGAAGACGTAGGTCTCAGTAAAGGTAACGGCTCCTGCGTTCTCCATTGCGCCTGAATTAAACTCGGGAACAAAGAGTTGGTCATATTTAGCGAACGGGTAGGGGACGCCGAATTTCTCTTCGTAGAAGGCAAAACCCTGTTTGGTTTTCTCGAATACGTAGTCGGCATCGACGAACGGCGCAAGAGAGGCGCGCGCAAAGACTCCAAGCGGAATCGTGCGGCCGTCGGAAGAAACTAATGAGTCGGTTGCGACGACATAAGGGCCGGCAATGAGGGCGGTGATGTACGACGATATCCGTGGTGTGGGAGCAAAGTGCCAGGTTGCGATGCCCTCGCCCGATGGTTCCGGCTCCGGCGTGGGCTGGTTGGAGATAACGTGCCAGGAGGAGGGGGCCATCACAGTAAAGCGGAAGGCGGCCTTGAGGTCGGGCTGCTCGAATACCGTGAACATGCGGCGCGAATCTGGCACTTCGAACTGTGAATAGAGATAGACCTCGCCATCGACCGGATCAACGAAACGGTGCAGACCCTCGCCGGTGTTTGTATACATCGCATCGGCGACGACGGTCAATTCATTCTCAGCCGCGAGTGAATCAAGGCGAATTCGGACGCCATCGGCAACGTCGGACACATCCAATTCCGCACCGTTGAGGGTGATGGAGTGCACCGTCTTGGTGATCGCGTCGATGAAGCTGGAGGCTCCTTCCGTCGCGGAAAAGCGCACCGTTGTCGTGCTGCGGAAAATTTCGGAGCCCTGCGTGAGGTCCAGGGCTATGTCGTAGTCATGGACCGTGATCAGCGCGGCGCGCTGCTGCGCCTCTATCTGAGTGAGATTGTGTCCTGGCACAGGGTTCTCCATCCGTTCATGTCGGGCGCGATCGGCTGCAAACGCCACCGATCCACCCTAGGGCCGCGGGCTTCTGGGGCCGCGGAAGCATGACCCGCGAACCTCCTGATCCGCTCAGGCCGCGTACCGTGGGGCCATGACCACCGTCGATTTCTGGTTCGATCCTTCTTGTCCTTGGGCATGGCTGACCTCTCGTTTCGTCGATGAGGTAACTGCTGCTCGCGAACTCGATGTGCGCTGGCATATCTTCAGTCTCACTGTTCTCAACGAAGACAAAGACATCGATGAGGAGCACAGAGTTGTGTTCGCCCGTGCGTTGCGTTACACGCGTCTTGTCACCGCCGTCGTCGAGCGCGAGGGGCGGCAGCACGTGAAGCCGCTGTATGACGCCCTCGGTACGCGAATTCATCGGGCGGGCCGCTCGGACTCGGACCTGATCATGGCCGAGTCGCTAGCCGACCTCGTTCTGCCTGCCGATCTGGTGCAATTCGCCGATTCGGAGGTCTACGACGGCCCCCTGCGCGCATCCCACCTCGACGCTATTCACCGCGTCGGTCAGGATGTCGGCACACCGGTGATCGCGATCGGCGATGTGGCGTTCTTCGGCCCCGTCATCTCGCCCACGCCCCGAGGCGAGCAGGCGCTGACACTGTGGGACGGCATCGTGATGGCTGCCTCCTATGACGGGTTCTTTGAACTCAAACGCTCGCGGAGCCGCGAACCGCAGTTCGAGTGACCGCGGCGCGGTACTCTGGCATCCGTCCCCTGCTGGAGGGGTTTTCGCGATATTTCCGGAGGGTAAGCGCGTGCGCATCCACATCGCAACGGACCACGCAGGGCTGGATTTTAGTCACCACTTGATCGAGCATCTTGGCGCTGCCGGGCACGATGTGGTTAATCACGGTCCCACCTCCTATGACCCCCTCGATGATTATCCGTCCTTCTGCATCAACGCGGCCACCGCGGTCGTTCGCGATCAAGAGGCAGGAGTATGCGCGCTCGGTGTTGTTTTCGGTGGCTCCGGTAATGGTGAGCAGATCGCCGCCAACAAGGTCACGGGGGCGCGAGCTGCTCTGGTGTGGAGCGTGAATACTGCGCTGCTTGCCCGCCAGCACAACGACGCGAACGTTATTTCGATCGGCGCACGCCAGCACACGGTTGAGGAGGCAACGGGTTTCATCGACGCTTTCCTTGCCGAACCTTTTAGCTTCGAGGAGCGTCACGTTCGCCGGATTGCTCAGGTTACCGAGTACGAAGCTACCGGCGATATTGTTGGTCACCGGGTCGATTCCGTTGTGAAGGACCGCTGAGTGCCCGAGGGGCATTCTGTTCATCGGATCGCGTTGCAATTCGAACGTGACATCGTCGGACGCTGCGTGGTGGCCACTAGCCCGCAGGGGCGTTTCGCCGAGGGAGCAGCTCTTCTCGACTCTCGTCGGGTGCTCGACGCGACAGCCGTCGGCAAGCATCTGTTGCTGTCGTTCGAGGGCGAGCTGACTGTGCACGTGCACCTCGGTCTTTACGGGGCCTGGGATTTTCGTGGACAGGTCTCTCCGCTGGTCGGCACGGAGAAGGCTGGCAGCAGCATCGGTGCGCCGAGGCGTCGCCGCGCGCTGAAGCTCTCAGAAACAGAGCGTGAGAGCGAGGGTGAACTCGATCAGTTTCCGCCGCCGCCCATCGGAGCCGTTCGGGTACGCCTACAGACCCTCGAGACGGTGGCCGATCTTCGCGGACCCACGGCGTGCGAAGTCATAAATTCTGCCCAGGTGGCGGCGTTACTCGCGCGGCTCGGACCCGATCCCGCTAACGATGACTCCGATCAGGCTCGCGATCGCTTCGTGGACAGACTGCGGGGCACGACAACTCCTGTGGGTCTGGTGCTCATGGACCAGTCAGCCGTGAGCGGTATCGGCAACATCTATCGCGCAGAACTCCTCTTTCGGGCGAAGCTTGACCCCCACACGTCAGGCAAGCAGGTACCGCTCGACGTCGCCCGGCAGCTGTGGGCAGACTGGGCCCAGTTGCTTCAGGAGGGTATCGATACCGGGATGATGATTACCCGCAGCAACCTCAGCTCAGTGGAGTACTCAGACGCGGTGCACAACCGCGCCGAGCGTCACTACGTCTACAAACGTGACGGATTGCCCTGTCGCGTCTGCGGCACGAATGTAGTCCTCGAAGAAATGGGGTCGCGCAAGCTGTACTGGTGTCCGATATGTCAGTCGTGAGCGTTGGCATCTCGTTGGCCCGCTTCACTTCGATAACGTCCGTCGAGATGAGACGGCTCGCCTACCCGAACGAAGGCTGACGTGTGAGTGGACTGTTGCTGCGTGGGGCGCGTTTGCTTGGCGCGACGAGAACCACCTCAGTACTGGTAAGGGACGGGTACATCGCCGTCGTTGACGACGATCTACGGGTTGCTCCTGAGGTCGAGGTTCGAGATCGTGACGGCCGCTGGCTCCTTCCGGGGCTGTGGGACGAGCATGTGCACTTTTCGCAGTGGGCGATGATGGCGCCGAGGCTTGACGTGTCTACCGCGCAATCGGCTTCGGAAGCGGCGAGGGCCGTTCAGGAGCGCGCTGCCCGCGAAGGGGACGTTGCAGACACACTGATTGGCTATCGTTTCTGGTCCCGTGACATCCAACCCGGCTGACGGTCTAGCGCCGGTGCGTGAGTACACCCCCGGATCATCGAGCAGTGGCGCGTCTTTGACGGCGATCGGTATCTCGGAGTCGTGATCGCCCAGAACGGCACAGACGGCCCTGTGTACACGCTCGATTTCGCTGGCGAAGAAGACAAGTACGACGAGCCCGCGAATGAAGATTGGCGGCTCGTGCTCGAATAGCTCATCGACAACTCGGCATCGCTAGCGGGCGGATAGCGCCGAGCTGCATCACCTCTCCTGCGTCGCCGGTCGACGGCGCAGGCCCCATCCGACAAGCTAACCAATCGTCCCGCGAAATCATCGGCGGCTACAACGCGGCTTCTTGAGCTACGTGCATAAGCAGCTCGTCTTCGACGCTGATTCCCAGGTGTTCTGCGCCCACATTCCATTCCTGCACAGTGCGGCCTTCCGGAGTAGGCGTCTCGCTCACGACCAGTCGTCCCGCGAAAACGACTCGCGGGGAATGACCACTTTCGACGATGCGGACGATGCGCTCGGCGGTGATCGCGAAAACCTGAACGTTGAACCTTATCGGCGCTGCTGTTGTGTCTACGTCGGTTGAGTCGATCGTGAGGTAGGCATAACGTTGACCGCTCTCGCCAAGGAGGGCAGTCGACGCCGTGACGACACCGGAACGAACGATGTAAGACATTTTGTCCTTTCAGAGCGAAAAAGAGTGCCCGGGCTATGCCAGGCACCCCAGGGTTACATAGGAATGGCTAGCAGGCGGCTGCGAGAGGGTCTTTCGAGACGGTGATTTCAGTTGCCACCCGGCCGGAGGCCGAATTCACCATGACCAGCCAGTACTCCTGGCCCGTTGGGCACCCCGGCTGATAGAAACTCCAGCAGTCGGAATTGGTCTGTGTCATCCAGTTCACATTTGCAATGAGCCACTGCCGACGGGCCTCGCAGTTACCTTCCGAGGTGATGGCCGCGTTATCGTAGGGAACCCAAGACGCAGCACTTGCTGGGCTCGCCTGGACAATCGACGACACAGGAACAGACGTTTCGGCCTGTGCCGCCAGCGGGGTGAGCAGTGATCCGAAACCCACGACCAGAGCAAAAGCTATGACCGTAGTGCGCCTGATTGCCGTGGCGTAAAGAGTTGATTTCATCAATCCTCCAGCTCAGAAATTGGCCGCAGTCTTCAGGCTGAGGTCTACCCGTGACCCTATTACGGCGGTGGTTCCCTGTCAGTCCTCCTTTCGGAGGACTCCAACCATTCACGCGAGCGAGATATTCGCATACTGACGGCGACCAGGAGCGGTAGTGTCGATGCCCTCAGAGCAATCGCGTGCCCAAGATCAACCATCGAAACGCGATCACCGACGACGTCATGGAAGCCGCCGCGGCATCCTCATCAACGGCAACAAGGGACGCGAAGCGGTCAAAGACACCGCCAAAGAGCGCCAAAACTCCACACTTCGGAGCTACGGAGGCAAGGAAGAAACGAAGCAGCCCTGGACCGGTCGAGCCGACCCATCCCAGCTAGCACGTCAGAATCGATGGTTTTCGCGACGGATTGTGGCCTGACGCTCCGACGACGGCGCTGCTTGACGACATGGTGCCGACGCGTCCGGTGGCTCTTATCAGCGGCGACCTGCACGCCGCCTGGCTCAATTCGGCCGCCTATCGGCGCTACGATTTTGCCCGCCGGGATGACCTGCTGCGTGAAAACCAGTGCTTCGAGCTGGTCACAGCGCTCGGAGTCCTGAGCGACGACACCCTTGACGCTCTGGTCGACGCGGCTGCGAGGCGCGCTGCTGCTCGCGGAGTGGTGGGCATTGTTGACCTTGAAATGCGATGGAACCCTGGTGACTGGTTGCGGCGTTTCGCTCGCGGCACCCGGTCGTTGCGCGTGGACACCGGTATTTACCGGGAGCACCTGGATCGCGTGATCGAGGCGGGCCTGCGCTCCGGAGATGCGCTCGAGGGTGGCGAGGGCCTGTTGCGTATGGGGCCGCTCAAGGTACTGGTCGATGGCTCGTTGAACACTCGCACCGCGTACTGCGCCCAGCCCTACAACGGCCAGGAGGGACGGGGGATTCTTACTCTTCAACACGAGGAGCTGAACGAGATATTGGCACGCGCCGTCGCCGCCGACATCTGCGCCACCGTGCACGCCATCGGCGATGCTGCGGTGCTCCTTGCTCTGGATGCTTTGTCCCGGGTCGGTGGTGGACGGATTGAGCATGCGCAGCTGGTCGGCGTCGCTGATGTGCCGCGCTTCGCCCACCTCGGGGTGGTGGCGAGCGTGCAGCCAGCGCACGCTCTTGACGACCGCGAGGTTGCGGAGCATTACTGGGCGGGGCGCACGGACCGCATATTTCCGTTGCGCTCATTGGTCGACTCCGGAGCAACGATGGCTTTCGGTTCGGATGCTCCCGTGGCGCCGCTAGATCCGTGGCTGGCGATTTCGGCGGCGGTTACCCGCGCTCGGTGCGGGGAGACACCGTGGCACCCCGAGCAGCGGCTCACCTTGGCCGAGGCGATCACTGCTTCCACGCGTGCTCGCCACCTTCACCCGCGGGCGGGCGATCCAGCTGACCTTGTCGCTGTCGATCATGACCCGGTCATCGCTGATCCGGATGCTCTGCGCACCATGCCGGTCGCTCTCACGCTTGTCGCCGGCCGTGCCACATACGAGAGGTAATTCGGGATCGCCTGCTCATCTAGACCTGGCCTTTGTCAGGGAAGCCAGACGAGCAAACGGCCCGTCCGAGAAGAATCGGGCGGGCCGTTCGTCAGGGTACATGCTTAGCTTTCGCTGACGTGCGCGAAGAGGAACCAGCGATCCTTTTCGAGGCCCCGGCCGATTTCGATCGCAACGTCCTGACTGCTTGCGTCGAGTTCGGCGAGTTCGGCGATTGCCGTGTTGACGGTCGCGATGGTGACATCCATCTGGTTGATGATCTCGACAATCGCGTTCTCGGAGCGCTGGAAACCCGGCGTGAGCGGGGTCGACTGAGTGTTGGAGGCAACGGTCTGGATGCGGGCGTCAACCGGAAGGCCGAGGGCAACCACCCGCTCGGCGGCGAGGTCTGCCCACTCGATAGCGTGAGCGACAATGCTGTCCAGCAGTTCGTGCACGCCGATGAAGTTTGCGCCGCGAACGTGCCAATGCGCCTGTTTGCCATTAACGGCCAGTGCAGTCATCTCGACCACGACCGGGCTGAGGAACTGCGCGACTCCGGAAGCGATATCCGGATTAGACGAGGTGAGTGACGTAACGGAGGTGGTGGCCATCGTCGGGTCCTTTCAAGAGAGTTAGGAGACTGACCGCAAATGGTGTGATCGATCGTCAACGCTACGCTGCTGGCGAGTAGCCGCAAGCAAGCTGAGGCTCTGCTCATCGTGGTGAAGGACAGCCTGCCCTCGTTCCGTGGGTTTCCTCCGCCCTCGGAGTTCCCTGAAGAAATCCCTCGCCTTCTCGACGATAGGTGGGAGAGGTGCGCCAACTTCTGGGCAATACCGTGACGCCACAATCTCTCATCAATGGAGGGGATGACGGGAATCGAACCCGCGTCATCAGTTTGGAAGACTGAGGCTCTACCATTGAGCTACATCCCCGTGGCCCGTCTTGTGACAGGGCACCAGCACAGCGTAGTACATGCTCGGTATCGCCTCCGACGCTTCTTCTTCTCGATGCGCATGCCGCGGAGACCGCGCCGCCTTGTGCTCGACGGTGCAGTACACTGACGAAGGCCATTTCGGCGTGTCGCGCAAGCGGCCGTGCAGGACGGCTCGACGAGAATTGTCACCAGCGCGGCGCCTTGCCTGCGCATTCGGGGCGTAGCTCAGCTTGGCTAGAGCGCCCGCTTTGGGAGCGGGAGGTCGCAGGTTCGAATCCTGTCGCCCCGACGACGAGTACTCATCGTGACGATATCGACCCGCGACAACCAGCCACCCGGCGCCGACACTAACCAGCACAGGAGATCCCCTCACGTGAAGACCACGGTAGAACAGCTGAGCCCCACCCGCGTGAAACTTGCGATTTCGGTCACTTCGGATGAACTCGGCCCGGGCATCGCCAACGCGTATGGCTACCTCGCCGAGCAACTGACGGTGCCCGGCTTTCGCAAGGGCAAGGTACCACCGGCGATCATCAATCAGCGGGTAGGCAAAGCGGCCGTTCTTGAGCGCGCGGTCAATGAAGGTCTGGACGGTTTTTACCGCGATGCTATTCGCGAATCCGACGTGCGTCCCCTTGGCCGCCCGCAGGCGGACATTGTCGCTTGGCCGAGCGAAAAAGATTTCAGTGGTGATCTAGAAGTAGCCATCGAAGTTGATGTGCGCCCCGACATCACCATCCCCGACTACGAGAGCATCGAGATAACCGTTGACGCAGCTGATGTCACGGATGCTGACGTCGAGACTGAACTTGATAGCCTCCGCGGTCGTTTTGGCACACTGAAAACTGTCGACCGCCCGGCCGTTATGGGAGACTTCACGCAAATCAACCTGGTTGCGGTTATCGATGGAATAGACGTGGATACCGCGAATGCGGTCTCCTATCAGCTCGGCTCCGGTGAGCTGATAGGCGGCATCGACGAGGCATTGGAATCGCTCAGCGCCGGAGAAAGCACTACTTTTAGTGCGCCACTGGTCGGAGGCGACCACGCTGGCGAGCAGGCCGAGATTACCGTGGCGCTCACTGCGGTCAAAGAGCTCGAGTATCCCGAAGCTGATGATGAATTCGCGCAGGTTGCGAGCGAGTTCGAAACCATTCTCGAACTTCGCCAGTCACTGAAAGAAAAAGCTCTCCAGAACAAGACTTTCGCTCAGGCTGGCGAGGCGCGCGAGAAGCTTGTCGAGGAGCTGCTCTCGCGTGTAGAGACGCCGGTGCCCGCTTCTCTCGTCGAGGATGAAGTGCGCCGCCATCTTGAGGGCGAGAATCGTCTCGATGACGACGAGCACCGGGCCGAAATCACGGAAACAACTGAAAAGAACGTTAAAACCCAGATTATCCTCGATCATCTTGTCGAGCATGAGAATGTTCAGGTTGGCCAAGAAGAACTCATGCAGTATCTGATTCAGGGTTCTTCTCAGTACGGCATGGAGCCTAATGAGTTCATCAGGACGCTTTCCGAGAACAACCAGATCGGTCAGATGGTGGGTGAGGTTGGTCGCGGCAAGGTTCTCGCCGTCGTTCTCGGCAAAGTGAAAATCCTCGATACCGAAGGCAACGCCGTCGACTTGGGTGGCTTCGTTGCCACGCCGGATAACGAGGACGCCACTCAGTCCGAGACTGGCGAGGAGACCGAGATCAGTGACGAGGTATCGGTCGAGTCTGGCACTGGCGGAGAAGCCTCCGCTCAGGAGCCGACCACTCCGTAGCCTCCGCAGAAGCTTCGAGAGCCGCACCGATTCTTGTGGGCGGCTCTCTCTTTTGGCTGTGCCCCGGCGATTACCGCCGACTCCAGCTCCGCCCCGGGCGAACACGATCAAGGCGGGCCGGTGTCGTCCGATAGATTCGCCTCGGAAGCGACAAGTGAAACGGAGCGACACATGGCCGACCTGGCAGTGCCCAACAACAGTGTTTTTGACCGCCTGCTCAAGGACCGGATCATCTGGCTCGGTTCTGAGGTGCGCGACGATAATGCGAACGAGATCGCCGCAAAGCTACTGCTTTTGGCCGCTGAGGATGCAGAGCGTGACATTTTCCTCTACATCAACTCTCCCGGTGGCTCGATTACCGCGGGCATGGCGATTTACGACACGATGCAGTTCGTGCCCAACGACATCGTGACGGTGGGCATCGGTATGGCCGCGTCAATGGGGCAACTTTTGCTGACGGCCGGCACTCAGGGCAAGCGCTATATCACGCCGAATGCTCGCGTGCTCCTGCACCAACCGCACGGAGGTTTCGGTGGTACCGCGTCAGATATCCAAACTCAGGCGCAGCTGATTCTCGATATGAAGCGCCGCCTCGCTGAGATTACGGCGACAGCCACCGGCAAGACCGTCGAGCAGATTAACGACGACGGCGACCGCGACCGCTGGTTCAGCGCGGAGGAAGCTCTCGAGTACGGTTTCGTCGATCATATCCGCGCCTCCGCAACTGACGTTTCTGGTGGCGGCGGAACCGCAACCGACAGCTGAGCCCGTTTCGTGCCGAGAGATCAGGAAAACATCATGACTATGCCCATCACCGGCGGCACTGCGTTCAGCCAGGGAGCCACGCCGTCTTCGCGCTACATCCTGCCCACGTTCGAGGAGCGTACGGCGTACGGCTATAAGCGCCAGGATCCGTATGCAAAACTTTTTGAGGATCGCATTATTTTCCTCGGCGTTCAGGTCGATGATGCTTCGGCGGACGACATCATGGCGCAGCTTCTCGTGCTTGAGAGCCAGGATCCCGACCGCGACATCGTGATGTATATCAATTCCCCGGGCGGATCCTTTACCGCGATGACGGCGATCTACGACACCATGCAGTACATCCGACCCCATATTCAGACCGTGGTACTCGGCCAGGCGGCGTCGGCGGCTGCTGTGCTCACCGCAGCGGGCACGCCGGGTAAGAGGCTTGCACTGCCTAACGCGCGCATCCTCATCCACCAGCCCGCCGTGGAACAGGGCGGAGGTCAGGCCTCGGACATTGAAATTCAGGCCGCAGAAATTATGCGGATGCGCGACTGGCTCGAACACACCTTGTCGGAGCACTCCAACCGTTCTCTCGAGCAGGTACGCAAAGACATCGACCGTGACAAGATCCTCGGTGCGAACGACGCCCTCGACTACGGCTTGATCGACCAGGTTCTCACCAGCAGAAAGACCGTTCCTGCTCTCACGGCCTAACAGGCAGACGATGGAAGGGGCCGGGTAACGAAGAGGAACAGCGCTGGGTCCCCTCCATCGTTGCTGTCACAGTGGTACTCCACCACGGGAGGCGGCGCAAGGCGTGTCGAATACTGGCCGTGTGTCTGGGGCCCGCTTTTATAGAGGCTAGGCTCGGAGGAGAGTTCGCGGGAGCCTGGCAGGCAGCCCACCTCGCCGTCGGGGCCCGAAGGCATCGGCGAAAGACACAGTAGAGGCTCGATAAGGAAGTGGGGCATTCCCGTGGCACGTATAGGCGAAAGCGCCGACCTGCTGAAGTGCTCCTTTTGTGGCAAGAGCCAAAAGCAGGTCCAGCAGCTCATTGCCGGGCCGGGTGTCTATATCTGTGACGAGTGCGTAGAACTTTGTAACGAGATCATTGAGGAGCGTCTCTCCGAGTCCAGTGAAGAGGCGAGCAGCGAGTTTGATCTGCCGAAGCCAAGAGAAATCTATGGTTTTCTCGAGGAGTATGTGATCGGTCAGGATCAGGCCAAGCGTGCTCTCGCTGTAGCGGTATATAACCACTACAAGCGTATTCGCGCAAGTAACACCATTACCGCTGCGGATGCTCTTCACGACGAGGTAGAAATCGCTAAGAGCAACATTCTGCTTATTGGCCCTACTGGTTGTGGCAAGACCTACCTCGCACAGACACTCGCGAAGCGACTCAATGTTCCCTTTGCTGTCGCTGATGCAACCGCTCTCACCGAGGCGGGCTATGTTGGTGAAGATGTCGAGAACATCCTGCTTAAGTTGATCCAAGCCGCCGATTACGACGTCAAGCGCGCTGAAACCGGCATCATTTACATCGACGAAGTAGACAAGATTGCCCGAAAGGCAGAAAACCCGTCGATAACCCGAGATGTGTCGGGAGAGGGCGTGCAGCAGGCGCTGCTGAAGATTCTTGAGGGAACGGTCGCGTCGGTGCCTCCCCAGGGCGGGCGCAAGCATCCGCATCAGGAGTTCATTCAGATTGATACGACGAACGTACTCTTCATCGTTGCGGGGGCTTTTGCCGGACTTGAAGACATTATTTCGTCGCGTGCCGGTAAGCGGGGCATCGGATTCGGCGCCCCGCTACACAACAAAAAAGACGACATTAACATCTTTGGTGAAGTTCTGCCCGAAGATCTGCATAAGTTTGGGTTGATCCCGGAGTTTATTGGTCGATTGCCGGTAGTGACCACGGTAACTCAGCTTGATCAAGACGCGTTGATGCAGATTTTGACCGAGCCGCGCAATGCGTTAGTCAAGCAATATCAGCGCATGTTTGAGATTGACGGGGTCGAACTCGGGTTTGATCGCGGAGCGCTTGAGGCGATTGCCGACCTCGCTGTACTCCGACAGACCGGCGCTCGTGGGTTGCGCGCCATCCTCGAGGAGGTGTTGGGGCCGATTATGTTCGAGGTGCCGTCCTCCGATGAGGTGGCTCGTGTCGTGGTCACTCGTGAGGCCGTACTTGATAACGCCGCTCCCACAATCGTGCCGCACGCTCCGCGACGCCAAGAAAAGAGCGCCTAACTCTTTCTGACCCAGAGCGAGGCAGTGAGCGGTGGCATCTGCCGCGGTCACCAGTCGTCGTACTCGTCGTCACTCGAAAGCCCCGGTCGAGTAATGGCTACAGTGCTAGCGGCCGAATGACAGGTAATTCTGGTGCCGTCGTCGAGGTCTAAGACAGGACGGCCCTCCAGCCAGGTGAGCTGCCAGTTCCCGGTGACGTTCGCTGCGCCGGACTGGGCGAGTTCGCTCTCGACCTGGCGGATGGCATCGACCATGCTCGTCGGCAGGGAGGCTGGTGGCAGTGCGCCAACTTCCCACCGGGTTCCGAGCTGCATCAGGGCATCCTTTCGTCTGTCGGAGGGGGTGAGCCAGCCTCCGACAGAGGCCTAATTATCGAGTTCAATCGCCACGTCGAGTGTGTCACCGGTAGCGAAGGCGAGGTGAGCGATCCGGCCCACGGCAGCGAGATCTCCGGCCGCGACGCGCAGCGACGCGACAACATCAGGCGCAGCAGTGATCAGCGCAGAGCGCACCGGAGCCTTCTGCGAAGCTTTCGCATCGGTCTTCGCGCGGCGAAGTGCTGTCAAGACGCTACTACTGGCGGCAAGAACGGCGGGATCCCCGCCAAGCCTGGCCTCGGTTGGCCACCGCTGCAGGTGGATGGTGTCATTGTGCGACCACGACCACGTTTCCTCTGTCGCAAAGGGGAGGAATGGTGCAAAAAGGCGCTGTAGAACGTCCAGCGCCCGGTGCAAGGCCGCCGCTGCCGATGCGCCGTCCTCGCTGTAGGCGCGCTCCTTCACCAGCTCGAGGTAGTCGTCGCAGAAGGTCCAGAAGAACGCCTCGGTGGTCTCGAGGGCCCGGGCGTGGTCGTAGTTCTCCAGCGCCGTCGTGGCGTCGACGACGACCGAATCGAGGGTCGCGAGCATGCTGAGGTCGAGCGGAGCGGTGACCTCGGCTCCCTCGGTGAGCGGGAAGCCGTGGATGAACTTCGCCGCGTTGAGGATCTTGATCGCCAGGCGGCGGCCGATCTTGATCTGCGTCGGGTTCTGCGGGTCGAAGGCCGCGTCGGTGCCCAGGCGGGAGGAGGCGGCCCAGTAGCGGATCGCGTCCGAGCCGTGCCGTTCCAGCATCGCCGCCGGCGTGACGACGTTGCCCTTAGACTTCGACATCTTCTTGCGGTCGGGGTCGACGATGAAGCCGGACACGGTGGCGTTCCGCCAGGGCGCGCGGCCGTCCTCGAGCTGCGAGCGCAGGAGGGTCGAGAAGAGCCAGGTCCGGATGATGTCCTGACCCTGTGGGCGCAGATCGTAGGGACCGACCAGTGCCCAGAGTTCTTCGTCCCGCTCCCAGCCGCCAACGAGCTGCGGGGTCAGCGAGGAGGTGGCCCAGGTGTCCATCACATCGAGCTCGCCCTGGAAGCCGCCCGCGACTCCGCGCTGGTCCTCCGTGTAGCCGGGGGCCGGGTCGCTGGACGGGTCGACGGGCAGCGACGCCTCCTCGGGGAGGATCGGGGAGTCGAAGACGGGCTTGCCATCGTCGTCGAGGGGGTACCAGACCGGGATCGGCACGCCGAAGAAGCGCTGGCGCGAGATGAGCCAGTCGCCCGAGAGTCCGTTGACCCAGTTCTCATAGCGGACGCGCATGAATTCGGGCACGAAACGCACGTCGCGGCCGAGCTCGAGTAGGCGCTCCCTGAGCTGCGGCTCGCGGGCGCCGTTGGTGATGTACCACTGGCGGGTCGAGACTATCTCTAGTGGCTTGTCGCCCTTCTCGAAGAATTTCACTTGGTGGCTGATGGGGCGCGGGTCGCCGACCATCTCACCCGACTCGTGCAACAGAGCAACAATGACCTGCTTGGCCGAGAACACCGTTTTGCCGACGAGCTGAGCGTAGGCCTCGCGACCGGCCTGGCTGGTGACCGCGGCCGGGGCCTCCGAGACGATGCGGCCATCGAAGCCGATGATCGCGCGGTTGGGCAGGTTGAGTTCGCGCCACCAGACCACGTCGTTAACGTCGCCGAAGGTACAGATCATCGCGATGCCCGAACCCTTGTCCTTCTGCGCGAGGTGGTGCGCGAGCACCGGCACCTCGACGTCGAAGAGCGGGGTGCGCACCGTGGTCCCGAACAGCGGTTGGTAGCGCTCGTCGTCCGGGTGCGCGACCAGGGCGACACAGGCCGGGAGGAGCTCGGGGCGGGTGGTCTCGATGAAGACGTCGTCGCCTCCGTCTTGGTGAAAGCTGAGGCGATGGTAGAAGCCAGGCTGGTCGCGGTCCTCCAGTTCGGCCTGGGCGACCGCAGTGCGGAAGGTGACATCCCAGAGGGTGGGTGCCTGTGCTTGGTACGCCTCGCCTCGAGCAAGATTGCGCAGGAAAGCCCGTTGGGAAGTGGCCCGCGAGTCGTCGGCGATGGTGCGATAGCTCTGGGTCCAGTCGACCGAGAGACCCAACGACCGCCAGAGGTCCTCGAACTGCTTTTCGTCCTCAACGGTGAGCCGTTCGCACAGTTCAATAAAATTTCGACGCGAAATTGGTTGGTGATCGGCCGCTCTATTGCTTTTATTATCGCCTCCCTCGTACGGAGGCGTGAAGTCGGCCTGATAGGCAAGCTGCGGGTCGCAGCGTACGCCGTAATAGTTCTGTACTCTGCGTTCGGTGGGAAGGCCGTTATCATCCCAGCCCATGGGGTAAAAAACTCTTTTACCCTTCATGCGCTGAAACCGGGCAATGATGTCTGTGTGTGTGTAAGAAAACGCGTGACCAATGTGCAACGAACCGGAGGCGGTCGGCGGCGGCGTATCGATTGAATACACGTCATCGCGGCGAACGCCGGTGCGGTCAAACCGGTATGTCCCGTCCGCCTGCCAGACAACGCTCCACTTGCTTTCGAGACCCTCGAGAGCGGGTGTGGCGGGGAGGCGGTCGGCGAGGCTCATGATTCTCCGGTTCGATATGGGCGGGACCGTGTCCGTGGTGATGGTGCCTGGATGGCGCGCCCCGATCCTACCCGCCGCCTCGAGCTCTCTCCTCCCCGTCGCGAGATGCCACTTGTGACGACGACACGCCGACGACGGGCGTCATAGCTGGCATCTCGCGAGGGGTCAGACGAGGGGCGCGAAGCCAGCGCAGACGGGGGCGAGCGCCTCGTCGAGGTAGGGAATCAGCTCGCCTCGGGTGGGACCGGCGGCAGCCCAGCCCTGCGCCGCTGCGACTGCGGCTCCGATACTTGCGTAGGCGATGGCGCTGGTCAGGTGCGAGGGCAGCGGATGCTGTGTCCGCTGCTCCACAAACTGTGTGATCACCGCGGCCTGGCGTGCGAGCCGGGACAGTGCGGAGGCTTGAAGTTCGTGCAGGCTGCCGATCAGCTCTGACTGTGTGAGGGCCCACGGCACGGTGGCGGGACCGAATCTGGCACCGACGGCAAGTAGCGCCTCCCGGAGGGCGGCCATGACCGGACGCTCGGCGGGGATAGCGGCGAGCGCCTCCGGAAGCTCGGCCAGTCTGTCATCGACGAGGATCCAAAAAAGGTCGCTTTTGGACTCGAAGTAGTTAAAAAACGTGTTCCGAGAGACACCGGCTCGCTGTGCGATCTGCTCGACCGTTGTCCCGGCGTAACTTTGCTCGAGAAAAAGATCGAGTGCTGCGTCCTCCAGCATGGAGCGTGAGGATGCTCGTGGCCGTCCCCGGTGGGCTCCTTGCGGCATGACTGTTGCTCCCGTTCCATCGCTGCTGACGCGCTAGGATATCGTGTGAACGACGTAGATCCGGCTATCACCGGTGAGTCTCCGGAAGAACCGCCTGGGCCCACGCCCGGGCTCAGTAGAACCGGACGGGTACGGCCCGTTATAGCCGATTGAGTGGGGCCGGGTCGGTACGTACTCCGTGGGAGTGGCGTCGGCAGGTCCAAACGAGGTGGTACCGCGACTCGGCCCGAGGATCAGATTCGGGCGGGCCGTCCTCGTGCAGACCCGCACCACTTCCAGGAGACCGCACGTGACCTACCCGCTGACCCCGTCCCCATCTGGAGCATTCGGCAATGGCGTTTCCCCGTCGCCCCGCTTTCCGGACGTAGAGAAGCGCGTGCTTGCCTACTGGAGGGCCGATGACACCTTTCAGGAGTCGATCCGCGCCCGTGAGGGCTGCCCCGAGTGGGTCTTCTACGACGGCCCTCCGTTCGCTAACGGTCTGCCGCACTATGGTCACCTGCTGACCGGGTACGCCAAGGACGTCTTTCCCCGCTTTGAGACCATGCGGGGCAAACAGGTGCATCGTCGTTTCGGTTGGGATACCCACGGACTGCCCGCTGAACTTGAGGCGGAGCGGCAACTGGGCATTACCGACAAATCTGATATCGAGCAGATGGGTATCGCCGCCTTTAACGCCGCCGCGCAAGAATCGGTGTTGCGCTACACAGCGCAGTGGCAGGATTACGTTACGCGGCAGGCGCGCTGGGTCGATTTTGACAACGACTATAAGACTCTCGATCCCTCCTTTATGGAGTCGGTGATTTGGGCGTTCAAGCAGCTTTATGACAAAGGTCTCGCGTATGAGGGTTACCGCGTTTTGCCCTACTGCTGGCGCGATCAAACTCCGCTGTCGAACCATGAGCTGCGGATGGACGATGACGTTTACAGGATGCGGCAGGATCAGACCGTCACCGTGACTTTCCCGCTTGTGGGCGAGGCGGCAGAGGCGTTGGGGCTGACCGCAGTGCGCGCTCTCGCCTGGACGACCACGCCGTGGACCCTCCCAACCAATGCAGCGCTCGCCGTCGGCCCCGACATTGAGTACGCGATCGTCCCCGCTGGCCCCAACGGCGCTGCCGACGGTAAGGGCGCGCCGGAGCAGCGTGAGCTTTCGGCGGAATATCTCCTCGCAATCGACCAGGTCGGTGCGTACGCGAAAGACCTGGGCTACCCCGATGCCGAGTCGGCCCTCGCCGCAGTGTCGCGTACGTGTCGTGGGCGCGAGCTGGAGGGCATCAGTTATGACCGGCTCTGGGATCACTACGCGGATGCTGAGGCTTGGGGTATGCAAAACGCCTGGCAGATCCTGGTTGCTGAGTACGTGACGACGAGCGAGGGTACCGGCATCGTGCACCAGGCGCCAGCCTACGGTGAAGATGATCAGCGGGTGTGTGAGGCTGCCGGTATCCCCGTCATCCTCTCGGTCGATGATGGTGGACGCTTTGTCCCGCAGATTGCCGAAGTTGCCGGGATGCACGTGTTCGAGGCCAATAAGCCGCTTACTCAGCTCTTGCGTGCGCAGCACCGTCTGCTCCGTCAGGCCAGCTACGAGCATTCCTATCCGCACTGTTGGCGCTGCCGTAATCCTTTGATATATCGGGCGGTATCGAGTTGGTTTGTCCGGGTCACGGCAATTCGTGACCGAATGGAAGAACTTAACCAGGAGATTACCTGGGTACCCGCAAACGTTAAGGACGGTCAGTTCGGTAAGTGGTTGGCCGGTGCCCGCGACTGGTCGATCAGTCGTAACCGCTATTTCGGTTCGCCCATCCCGGTGTGGAATAGCGACGACCCGGCGTATCCGCGTGTCGATGTGTACGGATCGCTGGACGAACTCGAGCGCGATTTTGGTGTGCGGCCGGAAAACCTACACCGGCCCTATATTGACGAACTCACCCGCCCGAATCCGGATGATCCAACGGGGCGTTCCACCATGCGTCGTATCACCGACGTGCTCGATGTGTGGTTTGACTCCGGCTCGATGCCGTTCGCCCAGGTGCATTATCCGTTTGAGAATGCTGACTGGTTCGACACCCACAACCCCGCCGACTTCATCGTCGAATACATGGGGCAAACCCGGGGCTGGTTTTATACCTTGCACGTGCTCTCGACCGCACTCTTTGACCGCCCGGCCTTCCGCAATGTCGTCAGCCACGGCATTGTGCTCGGCAACGATGGGCAAAAAATGTCCAAGTCGTTGCGCAATTATCCCGATGTCGCCGAGGTTTTCGATCGTGACGGTTCCGACGCAATGCGCTGGTTCTTGATGTCGAGCCCGGTGCTGCGTGGGGGCAACCTGGTGGTGACGCAGGAAGGAATCCGTGAGGGTGTTCGCCAGGTGTTACTGCCGCTATGGAACACCTGGTACTTCTTCTCCCTGTATGCCAACGCGTCGGGCGACGTGGGGTACCGGGCGACGCGGCGTACCGATTCCGAGGATGTGCTCGACCGCTACCTGCTGGCCAAGACGCATGACCTGATTGCCAACGTCACCGCTCACCTGCAGAGCCTTGACGCAACGTCGGCCGCTGTCTCGTTGCGCGAATTTTCTGATCTACTGACCAACTGGTATGTGCGCCGTTCACGCGACCGCTTCTGGCGCGGCGTTGACGTCGACGGTCACGGTTCGGAGGCGTTCGACACTCTGTTCACGGTGCTCGAGGCGGTGTGTCGCGTGGCCGCGCCCCTGCTCCCACTCGTGACGGAGGAAATCTGGCGGGGCCTGACTGGCGGGCGCAGTGTGCACCTGACGGAGTGGCCGGATACATCCGAATTCCCGGTGGATGAGGGCCTCGTGCGCGCCATGGATGCTGTGCGCACCATCTCCTCCACTGCACTCTCCTTGCGTAAGCAGGCGGGACTACGGGTGCGCCTCCCGCTCGCCCGTCTCACCGTGGTCGTCGTTGATGTCGCCGAGCTGGTGCCGTTTGAGGCGATCCTCCGCGACGAGCTGAATGTGAAGGCGGTGAGGCTGGTGCCGCTCGTCGATTCGAGTGCTGCGGACTACGCAGTCACCTCCCGACTCACCATTAACGCTCGCTCGGCTGGCCCGCGGCTGGGTAAAAAGGTCCAGGCGGTGATCGCGGCAGCTAAAGCCGGAGAGTGGAGCGAGAAAGAAGGAGTCATCACGGCTGGCGGTGTTGAACTCACCGCGGGGGAATACGAGCTGACCCTGGAGGTCGCCGAGGCCGGAACCGGCGGTCAGGCCATCGCACTTCTCCCGGGTGGCGGTTTCGTACTGCTGGACACTGCGACCACGCCTGAGCTGGAGGCCGAGGGGCTTGCCCGCGACCTGATCCGTGCCGTACAAGATGCCCGGAAGGCAGCTGGCCTAGAGGTCAGCGACCGGATTGAACTCGACGTGGTTCTTGACGAACTTAGTGCGGCGGCTGTGACACCGCACGCATCGTGGATTGCGGAGGAAACTCTCGCTACCAGTTGCACCCTGAGCCCGCTCACCACAGCGTTGGTGGGAGGCGAAGGTGCGGTGGCTTTCGGCCCGGCCGGCACGGCGATCATTCAACTCGAGAAAGTTGAGGCCGACGTCTCGTCAGGACTCGGCCCCCGCGCGGAGATAACGACGTGAACCGCCAGGCTGCCGATGCTGTCTACCGGACCCTTTTAGAGCGGCTCGGCGAGGCGAACGTCCGACCCCGTCTCGCGCCAACCCGTCGCGCGGTGGAGATTCTCGGCGACCCTCAGCGGTCTTACCCGGTGATTCAGATCGCGGGCACCAACGGCAAGACCTCCACGAGCCGGATGATCGAGAGCCTGCTGCGTGCGCACGGACTCCGTGTCGGGCTGGTCACCAGCCCGCATCTGGAGCGTTTCAACGAGCGGATCGTCATCGACGGTGAGCCGATTTCGGACGAGCACTTGGTCGATGCGTGGCAGGACATCGAGCCCTACGTGACGATGACCGACGTCGAACTGGCCGAGCAGGGGGAGGGGCCGCTGTCCTTCTTCGAGGTCATCACAGTGCTCGCCTACGCGGCTTTCGCTGACGCTCCGGTCGATGTTGCGGTCGTCGAGGTCGGCATGGGTGGCGAGTGGGACTCGACCAACGTCGCTGACGCGCAGGTCGCGGTCTTCACGCCGATCGCCCTCGACCACAGGGACCGGCTCGGCTCGACGATCGAGGAGATTGCGCGCACGAAGTCGGGGATTGTGAAGCCGCTCGCGTCGGTAGTCTCGGCCAAGCAGACCCCCGAGGCGGAGGCAGTGCTGCGGCACGCGGCCGAGGCCACGGAGTCAACCATCGCGATTGAGGGTGCGGAGTTCGCCGTCGAGTCGACCACGATCGCGGTCGGTGGACAGGCAGTCCGCCTGCGGGGGCTGGCCAGGACTTATGACCAGCTGCTGTTGCCCTTCTTCGGTGACCACCAGGCCGAGAACGCAGCTGTCGCCGTCGCCGCGGTTGAGACGTTTCTCGGCGGAGGCAGCCAGGAACTTGCTGGCGACATACTCGATCAGGGCTTTGCTCAGGCCGCGTCCCCCGGACGTCTCCAGCTGGTCGGCGCCGCACCACGGACGCTCGTTGACGCGGCACACAATCCGCACGGCGCGGCCTCTCTTGCTGCCGCTCTCGGCCGCTACTTCGACTGTGATCGGGTCACGGCCGTGGTCGGCGTGCTCGCGGACAAGGACGCCGACGGCATCCTCCGCGCGCTGCTGCCGGTGGTCGACGAATTGATCGTCACGACCGCGCCCAGCGATCGGGCTGTGCCCGCCGCCCAGCTCGCCGAGCTGGCCCGGGCGGTGTTCCCGGAGGAGTCGGTGCGCGTCGCCGACGACCCGCACGACGCGCTCATCGCGGGACGCCTGCTCGCCGCACGCAGCGACAAGGGTGCCCTTGTGGTCACCGGCTCGATCACGCTTGTCGGCCGCACGATCACTGTTGCGCGCGAGGAGAACTGGATGTCGTTGTGAGAGCTGGGCCGTTCCGCCGCACCAGATCCGTGCGCGAGAGCTTGGGCGTGATCGTGCTCGGCTTCGAGACGATCGTTGTGTTCCTGGCGACCCTCGTCGCGTTCGGTCTCAAAGCTGCTGATCCGGTCGTCGCGCTGGTCGGCGGCGGGCTCGTTTGCCTCGCCCTCGTCGCGACCCTCCGCTTGCTGAAACGCCCGATCGGCTTCCGTATTGGCTGGGCACTCCAGTTCGTTATCGTGGCGTCGGGCCTGGTGGTGCCGATCATGTTCCTCATCGGCACCGTCTTCGTCGCCCTGTGGACCTACTGCATGATTACCGGCACCCGCCTCGACGCGCAGAGCCGCCGAGCGGGAGAAGCAGCAGATTCGGAAGACCCCGCCGGGTAAGCGAACGTGGCGACATCACCGAAACAGCTCTGGCACGTTTCCCGATTCGGGAGTCGGCCTGCGCCCAGGGCATTCACTGTCATCGGATTCTGCGCCGCGGCGACCGATTATGACGTCGAATACGTCTGCGCATACACCCGTGCTGCCCTTTCTTCAACGGCACGCATCACGGTGGGCGGCATTCATTACAGCGAGTGGCGCTGGTGACCGCAGTGGGACTCCTCGGACACTCGCTCAGTGACGGGACCGGCTGGCCGCTCTAGTTCGTTATCGTTGCCTCAGGCTTGCTGGTCCCCTTTGTGGTCGTTGTTGGCGCCGCGTATTGTGCGCGCCGGTGGACATCCTGCACGGTGGTCGGCACGCCTCGTGGCGTATCTCGCAGCTCTGCGACCGTGACCGACCCCACCGAAGGAGACCACTGAACTTATGGCCACTCAGGAGACCCTCGTCCTCGTCAAGCCCGACGCAGTCGCCCGTAACCTCACGGGTGAAATCCTCCGCCGCATCGAGGCCAAGGGTTACTCCCTTGTGGACATCACATTGGTCGATGCGGACCGCGCACTTCTTGCCGCGCACTATGCAGAGCATAGGGGCAAGGCATTTTACGAGCCGCTCATTGAATTCATGGAGAGTGGTCCTATCGTCGCGCTCCGTATTGCCGGTGACCGAGTGATCGAGGGTTTTCGAACCCTGGCCGGCGCGACGGACCCCACAATCGCCGCTCCCGGCACCATCCGCGGAGACCTCGGGCGCGACTGGGGGCTCACGGTGCAAAAGAATCTTGTTCACGGAAGCGACAGCATCGAATCGGCGCAACGGGAACTCGCGCTCTGGTTCGGCTCATCGTCTGCATTGGCTTACACATAGGACAGCACATCTAACCTAAGCTGCGCCAGGACGGCGATTATGAGGTAGCAGAGGAATGTGATGAAGGGAATCCACCGATAGGCGGCCGCGGCGCAATGGCGAATAGCGGCAGGCACGGGAAAGACTCCCTCGCGGAGGTTGCGTAAGGTCACTAACCAAAAGCCGGGGATGACCACCGACCAGGTGATCATGCACCACGGGCAGAGGGTGCCGAGCACGAAGATACTTGTTGCTATTAGCCAGCAGACGAATGCCAGAGCCAGCGCGAAGCCGAGGTTAAACACTGCCCAGAACCAGCGATCGAAGCGGGCGCCGGCCACTAGTGCTACCCCGACGACGATAGGCGCGACCCACGCCGCGAGCCCGATGAGCGGATTCGGGAAGCCAAAGATTGCGCCCTGTTCCGATTTGAGGTTCGCGCCGCACTGCACGAGGAGGCTGAAATCACAACTGAGGCGCGCCGTATGGTCGGTCAGCGTCGTGAACTTGTCGAGCGTGAGCGCGAAGGCGGCGACCCATCCGATGACGCCGAATGCTATGAGGAGCAGAGCGAACACCAATGGCCGAGATGGGGTGGGAGTACTGCGCCCCCCGGAATCGCTAGACACTGGAGGATTATGGCATGCTCGAATCGGCGCCTGGGGGGAGGCGTGCGATAATCTGAGACGTCGGTCCGGAACGATCTGCGCCGACGTCAAGAAGACTTACCGGGCCAGCACCGGGCCATAGGAGATCTACAACGTTCCGCGACTGGACGTGACTGATCTCGGCTCCGCCTCGAGACGACCGACGGTCGCAGCGCGGTGGAGTACGTGTCGGATAGTCAGTTCCGAGAGTTAAGTTGCAACCGGAGTCCTGCGCTACGACAGCGCGGAAACCCGGCAAGCAGAGGAATTTGCGATGGGCCCGACGGGGTCCATCGAACCAGAGAAGAATCCGGGTGGTAGGCGCGGCGAACGACCCGGCCGAGGAGTGCACCAGAAATGGTGGAAGACAACAGTATTAACGGATCCGAACCAGGCCGTGACGCGCCCCGCAGCGGGGCCAAAAAAATCAGTCGCCTCTTCGGTGGCCGCCGGGCTTCCCGGCGCATCGAGGTGGGCACGCCAGCGACAGGGGAGACCACGATCGACAGCGACGAAATCACGCGGAATCCGGCTGAGGCCGATGCAGAATCTCGACGAGTGACCGAGGGCCAGACCATCGTGTCTCATTCGACCGACACTGACACGACTCAGAAAGAGAGCGGTACGTCCTTCGTCGCGGCTCTGCCACCGTCGCAGGGGAGCGGTGACGCCACGCCGATCCTGCGGTCCGCATTGCCGAGTACGTCACTCCTGTTTCAGGCACCGGTGCTGCCTGATTATGTCCAACTTCCTCCGCTGCCACCGCGGGGAGCACCTCTGGATCTGCGCGAGGAGCGCGACACCTCGTCCAACAACCAGAGTTCCTCCCGTCGTCCGTCACGTCGCCGGGGTGGGGATAGTGAGCCTAGCGACGACTTAGAAAACACCGAGGGACGGGCTCGGCTGCCGCGTGAGGCCGACATGCTCACCGAACCCCAGCGGATCAAGGGTTCAACGCGGCTCGAGGCGAAGAAACAGCGTCGTCGGGATGGCCGTGATATTGGACGTCGTCGGAGTGTTGTCACCGAGTCCGAGTTTCTCGCTCGGCGTGAAGCCGTGGACCGAGTGATGGTTGTTCGCTCGAAGCAGGACAGTATCCGGATCGCGGTGCTCGAGGATGGTGTGCTCGCTGAGCACTATGTCGCTCGCTCGCTCGAGGCGTCACTCATTGGCAATGTGTATCTCGGCCGAGTTCAGAATGTTCTGCCCAGCATGGAGGCGGCGTTCGTCGATATTGGGCGTGGCCGTAACGCCGTGCTCTACTCAGGTGAGGTTGACTGGGACGCGGCACACGCTGCCGACGGACCGCGTCGCATTGAACTGGCACTCAAGCCTGGTGACCGTGTCCTCGTCCAGGTCACCAAGGATCCGGTCGGGCATAAAGGCGCTCGTCTCACCAGTCAGATTTCGCTGCCTGGTCGTTATCTCGTCTATGTGCCCAACGGGTCGATGAATGGCATTTCGCGCAAACTTCCCGACACTGAGCGCGCACGGTTGAAGAAAATTCTGAAGGAGGTGCTGCCTGAGAACGTCGGCGTCATCGTTCGCACAGCAGCAGAGGGCGCCACGGAGGAGCAACTTACCGTCGACGTGGAGCGTCTTACTGCGCAGTGGAGTGCGCTGAATACCAAGGCCGCCACCGGTCAGGCACCGGCTCTCCTGCACAGCGAGCCGGATCTGCTGATCAAGATTGTTCGCGATGTCTTCAATGAAGACTTTCAAAAAATGGTCATCGCGGGCGAGGATGCTCGCGAAACAATTCAGCTTTATCTGAGTCAGGTGGCCCCTGAACTGCTCGATCGGGTGGAAATCTATACCGGCGAAAAAGACGCCTTTGACGATTTCCGTATCACCGAGCAGATCGAGAAGGCTCTTGAGCGTAAGGTCTGGTTGCCCAGCGGCGGTTCGCTGGTGATCGACCGCACGGAGGCGATGACGGTCGTAGATGTCAATACCGGAAAATTTGTCGGTTCCGGCGGCAACCTTGAAGAGACTGTCACGAAGAACAATTTGGAGGCCGCAGAAGAGATTGTCCGCCAACTGCGGTTGCGTGATATTGGCGGAATAGTCGTGGTCGATTTCATCGACATGGTGCTTGAGTCCAACCGTGACCTCGTTCTTCGGCGTCTGGTCGAATGTTTAAGCCGTGACCGTACTAAGCATCAGGTTGCCGAGGTTACCTCTCTCGGCTTGATTCAGATGACCCGAAAAAAACTTGGCCTTGGCCTACTCGAGACTTTCAGCGAGAACTGCGAGGTGTGCAGCGGCCGTGGGGTGATTGTGCACCATGACCCGGTGCTCAAGAACCGCTTCACGGCGACGCCTGCTCCTCAGGAGCATCGTCGGCGTGGGCAAAACGGCGAGCAGCAGACTCTCTCTTCCGGGCGTTCCACGGGTGGCACTATCACCACCAAAACACTCAGCACACACGCGATCACCGATGACGCCAAAAACGCGCTCGCGCAGATTGCGGCGAGCACCATCCAAACGCAGGTGCCGCGCCAGACTACTGAGCCTCATGACGAGGCGACGGTCGAGGTGCAGAAATCAGCGGTCGGTTCGGCGTCCGTTGGCGCTGAAAGGGCAGAGGATGCCTCGGGCCCTCGTAGTGACTCATCGCCGAGGGGTGAGCGGAGTCGTCGGGGGCGAGCGCAATATCCGAAGATGACGGTGGAGTCCACCGAGCCCGCACGCGATCCGCAAGCTGCCCCAGCCACGCTCGTGCCTGCCCTTGAGATTCCGATCCCACCCGCTCCGCCTGCTGCAGCCGCTCGCCGCGTTTCTACCGAGATCGCCGAGCATCTGCTCGACTCCGTGCTCGATGCCTTGCCAGCACCCAAAGAACCCGGCCAGGGGCGGGCGAAGAGCCGCCGGGTGACCACTGCGGCGCTCACGGGGATCGCGATCATTCCCGAGCACACTCCGCCTCGAGCCGACCAAAAGTAGCTGCCACGGCCGTTTTTTCGGCGGCGCGTCGCCTCGATAATTGGGCGGGTTGCGACTAGTGTTAGGGAGTTGTCAGAGAAGTCTCGCCTCCTTGTGGTGGTGAGGGTTTGACCTGAACATTCGTTTCCAGTACTATCAGCCGTTGGTGTGGTGCTGTTGACGTAGTCGCGTGCCTCTCCCTCGGTGCTTCACTTGTGGTGAAGCGTGAGCCGCGGCTCCGGTTCCCGCGAGTGGTGGGAGGCGGGGAGTAATCACCAGACAGGGTTTCCCCTGTCGTTATGAGCCCGGATGGCGATACGTCCGTCCAGATGAGAAAACAGGTATGAGAAGTGGTTTACGCAGTTGTGCGCGCCGGCGGTCGGCAGGAGAAGGTCGAAGTCGGGACCATCGTGACGATGGACCGCGTCAAGGCTGACGAGAACGGCACCGTGCAGCTTCCTGCCGTTCTGCTTGTCGATGGCGCGTCGATTACCTCCGACGCGGCGAGTCTGGCGACAGTCACGGTGACGGCCGAGGTTCTCGAGGACCTTCGCGGACCCAAGATCGTTATTCAGAAGTTTAAAAACAAGACCGGTTACAAGAAGCGTCAGGGGCACCGTCAGGACCTCACCCGCGTTAAGGTCACTGGCATCAAGTAATCCAGGCAATAGGTTGAGCTGAACCCCGGTGCGAATCATCGTGCGCGGCACTCAGCAGGAGGCTTTGGCCTCTCGGTATCGAGGAGATAAAAAATGGCACACAAAAAAGGCGCAAGTTCCACTCGGAATGGACGGGACTCGAACGCACAGCGTTTAGGAGTCAAGCGCTTTGGCGGCCAGGTCGTGAACGCTGGTGAAATTCTTGTGCGTCAGCGTGGAACTCACTTTCACCCCGGAGCAAACGTGGGCCGCGGCGGAGACGACACGCTGTTCGCTCTCTCGTCCGGTGAGGTTGAGTTCGGTCGCAAGGGAGGCCGCAAGGTCGTCAACATTGTGGAAACCGCTTAGTAGGGCCTATTTTCTCGACCGAGCGTGAACAGCATGGCAGGGGCGGGCTTCGGTCCGCCCCTGTGCATTACCCGATAACGATTCCTCCGCAAAGGGTAGAGGATAACTCGGCTTCTTCTCATCTCATCGGACGGAATCTCACGCATGGTCACTTTCGTCGATAACGTCACGCTGCACTTGCGTGCGGGTCATGGTGGGAATGGCTGCGTCTCGGTTCGTCGCGAAAAGTTCAAACCGCTCGCCGGCCCCGACGGCGGTAATGGCGGTCACGGTGGTGACGTCGTGTTGTTGGCGGATCCGCAGACCACGACTCTGCTCGCCTACCATCGTCGTCCGCACCGCAGCGCCGCCAACGGTGGACCAGGGATGGGGGACCATCGTGGGGGCGCCACAGGCGAGTCCCTGGAATTACCGGTTCCGGTGGGCACGGTCGTGAAGTCTCCCGACGGCGACCAGCTGATCGATTTAGACCAGCCTGGCCTGCGCTTCGTGATTGCTCCAGGAGGCCGAGGTGGCCTGGGCAATGCCGCATTGGCGACCACCACGCGCAAGGCTCCCGGTTTCGCGCTGCTGGGCACGCCAGGGTGGGAGGGTGACGTCATCCTCGAAGTGAAGACTCTCGCCGATGTCGCTCTCGTCGGCTTCCCGTCGGCGGGAAAGTCAAGCCTGGTCGCAGCGATTTCCGCGGCAAGGCCGAAAATTGCCGACTACCCCTTCACCACCCTCGCGCCGAACCTCGGCGTTGTTCAGGCAGGGGAGGTGCGTTACACCGTCGCCGACGTGCCCGGTCTGATCGAGGGTGCCAGCGAGGGCAAGGGACTCGGCCTGGAGTTTCTTCGCCATGTCGAGCGGTGTACAGCGCTGGTGCACGTTCTCGATTGCGCCACACTCGAGCCCGGCCGTGACCCGCTGACCGACCTGGACGTGATCCTGCGTGAGATTGCCGCGTACCCGGTCGGACCGGATCAGCTTCCGCTGATTGAGCGTCCGCAGCTGATTGCCCTGAATAAAGTGGATGTTCCAGAGGCGCAGGAACTCGCGGATTTTGTTCGCAACGATCTCGAGGCCCGCGGCTATCAGGTTGTCGAGATTTCCGCGGTGAGTCACGCGGGCCTGCGTGAATTGACCTTCGCCCTCGCGAGACTCGTGGAACAACATCGCCGTGAGCGTGCTGCTGCGCAGCGAGTGGAGCGGATCACGATACGTCCCCGCGCGGTCGACGTAAAAGAGTATGAGATTAGGGTCGAGGGCGGCTCCTCTGGCAACTTCTATCGCGTGCTGGGCGCCAAACCCGAGCGTTGGGTTGCCCAGACTGATTTCACCAATGACGAAGCAATTGGTTTTCTCGCCGATCGCCTCGCCAAGCTGGGTGTAGAAAAGGGGCTCTTCTCGGCCGGTGCTGTCGCTGGCTCGACAGTGATCATTGGTCCGCGGGACGGTGTGGTGTTCGATTGGGAGCCGACACTCACGTCGACCGCGGAACTTATCGTTGCTCCGCGTGGCACCGACGTTCGCCTAGAGGAGAACCGACGTAAGACCCGACATGAGCGTCGCGACGAATATTTCGAGCGGATGGACGCTAAAGCGGAGGCTCGTGCCGAGCTTGAACGCGAGCGTCTAGGCGGAGTCTGGCGCGTCGCGGACGATGCTGACGCTAAGGCTCGCCCCGCTGGGGACTAATGCCTTCGATCCTTCCCATGTTTCGTTGACGGTGGTCGGCTCCAGGCCTCGTCGGTGACCCCGTTCACCGCTGAGACGGACGAGCCTCTGATGCACTCTATCGGCGAATACACTGACCAAATGCCGCAGACGAGTTTCGATAGCACTGCACTGACCGAGCGCTTCGCCGCCGCCCGTACCGCTTCCTGGTCGCTCCGAAGCGCAACGACTGAGCTGAAGAACCGCGCCCTGCTCGCGATAGCCGATATAGTCCGCTCAGATACCGACCGCATCGTGGCGGCGAACGAACTCGACCTGGTGAACGCCCGCGACCTCAGCGCCGGTCTTCAGGACCGTCTTCGTCTCACTGCGGCTCGCCTGGGTTCGCTCGCCGACGCCGTGGCGGCAGTAGCTGGTCTGACCGACCCGATCGGACAGAGCGTCCGCGGCTCCCGCCTGCCGAATGGCGCCGAGCTGACTCAGATTCGAGTGCCGTTCGGGGTTATCGGCGCCATCTACGAGGCGCGTCCCAATGTCACCATCGATATCGTCGCACTCGCCCTCAAAAGCGGCAATGCCGTGATTCTGCGCGGGGGTAGCGCTGCCGAAAACACCAATCGCATTCTTGTCACTCTGCTCCAGGAGGCGATCGCGTCGGTCGGTCTGCCCGCTGAGCTGGTGCAGACCGTCGACGACCACGGCCGCGATGGTGCGAAGGCTCTGATGCGCGCGCGCGGCTACGTCGATGTTCTGGTTCCGCGGGGGAGCGCCGGTCTGATTGAGTCAATCGTGACGGAGTCGACTGTCCCGGTCATCGAGACAGGCGCTGGAGTCGTCCACACCTTTCTCGATGCCAGCGCCGACGAGCAGTGGGCGATCGACATCGTGTACAACGCGAAGACGCAGCGGCCGAGCACCTGCAACGCGCTTGAGACGCTGCTGGTGCACCGCGATGCTGCCGAGCGCCTCCTCCCGGCCGTGTTGGGTCGACTCGCGAGCGCGGGTATCACGGTGCACGGTGATGAGCGGGTGATGGGCCTCTTCCCTCCCGCCGTTGCCGCGACCGAGGAGGACTGGTCGGCTGAGTACTATTCGCTCGACATCGCCGTTGCCGTCGTCGATGACCTGGACAGCGCACTTGATCACATCGCCCGGTATTCGACCCATCACACGGAGTCGATTATCACTAATGACCACGTCAATGCCGAGCGATTTCTTGCCGAGGTCGATTCCGCGGTCGTGATGGTGAACGCCTCTACTCGTTTTACTGATGGCGGTGAGTTCGGTTTTGGCGCGGAGGTGGGCATTTCTACGCAGAAGCTGCACGCGCGCGGGCCGATGGGGCTGCTCGAGCTGACCAGCACGAAATGGTTGTTGCGTGGTTCGGGTCAGGTTCGTGCATAAGATTCGTCGCGCCGGGGTAGCCACTGTGTCCGGCTACAATCGATGACGCCCGTTAAAGGGAACCCCAACTTTCAAGGAGCATTGCATGTCCCTGGCGACGACCGTCATCGCAGAAGCGTCGACGCATGCGCAGCTGCCGTTCCCGGCTATCGTTTTCCCTCTCATCGCCGTTGCGGCCTTCACCGCCCTCGCGATCGTCACCTGGAGCTATCGTGATGTGGCAAACCGTCACGCGCACAAGACAGCGGTCGGCTCGCATGACCAGCATGGCCACGGCCACTAGTTGGCGAATTCGTCAACCGTGAACACCGCCGCGAGCGAAAATCCACGGCGTCACCGTATCGGCGTGATGGGCGGGACATTCGACCCGATTCACCACGGCCACCTCGTGGCTGCCTCCGAGGTCGCCCAGTCGTTCGGTCTCGATGAGGTCGTGTTTGTCCCGACCGGTCAGCCGTGGCACAAAAAAACTGTCACGTCGGCTGAGCACCGCTATCTGATGACAGTGGTCGCCACCGCGTCAAATCCACGGTTCACTGTTAGCCGTGTTGATATTGATCGGACCGGTACCACCTACACGATCGACACTCTCCGGGACATGCGGGCCGCATTTCCCGATGCCGAACTCTTCTTTATCACCGGTGCTGATGCGGTCGCGCAGATTCTGAGTTGGAAGGATTGCCACGAACTGTGGCAGCTGGCTCACTTTGTCGCCGTGACAAGACCGGGGCATATCCTCAACATTTCGGGATTACCGGCGCAGGACGTATCCTTGTTGGAAATTCCGGCGCTAGCGATTTCCTCGACGGACTGTCGGAGCCGCGTGAACCGGGGTCATCCGGTCTGGTATCTGGTTCCCGACGGTGTCGTTCAGTACATCTCGAAGCACCACCTGTATCGGAGTAGGTTATGACAGTTCAGCCCGAGGGGACGCCGCTGACGCGGCGCGAGATCCGCGAGCGTGAGCGACGCGAGGCGAGTGCCACTGGGCAGACGACCTCCCGGCGTGCCGCTACCGCCTCGGTGACCGCCGCCGGGGAGATGCCGGTCCTCACCGCCACCCAGGCCATTCGGATCACCGCTGTCGGGCAGGCCCCGGCAACAGAACCTGCGTCGCACACGTCGTCGCTTGACATTGTGGGCACAGATGAGACAACCGGTCGCCCGCTTACCCGGCGCCAGCTGCGTGCCAGGGTCGCCGAGCAGGCGACTGGCGAGGCGTCGACGGCACCTGCTCCAGCGGAGCGGACTCTGCCACAGGCCGGCTCAACGGAGACGGTCAGTTCGGAGCATCGTCAGGACGAGCCGAAGCTCAACACCGCGCTGTTCTCAGCCGTTGGCGGCTCGCTTGACCTGCCCGACGAGAAGGCGACCGAGATCACTGGCAGCTTCCAGCCTCCCATCGAGCACCTTGCGATCACTGACGAACTCGACAGCAAGTCGAAAGAAGAGGTAGACGCGTCGTTCGACTCTCTTATCTCGAACGGAGTCGCCGCCACCGGCGCGGTTACCACGACGAACGCACTCATCCTGCCCACGACGGGTGCTGTCCCGTCGACTAGCACTGAGACCGGTGAAATCCTGGTCACCGGCTCCTTCGATCTGCCGCGTAGCCTCGGTTCGACCGGGCAGCACCCTAATCTCTACGACTCGCCCGATGTTGACCGCTATGTGGACCGCATCGACCGCGAACAGCCGGATGCCGATTCGGAGCCGGTCCGCGCCTCGAGCGCAGTCTCGACCCACGACGCGGCGGCGGGAGCGGCGGTGGTTGCCCCACAGAAGCGTCAGGTCGTCAGCGTGCCGGTGGTCCTGGCGATCACTGCCGCGGTCCTCCTGGTCGGTGCGATCACGTTGTTTATCGGCGGCTTCGTGCTCAACATCTTTTAGACCTGTCTCGGTCCTCACTCCGCCTCGACACTGAAGGATTCATGACTGCAACGAATTCCGCCCGCGCCCAGCTCGACATCGCGGCGACCGCCGCTGATGCCAAAGGTGGCGAGGATCTCATCGCTCTTGACGTGTCTGGGCCTCTGCCGTTCGTCGATATCTTCCTGCTTGTCACCGGCCGGTCAGAGCGCAATGTGGTCGCCATCGCCAATGAGGTCGAGGATCGGCTATACGAGTCGGGTACGAAGCTTTTGCGGCGCGAGGGCCGCTCGGAGGCCCGCTGGATCCTGCTCGATTTTGGCGATCTCGTCGTGCATGTCTTCCACGAGGAGGACCGCATGTACTATTCGCTCGAGCGACTTTGGAAGGACTGCCCAGTCGTGCCCTTCGCCCTCGAGCATCCCCTTGGCGCCACCGCCGACTCCGCCGCCGCTTCGAGCTGACGAACACGCCCGGCCTCGGCGTTCGATTTCCCTTCACCGTGTTCGTGTTGTAAATTTTTCGAGTTGCTTCCCCTCTGCGGAGCAAACGAAGACGGGTCCGTGGCGCAGCTGGTAGCGCACCTGCATGGCATGCAGGGGGTCAGGGGTTCGAATCCCCTCGGATCCACCCAAAAAGACACTCCACCTCAATACAGGGCGTCACGTCTCAGAGAGTGCGTCCTTATGTGTGCTCCTGGGCGTGCCGCGCAGAAACGCTGCAAACCTGGCCTGCTCTCGAGAGTTCTCACGCTGAGATAACTCTGAGCGCGTCAACCAAGGCGCTGTCGGTGCTCGCCACTGCACTGAGAACGACCCCCAAGAAGGCCAGCGGATGAGTTGCACACGACAGTCTGGCGCTTCGTACACAACCGGCGATACCGGTCATCGCCCAGCACCGTCGGCAGCTCCGTACTGACCGCGTCCGGCATCAGCGGTGAACGTGCGACGCAGCAGCACCCAGGCATCATGCTCCGCTTCCCCCAGAGTCAGCCGATTTTCTCGCGGTCGACTTCGGCAGGATGGCCTACTGCGGTCCCGAGATCTACGCCGTCGCGAGCCGATACTCGTCGCCCGTACCCTGGACACATGCCCACTTTGCGCGAGGTCCACGCCGTCATTGACCGACTCTGGCCAGAGGCTGGCGCCGAAGGTTGGGACGCGCCAGGCGTGGTGACCGGTAACCCCGATGCTCCAGTCGAGCGGATCCTGCTTACTGTCGATGTTGTCGCTGACACCGTGGCAGAAGCGGTTACTCGTGGCTATCAGCTTCTGCTCGCGCACCACCCCCTCCTTCTGCGGGGGGTGACTTCGATCGCAGAGGACGGCTATAAGGGCCACCTGCTTGCGAAACTGATTCGGGGTGGTTGTGCTCTGGTCTCCGCGCACACCAATGCTGACATCGTGGCTGACGGTATTTCGGACGTCATCGCCGCCCGACTCGGTCTGACCGAGACAATACCGCTCGTGCCGCGAACCGACCAGAGCATCGGCCTCGGCCGTGTCGGTGAGCTACCGGAGCAAGTGACGCTCGGACGCCTCGCCCGTGTTGTCTCCGAGCTGCTGCCGCCGACCGCCGGGGGAGTGCGCGCGTCCGGAGGCTATGACGTTCCGGTGCGTCGCGTCGCGCTCTGCGGCGGGGCAGGTGACTCCCTCCTCGATCTCCCCGCGGTGCGCACCAGCGACGTCTACATCACTGCCGACCTGCGGCATCACCCGGCGTCGGAGGCACGCGAGAAAGCCAGGCACGGCACCGGCCCCGCGCTCCTGGACGTCTCACACTGGGCGAGCGAGTGGCTCTGGCTCGACGTGGCAGCCGCGGCGCTGCGTATGGCCCTGCCTACCGTCACTGTCGAGGTCAGCGAGATTCGCACTGACCCCTGGGACTTCGCGATCGTGTGCTGAACCCCTCGTGGGTCCGGCAATAATTTACGTTACTCCGAATATACCGATGCGGCACTATCACCTCTCTCGTGCCAGATAAGGACGAATCGCGCGAGTGACCGTTATGGACTGCCGCGCTCAGAAAGACATCGTCGGGGTCTCGCTGAGCACTAGCGAGCCACGAGTAACCGGTGCACCCACTACCCGACTCCTCCCGGCGGCCTCTCACGCTGGACGAGCGAAACACGAGCGACTCCGAGAGACTCAACGCTCACGCTGGACGCCAGGATAGCGGCCGTCGCGGCGGCGAATGCCGCAAAATCAAGCGCCGCGATCGTCATCCACTGTCCGCCGTCGTGTTCCTCGCTTCCCATGCCTCCGCGAGCGCAAGGTCCACAAATTGTGGATCACGAATCGATCCAGCACACAAATTTCTTGGAGATTTCCACTGATTCCACTCTCACTCCATGAATGTGAAAGCTCTCAGCGAGAACTGCTACACACCGATGCCCAACCGGTGATGAGCATCCTCTTTATTGCGCGCACGCACGGACAGAAACTGTCACCGTCTTAATGGCGCCCTGTGCTTTCATACAGGCGAAATTCCGGTCGCTTTCATTTTCGGGAAAATTGCCTGGTCCCCGAGTCCTAGGGAGACCTGTCGGGTATAGATGCTCCGTTCGGTCCCCCAAATAAGGGGTGGGCAAAACCGAGGGAATCCGCATACTTGATGACAACCGTCGTAAAAAACGTTTTATGCATTTCTTGGCGAGCAGAAACTCGTCGAGATTCGGCCAAAATGAGCGGCGTCCCCGCGGGGACTGTACGTCCACGAAGATAGGCAGAAAACCCTGACGGTCCCCATGTCACACCCCCCTATAAATTACCTGAATGGAATCTCTGATGAAGAGAAAAATAATGAGAGTTGCGGCGGTTGCCTCGACAGTGGCTGTGCTCTCGCTCATGCTGGCAGCACCTGCGCAGGCCTACGCCAAAAATGGATGCAGCTGGGGCAGCCCTAATGTCAACTGGTTTTATAGTGGCCAGGATTACGGCGATTTTAAAGCCTCAGCAGATGAGGCTGCAAACAACTGGAACGTCACCCACGTGAAAATGACTCACCTGGATACAGGCCCCTTCAAGGCATACATTCAGGATGATGGCAACAGCGGTTATTCTGGATGGACAGAATGGGAATGCAGCAGCACTCAGCAGACAACTAGAGCAGAATCTCACTTGAATACTCACGACACGGTCGGCGTTGAATATGGAGAGAAGGTGGCCATTTGGGCGCACGAATTTGGGCATGGCCTTGGTCTCAATCACAGCACACCCGGCAACATTATGTTTAGCTGCGCGGGATGCACCTACCAAGATTTCGGAAAACGAAACAAGCCACAGGAGGATGATCGCAATGGTATCAATTCGTTGTATTAATTCGAATCATCACATTAATTCGATGCGCTCTACTGATTCAGGAATTAAGATGCGATTAGTCAAATACGCGGCATACACCACCATCGTTGCACTCGGTTTATGCCTGGCCGGGTGCAGTGACTCAAGCGGCTCGACGAAGTCATATGCACACGGCACCCGTATCAAGTTATATTCTTCTATCGAGGATCTCGCCGGCGATAGTGCGGCAGTGATCGTCGGCACCGTGTCAGGGCAAAAGGCTGAAACCGACTCTACGGGGAATCAAGTCACTGTCTCTACCTTCGTTGTATCGGAGCAGATTCCCACTACTAAGGTCGGAACACATCTCGGTAAGGCTCCTGCCTCAATCCAATCAGGAACCACTGTGAGTGTGCGCCAGTTAGGTGCTTCCGACATTGTTGGTCTCGCTGCGCCGATTCTGCGGCAGAACCAGAGCTACTTGCTCTTTGTCACGCCGAGTATGCTGCCTGGAGACGAGGCCCAGCAGTTCTCTATCACTGGCGCATCTGCTGGGTATTACCAAAAGAAGGTGGCACCCAGCAGTGTAGACGAGGCTGCCCCCACTTTCGAGAAAGTCGGGGACGAAGAAGGAGATGTTTTGCCGGGTCTCGTGAACCCCTCCGAGCTGAAGTAATACGAGAGAGTCGGCGATGAAAACGGGTGGGGACGCACCGCGCACAGTCTCGGTGCGTCCCCACCCGTCAGTCCCCGGCATCTGGAGATCTGCCCGGTCGATCCGGGTTCCGCCCTGCGCAGTGCCCGGACAGCCTTTTGGCAGCTCAGCGTCGCAGACAGGCGAGAAAATGCAGCCGCTGTGAGCCTGCCCCCTCACCAGCACGGTGAGTTCCCCTAACCTCGAGGATTGTGCGAGCGTGCACCGAGCCCTGATCGAGACGGGAGAATAGACGCGGCACGATCATCTTCCGTGCCGGGAACGAGGACGCGACGTGAAAGCCAGCCCCGCCCACCAGCGTGAACTCTTGACTCTGGCAAGTCTGGACATGAGGGGAGCACAACTGCGCCATGCCATCGCGACTCTCCCCCAAATTGCCGCGATCCAGGCCATGCAGGCCCGCGACACTGAGACGCGGCACATGCTCGCCGAGCGAACCGGCCGCCTCGAGGACGCACACGCCGAACTCGGCCGGATGCAGTCGGACGTTGCCGTGGTCGAGAAACGTCTCGCGCGTGACCGCGAGCGGCTGCTGACGGCGACATCGACGAAGGACATTACGGCCCTCGATGCCGAGATCACCGCCCTGCTGAAGCGTCGCGGCGACCTGGAAGACATCGAACTTACCCTCATGGAGCGTATCGAAGGCATGGAAGCTGAGGCGTCCGCTGCCCAGTCCGAGCGCGACGCGGTCGTCGCTTCTCTCGCTGCGCTCGCGGCGGAGCGCGATGCGCTGGCCGAGAAGCTCGCTGCCAAACAGGAGGCGCTCGCGCGTGATCGCGTCGCGCTCATCGAGAGCATGCCCGCCGACCTGGTCGAACTCTACGAGAAGCAGCGCGCCCGCTACGGCCTCGGCGCTGCCCTGCTGCGCGGCACAGTGTCAGGGGGTAGTGGTGTTGCGCTGACGGAGTCTGACCTCTCGTGGATCCGCGCCTCGGCTCCCGATGAGGTTATCCTGTGCCCGGACAGCGGCTGTATTCTCGTTCGCGGTGACGAACTCAGCGTGAGCTGAGCCGTACACTGGGTAACGAACGGGTCGGCAAGACGGTCGCGTCGTCGGAGCGAAAGCTGCGGCGCCGAGGAACGTCCGGGCTCCACAGAGCAGGGCGGTGGGTAACACCCACCCGGGGTAACCCGCGAGACAGTGCCACAGAAAACAGACCGCCGCAGGCTTGGGCTCGCGGTAAGGGTGAAACGGTGGTGTAAGAGACCACCAGGGGCCGGAGTGATCCGGTCCGCTCGGTAAACCTCGCCCGGAGCAAGGTCAGACAGAGGACGATGCGGCTGCTCGTCGCGTCCTCGGGTAGACCGCTAGAGGGTTGCGGCAACGTAACTCCAAGAGAGATGGCCGTCCAGCGTCAGCCCTAAGGCCGACGTGAACAGAACCCGGCGTATCAGCCGACCCGTTCGCTCCCGGCAAGAGCGGCGGCACCGAGGATGCCCGCATTGTTGCGGAGTGCGGCCGGCACAATCGGTGTGCGCAGACTGAGCAGGGGCAAAAACTCCTGGTAATGCTTGGAGATACCGCCGCCGACGATGAAAAGGTCGGGCCAGAGCAGCGCCTCGAGATGTGAGTAGTAACGCTGGAGACGTTTCGCCCAGTGCTCGAAAGTCAGATTATCGCGCTCCTTTGCAGCGAACGATGCTTTCTTTTCGTAGTCCTCCCCATGGATTTCGAGGTGGCCCAACTCCGCATTCGGGATGAGAATCCCGTTGTAGATCTGCGCCGTGCCGATGCCCGTGCCGAGGGTGGTCATCAGCACCAGACCCTTCTGGTCTTTCGCCGCACCAAAGCGCGATTCTGCGTAGCCGGCAGCGTCGGCGTCATTGACGAAGAAGACATTGCGGTCAAGTGCGTCTTCAAACAGCTTCTCAGCTTTGAGGCCGATCCATTCCTGGGCGACGTTGGCTGCCGACATCGTTCGACCGTGCACGACGGCCGCGGGAAAGCAGATGCCGACCGAAGTGTTGGCACTATCGGGCAATGAACTCAGAATCTGTTGCACCGTTGCCACAATGTCATCGGGCTTTCCGCCGTGTGGCGTGGCGAGTTTGATCCGGTCGCTCAGTAGGCAGCCCTTGTCGAGGTCGACCAGCCCGCCCTTGATTCCCGTTCCGCCGATGTCAATTCCTATGGCCGTAGCCGTCATGCTCATACCGGTCATGGTACCGAGGGGAAGGAGGGGTCGCGGCGTAGGATCGTCGGCATGGTCGACAGCGATAGCCGCTTCTGGTGGTACAACATGACGACTGGTGCGGTGGAGCAGGGCTTCGTCTCTGCGTCCGCCGATCGGGTTGGACCGTTTTCGTCCCGGGAGGAGGCCGCGCACGCCCTCGAACGCTTGCACGAGAATAGCCGCCGCTGGTCGCAGGAAGATGCGGCGGAGGACGACTAGTCGTCACTCATAGCTGTGCGCAGCGCCCGGGTAGACGCCCGAGCCGACCTCCTCCCGGTAGGCATGCACCGCGTCGGTCAGCGTGGCGCGCAGGTTTGCGTACTGCTTGACAAAGCGGGGGACCCGCCCAGTCGTTAGCCCGGCGAAGTCGGTCCAGACAAGCAGCTGGCCATCCACATGTGGTCCGGCACCGACTCCGATGGTGGGAATGCGCAGTTTCTCCGTGACGTGGCGAGCCGCCTCACTCGGAACCATTTCCAGCACAACCGCAAAGGCTCCGGCGTCCTGCACCGCGAGCGCGTCGGCCAGCAAGTGCTCCAGCCCCTCGCCTCGCCCCTGCACGAGGTGCCCGCCGAGGCCATGCTCGCTCTGCGGAGTGAAGCCTATGTGTGCCATCACCGGAATGCCCGCGTCGACAATGCGGCGGATCTGCTTGGCCGAGCGCATGCCTCCTTCGAGCTTGACGGCGTGGGCGTGCGCCTCCTTCATGAAGCGGAATGCCGCGTGTAGGGCGTGATCCGGCCCGGACTCGTACGAGCCGAACGGCAGATCGGCGATGACGAGGGCGCGTTTTGCTGAGACCGTCACCGCGCGGGCAAGCGGGATTAGCTCGTCCACGGTGACGGGAAGAGTCGTGTCATAGCCCAAAACGGTGTTCGCGGCCGAATCGCCGACGAGGAGGAAATCGATGCCAGCTTCATCGAAAATCTGTGCACTGAGCTGGTCGTAGCTGGTCAGACCCGTCAGCCGGACACCGGAGTCTTTCGCATTCTGAAAATGATGGGTTCGAACGCGTTTCAGGGGCTGCGCTGGCATGGCCGCCAGTCTACGGTGGGCGCACGAGCGGCCTCCGGTGACGTCGGAGCGGAGCGACTAGCCTGGGAAGCCAGAACAGGAAGGTCAGGATGGACAAGCAGCGGGACTTTGTTCTTCGCACCATTGAAGAGCGCGGGATCAAATTCGTTCGCCTCTGGTTCACTGATGTGGTTGGCACGCTGAAATCGGTGGCGATTGCGCCGGCCGAGGTCGAGGGTGCCTTCGTCGAAGGACTCGGCTTTGACGGTTCCGCGATCGAAGGATTGACGCGCTCTTTCGAGGCCGATGTCCTCGCCCACCCCGATCCGTCGACCTTTCAGATCCTGCCGTGGCGAGGCGAGGTGGATCCGACCGCGCGCATGTTCTGCGACATCATGACCCCCGATGGTCAGCCGGCCGTCGCTGATCCGCGCAATGTACTCAAGCGCACGCTGGCGAACGCGGCCGAACGCGGCTTTACCTTTTATACCCATCCAGAGATCGAGTTTTATCTGCTGACCTCGTCGACGTTCGGAGCTGAGGGTCCGCAGCCGGTCGATTCTGCCGGCTATTTCGACAACGTTCCGGGAGGCACGGCGCACGATTTCCGTCGTCGCTCGGTCCGTATGCTCGAAGATCTGGGCATTTCGGTCGAATTCAGCCACCACGAGGCAGGGCCCGGCCAAAACGAGATCGACCTGCGCTACGCCGACGCGCTCACCACGGCCGACAACATCATGACCTTCCGCACAGTGGTCAAAGAGGTAGCGATCGAACAGGGCGTCTACGCGACCTTCATGCCCAAGCCCTTTGCCGGGCAGCCTGGGTCGGGGATGCACACCCACCTCTCGCTGTTCGAGGGCGACGTAAACGTGTTCTATGAGCAGGGCGCGCAGTACCAGCTCTCGAAGCTGGGAAGGCAGTTCATTGCGGGACTGCTGCATCATGCTCCCGAGATCACCGCGGTGACGAACCAGTTCGTCAACTCCTACAAGCGGCTCTGGGGTGGCGACGAGGCGCCGAGTTACATCTCCTGGGGTCATAACAATCGTTCAGCACTGGTCCGGGTGCCGCTCTATAAACCGAACAAGGGACAGTCCTCACGGGTCGAATATCGCGCCCTCGACTCGGCAGCCAATCCCTACCTGGCTTATTCGTTGCTTTTGGCCGCAGGCCTTAAAGGCATCGAGGAGGGTTATGAGCTTCCGGCTGAAGCCGAAGACAATGTGCTCACGCTCAGTGACGGCGAGCGTCGCGCTCTCGGCTACACTCCGCTACCAGCGAGCCTCGACCGTGCCATTTCCTTAATGGAGGAGTCAGAACTGGTCGCCGAGACCCTCGGCGAGCAGGTGTTCAACTTCGTACTGCTCAATAAACGCAAGGACTGGACCGAGTATCGCGCGCAGGTCACTCCATATGAACTACGCAGCAATCTGGAAATGCTCTGAACACGCCGTGAAATCTCGCGACCACACGCTCAGTGATTTCGCGCGCCTCGGCTTTGCTGATCTGAGCACAGTCGGAACGCGACTGGCGGAGGCTGAGGCCCTGGCCGGGCGTTCTCTCGATTCGATTGTGCCGATTTTTGCCGCAGTGGCCGATCCTGACGCCGCCCTCAGCTCGTTGATCGATCTGCTCCGAAGTCACCACGAGCAGATGAAGACGGTGCTCACCGACGACACCGCGCTCAACCGGCTGCTGTGTGTTGTGGGATCCTCGTCAGGGCTGGCGGATTTCCTCCAGCGGAGGCCGAATGAACTCGACAACTTTCGGGAGGGTGTGCGGGAGCTCCCCAGGCGCGCGGAATCGATCCGCGAGTTGCGTGACTCCGTCGGTGCCGTCGACGGGATCGCGTCGGTGCGAGAAGAAGAGGGCTGGACGGCACTGCGCGTGCGATATCGTCGCCTCCTTTTGCGCATTGCCCTGTATGACCTGAGCCAGGACGATCCGGTTGCGGCGATCGACGAGGTGACATGCGCTCTCGCCGACCTTGCGGGGGCGGCGCTGGAAGCCTCTCTCGCCGTTGCCCGCGCCGACCTTCGTGACGGCCCCGGTCGGTTCAGCCGTGACGAGGTAGCGGCGACTCGTCTTGCTGTGATTGGCATGGGCAAGGCGGGTGCAGCCGAACTCAACTACGTCAGCGACGTCGATGTCATCTTTGTCGCCGACGGTGACCAGGAGCGCGGCCTGTCACAGGCTCGGGCGATCGAGAGCGCGACGCGGCTCGCGGTCCTCCTGATGCGCGGCATCTCAGCCCCGGCGCGTGAGCCGGAGCTCTGGGAAGTAGACCCGAACCTGCGGCCGGAGGGAAAGCAGGGCGCGTTGGTCCGCACCCTAGAGTCGCATATCGCGTACTACGACCGCTGGGCGAAGAGCTGGGAATTCCAGGCTCTGCTCAAAGCGCGCCCGCTTGCCGGTGATGAGGAACTGGGCCGCGCCTATATCGCGGCCGTTGCGCCGAAGGTGTGGTCAAGTGCATCTCGTGAGAACTTTGTCGAATCAGTGCAGCGGATGCGTGAGCGCGTCACCGACAACATCCCGGTAGACGATGTGCAGCACCAGATCAAGCTGGGGCCCGGCGGGTTACGCGATATTGAGTTCACTGTGCAGTTGCTCCAGCTTGTGCACGGCCAGGGCGATGAAGAGATTCGTATGCCGGGCACTCTCCTTGCGTTGAGCGCGCTGGCAGACCGCGGCTACATCGGCCGGGCAGAGGCGGAGGAATTTGCTCTCGACTATCGCGTGCTGCGCCTGCTCGAGCACCGCTTGCAAATGCGCAAGCTTCGCCGTACTCACCTCATGCCGCGTGACGAGCACGAGTTGCGCACGCTTGCGCGCTCGACCGGTCTGGCGCGCACAGCAGACGATTTGCTTGCGCTGTGGAGCGGAGTTAAGCACCGAGTGCGGGGCTTGCACGAGCGACTGTTTTACCGCCCGCTACTGTCGGCGGTCGCCGCTTTGCCGGACCCGGGCGCCGAACTCTCGCCCGGGCAGGCGGAAGCGCGCTTGGCAGCGATCGGGTTTACCGATACCCGCGGTGCACTGCGCCACATCGCCGCGATGACGTCTGGCGTGTCGCGCCAAGCGAGTATCCAGCGCCACCTTCTGCCGGTGATGCTGCAGTGGTTCGCCGATGGCGCTGATCCTGATTATGGACTTCTTGCTTTCCGACGTTTGAGTGACACTCTTGGCGGCACGCCTTGGTTTTTGCGGATGCTGCGCGATTCCTCGGGAGCGGCGAAACGCCTGACCACGGTGCTGTCTGGTTCGCGCTTTGTCGGTGAGTTGCTTGATGGCATCCCCGAATCGGCCGCGTGGCTCGAAAATGATGACTGCGTCCGCCCCCGAAACTCAGCTCAATTGGCCGAGGAAATGCGTGCTGTGCTTGCCCGGCATGACACACCGGATGCTGTTGCCAGAGTCCTGCGGGCTCTGCGCCGCCGTGAGGTGCTACGCACCGCGATCGGCGGCGTTGTGGGGGTGCTGACGATCGAGGAAATCGCCCGGAGCCTCAGCGACATCATGACTGTCCTCCTGGAGGGCGTGTTGATCGCGGTGCGGCGCTCGAGCGCGGACCGCCCGGGAGCCGAGGCAGAGTTCGCGGTGATCGCCATGGGGCGTTTCGGAGGCGCGGAACTGGGCTTCGGTTCCGATGCCGACGTCATGTACGTGCAGCGACCCAAAACAGCCGACCCGCATCAGGCGCAGCTCTATGCGCAATTTGTTGTCGCGGAGCTGGTGCGCCTTACCGACGACTCACGCCTCCCGTTGGATCTCGACGCTGGCCTACGCCCCGAGGGGAAGAACGGACCACTGGTGCGTTCGCTCGATTCCTACCGGGCCTACTACGCACGCTGGTCGTTGACGTGGGAAGCGCAGGCGCTTCTGCGAGCCAGGGGAGTGGCGGGCGACGTCTCGTTGATTGCTGACTTCGAGGAACTTGCGGACAGCGTGCGCTACCCAACTGCCCTGTCGGACCGTGACATCCGCGAAGTCAAGAGGATTAAAGCTCGCGTCGAAAACGAGCGGCTACCGCAGGGAGCGGATCCACGGCGCCATCTCAAGCTCGGCCGCGGCTCACTGAGCGATGTCGAGTGGCTGGTTCAGCTGATTCAGCTGCGCTACGCCCATGCTGTGCCCACCCTGCGGACGACGTCGACTCTCGCGGCGCTCGGTGTAGCGGAGGAAGCAGGGTTCGTCACTGAGAGCGATGCCGAGCGTCTCCGAGCGGCGTGGCTGTTCGCCTCTCGAGTGCGTTCAGCGATGACCCTCTGGACAGATCGCACAAGTGATGTGCTTCCGGCCGACCGGCACCAGCTTGAGGGTGTAGCCCGCCTGCTCGAATACCCAGCTCGCTCTGCCACTGCGCTGGAGGACGATTATCTCGGAGTTACTCGCCGTGCTCGTGCCGTGTTCGAACGACTATTTTATGGACCTGCCGTACCGGAGTAGAGAACATCGAGTAAATCACGGCGTCTTGAGAACTAAGAAGGGCCGCCCTTGGCGGAGGGCGGCCCTTCTCCTAGTGACAAAGAGTATGTGTCTTAGACCCCGTAATAGAGTTCGAACTCGAAGGGGTGGGGGCGTTGCGCGAGTGGTTTAATCTCTTTTTCTCTCTTGTATTCGATCCAGGTGTCAATGAGTTCCTGGGTGAACACTCCGCCCTGAAGGAGGAAGTCCTGGTCGGCTTCAAGAGCGTTCAGAGCTGCATCAAGGCTCGCGGGAACCTGCGGGATGAGTTTCGCTTCCTCGGGAGGCAACTCGTAGAGATCTTTATCGACCGGCTCGTGCGGTTCGAGGCGATTTTTGATTCCGTCGATACCTGCCATGAGCTGAGCCGCAAAAGCAAGGTACGGGTTTCCGGACGCGTCTGGCGCACGGAACTCGATTCGCTTGGCTTTCGGGTTGGTTCCGGTGATCGGGATGCGGATAGAGGCCGAGCGGTTTCCCGCCGAATAGACCAGATTGACCGGAGCCTCGAAGCCGGGTACCAAGCGGTGGTAGGAGTTCACGGTGGGGTTCGTGAAAGCCAGAACCGCTGGGGCGTGCTTGAGTAGGCCGCCGATGTACCAGCGTGCAATATCGGAAAGACCTGCGTACCCGTTTTCGTCGTAGAACAGAGGCGTTCCGTTATTCCACAGCGACTGATGGGTGTGCATCCCGGAACCGTTGTCGCCAAAGAGGGGTTTTGGCATAAACGTCGCCGTTTTACCCCATTGTTCGGCAGTATTTTTGACGATGTATTTGAATTTGAGGATGTCGTCTGCCGCATGCACCATCGTGTCGAAGCGGTAGTTGATCTCTGCTTGGCCACCCGTTCCCACCTCGTGGTGTGAACGCTCGAGAACAAGACCTGCTTCGATGAGCTTGAGGCAGATGTCGTCGCGGAGATCCGCCTGCTTGTCTACCGGGCTAACCGGGAAATACCCGCCTTTATAGGGCGTCTTATTTCCAAGGTTTCCGCCCTCCTCGTCGCGGCCGGAGTTCCAGGCACCTTCAATGGAATCCACGGAATGGAATGCGGTGTTTTGCGTAATCTCGTAGCGAACGTCGTCAAAGATATAGAACTCTGCTTCTGGAGCAAAAAAAGCGGTATCCGCAATGCCGGTCGAGGCGAGGTACTTTTCTGCCTTTTTTGCGACCTGACGAGGATCTTTTGAATAGATTTCTCCGTTGCGCGGATTGTAAATATCGAAGACTAAAATCAAAGTTCGCTCGACGCGGAACGGGTCTATATAAGCGGTGGTGACGTCGGGGATAAGTTGCATGTCCGATTCGTGGATGTTGGCGAATCCGCGAATGGAAGACCCGTCGAAGAGCTGACCGATCGAGAAAAATTCTTCATCGACAGTCGACGCGGGAATGTTGAAGTGCTGCTGGACACCGGGGAGGTCGGTGAATCGGATGTCGAGGAACTTGACGTCCGTGTTCTTGATGAACGTGAGCACCTCGGAAGAATCTTTAAACATGCAAAGGTCTCCAATGGCGTGACGAGGGCTGCAGACCGCAGCCGCTTAAGGGTAATGACGGGGGGTTTCCCGTCCGTGTCTCGGTTGTTTCCGGCATGTTACGCGGAGCGGTCAACTCTGCACCACGGCTAGCGTGCATCCGGGCCCAGATATGATCGAAGGATGCCGACGCCCGTGCGCAAGACTTCTGTCGACGTCCCCAGCGGGTATCCAGGAGAACGTCTGGGACTGCCCCGCTCGGGTAGGTTGTCCGTCGCGACCCTGTGCGGCTCCTCGCCGCGATCAGCGTTGATCTTGCACTTGCCGGTTCATTTCTTCTGCTTTTTTCCCCTACGACCGCTGGGCAAGTCTCTTGTTGCTTCTTGTTTTTGCAAGTGGTATTCATTCCCACCATCGGCGGCAGCATAGGTCATCGGCTGTCCGGAATGGGCTTGTGTCACTCCGTGGCGGTCGGATCGGAGTGCGGCGCCCACTCGTACGCTCCGCTGCATTGGCCACCCTCGTGCCAGCCTTGATCTGGGATTCGGATCAGCGGGGGCTTAAATGACAAGTGCGTGGGAACGGTACTGGTGCGCGGGTAAACCCTCTGCACGATGGGTCGTCGGAAGATAACTCCACCGCCTCGGGCATCGTCACCGCGGGCGTTGAGGACGTACCTTGAACGGATCGACACCCTTGGGGATCGGTAACGAGGTGTTAAGCGACGCGAGGCGGTTTTTGACGGCGAGCACTTCAGCTTTGGTGAGCGTCTTCGTTGTCTTGGCAAGTGCTCGCTGAACCCTGTGCAGTGGAACAGCGTTGTCGTCCGGACCGACGTTAATTACGGTAATGGGGACGTTGGGGAGAATGCGGGCTACCTTGCGGCGCTCATCCTCCATCATCCGTTTGGTGCGGCTGGCGGGGCCTTCAGTGATCAACACAACGCCGCCGCGTCCCACCGCGCGGTAGACGGCGTCCTGTGTTTTGCCGTTGACGGCGACCGGCATCTCGCTACCGGTCCAGGTGCCGCGGAGTCCGCTGCGCAGCACGGCGCCGACAGCTCCGGGCTGACCGTTGATCTGGCTGTAAGCTGCGCGTTCAGCGCGACGAGAAAGGACGGCTAGGGCGGCCACAAGGCCAGCGACCACACCGACGAGGACCCACAGGACAAGAACGAAAGCGTTACCCGCACCGAGAAGGATGCCCAGAAGGATGCCGATGAGGATCGGAAGCAGCAGTGCGAGCAGGATGGCCCAGACGGCGTTGCTGTCATATCGGCGGGTCATCTGGAACACCTGCCACATCTGGCGAAGACGTCCGGGTTCCTTGACTGTTCTCGCCGACGGTTCCGTGTTACGTGCCATGTGATTAAGGATACCGAGCGAATGACGCCCGTTTGACGACCAACGGGGGGGCTCCTCCACAGTAAACATTCGATCGTTCTGTCCACGCTTTCGCGCTCTGGCTGAGTGATAGTCCGCGGCGAACGACCATCCTCTCGGCATGACGTCGACACGGGGATGCATTTGGCGGGCACGGTGGCACAGGCTGATCGTCCGCCGAGCGGTCGTCGACAGAAACCACCGCGGAACCGTTGTCCACAAGTCAGGAGGTGTGCCAGCAACGGCGACTCGTTTGCGACGAACACAAGCGAAGACGCTCCTCAGCGGCGCAGTCGCCTGCCTACCACCGCATGAGCACCGTGAGCGAATTCTTCAGGTTGATGCGGCGCGGCGGACGTGCCTGCTCACGACAAGCCCAACCGTCGAAATCACGCTCGAGCAGATACTTGCATCAGACAGCGAACTCTCAGTGGGTGCTCTCGTGACGATGCTTACACCTGTTCTGAGGGCCATGCATGATGCCGCCGCGACAGGTGTGCACCTCGCGCCCACGGCGTCGACCATCGCGCTCACCGCCCAGGGGCGGCCGGTGCTATTGCTTGAGACAGAGGCAGCCGCTACCGCAGAAGCGGCCCTCGCCGCTATTCTGCGACTCTCTGCGCGCTGTAAAGAGCGTTGCCCACGGTGGCCGATCGCTCACGCCGAGAGCCTCGGCCAACTCGAAGCGCTCCTCTACCGAGCGGCGCCGCCGCTACCGGTTGCTGAACTGATACGAGCGACAATACGGGGCGGCGGGTCCCGAGAGGCAGGCGTAGCCGCCTCGACTGCTCGGCATCGGCGCTCCCATCCCTGGGACAATTGGCTCGACTATGTGGTGCGGGTCACGCGGCGACGGCGTGGACCAATCATCACCGGCGTCGTCATCGTTCTGGGCGCGGTGGTGGCGTCAGTGCCGTGCACTCGGCCAGCGACGGGCGAGACGACGATGGCGAGCCCTGCGCCAGGAGAGACTGCGAATAATAACTCTCACGCACGAGATCGTTCAGGTGCTCCGTCGAACACGGTCGCGCCGGCTGAGTCCGGATCCTCTCCGCAGGCTCGGGCCCCGCGGCCAGAGCTATCACCGGAGGAAGCCGCTACTGCACTTATTGCTGCGGCTGCCGGATGCAACACGAGCGCCTGTTCTTCCCGACTCACCACCGCCGATTCACCGTTGCGGGCTGCCGGAACTATCAGGTTGCTTGCCGACTCGGCGAAGTCTGGCACCGTCCTTGCCGACACTAATGGAGGCTCTGCAGTCGTCGTCCTCAAAGAAGTTCCGGGAATGACGACGGCCTCCGTCCTGATGATCAGGACGGAGGCCGGTTGGCTCATCCGTGACGTTTACACCGGAGACGGACCATGACGTCCTACCCGGTATGCATCACTCAGATGCCGAGATCCGTTTCGAACGCGCCCTCCTCAAGACGATCCTTGACAGCGACCAGGAAGCGCGCCGCATCTGCTCCATCAACCGTGCGGTGATCGTAGGAAAGCGCGAGAAATACCGTGGAGCGAATCGCGATAGCGTCAGCGCCATCAACTTGCACAACAGCTGGTTTCTTTGTGACAACGCCGGTGCCTAGGATGGCCGTCTGCGGAAGGAATACGACGGGTGTGTCGAAGAGGGCGCCGCGGGAACCGGTGTTGGTCAGCGTAAAAGTCCCTCCCGCCAGCTCATCGGGCTTCAGCTTGTTGCTACGGGTCCGTTCTGCCAGATCACCGATAGTGGTGGCGATCTGAGCCAGGTTAAGCTCAGACGCGTTTTTGAGGACCGGTGTCAGGAGTCCGCGTTCAGTGTCCACCGCAATGCTGATGTTCTCGTGGTCCGGGTAGAGGATCGAGTCACCGTCGAGGGTCGAGTTGATCACCGGGTACGCCTTAAGAGCCTCCGCCGCGGCCAGTGCAAAGAAGGGGAGGAAGGACAGCTTCGTGCCGGTCTTCTCCTGGAACGTTTTCTTGACCAAGTCGCGGAAGCGGGCAACCGCGGTGACGTCGACCTCAATCACTGAGGTGAGTTGCGCGCTGGCCTGCATCGACTCGACCGCTCGCTGGGCGAGGACTTTACGCAGGCGCGACATCGGCTGTGTGGTGCCGCGCAAGGGCGAGGTAGCCAAGGGGGTTCGCACCGCCTTCGCCTCAGCGGCCGCGGGAGCTGATACCGGTGAGGCAGCGGCTGTCGCAGCAGCGTCAAGAACATCCTGTTTGCGTATACGTCCACCTACACCGGTGCCCGTGAGGGAGGTGAGGTCTACGCCGTGCTCGCTCGCGAGTTTGCGAACCAACGGGGTGACGTAGCCGGGGTTGGAGTCGGTGGGTTCCGGTGTTGCCGACTCCGCGGCAGGAGTCGGAGAAGCGGAACGAGGAGCCGACTTTTCGGCCGCGGGAGCGGGCTCTGGCTCAGCGGGAGCGGGCACCTCCTGCTCGCTGTCAGCGTCAACCGAGGGGGTAGTTTCAGCGGTGGGCGCGACTTCGGTGGTCTGTTCGGCGGCTGTCTCAGGCTGAGCGGGAACCGAAACCCCCGAGCCATCGCCGATACGAACCAGCTCGGCACCGACCTCCACCGTCTCGTCCTCCTGCACGAGGATTTCCTCGATCACACCGGAGACGGGAGAGGGGATTTCGGTATCAACCTTGTCCGTCGAGACTTCGAGCAGGGGCTCATCTACTTCGACCCGGTCACCAACATTTTTTAGCCAGCGGGTGACCGTTCCTTCCGTGACGCTCTCTCCGAGTGCCGGGAGGCTGACGGATTCGCTCATGAGCCTGTCTCCTTAAGACGCTTATATATCGATGTTCAGCTTACTGAAGCGGGAGCGGCGGGTTGCCGCTTCGCGGTGGTTCCTGGGGCGTGCAACGGCTTCCCGGCGAGGGCGAGATGCGCCTCGCCGAGGGCCTCGTTTTGCGTGGGGTGCGCGTGAACGAGCGGGGCGATGTCCTCGGGATGCGCCTCCCAGTTCACAATGAGTTGCGCCTCTCCGATCAGCTCACCCACGCGGCTACCGACCATGTGTACTCCGACAACCGGACCGTCGATAACACGGACAACCTTCACCGAACCGGTTGTGCCGATGATCGTGCTTCGCGCGTTGCCGCCAAGCCCGTAGTCGTAGCTGGCGACGCGATCAGTACCGTACTGTTCGATGGCGTGCGCTTCGGTCAGGCCGATTGAGGCGACCTCAGGATCACAGTAAGTGACCTTGGGCACAGCAGCATCGGTCACCACCTGTGGCGCAAGTCCGACGATCTCTTCCGCAACAAAGACTCCCTGCTGAAAGCCGCGATGCGCGAGCTGCGGTCCGGCGACGACGTCACCGACTGCGTAGACGCCGGGCACCGAAGTGTGTAGGCGTTCGTTTGTGACCACATAGCCGTGGTCGAGACGCACGCCAACCTCCTCGAAACCAAGACCGGCGGTGACAGGTCCGCGCCCTACCGCGACCAGCAGCAGCTCAGCATCAACGCGTTCGCCGCTGTCGAGCGAAACGGTGACACCGACATCGCTCTGTGAGACGGAGGCAACACGGGAATCCAGCGAGAGCGCAATCCCGCGCCGCCGAAATGCGCGCTCGAGTTGCTTACTGACGCTCTCGTCCTCATTCGGCACCAGGCGGGAGAGTGCTTCAATGATGGTCACCTCGGCCCCGAACGAGCGCCACACGCTTGCGAATTCCACGCCGATCACGCCTCCGCCGAGGATGACGACATGCTTCGGAACCCGATCTAGTTCGAGTGCTTGGTCGCTAGTGATAATCCGTCCGCCGATTTCGACGCCCGGCAGCGTCCGGGAGACGGAGCCGGTGGCGAGGACAACTGAGCGACCACGCAGAACCTGTTCGCCCACCTCAACGGCAGTGGAGCTGGTCAGCCGCCCCTGGCCGGAGACAATGGTGATGCCGCGGGAAGACACAAGACTCTGCAGCCCCTTGTACTTGCCTGCGACCACGCTCTCGCGATAGCGAGTGACACCAGCGAAATCAATGCCGTCAAAGCTCGCGAGAACGCCGTATTTGGACGCGTCACGAGCGCCGTCGGCGAGTTCGGCAGCGTGCAGGAGAGCCTTCGTCGGGACGCAGCCGCGATGCAAGCAGGTGCCACCGAGCTTGTCGCGCTCGACAATCGCTACGCTCAGGCCAAGCTGAGTCGCGCGGAGGGCAGCGGCATATCCGCCGCTGCCGCCTCCGAGAACAACTAAGTCGTAACGCTGTTCCGACACTCGTGACTCCCTTGCGACGCGCTACTCTCCTCAGACTCCAGCCAGCGCAAAGCACGAGGGCGAAGGAAGAGAGGGGACAAGGCGGGAGTTCCCGCACCGTTGACCCTACTACGCGCTCGCGAGGCGCTCCGCCAGTGTGATCAAGGTACGCACCGAAACGCCGGTGGGGCCGTTCGCGGTAAAACCGTAGGCGCCGTTCGTGTTGTTCGCAGAGCCGGCGATGTCGAGGTGCGCCCACGGGATCCTGTTCGTTTTGTCGCTATCGCGGCGCGGACCAACGAATTCCTGCAGGAAATGACCGGCGATCAACATACCGCCTGCGACGTTGCCTGGCTTCATATTGGCAATGTCGGCGATGTCGGACTTGAGCAGCGCACGCAGCTCAGTCGGAAGCGGCATATGCCAGAAGTGTTCACCCGCGTGTTCGGCTGCGCTGAGCACCGTGGCAACCAGTTCATCATCTCCCATCGCCCCGACGGTGCGGTTTCCGAGCGCCACCGTGGCCGCCCCGGTGAGTGTCGCGACGTCGACGATGGCATCGGGATACTCTTCGCTTGCGGCGACGAGCCCATCTGCCAGGACGAGGCGGCCCTCGGCATCGGTATTGAGTACTTCGACGGTGGTTCCGCCACGAATAGTCAGTACATCGTTCGGCCGGATTGCCGTGCCGGACGGAAGATTCTCGGCAATGCATAACCAGGCCGTCACACTGATCGGAAGTTGTAATTCTGCTATCGCGCGGACAACGGCATACACCGTCGCCGCCCCCGTCATGTCGTACTTCATGCCAATCATGGAGGCCGGTGGTTTGAGTGAGAGTCCGCCGCTGTCAAAGGTGATTCCCTTGCCCACGAGAGCGAGGTGGGGAGAGGTGCCATCGGGCGAGTAGGCGATTTTCACCAGTCGTGGGGGTCGTGAGGATCCGCGGCCGACGCCAAGGATGCCGCCGAAGCTGCCCTCCTCGAGCGCCTTCTCGTCCCAGACGGTGACCTCGAGCGGCAAACCCTGGGCTCCCTCCTGCACCACTTCGGCGAGCTTCTCTGGGTAGAGATGTGACGGGGGCGTGTTGACCAAATCTTTGACGACGGAAACGGCGCGAGCCACCACAAGGGCGCGCGTGAGCACAGTCTGCTCCCCGTTGCCGAGGAGCACGACATCCTTCACCGGTGCCGTGACCAAGGACGCGCTGTTGCCGCGGAAGGCGGCGAAAGCATAGGCACCCAAAGCGGCTCCCTCCGCCACCGCAGCGAAGGTACCGTCGGACCCCGCCGGTAAAGCAAGCGCGACGGAACTCAAGCCGGCCAGCGAGCGCACAGCCGCGCCGGCTGCAGCACGTAATGAAGCATCGGTGGGCTCGGCCGCCCCCAGGCCAACCAGCGCGATGATGCCTGCTTTCACCGAGGACGGGATGCGGAGGACAGTGTCACTCGCGCCCGTCGCACCAACTGCTTCTAGGGATGGCTCCAGCAGCTCGGCAAGGGACGTGAAGCACTCTGATCCGACGAGACGGGGACCGTTCGCTCCTGGCGCAACGCCCAATACGAGGGCATCGACGTCGCTATCGGAAGGGTGGGCAGACGAGTACTTCAGGGAGGAAAGGGGCATGCGCGCCATGCTAAAGGTTGTTCGCTGAGGGCTCAGCGCCTCCTCCGGGCGTACCCTCTTGTGGCGTCTAGAGTGGATATTATGCTGGACCCGGACGAGCTGTTTGAGATTGAAGGTGATCTGTCGGATATTCCGCGCGGGTTGCACCTTGTCGCAGGGTTGACCGGGTTTGCCGACGCGGGAGGTGCGGTCGCGCAGGTCGGCGACTATCTCCGTGAGACTCTACAGCATCGTCCAATCGCCGTTTTTGACCAGGATCAGCTACTCGATTATCGTGCCCGTCGTCCCATTATTACTTTTGATCAGGATCATCTGACCGACTATCGGCCAGCGAGGCTGGATCTCTCGCTTGCTTACGACGAGTTACAACGACCATTTCTCCTCTTAACGGGTTTTGAACCTGACTTTCAGTGGGAGCGTTTTACGCAGGCTGTGATCTCGCTCATCCGACAATTGGAGGTCGCGACTACAACGTGGGTACTCGCAATCCCGATGCCCGTTCCGCACACTCGACCTGTCGGCGTGACGGTGAGCGGTAACCGTAAGGACCTTGTTGAAGCGATGTCCGTATGGCGGCCGCACACTCAGCTGCCGTCGAATGTTCTTCATCTGCTTGAGTATCGTCTTTGTGAGAGTGGATTAAGCACCGTCGGTTTTGCCCTGCTGATCCCGCATTATCTTTCCGACACTGAATATCCACAAGCCGCGGTTGCGGCTGTAGAAAGTATTTCTGCGGCGACCGGACTTATTTTCCCTACGGATCGACTACGCGAAAGAGGTCGTGAGTTTCTCGCCAAAGTTGACGAGCAGGTGGCAGATAACGAAGAGTTACATAAGCTGGTAGCTGCGCTCGAATTGAGGCACGACTCCTACATGGAGAAAACTAGCCTCCGCTCGCCGTTGACAAACGAAGACGGATTTATACCGAGCGCCGACGCCATTGCGGCCGAACTGGAAAATTTTTTGGCCACTCGGCGGCTGGGGGACGAACCCGGAGTCACGTAACAGCTGGCCGCCACGGTCCCGGTGACCGCAGCGAGCCGTGTGGTGATGGCAGAGATATCTTCAGGCGCTGCGTCTCGGGAATACTGGCGGCACATCGCGTGGTTCCTGTGTAGGGGAGTCGCCCAGTTGTCAACCAATGACCATGGTCTCTCCTGGGAGACCTCGTGGTCTTTAGTCAGGCCTTCCCTTGAGAGCTGACTTCTTTCGCGCGGCTGTGCTACGCAGGCGTGCAATAATTATCGCTAGGACCCGTTCGGGCCGAGATGTGTCAACACCCCCGTCGGGTTGGTGACGCTCTCGACTTGACATGGGTCCTCATAATGCCCACCGACGGACGTCGCCTCTCCTGGCGTCGACCGCCTCCGGGACGCAACGGATGGAGAGGTGCCACTCATGGCCACCAGAGCTACCAAGACCGCAACGCTTGATGCTATCGACGACGAGGTAACGACAACCGCGAAGACCGTGGTGGCCAAGTCGGCGAAGAAGAAAGCAACAACCAAGGTTGCCGCCCCGACAGCGAGTGTCGATGAGGAAGCCACCGACAGTGTCGCGCCGGAGGAGATCGAAGTCACTGACGAAGACGGGGACTCGGCGGTTGTCATCGAGGACACCGAAACTGCCAGCAAAGATGGCTCCGAGACGTCGGAGACTTCAGCCGAAGCTGTTGCGGCACCCGAGGAGCCACTTCCTAGTGGAGCGCTTGTGCTGTCCTTCGGTGGCGAAGACGATGAGGTCCCTGTCTACTCGACCACTATTACCGGTGCAACTGCAGACCCAGTTAAGGACTACCTCAAACAGATCGGCAAAGTAGCGCTCCTGAACGCTGCCGAGGAGGTCGAACTCGCGATGCGTATCGAGGCCGGCCTGTTCGCCGAGGATAAGCTCGCGAACTCTACGGATCTGAGCCCCGAGCTTATCCGTGAGTTGCGCTGGGTCGCCAAGGACGGCCAGCGCGCGAAAAGTCACCTGCTCGGCGCGAACCTCCGTCTTGTGGTGAGCCTCGCAAAGCGCTACACGGGCCGTGGGATGCAGTTCTTAGATCTCATCCAAGAAGGAAACCTCGGCCTCATCCGTGCGGTCGAGAAATTCGACTATACGAAGGGCTTCAAGTTTTCGACCTATGCGACGTGGTGGATCCGTCAAGCGATCACCCGTGCTATGGCGGACCAGGCCCGCACCATCCGCATTCCGGTGCATATGGTTGAGGTGATCAACAAGCTCGCTCGTGTGCAACGTCAGATGCTCCAGGATCTTGGCCGCGAGCCCACGCCCGAAGAACTTTCGCGAGAACTCGATATGACCCCCGAAAAGGTCGTGGAAGTACAAAAGTATGGTCGCGAACCGATCTCGCTGCATACCCCGTTGGGCGAAGACGGCGATAGCGAATTCGGCGACCTCATCGAGGATACCGAGGCGGTCGTCCCGGCCGATGCGGTGGGCTTCACAATGCTGCAGAAGCAGCTGGAGTCACTTCTTGACTCACTTTCGGAGCGCGAAGCGGGGGTGATTCGGATGCGCTTCGGCCTCGGTGATGGCATGCCCAAAACACTTGACCAGATCGGAGACACCTTCGGAGTGACTCGCGAGCGGATCCGTCAGATCGAATCCAAGACCATGGCCAAGCTCCGCCACCCGTCCCGCTCTCAGTCGCTCCGCGACTACCTCGAGTAGGACTGTGATCCGCTATACCCCGGCGGTGCTCATCGGGAAGGCCGCCAGGTTCGCGGCGCGGGTCCGAACCCGCGGCGGTGGGTCGGCAGTACCCGGACTGGTCGTGAATAGCATTGCCCCTGGTTTCTTGCCCTCTGTTCTCGAAAGCTTCCCGCAAGGACTCGTCGTTGTCAGTGGTTCGGCGGGCAAGTCGACGACCACGAAGATGCTTGTTGCGATCCTCCGGGCACACGGGCTTGACGTCTTCACTAATCCTTCGACCGCGAATATCGCGCAAGGACTCACCTCCGCTCTCCTCGAGCGCACCGATATCCGTGGCAGAATCGATGCGGATATCGCGGTCCTTGAAATGGACGAGGGCCACGCTGCACGTCTAGCGCCACGCTTGCATCCCAGAGTCGTGGTGCTGACTAACGTGGTCGTTGACCAGATTGACCGCTTTTTCGACCCGGCGATGGTTGCACGGATGCTCGCCACCGTCGCGTCCCGTGCGAGTAAACGCGTTGTTCTTAACGCTGATGACCGGCACATTGCCGAGATCGCTACGATGCTGCCCAATGATGTCGTCCGCTGGTACGGCGTCTCGGAGTCGGTACGGGAGCACACCCCGGGAGGCTTCGGCTACGCAGCCGAGGCAGAGGGCAGCCGTGAGCGGGCAACCACTGTCGTGGAGAAGACGCAGGGTGACGCAGCGGTCATTGCGAGCGACGGTGAACGGTTGGACGTGCGCCTTCCCGCGCGCGGCGTGCATTACGCCGTCGATGCGGCAGCGGCAGTGTCGGCCGCGCGTGCTGTACTGGCGGAACACTTTGACGCCGGCGTAGCCTCCGCTGCGCTCTCCGCGATTGATCCGGTCTTCGGCCGTGGGGAAGTCGTGACGGTGCGCGGACAGGAGGTCGAATTCGTTCTGGTGCAAAATCCAGCGAGTTATCGCCTCAATATTGCCGAAATTCACGAGGGTACCGAGCAGATTATGCTTGCCATCGGATCCGACGTGCGTGATCCCTCCTATTTCTGGCCGGTCGATACGGCTCGGCTCGGGCGAGTCCGGGTTGTTTCCGGCTCACAGGCGCATGAGGCAGCGCTGCACTTACGCTACGACGGGGTCACGATCGATGCGGTCGAGGAGGATCTGGGTCGCGCACTAGACATCTTTCTCGCGTTGCCGGCTCCCCACCACGGACGTAAAACGATCGTCTTTTCGGCCGACTCCATGCGACGCACCCGTGCGCACCTCCAGCTCACCTCCAACCGGGAAGAAACTCCGTGACCATCTTGCGCATTGCTGTGCTCGCTCCCGATGCTCTCGACAGCAACGGCGACGCGGCTAATGCTCGTGTACTCGCCGCGCGAGCACACTGGTCTGGATGCGACGCGGCAGTTCTTGCGCTGCGCGAAAGCGTAGACCCGATGACCCGTCCCGACATCCTGGTGGTGGGCACCGGTGCCGAGCAGGACCTCCCCGGCGTATTGACGCTTCTCAATGAGCTGGGATCTTCGTTGCACGGCTGGGTGGCCGACGGTACCGAGATTGTCGCTGTGGGCGCGGGCTGGGAACTGCTTGCCGAGTCCTTCACCACCGCCTCCGGCGTAGTGGAAGGCATCGGGCTGTTCCCTGGTCGTGCTGTTTCTTCCACTTCCACCGAGCGGGTGAGCGATGACCTTGTTGTCGAGTCAGCGGACGGAGTGCTGATCGGTTTCGAGAATCATGTGCGCCGTATGGAGGGGTTCTCGGCAGAGCAGGCACTTGGCCGCGTTCTGTATGGCGTCGGCAATGGCAACGGCACGGAGGGGTATCGCTCAGGTGCTCTGCTTGGCACGCATCTGCACGGGCCTGTGCTGGCGAAGAATCCTATTCTTGCCGATGCGATTCTGCGTCGTGTTATCGGGCACGGCTACCAACCAATCGATGATCGCATCCGTGCCGCCGATAACACGGCACAAGCCGCCCGCGACGTGATTGCAAGGCGGCTTGGTGTCGGTCGGCGGTGACTCAACTACACAGTCGTTGAGTTCACAAAGTCCAGACTCGGCTTGTTAGGGACGCTGCTCCTCGAAGAGTCGTGCTGATTCGTCATGCCAGCTGTGGGCAATGCTGGAAAGCTTTTCCTGGTATTTCTTGCCGTGGTGGGAGCAGAAGAGTAACTCTCCACTGTTGACAACAACGCGGATATAGGCTTGTGCGCCGCAGCTGTCACACCGGTCGGCGGCCGAGAGCTGGGCGACTCCCTCGAGTTCTTCCACGTCGTTCTGGGTTGCTGTGGTCGACATGACGTGGGCCTCCTGCACTCGTTCTGCGATCTCTTATCTGATGAAACCCATCCAAGCACGCGAATGTTTCGGTACGGAGTCGATGCCGCAGCATTTCGCTCTACGCGTAGGACGCCCTCGCTTGCCGGATCACCTATGGCGGGCTGCGCGTCGTGTCGAGCTGAACCGCTGAGCGAAAGTACACTCCTCGGATGGCCTCCACCGATTACTCCGCGCGTCACCTTTCGGTCCTTGAGGGGCTCGAGGCCGTAAGAAAGCGCCCCGGGATGTATATCGGTACCACCGATTCGCGCGGTTTGATGCACTGCCTGTGGGAAATTATCGATAATTCTGTCGACGAAACCCTGGCTGGCCACGGTTCGGAGATCAGTGTCGTTCTCCACGCTGACGGCAGCGTGGAGGTGCGCGATCGTGCACGTGGTATTCCGGTCGACAGAGAACCCAAGACTGGACTGTCGGGCGTCGAGGTCGTCTTCACAAAACTGCATGCGGGCGGCAAATTTGGCTCCGGCTCCTACGCCGCGTCGGGTGGTCTGCACGGAGTGGGCGCTTCTGTCGTTAACGCGCTCTCGGAGCGGCTTGACGTTGAGGTCGATCGCAACGGTCGTACCTTCAGAATGTCTTTTCGTCGCGGTGAGCCTGGCCGGTTTGTCGATGCCGGTGACCCCAGTCCGGAGAATCCCTTCATGCCGTTCGAAAACGGTTCGGAATTGACGGTGGTCGGCAAGGTTGCCAAGGGCGTCACCGGGACTCGTGTGCGCTACTGGGCCGACCGCCAGATATTCACCAAGGGCGCGACGTTCCAAACGGATGATCTGGTGGCCCGAGCACGTCAAACGGCGTTCCTGGTGCCGGGACTTGCCATCAACATTGTGGATGACCGCGCGGAGCAACGGCGAGCCGAGACCTTCCGTTACGACGGTGGTATTTCTGAGTTTGTTGAGTTCCTTGCACCGGATCCTGCGGTCACTGATGTTCTCCGGCTCACTGGGTCTGGCACGTTTACCGAGACGGTCCCGGTGCTGACCTCAAGTGGCACCATGGTGCCGACTGAGGTGGAGCGCGTCTGCGAGGTGGATATTGCGCTGCGCTGGGGGACTGGATATGACACCTGCGTGCGCAGCTTTGTGAACATCATTTCGACTCCCCAGGGCGGTACCCATCAGACTGGCTTCGAGCAGGGGCTGCTGAAGCTGCTCCGCTCCCAGGTCGAGGCCAACGCTCGTCGACTGAAAGCAGGCTCCGACAAGCTCGAAAAAGATGATGTACTGGCTGGACTGACTGCTGTGCTCACCGTGCGTCTCCCCGAGCCCCAGTTTGAGGGCCAGACAAAGGAGGTGTTGGGCACGCCCGCTGTACGCGCCCTCGTAGCCTCGACCGTTACCTCTGCGCTCGGCACCGTTTTCTCGTCGAGTAAACGCGAGGATAAAGCACAGACTTCGCAGCTTCTCGAGAAGCTCGTCGCTGAAATGAAGTCACGGATTTCGGCCCGTGCGCATAAAGAAACTCAGCGGCGTAAGAACGCGTTGGAGTCCTCGTCTCTGCCGGCGAAACTTGTCGACTGCCGCAGTAGCGACGTTGATAACAGTGAACTGTTCATCGTCGAGGGTGATTCCGCACTAGGCACCGCCAAGCTGGCGCGCAATAGTGAATATCAAGCATTGTTACCGATCCGCGGCAAGATTCTTAATGTGCAAAAGGCGAGCATTGCCGACATGCTGTCGAACGCGGAATGTGCATCAATGATCCAGGTGATTGGCGCAGGCTCTGGTCGCTCCTTTGATCTGTCGGCGGCGCGCTACGGCAAGATCATCCTTATGAGCGATGCCGACGTTGACGGAGCACACATTCGCACACTGTTGCTTACCCTTTTCTTCCGATATATGCGGCCTTTGGTGGAGGCCGGGCGGGTCTTTGCTGCGGTACCACCGCTGCACCGTGTCGTGGTGATCAATTCCGGTAAAAAACCGAACGAGACAATCTACACCTACTCTGAAAAGGAACTGCAGGGGCTTCTCACTGCCCTGGGCCGCGCAAACCGCCGCTACCAGGACCCGATCCAGCGCTACAAGGGTCTCGGGGAGATGGATGCCGACCAGCTCGCGACAACGACTATGGACCGTTCCAGGCGGACCCTGCGTCGGGTGTGCGTGTCAGATACCGAAAACGCTGATCGGGTGTTTGAGCTGCTGATGGGCAACGAGGTCGCGCCGCGCAAGCAGTTCATCGTGCGAGGCTCCGAAAACCTCTCACGTGACCGCATCGACGTCTGATCTGGCGTTAAAACAGCTCCGGAGCGGCACCGATACTCGCGATCGGGGTAGAGAGCGCGACCCCGGAGCTATCGCGTTTCATCCCGGACTCAGGCAGTGTCGCAACCGAGCCGTCGGCTTCGAGAGCGTGCGCGGGCCCAGGGCCCACCCAGGCAACCCGGAGCGCTGTCTCGCCTTTAAGGAAACGCTGAGCGCGTACACCGCTGGTGGCGCGGCCCTTGGCGGGGAACTCGGAGAAGGCCGATACCTTGGCGCTGCCGGTGTCAGTGTCAGAAAGTGCCCAGCTATCAATCGCGACGGTGGCGACGACGACGTCACGCTCCCGGTCGGCAACCACCGCGAAATGCACTGCCTCGTCTGTCTCACCGAGCTTCACGCCCGCCATGCCCGCGGCACTTCGTCCTTGCGGGCGCACGGCGGAGGCAGAGAAACGCAGCAGCTGCGCCTCTCCCGTCACAAACACCAGCTCGTCCTCGTCGGCAGCAGGTGCTGCACCAATGACAGCGTCCTCTGGTTTGAGCGCAATCAGCTCGATGTCGGGGCGGCTGGGGAGTTCGGAGAGAAAGACCCGCTTCACGATGCCTCGTACGGTGCCCAGGCCGATCGGCCTCGAGTCATCGAGGGCGACGAGAGCGAGCACCCGCTCGTCTTTCGCCAGATGGGGGAGGTAGTCGTTCATTCGTACCCCCGCTCCCAGCTGAACGGAGGAGGACGGAACGGCCGGGACATCAACAGAAGAGAAACGCAGCAGACGCCCGGCGGTGGTCACTGCGCCAATCTCGGTGCGCGTACTGGTGTCGAGCATGCTGAGAATCGCATCATGTTTGCTGCGGCGCGACACGCGCCTTGGCTGCGGGAGGGCCGACGTGTCGCGGTCAAAGCGTACTATCCGATCGGTAGTGCTCAGCAGAACCCGGCACGGCACGTCGGCGATCTCGAGTACAGCCGCAGCTTTGCGACCGGTGCTGGCCGCCGACGGGCGTGCCTCGGTGAGCAGGGTCCGCCGCGGGGTGCCGAGTCGCTGAGCAACCTGGTCGAGTTCGTCCGAAACCAGCTCCTCAAGCCGGGCTCGGCTGGCCAGTAACGCCTCCAATTCGGCGATTTCACTCACGAGAGTGTCGCGCTCGGTCTCGAGTTCGATCCGCGAGAACTTGGTGAGACGTCGCAACTGGAGTTCGAGGATGTAGTCAGCCTGGATCGTGCTGAGTTCGAAAATATCGATCAGGCGGCCGCGCGCGCCCGCCGTATCATCGCTGCCCCGAATGAGTTGGATCACCTCATCGATATCGAGCATCGCGATCAGCAATCCCTCGACCAGGTGCAAGCGCTCCTGACGTTTGTTCAGACGGTAGCGAGAGCGTCGGGTGACAACCTGGAGGCGGTGGTCGATATACACCTGAAGCAGTTCTTTGAGCCCCAGTGTTCGCGGGCCGCCGTCGACTAGCGCGACGTTATTGATCGCGAAAGTGTCCTCCAGTGGCGTGTAACGATAGAGCTGTTCGAGCACAGCCTCGGGGCTGAAACCGGTTTTGATTCCGATCACAAGGCGGAGGCCATTATCGCGGTCGGTGAGATCGACCACATCGGCGATACCGCTGAGCTTTTTGTTCTGAACACCGTCCTTGATTTTGTCGATCACCTTCTCGGCACCAACGAGGTAGGGCAGCTCGGTGACGATAAGTCCCGATTTACGGGCCGTGATGCTTTCGATCGATACGCGGGCGCGGGTTTTGAAGCTGCCACGCCCGGTTGCGTACGCGTCGCGCACGCCGGCAAGGCCGACGATGGTACCCCCGCTGGGGAAGTCTGGGCCGGGCACAAACGCCATCAGGTCGTCGAGAGAAGCGTCGGGGTGCGCAATGAGGTGCCGTGCGGCTGCCACCACCTCGACCAGGTTGTGCGGTGCCATATTGGTCGCCATACCGACTGCGATACCGCTCGCCCCGTTGACCAGCAGATTCGGGAATGCCGCGGGAAGCACCTCCGGCTGCTCGTGCGAATTGTCGTAGTTCGGAATGAACTCGACCACATTCTCGCCGAGGTGCTCCGTCATGGCGATCGCGGCCGGTGCCAAGCGTGCTTCTGTGTAACGAGCGGCCGCAGGACCATCATCGAGTGAACCGAAGTTGCCGTGACCATCGACGAGCGGCACGCGCATCGTAAAGGGCTGTGCGAGGCGCACCAAGGAGTCGTAGATAGACGCGTCGCCATGAGGGTGCAGCTTGCCCATGACCTCGCCCGTCACGCGCGCCGACTTCACGTGCCCGTGATCGGGGCGCAGTCCCATCTCGCTCATCATGAAGAGGATCCGCCGCTGCACAGGTTTGAGACCGTCGCGCGCATCGGGTAGGGCTCGTGAGTAAATGACGGAATAGGCGTATTCGAGGAAGGAGCCCTCCATCTCGGCCGAAACGTCGACATCCTCGATGCGCTCGGTGAGGGAGGATCCGGAGGACAAGCTTGCAGCGTTCATGACTCACTTCACTGGCGGGCGCGACGGTGACGGTGTGGCACCTTTCGCGCGCACTAATAGGGACGGAGGGATCTCAACGCTCTCAGGGAACAGACCCGGGCGCGACCTGGCTCTTACCACCGCATTTTATGGCGGAGCCCGGAGCAGCCGTCTGAGATTCTTCCCCACGGACTCACCGCCTACGATCAGCTCGGCCGGAAGTGCACTGTGAAAAACTGAGAACAATGACCTCGACATTACCGGTTGCACCTGCCGGTCGGCGAAGCCTCGCCGATATCCTGCCAGGAGCTCTCGAAGTTCTTTTGGGGCGGCCCAGCAGCATCGGGACGCGCCAGGTTGAGCGAATCGTCATCGTTCTTATCGATGGTCTCGGTGTGGCCAATCTCCGGCGACGTGCTGGTCATTCGCGAGCGCTGGCGTCCGCGTTAGATCGCAGCAACACGCTTGTCTCCGGCTTCCCGACGACAACGGCCTCGGCGCTGACAACGTTGATGACTGGGCTGCGACCGGGCGCACATGGAATGGTGGGGTACCGGGTGCTTGATCGAGCATCCGACCGGCTCGTCAACCAGCTCTCCGGCTGGGACGATCGGATGATTCCCGAGCAGTGGCAACCTATGCCCACTGTCTTCGAACGGGCTAGCGCGGAGGGGATCCCGAGCAGCGTGATCGGGCCGTCACGGTATGCACACTCCGGGTTGACGCGGGCGATTCTCCGCGGGGCGCAGTACCACCCCGCTGGGTCCGTGACGGAACGATTCGACTCGGCGCGCTCACTGCTCAACCGTGGTGGGCCTAGGTTGATCTATTTGTATATACCCGAACTTGACATGACAGCGCACTCTCGGGGTTGGCAGTCGCCGGAGTGGACCACGGCCCTTGAGCTCGTCGACGGAGCGTTCGCAGCATTCGCGCAGGAACTGCGTAGCAGAGAGGGAGCTCTTGTCACCGCCGACCACGGAGTACTCGACGTGCCCTTTTCTTCCCATGTTCTTGTGGAGCGTAGCCCCCTTCTCGAAGGGGTACGACATCTGGGCGGTGAGCCTCGTTGCTTACAGCTGCACCTCGAGGAAGGCGCCGACCTCGAGGCGGTCGCCGCGCGATGGCGGGAAGCGGAGGGCTCACGCGCCTGGATCGCTACTCGGTCAGAGGTGGCGGCAAGCGGATGGTTTGGTGAACTCGGGGCGACGGCGGCCGACCGCATGGGCGATGTTTTCGTCGCCGCTCGAAAAACGATCGCATACTACGCCGCCGACGACACCTCCGGACGATCGATGATCGGCCAACACGGTTCCCTGACTCCGGAAGAAACTCAGGTTCCCCTGCTTGGCTTCGGAGCCCTCACCGGAATCTAGCTCTCGCCGGTTGCTCGTGAGGACGGAGGAGTCATTCCTCGGTGCGGGCGCCGAAAACTATCTCATCCCAGCTGGGCATGGAGGCACGACCGCGCCGAAGGGAGGCTCGCGCCCCAGACGGGTGCGCCGGGGCGGGGGGAGCGGATCGCACCTCCGGTTCGGAAATTGGTGCCTCCTGCAGATCCTCGCGCACCCGGGAGGGGGCGGAGTGCTCACGCTCGCCGCGGCGGCGGCGGAGGGCGTCGAGCAGGTCTGCCGTGTCATTGAGAGTGTGCTCACGCTGTTCCGTGGTGTTGGTCGCCGACCGAGGCACCGAAGGAAGGAGGCGTGGAGTCTCCTCGAGCGTCGGCTGCGGCTCCGTATCAGACGGGCGTGCCGCTAACGAGGGGGCTAGTGGGGCGGCCTCGGGGGTGTCCGTGACCGGATTATCAGCCGGCGAGTCACCCAAAGTTTTTGAGGTGGGCGTGCTGAATACATCGGGGTCGAAACGTGTGGCCCGCTCATCGACCGTGGCGGAGACGACAGCTCGCAGTCGAGGGATCAGCGTTGGCCGAATTTCGCCCTGCTGCGAGAGCGTGACTGCCTCCGAGGTGAGAGGCGAGAGCACTGCTTTTTTGGGATCGAAACGCCAGCGTGCATCGTGGTCAATCTCGTCCGATCGGAAGAGCAACTTCACGACCCAGCCCTCGTCTTCCTTCCAACTTGACCACTGCTCGCGTTCTGCGCCGAGCGAGGTAAGCCGTTCGCCAATAACGTCACCAAACGGTATTCCCTCTTCGAGAGGGTCGGGGTCTGTGCTGGTGTGAACACGCACAGCAAGGGCAGAGGCGACAATGTGTTCACGCTCGGCGATGACCGGTCCCTCGAAGCGGGCGATGTACTCCAGCGGCGCGCCTGTGAGTTCGGCGACGTCATCAGCCGAGAGCCCTGAGCGAATATGCGCCTGAATTTCGCGCGGAGACACCCGTTTTCCGCGCGGCGCAACGTAGTGGAGGCGAGGACGCAACTGGTTCCGCAGAGTCTCGTCAACGTGCACACAGAAGCGCACACCGGCGTCAGAGACGAGGATGAGCGATCCGCCCTCGACGCCGATCACCTTCAGTTCCTTCATCATGCGGGACCTCTTTTCTGGACGTGATCGGGGCAAGGATGACACGCTTGCGCTCCGTTGCCGGGGAATACCGCGGGCGGGTCGAAAGTTGGTGCCGAACGAGAGGCGGTGGGCGCTGTCAAGCACGGGGCGATTTGGTTTGCGAATCCATACATCTTGATGCACACTTACCCCGCCGATTTGTTGAACAGCTAAATAAGAAGTGGATGGGAATGGCTACGGACTACGACGCCCCCCGCAAGACCGATGACGACTCCGAGTCGATCGAGGCCCTGAAGGAGCGAGTCCCCGACAAAATGTCCGGAGTCGTCGACGTCGATGATGCCGACAACCCGGGCGGATTTGAACTGCCTGGCGCTGATTTGTCCGACCTTGATCTGGACGTCGTGGTTCTTCCGCCGCAAGCGGACGAGTTCACGTGCGTGAGCTGCTTTCTGGTCAAGCATCGTTCGCAGATCGACCACGAGGACAAGCTCGGACCGATTTGTTTGGAGTGTGCCGGCTAGTTTGCTCCTCGGCCAGAAGGACGACCCACGCGTCGCCGCGACTCCTGGATCGCGGCGACCATGGCGTCGGGTCGACGACTTGACAACAACCAATACGGCGTGGGGTCATTCGGGTCATGGACCGGAACCTGCACCACGTCCTTGACCCAGCCGCGAATCACGAGGAATGCTCTCGCATCTAGTCGGGGGCCGCGCTCAGCAAAAGCCTGCTGCGCTCGGTGAGCCTGAGGCTCACCGAGCAACTCGAGTGGAATGTGAGCGCGACCGGCTCGCAACTCACGGTCCGTTATTTCGATTGTCGGCGAGAGCGCAAGCAGCGAGAGCACGCATCCTGCGTAGAGCACCGCGGCAACAACGATCCCGACGAGGAAGTTGAGTGGAGCAAAGACCAGAATGCTAGCGGGGATGACCAGGGCAGTGGCAATGATGAGCCACGGCGCAGGCCACAGTTTCTCTCGGTACGACGGCATAGCTCTATTGCAGCAGACAACTGGTCTACCCTCGTCACGTGCACGAATCTGTCGATGTTCTTATCCGTTGCGACACGCTTCCCTCGTACGCGCATCCCGGCGATGCTGGCGCCGATCTGTGCGCCAGCGAAGATGTCGTTCTTGCTCCGGGTGAACGCGTCGGCGTCGGCACCGGCGTTGCTCTTGTACTCCCCGAAGGTCATGTGGGGTTTGTGGTGCCACGCAGTGGCTTGGCTTTCCGGCACGGGATCACCATCGTTAATACGCCCGGCACGATCGATGCCGGTTACCGCGGCGAGATTCGCGTCACTCTGCTGAACACCGATCGCCGCGAGAGCTACCTGATCGCGGCGGGCGACCGGATCGCGCAACTTGTTATTGTGCCGATCGTTCGTGCCCGCTTCATCGCCCTTGATGAATTGCCGGACTCCGTGCGCGGTACCGGCGGCTTCGGATCAACTGGTTATTCCGTCCGCACAGACATCAGCACCCCTACAGCCCATATCCCTGAGGAGAGCGCATGAGCGACATCCAGCCCACCGATGCGACCGGCGACGAGGTGCCGCTCGACTTCGAAAAGTCCGCGCCAGAGGATCGCGCAGAGGCAGGCCCTCTCGACGAGCGCGAAGCTAATCCTGTCCGGCCGTACATCGACCTCGGTGGGGTAAAGGTGCTACCGCGCGAAGGCATGCACATCCGCCTCGAGGTCGAGGAGGGCTCGCAGCGGGTTATCGCCATCGGGTTGGAGTATGCCGACTCAACGCTGCAAGTGCAGCCGTTCTCGGCACCGCGTTCCTCAGGACTGTGGCATGAAATCCGCGGTCAGATTGCGGAGCAGATTGACCGTCAAGGCGGATCCATCGTGGAGCAGGAAGGTGTTTTTGGCCCTGAACTTGTCGCAGAAATTCCAGTCGCCGGAGGGCAGACCAGCATCGCCCGATTTATCGGTGTTGACGGCCCCCGTTGGTTTCTCCGCGGAGTGATCGCTGGTGCTGGTGCTGTGAATGACGAGGCCTCCGCTGCGGTGGAGGATCTCTTCCGCAGCATTGTGGTGGTACGCGGTAGCGGCCCGATGCCTCCCCGTGACCTGATCCCGTTGAAGGTTCCGGCCGGAAGCCAGACTCAGCCGAGCGTGGACTAAGCGGCATGGAGCAGGGGCCGATCGAACACAAGAGTCAACGGGACGAGACGGACGTGGCACGCGCGCCGGTGGGCGATGCATGTGCCCAGGTCGCCCGTCGCTTCGGGCTCGGTGCCGCTGTCGACGCCGAGGCGTTTGATGGGCGCGCATTGCTGCGAATGATGGGCGGCGTCCGCGGGATCCTCGAGGCCGTAGTGCCTGGGATCGTCTTCGTCCTCCTTTACACACTGACGAGTAAGCTTCTTCTCTCCCTTGTTGCCTCTGTCGGCCTCGCGGTGGCCTTCACAGTGGCGCGTGTGCTCGGCCGTACCCCCGTCATTCAGGCTCTCGGCGGGGTGATCGGAGTGGTGTGCTCGGCCGTGCTCGCGCTACTGACTGGCCGTGCGGTCGACAACTTTGTCCCAGGGCTGATCACGAACCTGGTCTACGGCCTGGTATTTCTGGGCTCGGTGCTGGTGCGTTGGCCGCTGATCGGAGTGGTTGCCGGTTATCTGATGGGCGAGGGCACTTCCTGGCGCGGTGATCCGCGCAGACGGAGGCTCTTCTCACTGCTCACACTTGCCTGGGTGGGAGTTTTTCTGCTGCGTCTCGTCGTGCAGTATCCGCTGTTTCTTGCCGAGGACACCACCGCACTCGGCACCTGGAAACTGCTCCTCGGACTCCCGCTTTATGCGCCCCTGCTTGTGTTGACGGTCTTGGCGGTGCGCGCGGAGTACCGCATCGTGGCCGAGTCCGACAATTCCGCTAGTGAACCGGAAGACGGCTGACATCCCTTAGCCGGAGTACGATTGTCTCGATATCGAGATACATTGCCCCGTGCTTCAGCGAAACGACAACACCTGAGGCAGACGCCCCGGCTCGAGGTGGTGTTAGGTGCTCCTTGGTGGCACGTCATTGCAGGCAGTCGTCACAATGGGATCGGATAGGTGGCGCGTTGCCCGGGCGGTGCCACGTCAGCGAAGGAGAGACGACGTGTCAGCGGTAGATAGCTTTGGGTCGAAACACACCCTGACGGTCGGATCGACCGACTATGAGGTGTTCCGCATCGACCACGTTCCCGGTCACGAGATGCTTCCGTTCAGCTTGAAGGTGCTTCTCGAGAACCTCCTCCGCACAGAAGACGGTGCGAACATCACTGCCGACCACATTCGCGCTCTCGCCGCATGGGATCCGCACTCGGAGCCTGACACGGAGATCCAATTCACGCCGGCCCGCGTCGTGATGCAGGACTTTACCGGTGTGCCCTGCATCGTCGACCTGGCAACGATGCGCGAGGCTGTCGCGGCACTCGGCGGCGATGCGAAACGGATTAACCCGCTGGCCCCTGCCGAGCTGGTCATCGACCACTCGGTCATCGCGGACGTGTTTGGCACCGAGAATGCCCTGGAGCGCAACGTTGAACTCGAGTACAAGCGCAACGGGGAGCGTTATCAGTTTCTCCGCTGGGGCCAGACTGCGTTCGAGGATTTCAAGGTCGTCCCACCCGGTACAGGCATCGTCCACCAGGTCAACATTGAGCACCTTGCCCGCGTCACTACGACGCGCGAGGTCGACGGAACCCTCCGCGCCTACCCGGACACCTGCGTCGGCACCGACTCGCACACCACGATGGTCAACGGCCTCGGCGTGCTGGGGTGGGGCGTTGGTGGCATTGAGGCGGAGGCGGCGATGCTCGGGCAGCCTGTGTCGATGCTGATCCCGAAGGTGGTCGGTTTTAAACTCACCGGCACAATCCCCACCGGGGTGACCGCTACCGACATCGTGTTGACCATCACCGAGATGCTGCGTACCCACGGAGTCGTCGGAAAGTTCGTCGAGTTCTACGGCACCGGCGTCGCCGAGGTACCCCTGGCTAACCGCGCCACCATCGGCAATATGAGCCCTGAATTCGGCTCGACCGCGGCGATGTTCCCGATCGATGAGGTCACGATGGACTACCTGCGTCTTACCGGCCGCAGCGAGGAGCAGGTCGCGCTCGTCAAGCAGTACTCCATGCTGCAGAAACTCTGGCATGACCCGTCCGTCGAGCCCACCTTCAGCGAATACCTCGAGCTGGATCTTGGCACGGTAGTCCCCTCTATCGCCGGCCCGAAGCGGCCACAGGACCGCATTGACCTCTCCTCGGCAAAGGCACAGTTCGAGTCTGATCTCACCAACTACGCCGATGTATCGCACGATCTGGTCGACCTGACCATCTCGGAGTCGTTCCCAGCCTCCGATCCTGGAGAGCTGCAACCACACGACGAGCACAGCACGCACAGGCACACGCATCGCTCGCACGCGCCGAGCACCGCCTCCCATCCGACCACCGTGGAACTCGGCGCCCAGGGTGAAAGTTTCACGATCGACCACGGAGCTGTCGCCATCGCCGCGATCACTTCCTGCACTAACACCTCAAATCCCTCCGTCATGCTCGCTGCGGGCCTGCTCGCGCGTAACGCCGTGCGGAAGGGCCTGACGGTCAAGCCGTGGGTCAAGACCACTCTGGCTCCGGGGTCCCGGGTGGTCACCGACTACTACGAGAAAGCGGGTCTTGATACCTCACTCGAGGCGCTCGGGTTTTACACCGTGGGCTATGGCTGTACCACCTGCATCGGCAATTCCGGACCGTTGCGGGAAGAGATTTCGGCTGCTGTCCAGGACAACGATCTCGCGGTCACCGCGGTGCTCTCTGGTAATCGCAATTTCGAGGGCAGGATCAATCCCGACGTGAAAATGAATTATCTCGCGAGCCCCCCGCTAGTGATCGCCTATGCCCTGGCTGGAACGATGAACTTTGACTTCGCGATAGATCCGCTGGGCACGGACGCTGACGGCAGGGACGTTTTTTTGAAAGACATCTGGCCTGACCCGGAGGAGGTGCAGGCGACAATCGATTCATCGATCGATAAATCGATGTTCGACACGCAATACAGCAGCGTCTTCGAAGGCGATGAGCGCTGGCGCTCTCTGCAAACGCCGGAGGGTTCAACTTTCAAGTGGGACGAGCAATCGACTTACATACGCAAACCCCCCTACTTCGACGGTATGACCATGAAGCCTGCTCCCGTCACCGATATCGTCGGAGCCCACGTACTCGCTATGCTCGGCGATTCAGTGACCACCGATCACATCAGTCCGGCCGGCTCAATCAAAGCCGACAGTCCGGCCGGCCGTTACCTCGCCGAGCACGGTGTCGACCGGAAGGACTATAACTCTTATGGTTCACGCCGCGGTAATCATGAGGTGATGATTCGCGGGACCTTCGCCAATATTCGCTTGCGCAATCAGCTCCTCGAGGGCGTTGAGGGTGGCTACACTCGCGATTTCACTCAGCCTGATGCCCCACAATCATTCATTTATGACGCCTCCGAAAATTACCAGGCCGAAGGAATTCCGCTGGTCATCTTCGGCGGCAAAGAATATGGTTCCGGATCGTCGCGCGACTGGGCTGCTAAGGGCACGAGCCTACTCGGGGTCAAGGCCGTCATCGCAGAGAGCTTTGAACGCATCCACCGCTCTAACCTCATCGGAATGGGCGTTGTTCCACTGCAGTTTTCGGCCGGTGAAAGTCGGCAGTCACTTGGTCTCGACGGCACCGAATCACTCAGCATTGTGGGGCTTGAGGCACTTAATACGGGCGTTACTCCGTCGACGGTGCATGTCGTTGCCGAGCCGACTACGCACTCACCGGAGGGCAAACAGATGGTCGAGTTTGAGGCGACGGTCCGTATCGACACTCCCGGGGAGGCGGACTATTACCGTAACGGAGGAATTCTCCAGTATGTCCTGAGGTCGCTCGTATGACGCCACCGCGCGGGAGCACCGCTGGTGAGGTAGGTGCTTCCGCATCCCGCGCGGCCCGCGCGTAGAATCGGCAGACATCCCTCATCTACTCGACTGGACCCGGAAGGTAGCGCGAATGGCTGTTCTCGAGACCATCCGCGGACCTCGTGACCTTGATCGTCTGTCCCTGGCCGATCTCGAGATTCTGGCGCAAGAAATCCGCGAATTTCTCGTGCGCGAGGTATCAAAGACCGGCGGTCACCTCGGCCCTAATCTGGGTGTTGTCGAAATGACTATCGCTTTGCATAGGGTCTTTGATTCGCCGCACGACGCTATTATCTTCGACACCGGCCACCAGTCGTACGTGCATAAACTGCTTACCGGTCGTCAGGACTTTTCCGGGCTGCGCCAGCGCGGTGGACTCGCCGGATACCCTCAGCGCTCAGAGTCACCGCATGACATTGTCGAGAGTTCACATGCCTCCAGCTCGCTCTCCTGGGCGGACGGTATTTCACGCGCCTTCACTATGACTGGGCAGCAGGATCGGCACGTTGCTGCCGTGGTCGGCGATGGCGCTCTCACCGGGGGGATGACCTGGGAGGCGCTGAACAACATCAGCGATGACAATTCCCGGAGACTCGTTATTGTCATCAATGACAACGGCCGGTCCTACGCACCGACCATCGGTGGTATGGCCCGGTTCCTCAATGGCATACGGACCCGACGTGGTTATCGGACTCTCTACCGCGGCTCGCGCGCGGTCTCGGAACGCCTTGGCGGTCCCGCCGCAGCGGTATACCGCGGTATACGCGGGGGGCTGCACGGTTTCCTTAATCGCGCCGCCAACAATGATGCGTTATATTCAAACCTCGATATTAAGTATCTGGGCCCTATCGACGGGCACGATGTCGGAGCGATGGAGGAAGCACTACAGCAGGCAAAAGACTACGGTCAGCCCGTTATCGTGCATGCGATCACCCAGAAGGGCAAGGGTTTCGAGCCAGCCGTCCAGGATCTCGCTGATCAGTTCCATGCCGTGGGGCAAATCGATCCGGAGACTGGAGAACCACTGAGCGTTGGCGGTGCCCGCTCATGGACCTCAATCTTCGCTGAAGAAATTCTTGCTCTCGCCGACAAGGATCCGACAATCGTCGGTATCACCGCAGCCATGCTCCGCCCGGTCGGGCTTGACCGATTTGCCGAAAAGTATCCCGACCGCGTCTTCGACGTCGGTATCGCCGAGCAGCACGCTGTCACATCTGCCGCTGGGCTCGCCTTCGGCGGTCTTCATCCCGTGGTCGCTCTGTACGCAACATTCGTCAACCGCGCCTTTGACCAGGTGCTCATGGATGTGGCACTGCATCACGCCGGTGTCACCTTTGTTCTCGATCGGGCTGGCGTCACCGGTCCTGACGGACCGAGCCACCACGGAATGTGGGATCTCGCGGTCCTGCAAGTGATACCCAACATCCGCCTTGCCGCGCCCCGGGACTCCGTCCGACTGCGCGAAGAACTCCGTGAGGCCGTCGGAGTCACAGATGCGCCCACCGTCGTGCGGTTCTCCAAAGGAAGCGTCGGCAAAGAGATTGACGCGATTGAACGCCGTGAGGACGGTGTGGACATACTGTCGCGCACGGGACGCCAGGATGTCTTGCTCGTCACGGTCGGGCCGATGGCAGTTCTGGGCCTCGATGTCGCGAAGCGCCTCTCCGCGCAGGGGATCGGTGCGACGGTGGTCGATCCACGCTGGGTGGTGCCTATCCCGCGCAGCATTATTGAACTCGCCGACGCACACCGCATTGTCGTATCGATCGAGGACGGCGTGCGAGTGGGGGGGATTGGCACCCGCCTCCGCCAAGACTTGCGAGAGGCGGGGGTCGACACCGCCGTTACTGAACTCGGGTTACCCGACGAGTTTCTGGAGCATGCTCAGCGTGACGAAATTTTGACGGAGGTGGGGCTCACGCCCCAGTGCATCGCCCGCGACGTCGTTGCGCAGGTGCTGGGCAGCAAAATTCCGGTCGCTCGGCCGCTCGCCGATGAGGTCATTTCCCCCGACGAAGCCCGCAGGGGGGATTGACCCCGCTCCACGGCTCACCAAGCGCCGCCGCAGCAGATCAGCACCGCTAACTCACTCCACGGATGGCAGGGTGGTGGAACGTGTCGCCGACGGCACGCTCACTGGCACCGACACGGTCGAGGTACGGCGTTAATCCGCCCATGTGGAACGGATAGCCCGCACCGAGGATGAGACAAAGGTCGATGTCTTCGGCAGCGTGGACGACCTTGTCGTCGAGCATCCGCTTGACCTCATCAGCGAGACCGGTTTCTATGCGCACCCGTAGCTCGTCCCGGGTCATCGGTTCACTGCCACCGGCGACAATCGCAGCGGCCCGCTTATCGATCCCCGTCACTCGGCCCTGCACATCACGCTGAAACACCTGCCCGAGTTCGGCCAAGCGATGCAGAGTGTCGCTGCAATAGAAACGGTCGGGGAACGCCGCATGATGCGTGTCGAGCACATGCGCGCCGACGGTGAGGCCGACTAACTCCAGTAGCTCGAACGGCGTCATCGGTAGGCCAAAGGGCGCCAGCGACTGCTCGACGACATCGATCGGAGTGCCGGTGTCCACCGCGTGCATCACTTCTCCCAGCAGCTTGGCCAAGATGCGGTTAACGACAAACCCTGGAGTGTCGCGGGTAATAACAGCGTTCTTTTTCAGCGCCTTGGCCGTGACCATCGCGGTCGACAGCGTCGCGTCATCGGTCCGTGGGGTGCGGACAACCTCGATCAGCGGCATCATCGCCACCGGGTTGAAAAAGTGGAAGCCGACCAGGCGTTCCGGATGCTCAAGCCGCTCGCCAATGCGTTCGACCGAAAGTGACGATGTATTGGTTGCGAGCACTGCCGTCGGCATAAGAAAGCGTTCGATATCGGCGAACACCTCTTGTTTCACCGTCAATTCCTCGAAGACGGCCTCAATGACCCAGTCACAGTCGGAGAAATCGGAGCGGTCTGTCGTTCCCGTCACCAGAGTTCGGAGGCGATTGGCGTCATCCTGGGAGAGCCGTCCTGCGCTCAGAAGCAGATCGATCTGGGCGACGACCGCAGAAACACCCTTGTCGACACGTTTTTGATCGAGGTCGGTGATGACAACGGGTACCTGTAGCCGTCGCACGAAAAGCAGGGCTAACTGTGTCGCCATCACACCTGCGCCGATTACGCCCACTTTTGTGACCGGCTTCGCGAGGGCTGTCTCCGGTGCTCCGGCGGGTCGCTTTACGCGCTTCTGCACCAGGTCGAAGGCGTAGATACTGGCGCGGAACTGGTCGCCGGCGAGCAGATCTGCCAGCGCCTCGTCCTCGGCGGCGAAGCCCTCCTGACGGTTGCTCTTTTTAGCCGCTTTTAACAGCTCGAGCGCGCGATATGGTGACGCCGGAACCGTGCCGATCTTCGACTCCAGCTGCTTGCGCGCGACCGCGATCGCCGCGTCCCACTTGACCAGGCGCTCGAGGATGCCGGGTGTGTGCTTCCGCGTGACCGTCACTTCGCCGCCGAGCACGCCGTCTGCCCAGCGAAGAGAATCTTCGAGAAAGGTCGCTGACGGGAAGAGAGCGTCAGCAATGCCGAGAGTGAGCACCTCCTGGGCTCTAAGGGTGCGGTTGTTCTTCAGCGGATTCTCGACCACGACGCGCAGAGCATTCTCGATGCCGATCAGATTCGGCAGGAGCCAGGTGCCACCCCATCCCGGGATGATGCCGAGGAAAACCTCGGGCAGGCCGAGAGCGGAAATCGACGAATCAACAGTGCGGTAATGAGCGTGGAGCGCGAGTTCGGTGCCACCACCGAGTGCAAGACCGTTGATAAAGGCAAAGGAAGGAACGGTCAACTCCGACAGCATTCCGAGGGTACGGTGACCGAGTCGCGCGAGCTGCCGACCCAGTTCACGATGGGGAATTTGCCCGACCTTACTCAGATCGGCTCCCGCGGCAAGGATAAAAGGTTTGCCGGTAATTCCGAGGGCCTGAATGTCGCCCCGCTCAGCTCGCTCCCGCTGAGTGGCCAGCACGTCGGCGAGTTCGATAAGCGAGGCTGGACCGAAGGTGTTGGGACGAGTGTGATTGCGGTCATTATCCAGCGTTATCAGCGCCAGAACACGACCGCTGGGGAGCGGAATGTCGCGCAGGTAAGAGTGGGTGACAACCTCGTTCTCCGCGAGATCGAGCAGATCCTCGAATCCGTCCAGCATCGGTCAGCGTCCCTTCCGCCGTGAGTATTTGGCATTAAAGTGTGGGTTTTCCCAAATGACGGTTCCTCCTTGGCCAAGCCCCACACAGAGTGCCGTGAGGCCGTACTGCACCTCGGGATGCGCCTCGAATTGACGAGCCAACTGGATCATGAGCCGGACACCTGAGGACGCGAGAGGGTGGCCGACAGCAATCGCTCCGCCGTACTCGTTGACACGAGTGTCATCGTCATCGAGTCCAAAATGGTCGAGAAATGCAAGAACCTGCACGGCGAAAGCTTCGTTAAGTTCGATCAGACCGATGTCATCGATACCCAGCCCGGCCTTTTTGAGTGCTTTCTCGGTAGCAGGAACCGGTCCGATGCCCATAATTTCGGGGTCAACTCCGGCGTAGGCGAAGCTCACCATTCGCATTTTTGTCGTCAGTCCTAGTTCTTTCGCGACCCGGGCATTCGCAAGCAACGACACGGTTGCTCCATCGTTCAGACCGGAGGAGTTACCTGCGGTCACCCGGCCGTGCGGGCGGAACGGAGTGCGCAGAGTCGCCAGAGCTTCGAGCGTTGTGTCGGGGCGGGGAGCCTCATCCACGGTGGCGAGTCCCCAACCGGAGGTGCTGCGAGTAGCGATCGGCACGAGGTCGGGCTGGATATTTCCGGCGGCGTAAGCGGCGGCAAGCTTCTGCTGGCTGCGCAGCGCGTAGTGGTCGGAACGTTCCCTGGTCAAATAGGGAAATCTGTCGTGAATCCTTTCCGCCGTTTTACCCATGTTCAGCGCGTCCTGGCCCACAAGATGATCCGCACGAAAGCGCGGGTTCGGGTCAACACCGAAGCCCATGGGATGCCGACCCATGTGCTCGACTCCGCCAGCGATCACGACGTCATAGGCACCGAAGGCGATGCCACCGGCGGTGGTAGTGACGGAGGTCATAGCTCCTGCACACATACGATCGATGGCAAACCCGGGCACCGACTGTGGCAGGCCGGCCAGCAGAGCCGTGGTGCGACCGAGCGTGAGCCCCTGGTCACCCTGTTGAGTGGTCGCGGCAATGGCCACCTCGTCAATGCGATCTTTCGGCAACATTGCGTTCCGCGTCAGCAGGGCGATCATTGCCTTGACGACGAGATCGTCGGCTCGGGTCTGCCAGTACAAGCCTTTGTCGCCGGCACGCCCAAAGGGAGTACGTACTCCGTCAACGAAAACGACGTCGGATCGTGCGGCCACAATGCCTCCCAGAAAAAATTCGCGGTTGACCCCAATCGTAGAAAAATGCCGTCCCCTACGGAATCTCTCTGCTACTTCCTACGACGTGCTGGGTCCAGTCTCCCTCCTGCCTTGGGCAGCTTCCACAAACGTCGTGGTGATCGCTCCAGCAGTGGCATCGATCTGCCATGCCCGCGCACCGCCGCGCTCAAGCTCAACGGCAACGCGGTCACGGTCAAGTGGTTCAGGTGGGTTCCAGGCGAGGCGACGAAGGATGTTCGGAGTGAGCAGGTTCTCGACCGGAAGGGAGAGCAGCTCGGCAATCTCGGCCACCACCGTGCGACCGGCCTTCAGCCGAGCGTCGGCCTCCGGGTTGCGGTCGCCCCAGGCGCGCGGAGGAGGCAGGGTGCCGGGGATGGGGCGGGTGGGACTGGGCAGATCACGGGTGGTCACACCGCGTTGGATTGCGGCCCACCAGCGCTCAACCTCGCCTCGGCTGGCACGACCAGTGAAATCGCGACGTCCAGCGAGCTGTTTCATGCTACTGGGGATGTTGCGCGAGACCGCGATGATGGATGCGTCGGGAATCAGGCGACCTGGCGCGATGTCGCGCTCACGGGCAAACGCATCGCGCGCCAGCCACAGCTCGCGGGCAACCGCGAGGTGGCGCTGACCACGAAGGGAATGGATTCCTGAGATCCGCCGCCACGGATCGGCCGCCGCAGCCTTCGGTTGCCAGGCCAGTGTCGCTTCAAATTCCTCGCGGGCTATCCGGGTTTTGCGCGCGTCCACGAGCATTTGTTCCATCCGGTCACGCAAATCCACAAGCAGCTCAACGTCCTTAGCCGCATAAATAAGCCAGCTCTGGGGGAGTGGTCGAGTAGACCAGTCGGCAGCCGAATGCTCCTTGGCCAGGTGAATGCTGAGCAAGTCCTCGACCACGGCACCGAGGCCAACCTTCGGCAGTCCCAGCAACCGTGCAGCGAGCTCAGTGTCGAAAAGCCGGGTCGGGTTGAGTCCGACCTCACGCAGACATGCAAGGTCCTGGCTTGCGGCGTGAAGAACCCACTCCTCGCCACCAATCACGTCCTGCAGCGCAGCCATCTGACCGATAGCGGGAGGGTCAAAGAGGAAGGTCCCCGCACCGCGTCGATACACCTGAATTAGGTATGCACGCTGTGAATAGGTGAAGCCGGAGGCGCGTTCCGCGTCGACGGCAACCGGACCCTCGCCAGCAGCGAGAGCATCAACCGCAGCGAGAAACTCGGGGCGAGTCGAAAGAACACGGTAATTAGTCACGATTGTTCCGTCGGATGGCGAGCGAGGTCACACCATCGCTTGAAGCCGGCGGAAGACCCGCGAGCATACACAAAAGCTCTCCCCACCCCTCGACGTGGGCAGCGAGCTGCGCGTTCTCGGGGCTCCACGAGGCGCGAATTTCAATGTGCGCACCGTCGCCATGAGTGGACAGCGCACCGAAACCGGTGGAAATGACCTTCGTGGCAGTACCGGAAGCGGCAACGTAGGCGGCATGACGCGCCTCAAGCGCATCCAGCAGCCACGACCACGCCACTTCGGCAAGGAACGGGTCGGTGCCGATATCGATCTCGAGCGGCGCCTGAGCAAAGCAGACGACCCGAAACCGTCCGCCCCACTGTTCGGGCTCATCGGGGTCGTAGAGGAGGATGAAGCGCCCAGTACCCAATTCGGAGTCGCGACCGTGAGGGTGCGGCGATATATCTCCGGAGAGTGCGCAGGTATAAGGAGCAAGGCCCTTCGGCGAGGGGATTTCGGACATCGCGAGCTCGGCGCGTGTCGTAGCCGCACGGATCGACTCCACGGCAACCCGGAACTCCTCAGGGAGCTGAGACGGCGCTGCGAATTCGGGCACGTCGGCAGACTAGGGTTCGCAGCCGCGCGCGGAAGGCAGGCACGCCGCGAAGCCTTGCCAACATTCCGGACACAGCTCTCACCGCACACGAGTCCAGCGAGTGTAGGTCGAACACGAGTCATCGACCGCGAGCAGAGTCAGGGCATAATCGTCGGTGACGATCGACACTCCGGTGGCAACCGGGAGACCGGGAAGCACCACGCGCGGTGCAGTCGTGAGGCAAATCTCGTCAACTTGTCCGGACGCGAGGAATTGACCGAAGACAGACGCGCCTCCCTCACACATCACTCGCTCGAAATTCCGTTGGCGGAGGGCGGCCAGCACCGCCGCCACGCTCAGCCGCCTTCCCTCGGTGGGCACCCGAACAACGTCGCTACCGCGCGGTAACTCGGGCAGCGCCGAGACCGTCTCGGGAATCAGCAGCATGACCCGCGCGCCCTCCCGCACCTCGAGTCGATGTCCGGCAAGGTCCCCGGTCGAGGACATAATTGCCAGCGGAACGCTCCGGGGCACTCGATAGCCCTCCGTGCGAACGCTCTCCGCGCCGACGACAACCACATCCGATTGCGCACGGAGGATGCCGAGAATTGTCCTGTCGACCCGATTGGTCAAAGTCTCGCTGGTCCCGTCCGAGCCAATGCTGGAACCATTCAGGCTCGCAATCATATTCAGCCGAACCCGTACCGAATCATCGGGACAATATGCCGCAGCGATGGCCTCAGCTGCTCCCTCCTCCTCGAGGCGAATCACCTCGCCTGCGGGCAGGAGTGGATGCAGAATCACGGAGTGAGCTGCAGGCGAATCTGACGCTTGGTGCGGCCGAGCAAAGCGCTCATCCCGCGCAGGCGTAGCGGCGATACCGCCTCGGAGAGGCCGATGGTCTGCGGGAAGTCATCGGGTACCGCCAGCACCTGCTCGGCGGTGAGGCCTGCGAGCCCCTGGGCAAGAATGGAGGCGAAACCGCGCGTGGTGGGGGCCTCCCGCGGAGCGGTGGCGTGCAGGTGCACCACTGCGCCCTGCAACTCGACGAAGATGAAGACCGGTGCCTGACACTCTTCGACTCGTTCGAAGAGATCGGGATGGTTGCGATAGCGTTCCGGCAGTTCCGGAAGTTCGTTCGCGTACTCGAGTAGAAGCTGCAAACGCTCCGGCTTGTCGAGAGCGAGGAATTCGTCTCGAATATCACAGAGAGCGGAGGGCATCGGGTCGGCGGCAGTCATCGTCACCATTGTCTCACCGCGCCGGGCACCGCGTCCGCGATCGTGCAGATGAGCCGGGTTCCGACTCCGGGCCAGAACCCGGCCCGTCCTCAGCGGCGGGTAGGGACGTCACCAGGCTCGGAGCCCTGAACGATCGGCACCCGCACGGCGCTGCCCCATTCCGTCCACGACCCGTCGTAGTTACGCACCGTCTCAAAGCCCAGTAGATGGGTCAGCACAAACCAGGTGTGCGCGGAACGCTCGCCGATCCGGCAGTAGGCAATCACGGGGTCACCATCCTGGAGACCGGCACCGTCGCGGTAAATACCGGCAAGTTCGTCGACTAAGCGGAACGTGCCATCCTCGGCAACCGCCCTGCCCCAAGGGACGCTCTGCGCGCTCGGAATGTGGCCGGCGCGAAGAGCGCCCTCCTCGGGGTAATCGGGGGCGCTGGTCCGCGCGCCCGAAAACTCCTCCGGCGAACGGACATCAATCAGAGGGTTGCCCAGCGTGAGGTGCGCCAGCACATCCTCTTTGTACGCGCGAATACCGGCGTCGCTGCGCTCAACGACCGGGTAATCGACTTTCTGGGGAGTCGAGCGCTCGGTGACTAGGGGGCGTCCCTCGGCAATCCACTTATCGCGACCTCCATCGAGTAAGCGCACATCCTCGTGACCGAAGAGCGTGAAGACCCAGAGTGCGTAAGCGGCCCACCAGTTGCTCTTGTCGCCGTAGATCACGACGGTGCTGTCACGCGTGATTCCCTTGCTTCCGACCAGCGCAGCAAAGGCGGCACCGTTGATGTAATCACGCTCTACCGGGTCGTTAAGGTCGGTGTGCCAGTCAATTTTCGCAGCGCCGGGGATGTGGCCGGTCTCATATAACAACACATCTTCATCGGATTCGACCACGACGAGACCCGGGGTGTCGAGGTGTTCCTCGAGCCACTCGCCGCTGACGAGCCGCTCCGGATGCGCGTACGAGGCAAATTTCGGCGACGGGTCGAGTTCGACGGACACGGAGGACCTCCAGGATGGTGAAGCGCGGGGATGATTCACGAGCGGACTACGCTAGAGCCCGCCCTTTAGCGACAGTACGCGCCCGTGGACGCTACTGCACGAAGCACAGTCTCACAGTGTGGTCTAGCACGTGGCGATGAAGGACGTCTGAGCAGCTCTGTGCTCCTTGGCGAGAAAAGAGAGAACACGCGTGGTGTCCGAGAATGTGCCATCGACGAGCAGTCTGACCGCTCGCTTGCCGCAGATCAGCGGCCCCGAGATCGCCGCGACCCTTGTTCCTCCGCGCCAGTTTGACGGCGCCACCTTCGACGGCTATCAGCCTGATCCGACCTACCCGTCCCAGGCCGAGGCCGTCACGGCCTTACGCACCTTTGCCACGGGGGGCGTCTTACGAAGCGGAGGCTTATTCGGCCGAGGTCGTACGAAGGCACCGGCGGTAAAACCCGGCGTGTACCTCGACGGCGGCTTCGGAGTGGGCAAGACACATCTGCTCGCCGCTCTCTGGCGCGCGGTGGCTGGCCGCTCCTACTTTGGCACCTTCATCGAGTACACCGCGCTGGTCGGTGCGCTCGGCTATGCGGCGACAGTGTCCTTACTCAAGGGCTCTACTCTGCTCTGCATCGATGAGTTCGAACTTGACGACCCTGGCGATACGATGCTGATGACTCGCCTGCTCAGCGAGCTGGTTGCGTCAGGAACGCGAATCGCCGCGACATCGAATACGCCCCCCAACGCTCTGGGGGAGGGACGTTTTGCCGCTGCGGACTTCCTCCGTGAAATTCAGTCCATTGGTGGGCATTTCAGGACTATTCGGATTGATGGCACCGATTTTCGCCGTCGCGACATCGAGGGGCATGCTGTCGTGCGCACAGACGCTGACATCGACGCCTTGCTCTCGCATGCCACCATCGGTGGTGTGATCACCGATGACTCCTTCCCTGCCGTGATCGAGCATTTGGGCACCGTGCATCCGTCGCGCTATATCAAGGTGATCGATGGAGTGAGCACGGTCGTCCTGCGTCACGTCAACGCTCTCACTGACCAGAGCGACGCGTTGCGGCTCGTGGCCTTTATCGATCGCGTTTATGACGCGCAGATCCCGGTGCTAGCCTCGGGGATTCCACTGGACGAGGTATTCGGCGGTGACATGCTCGACGGCGGCTATCGCAAGAAATACCTTCGCTCGATGTCGCGTCTGATCGCACTGACCTCACTACAGCCCTTCGCCTGAGCGGGGAGACCTCCGGCGGCTGTCGTTCGCGACACGTGATCTGGACACGTAACGCACTTGTTACCTGGCGGGCGCGACCGTAACATTTTTGAAACTTCCGGCTTCATGGGACGAAATCTCATCCGCTCATACTCGGTGCTACCCGACAGCATCCGGAACCTGTGTGTCCTGAAATGAGCATTACCATGCTCCCAGATCGGGCTTTTCTCTGCACCATCACGAGAGGTTGACTCATGGATCAAGGCAATACCGCTTTTATGCTGGTAGCAGCGGCGCTGGTCCTCCTCATGACACCGGGTCTTGCATTTTTTTATGGCGGTCTGGTGAGAGCTAAAAGCGTCATCAGTATGATGATGCTCAGCTTTGGCGCAATGGGTCTTATTGGCGTTTTGTGGGTTCTCTACGGTTACGCAATTACGTTCTCGAACGCCGGTACCGGCGATTTCGTCGGCATCGACGGCGTGCTGGGGATTGACCTCAGTCAGCTCGGTCTCTCCGGGGTCTATACCGAAGCGCAAACCGGAGCCGCCACGACTGCGTATCCGACGATGGCCTTCGCGGCGTTCCAGGCAACCTTCGCCATCATCACCGTCGCGCTGATCTCCGGCGCAATTGCCGACCGAGCCAAGTTTGGCTCCTGGCTTATCTTCGCCGGAGCCTGGGCCACTCTGGTCTATTTCCCAGTCGCCTCCTGGATCTTCAATTTCACTGCCGACCCCCAGAGCGGCAAAGTGACTGACGGCGGCTGGATTGTGTACCGCATCGGAGCAATCGACTTCGCCGGCGGTACGGCCGTCCACATTAATGCCGGTGCTGCGGCGCTTGCCTTGGCACTCGTACTGGGCAAACGGGTGAACTTTACCAAGGGCGCGCACCAGCCACACAACCCACCGTTCGTGCTTTTGGGGGCCGGCCTGCTCTGGTTCGGCTGGTTTGGCTTCAACGCGGGCTCGGAACTTGCCGCCAACGGCATCGCCGCGATTGCATTCCTGAACACAGTGGCCTCACCAGCCGCCGCGATTTTGGGCTGGTTGATCGTCGAAAAAATCAGAGACGGCAAGCCCACGTCGATCGGTGCCGCTTCCGGAGCCGTCGCCGGGCTGGTGGCAATCACACCGGCCTGTGCCGTGCTCTCACCGTTCTGGGCGATTGTGTTGGGAATTTTCACCGGTGCCGTCTGTGCACTGGCAATCGACCTCAAATACAAACTCGGCTACGACGATTCGCTCGATGTAGTCGGGGTGCACCTGGTCGGAGGGTTAATCGGCACGCTTTATATCGGCTTCTTTGGCACCGATGTCGGCTTAGTTCTCGGTCACGGCTTTGACCAGCTCGGCAAACAGGCGCTCGCAGCCGCCACCGTCCTCGTGCACTCCTTCGTGCTGAGTTACGTGATTGGCTGGGTCATCCAAAAAACAATCGGTTTCCGTGTCAAAAATGAGGACGAAATAGCGGGAATTGACACGGCGGTGCATGGTGAGGCAGGTTACGTCCTCGCTGACTAACACCCTTTCCGTACACCTCGGGCATCTGGGGGAGTGTCGTCTGGACCTGGGTTCCGTATGACGAGGACGACGGACGAGGAAAGGACCGCCCAGTGCTGGTATCGGTCGTCGAAAAGGAGAGAAGAGTGCTCGCGGTGGTGCGACTGAACTCGAACCACCGGACGGGTACCTCGCCGTTGGTGCCGACCCTGGGACCACGACAGACGTGAGATTTTTGTCGATCCGGAGCGGGTTGTTCGCGTCCATCTCACCAGGATGCGGCGCGACGATGCCGCGCTCACGCAACTAGTTCCGCCGCATCCGGTCGGCACCGCCGTGGCGGAACGGGTCGAAGCGGCGCGGAACCACGCTGCCCCCAACCGTAGAAACGACGAAAGCGCAGGCGAAGGGTGAACAGGGTCACCCGCAGCTCACTGGCGAGCTCACTCAGGTGAAGTGGCGGTCGAGATAGCGCTCATTGATTAGGGCGGCAGCGGCAATCGCGAGAACGTCGAGCCGAGGGCCGTGGCGACGACGCGGAAGCACAGTGTCGATGCCGGACGAATGGGCAGCGTGAGTGGGGGATTCGGGGGGCATGTGGGAGTGACTCCGGCTGCGTTACATCATAACGCCTCGGCGCGATATCGCTTTTTAAGCCCGCGGGTACACGACAATCGCAGTCGGGTCCAGGAGGAAATCGACCTCATCGCCACTGCCCAGTGCCAGCTGAGCCACGGCGGCCGGCGGCAGATCTGCCGACACGAGGTCAGAGTGGATCCGGACGATATCGCCACGGGGTTCAAGGTCACGAATTTGCGCGCGAATCCGATTCACTCCCGGCGCAGAAGAGTCAGCCGGTGCGACAGCTACCGAGGACGCGGGGAACGCGGCGGCCACCGACGATCCGAGGGCAAGAGACTGGTCGCCACCATCAAGGCGGATCTCATGACCATCGTCGTCGCGCAAGCCGGTTGCCGTCACGGTACCGGTCAGGAGGTTCAACGCAGCCAGCTGAGCGGTGAAGACGTTGCGTGGGCGTTCGAGTACATCGCGGGTAGGCCCCTGCTCGATAACGCGTCCCTCGTGCAGAACGGCCACACGGTCAGCGAGGGTAAAGGCGTCGAGAACATCGTGGGTGATCAGGATGGTGGACCGATCGTGAAGAACTCGGCGCAGCATCCGACGCAATTCCTGGGCAAAGGAGACATCGAGGGCGGCCATCGGTTCGTCCAGTAACAGCAGTTCTGGGTCGGGAGCAAGCGCTCGAGCGAGGGCGACCCGTTGCTCCTGGCCGCCCGAGAGCTGCGCGGGTCGGCGCTCCGCCAGATCGCCCGCACCGAGAGTCTCCAGCCAGCTGCGGGCCTGTTCGCGAGCATGAGCCCGGGAAGTGCCAGTGCTCCGCGGCCCAAATGCGACATTCTCGAGTGCGCTCAGGTGGGGGAACAGCAGCGGATCCTGTGCCAGGAGTGAGACCTTGCGCAGATGCGGCGGACGCTGTATGCGGTGACGCCGATCGGTGTCAAAGAGCACTGTGCCCTTCAGGCTCGCCCTCCCCTCGTCAGGAGAAATCAGGCCAGCAATAAGGTTGACCAGCGTTGATTTACCGGCGCCGTTGGGACCGAGAAGAGCGAGCGTCTCGCCCTCCTTCACCTGGAGAGAGACATCGAAACCCCGCTGAGCGATCCGCGCGGTGATCTCGAAAGTCACGAGCGCACCGCACTGCGCCGCACCGGGCCCTGCGCGCAACCGACCACCAAAACCGCAATCACAACCAGGACTACAGCAAGCGCAACGGCCGCATCTGCGTCGGTTTCTCGTTGCAGATAGATCTCCAGGGGCAGGGTCCGCGTCACGCCCTGGAGGCTGCCCGCGAAGGTCAGCGTGGCACCGAATTCGCCCAGCGCTCGCGCAAACGACACCAGCGCTCCCGAGAGCAGCCCCGGCAGGATCAGTGGAAGAGTGACTCGACCCAGCACTCTCGATGGCCGGGCACCAAGGGTAGCGGCGACCTGTTCATAACCAGAACCGACCGAGCGCAGCGCTCCTTCCAGGCTCAGCACAAGAAAGGGCAACGCGACGAAAGTTTGCGCCAGAATCACCGCGGTGGTGGAGAAGGCGACGGGTATGCCGAGCGTCTCGAGCGTGCTCCCGAGCAGCCCGAGCCTGCCGAAGGTGTAGAGCAGTGCGATGCCGCTCACCACCGGCGGCAGCACCAGCGGCACCAGGACAAGGGAGCGCACCAGCCCCTGCCCAGGAAACGAGGTGCGCGCCAGCACCAGCGCCAGCGGAACCCCCAGGAGCACGCAGAGCAGGGTCGCTGCTCCCGCGGTGCGCAGGCTCAGCAGGAGCGCAGTGACCGAGGACTCCGAGGTGACCAGCGGAACAAAGTTGGCCCAGTCGATCCGAGTGAGCAGCGCGACCAGGGGCATCAGCACGAGCGCGGAACCGGCCGTGGCGACAGCGACGATCCAGCGGGGGAGCGGAGCGGAAACGGTCACGCTGAGCTGCGTGCGGTCTCAAGGATGACCATCGTCGCCTTCACCACCGCGGTCGCCGGAGAGCCTGGCTCCACGCCGAGTTCCTGCACCGCTTCGCGTGACATCAGCGATACGACCCGGTGCGGACCGCACTGCATCTCCACCTGTGCCATCACTCCGTCGACGATCACCTCCGTCACGATGCCGACGAAAGTATTTCGCGCCGAACGGGTCACTTCGGAGGAGTCGGCGGGCAAGACCGCGTTCCGCTGCGCGAGTCGTGCGAGCGAGAGTCCATCTACGACGCTGCGGCCAGAGGAGTCTTTTGTACTCTCTAAAGACCCGTTGTCAATCCAACGCCGCACCGTGTCGTCGCTGACTCCGAGATAATCGGCAGCGTTCTTAATCCTGATCTGCGGCACGAATTCCATGCTACGACCGAATCTGCGGACTTGGGACGGCAACAATCCAGTTCAGATCCGAGGGGGTGTCCGCAATAACCCTGCTTCAGGGTGTCCCGAATCCTGCCGCGGTAAGTACCTTTCGCCCCTCGTCGCCGGTGACAAACGCGGTAAAAGCGGCAGCAAGATTAGGGTGTCGGGCGGTTTTGATCGGTGCGATCGGGTATTTCGTGACGGCCTGTGCGGCTTCGGAAAAGGGAATGCCTTTCACCGTGCTGCCCGCAGCGGTGACATCCGTGACGTAGACAAGTCCGGCATCCGCCTCGCCAGAGGTGACCTTACCCAGCACATCCGTGACCGAGGACTCCTCGCTCACGGGACGTATCCGGACGCCCGTGGCGTTCTCGACCGCGACGGTAGCTGCGCCGCAGGGAACTTGTGCGGCGCAGATGACGGTCTTCACGCCCGGCTTGGCGAGGTCCGTCAAGGAGGTAATCGACGCCGGGTTCGCCATCGGCACCGCGATCTCGAGGGTGTTCGTGGCGAAAATAATCGGCTTATCCTCGATGAAGGCGGCGTCGGTGAGCTTCGTCATGTTTTTCTCATCGGCCGAGGCAAAAACGTCGGCAGAGGCGCCGCTGGTGATTTGGCTGGCCAGGTCAGACGAGCCGGCAAAATTCACCGTCACGTTACTTCCCGGGTGTGCCGCATCGAACTTCTTAGCCAGGTCGGTGAAAGTGGATTTCAAGGAAGCGGCCGCAAAGACGGTGAGGGAACCTGACAGCCCGCTCGTCGCGCCCGGCTCCTGCGCGCTGTCGGCGGGACGCGCCGAACATCCGACGAGTAGCGCGAGCAGAGTTCCGCCCACGGCGAGGGCGATACTGGCGCGAGAACGTTTCATCATCACTGTGCCTTTCCGCTACTGCCGTCTCGACAGCCGCGTCTTCCGCTTATGCGGCATAAGCATGACCCTAGCTCTGCATTTGCGGAAAAGATATCGGAAAATCGCCGATAAAGCGGATGCAGAATAATACTGCTGCGCGTCATCTTTGCCCGGGCTCGCTGCAGCACAGGCTGCCTTGGGTCGATGCTCTGGCCGACTGTGATCTCTGCCGTAGTGGCGTGCGGGGTGCTCAAAGTTCTTTCGTCAAATAGCGAGGTTGTGGAAGCTCACCAGTCAATAACCATCGTTCACAATTGCCGACTGAAGTGGAACGAACTGATGCGGTAGCCCGCTCGGAAGTAGAGCCGGTGCGCATCCTGCCGCTCGACCTGCACGCCCGAGTCGAGGTGAAGCTGCGACATCCCGGCACGCCGCGCTTCCTCGGCGACCCACCCCAACAACAGTGACGCCGCACCGCGCCCACGCGCGGCCGCCATCGTCGACAAATCATCAATATAGCAGTGGCGCCCCCACGCCAAGTTCTCCGCGAATCGAAAGCCGACCACCGACACTGCGGGCCTATCGGCGGCATCAAAAGCGGCAGCGAGACGGTATCCCGCCTTCATCTGCGTGGCAACCTGCGACACGAATGAATGCTCAGTGAAGGCGGGGCGTAGCTCGCGCATCGCCTCAAATGCACGCACACTCTGGTCGGCGCCGAGCTCTCGGATATTCATGGGGCCTCCTCGTGGATTCGCTTCGGGGTCAGAGCGTAGCCCAGCACGCAGCTCATCACGATCCAGCCTGCGATCAGAGCCAGTGTTGCGGTAGCGAGCGCCCCTTGTTCACCTGCTACCCCGATCAGCACACCGCTCAATGCGGCACCCCCAGCGATCGCACCATAGGCGAACATGCGGTAGGTGGCGCCGACCTTTCCGAGGTCCGCGTGAGGTGTCACCGACTGGCGTAGCGAGATCGCTATGACGTTGTAGGACGCGATGCCCATACCGTAAAAGAAGAAGGCTGCGATGGCGTAGGCGATTGACCATGGTCGGTCGTCGATCACCATGATCAGTGCGCTGGGGGAAATCGAGGCGAGACCAGAGCACAGGATCAGACGCGTGCGGAGGCCGGTACGCGTTGCGCGTCCACTGACGGCAGCTCCGAGGATGGCTCCCGAAGCGCCGGCGCCGACCACGATTCCAACGGTGCCGTTGGTCAGTCCGGCGTAGCGGACGGCGTACACGAGGAACGTTGTGATCATGAGTTGTTCGAAGAGGTTGAACCAGGTGGCGTTGATGAGCAGGCTGCGCAACACCTGATGTCCGAACGCAATCCGGTAGCCTTCGGTGAATCGACGCAGAAACACATCCTGCGTCACGAACATGCGCTCCTGGACATGAACACGTCGCAGCAGGAACCCTGACGCGGCGAATCCGACGCCGAAGAGGACAAACGCGTATCCGGCATGCCCCAGCGTGAGCATGACGCCGCCGAGCGCAGGCCCGACGATCTGCGCAAACGAGAACGAACCTTGGATTCGAGAGTTTGCGGCGACGAGATCATCCCGCGGCACAAGGTTGGGGATAAATGTCTGCGTGGCGACGTCGAAAGCCGCCGTGCAGATCCCCGCCAGCAGCACGATGCCCAGGAGCACAGGCAGCGACAGTAATCCCGTCAGAAAGAGCACCGCCGCGGCAAGATACAGCACACCTCTGCCCCAGTGCGCTGCGCGCATCACCGGCAGTCGCGGCATGCTATCGATGCGCGCAGCGACCAACGGCGTCACGACGAACACAGGTGTGAATTGCACCGCTGTGACCAGCCCGACCTGAGCCGAGGGGACGCTCAGCGCAGAGATCGCGATCAGCGGAGTCGTGACGGCTATCGTCTGCGCGAGAATCTGCGACAGTGAGTGACTCGCCCAGAACCGGTTGAATGTGGGGCGCCAGTTCGACAATTCACCGGTGACGCTCACGCCTGCACCTGACCGGCGCGCCGACGAGCGACGCCGAAGCGATCAGCTGCGCTCGCGTTCCCTTGCGTCGCTTCTCTACGCTCAGTGAAATCTGACAAGCCGACTCCGACGTTTACCGCGCGTATCTGCAACTCCGTGGCGCACTTCACTGGACTAAAGACGAGGACTCTGGGGGAGCGGCCGGAGGTTTCGCCATCCTCATCGTAGTGAAGACCCACGAAACGCATCCACACAATGGCGCTCTGCAGGAGCGCCAGGAAGAAGGCAGGCGGGGTTGCGATGCAATGTGGCCCCGACATCCCTGCCGATCAGTTCGCCAGTCATTGTGCAGTACGCGACGGTGGTCCTGGCAGATCCTTGGCTCGCGAATCTCCGAAGAAGCGATCCGGAACGTATGTTTAGAAGCGCGACGACATCCGATAATATATATTATGTCAGTTTAAGTGACTTGCTTCACCATGCACCACTACACAAAATCTTCTGGTTCACTTTCCCACACCACTCACACTCGGGGTCTCAGCGGGCAGACGAGAGATAAGCTGACGCGCTCGCAGGTAGTTGAACACTGCGACAGCCAGGCTCGCTGCGATCATGCCGAGCCAATAGCCCATAAATCCTGCTCCAGCGACGACAGACAGAAGGTAACCACCCACGAGGCCAAGTCCCCAATAACTTGCTGTCACGACCACGGTGGGGAGAACTATGTCGAGCAGACCCACGAGTAGGCCGTTATGCATAGTCCCCCAGGTTCCGAAGACGAACGAAAGCAACACCAACGGTAGTAACGCCGATGACTTCTCCATGACCGATTCGTCAGAGATCCCGAAAACACTGGTCACGACAAAACCGTACGAGAGGTACACGACTCCGGATAAGACAAGCACATAACCGGCAGCGACAATCGCTATGCTGGCCCGCAAGCGCTCAAGCAGCTGGTGGTCTGCGTCAGCGAGGTACCACGCAGCGACAGTAGTGGCGGCACTTGACATGCCAAGCGCCAGCACCGAGATTAACGAATCGAGACGGATCCCGACCGCGTGCGCAGCAACAGCGTCTGCGCCGTATCGCTCAATGAGAAAGGCGATAACCGACGGAAACCCCTCCCCTACCAGAAATCGAAATCCAATGGGCACACCGATGCGCATCAGGTAGCTTATCCGACCCCATTCAGGCTTCGGAATCCGCAGTCCGACGCCCAGCGAACGAAACCGCGTGATTCGTGTAATGAGAGCTAGTGCAGCACTCACGATCAGGATGCGGATCACGGTGCTACCGATTCCAGCACCACAAACACCCATGCCACCAATGGGCCCGAATCCGAAAATCAACGTCGAGCCAAGAATGAAGTTAGCCGGCACAGCGGCAAGCATGATCCAGGTGAGCGGCTTCGGGTCGCCTACAGCCGACATTAATCCGCGTATATTCACGTAAAGGTAAAGAAAGATAACTCCGACCGCGGCTCCGCTGTTATAGTCCTGCGCGATACCCGCAATGCGCTCACTTTCGCCGAGCGCACGAAGGATAGCTCCTGTATTCACTAGGACAAGCACACTCAGCGTGCCGATGACCAGCGAAAGCCACGTTCCCTGGCCGAACCAGCTCTCGACTCCTGGCGCATCGCGCCTCCGAAAACTGTCCGCCACTTTCGGCGACACGGCAGTAATAATCCCCAAGCCCATGAGCATGACAAGGATGAACACACTGAGAGCCAACGTCGTTCCGGCTAACGCATCTGCGCTCACTCGCGCCACCAGCGCAGCGTCCGTCAACGAGATCGCCATCTGCGACACGAACCCGATCGCGAGCGGGCCTCCCAGCGCAAGGAGTTGTTTGATCGACGAGATCACCGAGCGGAACCTTCCGTTGCCACGGCACCGTGGACATCGGGGAGGACACGGTCGCGCTCCCTGAGGCAGCCAGCGCGTCGGCCGACAGCACCTGGACTATAAGGGCGCCGACCGCGGCAGCACCCTGCCACACTCCCCCACAACTACTCGGCGACAAAGTCGGCTGTGTCGCCCACCAACCGTGTATTGTCCGCTGGGATCGGCTCGACGATGGCCAGAGCAACCTCGGCCGCAAACTCGCTCACGGTGTACAGCCTGCCTGCGGCCTCACGACGCGACTGAAGTGCACCGGGGTTCGAACGCTCCAACAGTGTTGCTGTGATGGTGCCCTCGATCATGTCGCCCGAGACAACCACGAACCCCACGCCACGTTTGGCCAGCTCGCCAATGCGCTCGCGCAAAGCATCTTCACCGGCGCGCTTGGATAACGCGACCGGCTCGTACTCCGGCATCGTCGGAGTGGTGCGAATGAAATGGGACTGGTGACTGGTGACGAACACCACCCGCGAGCCCTCGGGCAGCAGCGGCAGCGCTGCCTCCAGAGTGGCGACCTGCGAGTCGCGGTTGAGGAGCATCGCATAGTCCTGCTCCCGGTTGCTCTCCATACCACCGGAGGCGTTCAGCACTAGGGCGTCGAGTCCACCGAGCTGCTGCTCGACCCGGGCAAAGAGTGCCGTACGAGACTCCGCGTCGGTCACATCTGCCTGCACGGCGAAAGCCGAGCCGCCTGACTCGGTGATCTGCGCGACGAGTTTCTCTGCGCGAGGAGCCTTGGAGCGGTAATTGACAACAACGCGTGCACCAGCCTCCGCGCAGTAACGGACCGTGTCGGCGCCGATACCGCGAGAGGATCCGGTGACCAGGATCCGTTTGCCGTTCAGCGAGCCGGGAGCGAGGGGGTTGGACAAGCGAAATCCTTCAGGACAACGGCGTAAAAACCGGATCGGGCACGGGGTGCGGGCCGCGGCCCGGTTGACGAGCTTACAAGACCGCATCGCCACCACAGCCTGATAGCCTGGCGGGGCTCAGGGAGGGAAGGAGCAACGGCATGGATGCTCTGATTCAGTACGCATGGATTCTGTGGCTCGCGCTTATCCTGACTTTCGTGATCATCGAAATGATCACACTTGAATTCACTTTTCTGATGCTAGCCGTCGGTAGTATTGGCGGCCTCGTAACCGGTTCGGTCGGCGCACCTTTCTGGATCCAAGTGCCGGTCGCAGCCATCCTGGCGACCCTTCTGCTCTTCACCGTGCGACCGCCACTCTTGCGCCTACTGAAACGCGGCGGTGACCCAGCACCGACCGGAGCCGCCGCACTCCTCGGGCTCTCCGGCCACGTCGTCCTCGGCGGCCACGATTCAGGTCAGGTGAAACTCGCGAACGGTGAAACCTGGACGGCGCGCCTGTCCCCTCTTGTCGAGTCTCGTCAGCTCGGTATCGGCGAACGCGTCGTCGTCACTGCGATTGAGGGCGCGATCGCGGTTGTCGTTCCCGCCGAAAGGAGCCCCCGATGACCATCTCCGCCATTGTCACGACAATCATTGTTGCCGTCATTGTCGTCTTCGTTTTTGTCGTTCTTTTTCGGACAATTCGAATAATTCCCCAGGCCACGGCCGGCGTGGTGGAACGCCTTGGTAAGTACCACAGAACATTGCTCCCCGGCCTTAACGTGGTTGTGCCCTTTATCGATCGCGTTCGTCCGCTGATCGATCTCCGCGAGCAGGTAGTGTCGTTTCCGCCGCAACCCGTTATCACCGAGGACAATCTTGTCGTCTCGATCGATACCGTCGTCTACTTTCAAGTGACGGACGCGCGCGCCGCGACCTACGAGATCGCCAATTATCTCGGTGCTGTGGAGCAACTCACCACGACCACCCTCCGCAATGTGGTTGGTGGTCTTAACCTCGAGGAGGCTCTCACCTCGCGCGACAACATCAACAGCCAGCTTCGCATCGTCCTCGACGAGGCAACCGGTAAATGGGGTATCCGCGTCGGTCGGGTTGAACTCAAAGCCATCGAGCCACCTGTCTCCATTCAGGACTCGATGGAAAAGCAAATGCGTGCGGAACGTGACCGCCGTGCACTGATCCTCACTGCGGAAGGCACTAAGCAATCGCAGATCCTCAACGCGGAGGGTCAGCGCCAAGCCGCAATCCTCACCGCAGAAGGTGAGGCAAAGGCCGCTATTCTGCGCGCAGAAGGCGAAGCGAAGGCGATCACCACGGTGTTTCACGCAATCCACGAGGGTCGCCCCGACGCCGAGCTTCTCGCCTACCAGTACCTGCAGACGCTCCCAAAGATCGCCGACGGCAGCGCAAATACGCTGTGGGTGGTGCCGAGCGAGCTGACCGAGGCACTGAAAGGTGTCGGAGCAGCCTTCGGTCAGAAAGTGGTGACGCACCAGCAGGACACGGCCGAGGCTCCGTCGCGGCCGTGACACTAATATTGGCTCGGAGTTCTCCTTTGCGGGCAAAAGCAGAACGAGAATGACGTCGCTTTCTCACTAATTCGCCTCCGACCTGAGCATTCTCTGGCAATGGTGCTGCGAGGAAGTCCTTCCGCGGTTACGACGTTGACACTGGGGAGGCACCGCGAGAGGAGACCACCCATGGCAGATCGAAGCTTGCGAGGAATGCGACTCGGTTCCCAGAGCTTGCAAAGCGAAGAAGGTGTCGTCTTTTCCCCACGGGCGACATATAACTACCACTGTTCCCACTGCGGCCAGGACACCGACATGGTTTTTGCGGCAGAGGCAGAGGCTCCGGAGACATGGGAATGCCGTTCCTGCGGTGACGCCGCGACGCTGATGGTGGATTCGAAACCGGTCGTCGTGGCCAGGGGCGAGGACAAGGCTCCCCGCACGCACTGGGACATGCTGCTGGAGCGTCGCAGTCGCGCGGAACTGGAGGAGCTACTCGAAGAACGACTTGCCTACCTCCGGGCCCGTCGCGGCGAACACAGGATTGGCGCGTAACACAGTTACCGAAAGCGGCGTTCCCGAGTACTGAGATTCACCGAAAAAACACCAACGAGGCCCACCGCCAAAAAACACCAGCCCAGATTCCTCGCCCAGGTGAAAGCCGGGGTCATGGTGGATGCAAGAGGAACAGCATCCACCATGGCGCCCGGCTCAAACCATGGGAGGGAGTCGAGCGTGCTTCCGTCTGGTCCGATAATGGCGCTGGTCCCGACGGTCGAAATGTTGACAACGCTCCGCCCAGTTTCGATAGCGCGCAGGCGAGCAATGGCCAGCTGCTGCACGCTCTCGTCGGTGCGACCGAAGTCGGCATTGTTGGTCTGCCCGAGGATCATCTGGGCTCCCCCGTCGACCATATTATTAATCAGATTATCGTCCGAGATATCGAAGCAGATCGCTATTCCGGCCCGAACACCGTTCACGTCAAAGACGTTCGGGCGGGTACCGATCGAATAGTCGCGACTTACCATATCCACCAAATTGGGCGCCAACGTCCGCCAAAACGCACGATCGGGCATATTTTCGGCGAAAGGAACCGGATGCGCTTTGTCATAAATCTGGATCGCACCCTCCTCTGCCTTCCATAGCAGTGAGCTATTGTAAAAAACATTATTCGAGGGGTGAGTGATGGTCCCGACAATGAACGGTGCATTCATGCTGCGACTGAGATAGTTCAGCACCGCAGCCGATTGCGCAGTACGGGTCGGATCCACATCGACGCCGTTCTCAGGCCATACCACCATGTCCACCCGCTCGTGGAGGATCGGCAGAGTGGCGGAGGTGTGGTCACTAAGGATCTGTCCCCGAGGGCTAGGCGAAAAAAGACCAGCGTCGGAGTCGCCCTGAACGGCGGCGATGCGAGTGGTGGCCTCGGCCGGCGCAGGCCAGGTCGGGACCAGCAGCGCAACAAGGGTGAAGCCAACGACCGCGCTTGCCCGCACGAAAACCGGCAGCGACACCTCCCGAAGAGCCTGCGCTAGCACAGCAGCCAGGAACGCTACGACAAAGCCAAGTCCAGCTAGTCCTATCCAGGCGGCAAGTCCGGCAAGAGGGCTGGTGGACTGTGAGAAGGCGAGTCTTCCCCAGGCAAAGCCGCCGTAGGGCCACACATTGGTGACAGTTTCACGACCCACCCAGAGAGCGGCCAGCAGCGAGGGGAGGCCGACCAGTCGACCAAACGCCCCCCTCCATACGCGGTGGCATCTGGTGGACACCACAGCCATCAAACCGGCTGCCACAGCGAAAAATACCGCCTGCACAACGGTCAGAGCCAGCCAGGGAACAGGTCCCAAATAGAGCGTCAACCACGAAATGTGGACCGCCCAGAAGACACCGCCGCCGACAAAACCGACGAGTATGCCGCTCCAGAAGCCGCGCCCGGCGAGGGCAAGAAAAATCGCGGCAGCACCGACGATAGCGAGCGGCCAGACATCAGAGTCAGGAAAGCCGCGGTCAAGGACAGCACCGCCCACTGCCGCGAGAACCAGCGCGAGCCATAACGGAGCGGTCCTTCCATCCGGCGGCGGCAGAACAGGGAACCTCATGCGACCGTCGAATACGTAATGATGCCTCGCCGTATCAGTTCGAGAGCACTCCGTGCGGCACGAGCGACTGTGCCCTCAGCGACCTGCGAGAGCTGGTCAAGCACGTCGATGGTCTGCTTGGTCCAGCGGACGAAATCTCCCGCTGCCAGGTCGGCCTCACGGAGAACCGCGTCGAGCGGCCTCCCTGTGGCCCACATGCTCATGGCCAGCGCAAGACTGGTCGATACCGGGGCACTCCCTGGCAGCCGGTGCTGACGTTCGACCTCGTCGATGCGCGCCCAGAGCAACTGCGTTTTTTCGAGCGCCACCGGAAAGGCGCCGCGAGGCAGAAATCGCTCAGCTAAAGCTCCCTCCTCACGCCGCGGCTCGAAAACGAGACAGCAGGCCATCGCCGCAAGTCCGGCCGGGTCGAGGTTGATCCAGACCTGCCTGCGGAGACATTCGGTGATGAGCAGGTCACGCTCGCCGTAAATTTGGCGCAGGGTGCGACCGTGGAAAGTCAACGAGAGTTCGCCGGAATCATCACGACGGACATAACCGAGTTCGAGCAAGACGTCGGTAATGCGGTCGAAAACGCGCGCGATAGCGCCGGTACGGGAACGAATCTGACGCTCGATCTCGTCGGTCTCGCGGCGAAGCTTCCACCAGCGCTCTGCCCAGCGAGCGTGCTGCTCGCGGTCGGAACAGGCATGGCAGGGGTGGGCCTTCATCCGTCGACGGAGGTTCGCCAGTTGGCTCTGATGCTTCTCGCGCTCGGCGTGCGACGGAGAATTGCCGCGGACAGCGCCCCGACGCTCGAGATCGCTGATCTCACGACGGATAGCGGCATACTGCTCGAAGTCACCGAGATGGCACTGCATCGCGGTGACATAACCGTCAAGCGACTCTTCTTGTTGCCGCACTCGGCGCGCCAGGTCCACGACCGAACGGTCGGCTTGGAACTGTGCAAATGACGATTCAAGGATCTCCCGCGTGCGGCGACGGCCGAACTGCTCGAGGAGATTTGCTGCCATGTTGTAGCTGGGACGGAAGCTAGAGTTCAGCGGATAGGTACGTCGAGAAGCGAGGGAGGCAACCGCCTGCGGGTTCATCCCTCCGCGCCACTGGATAACAGAATGACCCTCGACGTCGATCCCGCGCCGCCCGGCGCGCCCCGTCAGCTGGGTGTACTCCCCTGGAGTGATCGGCACACGCGCCTCGCCGTTGAATTTCTCGAGTTTCTCCAGAACGACGGTGCGAGCTGGCATATTGATACCCAGGGCGAGGGTTTCGGTGGCAAAAACTACTCGAACGAGACGACGGAGGAAGAGTTCCTCGACCACTTCTTTAAAAACGGGCAACATGCCGGCGTGATGAGCGGCAACACCGCGTTGCACGCCGTCTAGCCATTCCCAGTAGCCGAGGACAGCGAGGTCCTCATCATGGATGCTGCGACAGCGTTCCTCCACGAGAACACGAATCTCGTCGCGCTCGTGCTTCTCTGTGAGGCGGACGCCAGAACGCAACAGCTGTCGAACGGCCTGGTCACAGCCAGCGCGACTAAAAACGAAGAAAATCGCCGGAAGTAAGTTCTTACCGGACAGGATATCGACGACCTCAGCGCGGGACATGAGATCGTCCGCGCGCGACTCCGGAAATCGTCCGCGACCACGAGCACCACGACTCCCCCAGGCCGTGCGCTCAGCTCGCGAGCCGCCCTGGGCAATCCGCTCCAGCTCGGGATTGACCCGGTTACGCTCGGCGCGACCCGACGAATCGAAGAGCTCAATGAGTTTGCCGCCGACGAACACATGTTGATCGAGAGGAACCGGACGCTCCTCCGACACGATGACCTCGGTGTCACCCCGTACGGTCTGTAACCAGTCACCGAACTCTTCCGCGTTCGATACCGTTGCACTGAGCGAGACGAGCCGCACCCGCTGCGGAAGATGAATGATGACCTCCTCCCACACCGCGCCGCGAAAGCGATCAGCGAGGTAATGCACCTCGTCCATGACCACATAGGCAAGGTCTCCGAGGAGATCGGAGTCGGCGTACAGCATGTTACGCAACACTTCAGTTGTCATCACGACGATGCGCGCGCGAGCGTTGATGTTCGAGTCACCGGTGAGCAGACCAACCTCTGAGGCACCGTAGTCGTCGACGAACTCCTGAAACTTTTGGTTACTGAGTGCCTTCATCGGCGTGGTGTAAAAGACCTTTGCAGTCTTGTCCTGCATGGCGAGGTGGAGAGCAAACTCCGCTATCGCCGTTTTGCCGGCACCGGTAGGTGCCGCCACGAGAACGCTGCGACCGTCATCGAGTGCGCAGCAGGCTTCGTACTGAAAGGGGTCAAGATCGAAGGCAAGCCGGGAACGAAAACCTTCGACGCGAGCGTGGCCCCGACGGTTTCGGAACGCAGCGAAGCGCTCGGCCGGCGAAGGTTCTTTCACGCCGACAGATCGGAAGGCGAGCCATCAAAAACCAGCTGACGTTTTGCAACACGCTTGTCGTGCAAAATCGCAATCCCGCTCGCGGCAAAAAACAAGACCACGATGGGGATGGCCAAAAGCAACATCGAAATAGGATCAGCCGCGGGAGTCGCGATTGCAGTGAAAAGCACAATGATCATGACTGCAACGCGCCACGACTTGAGGATCAACATCCCAGGTAAAATTCCCACAAAATTGAGTAACACCAAGAAGACGGGCAGGACGAAGGCAACACCAATAACGAGTACAAGTTTAAGGACAAACTCGTAGTACTGCTTGGCGTCAAGGAAGCTCGCGGCGTCGCCGCCGGTGAAGCTCGTCAGCAACTCCACGATATGGGGAAACACAAACCACCCGGACGCGCAACCCGCAAAAAACAGCGGAATTGCGGTGAGGATGAAACCAAGACCGTAACGAATCTCTTTTCTGGTGAGACCGGGCACCAAAAAAGCCCAGACCTGATAAAGCCAGACGGGGCTGGCAATGACGATTCCTACAGTGATGGCTATCTGTAGCCGTAGGTCAAAGGCCCCAGCGATCGTCGGAAAGTTGAGAACAGCTTCTTTACCCTGTTGGGCGGCCACAATGGCAATCGGCGCTTTGAGTGCGTTAAACACCCACTCAGAAGAAAACCATCCAGCAATACAACCGAGGACGATAGCGATGGCCGACTTGAAAAGCCTATTACGAAGCTCGACAAGATGAGCCCCGAGCGACATGCGCCCTTCGGGATTCCTCTTCGTCTTCTTCGTCCGTGGCTTCTTCACTGCCACGGAAGACATTACTTGAGCGGAGACTCGGGCGGCGTCACGGTGCCGGTGGTCGAGCCATTTGCCTGGGTCGAACCACTGGCCAGGCCATCGGTCGACTCGCGACGTTCTGCGCCGTCCTCGTCTTTCATCGTCTTGACCTCGCTCTTGAAGATGCGCATCGACTGTCCGACGCTGCGGGCAAGCTGTGGGAGCTTGGGCGCACCGAACAGCAGAAGAATTACGGCGAGGATGATGAGGAGGTGCCACCCCTGGAGGCCAGCGAACATTGCAAACTCACTTCACTTGTCGGTTGCGGTGTATGAGGAGCTTACCCCGTTCGAGGCGTAATGACCGCTGAAAGGCGATTCGGTCCTGTTTTGAGTCACGTATTGACTGGAGCACGACTTGTAGGTCGTCACGGGGCGTGACGAGCGACGACGGTGTTCTCGGGACCTGAGGCGCGACCTCCCCTGACTGCAGCGCGACGAATTGCTCAGCGACATCGGCGAGCTGCCGCAGTAGCAGCACGCCCCGACGCCAGTAGGACAGTGCGAACAGCACCGGCACCGCGAGAGCGGTCAACGCGAGGGCACCCCAGATAAGGAGCCAAGACCACCAGGTCATCCCACCGCTTCCTCTTCGTTGGCCCGTAAGGCCGCCAGAACCCACTGGGTCACGGCCTCACGCGCGGCCTCGGGGGCGGCCACGGTCACGAGGCCGGCAAACGAGGCGACGAGCCGAGTCAGCCCCGCGAGGTGCGCGACCCGGAGTCGAACCAGGACACCGCGCTCCTCTTCCCCTGCCGGAACCGGCGGGAACTCAGCATCCGTGGCATAGTCGCCCAGTAAAATAACCGCACCGGGCGCAACACGCAGATCAACGACGAGATCAGATGTCGACGGCTCAAAAAATGTCTCCGACAGCGTGACCTCGTGGCGTCTGCGGATAATGGGCTTCCCTGTATCGGACAGAGCGCGCATTCGGTCAACTCGAAAGGTTCGCACTCCCTCCCGGAGGTGATCCCAGCCGCGAAGATACCAGTCACGATCACGTGATTCGAGCAGAAAAGGGTCCACTCTGCGGGACTCGGTCTCACCACGGGCGTTACGGTATTCGAACATCACCTGGGTCGAATTCGCTATTGCCGTGCGTAGCAGTGCCACAGCGCCCTCCAAGCCTGTCCCGTGCGAGACCGCGACCGCAGCGGGCACGCCGTAGGCTCCACGAGCGAGCTTGGCCGTCACCACGGCGATCCGATCGTTTCCCTCATTCTTGGGGATAGCGGCGACATACTGCATACCCGCGATCAGCGCCGCCGCCTCCCGCGCCGAAAAACGGGGGGAGTCGTCGATGGCAACCTGCTGGGTGAGCACGATGTGGTCGTTCTCCTCGAAATCATCCCAGTTAATGTCGAACAGGTCGTTGGCCTGATATTGCGCGGTCTCGCCAGGAATCCCCGAGACCGCGATTAAGCGGATCGCGCGGCGCACCTCGTCCTCGGAAATCTCGAAATGCTCCGCGACCTCCGGCACCCCCACTCGGCCGCGGTCCAGGAGGTAGGGCACGAGCGAGAGCAGGACGGTGAGGCGATCGCGGGCCTGAAGAGCGCGCGACCTAGGCATGGGACATGCCTCCGTGGTCGCGTAAGCAGCGGTGAAGGCGATCCAGCACTTTCTGGCGCAGCGCGGCGGGCTCGAGGACCACTACCTCGGGTCCGTACCCGGCGAGCTCGTCGGCGAGGATATCGGCGTCCGTAAAGTGCAGGCGTAAGACTCCCGTGCCTTCCTCGTTTGCTTCGGCACGACCGCCCAGGCGCAGGGCGGCATCGGAGTCGGCAGCAACCCGCACCAGTGCGCTCGTGCCGTGAAGGACATCGTTGAGCTGCGCGAGCGCAATCTCCGCTTGATCCCCCGCGACGACTGGAGCGGCGCGTCCGGTAGCCGTAACAGCTCCCACAATTCTGAAGAGCAGGAAGGTGCGGGGAGCCTGCGCGTCCTCGTCCCAGCCATAGAGGTGCCAACGCCCCTGGTGGTTGACCAGGGCACGTGGTTGGACAGTCCGCAGACGAGCGCGCTCACCTCCCGGCTTGAGGTAGGAGAAGCTGACGACCTGACCGCGGTTCAGCGCAGCGTCGAGCACGTCGAACGACTCTTCCCGGACCCGGATCGAGGGACTGAAGCCGATCACCGGTTCGACCGGGTCGATTCCTAAGGAATGCAGCTTGATCAAGGCGCGCCGTGACTCAGCAGAGAGGGTACCTTCGCGCCAGACAGCACCAGCGAGACGCAAAAGGGCGATTTCCTCCGGATCGAAAGCGATATCGGCGGGAAAATCATAGCTGTGCTTCGCGATGCGATAGCGCAAGGTCTGCGTATTACCCGGGTCTCCGGGAGCATCCACAGTCTCGATCGGAATGCCCAGTTCGCGTAAATCATCTTTGTCGCGCTCAAACTGTCGCTCCAGCGAACTCCGGTCAACCCGGCCGAAGCGTTGACGATACCCCTGCACTGTCGAGAAGACATCAGATTTGGTCAAACCATTTTCGGCAGCGACCAATGCGAGCACCAGGCTGAACAAACGCTCCTCCGCCGGGATACGGCTCGAAGACACAGCGTCGGCAGGCACGCTTTCTATTCTAGGGCCGAGCCAGATCAGGCCTTTCCAAGGATGTCGGCAACAAAGATCAGCGTAGAACCGGCGGGAATCGTGGGTTGCGCAGTAGAGCCGTAACCCTGATCCGGCGGAATGATAGCCATGACCTGTGACCCAACCGCTTGACCGATAAGTGCCTGCGCGAAGCCGGGGATGACACCGCCCTTCGTGGTCGAACCGTCAGCGGCAGCGAGAACGACAGGGGTGCTTTTCTCCCAGCTGGAGTCAAAAACGGTGCCGCCTTTCCAGAGCCAGCCCGTGTACGCAATCACGACATGATCGCCCCCAGCGACGACCTCGCCGTCGCCCTTCTTCAGCTGAGCAATCTGAAGAGTGGTCGGCGGATCTCCGGCAGGCCTGGCCAGACCGGGACGACCATCGCCATCGAGGGTGACGTTGGGGAAGCCGTTCGGCATCGGCTGCGGCTCCCCGTTTGCCCGGGCCAGCGACGCCTTGGTGATGTCGGCAACAATCACGATGGTGTCATCGGGGGAAACGCCCAACTGGGCGCCGCCCCGACCTAAGCCGTCCTGCGGCGAAACGGCAATTGCCACCCGCGAGCCGATCCTGGCACAGAGCAGCCCCCTGTTGAGTCCCACCAGCCCGGGAGCATCCACCGCGATTCTGGTGCTGGGAGCGCCGTTGTAGGGCGACGAATCGAGCACCTTACCGTCGCTCCCATTGACGAGTGTGTAGTCGATACTCGCGAGCTGCCCCTTCTCCAAAGGAGCGCCGGAGCCCGTGATGAGCGTGCTCACCTGGGTGCCGTCGGCTTTAAGCGGTGTGGGCACCGTCACGGTGGGTTTCGTACCGAAGTCACCGCCCACCTGCACAACTGACGACGAGTCTCCCGGGCCAAACGGAGCATTACAGTCCGCCGTCGTCGAAGACGATACGGAACATCCGGTGAGTGCGGTGATAATGCCAATGCCGGCGATGAGCGCGACGGTCCTGCGCACGGGTCCTCGTTTCGACAGAGATGGGGAGTCGCCGCGCGAGAAGCGAGGCGGTTGGGACGGCTCAGAAGCCTGGAACAGCTTAGAGGATGCCCTCGTCATCGCCCGGCTCCACCGCTGCGCCCAGGCAGCGGGCTCGTGAGAGTTCGGCGTTGGTCGCCGATTCGCGCACTCGCTTGTGCAGGCTTTTTTCGCTGACGACCCGCTCGCCCACCGCGCCGGGTGTCCACGCCTCCATGTCCTCGTCGCTGAAGTCGCTCTTCGAGGGGCGTCGTTTAAGTTCCGGCAGCACCGTTTCCGGAGCAAGCCGACGAGCGCTGATCAAAAAACCGGTATGGCCAATCATCCGATGGTCGGGGCGGACCGCCAGACCCTCCACGTGCCAGCCGCGCACCATCGTCTCGGTGGAGACAGGGTGAGTGAAAAGCCCGGAGGCTCGGATCGCCTCCGCCACGCGCGAAAGCTGGGTCACCGTAGCGACGTAGCACAGCACCACACCACCGGGTGTGAGCGCATCAGCGGCCACGTCGAGGCACTCCCACGGGGCGAGCATGTCCAGAACCACGCGGTCAGCATCCCCCGGCGCGATTGTCCTCGGCAGTTCCTCGACAAGTTCACCAACGGTGACGGTCCAGTTGTCGGGTGTGTAGCCGAGAAAAGTTTCCACATTCGCCCGGGCAATGTCGGCGAACTCCTCGCGGCGCTCAAATGAGGACAGTGCGCCCCTCTCCCCGATGGCACGCAGCAGCCAGAGCGACAGGGCACCGGAGCCGACACCCGCCTCCACGACACGGGCGCCAGGAAAGATATCGGCGAGGGCGAGGATATGGACCGCATCTTTCGGATAGACGATCGCCGCTCCCCGAGGCATTGCCATCACGAAATCGGCAAGCAGAGGACGGAGCGCGAGGTACTCGACTCCGACTGTGTTGGTCACGACGGAACCGTCCCGTCGACCGATAACGCTGTCGTGCTCAATAGCGCCGCGATGAGTGTGAAACACCGCACCGGGCACGAGGGTGATTGTGTTCATCCGCCCCTTGGGGCCGGTCAATTGCACCCGATCACCTGCGCGGAAAGGACCAGAATGCTGCACTGCCCCGCCGGTCATCGGTCGACCTCGACGTCCGTGGCAACGGAGCTCCGGTGCGTGACGGAAACCGACGCGAGATCAGCGAGGCTGCGGCCGGTAAGGGTGGGCCAGATGACGTAGGAGGCGTCGGGGTCAAGTTCAAGCTGATGCGGGACTCCGATCACCGCAGCCCCAGATGCCACGGCAGCGGCAAGACCGGTCAACGAATCTTCAATCGCGACACAGGCATCGATATCGAGACCAAGCGTCCGAGCGGCGACGAGATACGCCTCCGGATCAGGCTTGCTGTGCTCGACTAGATCGCCGCTCACGATCGTGCTGAAAGCGCACAATGGGAGCTGATCCACCACTGCAGCTGCCATCCGGCCGATCGACATCGTGACAAGTGCCTGCGGCACCCCGGCATCGTGGACAGCAGAAAGGAGTTCGAGCGCGCCGGGGCGCCAGGGAATACTGACCGCAAGCTGCGCCATCACCTCATCCGTCATTCGCTCGATGATGACCTCGGCGGAGAGGTCGACCCCTTTGGCCTGAAGAACACGCGCTGCGTCGGGCAGACCCGCACCGACCAGGCTCATCGCGTCCTCACGCGTCCAGACGCCGCCGTAGGACGAGACCAGCGTGTGCTCGGAAACCATCCAGTAGGGCTCGGTGTCCACGAGGGTCCCATCCATGTCCCAGAGGACGGCGGCCGGAGCATTCGGCTCCTGGACTCGGGGCGAGCTCATCGGTCGGGACGGGGTGTCGGAAGTCACGAGCGACCATGCTAGTAGCAGGCGTGTTCTGTGTTCCTGACGGCAAACAATGATCGGAGCACGGGACTGAGTGCAGGACTCACCGGGCCGGGTTCTATCCTGGTCATCGGGGCAGGTGCGGACCGCTCCCCTGACATCGAGCCGAACGCGGAGACCCTCAAGCCTATGAATGTGATCAAGGGGAATGTCCTGGTCGTAGCCTTCGAGGGCTGGAATGACGCCGGAGACGCTGCGAGCGGAGCCGTCCGTTTGGTCAAAGACGATGGCGACTTCGTGCCCCTGTTCGCGGTCGACCCGGAACAGTATTACGACTTCCAGTACACGCGTCCCACCCTGTCAATCGGCGAGGACGGCCGTCGCTGCCTTTCCTGGCCGGGCACCCAGATCTTCGGACCCGCCACCACCTCCGCTGACGACGAAATCACTCCCTACGTGATGCTGGGCACCGAGCCTTCGCGAAGTTGGAAAAGTTTTGCCACCGAAGTCGTGGACACCATGCTCGCCATTGATATCTCCACTGTGGTGTTCCTTGGCGCAATGCTCGCAGACGTACCCCATACCCGCCCGATCTCCCTTTTTGCCTCGAGCGAGAATGCGGAGCTGCGCAGCGCTTTTGACCTGGAACGCTCGAATTACGAGGGCCCGGTAGGGATTCTCAGTGTCATCGGCGAGACAGCGGCCAAAGTAGGCATTCCTGCGATGACACTCTGGGCCTCTGTTCCCCACTACGTACACAGCGCGCCGTCACCGAAAGCGACGCTGGCGCTGCTCGAAAAGCTGGAGGAGGTCCTCGGTGTGGCGACCCCCCGCGGCGACCTCGTGGAGCAAGCTCAGGAGTGGGAACGTGGCATTAACGCGCTTGCGGCCGATGACGAGGACATGGCCTCGTACATCGCGCAGCTCGAGCACGCGCGCGACACGGTCGACTCGCCGGAAGCCAGCGGTGAAGCCATCGCCCAGGAGTTCGAGCGCTACCTCCGTCGCCGCGGTGATGGACGCCCAGGCGACGAGCCACGACGCAGCTAAGGCATGAGCGTTAGGCCTCCGGCACCGACCCGAGACCGCTTGATGGCTCACGCCAAGCGGATTCCCAGTAAGGCGTCGACCATGTCGCGAAAAAGATCAGGATCGTCCACGCCCTCCTGCGCCGCTGCGTCGAGCATGCTGAGGGCCGCCGGAGTGTTGAGATCCTCGGCTAGCACAGCACGCAGGCGAGTGAGCACACCATCGGCAGAGCATCGCCCAGGTGCGAGCAGCGACGCCTCCCAGCGGTCAAGCCGAGCCTTCGCGGTGGGCAGCGCGTCGGGTAGCCATTCCCAGTCGGAACGGTAATGGTGGGCGAGCAGCGCCAACCGGATCGCTCGCGGATCGACTCCCTCTGAGCGCAGTTGTGAGACGAGAACAAGATTGCCGAGGGACTTACTCATCTTCTCGCCCTGGTAAGAGACCATACCTGCGTGGGTGTAGGCACGCGCAAGCGGCCGACCAGTCAGCGACGCCGCATGCGCCGCGCTGAACTCGTGGTGCGGAAAGACGAGATCGCTGCCTCCGCCCTGCAGGGTAAATTCGGCACCAAGCCGATCAAGCGCAATGATCGAGCATTCGATGTGCCAGCCAGGGCGACCACGGCCGACGGGAGAGGCCCATGCGGGCTCACCGTCGCGGTGCGCCCGCCACAACAGGGGATCAAGCCGATCGCGTTTACCCACCCGGTCCGGGTCGCCTCCACGCTGGGTTGACAACGTCATCATGGTCGCGCGGTCGAGCCGACTTTCGCTGCCGAGGTGCCATGCCACGCCCTCACCGGCAGCAATGTCGTAATAGAGATCCGTGGCATCCGCGTCGGAGGCGTCTGGTGCTGCAACACGGTAGGCGATCCCCTCGCGCTCGAGCGTGGCGACCGCCTCCGCAACCGAGGCAATGGTTTCCGTCACACCGACATAGTGTTCGGGAGGCAGGATGCGCAGCGCAGCCATGTCGCCCCGGAACAGTTCGATCTGCTCCGCCGCAAGATCACGCCAGTCCACACCCGTTGCTGTGGCCCGTTCCAGCAGGGGGTCATCGACGTCGGTGACGTTCTGGGCATAGATAACAGTGCAGTCGGCATCTCGCCAGAGCCGCTGGACGGTATCGAAGGCAAGGTAGGTCGCAGCATGACCGAGGTGCGTCGCATCGTACGGAGTGATCCCACAGACGTAGAGCGTCGCGACAGCATTGTCAGGTATGAGTTCGACCACACGGGCAGAGGCGGTGTCGTACAGCCGCGGGACCGGGCCGCTCCCGGGAAGCACCGGGATATCGGGGGCGTTCCACGCGCGCATCTAGGCGGGGATCACGCCGGTGATCAGCGCAATCATGAGGAAGACGCCGAGCACAACGCGGTAGATCACGAATGGCAGGAAACTACGTCGCGAGATATAACTCATGAAAAAAGTAATCACAAGAAATCCGATGACGAATGCGACGACAGTGGCAACCAATGTTTCGAGGCCACCCACCTGAATCTGATTCGGCAGCACTTCAGGGAACTTAATGCTTTTATAAAGCTGGTATAGACCACTTCCAAAAACCGCGGGGATCGCGAGAAGAAAGGAATATCGGGCAGCAGCCTTGCGCTCGTAGCCGAGCAGAAGGCCCGCTGTGATGGTGCCTCCGGAACGAGACACGCCGGGAATGAGGGCGAGCGATTGCGCGCCTCCGAAAAGAAGACCATCGCGAATACCCAGGTCGCGGAGGCGGCGATTCTTCGCGCCGATCGCGTCAGCAATACCGAGCAGGATCCCGAAAACGATGAGCGTTGTCGCGACCACCCAGAGCGAGCGCAGTGTGGTCTCGATCTCATCCTGGAAGAGAAGGCCGAGAACGACGATCGGGACGCTGCCGATAATGATCAGCCAGCCCATCCGGGCATTCGAATCAGAGCGCGGAACCCGACCGACCAGCGACTGCGCCCACTTTGAGACGATTTTGACAATATCGCGCCAAAAATAAATGATGACCGCAGTCTCTGTTCCCAGTTGGGTGATCGCCGTGAAAGCGGCTCCCGTGTCGCGTCCGTCGAGATGAGGGAGCAACTCGCTGACGATCCGCAGATGAGCACTGGAGGAAACGGGGAGGAATTCAGTCAGACCCTGGACAAGTCCCAGGATGAGAGCGTCGAGCAGACCCATGCGTCACTTTCAAGGAGGGCTGGGGCATCGGCGGCCAGCGGGCGTTCTAGTGGGGTAAGCGAAGAATTGACCTCAGGACCGCAGCAGCAGGTCGGTCAAGACCTTCCTGCCAAAGACTAGTGCGTCAAGCGGGACGCGCTCATCGACCCCGTGGAACAACGCCGGAAAGTCAAGGGAACTCGGCAGCTGGAGCGGCGCGAAACCGTATCCCGTGATGCCGAGGGTCGCGAGTGCCTTGTTGTCGGTTCCACCGGAGAGAAGGTAAGGCAGCACCTCTGCCTCCGGGTCGAAACGGCGGAGGGAAGCGATCATGCTCTCGACCAGAGGTCCGGCAAACGGCACTTCGAGTCCCCGGTCGCGCAGCTGCACCAGCACCTCGACATGTTCACCGGCGAGTTCGTGGATGCGCGCAAGCACCGCGTCCTCGTCACCGGGAAGTATCCGAACATCGATCGTCGCCTCAGCGGTGTCGGGGATCACGTTGGCCTTATAGCCAGCCGAGAGCATGGAGGGATTCGCGGTGGTCCGGAGGGTGGCAGCAATAAAACGGGAGGCGGTGCCGGTAGCAAGAGCAAGCTCCTCGAGCGTGCTGTGCTGGGGGTCGGTTCCCAGGAGGCGGGCGACCTCGTTGAGTAGTTGATGAGTGGTGTCGGTGAGGCGAGTGGGCCACTGCTCACTCCCGATACGCACCACGGCCTGGGCGAGACGCATCACCGCGTTGTCGGAGTTGACCTGCGAGCCGTGACCGGCGGTGCCATGCGCGCGGAGCGTCAGCCACAGCAGTGCCTTCTCTCCGGTCTGCACAAGATAGGCGCGTTTGCCGCCGAGTTCGATCGAGTAGCCGCCGACCTCGCTAATGGCTTCTGTCGCACCTTCGAAGAGTTCAGGTCTGCTAGCGACGACGTGCGCGGAGCCGCGGACGCCACCCGCCTCCTCATCGGCGAAGAACGCCACGACGAGATCGCGGGACGGTTGTCGTCCTGCTCGGAGAATGTCGCCAAGAGATGCCAGGATCATCGCGTCCATGTTCTTCATGTCCACGGCGCCGCGACCCCAGAGCATTCCGTCGGTGATCACGCCGCCAAACGGATCAACACTCCAGCTATCGGCAATAGCGGGTACGACATCGAGGTGACCGTGCACGACGAGGGCCCCGCGCCCACGGTCCTCCCCCGTCACTCGCGCCACCACGCTCGTGCGCCCCGGGTCGGAGTCGATCAGCACCGGCTCGAGACCGAGATCACGTAAGTATGCGGCGACGTACTCGGCGGCCTCCCGCTCAGGTTCGGCTCGACCATCGCCGTAGTTGCTGGTGTTAAAACGGATGAGGTCGCGAGCGAGAATGGCGGTCTCATCGAGTGGAGTTGGGTCGGCGGTATCAGTGTCGGCTGCACGGTCGAACGAGATCATGCAAGCAACGGTACCGTCGAGGTCAGCCGGATCCTCAGGCCGCTCGCATCCTGCATTGGGCGGCTGTTGCTCCGGCGAGGGATGCGGACGTCCGCGCCTCCGGAAGCGTGCTAATGTCTTCTTCGGTCACCGATAAGGCAGACCACACACAGCACCCGTCCGGGTGGCGGAAATGGCAGACGCGCTAGCTTGAGGTGCTAGTGCCCGTATAGGGCGTGGGGGTTCAAGTCCCCCCTCGGACACAGTTACACCCCACATTCCTTCGCGAGAGTGTGGGGTATTTTTGCGGCTGGTGAGATTGGCATAACGTCACCGGAAAACGTTGCGAACAGCCACCAGCTTTGTCGATCTCTCTCCTCACGACATCGTGCTTTATGGCGGTAAAGCACGAACATCGAGGCAGAGCAGTAACGCAACACAGGGTGTGCGTACTGCCGATGCCTCGCGACTGTTCTTTTGCGACAAATCCTTCCGAAGAGTCACCAATACCGGTATGGTTCTTGTCGTCATCATCGGTCTCTGAAACCCAGCAGAGACCAGGAGATAGAAGCTTTATACCGAGTGCATCGAAATACCGAATTGTCACACAAAAACCTGGTCGACCAGCCACTGCGTTATTGCAACCACATTCTTCTTGCCGTGCTTATGCAGGTAACGATGGTGGAGGCCGACCACGGCACTATCCCTCGGGATGACTTGCGTCAGCGGGCTCCAATATGTCTCCGGAGACGTTCGGCGAGAGCCTTTTCAATCGCGAGGTTGCTAAGTAGCTGCGCACGGTACCCGCCAAATGCGGCAGGGAGCTGCTCACCGGTGCCTGGATCAACCCTGCTGCACAGGTCTCGCTCCCCCCGTGCGATGGATTCTTCGAGAAGAGCGAGGCGGCGTGTCATTCGTTGAACCTCGAAACTCTCAAACGAGATGCCCTCGTGAAAAATATCGCCTGTAGTAGAGGTGGGGACGCTCATGATGATCCACTCCAATCGGGCGCCAGAACAGGCACCATCACACAGAGAGACCTCCCAATCGTCGCCCCATGACGCGATGGCGCAAACTAATAATCATGTGACGCGACAGTGCGCAGAGAAGCGCGGAGAACAACGAGGTGCGCGTTTTCCACGATCGCGAGGGTGCGCACACGACGGGTGTAACGCGAGACAAGTTCCGCTTCCTCCGCGCCCTGGCCAAGCACAGACGATATGGTCTCGGCCGGGAAGAGTCCGACGATTTCCATCGCCACGGCACGTGCATGCTCAGTCGAGAGACCGCGAACGCACGCGAGAGCCCGCGCAAGCGGCTGGCGCTCCTCCGAGAGTGACATCGGAACGGAGGCGGGTGCCGCCGCGTGTGCCAGGACCGCAACAAAGACCTGGGCAATCTCCTCAACCTGCAATGCCCTCACCAGAGTCACAAGACGCGAGGAAACGCGCGACACCCCCCGCGCTATGAGCTGGCCACTCAGTGCCCGCACCTCGATAACATCGCCACCACTGAAGTCACCGGAAACACGCTTAATACCCGAGGCAAACAAACTGGAACCGGCCACGATGCTCCGCTCGGCCTCGAGATTAATCTCGACCCGTCCGCGGGCCGTAGCAACTCCCGAAATCCAACGCTGCTCGATAGCGGGATGCTCATGCACAGCACGGACAAGCGTGCCCGGCCCCGGTCCGTGTATTGCAGCCAAAATCACATCGGTGAGGCGCGCACCAGCAATTCTGGTAGAAACTCCGTTGTGTGCAGCCACCTCGGCGGCACGCAACTTCGAGCGAATTCCTCCGCGGCCCGTACCACCCTTACGGACAGCAATGCCGCGCAACTCCGCAATGGTCAACTCCTCCGCATGCCCACCCTCAGAAATGCTGTCAACAAAAACACCGGAGACATCGGTGAGCAGTAAAAGCAGGTCGGCACCGAGGAGCATGGCGAGGGCAGCCGCAACTCCATCGTTGTCAGAACCGGCGGAATCAATGGTGTCATTGCCATTGACGATCGGCACCACACCGGCATCAAAAGCGTGCCGAATTGCCTCTGCCACGTGTGACATTTGTTGGGGAGACGCGAGGTCAGATTCACCGATCAAGATCTGCGCGGCAAGAACTCCCGACAGCTCAGCGACTGAGCGATAGAAGCCCATCAGAACCGTCTGTCCAACGGCGGCGGCCAATCGAGGACTGACCGGCGTCTCCTGCGAGCGGGCGAAGAGCGCACGACCTGAGGAGACGGCGCCAGAAGACACGAGCACAACGTCCCAGCCAAGACGGTGAGCGGCACAAGCGCTCTCAAGAGCACTGCCTAAAAGGACAGGGTCGGGACCGGACTGCTTGGTCACGGAACTGGAACCCATTTTGACTACAAGGGTTCGTCTTTGTGGGACCTCGTCGACGCGACCCGTGCCATCAGAAGAGGGCAGGGAATCGGGCAAAGCATCGAGCATAACCTCCATGCTAGAGGCGTGAGGGGGAGCTTTCCGCGCGGGCCCAAGACTGCGCGGGAGGCGAGATCAGCCCTCTGGGACGGGCCATCGGGCTTCTCCACAGGGTGGGCGAGGCCGCGTGTTGTCGCTCCTGCCAGAGATCTCGGGCTGATGTCAGCGGCAATTGACATACTCGAACACATGTTCGAATATGGGCAGATGACTCCCCCCTCCGTCTCGGTCGAGACCGTCGAGCCCTCGCTCCGGCAACTCAATTCAGTACGGGAGCTACAGTCACGAATTCGAGAGATGCAGACGACCACCCTCGAGACGAAAAGCCTGCCGACTCTGCCAGCCTTCGCCTCCATTCTTCCCGACGGTGCGCTCAAGCAGGGTGCTGCGTATTCGATCAAAGGTTCGATGAGCCTTGCGATGGGTCTACTGGCCGGCCCTTCATCCGCGGGGTGGTGGTGCGGGGCAGTGGGCGTGCCCGAACTCGGTGTGGAGGCAGCATCCGGCATCGGAATTAGCCTCGAACGCCTCGTTCTCATTCCCGCCCCAGGTAAGCGCTGGCTCACCGTTACCGCAGCGCTCATCGACGTTCTCACTGTCGTCCTTACTCGGCCACCCGTCTGGATCCCCTCAGCCGATATCTCCCGTTTGAGCGCACGGCTCCGACAGCGCGGAGCCACCCTGGTCATACTCGGCGAGTGGCCGCAGGCCGAAGCAAGACTCAGCATTCGCAGCAGCCGGTGGGAAGGTATCGGAGCAGGCCATGGATATCTGCGCAACCGCGAGGTGCTGGTCGAAGTGGCTGGGCGAAGCGGCACCCGGGCCAGCACCCTCCGGATGATCCCGTCTGACAAAGGACACGTGTTCGAGGCAAGCAATCACACTTCCCACTTGCGCGAAAGGAGTGGTGTGAGATGACAACCGCTACCGAGCTGCGGCGCACCATCGTCATCTGGTGCCCTGATTGGCCACTGTTCGCCGCAACGGCTAACGAGAAGTTCAGTGTTGACGATCCGCTCGTCCTCAGCAAAAAAAGCAGGGTCTTTGCCTGCTCCCCGGCGGCACGTTCCCAGGGAATACGGCGCGGTATGCGAATCCGCGAGGCGCAGTCCCGATGCACCGGTCTCGTGACCCTCCCCTACGATCCGGTGCTTGACCACCGCACGTTCGAACCAGTCGTGCACGCACTCGAAGAGATCACGCCGGGTGTTCAGGTAATCCGCCCGGGCCTTTGTGCTGTTCGCGCCCGTGGACCACATCGGTACTACGGCAGCGAGCATTCAGCGGCCGAGGCAATCCTGCGTCAGTTCGCCGCGCAAGGCATTGTGCAGGCTCGCATCGGAATCGCCGACGGCCTGTTCGCCTCCGAACTCGCGGCAAAGCACGCCGACGGTTCTCTCTCGGTAATCCCTGCCGGAGCCGCGGCTGACTTTCTTGCGCCGCTCCCCCTCAATGCCCTCGAGACCGAGACCATCAGAGCCCAGACGACACCGCTCGTCCACGGCGAAAACATCGTGGGCGTGCTGCATCGACTGGGCGTGCACACGCTCGGCGCCTTCGCTGCGCTCCCTCACGACGATGTCACTGCGCGCTTTGGTCCGGAGGGAGCCAAAGCCCACCTTCTCGCCGCAGGGGCAGAGACGGAGGCAGTGATCCCGTCACTGCCTCCTGAGCGATTCGACCGTGTGCTCGAATTCGAGCCACCGCTGAACAGGATCGACCAGGTGGCCTTCGCTTTTCGCATCCCCGCGGAGGAGTTCGTCGCGAAACTGATCCGCGTACACCGTGTCGCAACAGCGATCCACATCGAAGTTACCAGTGATCGCAACGAATTCTCGTCACGGAGCTGGCTACACCCGCGCTGGTTTACCGCAGGCGATGTTCTCGACCGCGTGCGCTGGCAACTCCAGGGCAGCGGAGCCAGTGACACCGGTCTCAGTTCACCGATCGCGCGCATCGTCGTCACACCGGAAGCGGTCGACACAGTGAGCCACCACGAGCAAGGGCTCTGGGGAACAGTACGGGAAGAGCGCATGCATCATGGGCTGAGCCGGGTGCAAAGCATGGTCGGGCATGAGGGCATCATGACAGCGTCAATTGGCGGCGGACGATCGTTACGCGACCGGCAGCAACTGATTCCCTGGGGCAACCGCGCACCAACAGACGCTCGTCCAGGCGGACTGCCGTGGCCGGGGGCGCTACCGCCGCCGCTGCCGTCGACCGTATTTACTCAGCCGACCGCAGTCCTCGTAACAGGGCCGCGCGGCGAACCCGTCTCCGTCACTGAGCGGGGCTCCCTCAACACGGTGCCCGCCTTCTTCAGCCCTGCCCCTTCACACGCCAAACTCACGCCGGTAACCCGTTGGGCCGGTCCGTGGCCCCTCGACGAACGGTGGTGGGATGCCTCTACCGCCGCCCGCTATCACCGCTTCCAGATCGTCGACTCCACCGGGGTCGCTTGGCTGCTACTGAGCTTCAACGGGGAATGGGCTGCCGAGGCCCAATACGACTAAACGCACACGCTCCCCTCCTTCATTTCCGAGCGACGAAAGAACCCCATGCACTGGAACAACCCGCCGATCCCCTGGTCGGAATTCGAGCGACGTCTCTCCGGCGGTCCCCGCACCAAGAGCATCACCACCACGAACGACAGGAGTGGCACTTCGACTGGGTCGCCTGCTCTGAGGACGGGCAACGATGCTCTTGCTCCCCTCGAGACAGTGCCCTATGCCGAACTGCACGCACACTCCCACTTCAGTTTTCTCGACGGTGCTAGCAGCCCCGAAGACCTTGTCGAGGAGGCAGTCCGGCTGGGGATCGAGACTCTCGCTCTCACCGATCACGACGGCCTTTACGGCATCGTCAGAATGGCGGAGGCGGCGCAGGGCCGCAGCATTCGAACCGCCTTCGGTGCCGAACTTTCCCTCGGCCTCACCGCGCCGCAGAACGGCATTGCCGATCCAGAAGGAACCCACCTGCTGGTCCTCGCACGCCAAGAAAAGGGCTACCATCGACTTGCCCGAGCGATCACCTCGGCCCAGCTCGCGGGAGCAGAAAAGGGCAAGCCACTTTACGACCTCACTGCGCTCGCCCGTGCAGCTGAGGGGTACTGGATCGTTCTAACCGGTTGCCGAAAAGGCGCGGTCCGTCAAGCGCTGGTGAGCCGCGGAGAAGTAGCAGCCGAGGCTGAAATACGCGAGCTCATGCGACTGTTTGGTGCGAGCAACGTCCTGATCGAGTTGTACGACCACGGCGACCCGCTCGCCTCCCTCCACAACGACTTGCTCGCGAAGATCGCCGATCGCCTCCACCTCCGCCTGGTCGCCACCGGCAACGTGCATTACGCACGGCCGGAGGAACGAGCGTTGCAGACGGCACTGGCTGCCGTCCGCGCCCGACGGAGTCTGGATGAAATAGATGGCTGGCTCCCCGCCGCGGGCGGCGCTTACCTGCGCTCCGGGGCCGAAATGGCGGCGCGCTTTTCCCGCTACCCCGGCGCACTCGAGAACACGGTTCACATTGCAGACGATATTGCCTTCGAACTCAGGCGCGTTCGTCCCCGACTCCCCCGACAAGAGGTCCCTCCCGGGCACACTCCCATGAGCTGGTTACGTCACCTTGTCCATGACGCGCTACCGGCAAAATACCCACACGCTAACGCCGGGGTATTTGCCCGCCTCGAAAAAGAACTAGCCGTCATTGAACACAAAGATTTTTCCGGCTATTTCCTGATCGTGCACGACATTGTGCAGTATGCACAGAGCAACGGAATTCTCTGCCAGGGGCGCGGCTCGGCAGCAAACTCTGCTGTCTGTTATGTTCTCGGGATTACTGCCGTTGACTCGATTTTTTACGACCTTCCTTTCGAGCGTTTTCTGTCCAGAATTCGTGATGAAGAACCCGATATTGACATCGACGTCGACTCCGAGCGACGCGAGGAGGTCATCCAGTACGTCTATCACAAGTATGGCCGACTAAACGCGGCGCAGGTGGCGAACGTGATCACCTACCGACCCAAATTTGCCGTCCGCGATATGGCAAAAGCTCTCGGATACAGCTCAGGGCAGCAAGACAGCTGGTCACAACAGATCGAGCGCTGGAGCTCGATGACCGACACTACCGACCACGATATTCCCGAGGACGTTGTCGATCTGACCACCCGTGTCCTTGGCACCCCCCGCCACCTGGGCATTCATTCGGGAGGGATGGTCCTCACCGACCGTCCTGTGGGTGAGGTGTGCCCCATCGAGCCCGCGCGAAAACACCAACGCACCGTTCTCCAGTGGGACAAGGACGACTGCGCCTGGATGGGACTGGTCAAGTTCGATGTGCTCGGGCTAGGGATGCTCGCCGCTCTGCAACACACCTTCGACCTCGTTGCTGAGCATCTCGGCGAAAGATGGAACCTTTCCACCATCCCACGTGAAGAAAAAGGCGTGTATGACCAACTGTGCCGCGGCGACTCCATCGGAGTGTTTCAGGTTGAGAGCCGGGCACAAATGGGGACACTGCCCCGTTTACAGCCGCGGTGCTTTTACGACCTGGCAATCGAGATAGCCCTCATTCGACCAGGACCGATTCAGGGCGGAGCAGTCCACCCCTATATCCGCCGGAAACTGGGCGAAGAGCCGATCAGCTACCAGCATCCACTTCTTGTCGCTCCGCTCGCACGCACCCTAGGGGTGCCCATCTTTCAGGAGCAACTCATGCAGATCGCGGTGGCGGTGGGCGACTGTAGTGCGGAGGACGCCGACCTGCTCAGGCGTGCAATGGGTTCCTCACGCGGCATAGCGAAAATCGAGATACTCCGCGAACAGCTTTACCAAGGTATGAAGCGCAAAGGGATTATCGGTGAAGTCGCCGACGACATCTACCTGCGGATTCAGGCCTTCGCGAACTTCGGTTTCGCAGAGAGCCACGCGATCAGCTTTGCCCTGCTGGTATATGCCAGCGCCTGGCTCCGTCTGCACTACCCCGCAGCTTTCACCGCAGCGCTGCTGCGTGCCCAGCCGATGGGCTTCTACGCCCCACACACTCTGGTCGCCGACGCGCGACGGCATGGTGTTCACGTCGACTCCCCCGACATCAACCGGTCGCTGTCACACCCAGGGCTGGAACCGCGGCAGACATTACCTACCAGGCGTGCCGACGCAGCTTACGGCGACGATACCTGCCTCTCAGCTCATCAAGCGCCACACGGCCTATTCGATCGTCGCGAGCACTTCGACACCGACGACCACCGTCGCGACAGCGCCTTTGGCATCCGTCTCGGGCTGGCAGGGGTGAAAGGAATCGGCCGCACCCTTGCGGAGCGCATCGTCATCGAGCGCGAGCGCGGCGGCGAATATCTGAGTATGGCGGATCTCTCGCGACGCGTCGGCCTGAAAACGACTCAGCTCGAAGCGCTGGGAGCGGCGGGCGCGTTCTCCTCCCTCGGGCGAGACCGCCGTCAAGCGCTCTGGGAAGCGGGTGCCGCCGCGGGCGACCGCGAGCAATTCTTGGTCGGCTCAACAGTCGTCGTGCAACCGCCCCTGCTCCCTATTCTCTCGGCGCAGGAACGGGTCGCCCTCGATTTCTGGGCCACCGGAATCTCTCCGGACGACCACCCACTGCGCCACCTACGGCAGAGTCTCGTCCGCCAGGGCATCCGGTCTATAGCTGATCTGCACACCACGCCCTCCGGTACCCGAATCGAAGTTGGCGGCGTTGTCATTCACCGCCAACGTCCCTCCACAGCCGGTGGAGTGACCTTTCTTAACCTCGAAGACGAGCACGGGATCCTCAACGTTATCTGTTCTGTCGGAGTATGGAGCCGCTATCGACGCGCTGCCCGGGAGGCACCCGCCCTACTTGTCAGAGGGATCCTCGAACGCTCCGACGCAGGGATAACCAACCTCCTCGCAGACCGCATTGAAGCTCTCACGGTCACAGCACGCACCACCTCCCGTAACTTCCGCTAACCGAAACTTTGCCGTCACCTCAGTACGAGAAAGCGACACCATGACACCCACCGACCACGCTGCACCCCACCTGCTCAACACGCCGCTGCGTGAGGACCACGACCTCCGCGAGCGGGTCTTATGCCTCATCGGTCCGGCCTATCGACGAGTACTCTGGCCACTCTTTCTTGACCGTGCGGGCTTTCAACTGCCCATCCTCTATCCGATCGACGGGCTACCGCTTTACCCCGACGAAGAAAAGACTGAGCGCGTCGTCGCCGTCCTCGCAAAGGCCGTGGCCCATCACGACGTGGGCTCCCTCGCTTTCGCGCTCGAACGCCCAGGTGGGGCATTCCTTAGCGAGACCGACCGATTACTCGCCCGCCAGCTCACACGAGCCTGCCACCGGCGAGCGATCCACCTCCGCGCCCTCCTGCTTGTGCACGATGAAGGGGTACGGAACGTCACCGCAGAGGAGCACATCACCGATGTGATCCATCTGACAGCACCGCTCAGACGGCGGTCGAGAGCGTGATCAGAAGCGAGGAGGCTCCTAGATCAGTCCCGGTGGCTCCAAATTCCACGGTGTACGCGCCGACACCGAGGAGCACTTCTGCCACCGCGGGCAGTGGTACCGTCGCGGGCTGCTCGCCGACGTTGATCGCCATAGTCACTCGCCCCCGGCTGAGAGTCAGCCACCGAGCCTGCTCATCACACTCAACCCGCACCGAGCTGAAACGCGGGTCAGTAAGTTCCGGGAATCGGCGACGCAGGATGGCCAACTCGCGATATACAGCAAGGATGCGTGCATGGCGCCCCTCCTGCGCTTCCGACCAGTCAAGGCGTGAGCGGAGGAAGGTCGCCGGATCCTGTGGGTCGGGAACGACCTTCGGGTCCCAGCCCATTCGGGCGAATTCGTGGATACGTCCTTTCGCCGTCACTTCGCCCAGATCCTTCTCGGAGTGCGAGGTAAAAAACTGCCACGGAGTTGACGCCCCCCATTCCTCACCCATGAAAAGCATCGGCGTGAAAGGACCAAGCAACGTCAGTGCCGCCGCAATAGCGAGCCGGCCCTCATCGAGCGTGGCGGCGAGGCGATCACCGGTAGCGCGGTTACCGATTTGGTCATGGTTTTGGCTGCACACGACCAGCCGCCAGGTGGGCATCCGCTCCGTGTTAAGAGGACGACCGTGATGACGTCCCCGAAAGGTCGAGAGAGTGCCGTCGTGAAAAAAACCCTGCGTCAATACTTTTACGAGCGAGCCGAGAGGAGCGAAATCCTCGTAATAGCCGCTGACCTCTCCCGTCAGGGCGACGTGCACAGCATGATGAAAATCGTCGCTCCACTGCGCATCAAGTCCGTACCCGCCCGCCTCCCGAGAGGTAATCAGGCGCGGGTCATTGAGATCAGATTCTGCGATCAGAGTGAGCGGTCGTCCGACGGCGTCAGAGAGCACGGAAATCTCCTCCGCCAATTCTTCAAGCAAGTGCACTGCGCGCCCGTCAGAAAGCGCATGCACGGCATCAAGTCGCAGCGCATCGACATGGTAATCACGCAACCACATCAGCGCGTTGTCAATGATGTAATCACGGACAACGTCAGAACCCTCACCGTCGAGATTGATCGAACTCCCCCAGGTAGTGGCCTTCTCGCTGCGCAGATACGGGCCGAACTCGGGGAGGTAATTCCCGCTCGGCCCGAAATGGTTGTACACCACGTCCTGCACAACCCCGATGCCGATACGGTGAGCCGCGTCAACAAAGCGCTGATACGCTTCCGGCCCGCCATACGGCTCATGCACTGCGTACCACAGAACTCCGTCGTAACCCCAGTTGTGCGTGCCATTAAATGCGTTTACCGGAAGCAACTCGACATAATCGACCCCGATCGAACGCAGATGGTCAAGCTTGGCCGCGGCAGCATCCAGTGTCCCTTCCGGGGTGAAAGTACCGATGTGCAGCTCGTAGATCACGGCTCCCGCGAGCTGTCGACCCGTCCATGCCGTATCTGCCCACTGATACTGCGCAGGGTCGAACGTGCGCGAAAGATCGTGCACGCCCTGCGGCTGCCACCGCGAGCGAGGGTCGGGAAAAGGCCCGTTACCGTCGATCCGATAGCCATAATCAACCTGACCGGACGCAGGAGCCGACACAGGAGCGCGCCACCACCCTTCCGGACCGATCCTGGTCAGGGCATGACTCTCCTCGCTGCCCACGATGAGCTCGACAGATGCCGCCGCGGGTGCCCACACGTCAAACCGCGCAGCTCCGGTAACGGGCAAGGCATGACGGTAGTGAGGGATACAAGTCATAGCAGTCTCCACGATCGGTTGAGTACTACGGTGCGCAATAGATCAGGTGACCGGAGCAAACAGGGCCACAGGATAATCCCTCATTATATCCTCCACCGCCGTCACTCCCCCGGCAAAGGTGCGGCCGGTGAAGACATCCTCGACACCGTGCCCGGGGAGGACAACGACAGTCTCACGCCAGCCACCGTCAGCCGCCAGACGCGACGGCAGCCGAGTAGCGAGCGTAAGAGCGCCTCCGCGGTCAAAGGCAATGGCGTGCTCTGCGGCGGGTCCGATGGCAAAGACGGCGGCGTAGCGAGTGAACAGTTCGGGGCGATCACGTCGAAGACGCAGTGCCCGCGACGTCACCAGCAGCTTCGCCGCTCCTTCCTCATCGATCGGAGGCTGCCACCCCGCGTCGATCCGCTCGAGCAACGCACGACGCCGAGCAAAGTTGACCGGGCGACGGTTATCCGGGTCCACCAGGGAGGTCTCCCACAGCTCGCTGCCCTGATACACGTCGGGGATTCCGGGAGCGGTGAGCTGCACAAGCTTGGCCGCGAGTCCATTCGACCGGCCAGCGGTCCCAAGACGGGCTACGGTGCCCTCGACGAGGGAGCGGACAGCAGGGTCGTCGAACACCGCGTCAACAGAGGCGTGCATCCGCCTCTCAAAAGCTTCATCGGGTGCGGTCCAGCAGGTCGAACTGCCGGCCTCACGCGCAGCTTTCTCGGCATAGGCATGCAGACGCTCGCGCGAAGCCGGCCACGCACCGATGATCGCCTGCCACAGCAGGTGCTCGAGCGGACCATCGCCACATCCCGCTCGTTCCCTCAGCGCGCGCACCGTGTCGGCCCACCGTTCCGGATCTTCCGCCAACGCGGTGATTCGGGCGCGGGTGTCCTCACCACGTTTGGTGTCGTGTGTCGAGAGGCTGGTGAGCGACCCCGGAAAAGAGGCCTGGCGGAACGACTGACGGCGGTGGAACTCTTCCAGATCAATCGCAAAAGTATCCGGATCGGCACCCACCTCGTTAAGAGAGGTGAGACGGTTAAAACGATAAAAAGCGGTGTCCTCAACACCCTTCGCCATCACCATCCCGGAAGTCTGTTGAAAGCGCAGAGAAATGGGGGTATCGGTCTCGTCCAGCTGCGCAGCCACCTCGTCAATGGTCGAGGCGATATCTGGCCGACGGCGCAGAGCCTCAGACCGGGCATGTTCAAGGTGCTCCGCGCCGTAGGGAAGGTAGCTGCGATAAACGGGGAAGGTCGCCATAAGTTCGGCCAGCGCGTCGTCAGCGCCCTCGATCTGCGGAAGGAGCCGAGAAAGTCGCAACACTTCGGAACGAAGCATGCCATCGGCGACGCCGCGCTTGGCGTCGTGGATGAGATCAGCCCAGGAAAGAGCCGAACCACTTCCGCTCAATTCAGCATCGAGGCTGTCAAGCACAGGTTGCGCCGCTGGATCGACCAGGATCCGGTCAATATCAGCAAGAGCGTCGTAGCCAGTGGTGCCCACCGTCGCCCAGTGCGGCGGCAACCGCTCACCACCCTCGAGGATCTTTTCAATCCACACCGGGGCTCCGCCGATCGCACGGGCGAGATTATCGAGGTACCCACCCGGGTCAGCGAGTCCATCCGGATGATCTACTCGAAGACCGTCCGCCATGCCCTCGGCAAACCAGCGAACAATCTCACGATGCGACGCGTCAAAAACCTCCGGCCGCTCGACCGCAATTGCCGCCAAAGTATTGACTGCAAAGAAACGTCGGTAGTTCAATTCGGCGTCAGCGCGACGCCAATTGATGAGCTCATAATTCTGTCGAGCGTGAACAGTGCGACCGGATTCGCCGGGCTGGACGGTCCCGGGCGCGATCGGCAACCGGTAACCGTAGTAGTGCAACTCATCACCGACAACCGTGAGAGCATCGATGTCACTGTCGCCGTCCGCCAAAATCGGAAGACGCAGCTTTCCTCCAGCAGCCTCCCAATCAATATCAAAATAGGACGCATAAAGAGAAGACCGGCCGTGACGCAACAGGTCCCACCACCACGAGTTCTCCTGTGGAATCGCAATTCCCATGTGATTGGGGACGATATCGATCACGATACCGAGTCCGGCCGCGTGGGCAGTCTGCGAGACCTTGACAAGACCCAGAGCTCCACCCCGCTCAGGATCAATTGCACCGTGGTCGACCACGTCATAACCGTGTGGCGAACCCGGCTCGGCCCGCAGCAGCGGAGAGAGATAAAGCCAGTCCACGCCCAGGGCATGCACGTAGTCGACAATCTGCGCAGCCTGGCCCAAATCACATCCGGAGCTGATCTGGAGACGGTAGGTCGAGGTCGGCAGATGCATATATCAGACTCCTGTCGAAATGGCAGAGTGTGTCGACTCCGCAGAAGGGCTGGTGGTGGAGCCAGTCGTGGTCGGCACCGGGACGGCCGAGGTCGCGGCGAGTGAGGCGAGTGAGGCGGCGACAGAGTGGTCCACCTCAGGTTCGGGAGCACTATGCTCCTGCAGAATAACCAGCGACTTTGCCTGAACGGTCAGCGTCGATCCAGCAGGGCGTGGGATCGAATCAGCCTCGGCACCAGCAGTATCAACCAAGACACTCCAGGCAAGGGCATATTCATCACTGGGGATCAAAAAGTCAACGTCGCCGTCATCGGCATTGAAATAGAGCAGAAAGCTGTCATCGCTCACCGGCCGCCCGCGCTCATCGCGCTCGCGGATCCCGTTGCCATTAAGGTAAATGCCCACCGAGCGCCCGAGCCCAGAATCCCAATCGGAGGGCGCCATCTCGGTGCCGTCGGCCTTAAACCAGACAATGTCGGGCAGCGGCTCGCCGGAACCACGCAGCACCGGCCGTCCATCGAAAAACCGCATTCGGCGGAAGGTCGGATGCTCAGCACGCAAGCGGATCAGCGCCGCCGTGAACTCGAGCAGTGGTCTGTCAGCGTGCGCCCAATCGATCCAGGTCAGCTCGCTGTCCTGAGCGTAGGTATTGTTATTGCCGTTTTGAGTGCGACCAAGTTCATCGCCGTGCAAAATCATCGGAACGCCCTGCGAAATCAGCATGGTCGCCAAAAAATTACGCTGTTGACGCGCACGCAGCGCGAGCACCGTGGGGTCATCCGTCGGTCCCTCCACGCCATGGTTCCATGACCGATTGTGCGATTCGCCGTCGTTACCGTCCTCACCATTCGCGTCATTGTGCTTCTCGTTGTACGAGACCAGATCTCGGAGGGTGAAACCATCGTGCGCAGTCACAAAGTTAATCGAAGCGACCGGTCGGCGGCCGGAGCGGGCGTAAAGGTCCGCCGAGCCGGTCAAACGAGAGGCGAATTCACCGAGAGTCGAGGGCTCACCACGCCAGAAATCGCGGACAGTATCGCGGTATTTACCATTCCACTCCGTCCACTGCGGCGGAAAATTGCCGACCTGATAGCCGCCCGGCCCGACATCCCACGGCTCCGCAATTAGCTTCACCTGCGAAACTACCGGATCCTGCTGCACAAGTTCAAAAAAGGTCGAAAGCCGTTCAACGTCGTAAAACTCGCGAGCTAGTGCGGAAGCGAGATCAAAACGAAAGCCATCAACGCGCATCTCCAGCACCCAATAGCGCAGCGAATCCATAATCAGTTGCAGCGAATGCGGATGGCGAACATTAAGAGTGTTCCCCGTGCCCGTGTAGTCCATGTAATAACGTTTATCATCGTCGACAAGCCGGTAGTATGCCTCATTGTCGATACCCCGGAACGACAGAGTAGGGCCGAGATGATTTCCCTCGGCCGTGTGATTGTAAACAACATCAAGAATCACTTCGATACCCGCTGTATGCAGCGCCTTCACCATACCCTTAAACTCCTGCACCTGCTGACCGCGATCACCGGTGGAGGAGTAAGTATTGTGCGGCGCAAAAAAACCAATCGTGTTATAGCCCCAATAGTTGGACAATCCTTTCTCAATCAGAGTGGAATCGTTGACAAACTGATGTACCGGCATCAGCTCAATCGCGGTGATGCCGAGATGCTTCAGGTGCGCGACAACCGCGGGGTGGGCAATACCCGCATACGTACCGCGCAACTCTTCTGGAACCTCCGGGTGACACTTAGTCAGTCCTTTAACATGCGCTTCGTAAATAACGGTGCTGTCATACGAGGTGCGAGGCCGACGATCACCCGACCAATCAAAAAAAGGATTAATTACCACACCCATCATTACATGGGCAGCCGAATCATCGTTATTGGTCGAATCCTGGTCACCAAAAGTGTACGAAAACAACGACTGGTCCCAGTCAGTTTCACCCGAAACCGCTTTGACATAGGGGTCCAGCAGCAGCTTGTTCGGATTGCAACGACTGCCGGTTGGCGGGTCGTAGGCGCCGTGAATCCGATATCCGTATCGCTGGCCAGGTTGCACTTGCGGCAGATAGCAGTGCCAGACATAAGCGTCCGATTCAATGACATCGACACGTGTCTCCACACCATCTTCGTCGAAGAGGCAGAGTTGGACACGCTCGGCAACCTCGCTGAAGAGAGCAAAATTCGTACCACTTCCGTCGAAGGTGGCGCCCAAGGGATAAGCAGTTCCTGGCCAGGTCTCCACGAGACTCCTCTGCGGATTGTGCTCGGGCACTCCCCCAGAGACCGTCATACGGTCAGCGAATGCCCCAGATCGGGAATGACGTCCATCGCTTCCGCGCCGGACCAACTGTTCAGCTTAGTCAGACCGTCGCCGGGCGCTCCCTTCGCGACCGACACGGGAAAAATCTCGCGGCCGCGACGACAAGAACGACCAGCCGAATCGCCCGACGATAAAAAGCACGCCATTTCGATGAATCATGCTCGAACGATATGGTCGGCGATGGCCAAGTCACGAGGGCTAGCCTGGCGACCCGTTGATCGAGTAGAGCCAAGACCGAAACCTTCGTCGGCCATCCCGCGCAGCGGTGCGGCGAATGCATCAGCGCGACCCGAGCCTCCTACGCAGCAGATCGATCCGTTTCTGCAGTTGGGTCACACTCGCCTGGGCGACCGCGGGTCCGCCACAGAGACGACGCAACTCAGTGTGCACCGCTCCGTGCGTCTGGCCGGTGTTCCGCGCCCACAAGCCAACCAGCGACTGGAGGAGGCTGCGTTGCTCTTTGAGAGTGCGATAGAGCGGAGGCGGAATCTCAGCCAGCGTCACCTCAGCGCCCGCGCCAGGCGCCTCCGCTCGCGAACTCGCGCGCTTGGCCTGCCGCTGCTGACGGTGCTGAAGCAACTCGCGCACCTGGTCCGGGTCGAGAAGACCGGGCAGGCCGATGAAATCAAGCTCTTCATCACTCTCGACCTCCACCTCCATGCCAAACTCGGCCCCCTCGTACACCACGCGATCAAAAGTCGCTGCCGAACCAAGCGACTCATAGCGTCCGTCGTCACACAGCGCGGACGACGCCTTATCGCTACGCTCGGCGTCGGCCATCAGATCGGTCTCGGGATACTCCTCATCGCCCGAGACCTTGCGGTCGAGGGCGTGGTCACGCTGCAACTCCATCGAGCTCGCCAACGCAAGCAGGCTCGGCACGTTCGGGAGGAACACCGACGCGATCTCCCCTCTCCGCCTCGCGCGTACAAAACGGCCAATTGCTTGCGCAAAATAGAGCGGGGTAGAGGCCGAGGTAGCGTAGACGCCGACAGCCAGTCGCGGCACATCCACGCCCTCCGACACCATCCGCACCGCAACCATCCAGCGCGAGTCGTCCCGGGCGAAATCGTCGATCCGTTCGCTCGCTTCCTTCTCGTCAGAGAGAACGACAGTGACCGGCTCACCGCTGATCTCACGGAGGATCGCCGCATAGGAACGAGCGGCGTAGTGGTCCGTCGCGATCACCAGTCCGCCCGCATCAGGGATTGCCCTCCGCACCTCCGACAAACGAGTGTTCGCGGCACGCAGCACAGAGGGAATCCACTCACCTCGCGGATCAAGCGCCGTGCGCCAGGCCTGCGCGGTGATGTCTTTAGTGTTGCCCTCACCGAGACGCGCCTCCATCTCGTCGCCGGCCCTGGACTTCCAGCGCATATGGCCCGCATAGACCATGAAGAGAACCGGACGCACAACGCCGTCAGAGAGCGCACGACCGTAGCCATAGGAATAGTCGGTCAGCGAGGTGCGGATCCCCTCGTCGTCGGGGAGGTAGCTGACAAACGGGATAGGCGCGGTGTCGGAGCGAAACGGCGTGCCGGTCAAGGAGACACGACGCGCCGCCGACTCAAAGGCTTCCCGTACTGCGTCCCCCCAGCTGAGCGCGTCACCGGCATGGTGCACCTCGTCCAAAATCACCAACGAACGGCCAGAGAGGGTAAGTTCACGATGTAGCTCGGCACGGACAGCCACCTGCGCATACGTGACAGCAACGCCGTGATAATGCCGAGCGTGCCGCCCCATCCGGTTGGTAAAGGTGGGATCAAGCCGGATACCAGCGCGGTGCGCCGCCTCCGCCCACTGCCGTTTAAGGTGCTCGGTGGGCGCGACGACCGTGATGCGATCGACGGTACGGGTGTGCAGCAGCTCGGCGGCAAGGCGCAGGGCAAAGGTGGTCTTCCCCGCACCGGGTGTCGCCGCAGCGAGGAAATCGCGAGGTTCGCGCTCGAAGTATGCCTCAAGCGCCTCGGCCTGCCATGCACGCAGCTTGTCGGCTGTGCCCCACGGAGCCCGCCCGGGGAATGACGGCGACAAGTGCTCGGCAGCAGAGGTGCCAACCTGGTGACCGAAGCTCGAGGGAGTGCTCACGTGGATCGAGGCTAGCCGACACCTCTGACGAAAGCCTTTAGCGCTCCTCAATCACAGGTAAGGGCATCTCGCGCTCTGTCGCTTCCCAGGATGGTTCACCGCACAATAGAGAACATGGGCGAACAGCGTCATCCATGGTCCCGTTACGTTGCTGTGGGCGACTCCTTCACCGAGGGAATCGGCGATCCAGAACCATCAAGCCCGGGCGGTCACCGCGGCTGGGCCGACCGTGTTGCGGAGGTTCTCGGCGCACAAAACGATGACTTTGCCTACGCTAACCTCGCCGTTCGTGGTCGGCTATTACAACAAATAATTGACGAGCAGGTCGAGTCAGCGCTCGAGTTACGGCCCGACTTGATCACCATTTCGGCCGGTGGTAACGACGTGATCCGTCCGGGCACCGACCCCGATGACATCGCGGCACGCTATGAATCCGGTGTGGCCCGCCTCCGCTCAGATGGCGCGACCGTGGTGGTTTTCACCGGCGTTGACGTGGGTTTTTCGCCCGTGTTCAACCGGATCCGCGGCAAGGTGGCAATCTATAACGAGAACGTGCGCGCGCTGGCCAAAAAATACGACTGCATTGTGGCCGACCAGTGGTCTCTGGAAGAAATCCAAGACATGAGCATGTGGGCTCCCGACCGCCTCCACCTCAACGCACACGGCCATCACGAGGTCGCCCGGATGGTGCTCGACGCACTCAATGTAGAGAACTCTCTGCGCCCACTCGCTCCCGAGCCCGTACCCGCACCCACCTGGCGGGCGGCACGCAGTGAAGATCTGCAGTGGGCGCGTGAGTTCCTCATGCCCTGGGTCCTCCGACGGATCCGCCACCAATCCTCGGGCGACTTCATCACCGCCAAACGACCGCAAGCACAGCCCTGGCGCGTGACTGGGGCCAACCTGGCCGAGACTGCGGCCTCGGACGCCCCCGCGGAGATCAACGACGGCACCACGGCAGCACGACACACGCCCGATGGCCAGCAACCGTAATCTGTTCAGCCGCCGAGCGCGGCCAAATGCGTGATGCGCCAGCCCACTCCGGGCTCCTCCAGCGCACCGTCCGTCACCAGAGGAAGCTCATAGGCAGCTCCGTTCACCGACACCGTCACCGTACCGACCCGCTGCCCATCGGTCACCGTTCTCACCGCGTCTAGCGTGACGGTCGTCGTCCTGCTCACCGCCCCCCAGGCCACTAGCGACCTTGCCTCCATCGTCTCAGCGGCAACAGACTGACCCCAGACGCTGGTGTACGAGCCATAGCGCTGGCCGACCGTGGTCAACTGAACGGTATGAAATCCCGCTTCCACGCTCGGAATTAGAGTAAGGATGTCGGCCATCAGCTGCGCGCGCGCCGACGCCCCCGTCACCACACCGACGATCGTTGTGGGCCGTCCCTCAACGGTGGTCGTGAGCGAGAAGAGTAGGCAGGAACCGGCTGAGTCGGTGGTTCCTGACTTAATACCGTCGATGCCCAAGCGTCCGAGCAGCGAGTTGGTGTTTTCGAGCTTGCCAATGGTGGGCAGAACCGCCGAAGGCAACGCCACAATCGGCGCGAGCACCGGGTTGGCCAGCAGCAGTTTTCCCAGGCGCACGATTTCCGCGGTCGTGCTGACCGTCGCCGGGGACAGCCCGCTGGTATCGGCAAGAACAGTACGGGTGAATCCGTGATTCGTGAGCCAGGTACGTGCGGCCACGAGAAATGCCTCCTCGGAACCATACGACCAGAGAGCAAGTGACTTCGCATAATTGTTAGCGGAGGGAAGCATCATCGCGGTCAGCGCCTGCCGCTGCGTCAATCGCAGGCCAACCGTGACAGGTGCGACAGACTCGCCTCCGGCGCGGGCGGCTAGGTAATAACCGACATCCGCATCGGTGAAGGTGATCATCTCACCATCGCTGCCCGCGGGGATGGGCTTAACGGCAAGGATGAGCAGCGCAGTGACCACCTTAGCGATGCTGCCGGTCGGAATCGCCTCTCTGGAACCGTATCGGGCCAATAGACCGCCCTCCTCAGGACCGTCGATGTCGAGGGCCGCAATAGCTCCGGCCCCGTAGGAGGGCCAGGCAAGCGTCGGCGCCCCGGTGCTGCTCGGCATCGACTCCTCGACCACGGCATTCGTTACGGGCAGAGCGGCCGTCACCACGTACCCTCCGCCCGCGCAGATGAGAACGACGACCAGGACAAGCCCGACCAGCAGTAACCGACGACGATTCGGTACGGTACGGCGCCCGTGCCCGGCATCCACAGTCAACACCTCGTTGCTCGCTCAGGCGCAGCTCGTGTCAGCGCCCAGAGCGCCACCGCACTGGCCGATGCCACATTTAACGAGTCCACCCCCTGCACCATCGGGATCGTGACCACTGTGTCGGCCGCGCCGAGTGCCGCTCGGCTGAGCCCATCCCCTTCCGCACCCAAGACGATCGCTACTCGTTCGGGACGCGAGGCGGCGTACTCGTCAAGCGGCACCGCCTCCGGAGCCACTGCGAGCGCCGCGACCGAGAACCCGGCGGCGCGCAGCTCCGTACGTGCAGAACCCCACTCAGGAATTCGTGTCCACGGCACCTGAAGGACTGCGCCCATACTGACCCGAACGCTACGGCGATAGAGCGGATCCGCGCAACGCGGGGTGACCAGCACAGCATCAGCGCCCAGCCCAGCCACGGCGCGGAACACCGCACCGACGTTGGTATGGTCGACCAGATCCTCAAGGATCACGACAAGCCGCGCCGTGGCGAGCACTTCACCCAGCTCTGGTAGCACCGGCCGGTGCAGGGAGGCTAACGCTCCCCGGTGCAGGTGGAAGCCCGTTATCTGCTCCACGACTGCATCCGGTCCGACGAACACCGGCACTTCGGGGAAACGCTCACACAACTCCGTCACGTCGGCGAGACGTTTGTCGGGCACCAGGGCTGACCGCGGTCGGTGCCCCGCGTTGAGCGCACGCGCGATCACCTTTGACGACTCCGCGATATAGAGACCGCCTTCGGGTTCCCGCACTCGACGTAACGCCACGTCGGTCAGGCGGTAGTAATCCGCCAGGAGGGGATGATCGAGGTCCTCAACGTACACTATGGGCATTCCGGCACCCTAGAGCACTGCGCGGATTACACTCATTCTCGGCCAGTTGAGGACCATAGCAACGGAGGGGCGGATGACGTCGAGTCCGACACCACTCCACGAACACCCAGAGCAGGCAGTTACTCGAGCCGTCACGCTCCTCCAAGGGCACACGATTGCTGCCCTCACCGGTGCGGGGATCAGTACCGACTCCGGCATCCCGGACTACCGTGGCGCTGGTGCTCCGGTGCGCAGCCCCATGACCTACTCCCAATTCATCGCCGATCCCCACTATCGCCGTCGCTACTGGGCCGGCAGCCAACTGGGCTGGCGTCGCTTCACGAATTCGTTGCCCAACGACGGACATCGCGCACTGGTCAGTCTCGAGGAGCACGGTGTACTCACCGGAATCGTGACCCAGAACGTCGATGGGCTACACGTGCGCGCTGGTTCGCGCCGCGTCGTCGATCTTCACGGTTCCGCAGATCGAGTACGCTGCCTCGTCTGTGGGCAGTATTTCGCCCGGGCCGCAATCGCCGAGCGAATCCAGCAGCTCAATCCCTGGCTCGATGATCCCGGGGTGACCACTCTCAACCCCGATGGCGACGCGGAGGTAGAGGATGTGTCGGCGATGGTTGTCCCCGACTGTAGTGTGTGCGGCGGCCTCCTCAAGCCTGACATTGTCTTCTTCGGCGAGTTCGTCCCGGCCGAACGGTTCCAGGAGGCGCGCGTCATCGTCACTAGCGCCACGGCGCTACTCGTGGTCGGTTCCTCCCTCGTGGTCAACTCGGGGATCCGTTTCCTGGAGATCGCAAGGCGTGCCAAACTTCCGATCGTGATCATCAATCGCGGCGCTACCAGGGGCGATTCTCGTGCATCCGTCACCGTTAACGGAGGCGCAAGTGAGATCCTCAGTGATCTCGCCGAGCGGCTGACCGGCCAGTGAACCATGTGATTTTCGCCTCCGAAAGGTTGTCGTGACCCAACTGATCCTTGTTCGACACGGCCAAACCGACTGGAATGTCACACGCCGTTTTCAGGGCAAGAGTGACATCCCACTCAACCGGTTTGGTCACTCACAGGCTCGCGCCGTTGCTCGCCTCCTCGCCGACCGTACGTGGGACGCGGTAGTGGCGAGCCCGCTGCGACGAGCGTGTGATACTGGCGCGATCATCGCGAGGGCGCTCGGCCTTGATGAGCCACTGGTCCTGCCCGGTTTAGTAGAGCGGTCCTACGGCGAGGCAGAGGGCATGACCCGTGACGAGCTGATCACGGCCTACTCCGGCGGAGTGGAGGGCGGTCTCATTCCGGGCTGCGAGACGCGTAGCCAGGTAACGGCGCGCGCGAGTGCCGCGCTGCGGGACATCGCCGAACGATTCCCCGACGGCATGGTGATTGTCGTGACACACGGGGGTGTCATCGGTAGCCTGCTCCGCTCGCTCAGCGACAACGCAGTCCCGCCCCAGGGATCTTCGATCGGCAACGGCTCGCGGCATGAGTTCGCTCTGATCGACGGGACACTACGTCTGGTCGCCTTCGATGGCTCCGGTGACGTAGTGGCGAACGAACTCGATTTCAACGAGAGACCCCACAACGTGCCGGCCAACACCATCGGTTGACTCACCCTGTCACCGTCGGCCCACTTCGCTGAGCAGCGTGAACAGCGCCCGGGCGGATGTGCGCCATGAATACGTCGCTGCCCTCTCGCGTGCTCGGGCCGAAAGCTTGCGCCACACGGCGGAGTCCTCAAGCACACGAACTCCGTCAGCGATCCCTTTCGCACTCAATGGATCGACATACACCGCAGCATCCCCACCGACTTCTCGGAAAATCGGAATATCGCTGACCACAATCGGCGTCCCTAACGACATCGCCTCGACCAACGGGATGCCGAAACCCTCATCGCGGCTCGTGCCCACCACCGCCGTCGCCCGTGCGAATGTCGCGCGGCACTCCTCATCTGAGGCGCCCTGGTGGAACACCAGTTTCGCTGTCGGCGCGAGAGAGCGCAGCATCTCCACGGTCTCATCACTCGCTCGGCTCATAAAGTGCAGCTCATAGTCGGGCAATAGCCGCATTGCTCGGGCCAATGACTCCACGTTCTTATGCGGCATAAAAGAGCCCATATAGACAAGGGAGCGTGCAGCTGAACGATCGGGCAGCGAAGCGGCCAGAGCAGCACTCGCCTCGTCAGGTTCTCCGGCAGCGTTGGGCACGACGACAATCGGCCGGGTCGTCGACTTATAGCGACGCAGAATTTCACGGGTGGTTTCCGACACGGTGACTACTGCGTCTGCGCGTTGAAGAAGCCTCCGCTGTCGCCACGGAGTCAGGTGATAAAGCCGCCAGAGCAGGCGTATCACGGCGGGAGTGTCATTCGGAGGGGTGGGGTGCCGGTAACAGATCACGTCGTGCACGCTCAGCACCAGCCGATATCGCCGACCGAGCGAGCCCATGGTCTGCATCGGCGAGAACACCACGTCGGGCTGAAGCCGATTGACCAGGAACGCGACAAATGGCTCGAATATGCTATTTGGTCGGGTAATCCGCTCCCAGGGCAGTGAAGGCAGCAGCGCCAGCTGACGCCGATCGCTGATCAGCATGGTGACGTCGTGCAGCAGCGCAAGTTCGCGCACAAGCTCGACCGTGTAACGGCTGATGCCGTTATGACGATCGGGCTGGGCATACCTACAGTCGACGACAATCCTCATTGCCGGATCCGCTCGTTCAGTGCAGCAGCTAACAGCGTCGCTGCTTCGTCAGGTTTCTCGTAATGAATAAGGTGCCCCACTCCGTCAATCACCTGAAGCTGAGCGCGCGGCAGTTTTTCGAGAAGGCGGTATTGGGCTGCCAGCGGAGTGACGTCGTCCTGCGCCGCCGCGATCAGCAGGGTCGACGCCGAGATGCGAGCCGCATACTCGCTGACATCGTGCGACACCAAAGCGCGGAACGCCTCCAGTAGGGTGTCTCGCGACGCGAAGACGCTAAAGTAGCGGTCGTGCTGGTCATGCACGAAACGACGCAGCGCCGGCTCTTTCGTGGTGACCATCACCACACTCATCGCACGCACAATCAGTCGATTGCTGAGAAGGCGAACCCCCAGCGTTCTGGGCAGAATCGCGCAGAGACGGTAGTACTCAACGGCGAGCCGGGTGAGCACCCCGCGCGGACCTGCAAGAGCCGAGGCACCAATGGGGTTGATCAGCACCAGCAGTGGCGTGCTCAGTCCCGCGGCGACCGCGGCCGCCGCGACGATGGATCCAAACGAGTGGCCGAGCACCAGTGCGCTCCCTCGCAGCCTGAGCGCACCCAGAAATTCCTCCAGCCAGGCCGCATAACCGTCAATGTCGTGTCGATGCGTCACCATCGGTGGCGACGCACCAAAACCTGGCAAATCGGGAGCAATAACCCGTACATCCGTTCCGGAGGCGAGCAGCCGAGCAATCACCGGCTCGAGCCCGTGGTGTTCGCCGCGGAAACCGTGCACGACCACAAGCACCGTGTCGGCCGCGGGTGATCCATAACTCCAGTAGACGGTGTCGGCACCCGCGACCGTCACCGACGCCTGCTGGACCAAGAAGCGGCCGAGGTCAGCGGCAAAGGGAGAAGGTGTGGTCATCGCGTTCCTTATCGTAGGGAACGAGCGCGCACGTGTTCCCCGCAACACGGTGGATGCCGCCGATGATCCAACCTCCCGGTCCGGCACGTCGCCGTGCTTGCGAGCGATGTCGCTGCTCGCCTCTAGGCTGTCCGCATGACCACCTCGATGCCAGAGCCGACCCTCTTCGATCTTGCCGCCGAGAGCATGGCACCCGAAGTGACGCAAGCCCGACAGTGCTCTGACGAGAGGGAGCCAACTACGCTGCCGTGGTACGACCTACTTGCCGTATTCGATCTCGAAACGACGGGTATTGACGTGCGCACCAGTCGCATAGTCACCGCATATGTGGGTGTCCTCGCCGCCGACGGCGAACCGAGTGAAGGCACCACCTGGCTTGCCGACCCCGGCATCGACATTCCCGCCAGCGCGAGCGCCGTGCACGGCGTCACTACCGAATATGCGCGCGAACACGGCCGTCCAGCCGCTGAGGTCGTCGCTGAGGTCTCGAAGGCACTGCGTTCACTGTTCACACGCGGCGTGCCGGTGGTCGTGTACAACGCCCCGTACGATCTGTCTCTGCTCGCGCACGAGGCTCGACGCTGGGATGTGCCCGCCCTCGTAGATCCGAGCCCGGTCATCGATCCGCTCGTCATCGACAAAGCCGTCGATCAATACCGCAAAGGCAAGCGCACTCTCGCCCACACTGCCCAGCACTATGGGGTCGCGCTCACCGAAGCACATGACGCAAGCGCCGATGCCGTGGCTGCCGGGCGAGTGGCGCAAGCTCTTGGTCGTGCCTGGGTCGATCAACTTGGCGTCGAGGCGCAGAAACTGCACGACCTCCAGGTCGAGTGGTATCGCACCCAAGCGAAGTCGTTTCAGAACTACATGCGCAGGGAACGCGATGCCTCCTTCGTCGCCGACGGATCCTGGCCCGTCAGGCGCTAACCAGAAACAACGTAGGGCCCCCGACCGACGGTCGAGGGCCCTACGACGACGTATTACTTGCCGAAATTCTTGTAGCGGCTGTTGAATTTTTCGACACGTCCGGCCGAGTCCATGATGCGCTGTTTACCCGTGTAGAACGGATGCGAAGCGGACGAGATTTCAACATCAATGACGGGGTAGATAACGCCATCGAGGTCGATCGTCTTGCTGCTGGTCGCAGTAGAGCGGGTGAGAAAAGTCACACCGGAAGCAAGATCGCGGAAAACGATCGGAGCGTACTCGGGATGAATGTCGGACTTCATGATCGATTCCTGTCGCTTGATGGTCCTGAACCGCACCTGTCGTGGACGGGAACGGGTGGAGAGATGGCGGGCGCAACGCAAAAGGTCCCGAGCCAGCTCCAGAGAATAGCAGACCATCGCCCGACTCCGAAGACTACCCGTCGTCTGCTCAGTCGCGTGCGCGAGCGGCGAACCTGCCACCGTCGTAGCTGAGGGCGACGTCGAGGCCGAAGGCCTCCGTGAGGTTCGCCTCCGTCAGAGAATCGCGGAGTGGACCGGCCGCGACAATCGAACCATCACGCAGAAGCAGAGCATGGGTGAAGCCGGTAGGAATTTCTTCGACATGGTGGGTGACCATGATGATTGCGGGAGAGGCCGGATCCTGCGCGAAGCCTCCTAACAACTGCACGAGTTCTTCACGCGCACCAAGATCGAGGCTCGCGGCAGGCTCATCAAGCAGGAGAAGCTCCGGATCAGTCATGATCGCCCGAGCAATCTGAACCCGCTTCTGCTCGCCGTCCGACAGGGTGCCGAAGGTACGTTCAGCAAGGTGATCGAGTTTCCACTCCGCCAGCACGCGACGGGCACGGCGCTCGTCGATCTGGTCATAGGCCTCTTTCCAGCGGCCCGTCACCGCATACGCGGCCGTCATGACGACATTGAGTACGCTTTCGCCCGCTGGTAGACGGCGAGCCATTGCGGTGGATGCATAGCCAATGCGAGGGCGAAGTTCAAAAACGTCGACCCGTCCCAGGGTTTCGGCGAGAATTTGCGCCGTTCCCGATGACGGATGGTTCTGCGCTGCCGCGATCTGCACTATCGAGGTCTTACCCGCACCGTTGGGTCCGAGAATCACCCAACGTTCCTCCGCGGCGACATCCCACGAGAGACGATCAAGGATGCGTCTCTCGTTGCGGACGAAAGAGACATCGGCAAACGAGACAACGCTGGGCATGCGACCCATCCTAAAGGGCACGGGAGCAGCGCTCAGACGAGGGATTCATAGATGGCGCGGGTCTGCCGTGCAATCCGATCCCAACTGAAGTGGGACTTGGCACGCTCGCGTCCGAGTGCTCCCATATCCGCTGCCGCCTCCGGATTAGCAACGACCTCAGCCAGCGCGGCAGCCAGATCGGCAACATAGCGATCTGGATCCGCGGGTGTACCTGTGCCGTCGCTCACCTGCTCAATAGGGACAAGCTTCCCCGTCACGCCGTCTACGACAACCTCGGGGATCCCTCCTGTCGCGGTACCCACGACTGCGGCCCCGCACGCCATTGCCTCAAGGTTGACAATGCCCAGTGGCTCATAGATTGAGGAGCAGACAAAAGTAGTCGCCGCGGTCAAGATGACGGACAGCTCATAACGAGGCAAGCGACGATCGATCCAGACCACACCGGTGCGCTCCTTTTGTAGACCGCGAACCAGAGCCGTAACTTCGGCCAGGATTTCCGGCGTGTCGGGGGCGCTCGCGCAGAGCACGAGCTGCACCGCGGGGGGCAATGTCGCGGCTGCGCGCAAAAGATAGGAGAGGCCTTTCTGGCGGGTAATCCGACCCACAAAAACCACGGAGGGACGCGACCGATCGATGCCCAGCTCGGCGAGCACCGCCTCGTCCTCGACCGGGTGCCAAGCGTCGAGGTCAATGCCGTTGTACACGACATGCAACTTCGCCGGGTCAAGCGCCGGGTAGGCACGCAGGATATCGGCACGCATCCCTCCCGAGACGGCAATCACTGCGTCGGCGTTCTCGTACGCCTCACGCTCCAGCCAGCGGGAGACACGGTAACCGCCACCGAGTTGCTCGGCTTTCCAGGGGCGCAGCGGTTCAAGGCTGTGGGCAGAGACAACATGCGGGATAGCGTGCACCAGTTGCGCGAGACGACCGGCCAAGTTGGCGTACCAGGTGTGGGAGTGGACGAGGTCGGCCCCGGCCGCGTCTTGCGCCATCTGCAGATCGACCCCAAGGGTTTGCAAAGCACCGTTCGCCTGGGCCAACTCGGCAGGGACAGGGTAGGCAAAGGTGTCAGCCTCCTCCCGCGGAGCACCGAAGCAGCGCACCAGGACCTGGATATCTCTCCGCAGCGCGGCAGTGAGTTCTGTCACGTGGACGCCCGCGCCCCCGTACACCTCTGGCGGGTATTCCTTGGTTAGCAGATCAACTCGCACCCCCGAACCGTAATACAGGCTCTGTGTGCGCGACAGCAGGATGACGCTTGCACGCCTCGACCCCTACTGTGGTCCCATGCAGCCACAGAAGATTTTTGGCATCGTCCTGGCCGGCGGGGAAGGCAAGCGGCTCATGCCGCTGACGGCCGACCGGGCCAAGCCCGCGGTGCCCTTCGGCGGCCAGTATCGACTGATCGACTTCGCCCTCTCCAACCTGATTAATTCGGGGCTGACCCAGATCGTGGTGCTCACGCAATACAAGTCGCACTCGCTCGATCGCCACGTCTCTCAAACCTGGCGCCTGTCGGGGCTACTGAACTCCTACGTCGCCTCCGTGCCGGCCCAGCAGCGCCTCGGTAAACGCTGGTTCAGCGGCTCCGCAGATGCGATTTTGCAGAGCCTCAACCTCATCCGGGATGAGAAGCCCGACATTGTCGTCGTTGTGGGTGCCGACCACGTCTACCGCATGGATTTCTCGCAGATGATCACTGCACACAACGCTTCCAGTGCACAGGTCACCGTCGGTGCGATTCGCCAGCCCATCGAACTCGCGGACCAGTTCGGTGTGATCCAGCTCAAGGATGATCATGCAGGCGACGGGGTCCCGGCCACCATGATCCAGGACTTCCTCGAGAAGCCCACGAACCCGGTCGGTCTCGCCGACTCTCCGCGCGAGGTGCTCGCCTCCATGGGCAACTACGTTTTCACCGCGGATGCACTCATTAGTGCGGTGATTCGCGACGGTGAGCTTGCCCATTCCCAACACGATATGGGCGGCGACATCATCCCCGACTTTGTTGCTCGTGGCGAGGCAGGTGTCTACGATCTCAAACGCAATATAGTCCCCGGTTCTAGCGATCGCGACCGCTATTACTGGCGTGATGTCGGGAGCATCGACTCCTTCTTTGAAGCGCACCGGGATCTCATCTCGGCGCTGCCAATCTTCAATCTCTATAACCAGCAGTGGCCGATCTTTTCATCGCAGCTCAACTCCCCACCGGCGAAAATCGTGCGCGACGGCACGGGCAATCTAGGGTCAACTATTGACTCCATAGTGTCGCTCGGAACGGTGATCTCCGGCGCATACATCGAGCGCAGCGTGATTGGGCCCTGGACGATCATCGAATCGAAGGCAACCGTCACCGACTCCGTCATCTTCGATAAAGTGCGCATCGGCCCGAATGCCCGGGTGGCACGCGCTATCCTCGACAAGGATGTCGTCGTCGAGCCGAGCGCTCTCGTGGGAGTTCATCACGATCACGATCGCGAGCGCGGTTTTACTGTCACCGAGTCGGGGATCACCGTCGTCGGCAAGGGCGTCGTAGTCCGCCCGTAGCCCCCTTTAGCGGGTCGAGTGCGGTCCCCCGCGGACGGTTCGTCGACGCGTCGTGACCGATTGGCCCGCCCTATGAATGAGCGTCCCCCACGCTCTGCGCGTTTCCTCGTCGTCCTGGACGCCGACTCGACCCTGCTGCAAGACGAAGTGATCGAGCTCCTCGCCGAACACGCCGGGTCACACAAACAGGTCACCGAGATCACCGAGCGCGCCATGCGTGGCGAGATCGACTTCGCGGAGAGTCTCCGTGAGCGTGTGGCGACCCTTGCCGGAATTCCCGAGAGCGTGTTCACCCGGGTCAGTGCCTGTGTCCGCGTCACCGCGGGCGCGGAGCAGTTGGTGGAACGGGTGCATGCTGCGGGGGGGCGGGTCGGAGTTGTCTCTGGAGGCTTCCACGAAGTCCTCGATCCGGTCGCCGCGATACTCGGCCTCGATGTTGTGCGCGCCAATCGGCTCAGCTGCCGGGAAGGCATTCTGACCGGAACAGTTGACGGCGTGGTGATCGACGCAACCGCAAAGGCGACGGCACTGCGTGAGTGGGCCGCGGAGTCGGCAGTTCCCGCTGGAGGAACCATCGCCGTCGGCGATGGCGCGAACGACCTGGAGATGATGACCGCTGCCGATCTCTCCGTCGCCTTTAATGCCAAGCCGCTCGTACGAGATCATGCCGACCTGGTTATCCACGGGAATGACCTCAGCCAGCTACTTCCGGTCCTCGGCCTGCGCGGTTAAGCGGTTGAGTATCGGATCAGTGTCCCATTCCGATTCCACCGTCGACCGGGATCACGGCGCCGGAAATGTAGGCGGCCTCCTCGCTCACGAGCCAACGGGTGACTTTCGCTACTTCGGCCGCGGTGCCGTACCGCCCGAGAGGAATGCTGGAACGATATGCCTCCTGCTGCTCCGGAGGAAGCTGGGCCGTCATATCGGTCTCGATAAATCCGGGAGCAATGACATTCGCCGTAATATTGCGAGCGCCGAGCTCACGGGTCACCGATCGAGCAAAACCGACCAGCGCGGCCTTAGACGATGAATAGTTAACCTGCCCCGCCGAGCCATACAGCGCGACCACGCTAGAGATCAGCACAATTCGACCGAATTTCTGCTTGAGCATCCCCTTTGACGCTCGCTTGACCACTCGAAAAGCACCCGTGAGATTGGTGTCGATAACGGAGGTGAAGTCCTCTTCCGTCATGCGCAGCAGTAAACCATCGCGAGTAATGCCAGCATTCGCGACCACAATTTCTACCGGGCCGAGTGCGGCCTCCACCGTCGTAAACGCGGCATGAAGCGAGGCGGAGTCGGTGACGTCTGCGGGGACCGTGAGCGATCCCGTCGGCCCTGCCCCCGACCGGGCAGTGACAGCGACCCGATGCCCCGCGGCGACGAACTCCTCGGCGATGGCGAACCCGATCCCACGATTGCCCCCGGTGATCAGGACGGTGCGCGGCGTGGTCATAGTGTCCCTCCTGTCAACGCACGGGTGGCGTCGGCAACCCGTACATCCTAGGGGCGACTCGGGCAACAAATTCTGGAGTGCTCTACCGCGCCTGATCCTCCGGGCCACGACGTAGGCTTAGGGGGCCGTGAAACCCCGCAATTCTCTCACCACACTCCCGCCGTCACCCAGTGCCGAGCGGCACTCGCGCGCGGTTAAATACTCCATCGCTATGAGCGTCAGGATGATCTGTGTGATCTGCCTGATTTTCGCGCAGGGCTGGTGGCTCCTCTTCTTCACACTCGGCGCCGTCGTGCTGCCCTATTTTGCGGTGGTGATCGCCAACGTCGGCAGCCCGGGCGAGAGCGGCACGGTCGAGCGACCCGGCGCGATCGTGCTGGCAAGTCCTGACGTTCCCGGCCGGAACACATCGCGCGACAACCCGAGTGACGACCCGAGATGATCTCCCTCGGTTCCACCCCGAATCCCTACACCTGCTCTCGCGCCGGTTGTCTGACAACCGCGACCTGGGTGCTGGAGTGGCGCAACCCCCGAATCCATGACGAGCAGCGACGCAAGAGCTGGCTAGCCTGCGGCGAGCATCTCGAGTTCCTCAGCGAATTCCTCCGGGCTCGAGAATTCCCGCTGCAGGTGCGTCCGCTCGCGACGATTGACCATGAAACCGCGCGGTGACTGCCTCCACTCCCCGCCCGTCCTGGCGCTTCGTTGTCTCACGACGGTGGTTCGGATATCTGGCGCTCGCCGTCGTGTTCGCCGTCGCCTGCGTGCTGCTGTCGCGCTGGCAGGTAGCCCGATTGGACGAAGCGGCGTCACTCAACCGAAGAGTCACCGCGAATTGGAATGCCGATCCCGTCCCCCTCGACGCTCTGCTCCCGCCCGCCGCTCAGTGGGAGGAGTCTGCGCAGTATCGTCCGGTAACTCTGACCGGCGTCTATGAGACTGAAGCGCAGATACTAGTGCGCAATCGCCCCGTCAACGGAAACCCCGGATTTGACGTATTGGTCCCGTTGCGCCTCCAGGATGGCAGTGCTTTTATTGTCGATCGCGGCTGGGTAAGCGTCGGCTCTGCCCACGACTTTCCTGATGCGATCCCGGTGCCCCCGCAGGGGACCGTCACCGTCATTGCACGGCTGAAGGCGGGCGAGGGCAGGATTGAGGGCCGTTCGGCACCGGACGGGCAGATCGCGACCATTCAACTCGACGACCTCGCACAGCGGGTGAAAAAGCCGCTGCGCACCTCCGCCTACGGCCTGCTCGTAAGTGAGTCACCAGCTCCGCTAACAGCTGCTCCCCTGGCCGCGCCGCCGCCAATGGCGGACGAAGGATTACACATCAGCTACGCGATTCAGTGGCTGCTCTTCGCCGTCATGGGCTTCGGCGGGCTCGGCTGGGCAATCAGGCACGAATATCGGATTCGCAATGCGGCCGATCCCCGAGTGATCGCCGCCAGGAGGCGACGGGATGAGCGACTCCGACGCCGCGGCCGCAGCGACGCCGAGGTCGAGGACGAGCTGCTCGCTAGGCGAGAGTAATCAGGTCGAGGTAGTCGGCCGTCCAGTGATCTTCCGTCCCCTCCGGCATGATCAGCACCCGCTCGGGATTGAGCGCCTCAACGGCGCCCTCGTCGTGGCTGACCAGGACAACCGCGCCCTCGTAGTGCGCCAGCGCGTCGAGGATCTCGTCTCGGCTGGCCGGATCGAGGTTGTTGGTCGGCTCATCAAGCAGCAACACGTTCGCGCCGGAAACGACGATCATCGCGAGGGCAAGACGAGTCTTCTCACCGCCCGAGAGCACCCCGGCCGGCTTGTACGAGTCGTCCCCGGTGAAGAGGAACGAGCCCAGGACGCGCCGCGCCTCCGTCTCGGTCAAGTTCGGACTCGACGACACCATGTTCTCAAGCACCGAGCGCGCGACGTCGATAGTCTCGTGCTCCTGCGCGTAATAGCCGATACGGAGGCCGTGACCAGCCTCGACCGAGCCAGTGTCGGGGGCATCCACTCCCCCAAGGATGCGCAACAGCGTCGTCTTGCCCGCGCCATTCAGGCCGAGGATGACAACCTTTGAGCCACGGTCGATCGCGAGGTCGACGGCGGTAAAGATTTCGAGCGAACCGTAGCTCTTCGACAGGTTTTCCGCGTATAGCGGCGTCCGGCCACAGGGCGTAGGAGTCGGGAAGCGGAGCTTCGCGACGCGGTCGACGGCGCGAGCCTCCTCGAGGCCGCTGAGCATCTTCTCGGCGCGCGCCACCATCTGGTGCGCCGCCGCGGCCTTCGACGCCTTTGCGCCGAAGCGAGCCGCCTGAAGCTGCAATGCACCGGCCTTCTTCTCGACGTTGGCGCGCTCCTTCTTGCGGCGTTCCTCGTCGGCCGCGCGCTGACGCTGGTAGTTCTTCCAGTTCATGTTGTAGACGTCGATGACCTGCCGGTTGGCATCGAGGTAGAAGACGCGGTTGACGGTTTCGCCGACCAGCTCGATGTCGTGGCTGATCACGATAAAACCGCCGCGATAGTTCTTCAGAAACTCGCGCAGCCAGACCACCGAGTCGGCGTCAAGGTGGTTCGTCGGCTCATCGAGGATCAGGGTCTGCGCGTCCGAGAAGAGGATCCGCGCGAGCTCGATGCGGCGGCGCTGACCGCCCGAGAGCGTCTTCAGCGGCTGGTCGAGGATACGGTCGGGCAGATTGAGGTTACTCGCGATCGACGCCGCCTCGGCCTCGGCCGCATAGCCCCCCAGGGCGAGGAAGCGGTCGGTGAGGGTACCGTATTTCTTCATGCCGACCTCGCTCACGGCGGGGTCGCTGCTCGACATCGCGATCGTCGCCTCCTGCATTCCGAGGACCAGCGAGCCGAGCCCGCGGGCGTCGAGGATGCGCGTGCGCGCCAGCTCCTCCGGATCGCCCGAACGCGGGTCCTGCGGGAGGTAACCGATTTCGCCACTGCGATCGACACGCCCCTTCGAGGGCAGAAGATCACCGGCAAGAACCTTGGTCAACGTCGTCTTCCCCGCCCCGTTACGCCCGACAAGGCCGACTTTGTCGCCGTCGCCAACCCGAAAAGAGACGTTCTCCATTAAGAGTCGGGCACCGACGCGAAGTTCGAGGTCGTGCACGCTGAGCACAGTACTGTCCGTTCCCGCCAAAAAATGGCGTTCGGTTCGTCAGGAGTAAGGCAAGGGGCTACGAAGAGGCAGCCCCCTAGTATAAGTCGCGGCCTGAGAAGACATCGACCTTCACTCTCGGCCTTCTCACTCCCCCTGTGAGCCACCCGGTAATTGGGAGAAAACATGACCAGCTACTCACTCGCTCCGCAGCGCCCGGTCCTCGCCGACCGCTTGTTGACGCGCTCCATCGCCACCGATCTGATTCTCGTCCTCGCCGGTGCCGCCGTCACCGCGGCGATGGCCCAGATCTCCATTCCCCTGTGGCCGGTGCCGATTACGGGGCAAACCCTCGCGGTCCTCCTGGTCGGATCGGCACTCGGAGCCGTTCGTGGCGCCTCCTCGCTCGCGCTCTACCTCGTGCTGGGTCTGATCGGCCTGCCGGTCTACGCGCCGCAGACTGACGGCAGCCACGTCACGGGTCTCGCCGCCGCGGCCTCACCAAGCTTCGGCTACATCGTCGGATTTGTCCTGTCGGCCGCGGTGGTCGGCTCGCTGGCCGAGCGCTCCTGGGACCGGCTCTTCCTCAAGGCCCTGGCGACCTTCGTCGGCGGCTCGCTCGTCGTCTTCGCCGTCGGCCTGCCGTGGCTCTCGGCCTCGCTGCATGCCTACGCCTACCCCAGTGGCTTGCAGGCCACCTTGGAGGCGGGCTTCTATCCCTTCATCATCGGCGGAATCGTCAAGGCCGCCATCGCGGCCATCCTGCTGCCGCTCGCCTGGCGCGGGGCCGACGCCCTCACTCAGCGGCGCGACTAAGCGCATCCGCATGCGCCGACGGGCTGGGAGGGCTGCGTCCTGCCGACCCGTCGGCCCGGACAAGCTGGGGCGGCCCGTGCAGTCGGCTCTGCCGCAACGTACGCCGCCAGGAAACGCGTACCTCGCGCTCTACAGCCAGCCGTTCTCCTGCGCGATACCGGCGGCTTCGATGCGCGAGCGCGTCCCGAGTTTCGCGATCGCGGATGAAAGATAGTTGCGCACCGTACCCGGCGCGAGGGAGAGGGCGTCGGCGACGGCCCTCAGCGGCGCGCCGTCCTTCGCCGCCCGGAGCGCCTCCCGCTCACGGTCGGTCAGCGGGTTCGGTGGCGACGTGAGCGCAGCAAGCGCCAACGCGCTGTCGACCACGCGCTCCCCCGCCCGCACCTTGTGGATCGCGGCGACGACCTCCTCGACCTCGGAGTCCTTCACGAGAAAACCGCTCACGTGGGCGGCGAGCGACTGCGTGAGCAGGCCCGGCCGTGCGAAGGTGGTGAGGATGATCACTGTGCACGTCGGCTGATCGCGGTGGATCTGCGCAGCGACATCCAGTCCCGAACGGCGAGGCATCTCGACGTCGAGGAGTGCCACGTCCGGCCGTTGCTCGACCACCAGCCGCCACGCCTCGTCTCCGTCGTGGCATACTCCGACAACGTCGATGCCCGGGTCCATGGCGAGCAGCGACGCGAGCGCGTCGGCGATGAGGGTCTGGTCGTCGGCGATGACGACGCGGGTGGGTTGGCTGCTCTCAGCTGGCACGGTCGGGCCCTCTCTCGGTCGTCAGCGGCACGCAAGCAGTGAGCGTGAACGAGTCGTCTGATGGTTCGACCAGGAGTGTCCCACCGATTCGCTCCACCCGATTGCGCATCCCGGCAACTCCCGAACCGCCGCCCGGAGCGTCGAACGGACCTCCGGGTCTCACACCGTCGTTGACGAGGACGAGCTCAACGGTGCTGACTCCGAACCTGCGCTCGCTCTCAGGCTCGCGGATCAGGATCCTCGCCGACCTGGCCGAGCTGTGCCTGAGCACGTTCGTCGCACCTTCCCGCAGTACCCAGCCGAGTGCCTCGGAGATCGAGGGATGCTCGCGCAGCAGCTTCAATGCGCGCGGTTGCGCGTCCAGCTGCACGTTGACATTCGCCGCCCGCAGCGTTGACGGCACCGATTCGAGCATGGTGAACACGTCGAAGGAGCGGTAGTCGGCGATCGCACGTCGCACGTCTCCGGAAGCGTCACGCACCGAGGATTCGACGGCGTTCAGCGAGTAGAGGAGATCCGGGATGCGGTCGTCCTTGATGGCTGCGGCTCGGGCGCGCAGTAGCCGGACCTGCACGAGCACCGCCATGAGCGAGTGTCCGATCGAGTCGTGCAGATCGCGAGCGATCCGATTGCGTTCGGCGAGCACAGCCATCGCCCTGAGGTCCTCCTGCTGGCGTCGCACGAGTTCGGTCAGGTCGATGAACTCGACGAGGGCGATCATGCCCAACCCGATGACCACGGGGAGCAGCATGTCGAGCAGCTTGCCATCCATCGTGCCCTCGCGCATGAGGCCCAGAACGGAGACGGCGCCCACCGTGCCGATGACGATGAGCGCCGATCGTCGGGGCAGGACCCACGAGGCCGCGGTGGTCGCGAATACTGCGACGACGCCCCAGCCCGGTCCGAGTAGGGCGTCGATGGCGATGGCCGCCACGGTGAGGGCCGTCACACCCGTCCAGCGCTGCAGCGGTGTGAGGGAGGAGCGAAGCACGAGCACGGCCCAGAGTGCGCCCATGATGATGATCGCCGCCACCTGGACGATGACCTCTCCGGTCGACGCGGAGGTGATGAACGTCAGCGGGATCAATAGCCACGGCAGACCGAAGAGCACCATGCGCCTGGCGATGACGTCCCGTTGTGCTCCCCTGACCGGGCGGCGAAATTCAGTCGGATCGAATGCTCCTGCCGAACCGTCCGCGCCAGTCGGATCAGCTGCGCTGCCCGAACCAGCCGGCCCAGGGCTCACCGCGTCGCCACAGCGGAGTGCCGGTAAGCGAACAGAGCCGAAACGATGAAGGCGACTGCCCAGACGCCGAACACGAGCAAGGCCTCCATGATCGACACCGAGGCACCCGTCACCAGGCCCGAACCCATGTGCGCGATCTGGTACGACGGCGTCAGCTCGGTGACTGCGCCGAGCCATTCGGGCATCGACTCCCGTGGCATCCATAGACCCCCGACGATGGCGAAGAACATCAGAGCGATCATACTTGCGGCATAGGCGGTCTCTCCCGTGGTGATGAGGCCGACGACCGTTCCGAGCGCCGCGAACGTCACCGATCCGAGGATGACGATGCCGAGCGCTGCCAGCAGCAGCAGCGCGTTCACCCGCACGCCGTTGATGAGGACTGCCGAGGCGAAGACCGCGATGACAGCCGGCACTCCGACAGCGATGGACGCGAGGATCTTGCCGCCCACGATATCGATCGGGCGCAGCGGTGTGAGCGTGAGGTACGAGAACCAACCACTGCTGCGCTCCTGCGCGAGACGATTGCCGGCGGTGGAGAGGCACGCCGAGACTGTCGCGAACGCCGCCATGTCCATCATGTAGGCAGTGGCGAAGGTCTGCAGCTCGGCAGCCGAGTGCCGCGCCGCGTTGAGCTGCACGAAGGCAACGTTGATGAGTACAGGTAAGAGCAGCGTCATCACGAGGAACCGCGGGTTGCGCAGGGTGCGCAGCAGTTCGAACCGGGTGTAGGAGAGCATCAGCGGATTCCCTTCTCCGTTGCAGTCAGCAGGCGAGTGTCGCCGCCGATCACGGCGAGATACGCGCTGTCAAGCGAGGCCTCGGTGACCGAGATGTCAATGGCGGAGGGAACGAAACCGACCAGTTCGCGTAGCGTGCGGTCGGGCTGGTCGGTGTGCAGGACCTGCACGTCGTCACCCGGCTCGAAATCGAGCACGGCGCTGAGGTTGTCGAGAAGTCGCGGATCGGGATCTCCCGCCCAGCGGAAGCGGACCGTCGGGGTGCCTGCACGGCGACGGAGGTCGTCGGGTGTCTCGTCGGCGAGGATCCGGCCGCGGCCCATGACGATGACGCGATCCGCTGCCGCATCCACCTCGGCCATGTGGTGCGTGGTGAAGAACACGGTCGCCCCCCGCTCGACAGCTGCGGCGCGGACAGTGGCCCAGAAGCTGTGGCGGCTGGCCACATCCATCTCGTTCGTGGGCTCATCGAGCACGAGCAGCCGCGACCGCCCAATGAGCGTGAGCGCGAACCGCACACGCTTCCGCTCGCCGCCGGAGAGCTTCTCGACCCGGCGCCGCGCCAGTGATGTGAGGTCGGCCGCGGCGAGCGCCTCGCCGACGGGCATCGGGTCGCGGTACTGGCGTCCGATGAAGGTGACGAGGTCGCGAACCGTGACGAAGTCGGCGATGCCGGACGATTGCAGCATGGTCCCGATGTCACCGCACCGAAGGGCTTCTCGAGGTACGCGATTGAAGACACGCACCCCGCCGGAGTCGGGGATATTCAGGCCGATCAGCACGCTGACCAAAGTTGATTTGCCCGCGCCGTTGGGGCCGAGCAGAGCCACGACCATGCCGGGTTCGACGGTGAAAGAGATGTCGTGGAGCGCCTGCTCGTCCGCCTGGGAGTACCGGAACCCGAGCCCCTCGACCGCGACCGCGGCGCCGCTCGAAGCGAGTAGGGACGGGGCCGACGACGTAGTCGCGCCGTCGCCGATCGCTGCAGGTCGGATACCCTTAATGGATCGCATGCTGCCTCTTCTCCCTCCGGCTCGACCGTGTGGGCCGCCGCTCATCCAGGACGGGAGCGGTGCGGCGGTCGTCGAACCGTGCAGCAAGCCTAGAAACGGACCTCGGCCCGCCCCAGTGCCGAATGTCGCCGAATTCCTGTGACTGTTGTCACGCGGTTGGCGCACAAACCCACCTACCGATGAGTGACAGCTGCGCCTACGCTAGACGCCCGCGCATCCGTAGTGTTCTGTGGTGTCGGAACGGATCCGGCAGTGCTCACCGGCACATCGAGACAAAGGGGAACATCATGGATGTCATCACCGTCGCCGCCCCCATCCTCGGACTGGCCACAGGCCTTTTCTTCACCGTGTGGATGCTGATCCGCCGTGACGCGCGGAGCAAGGAGCGCATCCAGTAAGTCCTATCCTCGTCGCGAAGTGGATCGTGCCGACCGGAATTTCGAACCTAAAAGAGCGGGCAGACTAGATCGAGAAGCCCAGCGCGCGTATCTTGTCGCGGCCGTCCTCGGTGATCCGCTCGGGACCCCACGGCGGCATCCAAACCCAGTTGGTTGCCGTACCCATATGAATGGATTGCCCCTCTCATCAGGTCTTTTCGCAAGATCAGTGGCGGTTTGCACCATCAACTCGACACAAATTCAGAAACAGCGTTCGGAGTTCATCTCGATTGTGGGGGTGGCAGGTGGCAGACGGTCCCCAGGGTGATGACAGGTGTTGAGGATGTGCGTCGTTCCTCTTCGAAGGGCAACTTGACCTGCCCCACGGTTTTGGTTTCAGTCGGGGTCGCTAACTCGCGGCGGGGATGTTATTGATGTTGAGTGTCTCGTATTCGATCGGGGTGGGGTAGCCGAGGGCGGAATGTCGGCGCTGACGGATGTGGAAGATCTCGATGTACTCGAAGATCGCGTTCGCGAGTCCGACTCTCGTCCTCCACTTCTTCCGGTTCAACAGCTCGATCTGCATCGACGACCAGAAGCTTTCCATCATCGCGTTGTCCAGCCCGTCACCGACCGACCCGAACGACGGCAGCAACCCGGCGGAGCGGATCTTCTCCCCGAAGAGTCACGAGGTGAATTGGGTGCCATGATCCGCATGAACGATCCCGCCCGGCGCGGGGCGACGGTTCCGGATGGCCATGTCGAGCGCGTTGATGACGAGCGTGGTGTCCTGCTTGGAGTCCGATCGACCAGCCGATGATGCGGCGGCTGTAGGCGTCGAGAACGGCGGCGCAGTACACCCAGCCCTCGCGCGTGCGACGCTGCGTGATATCCGTGACCCAGAGTTCGTTCGGACGGGGCCTGGCGAACTTGCGGTTCACGAGATCGTCCGCGGTCACCACTCCGCGGAGCCTCTTGGTGCGCCCCGGCCCCGGAAGCCCGTAGATCCCGGCTTGGTGCATGAGCTTGAACACGGTCTTGTCGCTGACGGTGACGCCCATCGCCATGGTCAGCTCGGCGTGGACTCGTCGGTAACCGTAGGTGCCGCGCGAGGTGACATGCACTTCCCGGATCAGCCCAGTCAGCCACTGCCGGCGCAGCTCGGACTCGGTCAGGGGTTTCCGCTTGAAGCGGTAGTAGTGCTGCCGGGCGACCCCGAGGACGCGGCAACAGCGGTCGATCGGGATCCCCGGCGTCGGCGAGTAGGTCGATCACCGGAAAGAGTCTTTTGGGCGGGGACGCTCCTCATCGAGAAACTTCGCCGCCTGCCGCACGATCAGCAGCTCCGTCTCGAGCTCTCGAATGCGACGCTTCGCGGCGCGCAGCTCTACCGACTCCGACGACGGGACACCCGGCCGGCCGCCGTTGTCGATGTCGTCCTGGCGAATCCAGTTTGAGAGCGTGACGGGATGGATGCCGAGTTCGACGGCGGTCTCCTTGGTCTGCTTGCCGGCGCGTACGAGCGCGACGGCGCGAGCACGAAACTCCGGCGGGCAAGGACTGGTCATGCGAATGAGCCTTCCGGATCAGGCCGCCAGTTAGCCACCGAAACCGGAACCCTTTCCGTGGGGCAAGTCAAGATGTCACCTACCGCCCCCCTGGGGAGGGCCGCTCAGCCCCGGTGAACAGACGAGCCGATAGAGGAACGATTGCCCGAGGGAGTGCAAGTCTACATGATTGCGCACAGCAACGCCATGCGTATGCTTAGCGCAAAGGAGGAGGCGCCTAGCACATACATAAGCCACGCGCATCCTACTTAACGATAAAGGAGGCAATATGTCGGCAGAGAGCCTGAATGAAGCATTGCGACGCGCCATTAGCCCGGATGCTGAAAAAGTGCTCGCACCCGCGGGTAGTGACGCTCTTGACGAAGTTCTTCTTAGCGACTTGTACGAAGACGCGCTGGGCGCAAAACAGACTACTGGTTTCATCACCATCGTAAATGGACCGGGCGCCACTCTAGATTACGGCTGCACGAACGGATCTGGTTACCAGAACACGCAGTTCAACTGTGCTTCCACCCCAGATGAGCAACTGCCGGTACGTTTCAAGCTCTGAAGACCTTGGGACATCAATTCACAACCGCCTCGTACGTTGAGGCGGTTGGCGAAGTCGGCTACCAACACTGGCCTGCGATTCCATACTGGACGATGGTATGTGAGCTGGACTCGATGCTCAGGACTGCACTCCTTACCGAGAACCACCATATCATCAGGGATGCGTTTCTAGCCCGCTTCGTCGAATCCGTTTCTTCCATTTCCGAGCCCACCACTACGGATCTCGCCGCTCATCAAGGGATGAGCACTTTGAGCGACGAAGAGAAATGGCAGGCTTTGCATCTAAATCGGCACTGTCTCCCTGAAGTCGAAGATATCGCTTCTAGGCATCGTCGGCTTGCGGTCGTTTTCGCACGTGCCGCAAAACAGATGCAACTCAGGATGGCCGACCCCTTTATTGCTAATCGGGGGGCTCTTACTCATGTACGCATAATGGTTGACATACACCTCCGGGGCGCAGTCGCCACTTTGTACATCGCGAACCGACCCGATTTCGTATATAAGCCGCGCTCTTTGGCTACAGAAGCATTTTTTGAAAGCATTCTTGCCATGTTGCGAGAAACGATACCGGCGAGTTACGTGCCAAATCATCCACAATTCGTAAACATGGCCGGTTACGGGTTTCAGGAATTCGTACCATACTCTGCCCCAAAGGGCCACGAGGGGCTACAATAGTTCTACCGCAAGTATGGTGTTATATTAGCACTTGCATATGGATTGAGGTGCAACGATCTCCATTTCGAGAACATCCGCTCGACATCCGATGGCCCAATCATCCTAGACACGAAGTGCATCCTGCATTTTGGCCCGAAGATGCGCCAGAAGCGACGTAGTCCCGGACTGATAATCGAAGGGCAAAAGGCAACGGTTTTGGGGCCGCGTATCCTCCCGAGCTGGGGCATGAGCAACACAGTCGCCGGGCCGCACGACATAACAGCCTTGGGCAACTATGTCCATGCAGATCGGCAGCCAGCAACTCGCCGCATAGAAATGGACGGTCCCACACCGCGATGGGTCTACGAAAGGCGTCTCCAGAACGCGCCCATGCCTCATCAACCTGTCCCTTCAACCATGACGAAATATCGCCAAATTATTTTGTACTCGAGCCGCGTCACCAGGGTTGTATTCTGGTGTAACCGGGATGGCATTCTCCCTCGGTATAGCCGGACTTAAACACGAAGGTGCTAGGGAAACATACGAAGATATTGCGAAGACAATGAGAAGACACCTATATTATGCCGACTTATCGTTGCCCCCACCTTCACGAGCGGGAGATACCTGGGTGTTCTATTCACGCTCGCATCAATTGCTGACTTGTACGAAACACCTGAAGAACTCCAATTTGTGAGTGATTTTGCGGATAAACTCTCTCATGGGTTTGACTATCATTCGATTGGGTTTGATTTCATCAGCGGCGACAGCGGCAACACCCTCGCCTTCATTAGGCTTAACGAGTTAACTGGAAACCCAGTATTTACAGACATGGCGCGGCAATCTACGAATAGCCTTGTGGGAAGATTGCCGAGTCTTATTTTCGCGGATGAGGTTCCTGGCGGGTTTGCGCATGGGCTATCCGGGGTGGCGGTAGCGCTCTGCGAGGCGGCGAGGCACCTGGGTATAAGCGATTTAGTCGAGTCGAGCGGAATGTGCCTCGAGCTAAAGGACTTCTTATCATCTCAAGGGCGATTAGAAGACCACGGCTACCCGCATCCTGGTGTTGGGGTGCAACCGGGCAACTTCTCGCACGACTGCATTGCGGGTCAACCTCGGAACGCACGTCTAAGTTAGCGGGAATAGTTTCCACCAGCTGGCAAACTCAAGTTGGATTGTGCCATGGAGCCAGCGGCGCGCAGTCAGTCCTGAGATCAGCAGCCTTCCGGAAGCAATTCAGTAGCTACCCGGTTGATCTGAACTCCATTCCCAAATGGTCATTTGTGTCGAATAGTCGAGTGGCTGCTCCACAGTTCGCCGTAGACACCAGTCTGTTTACGGGATCCGCGGGACTCCTCCTGCACTTGTCTTCGATCCGTGATGCGCGGTACCTAATCTCTGACGGACCTGAGTTATCGAGCATGTTGATAACGATTCTTGCCACCGGAATGGCGTTCTATCTATGGGTTGTCGTTCTAGCGATTGCTCTGCGCGCGGTGATTCACTTCTTTTGGCCGTCCTTCACTCGGTGATGGTACCGAACTGCTCTAAACTTCGTTCCGTCATGGCGTCTATTTGGACAGGCAGGAGCCACCTTCGATTTGTATGGCGTGATCGAACTTCGACGGCCGGATGGTTTAAGCGACTTTTGCTCAGATTACAGCTAGACGCGCCGATGGTTTCATCCGCTCTTGAATCCGTTTAACAAATACCGCTACTACGTGCATTATTCATAAGTCCTTTACCAGCCGAGTCGGTACAATTCGAGGCGGGTGACGGCGTGGATAAGGTTGGGGGATTCTGTGAGGCGTCCGCGGTAGCCGGTGGCAAGGATTTTCCCGTTCTTCTAGTGGGCGATGTATCTTTCGACAGCTGAGCGGGCGGAGGAGATATATCGGTTGGCTGCGCGAGTGTTGTCGTCGTGTTGTGCGGAGATGGTTTTTTTGCGCGGAGTGGCGGTGCTCGTGCTGGTAGAGGCTGGGTCTGCTCTCCACTCAGTGCGGTAAAGGAGAGGTTCCCAGCCGCATAAAGTTATGGCCGCCCGGTCGTGTTGAGCACCGGGGACGGGGTCGGATACGCAAAGAAGCAGGCCATCTAGATCCGAGGCGATCTGTACGTTAAGTCCTTGTCGATGTCGCTTCCCCGAGTAGTTATATCGGCCCGCCACGGCACGGTTTCCGGTGGGAACGTCAGTGCAATCGACCAGGACCACCGTGCCGTGGATTGCCGTGTCTAGTGCCACACCGGACACGCAACAGGCTTGCTCAATCAAGGGAACTACTCGCCGGTAGACACGAGAGATCGTGGGTTGAGACACACCGAACATGTCCGCAATAGTCGCCTGGTTCACGGTGTGCCGCACCACAATCAGGGTCGCCACGACCTGCTCGCGAATAGTCAGCCGAACCGGTCTTCCCGACATTCCACTCCTCCCCGAAACACTCTGCCATATCCGGGAAACCAGCTCCGTTAATTGTTCCGGGTTCACCCCTATAGTAGAGCCATACCGCATCGGCTTCTCAGCTCGAAAAATAGACAGTATTGGTAACTTCTCTTTACTCGCATGAGGAGCCGATGTCTTACCGCGACACACGCAAATCGGACCTTATGAATAACGCACTGAGTAGCATCATCTTCGCCAAGTGATTGCAGCGCTGCTGACCAGCTCGTGAGGCGCCCCGTGACAGCACCCCGGAGCGTCAAGCAGATCAGCGTAAAAGCCACCCCAAGTCCGAAGCCACGCAACATCGGGATAGTAGTCGGTGATAAGAGCAGAGACGCTACGCATGCCATCGAGAGAACTCTAGATACCAACAGACAAGTATGCGGGTTCTGCGTGGCTGGTTCACTGTCATCACGGCAGGTGGCCCAGATGATGCACTCTTGAGCGCAGTGGGCCAATCTAACGATCTATATTTAGTCATGTGGCCGACCCTTCCCACGCAAAAATGTCCAATCGTCGCGAACGATTACATAGAGTGCCATATCATGCCAACGACCTTCTCGCCATTGCGCTTGACGGGCGGTGCCTTCGCGCCGCATTCCGGGCACGAGTTCGAGTTCACGAGCTTTCGCAACCACAGCGGGCGTTCAGGCCTCGACACGTTGAGCGATTGTGTGCTCAAAAAGATAGTCAATGATTCAGGAAATCGCAGCACTACCGGCTCCGGATCTTCTGAACTCTGGAAAGATAAGCAATCCGACGTTCCATCCCCGGTGTCGGTTCGCGCCTCCGTACCAGAAGCCGGGAATCCATGCGACGTAACCGACTAGTTTTTCAGCCGGGTCAACGAATCCTAGTACTCCGCCCTCCCCAAAAGCATTCGGGGTTGAAGTCGGCGCACCGACGTATCCATGGCCGAACCAGTTCGATGGCCGTGAAGTAGCCGGATCGCGCAACCGTTCCTGTAACTCGGAATTCATTTCGACTGTCAGACTTGCCAATGCGTAGTTATAGCTGGTTGGATCGAATACATGGCCCATAATGAAGTTCATACAATCGGTGAGATGATTTCGGCGACAAGGAATACCGCGCCCACCGCGAGGAAGGCACTGAGGACTATCAAGGTCAGCGGTATCAACCGCCCGATGGAAACCGGAGCGGGCAGATGTTTTCCGCGGGCGACATAAAACCGGTCTCGGGCTCCCTGATACACGGCGGCCGCGATATGGCCGCCGTCAAAAGGTGGGAGGGGGAAGAGATTCACGAAGAACAGCGCGAGATTTAGTTGAGCCGCCAAGAGCACATAAATCTGCAGTTTCGCCGACGTGTCCAGTGATGGCGCGCCTGCCACCGCACCTGCTACCTGTCCAAAGCCGAGGAGGCTTAACGGCCGGTCGGGTGCAGAAGGCTGCGAGGGGACTATCTTGACAAGCGTAGAAACGGTAGTCTCGGGTACGCGAGCTAGCGATTTGACGGTGCCGCCAATAATGTCGGTAGATTGGTCGAGGGCAGGTTCCAGCGTTTGGGGTCGCACGGTTGTATACGGCGTTACTCCGAGATATCTAATTTGCGTGCCGCCCGACATTGCCGTTTGGGTCAATGTCACCGCGACTTCCCGGACCACACCATTGCGATCGATGTCGAATACAACTCGCTCGTTCGGATGCTGTCGGACAGATTCGACTACATCATTCCATGAGCTTATTCGCTTTCCGTTGATTGCGACCAAAACGTCTCCGCTCTGTAAAGAATTACTGGCGGGCGAGGCTGGGGCTGAGCCGGTGCAACTAATAGTGACGTCTCGAGGCGTGCAAGGACTCACTTCTCCTGAGGCAACGGCAGGAGAGCCCATCCCCCAATACCCAACCAGCAGTAGAATCAGAGCAAGAACAAAGTTAACGGCTGGCCCGGCGGCCATTATGATAATTTTTTGACCCGCTGGCAGCTGAAAGAATGGCTTGCCGGGCATGTCGGCAGCATCATCGTCTTGCGCGTCTGGGTAAATTCCTTTCATTCGAATATACCCGCCAAGTGGAAGCGCCTTAAGGCCGACCTCTGTTGCGCAGATTTTTTTCGAGAACACAGTCGTCCCGAACCCCGCCATGAACTGGCTGACAGGAACTTTAAACCTTCTCGGGAAATAGAAATGCCCGAACTCGTGCAAGACGACAGATAGCAGAAGGGCAACAAACAGGAAGATTGCCCCTACAGCAATCTCAAGGCCGGTTCGTGAAAGACCTCTCGCGGAACCGTCATGTGTCGTGCTTCCATCCTTCCATGGTCGTCTGGGAGCACCCACTCCAAATCCGACGCGTACGCCGTGTACGGTCCGCGATCGTTGCTGTTGGATCAACACGGATGTCGTCGATGCTGAGGTGGTGTTGATCTAGGTTGGACGAGTTGAGCCAGGCGAGCAAGTCCGCTGCGCGTATCGCATCCCGGCCTGAAGGCCCGAGCGTGAGTCCAGTCGGCTGCGGAGACGGTGCAGTCGCCTGAGCCTGGTCTTTTTGTCCAGCTGAGTTGGGGTCGAGGAGGTTCTGCGCGAGGCGTTAGTGTGGACGGCTTCGTGGGGCGCGGCGAACCCCGGACGGGCGAGTTAAACGGCTCACGCGCTCGAAGGTGTCACTGGCGGCGGAGTAGTAGGCGATCAACCGTTCGAGGATCCCGGCCGTGGTTGGGTCTTCTCTTCTTCGTGGGCCTTGTAGTAGGTGACGCGAGGACCATCTCCGGTCGCGGAGCGGATGTGATCGTACTCATAGTCCATCCCTCTGCTGTGAGCCTGCGCACTGCCCCGATACACTTACCCATTATCCGTCGGGGGGCCGGACGGTCGGCAGGCAACCGGATTCGATGAGAGCAGAGCACCTGCCGCACCGTAGAGGAATGGACGTCGATCTTGCTAGCGCTGACCACCCGTCGACGGCGCTCGAGGTGCCGCATGATCCGCACTCGCATCTGCAAACACAGCCTCGTCCACTGCTGGTTCGATTCCGCGGCGCTCCAACGCTGGACAGCCCCGTCGGCCTCTTCGTTCTCGTGGTGACCGCCGCCACGCGGTGCCACGCGAGATCTCCATCTCTGTCATACGAGGTGCGACGGCACGCAAGGACTGGATGCGCTCAGCAGCGTTGAGTGCGAAACCTATGGTTTCTTGGAAACCAAGGTTCATAGTAATACGAAATAGAATAGAAAGCCTGGAAAAATCTTTCGGAGAATGGGGTGCCGCGGTAACGAAAGGGCCGCCTAGCGACTTGCGGCGTTGTTGACCTGGGTCTTACCGGCGACGACGATCCTCTCCATAAGCTCGGCCACCTTTTGCGGGGTGTAGTACTCCCCACCTGACTTGTCGGCGTTGGCCGCGTACATCTGCATGAGGTACTCGTAGGCATCGCCGAAGAGGTCGATGGAGTTGTCCTGCAGATCCCCGAGGGGCAGGTCCGCGATCGCCTCGAGCAGCTTCACGACCTTCTCGTTGCGCTTGGCTACGGTCGGGCCAAGCTTGTTGCTCTTCACGTCCAGGTCGTCGAAGAGACCCTTGAGGTCTTTCTCGCTATCAGTGCCCAGCGCGGACCCCTCGATGTGCTTGAAAACACGTTCGAACGTCTCGTTGAGGTTGTCGTCCTTGGGTGCGCTTGCGGACATTCGCGAACAGCTCCGACGGGAGGACGTAAAAGCCCTTCTCAGCGACGGTCTCGGTGCGGCCGAGTCCGGGAGCTGCGCGTAGTCAAACGCGGTGTCGCCGGCATCGTGCTCGCTTTTGTTGATATAGGCCGTGAGGTTCTCCGACACGAATCAGTAGAACAGCATGCCGAGCACGTAGCTCTTGAAGTCCCAGCCGTCCACGGAACCGCGCAGGTCGTTCGCGATGCGCCAGATCGTCTTGTGCAGCCCGGCGCGCTGAGCCTCTTTGGTGGACGGTGCCATGTGTTGATCTCTCCTGTGACAGCGTTCGAGCGCTCGTGAGCGTGCGCCCCCTCAAGTTACCGGGGATAGGGGACATCGACCCGTAGTCGGCGCAGCCACGTCATGGCGTCCGAGCGGCTCCATTCGCTCGACCCGCGCTACGACGTTCGTGACCGTGAACACGGCCGGCGAACCGAACGAGGCTCGCGTTCGGTCCCCTGACGCCGGTAGACAAGGGGCGTTGATCTCACTACTCGAGGGTTGCGTCCATATCGACTTGATTCTGCAGCCCTGCAGTACCCCTCATCACCCTCCATCACCCTGGTCATCCTGTATGGTCTGGACTGTCCTCCCCGCGTTGACGCAGCGATCACCCTTCAGCACCTGCGAGCGCACTTAGGCCCCATGCACCTGATGCGGCCACCGCATACCGACACAACTTCCACCACAAGATCCGGAAAATGCTTCGACTGCGCGCGTCATCGCAGCCGACGCAATGGTCATCCAAGCGCGCCGCATGAGTCATCACAATCGGCCCGAGACTCCAGTATCGCCAGCCAGTCGAATGCAGAAAAAAGCCTCCTGACCCGGATTAATTCAGGCCAGGAGGCCTAAGGCACAGTCAGATCGAGAAGCCCAGCGCGCGCATCATGTCGCGGCCGTCCTCGGTGATCCGCTCGGGACCCCACGGCGGCATCCAGACCCAGTTGATGCGAAACTGCTCGACAATGCCGTCGAGTGACTGGGCGGTCTGCTCCTCGAGCACATCGGTCAGCGGGCACCCGGCCGAGGTGAGGGTCATGTGGATGACAAGCGCGTCATTCTCGTCGTCCCAGCCCAGATCGTAAATGAGGCCGAGGTCAACGACGTTAATCCCGAGTTCGGGATCCATCACATCTTTGAGAGCCTCCTCGACTCGGTCGAAAAGAGCCGGATCAAGCGCCGTAATCGCCATGATTTAGGCCGTAATCGAGGTCAGGAAGCGGTCGTAGCCCTCGTCCTCAAGGCGCGAGGCAAGTTCTTTGCCGCCCTGCTCCGCGACGCGACCGGCAACAAAAACATGGACAACATCAGGCTGGATATAGCGCAGGATCCGCGTGTAATGGGTGATCAGCATGACACCCAGTCCGGTGGCAGCATGGGCGCGATTCACGCCCTCCGAGACGATCTTCAACGCATCGACATCGAGCCCGGAGTCGGTTTCGTCGAGCACCGCGAACTGCGGAGCAAGCAGTTCCATCTGAAGAATTTCGTTGCGCTTTTTCTCGCCGCCGGAAAAACCCTCGTTGACGTTGCGGGCCGCAAAGGACGAATCCATGCGTAGATTCGACATCGCTGCCTTCACGTCCTTGGTCCAGGTGCGGATCGCTGGCGCCTCGCCCGAAATCGCGGTCTTGGCCGTGCGGAGGAAATTGGTGTTGGTCACTCCGGGAATCTCCACCGGATACTGCATAGCCAAAAAGAGACCGGCCCGGGCGCGCTCATCGACCGACATCTCGAGCACCTCGACACCGTCGAGCGTGATAGAGCCGCCCTCAACATGGTACTTCGGGTGCCCGGCAATGGTGTAGGCAAGAGTGGACTTACCCGAGCCATTCGGGCCCATAATGGCGTGAATCTCGCCCTGATTAATAGTGAGGTCAACGCCGCGGAGGATCTGCTTGGTCCCCTGCTCGGTCTCGACGCTGACGTGGAGATCGCTGATCTGGAGAATGGACATTCAGACTTCCTTTGTGACAGTCGGGTCGAGATAAATATCACCGTCGATGATCTCAACGGCAAAAACGGGAACCGGCTCGTAAGCCGGCAGGTTGAGGGGCTGCCCCGTGTGGAGCGAGAACCGCGAGCCGTGAGCCCAGCATTCGAGGGTGTCAGCTTCGACGAATCCCTCTGAAAGTGAAATCTCGCCGTGGGTGCAGGTGTCACCGATGGCGTGAATATCACCCGACGAATCCTGGACAACCGCGATCGGCACCCCGTCGACAATGAAGCGCAGAGCCTGATTGGGGACAAGTTCAGAGGCAGAACACACCTTTGCGAGGGAATTCACGCAGATGCCTCCGCTTCGCCCGAGCCCGTCTGACCAGCGCTGCCCACCAGTTCAGCCTCGATCGCGAGCTGGAGACGATCCTCAAGCTCAGCAACGTTAATCTGCTGGACAATCTCGCTGAGGAAGCCGCGTACCACCAAACGGCGCGCTTCTTCCTCACGAATACCGCGAGACTGCAAATAGAAAAGCTGCTCATCGTCAAAGCGTCCGGTCGCGGAGGCATGACCCGCGCCGACAATGTCGCCGGTCTCAATCTCGAGATTGGGCACCGAGTCAGCACGGGTACCGTCAGAGAGCACCAAGTTGCGATTCTGCTCGTAGCTGTCGGTACCGGTGGCGCTGCGACGAATCAGCACATCACCGATCCACACACTGCGGGCGCCCTCGCCCTGCAGCGCGCCCTTGTAATTCACCCGGCTGCGGGTATCGGGGGCATCGTGATCGACATAGACCTGCTGCTCGAGGTGCTGACCGGCGTCGGCAAAATACAGGCCGAAAAGCTGGCCATCCGCCCCACGCTCTACTAGGTGCGCGGACGGATTGACGCGCACGATGGCCCCGCCCAGGGTGACAACAATGTGTTTCACGGTCGCATCGCGACCGACTCGGATGAGGTGGTTCGCCAGGTGCCGGGCGTCGTCTGCCCACTCCTGCACGGTCACGACCGTCAGCTGCGCCCCCTCACCGACAAGGATTTCGACGTTCTCGGTGAGTGTGGCCTCTCCTTCGTTCTGCACGACCACGACTGCGCGCGAGTAAGGTTCCGCTTCGATGATCGTGTGCGCCGCACGCGGATCGCTACTCAGTGTGGAGCGAACGAGCATCGCCACCTTTTCCGCCTCGCCAGAGACGTGCACGGCAAGGGCTTTCTCGAAGCTCGACCACGCGTTTGCGGCAGCCCGGTCCTCGGGCAGGCCGGCGGTACCGATTCGCTCGTCCTCACGGCCCACCCAGGACGCGTCGACTCCCTCGACCGGTGTGTACTGAAAGGGCACCGGCCTGCCGTCCAGTTCACCGTCGATGAGATCGCGGAGGCGATTAACCGGAGTCAGTTTCCAGGCAATTTCTCGACCCGTCACGGGGTCGAATGCCTCCACGTCGGCGGAGGCGAAGCGTTCGGAACGGGTCTGTACGGGCGTGAAGGCTCCGTCTGAATGGGCGCTGATTCCCAGGCGCTCAGCGACGGTCGCGCCGTCGATCACAGGGGGCGTCGCAGCGCTCGGGGGGACCGTCATCGGGCGGTGGTTCCTTTCACTGTGGGCAGGATGCTCGGTTCGAGCATCCCGGGAGGGGCAAGGGCAGCGTCAACCGACGCTGCCCTCCATCCCCATCTCGATGAGCTTGTTGAGTTCGAGGGCGTACTCCATCGGCAGCTCGCGAGCGATGGGCTCGATAAAGCCGCGCACGATCATGGCCATCGCCTCATCCTCGGGCACACCGCGCGACATCAGATAAAACAGCTGTTCTTCACTGACTTTGGAGACTGTGGCTTCGTGACCGAGCTGAACATCGTCAACGCGGATATCAATCGCGGGATAGGTGTCGGATCGCGAGATGGTATCGACCAGCAGCGCATCACACCGCACCGTATTAGCTGAGTGGTGTGCATTCGCATCTACCCGCACCTCACCGCGGTAGCCCGCGCGACCGCCACCACGCGCAATCGACTTGGAGACAATCGAAGACTGAGTGTACGGCGCCATATGGATCATCTTCGCGCCAGCATCCTGGTGCTGGCCGGGGCCAGCGAAGGCGACCGACAGGGTTTCGCCCTTAGCGTGCTCGCCGACCAAAAAGATCGACGGGTACTTCATTGTGACCTTTGAGCCAATATTGCCATCAATCCACTCCATCGTGGCACCCTCGTGCGCAATCGCGCGCTTGGTAACGAGATTATAGACATTGTTGGACCAGTTTTGAATAGTGGTGTACCGCACTCGAGCGTTCTTTTTTACAATAATTTCCACCACAGCCGAGTGCAAAGAGTCCGACTTGTAAATCGGCGCAGTACACCCCTCGATATAGTGGACGTAACTTCCTTCATCCGCAATAATAAGCGTGCGTTCAAATTGGCCCATGTTTTCAGTATTAATACGAAAGTAGGCCTGCAAAGGAATATCAACGTGGACACCCTTCGGAACATAAACAAACGAGCCCCCCGACCACACGGCAGTGTTGAGCGCCGCGAACTTGTTATCGCCCGCAGGTATAACAGTGCCGAAGTACTCCTCGAAGATCTCGGGATACTCACGCAACGCCGTATCAGTGTCTAAGAAGATGACTCCTTGCTGTTCCAAATCTTCACGAATCTGGTGATAGACCACCTCAGACTCATACTGGGCAGCGACACCACCCACGAGGCGCTGGCGTTCAGCCTCGGGGATGCCTAACTTTTCGTAGGTGTTTTTAATCTCCTCCGGAAGGTCATCCCAGGTCTGGGCCTGCTTTTCGGTGGAGCGGACGAAATACTTGATGGTGTCAAAATCAATGCCGGAAAGATCAGCACCCCAGGTTGGCATGGGCTTACGCTCGAAAACCTTCAGCGCCTTGAGGCGACGATCGCGCATCCAGGATGGCTCGTCTTTGAGTGCCGAAATATCGACGACCACCTGGGGCGAAATGCCACGACGTGCCGACGCTCCAGCGGAATCGGAGTCGGACCAGCCGAACTCATAGACGCCGAGGCTCTCGAGTTCCGGGCGGTCGATCAGAATGTCTGACATGTGTACCTCGTTTCCTACCCACTGCTAACCGGTCGGGTTCCGGTGTCATTCCCCTGGTGCGCGGAACCAGTGTTGTGCTTCCCTAGATGTCCTGAGGTGTTCTGCGGCGCTGAGTTGGCCCGTCGATCTCGCCGGTGCGCCGCGCACCTGGGTGCGAGGTAAACCTGGACCAACTACCCATCTTACGGACCAGCGCTGCGCAGCAAAACCTCCGGAGCTGAGTGTCAGCAGGTGATTGTCCCGCGCCAGCGGACAAATATGACCATACTGGTGTCAGTGGTTCCTGGTGAGGTGTCCCCATGCCGAATTCCGAACCAATCCCACTGTTCGTCCGTTTCCTGGTCGCGCTGCTACGCCCCCATCGGTCTCCGGAGGCGCATGCTGCCTTCCCTACGCTCGCAACGGCGGTGAGCCTCGCTCTGCCCCCGCGGGCAGTGCTGCCCGCCCTGCTACGACTGCGCGCGCACCTACTCTCTCGACCCTCGCACCAGCGCCGGGTCACGCGGCGCATGGCGCTCCTCCACAACCCGCTGATGCTGAGTACGCACCATGAAGAGCCGAGGATTCACCTCAAGCAGAACCCGTAGCGCACCAACCCAGACCACAGCCGATCCGAGCAGATGCAGAGAAACCAGCGCCTCCGGAAGAGCCAGCAGCGATTGCGCTACTCCGACGAAAGCCTGCAGCACCACGACCACGACAAACGTCAAGACTCTACGGCTGGCAAGCTCCGTACCGGCAGAGCGCGACAGCAGCGTCAGCAGAACCAGTCCAAGCAGCAGGGAAGCGGTACCGAGTACCCCGTGCACGACCGTGACGCTCTCCCAGTGAAACTGCATCCGCGGCACTTTCGCCGAATCCCCCGCGTGCGGTCCAGTACCGGTGACCAGGGTGCCGACCAGGATGACCAGGAGCGTCACCACAACCAGAGCGATGCTGACCCCTCGGGTAAGCCGGTCAGGTTCAGCAACGACAGACTGGGAAGAGTGTGCTCGATGCCAGGTCAGAGCGGTCGTGGTTAGCAAGGCGATAGCGAGGACGAAATGGCCCGCAACAAGAGACGGATTTAACCCCGAATGCACGGTCGCTCCCCCGGCAACAGCGTTGACAACGACCAGCCAGAACTGCGACCAGGCAAGCCTGGTTATCGTGCGGTCACGGGGTTTCTGTAGCCGTGCCGCCGTGATCGCCCACCCCACCGCTATCACCAGAACTCCCGTAAAGGCGCGATTAGCAAACTCGATAAAACCGTGGATCCCGAGTTCCGGTGTTGTTGTGAAGGAGTCGGCCTCGCAGGCGGGCCAGGTCGGGCAGCCCAGACCCGAGCCAGTGAGCCGGACAATACCGCCGAAGAAAATGATCAGAATACTCGCAACCAGCGAGGCAGTACTCCCCCAGCGCAGCGAGCGCGGACTCAGCGTCACCCGTTGAGCGAGTAAAGAGAAGGGAGTCACCATGACAACCGCAGCAAGGGATCGATACCCACTGCAAGGAAGAGAAGCGTCAAATACCCAATTGAACCGTGAAAAACACGCATAGGAGACACGCGCTCGTGCCGGATCGCGACGCTATACAGCCGATGCGTCTCGGCGATAAACCAGATACCACTGCCCAGCGCAACCACTGTATAAAGAATGCCCATCCCTGCTACCGGAATCAGTAACAGCGAGCACGCCACAGTTGCCCACGCGTAAAGAATGACCTGCAAGCCGACCGTCGTACGCCCGCGAACAACCGCTAGCATCGGCACGCCCGCGGCCTGATAGTCATCGCGATACTTCATCGAGAGTGGCCAATAGTGCGGCGGCGTCCAGAGAAAGATGATGAAAAAGAGGATCACCGGCGCCCAGTCGAGCAAGCCCGTCACCGCTGACCAGCCGATAAGCACCGGCATGCAACCAGCGATACCGCCCCAGACGATATTCTGCGGAGTGCGACGCTTGAGAAAGAGAGTGTAAAAAACGACATAAATAAGGATTGCCGCAAGTGAAAGCCCCGCCGAAAGCCAGTTGGCCGTGAACCCCAGCCACAGTATCGAGAGGACTCCGATGCCGGTCGCAAAAACCAGCGCGGCACGATCAGAAATCTCTCCGGTGACCAGAGGACGGTTTTTCGTCCGATTCATCAACCGATCAATATCGCGGTCAAAATAACAGTTAAAAGCACCCGCCGACCCGGCACTTAATGCGCCACCGATGAGCACATTGAGAACCAGCATGACGTGAGGCACCTCGCGTTGAGCGAGAATCATCGTCGGCACCGTCACCACGAGAAGCAGCTCGATCACCCGCGGCTTAGTGAGGGCAATGAAAGCCCGCACTCGGGCCGAGAGAGTTGCCCGGGACGCCGCGCCTGGCGCGGTGGCAGTCGTCTCTACGGCTACGTCCATTGCTCCTCTAACGATTGAACAGTTTTGTCAAGTGTAATGCGCGCGTCCGGAGGTGAAGCCGGAGCTGCACGCATGCCCAAACGAAGGCCGACATATGCATCCCGGCAACCCCGGGTCGGCGAGACACCGGCTCCGTATACTCGGCAGTAACTCGCGAAGCCCCGGCGCGCACCCCACCATGCTCCAGTGATCATCGGCACGTCGCCGGGGAGGTTGTGATCGGAGCATGACGCTGAGGTGATTAAGCTCCGTGCGCCGCCGTGCGAGAGGGCGGACAGTCCCCGTCTACCCCACCTCTCAAGAAGGGTCAATACCAAGTGCCAGAACTGCAATGGGAAGCCATTGACAACAGGGCAGTAGACACGGCGAGGGTTCTCGCCGCGGACGCGGTCGAGAAGGTCGGCAACGGCCATCCCGGGACCGCCATGAGTCTCGCGCCCGCCGCCTACCTGCTGTTCCAGAAGGTCATGCGCCGCGATCCCTCCGATTCCACCTGGATCGGCCGTGACCGCTTCATTCTTTCGGTCGGGCATTCCTCGCTGACGCAATACATCCAGTTCTATCTCGGCGGCTATGGCCTTGAACTCGATGACCTTAAGGCGCTACGCACCTGGGGATCCAAGACTCCGGGGCACCCCGAGTACGGGCACACCGACGGTGTCGAGATCACCACCGGTCCGCTGGGCCAAGGCCTCGCCTCCGCCGTCGGCTTTGCCTACGCCTCACGCTTCGAGCGTGACCTGTTCGACCCCGAGGCGCCCGTCGGCGCCTCCCCCTTTGACCACTTCGTCTATGTCATCGCGGGCGACGGGGACCTGCAGGAGGGCGTCACCAGCGAGGCCTCCTCACTCGCCGGTCACCAGAAACTCGGCAACCTGGTTGTCATTTATGACTCCAACCAGATCTCGATCGAGGACGACACCAACATCGCCTTTACCGAGGACGTGCGCGCCCGATATCAGGCATACGACTGGCAGGTTCAGGTCGTCGACTGGAAGAAGACCGGGGAGTACCACGAGGACGTCGCCGAGTTGCATGGCGCGATCGAGGCTGCCAAGGCCGAGACCGACAAGCCCTCGCTGATTATCCTGCGCACCATCATTGGCTGGCCTTCACCGAAGAAACAGAACACCGGCAAAATCCACGGATCCGCGCTCGGCTCCGACGAGCTGCGCAGTCTCAAGGATGTGCTCGGCTTCGACCCCGAGAAAACCTTCGACGTCGCTGACGAGGTCATCCAGCACACCCGGAAGGCTGTGGAGCGCGGTCAGCAAGCACACCGCGAATGGGACGCGCAGTTCGACGCGTGGGCCTCGGCCAACCCGGAGAAAAAGCAGCTGCTGGAGCGTCTCCTCAGCGGCCAGTTGCCCGAGGGCGTCGAGGAGGCGCTCCCGGTCTTCGAACCCGGCAAGGAGGTGTCGACCCGCGCCGCCTCCGGCAAAGTCATCAACGCTCTTGCCGGTGTGATCCCCGAGCTGTGGGGCGGCTCGGCTGACCTCGCGGAGTCAAACAACACCACCATCGAAGGAGCCGGATCATTCGTGCCCGCCGAGTTCTCCACTCACGAGTGGACCGGCACCAGGGGCGGTCGAGTACTACACTTCGGCATTCGCGAGCACGCAATGGGCTCGATCCTCAACGGCATCGTGCTGCACGGCAACACGCGGCCCTTCGGCGGCACGTTCCTGATCTTCTCGGACTACATGCGCCCGGCCGTCCGCCTCGCCGCACTGATGAAGGCGCCGACCATCTACATCTGGACCCACGACTCCGTCGCCCTGGGCGAGGACGGACCGACGCACCAACCGATCGAGCAGCTGGCAGCGCTGCGGGCAATCCCGGGCCTGGACATCGTCCGTCCTGGCGACGCCAACGAAGTTGCGTACGCATGGAAGACCATCCTCGAACGCCGCAAAGGGCCGGCCGGTCTCGCGCTGACCCGGCAAAATATCCCGGTCTTCGAGCGCGGCGAGGGCGAGGCGGAGGGCGAGACGTTCGCCTCAGCGTCGCATGTTGCTCGTGGCGCCTACATCCTCGCGGAGGCACCAAACGGTAACCCGGAGGTGATCTTCATTGCCACCGGCTCCGAAGTCCAGATTGCGGTGGAGGCTCGCACGGCACTTAAGAACGAGGGAATTAACGCCCGCGTAGTGTCGGCTCCGTCGCTGGAGTGGTTCGAGGAGCAGGACGCCGAGTACCGTGAGAAGGTTCTGCCCTCCTCCGTTACAGCCCGCGTCTCAATCGAGGCAGGCCTGAGTCTGGGCTGGCAAAAGTACGTCGGCGAGACCGGCCGCTCCATCTCGATCGAGCATTTCGGCGCCTCCGCCGACTACAAGACCCTGTTTCGTCAGTTCGGAATTACCACCGAGGCGGCAGTCGCCGCCGCTCACGAGTCGCTCGCAGCCCGCTAACCCCGAGTGCCGCGTTCCTCGGAGCGCGGCACTCGCTGTCGCAGCCCCGACTCACCCCGACCCGCATCTGTCGCAGAAGAGAAGAGACATGACCGAGAACACCCCCACTGCACAACTCTCCGCCGCCGGTGTCAGTATCTGGCTCGACGATCTCTCCCGCTCACGTATTTCCTCAGGAGGGCTGCAGAAGCTCATCGACGAAAAGAATGTCGTCGGGGTCACCACGAACCCCACGATTTTCGCCGCCGCGCTTTCCCATGGTGAGTCCTATGACGACCAGGTACGCGAACTCGCCGCACGCAACGCCTCCGTCACCGAGGCGGTCTTCGAAATTACCACCCACGACGTCGCGGCGGCAGCCGATATTTTCCGTCCGATTTACGCTGCCAGCAACGGCTACGACGGGCGGGTGTCGATCGAGGTCGAACCGGGTCTCGCCCACGACGCTCAGGGCACGATAGAGCAAGCCAAGGCCCTGTGGGCTACGATCAATCGCCCCAACGTAATGATCAAAATTCCCGCCACCGTCGAAGGCTTAGAAGCCATTACCGCGGCGATCGGTGTCGGCATTTCGGTTAATGTCACTCTCATCTTTTCGCTCTCCCGCTATCGCGCGGTGATCAATGCCTACCTTGCCGGTCTCGAAAAAGCGAAGGAGGCGGGAATCGACCTTTCGACAATTCATTCGGTCGCCTCCTTCTTCGTTTCTCGCGTTGATACTGAAATCGACAAACGCCTTAACGCGATTGGCACCGACGAAGCCCGCGCGCTGACCAGCAAGGCAGGCCTCGCCAACGCTCGACTCGCCTACGAAGTGTTCGTCGACGCGTTCGCGACAGAGCGCGCGCTGCTTTTGCAGGAGGCCGGAGCCAACCGCCAGCGTCCGCTCTGGGCCTCCACCGGAGTCAAGTCGGCCGATCTGCCGGACACCCTCTACGTGACAGAACTTGTCACAGCGGGCGTGGTCAACACCATGCCCGAGAAGACCCTGGAGGCGACTTTCGACCACGCGACCATCACCGGCGACACTATTATCGACTCCTACGCCGACGCCAACGCTGTCCTCGACGACATCGCCGCTCAGGGCATCTCTTACTCCGACGTCACGGAGCTGCTCGAAAAGGAGGGCGTCGAGAAGTTCTCCGTATCGTGGAACGAGCTACTGGACACCGTCACTGCGGCACTGAACGGCGCCAAGGAACAGGACTGACAATGGCGATCAAGATTCACCTGAGCGGTGATGCCGAAAAGGCCGTTCGCCGCGTCGTCCCCGAGCTTGTTGCCGACGAAGTCGCCTCCGGTATTACCGCCCAGGTACCCACGCTCTGGGGTGCATCGGCCGAGGAGGAGGCAACCAAACGACTCGGCTGGACCGAAGCGACCACCGTCTCCCGACCCCTGATCCGCGAGATCCTCGACCTGCGCGAGGAACTACTGGCGAAGGGCATTAACCACATCGTGCTCGGCGGAATGGGCGGTTCCTCGCTCGCGCCCGAGGTGATCACCCGCACGGCCGGTGTCGAACTCACCGTGCTCGACTCAACGGCGCCCGGTGAGGTGCTCGCAGCCCTCCAGGATCGCCTCACCTCGACCGCGGTCATTATCTCCTCAAAGTCGGGTTCCACTGTGGAAACCGCCAGCCAAAAGAAGTCATACGAGAAGGCCTTCACCGAGGTCGGCATCGACCCGCTCGAGCGCATCGTGATCGTGACGGATCCCGGCTCGCCGCTGGATATCTCCTCCCGCGAGGCGGGCTACCGGGTCTTCAACGCCGACCCGAACATCGGTGGACGCTTCTCTGCGCTGTCAGCGTTCGGTCTTGTCCCCTCGGGTCTGGCCGGAGCCGACATCGAGGCCCTCCTCGATGAGGCGACTGAAGCATCCCTCGGTCTGGCCGTTGATGCCCTCGAGAATCCCGGGCTGATCCTGGGAGCGGCTCTCGCCGCGACCAGCCCGCGCCGTGACAAACTCGCGATCGTGGCCGATGGCACCCCCATCGTGGGTTTCGCCGATTGGGCGGAGCAGTTGATCGCCGAATCAACAGGTAAAAACGGGACGGGAATCCTCCCGTTCGTTCTTGGCACCCTCGCTCCCGAACTGGCCGAAAACCTTCCTGATCTCCAGGTCGTTCGACTCGTTGAGGACGCGAACGCACTGCACCTGTTTCCGCGTGACCGGCACGACGGTGAGATCCTCCTTTCTGGTTCTCTCGGCGCGCAGATGCTCACCTGGGAGTATGCAGTCGCCGTCGCGGGCCGCCTACTGGGGATCAACCCGTTCGATCAGCCCGACGTCGAGTCGGCAAAAATCGCCACGCGAGCCCTGTTGGACACGCGTCCCGACCCCGAAGCCCCAGCTTTCACCGACGCGGGCATTGACGTCACCGGCAGCAGTAGCCTCACCGAGGGGGTCTCGACCGTCGCCGCGGCTGTAGACCGCCTCCTCGCTCAGCTGGGCGACGACGGCTACGTGGCGATTCATGCCTACGTCGACCGTCTCACCCTTCCGCAGCTGGAGGGGGCACGCGATCTCCTCGCAGCGCAGGCGCGGCGTCCAGTGACCTTCGGCTGGGGTCCACGTTTCCTGCATTCGACCGGTCAATACCACAAGGGCGGCGCGCCGACCGGGGTGTTCCTGCAAATCACGGAACGCGCGAGTGTGGACCTGGAGATTCCCGGCAGCCCCTTCACCTTTGGCCAGCTGATTCTCGCCCAGGCGGCCGGTGACGCGAGCGTGCTCGCATCACACGGGCGTCCTGTTCTGACGCTGACGCTGACCGATCCCGACGCCGACCTCGAGGTGCTCTTCGAGGCTCTCAACACCTGATCTGACGGGCACGCCGCCGCCGTCACCGTTATCAGTACGCCGGAGCGTCCGGCACACAGAAGGACACTGCACATGTCTGTGGACATCACCCCCGAATTCAACCCGCTGCGGCTCAGCATCGACCGTCGGCTGAACCGGATCGCGGGGCCTAGCGGCCTAGTCATCTTCGGCGTTACCGGCGATCTGTCCCGCAAAAAACTCATGCCCGCGGTCTACGACCTCGCCAACCGCGGCCTCCTGCCACCCGGCTTTGCCCTCGTCGGGTTCGCACGCCGCGACTGGGATGATCAGGACTTCGAGCAAGTCGTCCACGACTCGGTAAAGACGCACGCCCGCACCACGTTCCACGAGGAGGTGTGGGCACAGCTGGCGCAAGGCATCCGCTTCGTGCAGGGCGAGTTCGACGATCCCGACGCTTTCGCTCGCCTGAAGACCACGGTGGACGAGCTCGATCGCGAGCGGGGCACGAACGGCAACTTCGCTTTCTATCTGTCTATTCCGCCCAAATCTTTTCCGCAGGTCACGAAGCAGCTGCGCAGCTCAGGCCTTGCCGAACAAAAAGAAGGTCAGTGGCGCCGCGTCGTCATCGAAAAGCCGTTCGGCAGCGATCTGACGACCGCCCGAGAACTCAATAGCGTTGTCGAATCGGTGTTCCCACCCGACTCCGTCTTCCGCATTGACCACTACCTCGGCAAAGAAACGGTCCAAAACATCCTGGCGCTGCGCTTTGCCAACATGATGTATGAACCACTGTGGAACACAAATTATGTGGACCACGTGCAAATCACCATGGCGGAAGATATCGGCGTCGGCGGCCGGGCCGGATACTACGACGGTATCGGAGCCGCGCGCGATGTCATTCAAAACCATCTTTTGCAGCTGCTCGCGCTCACGGCAATGGAGGAACCGATCTCCTTTGATGCCGCTGATCTCCGAGCCGAAAAAGAGAAGGTACTCGCCGCCGTTCGGCTGCCCGCCGATCTAGCGACCGCAACCGCCCGTGGGCAGTACTCCGGAGGCTGGCAGGGCGGCGAAAAAGTACCCGGCTTTCTCGAGGAAGACGGTATGAACCCCGCGTCGACCACCGAGACCTATGCGGCCATGCGCCTCACTATCGGCACACGCCGCTGGGCGGGTGTCCCGTTTTACCTCCGTGCAGGAAAGCGCCTCGGCCGCCGCGTGACCGAGATTGCCATCGTCTTCAAGCGCGCCCCCCAACAGCTCTTCGCCGAAAGTCAGACCAGCTCACTCGGCCAAAATGCCCTGGTCATCCGAGTGCAACCCGACGAAGGGGTCACCCTACGCTTCGGCTCCAAAGTCCCGGGAGCCGCGATGCAGGTTCGCGACGTGACGATGGACTTCGGCTACGGCCACGCCTTTACTGAGGCCAGCCCGGAGGCGTACGAGCGCCTCATCCTCGACGTGCTTTTGGGCGAACCGCCGCTGTTCCCACGTCATGAGGAGGTTGAGCTGTCCTGGAAAATCCTTGACCCGATCGAAAAATTCTGGGCCAGCCACGGTCCCCCCGAGCAGTACCGTCCCGGAACCTGGGGCCCCTCATCCGCGGACGCGCTCCTCGCCCGCGACGGCCGCAACTGGAGGCGTCCATGATTGTCGACCTGCCCGACACCACAACCAGTGAGGTCTCTAAGACCCTGGTCACCATTCGTGAGGAGGGCGGCGCGGTAGCTCTCGGACGCGTTCTCACCCTGATCATCGCGACGTCACGGGGATACGAAGAGGAGGCGATCGACGCGGCAAATGACGCCTCCCGCGAGCATCCGATGCGAGTCATCGTCGTCTCGACCGACGACGGACTGACCACGGTTCCCGTGGATGCCACAGCCCGGGTCGACGCTCAGATCCGGGTCGGTGGCGACGCCGGCGCGAGCGAGGTGATCGTACTGCGCCCGTACGGAGACGCGGCGACCGACGAGGAGAGCCTCGTCACCGGCCTTCTGTTGCCCGATGCTCCCGTGGTGGCGTGGTGGCCGAACATCGCGCCAGACAACGCCTCCACTTCGCCGATCGGCCGTATCTCGCAACGCCGGATTACTGACGCTTCCGCGCAGCCGAACCCGGCGGAGGCTCTGCGCCACCTCGCCGCCACCTACGCGCCCGGCGACACCGACTTCGCCTGGACACGGCTCACGCTCTGGCGGGCACAGCTCGCCGCTGTCCTCGATCAGCCACCATATGAAGCGATTACGGGCGTGGAGGTTTCTGGCGCGCCCGATTCGCCCTCGACGATCCTGCTTGCCGCCTGGCTACAACTCGAGCTGGACATTCCCGTCCACTATGAGCTGACGGTCAGCGCAATCGGTTCCAGCGGGATCCACGGGGTCCAGCTGATTCGCGAGTCGGGAATCATGGAACTTGAACGTTCAATGCCCAATGTGGCCACTCTCACGCAGCCCAATCAGCCCAGCCACGACATTTCCCTCCCTCGGCGCAGCCTCCGGGAATGTTTGGCGGAAGAGCTACGGAGGCTGGACCCCGACGACCTGTACGGTGAAGTCATCTCGTGCGGCGTGGACTTACTCACCACCACGTCTCACGTCAGCGGCACGTGCTGAGGTAGGGGAACCGGCAGCCGATCCTGTCTCTCTCCAGCGCTTTTTCACCGGAGCCGACCAGCAGCCGATCGACACTCGAACTTCAAGGAGAACAGATGACCAACGAACATCGCGTGCTCGTCCACCGCGACAAGCAGACCCTCGCCGGCTCGGTTGCAGCACGGTTCCTGACCAAAACGATTGACATTCTCGACGATCGTGGTTCGGCAAACGTGGTGCTCACAGGAGGCACGATGGGAGCGGCAACGCTCACAGAAATCGCCACGTCGTCCGCCGCAGGAAACGTTGACTGGTCACGGGTGCACTTCTGGTGGGGTGACGAACGCTGGGTACCGCGCGGACACGAGGACCGCAACGACGTACAAGCAGGTGTGCTGTTTTCGACGCTCAACGTGCCGACCGAGAACGTGCACCCTTACCCCGGCGCCGATCAGGGCCTGGACCTCGACGAGGCAGCCGCCGCCTACGACACCGAATTGCGCCAGCACGCAACAGCGGGTAGCGACTACCCCCGCTTCGATATCACGTTCCTCGGCGTCGGACCAGATGGCCACATTGCCTCGCTCTTTCCGGAGCGCTCCGCGGTACGCTCTGCCGAGGTAGGCGTTCTGCCGGTACGAAACTCCCCCAAGCCGCCTCTGGAGCGTCTGACGTTGACACTGCCGCTGATCAACCAGTCAGACCGGGTTTGGCTGGTCTTGGCCGGCGCAGACAAAGCGTCGGCTCTCGGGCTTGCCCTGGCGGGCGCACACACGAACGAAGTCCCGGCCGCCGGAGCGGTGGGACGTAAACGAACGGTTTTCTTTGTGGACCAGGAAGCCGCTGCCGAAGTTCCAGAATCGCTCATCGCGCCGAGTTACTGAGACATCGCACGTGTGCTCAGGAGGTAGGCACAGTGCCTCGGCGAGCTCGCAATTGCTGTAGCGCGTCTTCAAGGAGTTGCGCAGCCTCAGCCTCGGTGCGACGCTCCTTGACATAAGCAAGGTGGGTTTTATAGGGCTCGCTTTTTGCTATTTGAGGCGGATGCGCCTGATCACGCCCGGCGGGAAGACCGGATTGTGGCGAGTCGATCACCTCGGGGATCTCTTCGTCGGGAACGGTCGCCGAAAAATAACGCACTGTCTCATTACCGAGAGCATCCCAATATGAGATAGCGATGCGCTCGGCGTGAAAGCCTCGATCTTGCTCCCCCATAGGACCCGCGCCAACGCGAGAACCACGGATTGCACTGCCGCCTGATGCCATTACGTGTACCCCTAAGCTCCGTTGGTGAACTTCGTGATGAGACCAAGCACCACAATGCAAGCGAACCAGATGAGACCAAGAATCACCGTGATGCGATTGAGATTGCGCTCAGCAACGCCGGACGCGCCGAGGTTGGAGGTGACTCCACCACCGAACATGTCGGACAATCCACCACCGCGCCCCTTATGGAGCAGAATCAACATGGTGAGTAGAAGGCTCGTGATGCCCAGGACAACCTGGAGCACAACCTGGAGGATATCCACGCGGTACCTTTCTAAGTTCCGACGCGTTGCGCGCCCAAATGAGTATAACGGCGCTGCCTAATTCACAGGTCACACTCCGACGTGGCTACGAAAGCGGGCAATGGCGGCGAATTCGTCGACCCGAAGGCTGGCGCCTCCCACAAGAGCCCCGTCGATGTCGGGCTCGCGCAGGAAACTGGCAATGTTTCCGGATGTAACAGAGCCTCCATAGAGCAGACGAGTTCTCGCCGCGGTCTCCACGCCCAGAGTATCTGTCACGACGTCGCGCAGCGCCCGGCAGACCTGCTGGGCCTGGTGCGGTGTCGCGGCCTGCCCGGATCCGATCGCCCAGACCGGCTCATACGCGACGACAAACTCTGCGCCCGCCGAGACGCCGCTGAGAGCCTGGCTGAGCTGAGCGGCGGGGATCTCGGAAGGTCCGTGCTTCTCGAGATCGGCTGCGGTCTCACCGACACAGATGAGAGGGATAATCCCGTTCCGGATCGCCGCTGCTGACTTCGCCGCGATGTCGGCATCCGTTTCGCCGTGACGGGTACGGCGTTCCGAATGACCGACGATTACATAACCGCACTCGAGCTGCTTGAGAAACTGGCCCGAGATCTCACCGGTATAAGCGCCACTGTCGAACTGTGAAATGTCCTGCGCGCCGTAGATAATCGGTAGCTTCTCTGAATCAACCAGGATCTGCACCGGGCGGAGATCGGTGAAGGGCGGAAATACCGCCACCTCAACGGCGTCATAGTCATGGTTCGCGTCTTTGAGACTCCAGGCAAGCTTCTGTACAAAAGCGATGGCCTGAAGGTGGTCCAGGTTCATCTTCCAGTTGCCCGCGATTAACGGAATACGTTCGAGTGAGGCGGGTACGCCCGCCGTGCTGTCTACCATCCAAGAACCTCCAGTCCGGGTAGTCGCTTGCCCTCGAGGAACTCGAGACTGGCCCCGCCTCCTGTTGAAATGTGGCCGAATTGCCGGTCGTCGAAGCCGAGGGCACGGACGGCCGCAGCCGAGTCGCCTCCGCCGACAACGCTCAGGCCGTCAACCGTGGTGAGAGCCTGAGCGACAGTCTTCGTACCAGCCGCGAACGGCTCAAGCTCGAAGACGCCCATCGGGCCGTTCCAAAACACGGTCGCGGAGGCGGCGATCACCGCGGCAAAGCACTCGGCCGTTTCCGGGCCGATATCGAGGCCGAGGCCTTGTGAGCCGAATGCAGTCCCCTCGATCGCGTCGGCCGGAGCGGTCTCATACTCGGCGTCGGCCCCGAACTTCGAAGCGACGACAACATCGGTCGGCACAACGATCTCGACGCCGAGTTCTTTCGCCTTCGCAAGGTAATGGAGGACCGTATCGACCTGGTCTGCCTCCAGAAGGCTCGCTCCCACCTCGTAGCCCTGCGCCTTGAGGAAGGTGAACAGCATTCCTCCGCCGATGAGGATCGACGTGACCCGCGAGAGGAGGTGCTCGATCACGCCGAGCTTGTCCGAGACTTTCGAGCCACCGAGCACCACCGTATAAGGGCGTTCCGGCTTCTCGACGAGCCGCTCAAGGACCTCAAGCTCAGCCACGATCAGGGTCCCCGCCGCGCTCGGCAGCAACGTCGCCAGTTCATAGACGCTCGCCTGCTTGCGGTGGAGGACGCCGAAACCGTCCGAGACGAAGGCGTCGCCGAAGGCGGCGAGCTTCTCGGCGAAGGCGTGGCGCTCGTGTGCGGCCTTGCTCGTCTCGCCGGGATTGAAGCGCAAGTTCTCGAGCATGACCACCTCGCCGTCGGACAGGGTCGATACGGCGGCGTCTGCGGCTTCGCCGACGGTGTCGTCGACAAAGGCGACGGGTGCGTCGAGGAGTTCGCCGAGGCGCTCCGCAACCGGCGCGAGGCTGTACTTCGCATCGGGCTTCCCGTCGGGGCGACCGAGATGGCTCACGATCACGACACGGGCGCCCTCGGAGACCAGATGCTGGAGGGTGGGGACTGATGCACGCACGCGGCCGTCGTCTGTAATCGTTCCGTCCTTGAGGGGGACGTTCAGATCGCAGCGGACGACGACGCGCTTACCTGCGAGAGAGCCCAGTGAGTCCAGAGTGCGCAGCGTCACTGCAACAGGCCCTTAGAGCTTGCCAGCGACGAACTCAGTGATGTCGACGAGGCGGTTGGAGTAGCCCCACTCGTTGTCATACCACGAGGCGACCTTGACCTGGCTGCCGATGACCTTGGTCAGGCCGGCATCAAAAATCGAGGAGTGCGGGTCGGTGACGATGTCGCTGGAGACGATCGGATCCTCGGTGTACTTGAGGATGCCCTTGAGCGCACCTTCGGATGCCGCCTTGTACGCCGCGTTAATCTCTTCAACGGTGGCGCTCGTGGTCAGCTCAACGGTGAGGTCGGTGATAGAGCCGGTCGGGACCGGGACACGGAGGGCATAGCCGTCAAGCTTGCCAACAAGCTCCGGTAAGACCAGGCCCAGTGCCTTCGCGGCACCGGTCGAGGTCGGGATGATGTTGAGGGCGGCAGCGCGGGCGCGGCGAAGGTCACCGTGCGGGCCGTCCTGGAGGTTCTGGTCGGCGGTGTAGGCGTGAACCGTGGTCATCAGGCCACGCTCGATGCCGAAGGTGTCGAGCAGCACCTTCGCGAGCGGCGCGAGGCAGTTGGTGGTGCACGAGGCGTTCGAGATGATGTCGTGCGTCGCGGAATCATAACTGTTCTCATTCACGCCGAGAACGAGGGTCGCGACGTCGCTGCCCGAAGCGGGAGCCGAAACGATGACCTTCTTGGCGCCGGCGTTGATGTGCTTGCGCGCATCCTGCGACGTGGTAAAGCGACCGGTGGACTCGATAACAATGTCTACGCCTAGTTCACCCCAGGGGAGGTTCGCAGGGTCACGCTCTTCAAGCACAATGATCGGCTTGCCGTTGACGACGATCCGGTCGCCGTCGCGTTCCACGGTCGCATCGAGGCGGCCGGTGATGGAGTCGTACTTCAGGAGATGCGCGAGCGCCTTGTTGTCGGTGAGGTCATTGACCGCGACGATCTCGAGGTCGCTACCCTTGGCCAGGGCCGCGCGGAAAAAATTACGGCCAATTCGACCAAAGCCGTTGATGCCGATCTTGACGGACACAGATATCTCCTGAATGGGGAAGGGCACCGTACGGTGCAGTGGAGGGTGTGGATCTGAGCGAGCGGGGCGTCCCAGGAGAAGACCTGGGACGCCGAGGCCGCTAAGACAGTACCAGCAGGCCCGAAGTCTTCTCTCGCGCATTCGCAAAGCGCGCGGAGACATCGGCCCAGTTCACGATATTCCAGAACGCCGTGACATAGTCAGCTTTGACATTGACGTAGTCAAGATAAAAGGCGTGCTCCCACATATCGAGCAGGAGGATCGGCACCGTCGCCGCGGCAAGGTTGCCCTGGTGGTCGTACAGCTGCTCGATGAGCAGCTTCTCGCCCAGCGAATCCCAGGCGAGGATTGACCAGCCGGAGCCCTGAATACCGAGGGCGGAGGCGGTGAAGTGGGCACGAAATTTGTCGAACGAGCCAAAGTTGTCGTCGATCGCCGCAGCAAGTTCACCGACCGGCTTGTCGCCGCCGTCCGGTGAGAGATTATTCCAAAACACAGTGTGGTTCACGTGCCCGGCGAGGTTGAACGCCAGATCTTTCTGGAGCTTGTTCACGTTCGCGAGGTTGCCGCTGTCGCGAGCCTCCTGCAGCGCGGCGAGAGCGGTATTCGCCCCGGCCACATAGGTCGCGTGGTGCTTGTCGTGGTGGAGCTCCATGATCCGCCCGGAGATATTCGGCTCAAGGGCCGAGTAGTCATAGGGCAATTCGGCGAGCGTGTAATCAGCCATGTGCGATCTCCTGTTCGTGGTCCTCGATCCCGTACCATCGCTCACCTCTCGGCGTGCCTCCGCGACGCGGAGGAGGAGGGCCGGGTGTCCTGAGCGACCGCTCCAGTCTAGCGAGAGGGTCCTTGGGCATTCGGGTATCATTCTCCGTTCAGTCGGGAACCGTTCAGCACTCACCGAAAAAAAATGCGGCACAAGAACGTTAGATGTCGTGCAACTCCGCGGGGAGATTCGCGTCAGTGCCGGGGATGTCAAGGTCAGCCGCCCGCTTGTCGGCGAGGGCAAGCAGCCGACGGATTCGGCCCGCGACCGCGTCCTTGGTCATCGGCGGGTCCGCATGGTGGCCCAGTTCGTCTAGGCTCGCCTCCCGGTGAGCGAGCCGAAGCTGTCCGGCGTAACGCAAATGCTCCGGAACGTCGTCGCCCAGGACCTCCATCGCCCGTTCAACTCGCGCGCACGCTGCGACCGCAGCTTGCGCTGAACGGCGGAGGTTTGCATCATCGAAATTAACTAAACGGTTTGCAGTCGCACGCACCTCACGACGCTGGCGCAGCTCCTCCCAGCTGGCGACGGTGGCTGTGGCTCCCATCAGGCTGAGCATCGTGCTGATGCCCTCACCGTCCCGGATCACCACCCGGTGCGCTCCCCGTACCTCGCGAGATTTGGCCTCGACGCCGAGTCGGCCCGCCGCTCCGACAACCGCCATCGCTGCCTCGTTACTCGGGCAGGCGATTTCGAGCGCTGAGGAACGTCCGGGATCCGTGAGGGAACCCTGTGCAAGAAAGGCTCCGCGCCAGAGGGCAGCCAGTTCCTCGCGAGAGCCCGTGGTCACGCGGTTGGGTAGCCCACGAACCGGGCGACCGCGCTGATCGAGCAGGCCGGTCTGACGAGCGAGGATTTCGCCTCCCTCGACCACCCGAACAAGCCAGCTTGTCGTACGACGCGAACCACCGGCTGAGACGATGCTGCCCTCGCTGCGGACACCGTAGAGTTCGGCGAGATCACGGCGGACTCGCGTGGCGATCGGCGCGGAGTCCAGTTCGACCTCGACCGCGAGACGGTTCGAGATGATGTGTAATCCGCCGGAGAAACGCAGGATCGTCGCCAGCTCAACAGCACGGACAGTGTTTTTACGCGGGACGATAGCGACCAGTTCGTCCTTGACGTCTGCGGTGAGAGCCACGGAGTGTTCCTTACGTTGAGTGCGCCCAGGAGCGCGTGGAGGTTCATTCTCGGCCGAGGTCGCGGTGCGCCACGCTCACGGCAACGTCCGGAAGTTCGTGAAGACGAGCGGCAATGCGACCGGCGAGGGCGACCGAACGATGCTTGCCGCCCGTGCAGCCGATAGCGATGGTGGCGTGACGCTTATTTTCACGTTGATAACCGTCGAGCACAGGGCGAAGCGCACGCGCATAGGAGTCAATGAACTCTTCGGCGCCCTGCTGAGCCAGGACATATTCTTCCACCTCTGGTTCAAGGCCGGTATGCGCGCGTAGCTCGGGGATCCAATAGGGATTGGGCAGGAACCGCGCGTCGGCCACCAGGTCGGCATCTGTGGGCAGACCGTACTTGAAGCCGAAGCTCATCACAGTCACCTGTAGTCCCGCCCGCCCTGCCTCAGCGAAGCGTTCAGTGATGCTGGTCGCGAGCTGATGAATGTTGAGGTCGGAGGTGTCGATCACGATATCGGCACTCTCACGAAGCCGGGCAAGTTGCGTCCGCTCCGCCGAAATACCATCGAGCAGTCTGCCTCGGCCCTGGAGCGGATGCGGACGACGCACCTGCTCGAAGCGACGCACAAGGGCAGCGTCAGTCGCCTCGAGGAAAACCATCCGCAGATCAACGCCGATCCGCAGCTCGCGCACGATCTCATCAAGGTCTGCGAAGAAGTCGCGCCCGCGCACATCGACGACGGCCGCGATCTTCGGCAGCGTGGTGCCGGCCCGCTGGGCAAGCTCTACGAGCGGACGGAGCATCTGCGGCGGCAGGTTATCAACCACATACCAGCCCAAATCTTCGAGCGCGTTCGCTGCCGTTGATCGGCCAGCGCCGGACATCCCGGTAACTATCAGCACGCCCTGCTGTTCGGTTTCCGTGCTCATCAGTGTCTCCGTGCTTATCTGTGCCTGGGTGTCGTCGAGCGCCGTGTCGCCTGGGGTGTTGTGGTCGAGGCTGCGAGACCGGAACGATGCCCTGGTTTTCGGCTGCTCTGTCGCTCAAGCTGCGCTCTCCGGGACGGCCACGACATCCTCGACGAAGACGGGGTTCCAGCCTAGAGCGTGCCCCTGACAGCAACGCGTTCGGAATGGAGGTGTGCGTGAATTGCCGCCGCGAGAGTGGGCCCGATCCCCGGGACCTGGGCGATCTCAGCCTCCCCCGCGTCCCGTAATCTGGCGACTGATCCGAAGTGCCTGAGCAGATCGCGGACACGGATGCGGCCCAGACCCGGAATCTCCGCCAACTGCGACCCGATGTCACGCTTACGCCTTTGTCGCTGGTGAGTGATCGCGAAACGGTGGGCTTCATCGCGGATGCGCTGAAACAGGAACAGCGCATCGCTGTTTCTCGGGAGAATGACGGGAAAATCGGATTCAGGCAACCAGATTTCTTCGAGTCGTTTCGCGATGCCACAGAGAGTGATGCCGCTGACCCCTGACTCATCGAGGGCGCGCTGGGCCGCGGCAACCTGCGGTTGACCGCCGTCAACAATCAGCAGCTGCGGCGGATAGGAAAACTTGCGCCGCTTCGCCTGCCCTGTGTCGGGATCAACGGCCACGGGCGCAACCGGGTCGCGGAGGTAGGCAAGACGTCGGGTGAGCACCTGGTAGAGCGACTCCGTATCGTCAGTGGATTCGGCGATGGTAAAACGACGGTACTGGTCTTTGCGAGCGAGGCCATCTTCGAAGACCACCATCGACGCGACGATATTCGTGCCGCTGAGGTGCGAGACGTCGTAACATTCCATCCGCAGTGGTGCCTCGCTCATGCTGAGTGCGTCGCGAATGTCTTCGAGAGCCTGGGTACGTGCGGTGAAGTCGGCGGAACGACGGGTCTTGTACAGCATGAGCGACTGCGCTGCATTCTGGCTGGCTGTCTCCAGCAGCGCAGCTTTGTCGCCGCGTTGAGCTGCACGCAGGCGTACGGTGGCTCCGCGGAGGCCGCTCAGCCACTCCTCGAGCGCCTCCCTGTCGTCGGGCAGCTCCGGTATCACGATCTCGCGCGGCGGAATATCGCCGGTCTCGTACGCCGCACGCAGAGCGGTGTCAACGAGGTCGGCCGTGCTCATATCGAGTTCTTTATCAACCACCCAGCCGCGTTCGCCACGAATGCGACCGCCCCGTACCCGGAACTGCTGCATCGCGGCGGCAAGTTCATCGTGCACTATTGCATAAAGATCGACGTCGACGGTGTCTTTGAGTACCACGGCGCTTTTGGCCAGCACTGCGTCGAGGGCAGCGATCTGGTCGCGCAGCTTTCCTGCACGCTCGTAGTCCAGCGCGGTGGCGGCCTCGCGCATATCTTTTTCGAGATCGGTGATCATGCTCCTATCGTGATTGCTCATAAAAGCGACGAAACGGTCCACGATCTCGCGATGAGCACTAAAGCTCACTCGCTGCGAGCATGGACCGCCACAGCGCCCAATTTGAGACGCAAAACACGGCTTACCACTTTGCATTGCGCGCTTATAGTTGGCGTCATTGCAGGTGCGTATGGGAAACGCTTTGATCATCAAATCGATGGTCTCGTGAATCGCCCACACTTTCGGATAGGGACCGAAATAGCGGGCTTTGCCGATTGCCGTATTACGAGTGACCATGACGCGCGGAGCCTCGTCACCGAGGGTCACGACAAGATACGGGTAAGACTTGTCGTCGCGGAACTTGACATTGAAGGGCGGGTCAAACTCGTTAATCCAGGTAAATTCGAGCTGTAGTGCCTCGACGTCGGTGCCAACAACGGTCCATTCCACCCCCGAGGCGGAGGTGACCATACGTCGGGTACGCTCGTGCAGACTCGACAGTGGAACAAAGTAATTATTCAGTCGGGCCCGGAGGTTCTTCGCTTTGCCCACATAGAGCACTCGGCCCCGGGCATCCAGAAAGCGGTAAACACCGGGGAGGGTGGGAATCTCTCCCGGCTGTGGTCGGAAGTTGACGCTCTCAGTCATACTTACTTACCCACCCGTACCCACGCTCAACCGAGGATGTCGGCGAGGAAGGTCCCCGTATGACTACCCGGGACTTGTGCCACCTGCTCCGGAGTACCCACGGCGATAATCTGACCACCGCCCGCGCCACCCTCAGGACCCATATCAATCAACCAGTCCGCAGATTTAATCACATCGAGATTGTGCTCAATGGTGATAACAGTATTGCCCTTATCGACCAGGCTGTTCAAAACCAGCAACAGCTTACGCACATCCTCGAAGTGCAAACCGGTCGTCGGCTCATCAAGAACATAAACGCTACGCCCGTTAGAACGGCGTTGAAGCTCAGTGGCGAGCTTGACACGCTGCGCTTCGCCTCCGGAGAGAGTGGTGGCACTTTGTCCCAGTCGGACGTAGCCGAGACCCACATCGACCAGAGTCTTCATAAAACGATGAATTGCCGTAATCGGTTCGAAGAATTCAGCAGCTTCTGCGATCGGCATGTCAAGAACTTCGGCGATGTTCTTTCCCTTGTAGCGCACAGTAAGTGTGTCCCGGTTGTAGCGGGCTCCCCCACAGACGTCACACGCAACATAGACATCGGGCAAAAAATTCATCTCGATCTTGAGGGTACCGTCACCAGAACAGGCCTCACAGCGGCCGCCCTTGACATTAAAACTAAACCGACCCGGTAAATATCCACGTACCTTTGCCTCCGTCGTCTCGGCAAAGAGCGTACGGATCCGATCAAAAACCCCGGTATAGGTTGCCGGGTTGGAGCGCGGGGTGCGGCCAATAGGGTTTTGATCCACATGAACGACCTTGTCAAGAGTTTCTAGACCGGTCACTCGGGTGTGCCTACCAGGAACCTTTCGAGCACCATTGAGTTGGTTAGCAAGTACGCGATAGAGGATGTCATTGACCAGCGTGCTTTTACCGGATCCCGATACACCCGTCACAGCAACAAAAGTACCGAGGGGGAATTCAGCATCAATTTTACGGAGATTGTTAGCCTGAGCACCCACTACAGTGATCGTCCGTGTGCGATCGATCGAGCGCCGGCGTGTGGGCACATCGATTGATCGCCGACCGGAAAGGTAATCACCGGTGAGCGAGTAAGTGTTATCGAGTAGTGACTCGTAAGAACCGGAGTGCACGACCGTACCGCCGTTGACGCCAGCACCCGGGCCGATATCAACGAGCCAGTCAGCGGCACGAATGGTGTCCTCGTCATGTTCGACAACGATCAGGGTATTGCCGAGGTCACGCAGTCTCACCAGGGTGTCAATGAGACGACGATTGTCGCGTTGGTGCAAGCCGATGCTCGGCTCGTCGAGGACATACAGCACGCCAGTAAGCCCCGATCCGATCTGGGTGGCCAGTCGAATGCGCTGAGCCTCCCCGCCGGAGAGCGAGGCCGCCGCGCGCGCGAGCGTGAGATAGGACAGACCGACCTCGAGAAGAAAGTCGAGGCGCGCGCGAATTTCTCGGAGGACCTGAGCGGCGATCTGAGCCTCCCGCTCGGTGAGTTCGAGCCGAGCCATAAACTCTTGCGCTTCGCCAAGGCTGAGGTCAGCGACATCGGCGATGCTCGCGCCGTGTACCCGCACAGCCAGCACCTCAGGTTTGAGACGGGAACCCTTGCAGACGGGACAGGGCACCTCACGCAGATACTCGGCCCAGCGGCTGCGCTGTGCATCGGTCTCGGACTGAATGTATTGACGCTCGATATACGGAACAACGCCCTCGAAGCCCGAATTGTAGCTCATCTGGCGGCCGTAACGGTTCTTCCACTTAACCTTGACCTCGAAGTTGTCGCCGTGCAGCACCGCCTGCTGCACCTCGGTGCTAAGCCGTTTCCACGGCGTGGAGAGCGAAAAGCCGAGATCGCGGGCAAGGCCGTCCAGCAGCTTTTCGTAATACTGAAAAAGGCCCTTTCCCTGTGTGGTCCATGGAATAATCACACCCTCAGCAATACTGAGATCGGGGTCACCCAATAGCAACTCGCCATCAACCGACATGCGAGTGCCCAGACCGGAGCATTCCGGGCAGGCACCGAACGGGGCATTGAACGAGAACGTACGCGGTTCAATTTCTGTGAGCGAGAGAGGATGATTGTTGGGGCAGGAAAGCTTTTCCGAAAACGTGCTCCACGCGGCATCGCCCTCAGCGTCTAGACAGTTGATCTGGACCACACCGTCCGTCAGTCGCAGCGCCGTCTCAAGCGAGTCGGTAAGCCGACCAAGAATATCGGCGCCGGCGACGAGCCGATCCACGACCACCGAGATATCATGCTTCACCTGCTTGGCGAGAGAAGGCGGGTCGGACAGTTGAATGAGCGTGCCATCAACCAGTGCGCGCGAATAACCGGCGGCCGTCAACTCCGTGAAGAGATCGACGAACTCGCCTTTTTTGCGCGAGACGACCGGGCTAAGGATCTGGTAGCGGGTGCCCGGCTCAAGTTCCATCAGCTGATCGGCAATGTTCTGTACTGTCTGCGCCGAAATTCGCTCATCGCAAACGGGACAGTGTGGCACACCGATGCGCGCCCAGAGCAGACGCATGTAATCGAAGATCTCGGTAATAGTCCCGACTGTCGAGCGCGGGTTGCGGTTAGTGGATTTTTGATCAATGGAGACCGCCGGGCTCAGACCCTCAATGAAGTCCACATCGGGCCGATCCACCTGGCCGAGAAACTGACGCGCATAGGCAGAAAGCGACTCCACATAGCGACGCTGACCCTCCGCAAAGATCGTGTCGAAGGCGAGTGACGATTTACCAGAGCCAGAAAGCCCGGTGAAAACAACGAGCGCGTCGCGCGGGATTTCTAGATCGAGATCGCGCAGATTATGCACTCGCGCACCACTCACCACCAGCTTTGAGACCGACTCGTCGAGGGCGGAGACACAGCGGCGGGAGGAGGCAGACGGCACGGGAGATGAGTCCCTAACATCGCTTGTGATCGACACTTACGAAAGTGTACGTGGAGCCACCGACATGGCTCGAGGCGTTCGCTGGCCGCGGATCCGCCGACCCCGCTTAGGTCAGGTGACCGGCCTTCTCCATTTGCCGCAGCTCGCGCTTAAGTTCCTGAACCTCATCGCGCAGGCGCGCAGCAAGTTCAAACTTCAACTCGCCCGCGGCCTGCAGCATCTGGGCGTTGAGGTCAGCAATGATTTCCTCGAGATCATTGCCACCAGTGGCCGCGATGCCCTCCCTGCGGAGGTTCAGCGTCGGGCTCTTCTTTTTTTTGTCGCGACCTGCAAGCAGCTTGGCGGTATCGGCTCCTTCACGGACGAGAGCATCAGTAATGTCGGCAATTTTCTTGCGCAGCGGAGTCGGATCGATGCCGTGATCACGGTTGTAAGCGATTTGTTTCTCGCGGCGGCGATCGGTTTCGTCAATCGCACGCCGCATGGAGTCAGTAATGGCGTCGGCGTACATGTGCACCTCACCGGACACGTTGCGCGCAGCGCGACCGATGGTCTGAATCAGCGAGGTTGACGAGCGAAGGAAACCCTCTTTGTCGGCGTCAAGGATCGCGACAAGGGATACTTCGGGCAAATCGAGGCCTTCACGAAGCAAATTGATGCCAACCAGGACGTCATACACACCGGCACGCAGTTCGGAGAGCAGCTCGACCCGGCGCAGCGTGTCCACGTCGGAATGCAAATAACGCACGCGCACACCCGCCTCGGTGAGAAAGTCGGTAAGTTCTTCCGCCATCCGTTTGGTGAGAGTGGTAACCAGCACTCGCTCATCCCGATCGGTGCGGCGCGTGATTTCGTCAAGCAGATCATCGATCTGCCCCTTGGTTGGTTTGACAACGATCTCCGGGTCAACAAGACCGGTGGGGCGGATAATCTGCTCGACAACCCCGTCGGCAATGCTCATTTCATAGCGACCGGGCGTGGCGGAGAGGTAAACAGTCTGGCCAACGCGTTGGGTGAATTCCTCCCACGTAAGCGGACGATTATCCAGAGCTGACGGCAGCCGGAAGCCGTGCTCAACGAGGGTGCGCTTACGAGACGCGTCGCCCTCGTACATCGCCCCGATCTGCGGCACCGTCACATGCGACTCATCGATAACCATCAGGAAATCGTCGGGGAAATAGTCCAGGAGGCAGTGGGGTGCCTCACCAGGCTCACGCGCGTCGATATGGCGAGAATAGTTTTCGATACCCGAGCAAAAGCCGATCTGCTGCATCATTTCCAGATCGAAAGTGGTACGCATGCGAAGCCGCTGGGCCTCAAGAAGCTTGTTCTGCTTCTCGAGTTCGGTCAAGCGCTGCTCAAGCTCCTGCTGGATGGTGTCAATGGCGCGACGCATAACCTCGTCGCTGGCGACATAGTGTGACCCGGGGAAGACCGAGACCGACTCGAGCTTACGGACGATATCGCCAGTAAGCGGATGCAAAGTATAGAGGGCCTCAATCTCATCACCGAACATTTCGATGCGAATCGCGAGTTCTTCGTACATCGGAATAATTTCGATCGTGTCGCCGCGCACTCGGAAGGTGCCTCTCGCAAAGTCGATATCATTGCGGGAATACTGCATCGAGACGAACCGACGGATAAGCCGATCGCGATCAACCCGCTGGCCGACTTGCAACGCCACCATCGCTTCGAGGTACTGTTCCGGCTGGCCAAGACCATAAATGCAGGACACAGTGGACACCACAATCACATCGCGGCGACTGAGAAGCGAGTTCGTGGTGGAGTGCCGCAACCGCTCGACTTCGGCGTTCACCGAACTGTCTTTTTCAATGAAAGTATCGGTCTGTGGAACGTAGGCTTCGGGCTGATAGTAGTCGTAATACGACACAAAATATTCAACCGCGTTTTTGGGAAAAAGTTCGCGAAACTCATTGGCGAGTTGAGCGGCCAGCGTCTTGTTGTGTGCGAGCACAAGGGTGGGTCGCTGCACCGCCTCGACAAGCCAGGCTGTTGTCGCGGATTTACCGGTACCGGTGGCACCGAGGAGCACAACATCGGTCTCACCCGCAGTGATTCGAGCGCTCAACTCAGCAATAGCGGCTGGCTGGTCACCGCTTGGCTGATATTCACTCACGACCTCAAACGGATGCACGACACGGGTTGGCTCCATATCTCGAAGCGTAGCCGTGGCCTCCGACACCGAAGCCCGCGTGCGCTGGCGGCGAACGGAGGCCGCCCCCTATCAGCAGACGCGCCAGCGCTCCCAGAGCGCATCCGTCTGGGCCAAGGTCTCGTCACGAGTGCCGGAAGAGTCAATAACGACATCGGCGAGAGCGAGCCGCTCCTCGTCGCTTGCCTGCGCATCGACACGGGCGCGCGCTTGCTCCTCACTCATACCCCGCAACGCCATCAGCCGTGCGACGCGCTCGCGCGCCGGGGCGTGCACAACCACGACCTCGTCAAATTCGCCGACCTCACGGCTCTCCGCGAGCAGAGGGACGTCGTAGATGACCACCGCACGAGGATCGGCTTCCCGGGCGGCTTCGAAGAGACGTCGAGAACTGTGAGCCACCGCCGGATGGATGATCAGGTTGACCTCCTCGCGGGCGGAGGCGTCGGCGAAAATCAGCGCACCGAGCGCCGCACGGTCCAGGCTGCCATCCCCACGGAGGATCGAGACACCAAAGCGCTCGACGAGAGCCGCAAGCGCAGGCGCCCCCGGCTCCACCACCTCGCGAGCAAGCCGGTCGGCATCAATGACAACGGCTCCGTGTTCGGCAAGTCGACGGGCGACCGTGGATTTGCCGGCCGCTATGCCTCCGGTGAGGGCGACAAGGTACATCAGGCCACCCTATCCAGTCATCTTTTCCGTCAAGAAGGTCAGCTGCTTCTCCCCTCCTCGCTTCGCCCGGCCACCACACAACGGAACGGCCGACCCCGAAGGACCGGCCGTTCCGTTCGCTGTGCTGATCAGTTGCTCGAGGTCAGCTTCTCGCGCAGAGCGGCAAGCGACTCGTCGTCGGCGAGAGTGCCCGCACTCGCGGACTCGCTGGCGAAGCCACCGGCGGCGACGCCGGCAGCCTCACTCACGGCCTCCTCGTTCGACTTGGCAACCTGCACCTTGTGCGCCTCCCAGCGAGCCTGTGCCGCGGCGTAGTCCTGCTCCCAGGCTTCACGCTGTGACTCGAAGCCCTCGCGCCACTCATTCGTCTCGGGGTCGAAGCCCTCGGGGTACTTGTAGTTTCCCTGCTCGTCGTACTCGGTGGCCATGCCGTACAGCGCCGGGTCGAACTCGGTACCCTCGGGGTCCACGCCCTCGTTCGCCTGCTTAAGCGAGAGCGAAATACGACGACGATCGAGGTCGATGTCGATCACCTTGACGAAGACTTCTTCGCCAACGGCCACGACCTGCTCGGCCAGCTCAACATGCTTGCCCGACAGCTCGGAAATGTGGACAAGGCCCTCGATGCCGTCCGCGACGCGGACAAAGGCACCAAATGGCACAAGCTTGGTGACCTTACCCGGGGCGACCTGGCCGATCGCGTGCGTGCGAGCAAAGACCTGCCACGGATCCTCCTGGGTCGCCTTGAGCGAGAGCGACACGCGCTCGCGGTCAAGATCGACCTCGAGAACCTCGACGGTAACGTCCTGGCCGACCTCGACGACCTCGGAGGCGTGCTCAATGTGCTTCCACGACAGTTCGGAAACGTGAACGAGACCATCGACCCCACCGAGATCAACGAACGCACCAAAGTTCACGATCGACGACACCACACCCTTGCGAACCTGGCCCTTGTGCAGGTTGTTCAGGAAGCTAGTGCGACTCTCGGATTGGGTTTGCTCCAGCAGTGCGCGACGCGAAAGGACAACGTTGTTGCGGTTCTTGTCGAGCTCGAGGATCTTCGCCTCAATTTCTTGACCCAGGTACGGAGTGAGGTCACGAACGCGACGCAGCTCGATCAACGACGCCGGGAGGAAGCCGCGAAGGCCGATGTCAACAATGAGACCACCCTTGACCACCTCAATGACGGAACCGGTGACGACTCCGTCGGATTCTTTGATTTTCTCGACGTCTCCCCACGCGCGCTCGTATTGAGCGCGCTTCTTCGAGAGAATCAAGCGGCCCTCTTTGTCCTCTTTCTGGAGGACGAGAGCTTCGACACTGTCTCCCACCGAGACGACCTCAGCGGGGTCAACATCATGCTTGATGGAAAGTTCGCGGGAGGGGATGACACCCTCCGTCTTATAGCCAACATCGAGGAGAACCTCGTCGCGGTCGATCTTCACGACAGTGCCTTCGATGAGGTCTCCGTCATTAAAGAACTTCAGAGTTTTTTCGACCGCGGCAAGAAAGTCTTCAGCAGACCCGATGTCGTTGATCGCGACCTGCTTGGTTGCCTTGTCGGTCGTTGCGGTTGTCATTAAAAGGTGCTCCAGGATGGATGGAAGTCGGGCAGTGGCCACGGAAGGCCTCACGGCCCCCACAGGTACAAACCACTGCGGAGATGAAAAGAGGTACCACCGGTTCCGTGCCAACGCGCGGGACGACCGGACGAATCCGGAGTCTTTGCGCGCCGTAGATACGGCGGTGTCACAGACGTGACAGTAGAGCCTATCTGACCCGGGAGTCGTATGGCAATCCTCCGTCAGAACCCTGAGCACACACGGTCGCGGGATCAGTCGGCAAGACTCGCGCGCAACGTGTCCAGGCCCAGCCCACCAAGATCGAGCGCACGAGAGTGGAATTGCGCGAGTGAAAACTCTGCACCTTCACGGGCTCGTGCCTCATCGCGCAACTGCTCCCAGATACGCTGTCCGATTTTGTAGGAGGGCGCCTGCCCCGGCCAGCCGAGATAGCGGTTAACTTCGAAACGAACAAAGGAGTCGTTCATAGCTACGTTCGCGCGCATAAAGTCCAGCGCAGAATCGGCGGTCCACATCTGGCTCGTCCCTGGCATCGTTTTTTGCAGATGTACCCCAATGTCAACTACCACCCGTGCCGCACGCATCCGCTGGCCATCGACCATACCGAGGCGGTCAGCCGGGTCATCGAGGTAGCCGAGACTTTCCATCAGCCGCTCGGCATAGAGCGCCCAGCCCTCGATGTGCCCGGAGGTGCCCGCCAGCTGGCGGCGCCAAGTATTGAGCCGCGCACGGTTATACACTGCCCGTCCGATCTGCAGGTGATGCCCGGGGACACCTTCGTGATAGACGGTGGTCAGTTCACGCCAGGTGGCGAATTCGGTGACATCCGCTGGCACTGACCACCACATCCGGCCTGGGCGAGAGAAGTCATCGCTCGGGCCGGTGTAGTAGATGCCGCCCTCGTGGGTAGGTGCGATCCGGCATTCCAGACGACGTAGTTCCTCGGGAATGTCACAAACGATGCCCGCGAGTTCGCTGACCGAACGGTCGCTCGTCTCTTGCATCCAGCGCTGCAGTGCCTCGACGCCGTGCAGAGTGCGCGACGGGTCGTCGGTAAGGTGTGCGATGGCCTCAGCGACGCAGGCGCCGGGCACAATCTCGTGGGCGATGGCCTCCTGCTCGGCCCTCATCCGGGCAAGCTCGTCTAAGCCCCACTCGTAGGTCTCGTCGAGATCGATAACAGATCCGAGGAAGTGCCGGGAATGCAGGGCATAGAGGTCACGGCCCACCGCGTCCTGCTCGGTAGCTGCCGGAGCCAACTCACCACGCAGGAAAAGCGCAAGCTCCCCATAGGCCGTACCGGCCAGGCTCGCGCCCTCGTCGATCCGCCGCAGAAGCGACGAGGGCAACGGTAAGGAGGCGGATGCCGCCTCGCGGGCAAGATCGGCAAAAAAACCGCTGGGTGCCGCGACCTTGTCGGCCTGCTCGGCGACGAGCAACGCCTGGCGACGTGCCGGGGTGATCCGGGAGCGAATCCCCTCACGGAGGGTTTCGGCGTACCCGGCAAGCGCGGCCGGCAGCGCGGCAAGCCGGTCCGCCACCGCCTCCCAGTCGGCGATCTCCGTCATCGGCATCACGTCGAAGACATCGCGCAGCTCCTGCGCGGGCGAGGCGATGACGTTGAGGTCACGCAACGGGAGTCCCGCATCGTGGCTCTCAAGACTCAACCGCAATTCCGCTCCGAGGTCAGCAACAGTGACCCGGTCAACGTCGTCGACCGGGTCTGCACGCTCAAGCTCTGCGAGGGTAGCGGCCGTCGCCTCCCTGGTGCGCTCCAGGCCGACGGGCGACATGTCGCCGAAGCGATGGTGTGCCTTCGCCCGACCGATCGATGTACCCACGATCGGATCCAGTTCAACACACGTGTCGACCCAGCGCTCAGCGATCAGATCAACGGGGGTGGGCTGGCGTGGAGTCTCGATAGTCATGCGTTGAGCCTAACTAGACCCAGAGACAGGGCAGGACGGTAGAGAGGGATACTCAGTGCCCGGCCGCATCCCAGTGAGGACCGTGGCCGACCTGCACCTCGAGCGGGACACGCAGCTCGGCTGCGCCAGCCATTCGCTGACGGACAATGCCTTCGAGCGCCTCTTCCTCGCCGGGAGCGGCGTCGAAGATTAACTCGTCGTGTACCTGCAGCAGCATCCGGGAGCCGAGCCCGTGTTTCTCGATATCGGAGTGCACGCCGATCATGGCGAGCTTCATGATGTCGGCGGCAGAACCTTGGATCGGCGAATTAAGAGCGGCGCGCTCCGCGTTATCACGAAGCACACGATTGGCGCTGGTGAGTTCGGGGAACGGGCGACGCCTGCCGAAAATGGTTTCGGTGTAACCGGTCTTTCGCGCCTGCTCGACGACGCCGCGGAGATAATCACGCACCCCTCCGAAGCGCACAAAGTAGTCGGTCATCAGCTGCTTGGCCTCGGCGCTCGAGATGCGCAATTGCTTGGACAGGCCGAAGGCACTGAGCCCATATGCAAGCCCATACGACATCGCCTTGACCTTATTGCGCATCGCTGAGGTCACCTCTGTCGGTTCGACGCGGAAAATCCGCGCGCCGACAAAGCGATGCAAGTCCTCGCCACTGTGGAATGCCTCGATGAGTCCCGTATCACCAGAAAGGTGCGCCATAATCCGCATTTCAATCTGCGAGTAATCAGCGGTCAATAATGTACTCGCCCCCTCACTGTGCACAAAAGCGGTACGGATACGGCGGCCCACATCGCTCCGGATCGGGATGTTTTGCAGGTTGGGGTCGTTCGAGGAAATGCGGCCAGTCGCCGTGCCGGTCTGGTCGTAGCTGGTGTGGATCCGGCCATCATCAGCGACGGATTTTTCGAGGGTCTCAATAATTTGCTTGAGCTTGGTCGCATCGCGGTGCTCGAGCAACAGACCGAGAAAAGGATGGGGATGCAATTCCTGCAGGTCGATCAGGGCGGAGGCGTCAGTCGTATAGCCGGTCTTAGTCGCGCGGGTCTTGGGCATAGCCAGTTCGTCGAAGAGAACCTGCTGCAACTGCTTAGGAGAGCCGAGATTTATTTCGTGCCCGATCTCGGCAAAGGCGCGACGTGCCAGCTCGGCCGCCGCCGTGGTCAATTCGCCGCGAAGGTGCATCAGAATGTCGGTATCTATCGCGACTCCGGTCAGCTCCATCGTCGCGAGCACCTGGACAATGGGGAGTTCGATATCGACCAACACCGAGAGCATCTCGTCGCCCAGCAGCTCGGTCAGCACGCTCACGAGTCGAAATACATACCAGGCCTCGGTGGCCGACCCCAGAGGCTCGGCGAGGGGAACAAGCTGGTTCGGGTCGCCCTGCACCACTGTCTCGTCGAGGTACTGCGACACCTGCGCACTCACGGTCGCAGCGTGGCCGGTCGGCTGAAGGAGCCAGGCAGCAAGACGGGTGTCGAACGCCAGGCCCGCAACAGTCATACCAACGCCACGCAAAGCCTTGATCTGCGGTTTTGCGTCAGCGAAGTATTTGGGCGCGTCGCTTGCCAGCCACTGCTCGAGCGCCGTGTAGTCGGGGCGGCCTACCGCCCACGGAACGAAGACCGATTCCTTCTGGACCGACAGGCCGATACCTTCGACGCCGACCGCGCCGAGTTGCACCTGAACGGCAACCGGAGCTGTGCCCTTCGCTGACACGCGATCGAGCCAATGCGCGAGTTCTTCGTCCACCATCGTGCTGGTAGCGGGTGCGGCGGTCGTCACAGTGTCGCCCGCCAGGACGCTCACGGCGCCCTCAACGCCCTCCTCCGCGGCGATCGTGAGTACCCGCTGTTGCAATGTCTTGAATTCAAGACGGGTGAAGACCTCACGGACGGCATCGGGGTTAATGGGTTGGCGCCCGAGATCGGCGGGACCGAGCGGCAGCTCGACGGTGGTGACGAGACGGTTAAGCCGACGGTTGCGAAGCGCGTTCTCTTTTTGCTCGCGCAGCTTCTCGCCGACTACTCCCTTAATGTCGTCGGCATGCGCGACAATATCGGCTACTGTCCCGTACTGATTGACCCATTTGGCCGCCGTTTTGGGGCCAACTTTATCGACTCCGGGCAAATTATCGCTCGTCTCACCGACAAGCGCCGCGATCTCAGGGTATTGGTGCGGCTCGACCCCGTACTTCTCGAAGACTTTGTCGCGGTCGTATCGGGTGAGCTGCGAGACACCCTGGGTCGAGGGGTAGAGCAGGGTGACCTGGGGGGTAATCAGCTGGATCGCGTCGCGGTCACCCGAGACAACGAGAACGCGAAAACCTGCGTCCTCGCCTTGGCGGGCGAGAGTGGCGAGAATATCATCTGCCTCGAAATCTTCTTTGGCCAGAGTACGGATATTCATCGCATGCAGCGCCTCCTCGAGAAGGGGCACTTGACCCTTGAATTCGGGCGGAGTCTCGCCACGGGTCCCCTTGTAGTCGGGATATTCGCGGGTGCGGAAAGAGTAGCGAGAAATATCGAACGCGACGGCGAGGTGCGTGGGCTTCTCATTCTTCACTAGCAGGATAAGCATCGACAAAAAGCCGTGGATCGCATTCGTATGCTGACCCTCGCGGGTCTGAAAACTCTCTACCGGGAGAGCGTAGAACGCCCGAAAAGCCAGGGAATGGCCGTCGACAAGCAGGAGGGTAGGCTGTTCCGGATCCGACACAGGGCCAGACTACACAGCACCTCTGACAGCGGATCCGGCATTTTCCGCCCACTGATCACCTCGCTCTGGCGCACCACAACAAGGAGTACCGTGACCGAACTGACGCCTCGCGCATCCGCCTGGGCTCGCCCACCCGCCCTCGATCTGCACACTCTGCTCGGTCGCGGAATGGGTGAACTGGCTGAACGAATGGGAGTGCTGTGGCACGTGCTGACTCCCGAGCACTCGGTGGCCTCGATGCCGGTCGAGGGTAATCGCCAGCCGGTCGGTCTTTTGCACGGCGGTGCTCACGTTGTCCTCGCGGAGTCGATGGGCTCGATGGCGGCCAACCTCCATGCCGGCCAGGATCGACTGGCGATGGGGATCGAGATCAATGCCAGCCACAGTCGTTCCGTGCGCTCGGGATTCGTGATCGCGACCTGTGATGCGCTCCATCTGGGCTCGACCCTCGCCACCCACGAGATTGTGATCCGCGATGAGGAGGGCCACCGCCTCTCCACCGTGCGGATGACAAACATCATCCGCGAAGCCCGCTAATCACGCCTCATTGACTGTAGCTTGCCTCCTTTTCGCTGTGCACGATGAGGACAAAAACCACCCCAAGAACAGCAACCATTACTGCGGCGACAATGGAGGGGAACGAAGAACCACTCTGTGTAGACAGCACCGAGCCGACAATCCCCACACCAAGTTCAAGGTAAAACGCACCAGTCGCCGACCGCGGAGCGAGTCGCACCCGTAACCACGATCCATGAGCGGGTGGTATCGAACGAGGGATAAGAGCCAGGAAAAGAATTCCCGCAAGGAACAGCACAGTAGGGGCTATTTTGTCCCCGGCGCTATGGGGAGCGCTCAGCGGGAGAAGAAGGACGAGAGCCGCGGTGAAGACAATAAACCCGGCCCTGGTTCGCGGCCGACCCCACCGGGATTCGCGAGATGTGGACATCTGGCTCACCGTTTCACTCCTTACACGGTTCGACGACAGGAAACGATGCAACCGCTACATAATGGAAATGGCGGATACCTACACATTTGCCCTCGTTATTCAATCTCCAGGCTTGGATCCGCCACAACAGGATATGCGGCCCCGGCATGACGGATGTGCTGAACAAGCACATCAGCCGAATCGTCGTCAGCGCCCGGGGAGACACCAACTTGCTCGCGCATCGATATCGCTTGCGCCCCGGTTGCCACACTACCTACTGCCCCAAGAACAGTGGAGACTATAACAGTAATAACGAAAATTTTTCTTGCAAAGATTACTATTACTTCCCCCGCATTTTGTTATAATGCGCGAAGAAAAAATCCCTTTTCTACTCCCGACACCCACCGATAATAATAGAACTAAAGATGAATATTTTTCGGACCAAGAAATGACCGAAGAATACCACCTTCACATCCCCCTCTTTACGAAGAACGTGTCGAAGATACCAAGAAATGGCAAACGTGCGCAAGCTATGAACACTCCATTGCCGCGCGCTCATTTAAGCTAATGGTGAGAATTCTTGATCAACCCAGCTCCATCGACACCACGAACATCTCTCCCCACCCTCATAAAGGGGGATACTCAGAGAGTGTCTGTTCGCGATCTGCTCACAAGCCTCCCTCCCCTTCCTAGGGAGCTCCCTGATTTCGATACGCAGGCGAGTCCCGACTACCCGGTGCTCCTGTTTACGCAGTGGCTGGAAGCGGCGGCGTCCGCCGGGCAGCTCCTCCCCCATGCCGCGACGCTTTCGACCGCCGACGCTCACGGACGTGTCTCGGCCCGCGTACTCATGCTGCGGAACATCGACGAGAAGGGGTGGGCTTTCTCCAGCCACGCCTCCAGCCCCAAGGGACGTGCGATGGCGGACAATCCCCATGCCGCCCTCACCTTCTTCTGGCCGACACAGGGCCGTCAGGTCCGCGTCGAGGGTCGGGCCGAGCGAGGCTCCGCGCAGGAGTCGGCCGAGGACTTCCGACGCCGATCGGAGGCGGCTCGCACCGCGCTCCTGATCGGGAGACAGAGTGAGCCGATGAGCAGCGCCGAGGATTTCGATCTGGTCACGCTCCAGACCAGTGTCGCTGTCGCCTGCTCCCCCGCGACACTCGACCGGGACTGGAGTCTCTACCGGGTGATCCCGGAACGAGTGGAATTCTGGCAGGCGTCCACCACCCCCGAGAAAGCGCACGTGCGTCTGGAATATCGTCCGATCAGCGCCGAAGCCGAAAGCTCCACCTGGGAGCGCACACGCCTCTGGCCGTAGCTACTTCTTCAGGCTCAGCTGCTCAATGATCGCCTGTGCCACGTCGTGCATGGTGAGGCGGCGATCCATCGATGCTTTCTGTATCCAGCGGAACGCCTCGGGCTCGGTGAGACCCATTTTTTCGTTCAGCAGACCTTTCGCCCGATCAACCAGCTTGCGGGTCTCGAAACGCTCGACCATATCGGCCACTTCAGCCTCGAGGGTGAGGATTTGGGCATACCGGGAGAGAGCAATCTCGATCGCGGGCAACAAATCGTTCGGGGTGAAGGGCTTGACGACGTAGGCGAGCGCTCCCGCCTCGCTTGCCCGCTCGACGAGTTCTTTCTGACTGAACGCGGTGAGAAGAACCACCGGAGCAATGTGCGCCTTCGAGAGGCGCTCGGCGGCCGAGATGCCGTCCAGCTGCGGCATCTTGACATCCATGATCACCAGGTCGGGACGCAGCTCGGTGGCCAGTGCAACCGCGGTCTCGCCGTCTCCGGCTTCACCGACAACCTCGAAGCCGTTATCGCGGAGGATCTCGACGATGTCGAGGCGGATGAGCGATTCGTCTTCGGCTACGACGACCCGGCGCGGTGCGGTCGACAAGGATTCCTGGTCAGTCACGTCCGAAAGCCTACGGTATCCTGGCGGGACTCGTTGTGAGCCGGTGTGGCGGAATGGCAGACGCGGAGCACTCAAAATGCTTTGTCCGAGAGGGCGTGTGGGTTCGAATCCCACCACCGGCACGGCACGGCGAGCGTCGCATTCTGAAGATCTGCGGTCCCGTCCGACGGGCTGCTCCACTGCGGAGATGACAGTCGTCATATCGGACGGGTGACAACGGGTTCTCCCGCCGGTCGCCCTGCCCGGGCAGAGTTGAGTCATGACCACGCTGCTCACATCCTCTCCCCCGACCGTCGGCGACGGGATCGATCAGGACACGGCCCTCAGCGTGTCCGGCCTGGTAGTCGATTACGGCCGGACCCGCGCGGTGCACGGGATCGATCTGACAGTCCGTCGCGGCGAGATTTTCGGGCTGCTGGGCACTAACGGCGCGGGGAAGACAACCACCCTCGACGTCCTCGAGGGTTTTCGCGCGCCGACCGAGGGCTCCGTGCGAGTTTTGGGAGCCAACCCGCTGACCGAGCACGACCGCGTCGCGCCGCGCCTCGGGATCATGCTCCAAGACGCCGGCTTCTTCGAAGATCTCACCGTGGCCCAGACGCTGAAGTCGTGGCGGCGCTTTCACCAGCGATCCCGAACAGTTGACGAGTCGCTGGAACTGGTGGGGCTCACGCACCGCGCCCGCACTCGCGTGAAGCAGCTCTCTGGCGGTGAGCGACGCCGACTCGACCTCGCGCTCGCACTACTGGGCCACCCGGAGCTGCTTTTCCTCGACGAACCGACCACAGGCATGGACCCGGAGGGTCGGCGACGCTGCCTCGAAATCGTCCGCGAGCTGGTCGCCGACGGTCTGACCGTGGTGTTGACCACCCACTACCTCGAGGAGGCGGAGCAGCTCGCCGACCGGGTAGCGATCATGCACCGCGGAAAGATCCGCGTGCAGGGCACGCCCTCCGAAGTGCTCGCCTCCTACGGGAACAGTGCGATCTCGTTCGAGACGCGCAGCCGAGGAGCAGAGTTCGACGAACTCCTGCACGGATTTGACATCCAGCTGCGGTCCGGGACCGAGACCACCACCGTCACTCTCACCAGCGCCAGAGCGCAGCAGGACCTCACCCGGCTCCTGGAGCGGGCGTCGCGGCTGGGGCTCGAACTCGACGCCCTCAGCGTCACGCGCTCGTCCCTCGAAGATCTCTTCCTCACGCTGGCCAACGACAACGGAGAACCCGCATGACCGCCGACACCATCGCGCGCCCGCTCCAGGCTGGGATGCGCATTGTCCGCCTCCTGCCCGCGCAGATCGCCTTAAGCCAGAGCGTCTACTGGAAGGACATTGCCTTCGCCATCCTGGGAGCGGGAATGCCACTCGGGTTCGGACTGCTCCCCGCGGCGGCGGCTGACGAGCAGGCCCGGATCGGAGACGTCTCAGCGCGGGCATGGCTGCTCTCGGGTGGTCTTGCCGTTGCCATCATCTTCGTGGTCTACAACGTCATCAACTCCGCGGCCCGCCGACGAGAGCAGCGTATTTACAAGCGCCTGCGCTGCTCGCCCGTTCCCGCCCATGCCGTGCTGCTGGGCGAGGCGATCTCGAGCGCGATCCCCGCCATCGCGCAAATCGCGGTGATTGTCGTCGCCGGACGCCTGTGGCTGGGAGTGGAATGGCCGGCCAACTGGCCGCTTCTACTGACGGCGTTTGGGGTCGGGCTCATCGCACTCGCCATGCTCGCCTTTGGCTTCTCGGGGCTTCTGCCCTCCGGGGAGATCGCGACCTGGATCGTCTCGCCGGTTCTGGTCCTGCTGATGTTCTTCTCGGGCGCTATAGCGGCCGTGCCGGACGTGCCCTTCCTCAATGCGGTGCGACCCTACACACCCTCGGCCGAGATCGTTGACGCCATGCGGACCGCGTATCTGGGCCGTGCGGTCAACGGGTCCTCCATCGGCGAGACAGTGGACGTGCTCGGCGGCTTCGCCACGTCATGGCACGGCCTGATATACCTCACCGTCTGGGCGGCCGTTGGGCTGATGTTCTTTAACTCCTTCTTCCGGTGGGAACCACGCTCCCGGTAACCCCTTGCTTTCTCCCTTGAAAAGGACATGCTCATGGATTTCTCATCTTTCCTCGACCAGTACGGCTTCATCGTCGGGATAACTCTCGGCGCAGGCGTCGCGGCGATCGCAGTCGCGCGCAACAGGGCGCGTCGCCGCAGGGAACAGTGATGCCGACTCCCTGACGGTGAGAAACATCGGGAACACGTCGCGCATCTTGTAGGATGCTCAGGTGCGAGAATCTGGGCCGACTGCGGTAATTCCGTGGCGGCGAACGTCAGCCCAGACCCGCGTCAGCCTCCTCGGAAGCATTCTGATCGCCGTCTCCCTCATCACGATCTCGATCGTCACCACGACCACACCGAGCACTGACTCGGAGCCGACTCTCGTCGCCGCGCAGCTCACCCTCATCGCCGTTGTCACGGCCTCCACGGCCGCGTCATTCAGGATCGCTTTCGGTGCCCCGCACAGCAGACTGCTCCTGCTCGCTCTGATCATCGAGGGCCCGCTCGTTCTCGCCATCGCTTGGACGTCCAATTGGACTCTCGGGTGGGTCTGGGCGGCGAGCGTGTGCCTTGCCTACGGTGGAGGGTGGGGGCTTGTCACGCTCAGCGCCATCCTCACGAATCTGGTTCTTCGGGATACCATGACGCCCGGCTGGTCACTCGACGATCTCGTCGTGACCGTCACGATGCCATTCTTCACGATCTTCGCTATCTACATTCCGATTCGTCTGGCCGTAGTCTCCGAACGTCTGGTGCTCAGCCGGGAGGAGGTGGCGCGGCTCCGAGTAGACGACGAGCGGTGCCGCATTGCGCGGGACCTGCATGACATTCTCGGCCGCACTCTCGTCGTCGTCTCGCTCCGAGAGCAGGCCGTGCTACGTCTTCTCGAACGGGGACGATCCGCCGAGGCTGTCGAGCAGCTCACGGCATCGAGCAGGATCGTGGCGGAGGGACAGGCGGCACTCCGGTCACTCACTGACGGGCCTACCATCGCCGATTTTCAGGTCGAGCTCCGCAGTGCTCAGGAGCTGTGCGAACGGGTCGGAATCGCCTGGGAAGAGCAGGTCGCATCGAGCGGAGACGCCGCGACGCAGGAACTCGCCGCCGCGATCCTGCGGGAAGCGGTGACCAATATGCTCAAGCACTCCCGCCCGGTGCGCTGCTGGATACACCAGACGGAGGAGAATGGCGCACTCGTGCTGACGATCGGCAACGACGGGTGCCCGAGTGATCCGACGCTGACCGGGCGGGGCACCGGACTGCGCACCCTCCGCGTACGCTGCGCAGTGATCGGCGGCGCTCTCGACGCATCGAGCCCGGAACCCGGAATTTTTCGCGTGGTCGCGCGCCTACCCACCACGCCACCACCGGTAATTCCCTCACCACACCCGACATCACTGCCCACTGTGAAGCAGGGATCCTGAGATGAGCGCACTGCGTATCCTCCTCGCCGAAGACATCGACCTGGTGGCAGAGGCGTTTCAGGTATTGCTCGAGATCGAGCCAGACTTTGAGATCGTGGCACGTGTTAACCGGGGCGATCTGGTCGTTGCGGCCGCCCTCCGGCATCGCCCCGACGTCGCCCTCCTCGACGTGGATATGCCGGGGCGCAATGGCATCGAAGCCACCGCGGATTTGCGCGCGGCGAATGTATCCTGTGGGATTTTGCTGCTCACTGCTTTGCCCGGTTACGGCCACGTCCCGAGGGCTTTGAGTGCGGGAGCGAACGGCTACTTAGTCAAATCAACCACCGGTGCTCAGCTGGCACGGGCGATCCGCACCATTGCATCCGGCGGAACGGCCATCGACTCGCAGCTCGCCGCCCAAGCACTCCGTGCCGGGGCCAATCCCCTCACCGAACGCGAGGTCGAACTGCTGCGCCTCGTCGAGTCCGGGGCCAGAACCACTGCTATCGCGGCGGCGATGCACCTCACCCCGGGCACCGTCCGCAATTACCTCTCGAATGCGATAACGAAGCTGCACGCGACGACCCGGGCCGAAGCCGTGGCGGCAGGCCGCACGGCGGGCTGGCTCTGAGGGCTAAGCGCGGGCCCGCCCAGCTTTCGTTTCCCAGGCCGCAGCGAAAAGGTCTCCTGATCGGCGTCGGAGGTGCCGAGGCGGCGCAGACGGTGGGCATCCGCGCTGCCAGTGCAGTGGCGCCCATCATGAACCTTTTACCGAACGGATGCGCCGCGCTAACCGGTAAGACGACAGAACGCTGAAAACGAGCAACAAGAGGACCAGTTCACCCAACGCCATCGCGTTACTGATAGTGATATCGCCGACCGAGATCGCAATTCCGTAAAAGGTATCGAGGGCCGTCGAGGCTTCGGGAACGCCACCGGTGAGCGCGGCTGCCGCCTGCGCGGTGAAAGGCTGACGCAGAAGCATTGCCGACTGGGCGAATGGCAAGGAGTTCATCACAGTAACAACACCACTGGGAAGCGTTCCGGCAGGAATATAGGCACCGGCGAGGAAACCAATGACGGTACCGACGATGGTGCTCAGCGCAGCAAAGGCACCATTCGAGCGGAGAAACGTCACCACACAACCAGAAATTGCCGCAAAGGTTGCTGCCGAGATCACCACAAAGCCTGCTGTGCGAACCAGATCTGCCGGTGCCATCACCGCGTTGCCGCGAAGGGCTGTATACCCTTGCGCTGCCGCCACCACTACCGTCGTCATCACGAGCGCGACGATAAAGCTGGAAAGCATGTAACCGAAGATCACGCTAGAGCGTCGGATGGGCGAGACAAGAAAATCCTTGAATCGACCGCTGGCGGAGTCTTCAACAAAGACGCTCAGAGCCGCCAATCCGGTTGTCACCGTCGTGATCATCGTGATGCCGGCAAAGACCCATGCATCAACGAAGGCGTGGACCGTCGCGGCCGACGCGGCCGGAAATCGGGTCTGGAGGTTATCGACCTGAAGGTCGCCGAGAAAAAGAGCGTATAAACCCATCAGAATGAGCGCTGAGAGGAGAGAGAAAAATACCCCGGCCCGATCACGGAAGAAGATCCGAAGATTGCGGCGGGCGAGTATCCAGACCGTCACGAATTCACTCCCTTCGCCGTAACAGCGAGAAAGACATCATCCATCGTTCCGTGCCTGAATTCGAAATCGTCGATGATGGCGCGATTATCCTCGAGGAAGCGAAATGCTTGAGCCGAATCGGCCACAGAAATTCGCGCCGACCCTGAGTCACTGGTCATTGTCAGTCCGGTTCGAGCGCACGCTCTGTGCACGTCATCCGGAGCGCCAGAGGTTACCGTAAGAATGCTGGAACTATACCTTCGGCGAAGCTCTCCCGGGGTGCCGCTCACCACCAGAGTGCCGGCATGAATAATCGCGACGTTATCGGCCTCCTCCGTCTCTTCCATATAGTGCGTGGTGAGGAATACCGTCAGGCCCTGGGTAGCGCGGAGTTCATGGACTGTGTGCCACACCTGCTCACGGCTGTGAGGATCGAGTCCCGCCGTCGGCTCATCAAGGAAAAGCACACCGGGTTCGTGCAGGAGCGCCCGCGCGATATCTGCCCGCCGCTTTTGCCCGCCGGAAAGTAGCCCGTACGGGCGATCAAGAAACTCCCCCAGTTGAACCAGGTCGGACAGTTTCTCCATCCGCTCCGATAACCGTGCGCGACTGAGCCCGTAGAAGGCAGCGCGATCAGAGAGATTCTCCCGCACTGTCAGGGTGGGATCGAGTAGCGACGATTGAAAGACGACGCCGATCGTGCTCCTGATCGCGTCATCGTTCTGCCCGACAGCGAGGCCATCGATACGGATCGAACCGGAATCAGCACGTAACACCGTAGTGATGCACGATATAGTCGTGCTTTTTCCCGCTCCGTTAGTGCCAAGAAAGGCGAAGACGCTTCCTGCAGCCACCGAAAAGGAAAGATTCTTGACCGCCGGTATCTCGCCATAACTTTTCGATATGTTGTCGACTTCGATCGAATATTCTCCGTACTCACTCATGAACGGTGGTCGATGCAGACAGGTCACAGACGTGTGCGCGCCAGCCTACGATGACGACACTGTGCGGTAGCACCGGACCGCTCGTCACCCCCTTCGACAAGGAGCTGCGGAGAATCCGCACTCGGCGACCACAGCCGCGCAACGAGGGAAATAAGGACTTAGAACGAAGAAAACCTTCAGAAAACGCACGGCAATTCAGTCGATCACACTCCGCGCTCTGCTTCGCTCCGCGGATTCGACCGGAGGCCCGCTCTAGCTTTCGTCGGTGTTTGGTACTGGCGCGCAGCGTCGCACCAGTCTTCGCGTCACGGTCGAGACCGAGAAGCATTGGCGGGCGCGTGTGCTTGACCGCCACAGTGGCGCACAATTCCCGCTGTGTCGCGTAACGTCGGTACAGCGCCGATTCCCATAAGACCGTGCGCAGAAGGAACATCACGTGCCCGACGACTGCATTCATGGCCTCAATATCGCGCTTTGCGACGTCTGCTCCCCCGCCAAGCTCGCGGAGTCGCCGACTCGCAGCACACGCACTCCCGCGCGCGTGCCCGGTACCTCCCGTGCCGCCACCGCGCGCGCCGCGGCCCGCGAGAAACCCCTGCCCACAGTCAAGGTTGCTGCGCAGCGCATCTACCACGTGACGCACCTGGACAACCTCGAGGCAATTGTTGCGGCCGGCGCCCTCCTGGCCGATGAGAAGCTTGACGAGCGCCCCGAGGTCGACATCAGCGCACCGACGACGCGCGAGCACCGCCGGGCCGTGCACGTACGCAGCGGAATGAGCGTCGCTACCTTCGTGCCGTTCTTTCTCTCGGCCGATGCCGCGCTCTGGGCTGACCTCCGCGGCGAGCGCGTGCTGCCACACTGGTCACCCCGCGCCCGGGAGACGGCCGCCTCACAGTACGTCCTGCTCGTCGGCTCGCTGTCGTCGGCCCCCGTGCTCAGCGACGGCGACGCCTCACACGTGCTCACCCGTTTCGCCGAGGGTGACGCGCTGGTGCGCACCCTCGCGCGCCTCCTCGTCGAAGAACCGGCGCTGCGCAGCGCCGAGGCTCTCGTGCCCGAGCGGTTCCCGCTCGAGCACGTCGCGACGATCGGGGTCGCCTCGGTGGCCGCGCGCACCCGGGTGAAGACGCTGTTCAAGGGGATCGACGCCTCCCCGCGCGTCGCGGTGTACCCGCCCTGGTTCTCACCCGTCGCCGCGACCAGCTAACGACAGGCGCCGTGTCAAGGCGTCTCCAGCAGATCGAGGCGGTCGGCAAGATAGCGGGCGACGGGCATGAGCCCCTGATCACCGAGGCCCGGCGCCCAGCGCAGCAGAACCTCGGAGCCGCGCACAGCAAGCGGCTCACCGGGCTCCGCAAGTCCCGCAGCGTCGATGGCAAGCCTTCGGCAGCGGTAGTTGACGATCTCGCCCTCGCGGAACGGGCCGTCGAAGGCGGCGCGGCGGATCTCGCGACGCGCCTCCTGCGACGCCGACTGATTGTTGGCGTGCAGCGGCGCAACGGCTCGGGTGACCGATCCGGTCGCGAAAAGCGCGCCGTCATGACCGAGAAGAACAGCACCGAGGCGCCAGGCTCGCGTCACCGGAATCATCACCGGCTTCCGATGAAACCCGAGCAGCGGGCGAGGAGTATGCAGGTCGGCCACTGCCTGGTTATCGATACCTCGACGCTGCAACTGTGCGATGACGCCGGTCAGCACCTCGGCCAGACCGGCAGCGGCCTGTTCGCGCTCCGGTAAGGACGTCATCTGCTCCTCCTCCGAGTGACAGGATCAGCCTAGGCGGGAGACAGTCGGCATCGGCTCTCACAGCGCCTGCCCCGCTACGATCACCTGACGACACCGAGGAGGACGAGCGATGCGCGTCATCATGATGGGCCCGCCAGGCGCTGGCAAGGGGACGCAGGCTGCAATCTTGGCAAACGAGCTGGGCGTACCGGCGATCTCGACCGGCGAGCTGTTCCGTTCGCACGTCGCTGACGGCTCCGAACTCGGCTGCCGACTCCGTGCCGTGCTCGAAAAAGGCGAATACGTCCCAGATGAACTCACCAACGCGCTGGTCGCCGAACGGCTTGACGAGCCGGATGCGAGCAGAGGCTTCATTCTCGACGGCTACCCTCGGACGACGGCACAGGTAGCGGAACTGGACCGGATACTCCAGGCGCGCGGAGCGCAGCTCACCGTCGTTGTCCTACTGACCGCCAACACAGAGGTGGTACTCGCGCGTTTGCACCGCAGAGCCGTCGAGCAGGGCCGCGCAGACGACGATCCCGAGGTGATCCGTAACCGGATCGAGGTCTACCAACGTCGCACCGCGCCACTCGAGCGACTCTACGAGCAACGCGGCATCCTGGTCCGTGTCGACGGTGGAGCATCGCGAGACGAAGTTGCGGCGCGCATCCTCGCAGCATGCCTCCCGGAGTGAGTCGAACCCTAGCGACCGCGAACTAAATCGCGGAGGCGAGAACCTCATCCAGGGTGGCCGAGGCCTCTTCGTCACTGGCCTTGAGCGCGAGCGACAGCTCCGACACCAGGATCTGACGGGCTTTGAGCAGCATCCGCTTCTCCCCCGCCGACACACCGCCCGCCTGCTCACGGCGCCAGAGATCACGGACGACCTCACTGACGCGGTAGACACTGCCGCTGGCCATCTTCTCTTGATTAGCTTTGAAGCGGCGCGACCAGTTGGAGGCCTCCTCAGCGACATCACTGCGCAACACGTCGTAGACGGCTTGAACGCCAGCATCATCAATAATCTCGCGAACCCCGACGAGCTCGGCGTTTTCGACCGGGAGCGTGATGGTGAGTTCGCTGGTGTGCACGTTCATGGTCATAAACGTCTTTTCGACCCCCTTGACCGAGCGTTTTTCGAGCCCGGTGATCGTCACAGCGCCGTGGTGTGGATACACCAGCGTCTCGCCGACCTCGAATGTCATCATGTCGTGCCTTTCATCGTGGTGCGTGTGGCATGGGAGCCTCCACTCGCGCGAACGCGGCAGTGCAGAGTCATCGCGCCGATGTGGTCCTGAGCGCCGCGCTCTGTTTCGTCAGCGTCTTCGCACAGCGGTACGGCGGCGACCGCGCGGCGGAGCCGAGGGCCGACTGGCCAAAAAAACGGAGAAGACGCCATTCCCTGCACCGGAGCGGGAGGGGCGGAAGACATCCGGAGAATCATAGCATTTTCGAGACAGGTGCTCGAAAAAACCGGTATGTGGAGGCACACCGCGGCTGCGGACGGCACGCGGTCGGGTAGTCGATCGGCCGACCGATCGGTTCCCGACAGAACATCGCCACCAGACGCTGTCGAGGGAATCCTTTCCAGCCTTGATGAAGAGTTCCTTGGCCGGGATGGTGTCGTAACGAAGAAAACCGTCTCGCTCGGCCAACACCACACCGCCACCACTCTCGTTACCGAGGCTGTGCCCGGCAGAATCGGAGCATGAGCTGCAACGACTCGTCCGATCCGATCGTCCTCTCCCTCGCCAGCGACCAACTCCGCCTCACTCTGAGCACCGCCGGTGCCGAACTGTCCTCGCTCCGCGACAACGAGGGGCGGGAGTATCTCTGGCAGGCCGGTGAGCAGTGGCGCAGGCACGCGCCGGTGCTTTTCCCCATCATCGGTCGGCTGCCCGGTGACACGCTGCATCACAACGGAGTCGATTACCGGCTGGGTCAACATGGCTTTGCCCGCGACCGCCTCTTCGAGCTCACCGGGGCGACGGCCGACGAAGCTCTGTTCCGCCTCCACAGCGATGATCTCAGCCGCAGCAGCTTCCCCTTCGATTGGACGCTGCTGATTGCCTACGCCGTGACGGACGCGACGCTGCGCATCACCCAAACCCTCGACAACCGCGGCACAGCTCCACTCGGCGCGTCGGTAGGCAACCACCCGGCCTTCACTCTCCCGCTCCCGGGCGCAACATCGGTTCACCGCATCCGTTTCGCGGGACCCGAACCGGAGGGATTCTGTCGCGCACCGGAGAACCTCCTGCTCCCTGAACGCCACCTAGCCCCACTCGATAACGGCGTGCTGACGGTGCAGGACACTCTCTTCGAGGACGGCGTGCTGATTTTTGACGAGCCCCGGCGCCGGACCCTCACCCTGGAGGCCGACGGCGCACGCTCGATCCGCGTGGACACCGGGGATTTTGACGTGGCGGGAATCTGGAAACCGGTCGGCGCACCCTTTATCTGCCTGGAGCCGTGGCGGAGCATCCCCACACCAGACGGATGGGACGGGGAGATTCTTGACAAGCCCCGCCAGATGCTGCTCGAGCCCGGCGAAAGGCGCGTTCTCTCGTACAGCATCACGGTGCAATAAGTCACCTCATGCGCCACAGAGACAACCTGCAGGTCACGAGGGTCTTTATCAGAGTCGGTATTGACGCCTGTGGCACGACGCTCTTAGTGTGACCCCCAGTGATTGACCGGTCAATGGACTCTGCCCTCCCCTCACAAGGAAGTAACTTTTTATGACCACGAAGATCTGCTCTGGCGTTGCCCTGCTCGGAGCCGCGATTCTCGTCATAGGACTCGGTGGTTGTGCCACCGGTAACACCACTACATCCCAGGGAATTGGACCGATCACCTACACCCAGGGAAAAGACACCACCGGCACAATGCAGCCCCTCATCGATGCCTGGAATGCTGAGCATCCCGATCAAAAAGTCACTTTCGTCGAACTGCCCGAATCCAGTGACGAGCAACGAACAGCCCTGGCACTGGATTTCCAAGGTCATTCGGCAAGCTATGACGTCGTGCAAACCGATGTCGTTTGGACGAGCGAATTCGCCGCACGCAAGTGGATCATGCCACTGACCGACCTGGGTCTGTCTTTCGACGGCATGTTCGATTCGGTACTCAAGACTGGTCAGTATGACGGGGTGCAATATGCCGCCCCCTTTACTGCTTCCGGTCGCTTTCTTTACTATCACAGCGACCTCGTGACGACCCCGCCGACAACCTGGAGCGAACTGCAGAGCGCCTGCTCGATCGCCACCGCGAACGGAATCGGCTGTTACGCAGGACAGTACGCCCAGTACGAGGGGCTGACGGTGAATTTCTCTGAAGCAGTAAACTCCGCGGGCGGCCAAATCCTCACGGCGGACGGCTCACCGAACCTGAACACACCCGAAGCGAAGGCCGGACTGCAATTTTTGGTCGACGGATTCACCAATGGCACCATCCCGAAAGAAACTATCACCTACAAAGAAGAAGAAAGCCGACGTGCTTTCCAGCAGGGAAAGCTATTGTTTTTGGTGAACTGGCCGTACGTCTACAACACCTCCCAACGAGAAGGAAGCGACTCTGTTATGCAGGGCAAAGTGGGCGTGGCACCGCTGCCCGGAAAATCTGGCGTCGGCACCTCCACGCTCGGTGGAGCGAACCTCGCTATCAATGCAGACAGCGCTCACAGCATCACGGCCGCCGCCTTCATCTCTTATTTGGAGTCAGAAAAAGTTCAGCGCTCGGTGTTGACCATCCATGGCGACCCGCCCGTCCTCAAGTCCCTCTACGACGATACCGAACTACAAGATCAGGTGCCCTATCTCCGCACACTAAAGGAGTCGCTGAATGCCGCAAAGGGGCGCCCCACAACGATTGCGTATAATGAGCTCTCGCTGGCGATTCAGAAAGCCGTCTATCCGGCACTGCAAGGTACGACCTCGGTCGATGAGACACTCAGGTCTCTGAATGACAAGCTCGTTTCCCTCGTCGAGTCGAACAAGTAGCGCACACTGATGACGACAGAGAACAGCTCCTCGTCGGCGCTCAGCGTGCGTGCACGCCGGAGCACCACGCAACGCCGCCGAGCTGAATCGCGATTCGCTTTCTGGCTGGTCCTGCCGACGGTGATCCTCCTCAGCGCGGTCATCGCCTCTCCCATCATTCAGGCGATCTGGCGCTCCCTCTTTTCGGACACAATCACCGGAAAAATCTCGTTTATTGGGATTCAGAATTACCTCTCGATCTTTATCGGATCCAGCTCCAGCCAATTCTGGGATGCGATGGGGGTCACCGTTTTTCTCACGATCGTGAGCGTGACACTTGAGACGGTCCTCGGCGTGAGCATGGCACTGGTGATGAATCGAGCTTTCCGAGGTCGCGGTATCATCCGCGCCGCTATCCTCGTTCCCTGGGCGATACCCACGGCGGTGTGCGCCGTTCTCTGGCGGTGGACCTTCGATGCGAACGGGATCGTCAACAGCCTCCTCGGCCACCAGATTCTCTGGACAGCGCAGGAGTGGCCAGCGAAAATCGCGATAATCTTTGCCGATACCTGGAAGACCGCTCCTTTTATCGCTTTACTCGTCCTCGCCGGGCTACAGATGATTCCCACGGAGATTATTGAGGCCTCAAAAATGGATGGTGCTGGGGCGTGGCGACGGTTCTGGACGATCACTTTTCCACTGGTACGCCCCGCCCTGACTGTCGCGGTGCTCTTCCGACTGTTAGATGTCCTCCGAATCTACGATCTCCCGCAGATCTTTACCGGAGGCGCCAACAATACGACCACCCTGTCGATGCTCGTGGTTCGAGAATCAATCGGAAACCTCCATGCAGGGCTAGGATCGGCTCTCTCCACAGTTACCTTTACCTTTATTTTCCTCTGCGCCTTTGCTTTCATTCGGATGCTCGGCGCACAGGTTTTCCCGGACGAGGATCAACACCGATGAGAAGCATACATTCCCGAATACGCGGCAGTCGGGATACGGTATTTTTGTTGCTAGGAATTCTCCTGCTCATTATTTTCTGTGTCGCACCGTTTTATTGGATGATTGTCTCGAGCCTCAAACCCTCGTCCGCCATCTTTAATAACGACATCTGGCCGACCGAGCTCTCGCTAGAGAACTACGCCGCACTGTTCACGGAAACAAACCGTTTCGGGCTCGCTCTACGCAATTCGGTGATTGTTGCCGGAATGACGACTGTTATCGCCATGGTCGTCGGAGTCTTCTCTGCTTACGCCATCGTCCGCCTCCGCTTTCCCGGAAAAAAGATTCTCCTTGCGGCTATCCTGGCCGCGTCAATGTTTCCGGGTGCGGCGATTCTGACTCCACTGTTTCAGCTCTTCGCCTCGATCGGTTGGATCAACACTTTCCCCGCGATGATCGTGCCCGACATCAGCTTCGCACTCCCTCTGGGAATTTGGACACTGACTAGCTTTTTCCGAGAAATGCCCTGGGAATTAGAGCAGGCAGCAATGATCGATGGTGCGTCACAAGCTCGCGCTTTCCGAAGCATTATTCTTCCGCTTGCCGCTCCCGGTGTCTTCACCACGTCGCTACTGGTCTTCACTGCCGCCTGGAACGAATACCTCATCGCCTCCAAAGTGTCGATTACCGCGAACACGAATCCGGTGACGGTATCGATCGCGAAATTCTCCGGATCCAGCCAGTTTGACCAGCCCTTCGGCACACAAATGGCGGCCGGTGTCATCGCCACTATCCCGCTGATCATCCTGGTACTCATGTTCCAGCGCCGGATTGTGGCGGGACTGACCGCGGGCGGCGTGAAATAATACTGGTGAGGTGAGAGCGACCCGAGTGCGCAGCGGCCCAGGTCCGTAAAGGAAAACAGCACGACGGTTCTATCGTCTCGCCGTCACGTAAGCGGTGACGCAGTGGGGCCTGGCCGCGCCTCAGCGGCCAGGCCCCACTCGTGATTCTCAGCGACCCGTGTCCTCCGCGGCGTCCGCAACATTCGAGGAGCCGACGATATGCACCCTCATGTCGTTCGTGGTACCGGCGCGGCCAGGAGGCGACCCTGAAACGACGACAACCGTCTCGCCGGGCTCGGCGAGACCCTCCTTCACGAGAACGGCATCGACCTGGGCGAACATCGCGTCCGTGTGATTCACCCGCGGAGTGACGAAAGACTGCACACCCCAGTTGAGCGCCATCCGCCGACGGACCGCCGGTTCCGGGGTGAAACCGAGAATCGGGATGCCATGCCGCAGACGCGTCATCCGGCGAACCGAGTCACCCGACTCGGTAAACACACAGAGGAACTTCGCGTGGACGAACTCGGCGACCTCAGCTGCCGCGAGAGTGACGGACCCACCCTGAGTGCGGGGTTTCGAGCCCAACGGAGGGATACGCTCCAGGCCGTGTTCTTCGGTCGATTCCACGATGCGCGCCATGGTCTGCACGGTGACCACCGGCCACGCACCCACACTGGTTTCACCGGAGAGCATGACTGCGTCGGCGCCGTCGAGAATAGCGTTCGCAACATCGGAGGCCTCGGCACGAGTCGGGCGCGGACTATCGATCATCGACTCCAGCATCTGGGTGGCAACGATGACCGGCTTTGCCCAGCGACGAGCAAGTTCAACAGCGCGCTTCTGAACGATCGGCACCGCCTCCAGCGGCAACTCAACACCCAGGTCACCGCGGGCGACCATGATGCCGTCGAAAACATCAATGATCTCCTGCAGATTGTCGACCGCCTGCGGCTTTTCGATTTTCGCGATCACCGGGGCCTTGCGGCCCTCCTCCGCCATAATTTCGTGCACGCGGGTGATATCGCTGGCGTTGCGGACAAAGGAGAGCGCGATAATATCGGCGCCCAGGCGAATCGCCCAGCGCAAGTCGTCCTCATCCTTCTGCGAGAGCGCAGGCACGTTCACCGCGACACCGGGCAAATTGATGCCCTTGTTGTGAGAAATGGCGCCCGGGACAACGCATTCGGTAACAACACGCGGACCTTCGACGGCGGTGACGCGAACAGCGACCTTGCCGTCATCGATCAGCAGCAGATCACCCGGCTTCACATCGTCGGGCAGACCTTTAAACGTCGTGCTCGAAAGCTCCTTGGTGCCAACAACGTCCTCGGTGGTAATCGTGAACACGTCGCCCTCGGCGAGGGCGTACGGGCCAGCCTCAAACTTGCCCAGGCGGATCTTCGGACCCTGAAGATCAACCAGAACCGCCACAGCACGACCGGCGTCCTCCGCCGCTGCCCGGACGGTGCGGTAGACGCTCTCGTGGACGTCGTAGCTGCCGTGGCTGAGATTCATGCGCGCCACATCCACGCCGGCATCGATGATCGCACGAATGGTCTCGTACGACGAGGTGGCCGGGCCAAGGGTGGCGACGATTTTCGCTCGTCTCATTGAGGAAATACTCCGTTGTTCTGCGCCGTACGGCGCGTCGTGAGCGGTGATGGTGAGCTGAGTGCGCGCGAAGAATATCGCGTCATTGCGTTGAGAGGGTGAAGCCCCGGTCGCTGGGGCGCACCGGCGCGGGAAGCTGGGTTGTGCCCTCTAAGTAACGGTCAACCTCAGCTGCCACCGAGCGGCCCTCGGCAATGGCCCACACGATGAGCGACTGTCCGCGCCCGGCATCGCCGACCACAAACACTCCCGGGACCGTCGTCTCGAAATGGTCGCCACGACTGACATTTCCCCGCTCGGTAAAAGGTAGCTGAAGCTGTTCGGCGAGCCGTTCGGATTCAGGGCCGGTGAAACCCAGAGCAAGCAGAACCAGGTCGGCAGGAATTTCGCGCTCGGTGCCGGCCTTCGGCACGCGACGACCGTCGAGATATTCGGTCTCTGCAACACGAACGGCACGGACCTCACCGACATCATTGGCGAGAAATTCGACCGTCGAGGCGAGGAACACCCGCTCCCCACCCTCTTCGTGGGCACTGGAGACCTCGAACAGCATCGGATCCATCGGCCACGGCTGATGCGCCGGACGATGTGACGGTGGCTGCTGACCGATTGCGAGAGTCGTCACCGACGCTGCCTTCTGCCGGTGCGCGGTACCGATGCAGTCCGCGCCGGTGTCGCCTCCGCCGAGAATCACGACATGCTTGCCCTTGGCAGAGATCTGCTCGAAGACGCGGTCGCCAGCAACGGCGCGGTTGGAGTGCACCAGGTACTCCATCGCGAAGTGGATGCCGGCGAGATCGCGCCTCGGAATGGGCAGATCCCGCGGCACCACCGCACCGGTGGCAATCACCACCGCGTCATAGCGGGCACGGAGATCATCCCACGCAATGTCCGTGCCAATGTCGACACCGGCACGAAAACGCGTGCCCTCAGCCTTCATCTGGTTCAATCGCAGCTCAAGATGCTTCTTCTCCATCTTGAAGTCGGGAATGCCGTAACGCAGTAATCCGCCGATGCGGTCGTCCCGCTCGTAGACCGCCACGGTGTGCCCGGCGCGGGTAAGCTGCTGGGCGGTAGCGAGACCGGCCGGACCGGAGCCCACGATGGCCACCGTCTTGCCGGTGAGGCGCTCAGGCGGATGCGGCTGTACCCAATCATTGCCGAAGGCCTGGTCAATGATCGACACCTCGATCTGCTTGATGGTGACGGCCGGCTGATTGATACCCAGCACGCAGGACGACTCGCACGGAGCCGGGCACAGGCGCCCGGTAAACTCCGGAAAATTGTTGGTCGCGTGCAGGCGCTCGATTGCCTGGCGGCCCTCGCCTCGCCACATCAGGTCGTTCCACTCCGGGATGAGATTCCCGAGCGGGCAGCCCTTGTGACAAAACGGAATACCGCAGTCCATACAGCGGCCGGCCTGACGGCGCAGAACTGCGGAGTCGCCCTGCTCATAAACCTCCTTCCAGTCCATCAGTCGAACGGACACCGGGCGCCGCGTGGGCAGCTCCCGCTCCTGCACTTTCAGGAACCCCTTGGGATCAGCCACCAGTCACCTCCAGAATCCGTCCCCAGACAATGTCGCCGTCGGGGTCGAGCCCCTCCGTGACAGCGGATGCACGCATCGCAAGCACAGCGGCAAAATCGCGGGGTACTACTTTGACGAAACGAGAGACCGTTTCGAGAAAAGTGTTCAGCATCCCCTGCGCCAAAGTTGACTCGGTCTCGGCGACATGCCGCTCCAATAGGTCATGCAGAATCTCGCTGTCAGCGCTGCCGAGCTCGGAGAGGATGAGCTCGCCAGACGCAAGCGCGTCACGATTCACCTGCTCGCGCCCCAGGCGATGCACATAGGCGGTGCCGCCCGACATTCCGGCGCCAAGGTTGCGCCCAGTAGCGCCGAGGATGACGGCAAGGCCGCCGGTCATATATTCGAGCGCGTGGTCTCCGACTCCCTCGACCACCGCAGTCGCCCCGGAGTTGCGCACCAGAAAACGCTCCCCCACCCTGCCACGAATGAACATCGTGCCCTGGGTCGCCCCATAACCGATCACATTGCCCGCAATGACGTTCTCGGCGGCATCAAAGGTACTGCGCCGATCCGGCCGCACCACGATCTGGCCGCCGGAAAGCCCCTTACCGACGTAGTCGTTGGAGTCGCCCTCAAGTCGGAGAGTAATACCCGCCGGCAGAAACGCACCCAACGATTGCCCAGCCGAGCCGCGCAGCGCTACCACGATCGAATCAGCCGGAAGCCCGTTCTCGCCATAGCGAACGGTTACCTCATGGCCGAGCATCGTGCCGACCGCGCGCTCGGTATTCCTGATCTCGCGCTCAATCGTGACCGTGCCGCGGTGATCGAGCACATTTGCGGCCAGACGAATCAGCTCATTATCGAAGTGGTGCTCGAGTTCGTGCTGCTGCGCTCGGCGGTGCCGCCGCGGTTCCTCCGCAGCGAAGACCGGGCCGACCAGAATTGGCGTGAGGTCAAGACCACTTGCCTTCCAGTGCTCAATCGCCCGATTGAGATCCAGCAGCTCACGATGGCCGACAATCTCATCGATGCTGCGGTAACCGAGCTGGGCGAGATACTCGCGCACCTCCTGAGCGATAAATTCGAAGAAGTTGACAACGAACTCGGGCCTACCGGTAAAGCGCTTGCGCAGTTCCGGGTTCTGCGTGGCAACTCCGACCGGGCAGGTGTCGAGGTGGCAGACCCGCATCATCACGCATCCCTCGACGATCAACGGTGCCGTCGCGAAGCCAAACTCCTCCGCCCCAAGCAACGCGCCGATGATCACATCTCGCCCAGTCTTCATTTGACCATCGACCTGTACCACCACACGGTCCCGCATGCCGTTCAGCATCAGCGTCTGCTGGGTCTCGGCCAGGCCCAATTCCCACGGGGTGCCCGCATGCTTCAGAGAATTGATCGGGCTAGCTCCGGTTCCTCCGTCATGACCCGAGACCAGGATGACGTCGGCAAGAGCCTTCGCGGTGCCGGCCGCGACTGCGCCGATGCCCGACTGGCTGACCAGTTTTGCGTGGATGCGTGCGGACGGGTTTGCTCGCTTGAGGTCGAAAATCAGCTGTTTGAGGTCCTCGATCGAGTAGATGTCATGGTGCGGAGGCGGCGAGATGAGGCCGACGCCCGCGGTCGCATGGCGGGTACGCGCAATCCAGGGGTACACCTTGGTGGGTGGCAGCTGCCCGCCCTCGCCGGGTTTCGCGCCCTGAGCGAGCTTAATCTGGATGTCATCGGCGTGAGTGAGATACATGCTTGTCACACCGAAACGACCCGAAGCGACCTGCTTAATCGCCGAGCGACGCTCCGGGTCAAGCAGACGCTCGGTGTCCTCGCCGCCCTCGCCGGTGTTTGATTTACCACCCAACCGGTTCATTGCTCGTGCAAGCGTCTCATGTGCCTCCGGCGAGATAGAGCCATAGCTCATCGCTCCGGTCGAAAAGCGCCTGACGATCGCCTCGACCGGCTCCACCTCGTCGATCGGGACCGGCGCGCGCCCCGCCGTATCGAGCCTGAACATACCGCGGAGGGTCATCAGCGACGATGACTGGTCATCCACCATCCGGGTGTACTCGCGGAACACGTCATAGCGGCGGTTGCGGGTGGAGTGCTGAAGGTGGAACACCGTGTCCGGGTTGAACAGGTGCGGGGCTCCGTCGCGACGCCACTGATATTCGCCACCGACCGCGAGACGCTCGTGCGCGACAATCGCGCCATCCTCCGGGTAGGCAGCGCGATGGCGCGCAGCGTTCTCTTCGGCGATCACGTCGATACCAACGCCTCCGAGCTTGGAGGCAGTGCCGGTGAAGTACTGGTCAACGAAGGCCTGGCTGAGCCCTACCGCCTCAAAAGTTTGCGCACCGCAGTAGCTGGAGACGGTCGAAATACCCATTTTGGACATGATCTTGAGCACGCCTTTACCGAGGGCCTTGATCACATTAGTGACCGCTTTCTCGGGCGAAATATCCGAAATCATGCCGCTGCGCACGAGCTGCTCGCAGGTCTCCATGGCCAGATACGGATTCACTGCGGAGGCACCGTAACCGATCAACATCGCGACGTGATGCACTTCGCGCACATCGCCGGCCTCCACCACCAAGCCGACCCGCATCCGGTTCTCGGTCCGGATCAGGTGATGGTGCACGGCCGCCAGCATCAGCAGCGACGGGATCGGCGCGAAGTCCTTCGTGGAATCGCGGTCCGACAGGACAAGGAACTGTGCTCCGGCAGCGATAGCGTCTTCGGCCTCGCGGCACATCTCGTCGAGTCGATCCTGCATCGCGCCGGGACCAGCATCGACGCGGTACAAACCCCGAATCGTCGTGGTGATGTGGCTCAGCGGGCGCGGCGCGATGTGCTGGATCTTGGCCAACTCATCGTTGTTAATCACGGGAAAGTCGAGAACTACCTGGCGAGCGTGCTCAGGACCGGCGCTCAACAGGTTGCTCACGGGGCCAAGGCCCAACCGCAGCGAGGTGACCACCTCCTCCCGAATGGAGTCAAGCGGCGGATTCGTCACCTGCGCGAATGCCTGGGTGAAGTAGTCGAAGAGCAGCCGAGGGCGCTGGGAGAGCACGGCGACCGGAGTGTCCGACCCCATCGCCCCCAGTGGCTCCGCGCCGACCTTGGCCATCGGCAACAGGAGCACACGCACCTCCTCTTCGGTGTAACCGAAGGTACGCTGACGCCGAGTGACCGAGGCCGGGGTATGCACAATGTGCTCACGCTCGGGGAGGTCCTTGAGATTGATACGGCCCTTATCGAGCCACTCCTGAAAGGGTCCGGATTCGGCCAATTGCGCCTTGATCTCTTCATCTTCGACGAGACGACCCTGGGCGGTATCGACAAGGAACATTCGCCCCGGCTGCAGACGTCCCTTGCGAACCACCTTCGCCGGATCAATGTCGAGCACGCCGACCTCACTCGCCAACACAACCAGGCCCTCATCGGTAACCACATAACGACCCGGGCGCAGCCCATTGCGGTCAAGGGTCGCCCCGACCAGCTCGCCGTCGGTGAACACGATCGCCGCGGGTCCATCCCAGGGCTCCATGAGCATCGAGTGGTACTCGTAGAAGGCGCGGCGCTTCGCGTCGCCAGCGTCCTGGTTTTCCCACGCCTCCGGAACCATCATCATCACCGCGTGGGGCAGTGAGCGCCCGGCGAGAGTGAGTAACTCGACGGTCTCGTCGAAGGAGGCGGAGTCGCTGCGCCCCAGAGAGACAATCGGCACAAGCGGAGCCAAGTCGCCGAGTTCGCGACTCGTCAGCTGCGATTGACGCGCACGCATCCAGTTACGGTTGCCCTGAACGGTGTTGATTTCGCCGTTGTGGGCGATCATCCGGAACGGTTGGGCAAGAGGCCACGACGGAAAGGTGTTGGTGGAGTAGCGGGAGTGCACGAGTGCGAGCTTGGAGGTGAAGCGCTCGTCAGAAAGATCGGGGTAGAACGGCTCAAGCTGGAGCGTCGTCACCATGCCCTTGTACACGAGCGTGCGGCTCGAGAGCGACATGAAGTAGACCTCAAGCTCCCGCTCGACGCGCTTGCGCAGGCGGAAAACGAGTCGATCCAGCCGGAGGGAGGCCAGCGGCACCCCGTCCTCATCGGTCAACTCGCTTCTGACGAAAAGCTGCTCGATTGCGGGCATCGCTGCACGGGCAAGCGAACCAATTTCGTCCGGCTGGACCGGAACGCTGCGCCAGCCGATGACGTCAAGGTTTTCTTCTCGCGCAATAGTGGCAATCGTCGATTTGACACGCTCACGTTCGACAAGGTCGACCGGAAGGAAAGCATTGCCGACCGCGTAGTGGCCTGGAGGTGACAGCTCGAACGGAGCAACTGCGCGAAGAAAATCGTCCGGCACCTGGGTAATAATCCCCGCCCCATCCCCCGTACCCGCGTCGGAACCGACGGCACCGCGGTGTTCGAGATTACGCAAAGCGTTAAGTGCGGCGTCGATGATGTCATGACCAGCGGTGCCGCGCATGGTCGCGACCATCGCAAGCCCGCAGGCATCTTTTTCGGCCGTGGGATCATACATCCCCTGAGGCTCGGGAGCAGCGATGAAGGGGACGCGGGGCGAGGGCTGGGCAGATGCCATGAGAACCGTCCTCACGGGGGGTGATGGCTGATCGGGGCATCGCTGGCCCGTGGGGAGACGAGAGCGGCTCCCCGAGGAGGAGACCGTACACAGAGGCGTGTCTTAATACGGGTGCCGCGGCAGTGCTCGTGGCTGGGCCGCGGAGGGCGGGGAAGGTAGGCGGAGGATCGCGGCGGTTTTCGCGAATTCCGTCAGCTGCGGGAGACGGTAGACGCCTGCGGGTCACTGTCAGATGCAGAAGGGAGGGGCTCGTCGGAGTCGACGTTCTCGAATTCTACCGCAGCAGGCGCGGTGGTCCACTCACGGCCAGGACGATAGGCCGACGGTTCGAGGCCGGTGTGCTCGCGACGCTGAATCACGATCAGAACCAGACCGAGCACGATGGAGAGCAACGCTGCCCAGACATTGGTTCGGATACCCCAGAAGTATTGGCTCGGATCGATGCGGATCGACTCGAACCAGGTTCGGCCGATGCCGTACCAGATGAGGTAGGTGGCGAATACAGTGCCCCACTGCAACCGCAGCCGACGCTCAAGCAGGAGGACCACAACGATACCAACGAGGTTCCAGAGGATTTCGTAAAGAAAAGTCGGATGAAACAGTGTGCCAACAGGCAAACCGACGGGGAAGGCCGGATTGCTCGGCTCAATCTCTAACCCCCACGGCAGGGTCGTCGGCAGACCGAAGAGTTCATGGTTAAACCAGTTGCCCAACCGTCCCAGCGCCTGAGCTGCGAGCATTCCCGGGGCAAGCGCATCGGCGAAAGTCCAGAACCGCACACCGGTCAGTCGGCATCCGATCCAGGCGCCGACCGCGCCTCCGATCAGACCACCGAAGATCGCGTTGCCACCATTCCAGATTCGGACAACCTCCCACGGATCAGCTCCGGCAGAAAAATAGTCACCAGGGTGGGTGAACACGTGATAGGCACGGGCGCCGACAATACCGAGCGGGACCGCCCAGATGATGATGTCGAGGACAACCCACGGTTCACCGCCCCGACGTGTGAGGCGCTGATTGGTCAGGACTGTCGCGACAACGATCCCGGCGAGAATGCACAGGGCGTAGGTATGGATCGAGAACGCCCGCTGGAAGAGCGTGAAGTCGAAATGACTCCAGGCATCAGGTGGGCTGGGGATGCTCAACGGTACGGACACCGATACTCGACCTTTCGACAGGAGGGGTTCCCCGAGGCGGACGGTACCGCGCCCCGGCGGGCATCCCGATTGTAGTGCGCAGGCTCAGCGCTCGGAGCGCACGCGCGTGCCCTCCGAGAGAGCGCGAGACACCTCGGCGACGGCGGGCACGCCTCCGGAGGCGAGAGCCCGCACGAGCGCGGAGCCGACGATCGCGCCGTCGGCATAGGCGAGAATTTCGGCGACCTGGTCGCCCGTGGAGACGCCCAGTCCTACGCACACACTCGTGGAACCCACACGACGCAGCCGCTCGACAAGAAGGCGGGCAGCGGAGTCGACGCCCGCCCGGGCGCCAGTAACGCCCATAGTCGAGACGGCGTATACAAAGCCACGACTCGCCTCGACAGCATGACGCAAGCGCACATCGGTAGAGGACGGAGCAGCCAGGAACACTCGATCAAGCTCGAGCCGCTCGGCGACGGCTCGCCACTGGACAGCCTCATCGGGGATGAGGTCGGGAGTGATCAGGCCGGAGCCTCCCGCCTCGAGCAGACCGGTGGCAAAGCGCTCGATGCCGTACTGGAGGACGGGGTTGAAGTAGGTCATCACCAACACCGGCACATCCACTCGCGCGCGGATCTCGCGCACGGCCTCAAAGCTGTGCCGAAGCCGGAACCCGGCGGCCAACGCGGCCTGGGTTGCCTTCTGGATGACGGGCCCGTCCATCACCGGATCGGAGTACGGAACACCCAGCTCGATGGCATCGACGCCGTTCTCCGCCATCGCGACAGCAGCGTCGATACTGGTCGGCAGGTCGGGGAAACCCACCGGGAGATAGCCGATCAGGGCACCGGCCGCCTCATCGTTGCGTCGGCGGATGGTCTCGGCAACGCTGGCTGCGCGACCCCTCATGATTGCACCGCACCCCGATCGATCAAATCGAAGTACTGTGCCGCCGTGGTCATGTCCTTATCGCCGCGACCCGAGAGATTGACCAGAATGGTCGCCTCCGGACCCAGCTCACGACCGAGTTCGAGCGTGCCAGCCAGGGCGTGTGCTGACTCAATCGCCGGAATGATCCCCTCTGTGCGACTGAGCAGCCTGAAGGCCTCCATCGCGGCGGAGTCGGTCACCGCGCGGTAATCGGCACGCCCGATGCTCGCGAGCCAGGCATGCTCGGGACCCACTCCCGGATAGTCCAGGCCAGCCGAAATCGAGTGCGAGTCGATAGTTTGACCGTCCTCATCTTGAAGCAGGAGGCTCCGGGCTCCATGCAGCACGCCGAGCCGACCCTTACTGACGGTGGCCGCGTGCCGGGAGGTTTCGATGCCGTCGCCGCCGGCCTCGAAACCGACCAAACGCACCTCCGGATCGTCGAGGAAGGCGTGGAAGATACCCATCGCGTTGGAACCACCACCGACACAGGCGGTGACGGCGGACGGCAGGGCGCCGGTAAGGTCGAGGACCTGCTCGCGCGCCTCCTCACCAATGATTCTTTGAAAGTCGCGAACGAGCGTCGGAAACGGATGCGGACCCGCGACGGTACCGAAAATGTAGTTGGTGCTCGCGACGTTGGTCACCCAGTCACGCATCGCGTCGTTGATTGCATCTTTAAGGGTGCGCGAGCCGGTCTTCACCGCAACGACCTCAGCACCGAGCAGACGCATTCTGGCGACGTTAAGCGCCTGACGTTCGGTGTCGACTTCGCCCATATACACCACGCACTCGAGCCCGAACAGGGCAGCCGCGGTCGCGGTGGCTACTCCGTGCTGACCGGCGCCGGTCTCTGCAATGACACGCCTCTTGCCGATGCGCTGGGTGAGCAGCGCCTGACCGAGCACATTGTTGATCTTGTGTGAGCCGGTGTGGTTCAGGTCTTCGCGCTTGAGAATCACCCGCGCGCCACCCGCGTGGGCAGCAAAACGCGGCACCTCGGTGATGAGAGAGGGGCGGCCGGTGTAGCTGCGGTGCAACCGCATCAGCTCGGCGTGGAAGGCCGGATCAGCCTTCGCCCGCTCATACTCGGCGCTCAGCTCATCGAGCGCCTCGATAAGCGGCTCGGGAACATAACGTCCGCCGAACTCTCCGAAGTAGGGGCCGACTTCGTTTCGGAGTGCCATACCCGTCGTGCTCACCGGAGTTCAGTACGCCAGGAAGCTGGCGAGAGTAGCGATGGGGTCGCCTCCGGTGACAAGAGCTTCACCGACAAGAACAACATCGGCGCCCGAGCGTCGGTAATGCGCAACATCGTCCGCCGACACGACTGCCGACTCCGCCACCTTCACCGCGCCGGCAGGAATGCGGTCGGCGAGGCTGCCGAAGAGGTCGCGGTCGAGTTCGAAAGTAGACAGATTGCGAGCGTTAATACCGATGAGTTGCGCGCCGAGATCGACAGCGCGCTCGAGTTCGTCCGCCGAGTGCGTCTCGATCAGCGGCGTCATGCCTAACTCACGCACCAACCCGTGCAGTTGCTGGAGGAGTGGCTGCTCGAGCGCGGCAACGATCAACAGAACCAGATCGGCACCGGCGGCACGCGCCTCGAACACCTGGTAGGGCTCGGCAATGAAATCTTTCCGCAGCACCGGAATGGACACCCGTTCACGAACCGCTCTGAGGTCGTCGAGAGAGCCCTTAAAGCGACGCTCCTCTGTGAGGACACTGATTGCGCTCGCTCCTCCGCGCTCATACAGCCCGGCCAACTCAGCCGGATCAGGGATCTCGGCCAGCGCGCCCCGAGAAGGACTAGCCCGCTTGACCTCGGCGATGATGCGCACGTGCTCGGCGGGCGCAAGCGCGGCCAGGGCATCGAGGGCGGGAGTCTGCTCGAGCGCACGACGCTCGACGGTGGCAAGCGGGACACTCTCGCGACGGCGCGCCGCGTCGGCCAGGGCTCCGGCAGTCAGATCGGCAAGCATCTCATGCCCTCGCCTTCTGAGCGGCCTTGCTGCCGTTCACGCCGTATCCCGCTTTGGCCAAGCCCATGCCGACAAGGAGGCCGACAATCACGAGACCGGCAGAAAGCCACACGACAAGCGGGACATCAAACCAGAAGGCAATCGTGCCGACCGTAAAGCCGACCAGCATAATCACCACCGCAGTCCACGCAGCCGGCGAGTGGCCGTGATTATCGTCATCGTGCTCAATTGCCATGATTCTCCTCGTGAATGTGCACCGGAACCAGGCAAGCCTAGCGGGTGGCGCGCCACTGGAACCGGCCTTGTGCCGGTTCAGGGCGCGGACGTGGGGTCATCACCGCGAGAGAGCTCATCCCAGGAGGAAACGGGGTCGATCTCCCTGTGTTCCATCTGCGCGGTCGATATGCGGCGATCGCCACCCTCCACAGGCTCGAAGCGGGAGACGCGCTTTTTCGTCGGCCTCGGCCAACGCCGCAGTGTGGTCAGAACCCACACGCCCACCGCCACGATCAGCACCCCACCCACCAGCGCGACAACCGGCCACGCAGTCAACGCGACGGAGGCCACCAGCGCAGCGACCGATTGCTCGCCGGAGATAGCTGTCGCCTCCGTCACCAGCGACGACCCCGCACGCACCGGATTGGCGAGCGCCGTCACTGCCGAGAGCACCACCGAACCGCCGAGCAGCACGGGTAGCACACCCAGTACGAGGCGAAACCCTGGCCCGGCCAACGCGAGCGCCGCGGCCAGCGCTAACGTCGCCAGAGCGAGAGCCGAAAGTGCGGGTGCGGCGACTGTGCCGACCACCGTGATCTGCCGACCCTCCCCTGTGGTGGGGACAAGGATGAGCATCAACCAGGGCTGGGTAGCGGCCGTCAGCTCGAGCGCGGCGAGCAGCACGGTCGTCACGATCGCCGAGTATTTCAGGCCTCGCCCACTCATCGTCACTCCGCCGCCTCCGGCGTGCAGTCAGTGACGGGGTCGAGCGGACCCACATCAAAGCAGGCGTGTTCGCCGGTATGGCAGGCGGCGCCAATTTGCTCGACCTGCACCAGAAGAGTGTCGGCGTCGCAGTCGAGAGCAGCGGCCCGGACATATTGGACGTGCCCGGAGGTATCGCCTTTGCGCCAGTACTCCTGCCGGGAGCGCGACCAGAAAGTGACCCGGCCCTCGGTGAGGGTGCGGCGCAGCGCCTCCCGATCCATCCAACCCAGCATCAGCACCTCGCGGGAGTCGTACTGCTGAATGATCGCGGGCAGTAAACCGTGGGAGTCGAAAACGACGCGGTCAAGAACGGCGGTCAGATCAGCGAGAGTCATCATCGAATCTGAAGACCCGACTCCGCGAGTGCCTTTTTAACCTCACCGATGGTGAGTTCTCGACGATGGAAGACGGAAGCGGCAAGCACTGCATCAGCACCGGCCTGGATAGCGGGGGCAAAGTGTCGAACAGCACCGGCGCCTCCTGAGGCGATAATCGGCACACTACTGTGCTCGCGTATCGCCGCGATGAGCTCCAGATCAAAGCCCTGCTGGGTGCCGTCGGCGTCGATGGAGTTGACCAGCAACTCGCCCGCCCCACGCTCCACCGCCTCCGTCGCCCAGCTGAGAGCATCGAGTGTCGTGTCGCGGCGACCGCCGTGGGTGGTGACGATGAAGCCGGAAGCAACCGAATCGCTCCGCTTCACATCGAGCGAGAGCACGAGCACCTGCGCGCCGAAACGGTCGGCAATATCACCGATCAGTTCGGGCCGAGCAATAGCGGCGGAGTTGACTCCCACCTTATCGGCGCCGTGCGCGAGCAAGCGCGACACGTCGTCAACGCCGCGCACACCTCCGCCCACGGTAAGCGGGACGAAGACCTGCTCGGCGGTCGCACGGACGACCTCGAACATCGTGGCACGGTCATCGACAGTGGCGGTGACATCGAGGAACGTCAACTCGTCGGCGCCCTGCTCGGAGTAGAACCGAGCCAGCTCGACCGGATCGCCCACGTCGCGGAGATTGTGAAACCTCACGCCTTTAACCACCCGTCCGGCGGCCACATCGAGGCAGGGAATGACGCGGACAGCGAGACTCATTACCGGCCTCCTACAAACGTGCGGCGTGGATCGAGGTGACCAGGATGGCGCGAGCGCCCAGGTCGTAGAGGCGGTCCATCACCTGGTTCATGTCGGCGCGAGGGACCATCACCCGCACCGCGATCCAGTCAACATCGTGCAGCGGCGAGACGGTAGGCGATTCGAAGCCCGGGGCGATAGCAGTAGCCCGCTCAAGCAACGCCACCGGGCAGTCGTAGTCCAGTAGCACATATTGGCGCGCGACGAGAACGCCCTCGAGACGGCGCAACAGCACCGGTATCCCTGTCGGCTCCCCCGGGGCGGACACGAGTACGGCTGTGGAGTCCAGAATGACGGGGCCGAAGATGCCGAGCCCCGCTTTGCGCAGCGTGCTACCGGTCTCGACAACATCCGCGATCACATCCGCCACGCCGAGCTGAATCGCCGACTCAACCGCACCATCCAGACGAATCAACGACACCGTGACGCCGTGTTCCTGGAGAAAACCACCGACCAGTCCGGGATAACTGGTCGCCACGCGCACGCCGTCGATCTGGTGAAGATTCTCGTAGCGACCGGCAGGCCCGGCGAAGCGGAAAGTGGAATTCGCAAAGCCCAGACTGGCGATTTCCCGCGCCTGAGAACCGGAGTCAATCAACAGATCGCGACCGGTGATTCCGACGTCGAGGGCACCGGAACCGACGTAGGTGGCGATGTCGCGAGGGCGGAGGTAAAAGAACTCCACTCCGTTGCGCTCATCAATAAAGTGGAGTTCTTTGGGATCGCGGCGACCGGAGTAGCCCGCCTCAGTGAGCATCTGACCGGCGGTCTCCGAGAGCGAGCCCTTGTTAGGAACGGCGACGCGCAACAGCGGGGAGAGCGTGGCGGAGGGGCCATCAGCGAGGTTCACAGTGGGGCGTCCTTCAGAGCTCAACAGCAGTTCGGTGGTCCGCGCCGCGAGGGAACGCGGCGGGTGCGGGCGCGACGGTGCTTTCCGGCGACGCACCTCGCTTGGCGAGGCAGAACTCACAGATGTCGGTAGACGTCGGCGGTACTCAGGCCCTTCGCCAGCATCAGCACCTGAAGGTGATAAAGCAGCTGAGAGATCTCCTCCGCGGTACGGTCATCACCCTCGTACTCGGCAGCCATCCAGACCTCGGCGGCCTCCTCGACGATCTTTTTACCGATGGCGTGCACGCCGGCATCGAGTTCACGGACCGTGCCAGAGTTTTCCGGGCGTGTCGCGGCCTTCTCACCCAGTTCGGTGAAGAGGTCGTCGAAAGTTTTCACCTGGGAAGTCTATATGCGCCTGATGCGGCGTCGCGCAGCGCGGCAACGGCCGCGTCCGGGTCTGTGGCACCAAAGACGGCCGAGCCAGCGACGAAGGTGTCTGCGCCCGCCGCCGCCGCAATCTCGATGGTGCCCGGGGCGATGCCTCCGTCAACCTGAAGCCAGATATCCAAGCCCGTGCGATCAACCACATTTCTCAGTGTGCGCAGCTTCGGCATGGTCTCGGCCAGGAAGGACTGGCCACCAAAGCCGGGCTCCACCGTCATCACGAGCACCTGGTCAAACTCAGGCAGGAGATCGAGGTAATCGTCCGGCATCGTGCCTGGCTTGAGGGCAAGGCCGGCCCGCGAGCCGATCTCGCGAAGCCTGCGGGCCAACGACACCACATCATGCGCGGCCTCCGCGTGAAAAGTGACGGAATAGGCACCGGTTTCGGCGTAGCCGGGCGCCCAACGGTCGGGATCATCGATCATCAGGTGCACATCGAGTGGGCGGGGCGATACCTCCTGGAGTCGCCGCACCATGGGTAACCCAAAAGTTAAGTTGGGCACGAAATGGTTGTCCATCACATCGACGTGCACGAGATCAGCCCCGGGGATGCGCCGCAGCTCAGACTCGAAATTGACAAAGTCGGCGGACAGGATGCTGGGGTTGATCCGTACGGGCATCCCCTCAGCCTAAAGCCGCCCGCGAGATGCCACTTACGATGACGACACGCCGTGCGGGAGCGTCATACGTGGCATCTCGCGGGGGGCGGCGGGGGTCAGGCGCGGCGGAGGAGCTGGATGAATAGGGCGTCGGTGCCGTGGCGGTGCGGCCAGAGCTGGACATGACGCAGCCCCTCAGGCAGCGGAAGCGGCTCGGTGGTGATCGCACGCAACACGGCGGGAGTATCCACCAGGTCGAGCGGATGCCTGTCCTGGGCGAGAGCGAGCACACGGCGAGTCTCACCGAGGTGCGGCGAGCACGTGACATAGGCGAGAAGCCCGTCCGGGGCGAGCGCACGCATCGCGGAGTCAAGTAATTCGCCCTGCAGCGCTGCCAGCGTCTCCACGTCGCTGACAGCTTTGCGCCAGCGCGCCTCCGGTCGACGCCGTAGCGCACCGAGTCCGGTGCAGGGTGCGTCGAGCAGAATGCGGTCGAAGACACCCGGATGCTCGTTACCGAAGTCCCGACCGTCGCCAACGCGCACCTCGACTCCGGGATCAACAGCCGCCAACGCCTTCCGCACCAGCGCGGCCCGGGTCGGCGACACCTCGTTTGCGACGAGCGTGGCTCCGGTGCCGCGCGCCTCCGCTGCGAGCACCGCCGCCTTACCGCCCGGGCCCGCACACAGGTCAAGCCAGCGCTCACCAGCGCGCACCGGCCGTGCCCGCGCGAGTGTCAGCGCGGCCAGCTGCGAACCCTCGTCTTGCACACGTGCGCGGCCCTCGTGCACAGCCGACAACGCCTCCGGATCGCCACCGGCGCTGACCACACCGACCGGCGAAAAACGGTTGAGCTGAGCACCGCCCAGTTCGCCCCTCTCGGCCAGCCCTGGCAGCGCGACAAGGTTCACCCGCGGTGCCACATTGTCGGAGGCAAGTACTGCATCGAGTTCGTCGACCGCTCCCTCCGCGGCGAGCGCCCGACGCAGAGCGCGGACAATCCAAACCGGATGCGAACTCAACGCACTGATGCGCTCGTCGCGAGAGGCCGCAGCAGAGCCCACCCGCTCACGCCACTCCTGGGCGCTTGAACGCGACACGGTACGCAGCACCGCATTAGTAAAGGCCGCGGCCTTCTGCGATGAGCCCCGCGCCGCCAGAGCAACGCTCTCTTTCACCGCGGCATACGGGGCGACCCGCATCCCCAGCAGCTGGTGCACCCCGAGACGCAGGGCATCGAGCACCGGGGCATCGATGGCGGCGATGTCACGTCCGGCCGCGAGGGCAATCACCCGGTCGTAATAGCCGGAGAGCCGAAGCGTGCCATAACACAGTTCGGTGGCTAAGCCTGCATCCGCGGGCGAGAGTGTGGCCGCGGCCACACGGCCGGGCAGGAGGAGGTTGGCGTAGGCGTCGGAACCGCTGACCGCGCGCACCACGTCGTACGCCACTTGACGGGCCGGTGACACACGCTGGCGGGGAGAGGCACTCACGCGAGGACGGTCCTGGAGCGCAGACCGCGTGCCCAGGCGGCTCCCGACATCGGCTTTTTCCCCGAGGGCTGCACCGTGACCAGGTCAACCGCTCCGTCACCGGTGCCGACGAGGGCGCGCCCACCCTCAATCTGGACCTGCCCGGGATCGAGCCGTCCCTCAACAGAACGCAGCGCAAGCACCTTCAGCCGGAGCTCTCCCGCCATGGTTGAGGCGCCGGGCTCGGGCGTCACGCCCCGCACCAGGGCGAGGATCCGATCGGTGGGCTGCATCCAGTCGATCCGTCCATCGGTGACATCAAGTTTCGGGGCATAACTGACGTCGCCAGTCTGCGCAGTCGCGACCGCGCGGCCAGAGGCCAGGTCTTTCACTACCTGCCGGGTGAGCGATGCGCCGCGCTCGGACAACACCTCCAGTAACTCCCCTGCCGTCCGCTCACGCACCTCCTCGAGGATCTCGGCATAGACGTCGCCCGCGTCAAGCTCGGCAACAAGCTGGAACACACTCGCGCCGATCCGGGAATCCCCCGCTATCACCGCACGCTGCACCGGCGCCGCTCCACGCCAGCGTGGCAGCAGCGAGAAATGCAGATTGATCCAGCCCAGCCTCGGCACGGCTAACAACCGCGCCCGCACCAGAGCGCCGTAGGCCACGATCACGCCAAGATCGGGCGCGAGCGCATGAATACGCTCCGTCACGACATCATCCAAACGGTCAGCCCGGATCACCGGCAGTCCCAGCTCCTCGGCGGCGAGGGCGACCGGAGAGGGCGTCAGGATCCGCCGACGACCCACCGGCGCGTCCTTGCGCGTCACCACGGCGACCACGTCGTCGTCGGAGGCGACGAGCGCACGCAGGGTAGGGACAGCGGCGGCAGGCGTGCCGACGAAGACAAGGCGCACGAGAAGTCTCCTGGGTGGGGGGTGAGCGGCTATGGTCCATCGTGCCACTCCGGCGACGCCGGGATCACTGAACCGGGACAGCTGGTCGGCCCCGGTTCAGCACTACACCGCGGTGATGGCGCGGAATTTAGAGAATATCCGGGTCGTCACAGCGGACCCGGAGCTGAGGAGCCGGCCGGAAACGTCCAGGAGTTGTCGGCGGTCGACGACGCCGGGTCGCGTTGCGGATCACGGCCGAGCGGAGGCGGGCCGCCACCTCCGCGCCACGCGCGTAATCGAAGCGCACAATCGCCCGGACAGAGCCGTCCTCCAGGCCGACCGGGCCCAGCAGGTCCTGGCGCTCGCTTTCTTCTAGTGCGTCAAGCGCCTCTTCGACTGCGTGAGCGTCACCGCTCACCGTGGCCAGCCGAACCGCGGGCGGAAAACGCAGCGCACGTCGTTCACCCAGTTCGGCGCGCAAATAGTCGGCCTGCCGCCAGGTGGCTAACGCAGTCGCCAGACTCCCCCCCACGCCAACCAGCAGCACCGGGGCTCCCGGGCGAGCCAGGGCAGCCGCGTTCGACCAGGTGCGCAGCGCGTCGTCAGCGACGCGAAGGCTCTCTCGCGCCAGCATGCGCTCCCCGTCGAGCAAAAGCACGGCATGGTAGCCTCCGTCAGCCCGGGGCTCGGCTCCCCTGGTGGCGACCACAAGGGCGGGTTCCTCCGACACAGTCAGCACCGGCCGTTGCCCGTCGGCGACCACAACGAGGATCCCGGGGAAAGCACGGCCCAGCTCCTCAGCGGTACGACCAGCACCGAGAGTCACCAGGCGGAGGCTCGTCGCCTCGCAGACCGCGCACTGCCACTGGGCAGCGATCAGGCCGCACCAGCCACAACTCGGGCGTGCCCCGTCTGCGTGCACAGCGAGCGGCCCCTGGCAGCGAGTGCAGCGAGCGACAGTACGGCAGCGCGCGCAGGCGACAACGGGCGCATAGCCTGGACGGGCAACCTGCACCAACACCGGGCCGGAATCAAGCGCCTTCCGCGCCTCTTGCCACGCCGATGAGGGAATGCGCGCACCGGCGTCATACTCGTCGACTGCCCACTGCTGCGAGGTCGGCACGACGTGCGGGCGCCGCAGGGGCCGCGGTGCCACCTCCGACGCGAAACCGATCTCTACCAGCCGTTCCACCTCGATGGTGCGAGTGTTGCCCAGCAGAACCAAACCGGCTCCGCTCTGCTCCTGCCGCACCAGCGCCACGTCGCGCGCGTGGACGTAGGGGGCGAGGGGTTCGGCGAAGAGTGGATCGCCGTCATCCCAGAGTGCGATCAGTCCGAGCGCCGAGGAGGGGGCGTAGAGCACGGAGCGGTTGCCCACGATCACGCGAGGGCCGGGATCAAGACAACGCACGAAGGCGGCGTAGCGCGCGGCCCCTTTCTGCCGCGCATCCAGCCGCAGCACTGCCTCCTCCGGGAGGAGACTGGCCAACGCCAGCTCAAGCTGCTCGTAGTCGCGGTAGTCCGGCACCGCGATAATCGCGTCCTTGCCGCGCGAGAGGGTATTACGTGCCAGCTCCGCCAAGGTCAGCAGTCCACTGCCCACCCACTGTCCGGAGGCAAGCCGCACCGGATTCGGGATCGCCGTGACGGAACACCGTCCACCATCAGCCAGGAACGCCCACACGTCATCGGGATAACCCGACACCGGCACCGCTGTCACGACAGGAGGCGCCGGGGCCGGCCCTGAAGCAAGCCGATTTCTCTCCACCCGGACATGCCGCCTGGGCACGGCGAGCCGCACCACATCGCTGGCGCTACCGGCCGCGCGATCGGCGACTCGACGCGCGAGCGCCCAGACCGCAGGGGTGAGCACGGGAAGCGGAGAAACCAGCTCCTCAATAGCGCTCAACGCCCCGACATGGTCGGATCCTTCGCCCAGCTCGATGACGAAAGCGTCGGCGATCCGGCCGCCTGTGCGCAGCGGCACCCGCACCCGCACCCCGGGGCGCATCTTCTCGCGCAGCGCCTCCGGCACCGTGTAATCCAGGAGACGGTCAAGCTGCGGCAGTGGCGAATCCAGGAGGACACGCGCGACACCTCCGCTCGGACCGCTCGACATCGTCGCTGCGACCGTTACGCCGTACCTGCTGCCGAGCGCAGATCGTCCACCCGGTCCAGGCGTTCCCAGGTGAAATCGGGAAGCTCGCGACCGAAGTGCCCGTAGACGGAGGTGCGCGAATAGATCGGACGGAGCAGGTCGAGCGCGTGCACGATCGCGGCCGGGCGCAGATCGAAGACTGAGCGGATCGCCTCCGTGATCACAGCGTCGGGGACCGTTCCGGTGCCGAAGGTTTCGACATAGAGGCCAACGGGCGTCGCTTTACCTATCGCATAGGCGACCTGAACCTCCAGACGGGAGGCGAGACCGGCGGCGACCGCGTTCTTGGCGACCCAGCGCATCGCGTAGGCGGCCGAACGATCTACCTTGGACGGATCCTTACCCGAAAAGGCACCACCACCGTGCCGTGCCGCTCCGCCGTAAGTATCGACGATGATCTTGCGCCCAGTGAGCCCCGCGTCGCCCTGCGGCCCGCCAATCTCAAAGCGTCCGGTGGGGTTGATCAGTAGGCGTACCGCGGAGGAGTCGAGATTCACCGTCTCGAGCACGGGCCGAATCACGTGCGCCTCAATATCGGCGTGGAGGGTGGCAGTGCTCACCTGTTCGGCGTGCTGGGTCGAAAGGACGACGGTATCGATCGTTGCTGGCCGGGCGTCGTCGTAGCCGATGGTGACCTGGGTCTTCCCGTCTGGGCGAAGGTAGTCGAGTTCACCGGATATGCGCACCGCAGCAAGCCGCTCCGCAAGCCGATGCGAAAGCCAGCTGGGCAGCGGCATGTACTCGGGCGTTTCGTCGGTAGCGAAACCAAACATCAGCCCCTGGTCGCCCGCGCCCTGACGGTCGAATACGTCGGCGACTGTCCCGTCGTTGCGTACCTCGAGGGCGCTATCGACTCCGGCCGCGATCTCGGGCGACTGCTGCCCGATCGACACCGAGACACCACACGAACGGCCATCAAAGCCCTTCGCCGAGGAGTCGTAGCCGATGCCGACAATGGTGTCGCGGACGATCTGCGGAATCTCGACGTAAGCCGACGTTGACACCTCGCCGACCACATGAACAAGCCCCGTGGTAACCAGGGTCTCCACCGCGACACGACTGTGCGGATCCTTGCTGAGGAGTGCGTCGAGGACACGATCGGAAATCTGATCACAAATCTTATCGGGGTGGCCCTCGGTTACCGACTCGGAGGTGAACAGACGGAGGGAACTGGAGGTCATAGCGGCGTCTCTTCTCATCCCGGCCCGGCACATGCTGACCAGGCCTTACCGAGGTTGGGGCGGATGCCCACGGATGCTCGTTACCCCGCCGGACTCCCGGTACCGTTGTCGCGCACCGATGGCGGATGCCGTGCAACCAGGTCGAGGATGCGATCGGCCACGGCTGCCTTGGTGCCGGAGGCCTCGCCCACTATATCGCCCGCCCGGTCAAGCACGATAACGGCATTGCTCTCGCCGTGAAAACCTTCGGTCCAGCCCACCCGGTTGAGGACAATCAGGTCGCAGCCTTTGCGGGCGATTTTGGCTCGGCCGCGAGCAAGCATCTTCTGCTGATCAGGCTCGGTTTCGGCAGCAAAGCCCACCACCAGCTGCCCCTCCTGACGGGCAGCCGACAGCTCGGCGAGAATGTCGGGGTTTTTCACCAGCTCCAAGACGAGCCGGTCACCCTGCTGATCCTTGGTGATCTTCGAGTCCGCTACTGAGGCGGGGCGGTAGTCGGCGACGGCCGCGGCCATAATCACGATCTCCACGTCGCGCATCGCGGCGAGGGCCGCCTCCCGCAACTCACGTGCCGTGCCCACGACGATAACCTCAACGCCCTGCGGAGCATCGACGTCAAGATTCGCCGCGAGCAGGGTCACGGCCGCCCCACGCGAGACCGCGGCCTCGGCAAGTGCCACACCCTGGCGTCCACTCGAGCGGTTACCCACAAAGCGCACCGGATCCAGTGGCTCGCGCGTGCCTCCCGCAGTGACGAGAACGCGCACCCCCTCGAGGTCACCGCGCGCACTGACCGAGCGGGCATGCACGGCTAACGCCTCAGCCACGATCGCCTCCGGCTCCGCCATCCGCCCGAGTCCTGAATCGCTGCCGGTGAGACGACCCGCTTCAGGCCCGACAATGTGTACCCCTCGTGAGCGGAGGGTCGCCACGTTGGCGACAGTCGCCGCATTCGCCCACATCTCGGTGTGCATCGCCGGAGCAACGACAAGGGGAGCCGTGCTGGCCAGGACCGTGTTGCCGAGCAGGTCATCCGCGAGGCCGACCGCAAGCGTGGCGAGCGTGTGAGCGGTGGCCGGCGCGATCACTAGCAGATCAGCAGCCTGGCCAATCGCCACATGACGGACCTGAGCGACACCCTCGTACAGCTCGGTGTGCACCGGGTTACGCGACACAGCCTCGAGAGTGGGGGTGCCCACAAAACGCAGCGCCGCCTCCGTCGCCACGACATGAACGTCGTGCCCGGCGAGGACCAAAGCCCGCACCACGCCAACTGCCTTATAGGCGGCAATGCCGCCGGTGATACCGACGACGATGTTTAAGCGACGAGCCGGTGGGGGCGAAGAGCGCACGTGGCCGAATTACTCGGCGAGCGGCTGGGCGACGAGCTTGTCCTCGTTGATCTCGTGGAGAGCAACGGAGAGGGGCTTGTCGTCGATGGTGGAGTCCACCAGCGGGCCCACGTTGTCGAACAGGCTGCCCTCGTGAAGGTCTGCGTAGTAATCGTTGATTTGACGAGCGCGCTTGGAGGCGAAGATCACGAGCGCGTACTTCGAATCTACCTTCGAGAGCAGTTCATCAATGGGCGGGTCGATGATGCCGAGAGTGGTGGCCATGAGGTTCTCCTTGTAGGCGCAGCAGCGCCGATGTGAGGCTCCGGAATGCCGTAAAAAGCTTGTCGCCCGGGGGCGAGTGGGCGTCGGCTCGGAGGTGATCGGTGGCTCGAACTCAGCGGCCCGCATCGGCGGGTGCGCCATCGGCACGAGGCACCATTAACTCTACGACTTCACGGGCCGCCTCGGGCACAGTCCTATTCACGATTGTGACATCGAACTCGTCTTGCGCAGCAAGCTCAACTTTGGCTGTTTCGAGTCGGCGCTGCTGCTCCTGGGCGCTTTCAGTGCCACGACCCACCAAGCGGCGCACCAGTTCATCCCAGCTCGGCGGGAGAAGAAAGACTAGTTGCGCGTCGGGCATCTGCTCGCGCACCTGCCGGGCGCCCTGGATATCGATCTCCAGCATGACGGGACGCCCCTGGGCGAGCGCAACCTCAATCGGTGCCCGCGGCGTGCCATAGCGAGACGAATTGTGCACGACCGCGTGCTCGAGAAACTCCCCCGCCTGGACCATACGGTCAAATTCGGCGTCATCGACAAAGTAGTAGCTGACGCCATCGACCTCGCCCGGTCGCGGCGCACGTGTCGTGGCCGATACCGACAGCAGCACCTGGGGATAGTGCTCGCGAATGTGACTGGAGACCGCGCCCTTACCAACAGCGGTCGGACCGGCGAGCACCAGCAAACGAGTGCGTTCGGGGCAGGACTGGCGCGCCTCACGCTCGTCAAGGAACGAGTGCAGCCCCTCCCTCTGCCGACGTCCGAGACCACCCAAGCGCTTCGACGCAGCAATCTGTAACTGCTCCATGACCCGCAGAGTCTTGATTACACCGAGCGACGGCACCGCGCGCAGCAACTCGGTGACACGCATCCGCGCCTCGACCCCGACCGGATTGGTCCTGGCAGCTCTCAGAACCTCGGTAGCCCGCCGACGACCGGAGGCGACTGCCTTCTTCACTTCTGCGCGTGCCCTGCGGGCTGCAACGGCAGCTTCGGACGCCGCACGACGGTCAATTTCGGGCGGCGGGGAGCGTCGCCCGGCACGCAACGGTTCGGCGTCGGGCACGGGAGTGACGGTTTCAGCGGACAAAACTCTCCTGAATGTCAGTGACACGGCGGGCGATCTCAGCGGCAATTCGATCAGGACCAACGCCAAGAATGCTGCGTGACTCGCTCACGATAGTGCAGCCGCTCAGCGCGCCGAACAGCCGGGGAACATCCGCTATCGCTGCGCCCTGGTGACCGAAGCCCGGAGCAAGCACCGGCAACACCGGCTGCACCGGAGCGTGCGTCTGGATACCGTACTCACTGAGGGTGACGGTTGCTCCGAGCACAACACCAACCGAGCCAATCGACGAGCGTGAATATTCCGCGTTCCACGATGCCACCTCGGACAGCACCGCACCCGCCACCGTGGCGCCGCGCTGTGCGCCGTCCTGAACCAGCGCGCGCTGCATCGGCCGCGCCTGCGGATTGGAGGTTGCAGCCAGGACAAACACACCCTTCCCCGCGTTCTGGGCCAGAGTGAGCATCCCCTCGAGCGAACCGAGCCCCTGGTAGGCAGCTGCGGTCATCGCGTCAGCTTCCAGCGGCGAACCGGGTCGGAGCCAGGCCTCGGCGTACGCAGTGACGCTCGTGCCGATATCGCCGCGTTTCGCGTCCGCGATCACCAGCAAACCGGCCGCACGCGCGTCGCTGAGAATCCGTTCCAATGCGGCATAGCCAGCCGAGCCGTGTCGCTCGAAGAAAGCAACCTGCGGCTTGACTATCCCCACGCGGCCGGCCGCAGCCTCCACAACGCGTCGACCGAACGACTCCAGCCCTGCCGGGTCATCAGCCAATCCCCACTCCTCGAGCAGGAACGCGTGCGGATCAATCCCCACGCACAACTGGCCGTACGCAGCACACGCCGCGGCGAGGCGTGAACCGAAGGAGACGACGCCCTCCGCGCCTGCGCTCACGCGGTCCCCTCCGCTCGACGCCGCGCGTAATCTTGCAGACTCGTTACCTCGACTGCCTGGGCGGCAACCTCGAGCGAGGCGACGGCCGCGGCGAGCTGCGCAATAGTGGTGAAGAGAGGCTTGTCAGCGGCGACAGCAGCGGCACGGATCTCGTAACCGTCGGCGCGAGCGGCGCCTCCGCTCGGGGTGTTGATGACGACGTCGACCTCGTTGCGGCTGACCAGCTCGACGATCGACGGCGCGTCGCCATCGGCGTGCTCACTGTACTTGCGCACCACGCGGGCGCGGATACCGTTGCGGTTCAGCACCTCGGCGGTGCCCTCGGTCGCCAAAATCTCGAAGCCGAGCTGGCTCAGCCGCAGCGCCGGGAGCACGATCGCGCGCTTGTCACGGTCGGCAACCGACACGAACACTGTGCCGCTGGACGGCATGCCACCGTAGGCCGCTTCTTGGCTCTTCGCGAAGGCGCGCGGGAAGTCGCGGTCGATGCCCATCACCTCGCCGGTGGAGCGCATTTCAGGGCCGAGCAGGGAATCCACCACCTGGCCGTCTTTGGTGCGGAAACGCTTGAACGGCAGCACCGCCTCCTTGACCGCGATCGGCGAGTCCATCGGCACAGTCGAGCCGTCACTCTCGGGGAGAATCCCCTCGGCGATCAGCGCGGCAATCGTCTCGCCGACCATCAGGCGAGAGGCGGCCTTCGCCAGCGGAATGCCCAGAGCCTTAGAGACAAACGGAACCGTGCGCGAGGCACGCGGATTCGCCTCCAAGACGTAGAGAACGCCCTGGGCGATCGCAAACTGCACGTTGAGCAGGCCACACACGCCAATGCCCTGCGCGATGGCGAGGGTCGCCTCCCGCACCCGGTCGATTTGCTGGCGGCCGAGCGTCACCGGAGGCAGAGTGCACGCCGAGTCTCCGGAGTGAATACCGGCCTCCTCGATGTGCTCCATCACGCCGCCGATGTAGAGCCGTTCGCCGTCGTACAGCGCGTCGACGTCGATCTCGATCGCATCGTCGAGGAACCGGTCCACCAGCAGAGGGTGGGCTGCGTCGACAATGCCCTGGTCGGCGACCCGCTCGAAGTAGTCCTCGAGCTGGTTGGCGCTGTAGACGATCTCCATGCCGCGGCCGCCGAGCACGAACGAGGGACGCACGAGCACGGGGAAGCCGATGCCGGTCGCGACGGCGCGGGCACCCTCGAGGTCGATCGCGGTGCCATTACGCGGGGCGAGCAGACCGGCCTGATCGAGGATCCGCGAGAACGCACCCCGCTCCTCCGCCAGATCGATGGCCGCCGGGGTGGTGCCGAGGATCGGCACGCCGGCCGCCTCAAGCCCAGCCGCGAGGCCGAGGGCCGTCTGGCCGCCCAGCTGCACGACGACACCGACCAGCTCGCCGGACTGCGACTCGGCGTGGATGACCTCGAGCACGTCCTCGAGCGTCAGCGGCTCGAAGTACAGGCGGTCCGAGGTGTCGTAGTCGGTCGAGACGGTCTCGGGGTTGCAGTTGATCATGATCGTCTCAAAGCCAGCGTCCGAGAGCGCGAATGAGGCGTGCACGCACGAGTAGTCGAACTCGACGCCCTGTCCGATCCGGTTCGGTCCGGATCCGAGAATCACCACCTTGCGACGGTCGGCCGCGACGACCTCGGTCTCCTCGTCGTAGGAGGAGTAGTGATACGGGGTAAGCGCAGGGAACTCTCCGGCGCAAGTATCGACCGTCTTGTAGACCGGCCGCACATCGAGGTCGTGACGCACTCGGCGTACCTCCGCCTCATCGAGGCCGCGGAGCTCGGCGATCTGCGCGTCCGAGAAGCCGTGATCCTTCGCGAGCCACAGCAGGCCCGCGTCGAGCGCGGGATGCTCGCGGACGAGGTCGGCGATCTCGTTGATCAGCACGATCTGGTCAAGGAACCACGGGTCGATCGTGGTCGCCTCAAAGGCCTGCTCGACGGTCGCGCCGAGTCGCAGCGCCTGTTGCACGGTAACGATGCGACCGTCGGTGGGCGTCCGGGCGATCTCGAGCAACTCCGCGACCGAACTCTCCTGGATACCCCAGTGGAAGGAGGAGCCGCGCTTCTCGAGTGAGCGCAGCGCCTTCTGGAGTGCCTGCGCATAATTGCGGCCGATCGCCATCGCCTCGCCCACCGATTTCATGGTCGTCGTGAGCGTCTTATCGGCGGCAGGAAACTTCTCGAAGGCAAAGCGCGGCACCTTGACCACGACGTAGTCGAGCGTGGGCTCAAAGCTCGCTGGAGTCACCCCGGTGATGTCATTAGGGATCTCATCAAGCCGATAACCCAGGGCGAGCTTGGCGGCGATTTTCGCGATCGGAAAGCCGGTCGCTTTCGACGCCAACGCCGAGGACCGGGAGACACGGGGATTCATCTCAATAACGATGATGCGACCATCTGTCGGGTCTACCGCGAACTGAATGTTGCAGCCTCCGGTGTCCACGCCGACATCCCGAATAATGCGGATGCCGATGTCGCGCAACTTCTGGTATTCGCGATCAGTCAGCGTCAGCGCCGGGGCCACCGTGATCGAATCGCCGGTGTGCACACCAACCGGATCGACGTTCTCGATCGAGCAGACGACGACCGTGTTGTCGGCGGTGTCGCGCATCAGTTCAAGTTCGTATTCTTTCCAGCCGAGGATCGACTCCTCCAGCAGCACCTCGGTGGTGGGGCTCTGATGCAGGCCGTCGGTCACCATGCGCACAAGTTCCTCGCGACTGTAGGCAAAACCGGAGCCGAGGCCACCCATCGTGAAGGAGGGGCGGATAACCAAGGGGTAGCCGAGATCATCGGCGTACTCGAGTGCCTCTTCCACCGTGTGCGCGATGTACGACTTCGCCACATCAGCGCCCGCGTCCAGCACAAGCTGTTTGAAGATCTGCCGGTCCTCGCCACGGTTAATCGCCTCGAAGCTCGCACCGATCAGCTCGACGTCGTACTTCTCGAGGATGCCGAGCTCGTGCAGCTGGATCGCCGCGTTGAGCGCGGTCTGCCCGCCCAGGGTCGGCAGGATCGCATCCGGCTTCTCCTTGGCGATGATCGCCTCGATCGCCTTCGGCGTAATCGGCTCGACATAGGTCGCGTCAGCGAAGTCAGGGTCCGTCATGATCGTCGCCGGATTCGAGTTGACGAGGATCACCCGCACCCCCTCGGCGCGCAACACTCGGCACGCCTGAGTGCCGGAGTAGTCGAACTCAACGGCCTGTCCGATCACGATCGGCCCGGAACCGATAACGAGGACGCTCTGAATGTCTTCCCTGCGGGGCATTACTTCTGCTCTCCGGTCTGAAGGATAAGGGGCGAGGCTGTGTCGGCCGGGGCGGACGTGCTGCCGCTCTGCTCGGCGGTGCGCTGTACGACCATCGCGCGGAAACGATCGAAGAGATAGGTGGAGTCGTGCGGGCCGGCCGCCGCCTCCGGATGGTACTGCACCGAAAAGGCGGGAATGTCGAGGCAGCGCAGGCCTTCAACGACCGAGTCATTCAACGAGTAGTGGCTGACCTCGACGCGCCCGAAACCGTACGGCGAGTCGAGTTCACCGTCAATCGGAGCATCGACGGCAAAGCCGTGGTTCTGCGCGGTGATCTCCACCCGTCCGGTGAGTTTATCGAGCACAGGCTGGTTGATCCCGCGATGCCCAAAGGGCAGCTTGTAGGTGCCAAAACCGAGCGCGCGGCCCAGCAGCTGGTTACCAAAGCAGATGCCGAAGAAGGGTAGGCCCGCACGGAGCGTGGTGCGCAGCAGTTCCACGTGCCGGTCGGAGGCCTCCGGGTCGCCGGGGCCATTCGAGAAGAACAGCGCCGACGGCGTGAGGGCGAGTACCTCCTCCGCCGTCACCGACTCGGGCAGCACGTGCACCTCGAAGCCACGCTCGGCGAGATAGTTCACTGTCGAGGTCTTCACGCCGAGGTCAATCACGGCGACCGAGCCGACGCGCTCGCCCTGCGCGGGCACGGTGTACTGCTCGGGAGTCGAAACATCGGCGGAGAGGTTCAGGCCCGCCATCCGCGCCCCGCCCCGCACCAGCGCCAGCTGCTGCTGCTCAGACAGCGCGAAATCCTCGCCCGAGAACACGCCCGCGCGCATCGAACCAGCCGAACGAATGTGTCGGGTGATCGCACGAGTATCGACAGCCGAAATACCCACGATGCCGTCGGAGGCCAGATCATCGTCAAGCGAGCGCTGCGCGCGGAAGTTCGACACCACACGGGAGGGGTCGCGCACCACGTAGCCGGCGACCCACATCCGACGCGACTCCATGTCGTCGTCGTTGGTGCCCGTATTGCCGATGTGCGGGGCGGTCTGCACGACGATCTGGCCGACGTAACTCGGGTCGGTCAGTGTCTCCTGGTAGCCGGTCATCCCGGTCGCGAAAACGATCTCACCGAGCGTGCGACCGCGGGCGCCGTAGGCCTGACCCGCAAATCGTCGCCCGTCCTCGAGGATGAGGACAGCGGTGGGTTCGGTGCTGAGGCATGTCGTTAGCACGGACTAGAAGCCCTTCTGGGTTGGAGCGGGGCCGCCGTCGGCGGATCCGGGGTCGGAGGGGGAAAATTCAGGGTCGGCAAGACGGAGCAGTTCAGCGACAAGGTGCGTGGCCAGGCGCGGGTCGCCTACACGGAGGTAACTGTCCACCATCTCGGTACCGCGCGGCGACCATGAGATCACCAGCAGGCCGCCCTCTTCCACTGCCCGGTCAATGACGTAACTACCCCGGCCAGCACCGTGCAGCCGCTGGGCCGGAATAGCTGTCTCGCGTTCGCCGACCGGGGCGATCACGACACCGCGCTCATGCAGGCGGAGCGTCGCCCGACCCCGGAAGCCGAGCCCGGGCAGCACTACCCGCTCCAGCGGCTGCTCGAAGCGGGTAGTGGCGACGTAGGGCGCCTCGACTGACTCCAGCTCCGCACCGAGGGACGCGAGCGACCCCGGCTCCGACGCCAGGTCGGCCCCGCGGCGACGCCGCGCGCGCCACGAGATTGCCATACCTACAAAGACGAGCACGATGACCGCGGCGATACCGATCGTGATCGCGGCCCTATCCACCGGCGGCCCTCGCGGAGGCGGCAACGGTCGCCGGATCAACAAGCTCCCCGTCCAGCACCGTCGGGAAGCCCCGATGCAGTGTCGCAATAATCCGGCCGGGCAATTCACGCCCCAGGTAGGGCGAGTTGGCGCTGCGGCCGCACAGGTCAGCGGTCGAAAAACGGCGACGCGCCTGAGAATCGTAGAGCACGATGTTGGCGGGAGCACCGACGGCAAGGCCGCGGTCATAACCGTCGAGGCGACCGATCCGCGCGGGGGCCGAGGAGAGCACCCGGGCGATGTCGGCCCAGCGCATCCGGCCGTCCTCAATGAGAGCGGCGTGCACAACACTCAACGCGCTCTCCAGACCCACCATGCCGAATGCCGCGGCATCCCACTCGCAGTCCTTCGCCTCCACTGGATGCGGGGCGTGGTCGGTTGCGACGATGTCGATTGTGCCGTCGGCAAGCGCTTCGCGCAGCGCGAGCACGTCCTCGTCGCGACGCAGCGGAGGGTTGACCTTAAAGTGAGCGTCATAGCTTGCACCGACAAGATTGCGCGCGATTAACTGCTCCGTGAGCAGGAGGTGGTGCGGAGTCGCCTCCGCCGTCACAGCGATACCCCGGGCTTTCGCCCAGCGAATCACCTCCACCGAGCCGGCCGTCGAGACGTGGCAGACGTGCAGGCGTGAGCCCACGTGCTCGGCGAGCAGCACGTCGCGGGCAATGATCGCTTCCTCCGCCACGGCCGGCCAGCCCTGGAGTCCGAGTTCGCTGGACACCGCGCCCTCGTTCATCTGGGCGCCTGCGGTGAGCCGCGGCTCCTGTGCGTGCTGGGCAATGATTCCATCAAAAGCCTTCACGTACTCGAGCGCGCGACGCATCAGCAGGGCATCGGAAACGCACTTTCCGTCGTCCGAGAAAACGCGCACCGCCGCCCGACTGCGGGCCATAGCGCCAATCTCGGCGAGCGACTGCCCCGCCAGACCTGTCGTGACCGCACCGATCGGACGCACCGTCGCGTAACCAGCATCCTCGCCCAGGCTCTGCACCTGCTCGACCACGCCCGCGGTGTCCTGCACCGGCGAGGTGTTGGCCATCGCGAAGACGGCGGTGAAGCCTCCCGCCGCCGCGGCTCTCGTGCCCGTCAGAACGGTCTCGCTCTGCTCGGAGCCGGGCTCGCGCAGATGCGTGTGCAGATCGACCAGGCCGGGGAGCGCGAGCAGTCCGTCGGCGTCGATCACGCGGGCGCCGCCCGGATCGACAGTGGCACCGATCTCGACAACGACTCCCCCGTCGATCACCAGATCAGCTGTCGCGCCATCGGCGAGAGTCGCGCCCGAGATCAGGATCCGCTCACTCATCAGTACACCTCCCGTTCACCGGACAGCAGCAGATAGAGCGCGGCCATCCGGACGGACACTCCGTTTGTGACCTGGTCCAGCACAGTGGAGCGGCTCGAATCAGCCGCAGCCGAGGAGATCTCGACGCCTCTGTTCAGAGGTCCGGGGTGCATGACGATGGTATCCGGGCCCAGACGGGCCAGCCGTTCATCGTCCAGGCCCCAGAGGCGTGCGTACTCGCGGCCGTTGGGGAAAAAGCCGCTCGACATCCGTTCCAGCTGGATACGCAGCATCATCACGACGTCGGGACGGTGTGTGTCGAGGGCCTCGTCGAGGTCGAAGCAGATCGTCGCGGGCCAGTCTGCGGTGTCCACGGGCACGAGAGTCGGAGGCGCGACCAGCGTCACCTCCGCGCCGAGCGCCGTCAACAGCCACAGATTAGAGCGGGCCACCCGCGAGTGCAGGATGTCCCCCACGATCGTGACCGAGACCGCGTCGAGGCTCTTACCGCGCGAGGCGTGCGCGCCGTGCAGACGCCGACGGATGGTGAAAGCGTCCAGCAGAGCCTGGGTCGGATGCTCATGGGTACCGTCTCCAGCGTTCAGGATGGCAGCGTCAATCCAGCCACTCGAGGCGAGTGCCGCGGGCGCCCCGGAGGCGCTGTGCCGCATTACCACACCGTCAGCCCCCATCGCCGCGAGCGTCTGGGCAGTGTCTTTAAGGCTCTCGCCCTTGGACACGCTCGACCCTTTGGCACTGAAATTGATCACATCGGCCGAGAGACGTTTGGCGGCGGCCTCGAACGAGATGCGGGTCCGGGTCGAGTCCTCGAAAAACAGGTTAACGACAGTCTTCCCGCGCAAGGCGGGCAGTTTTTTGACCTCGCGGTGGTGCACCTCCGCCATGTCCTCGGCGGTATCAAGGAGCGCTATCGCGTCGTCACGGTTCAGGTCTCGAGTGGAGAGGAGATGCTTCATCGACCGTGCCCTTCACTCTCGCCCGACTCGATCGCCACGAGGTCTTCCCCGTCGGTCTCCACCAGGCGCACGTTGATCCGCTCGCTCAAACTGCTCGGGAGGTTCTTGCCCACAAAATCAGCCCGGATCGGCAGCTCACGGTGACCCCGATCCACCAGCGCCGCGAGCCGGACTGCCCGGGGACGGCCAAGATCGTTCAGCGCGTCCAGAGCAGCGCGGATGGTCCGGCCCGAAAAAAGCACATCGTCTACCAGGACAACCGTGCGGCCATCGATACTGGTCGGCACCGTGGTGCGCCCGGGCATCCGCACAGGATGGTGAGCGAGATCGTCGCGGTACATCGTCACGTCAAGCGATCCCGCGAACACCGGCTCGGCGGTCGGTTCAATGCGAGCGATCATCTCAGCAATGCGCCGAGCAAGAACGACACCGCGGGTAGGGATCCCCAGGATCACCAGCGACTGCGCGCCGCGGTTCGATTCCAGGATCTCGTGAGCAATACGTGTCAGAGCACGCGTGATGTCAGCGCCGTTGAGCACAGTACGTGCCGTCACACCGACCTCCTTCCCCGCCTCACTGGACGGTTGTTAAAGGAAAAGCCTGGCTGAGTATAGCCACAGCATCGCCGCCGCACCACGTCGTGAGCCGCCTGGCAGGCAGAGGAATTCTCCGCTGCTGGCCGGGCTTACGCCCGGGATTGAGCGACCGAGGCGAGCACCCCGTTGATGAAGCCGGCGGAGTCGTCGGTGGAGAGGGCCGTGGCCGCCGCGACCGCCTCCGAAATGGCCACGCCATCCGGCACATGATCGTTGTAGAGGATCTCCCACACCGCGATCCGGAGGATGGCACGATCTACCAGCGGCATCCGCGCGAGTGTCCACCCTTTGGCACGGTCGGTGATCAGAGCATCGATCTCGTCGGCATGGTCAATGACGCCATCAACGATTTCACGCGCATACAACCAGGACGCCTCACGCGCCGGCTCATCAACCGCGCGTTCCGCCTCCGCCCGCAACGACTGAGCAAAAGAAATCTGCCGAACGTCGGCGTTGTAAAGAATATCGAGGGCGCGCTTACGCGCCTTCGTACGAGCACTCACCGAGGCCGCGGTTCAGTTGACACGGCCGAGGTATTCACCTGTACGGGTGTCTACCTTGACCTTGGTGCCTTGTTCGATAAACAGCGGCACCTGAATCTGGTGGCCGGTTTCGACGGTTGCTGGTTTGGTGCCTCCGGTTGAGCGGTCGCCTTGGAGGCCGGGCTCTGTGTAGGTGATCTCGAGCACCACGGAGGCGGGCAGGTCGATGTAGAGCGGGTTGCCGTCGTGGAGGGCGAGGGTGACGTTCTGGTTTTCGAGCATGAAGTTGGCTGCGTCGCCCACGACCGCCTCCAGAACGGTGATCTGGTCGTAGTCGGTGCTGTCCATGAAGACGAAGTCTGTGCCGTCGCGGTAGAGGTACTGGAAGTCGCGACGGTCGACGTTGGCGGTGTCTATTTTGGCTCCGGCGTTGAATGTCTTATCGACCACTTTGCCAGTGAGCACGTTTTTCATTTTTGTGCGCACGAACGCGCCGCCCTTGCCTGGCTTGACGTGCTGGAACTCGATGACGTTCCAGAGTTGTCCGTCGATGTTGAGGACGGTGCCGTTTTTGATGTCGTTGGTAGAGGCCATGTGGGAGGGGTCCGTTTCGGTGGAAGTCTGCGCTGGTGTGTGGCGCGTGGAGACGGCGGTATTGGCGGTGCGGCTGACTCGATGAGTGTAGTTGACGGCCGCTGTGGTAGGGCGAGAGCCGACTGCGACTGCGACGCGACTGCGGTGATGATGGATTCCCGGCTAGTGTTGCCGAGTGGTTCTCGTGCCGCTGGTGTGTTGTTGCGGGGTTGCTTGTGTGTGGGGATGTCGGCTCAGGTTACTCGTCGTTCG
>NZ_AUDF01000004.1 GCF_000425325.1 Rathayibacter toxicus DSM 7488
GATGAGTTCGAGATGCAGTATGACAAAGACGCTAACATTTTACGTTTCGCTCAGCCTGGCGTTCCAGAAAGCAAAGTTGCGGCTCAATTTTGCAACGGTGCCGCTATCGGAATAGATGACGGCAAGGTCGTTGACCTGTGGATCATTCATCCCAAGTTCGAAGAGAAAGAATAAAAAGCGAACGTGCCAGATGGCGTGTATAAGGAGTGATGTCTCTGATCTCCGAAACGAGACTGATGACCATATATGATAAATAGCCCTACGCGATGATCGACGTCAGCGAGCTACGCCGTGAAAGGACAATCTGAGCCAACAGTTGATCCCGGCCGAGCCGGAGCAGGGGTCGATGGCTGGGGTAACCGTGCATCGCGGTTAAGGGTAAGGGCCATCTATACGCGTCAAAGCAGCTGAAATTACCGAAACAAGCGACAACACTATCACCGAAAGACACGGACACGATCGTGCGATGAAGTGACGATCCAATAGCAGCGACCACTGCCAGCGTTCTCTACGGTGAGAAACCTCCACCCCCGGGGTTACGCCTCGAAAGAACCCACTAAACACATCCTCGGCTGAGAACTCAAGGATGACGGCACATGAGCTGATGGCCACCACACGCCCACCAAACCAGGAAAAACAGAATTCCCCCAAAAATGGTCAGACGGAAAAGTAATGCACCACATCTCAGACATCGCCACCAACCCGACACTCATATGGAAAACCAGATATCAAAATCTTGTCGGAGACTTCTCAAAAAAGGTAAGCCAATCCACCTTTTCGTAAAAGGCAAGAAAGAAGGGATAAAAATTTTTGTCATTGTAGAACAAGAAGCCGAAAATATCGGCACAGGATACCCAATTTTCTAAGAAAAAATAAAATGACCGACGGAACCTCCCAGGCTTTTGAAACGAAATTATTGCGACTTATCTCCGATCTCGAGGGAAGATTAAGTCCCGACGCAATCGCATACGCAAAATAATTTGTGGAGCACGGCGAGTATCAGGTTTGCTTGGAAGACATAATTTGCGGCCTGGAAGACATTGACCTCCCTATCCCAGCGGATATTCTCAATAGACTTGTAAAATATAGTACTAATGCGAGTCTAGAAGACTATATTTGCAAGAACATCAGGCCGGAGTAGAAAGTTACACAAACAGGTGTACGTCTATAAAATTTGGTGACGTGTCGACAACACGAGAATACCGGTCGCTTCACAACTAAGCGGCCAGTGTTCTGTTCATTCACTTTAGAACAGAAGTAACCTTAAATAATCGACCGGGCTTTTTCGCGGTACCAAGACAAATATTGCGTGACAAAAACGTCGCAGAAGCAGTCACTTCTCTGTCATGGTCTCGCAGCAAGAATGCGATGCAGAATTGATAGGAGAATTATGACGCAAGAGGTCAGCCAGGCATATTCGAAACGCGCTTCCGAATACGTCGCGCATCTGGGATCAGTCAAGGACATGGATCCGCTGGACGTCGCGCTTATCACCAGCTGGGGTACGAGCGTCGTCGGCCCCGTCCTCGACGCCGGCTCCGGGCCCGGGCACTGGACGCAGCTGCTCTGCGAGCACGGCTGTGATGCCCGTGGCATCGACATGGTTCAGAAGTTCGTGGGCTCTGCACGTGAAAGGTTTCCGCGTGCCTCATTCGAGGTCGGCGACCTCCTGGCCATGCCTTTCGACAAGGCCAGCTTCGACGGAGTTCTCGCCTGGTACTCACTGATTCATCTGCGGCCTGAACTGCGTAGTCAGGCCTTCGGAGAATTCGCCAGGGTCTTGAGGCCTGCGGGCACGCTGCTCGTCGGGGCATTCTTGGGCACGCAGGACGCCCCTTTCGCCCACGCCATCACCGAAGCGTTTTACTGGTCGGAACAGGGGCTGGTCAGCGACCTGGAAGCCGCGGGATTCACGGTAATTTCTGTTCACACCCGTTCTTCCGAGGAAAACCGTCCGCATCTGGCGGTAATTGCTCAACGACTCTGATAGGTGAAGCATAACGAGCATCAGATTTACTTTGAGCTCATAAAGGACAATGTGGAAGAAATTGCCACCCCATGCCGACAGACATCCCCTTAGACTCATGGAGTCTAAGGCTGGCGTGAACGCAGAAGACGATAGCCGCAAGAACATTATTACGTGTCGATGTATTAAGAAAATTCACACACCGACCACTTCCTTACGAACCGACTGATGCTCTGTTCATTCATTGAGACTCAGGCACAATGGGGATAGTTTCGTGTGAAGAATACATGGTGAAAGTGGGCAACGAATGCGGAGCAGGCGGCGATAGTCTGCCTGAACTCACGTTGCTTCATTCGGGCTGTTTCTGAGACGAGTGCCGACTCCTAGAAACGGGGCGGGAGATTACGATAATTCGACAACACAGATCCGAAACAAACCAGATATTGTGGCCGGTTGTTCTGTGCCCCCGAAGCACAGAACTGGCGCGTCCTGCCACGATCAGCGCGGCACGAGTGTGGTATCCAGGACCGCAACGGTCCCGCCGAAAGCGTGCGGAGGTCTGATTTGCTGCGCTGCGCGGATCGCCGCAATAATCGCTCGCACGTCACTGACGATTCACACCACCGTGACACGCAAAGCCGATTCTGGTGACAGAGCACGTGCCCGCATACCATGCTTATGCGCATCTCACCTTTCGCATCAGCCCCATTAACACACATTAAAGGAAGAAAGTAATGACATCCACCCCATGGGACAGGCAACACTCCCCAGGACTGTCGGTTTATTTTATTAAGGATGATGCACGTTGCGCACAAAGATTAACAGATTATCATGTTAGGCATAATTACTTTTCCCGCAGGTTACGCGCCTCTAAAATGCTGACTGAGTACCGACTTTACGACGAATTTGCCGCCGGGTTACAGTTTCCTTACTATTTTGGCGAAAACAGAGCCGCCTTTGATGAATGCATTAGCGATTTTGGGGAACAGGAGGTTGGAAACGGGGTTTCTGTGACGATCACTGACTCGGATCTGATCCTAAGGGACGACTCCGCTAAGCCTTTCTCTTGGTTCGTCAGAAGTTTACGAACCGCCGGCGAAATTTGGGGAGAAAAGATCGACGAGAAACAGTTTTGGGATCGAGACGCAAAACCTTTCATTTTGACTCTTTTTTCAGAAGAAGATGATTTCCCGACCGTCAAGTCACAATGGGGGGCTTACGGGGTTGACGTCATCGAAGCCCCAACACCTCCATCGAGCCTCTACAGCGAATAATTTTTCTGCCTCAATCATCTCCGTCAGCCACTCGCCGTCCATGACACGAGAGCAGCCCTCAACGCTCTAGAATTGACCGTTAGTACAGAAACCACCGGCACGGCGGCAACCCTACTTGACGGCGTCGGCCCCGCCCTTCTCACTACGCCGAAAGAACACACCAACCACATTCTCGAGGGAGAACTCATGGCTGATGATTACAGCTCGTACGGCAAACCAGGGAAAATAACGTTCCCCAGAGGGTGGTCAAAAGAAAAAGTTCGTCACTACATTTTGGACATCGCCAACGACCCCAGACTCACATGGAAACCACACTATGAAAATGTTGTCGGAAACTTCACGAAGAGCGGCACATCAGTCCGCTTCACTGTTTTCGGAGTGAGAGAAGGTATAACAATTAAAGTCGTTATAGAGCCCTTCGGCGAAGGTATCCTCACCGCGTACCCCAGCAGTGAGGAACCAAAGAAAACACCGAAGAATGTCCGCGGCTCAGACTACTACGATATCAAGTACTTACAACTCATTTCCGACCTCGAGGGACTATTAAGCCCGGACACGATCGCAGAAGCAACAGATTTCGTGGTGTATGACGAGCATATTATCTGCTTGGAGCTCATCGTTCATAATTTGGAAGAAATTGACCTCCCCATTCCGGCAGACGTCCTCGACAGACTGAGAAAGTATAGTGCAGGTATAGGCATGGGGAAAGATTTTTGTAAGAACCTCAGATCCGAATAGCAACCTTAGGCCAATCGGCGAATTTCTGGCACACGTAGCGATGTGTCGCCCGTCACGTTCCGATCTCCTGATATGCCGCGAACAGCAGCGACGTCTCCGGCCCGTGCAAAATACTCGGTCGCGCAATGTCGTCAAGCACAACGAAACGCAAAATGCCCGCGCGTGATTTTTTATCACGCTGCATCACCGCAAGCAGTGTTTCCCAGCGACCGAGCGGATAAGTCGTCGGTAGGGTGAGTGATTCCAGCACCTGCCGGTGCCGATCAACAACAACATCACTAAGTGAGCCGGTGAGGCGGGCGAGTTCTGCGGCGAAAACCATGCCCACCGAGATAGCAGCACCGTGACGCCACTGGTAACGCTCAGCGTGCTCGATCGCATGGCCAAGAGTGTGCCCATAGTTCAGAATCTCGCGAAGGCCCTGCTCAGTGAAGTCCTCACTCACCACGCGCGCCTTGATCCCGATCGAGAGTTCAACCAGCCGAAGAAACTCCGCCGAGGTCGGGTCAGTCGCCCGATCGACATCGGATTCGATAATGTCGAGCATTTCCGGCTCGGCAATAAAACCGTACTTCACGATCTCACCAAAACCCGCGAGAATCTCGTGACGTGGCAAGCTCGTCAACACATCAAGATCGGCAACAACGGCACGCGGTGCATAAAAAGCACCCACCAGGTTTTTTCCCTCCGCCGTATTGATGCCCGTCTTACCCCCGACCGCAGCATCAACAACACCGGCCACAGTCGTCGGAACCTGCACCAGGTCAACACCGCGGAGCCACGTCGCGGCGACGAAACCAGCCAAATCGGTAATAGCGCCGCCCCCGAAACCCACGACCGCGTCGGTGCGGGTGAAATCGCTCTGTCCCATTACCTGCCAGCAAAACGCGGCAACCTCAACGCGTTTGGCGGCCTCCGCGTCGGGCACCTCGGCCAGCAGCACCTCATAATTCTCGAGGAGGCTCTCCCGCATCTCCGCAGCAAGAACCGCAAGAGTCGGCGGGTGCACGATCAGCACTTTGGCCGCTCGGGGGCCGATGGCGGCGGCGAGGCCGTTCAGGAGTCCACGGCCAACAGTGATCTGATAACCATTCGCTCCAGAAACGGTGAGGGTAGTAGTGCCGCCGCTCATGCCTGCCTTTCGCTCGGGCAGCCGCACGGGACCGCCGGATCTGTACATACTCGATCTGCGCCCAGCGCGGTAGAGCCAGCAGTAGCAACCGCAGTCCCGCGGCCTACCGTCTGCCGATCACGCACCCACTGCGCGATCTCTGTTGCAATTCTGGTGATCGTTCTGCGCGACGTGTCGACGACGGTATCGGCCAAGGATTCGTACATCACGCGCCGCTGCTCAAAAAGCCGGACCCACTCGCCGACTCCGTCACGCACCAGCGGGCGGGTGCCGTCGTTGACGCGAGCGCTCACCGCCTCAGCCGTTGTGGTCAGGAAAACGACGGGTACCGCGGCCAGGTCAGCACGGGTCGCTTCGTCGAGCACTGCTCCCCCGCCAAGACTCAGGACCGTATCACGACGCAGCTCGCGGGCGATGATGCGACGCTCTTCCCGCCGAAAAGCAGCTTCCCCGTGCAGGTCAAAGTAGGGCGTAATCAGTCCGTAACGCCGCACAAATTCGGCATCAGAGTCGACAAAATCGGCCGACAGTTGTGCCGCTACTCGCTTGCCGATGCTCGTCTTACCGGCACCCATGGGGCCGATGAAGACAACGCGGGCCCGAGGCGTGCCGGTAACGTCAGCCCCCATCAGCGCCTCACCCTCAGCAGGCGCATCAGGCAAGCCCCAGAGCCGGATCACTCGTCGCAGATGTGCGCAACTCCGGCGGAATCGCTGCGAGATAGCTGTTCAGGTTGCGGCGGGTCTCAGTGACGCTGTCGCCACCGAACTTCTCGAGAACTGCATTGGCGAGTACCAGCGCGACCATTGCCTCCGCGACCACGCCGGAGGCGGGCACCGCGCAGACATCGGAGCGTTGATGCTGCGCTTGTGTGGCCTCGCCTGTCGTCACGTCAACCGTGCGAAGAGCATGCGGGACGGTCGAGATCGGCTTCATCCCGGCGCGTACACGCAGCACAGTGCCCGTGCTCATACCCCCCTCAGTGCCTCCAGCGCGGTCACTAGCCCGGGCGATCCCGTCGGCACCGGGAAAAATTTCGTCGTGCGCTTCCGAGCCGCGGCGCGTGGTCGTGAGAAAGCCGTCGCCAATCTCGACCCCCTTGATGGCCTGAATGCCCATCACCGCCGCGGCGAGCTGAGCGTCCAGTCGCCGGTCCCAGTGCACATAGGAGCCAAGACCCGGCGGAAGACCGTAGGCGAGCACCTCGACGACTCCACCCAGCGTCTCGCCGTCTTCGTGAGCGCGATCGACCTCGGCGACCATCAGCGCACTGGTCTCCGGGTGGTAACAGCGCAGCGGGTCGGCGTCAAGCGCATCAACGTCGTCCGGGGTGGGCAAGGCCGAGCCCTCGGGCACCCGCACCGGTCCGATCGAGAGGGTGTGGCTGACCAGGGTGATCCCCAGTTCGCCCAGGAAACGACGCGCAATGGCCCCCAGGCTCACCCGCGCGGTGGTTTCGCGAGCGGAGGCACGCTCCAACACATTGCGCGCCTCGGGAAAAGCGTACTTCTGCATACCGACGAGATCAGCGTGACCGGGGCGGGGACGAATCAGCGGCGCACCTCGACCCTTGGGCAGGGTCTCCGGATCGCGCGGTTGAGCCGACATGACATCAATCCAGCGCGGCCACTCCGTATTACCGACACGCAGCGCGATCGGACTGCCCATGGTGGCTCCATGCCGGATACCGGACGAGATGGTGAGCTCGTCCTGCTCGAAACTCATCCGAGCGCCACGACCATAGCCGAGTCGACGGCGGACTAAATCGGCACGAATATCGTCAAGAGAAACCGGAACACCGGCCGGAAGACCTTCGAGGACGGCAAGAAGTTCAGGGCCGTGGGATTCCCCGGCAGTAAGCCAACGGAGCATCCTCCGATTCTCTCACACGCGCTCCGGCGTCTGCGCGCTCCGGCCTTGACTCAGAGTGCGTCGTCGCCGGTGATCGCCGCCCGCATCGCCTCGAGGACCGCCTCCTCACGAGGAAGAGACACCGTAGGGTCGCCACCCGTGAACACGCGCACCTGCATCAACGCCTGATGCAGCAGCATCCCCAGCCCGGACACCACCGGCGAACCCGCAGCCGACCAGCGCCGCGCGAGACTACTCGGCCACGGTGCGTAGGCGACGTCAAAGAGTGTCGACGCGGCGACCACCGCCTCCGGAACCGTTAATCCATCGGAGGCTCCCCCGGGCAACGTCGAGATCACCAGTGGCGACACCGACCCCTCCGACCACGCCGAAAAGGGCCGAATGTCCAGGAGGACACCCAGTGCGGACGCTACGGGACGAAGAGAGACCGCTCGTTCCGGCGCTCGCACCGTGACAGTGACCCGCTCGGCACCCATCTCGGCTGCGGCGGCAAGAGCCGAGGCAGCAGTCGCGCCTGCACCAAGAATCTCCACCCGCTCGGCACAGGCAACGTCAGCCTCCGCCAGCGCCCTGACAATACCGGCAACGTCAGTGTTAAAACCGCGCATTCTGGCAACAGCATCCCGCTCGACTAGCACAGTGTTAACAGCACCCGTCACCCGCGCCACGAGGTCTTCCTCGTCGAGCAGTGGGCGCACAGCCTGCTTGAGCGGCATAGTCAGCGAAAGCCCACGCCAGAGCGCGCGGGGATCAGCGATGACGGAGGCGAGAGTCTCTTCGGTCGTCTCCACCGCGGTGTATCTCCAGTCGAGACCGAGAACCCGGTACGCCGCCCTGTGCAAAGCAGGTGACTTCGAGTGTCCGATCGGCGAACCGAGGACAGCGCAACGCTCAGCCATCACCGATACTCCGGATGCTCTCGCATCCATGCCTGCCACTGTTGAACGGCCGCATCATGCTCGGCGTCAGTTGTCGAAAAAACCGTTTGTCCGGTCTCAAGATTCACCGTGACGAAATACAGCCACGTGCCTTCAGCCGGAGAGAAAGCCGCGTCGATAGCGATATCACCGGGATTCGAGATAGGCCCGGGCGGCAAACCGACATGCAGGTAGGTGTTGTACGGATTGTTCGGGTTGGCGCGCTCCGCGTCAGTTGTCGAGACTCGGTTTGTCGCTCCGGTGCCGTAGGCCACCGTCGCATCCGATTGCAGACGCATCCCGCGATCAAGCCGGTTCTGGAACACACGGGCGACCTTGGGGAAGTCCGTCGCGATGCGCGCCTCACGTTGAACAAGAGAGGCGAAAACGACCGCGTGATAGCGGTCCCCCTGGGCAACGCCGACACGGTCGAGCGCGGCAAACATTCGGTTGACGAGGGTCTGCAGGATCTCGTGCGCCGACTGCCCACGATTGACGTTGTACCTCGCGGGGAAAAGGAAACCCTCCAGGCTCGTCGCCTCTTTGGGAAGACCAAACGAGCTGTAGTCGGCTGCGGCCGCCTCAAGGTCGGATCGCGTGACTCCTGTCCCGTCCGCGATGAGCGTCAGAGCGTCTTTGAGTACCGTGCCCTCAGGGATGACAAACGTATTGGCCAAACGTGTCGAGCCAGGGTCGAGCAGGGACGAAAGCGCCGCCTTGGAACTCATCTGCGTCTTTAGCGCGTAGGCTCCGGGCTGAAAGACCGGCTCGGGTGACTGCGCAAGCAGCAGCCGGTAGAACGGTTCATACGATTTGATGACGCCGGCTGCAACCAGGGTGTGGGCAATATCATTGCCGTCATCGCCCCCGTGAATAGTGACGATGACCTCGCTGGTGCCCGTCCCGGTGTAATCGGTCACTCCCGCGTCGGCAAAAAAAGTTCGCAGCGGCTTGATAAAGATAACCCCGGCGACGGCGATAAGAACGATAAAGGCGACCACGGCGAGCACCCCGCCCACGAGAGCGCGCCTCGTGCGACGCTTCTTTTTTCTCGTGTCCCGGCGGCGCCGCGGCAGGTCGTGCACAGAAATCAAACGGTCCGGCGCGACCCGAGCGGACGACGATGTCCGGCTCTCACTCGCAACGGCGGAATGATTCCGGTTCGGGCGCGGTCCCGACTGTGTGGGCTCTGCGGCGGGGGCGGCGCGGCGATTCGGAGGGGCGTTGGTCACGGGGTGGTCCTTCGTTCGGTTCGAGCGCAATACCAGCCGACATACCGGACGAGCGCTCGGAATCGATGGCATGTTGCAAAATCACTACAGCAGCGACCTGGTCAATCACGGCGCGGGAACCGCGGGTACTGCGCCCCGAACGCTGTAGCGCCTCCTGAGCCGTCACGGTCGAGAGCCGCTCGTCGACAAGTCGCACCGGGGCCGGGATCGCCGCAGCAAGAAGCTGGGCGAACTCTCGAGCATCGTGAGTGGAGGCCGTTTCGGTTCCGGACAGCGAGAGCGGAAGTCCGACCACGATCACGACGGCGGCGTGTTCAGCGGCGAGAGCAGCAATCCGGGCAACATCGGATGCGTCCTCCCCCGACGAACGAGTCACCGTCTCTATCGGCACCGCAAGCAGCCCATCGGGGTCGCAGCGCGCGACACCGATGCGAGAGCGTCCCACATCAATGCCCAATCGGACGCCAAACCGCTGCATTTAGCTCGTCGCTTCCTGCACAACCGCCTCAAGAGCGGAGTCGATCCCCGACACGTCAGAGCCGCCACCTTGGGCGAGGTCGTCCTTACCGCCGCCGCCACCACCGAGAACGCTGGCCGCACGTCGGGCAAGCAGACCGGCCTTGTGTCCGAGGTCACGCGCGGCCTGAGTGGTGGCAACGATCACCGCCGGCTTGCCGGAAATATCGGCAGCGAGAGCAACAATCGCTGCCTCGTGACCCACACGTTCGCGCACAGAGGTGACCAACGAACGCAATTCCTCGCTTGTGCTGACGGAGCCAACGTTCTCAGCCACGACAGTGAGATCACCGACGGTGCGCCGTTTCGCGCTGATCGCCGGAACCCGCTCAGCGAGTGCCCGCGCCTCGAAGGCAGCTATCTTCTTCTCTGCCGCCTTGAGACTGGCGACGAGTTCGCCAATACGGTTCGGCAACTGATCGCGGGGCGTCTTCAGGGAGGAGGAGAGAGCACTGACCAGAGCGCGCTCGGCAGCAAGTTCCGTAAACGCCTCCCGCCCGACCAGTGACTCGACTCGACGGTTGGTGGAACCAACGGAGGATTCGCTGATGAGGCTAATCACTCCCACTTCAGCCGAGGTGCTGACGTGGGTACCTGCACACAGTTCGCGCGACCACGGACCACCGATATCGACAACACGGACGATGTCACCGTATTTCTCGCCGAAAAGCGCCATTGCGCCAAGCTCCTTAGCCTCCCTAAGCGGAAGCTCCCGGGTAATAACCTCGAGATTGTTGTGGATCGCGGCGTTGGCAATGTCTTCAATCTCGCTGCGCGTTTGGGCTGAAAGCGCCTGGCTCCACGAGAAATCGAGGCGGAGGTAACCGGCCTTGTTGTACGAGCCCGACTGGTGTGCCTGCGGTCCGAGCACCTGACGAAGTGCCGCGTGAATAAGGTGCGTACCCGAATGTGCCTGGCGCGCCCCGCGTCGCCAGTCGCGATCAACGACCGAGGTGGCAGCGTCACCAACGCCCACCTCGCCCTTCACGACCTTAACTTTGTGACTGATGAGGTCCTTCACGGGCTTCTGCACGTCAAGTACCTCAAGCTCAAAGCCGCTGCCGACGATCCGTCCAGCGTCCGCCTCCTGACCACCCGACTCGGCGTAGAGAGAAGTAGCTTCGAGGATCACCTCGGCAATATCACCAGCGACAGCGTTAAGAACGGAGTGGCCGTCAACGATAAGACCGAGGACTGTGGACTCGGTGTCGAGCAGGTCATAGCCGGTGAAAAGCGTCTCGCCGCGAGCGCGGAAATCAGCGTAGACCGATAGGTCGGCGAGGGCAGCCTTCTTTGATTTCGCGTCAGCCTTCGCGCGGGCCCGCTGCGACGCCATTAAGGACTCGAAGGCCTCGCGATCAACCTGTAGCCCCGACTCCTCGGCAATCTCTAGCGTCAGATCGATGGGAAAGCCGAAGGTGTCGTGCAAGAGAAAAGCCGTATCCCCGGGCAGGATGCCCGCCCCAGCCTTCCGCGTCGTGCTCACCGCGAGGTCGAGGATCTCGGTGCCGGCCGCGAGGGTCCGCAGAAACACCTCCTCCTCGCCATATGCGCTCGAAGACAGGCGCTCGAATTCTGTGGCGACCTCAGGGTAGGCGGGCGCCATCGCATCACGGGAGGCGGTGAACAGTTCCGGGAACGTCGCGGTGTCCACGCCGAGCAAGCGCATCGCCCGCACAGTGCGGCGCATCAAACGACGCAGGATGTAGCCGCGGCCCTCGTTCGAGGGGGTGACCCCATCGCTGAGCAGCATCAGCGAGGAGCGCACGTGGTCGGCGATGACCCGCATCCGCACGTCATCCTCATGCTCAGCGCCGTAGCGGCGACCGGAGAGTTCAGCGGCGCGATCGAGCACCGGACGCACCTGGTCGATCTCGTACATGTTCTGGACACCCTGCTTAAGAAAAGCAACGCGCTCGAGACCCATTCCGGTATCGATGTTTTTGCGCGGAAGTTCGCCGAGAATATCGAAATCGTCTTTGCTCGTGCCCTCGCCGCGCAGATACTGCATAAAGACGAGGTTCCAGATTTCGACATAGCGGTCGTCGTCGGTGGCCGGGCCACCGTCCGCACCGTAAACAGGGCCGCGGTCGACAAAGATCTCGGAGCAGGGGCCGGCCGGGCCAGGTTGCCCAGTGGACCAATAGTTGGTGTCTTTATTAAGACGCTGAATACGCTCGTCCGGTAAACCGGCAATTGTCTTCCAGAGCGAAATGGCCTCGACGTCGTCCTTATAAACGGTCACCCACAGGTCTTTTTCCTCGAAACCAAGGCCGCCGTCACGTTCAGCGCCCGTCAGCAACTCCCAGGCATAACCGATAGCGCCCTCTTTGAAGTAATCGCCGAAAGAGAAGTTGCCATTCATTTGGAAGAAGGTTCCATGACGTGGTGTCTTACCAACCTCGTCAATGTCATTGGTGCGGATGCACTTCTGTACACTCGTCGCCCGCGGGTACGGCGCCGGGACCACCCCAGTGAGGTAGGGCACAAAGGGCACCATTCCGGCAACCGTGAAGAGGAGACTAGGATCCTCGCTCACCAAAGAAGCGGAGGGGACGACCGTGTGCCCGCGACTCCCAAAAAAGTCGAGCCAGCGGGTGCGGATATCAGCGGTGTGCATAGGTTCCGTGAGGTTTCGGTCGGTGACGACGCGGATGTCGGTCGGTGGGAGCTCAGCCCTCGCCGATGGCGGCTTTCAGCTCGGCTTCGCGCTGGTGGTAGCCCTCAGAGACGGCGTCGCCGAGTTCTTTTGCCCTGCGGTTAAGGTCGGCGAAGAGGCGTGCTCCCGCGTCGGTTCGCGAGATCTGGTGCGCGAGAACGAAACCGAGGCCGAGCCCAACGATGACCAGGACAAAATTCTTCACGGGTTTCCTTCCACGACGTGGGCGGCGTCGAGGCACGACGACCCGTCGATTGTACGCGGCGGCGTTGATGCTATCTGGAGGACCCGTCCAGGGTTCGCGAGGAGCGACGAGCAGCACGGGCTGCGGCCTTGTCTGCGCTGCGGTTTCCGACAAGGACGGCGCGCACACCGGCAGTAAAACCGGCGAGCTTAATCAGCGGCCCGCCAATGGTCGCGGCGGTGAGAGCGACCAGCGCATTCACATTGCCCGTCACCTCCGATACATCCTTGGTGATGCTGTCAAGACGGGCGAGCTGCTGGTTCACTTCACGCACACTCAAGGCCGACTCGTTCAGAAGTGGTGTCACGCCATCACTGATCTGCTTGATCGCCTCGCTCGTGCTGTCGAAAACGCGTCCGAGTTTCCAGAGCGGGATCGCGGTGAGAGCGACCAGAATCGCAAACACGCCCGCTGCGATCAGCCCTGCGACGTCTCCACCAGACATGGTCTTCCTCCGTTCAGCGCCGCCCATTTGCGGCTCCTCAGCCTAGCGACGGACCACGATCCTGCCCGTAACGGCCCATCAGGCTTTTCGCAGGTCAACCTTTTAGCACCTCGGAGAGTCTGACTCGACCTCCGGTTCGCAACACGGCGCGGTCATAGATACGCGCTCCCACGAACACGACCACGACGGTCGTGGCGAGCACCAACGCGAGGGAAATCACTAATTCCCAGGGCTGCGCGTTCCCGAGGAACAGCCTCATTGGCATGGCGAGAGGGGAAGAGAACGGCACATAGGACATCACCGCCATCGCACCTGCGTTCGTATTGAGGAACAGAACCAGAAAATACGGCACCATCACGAGCATCATCACGGGTGTCGTCACTGCTGAGACGTCCTCCTGGCGTGACACAAGAGATGCACTAGCAGCGAAGAGCGCGGCGAGGAGCACGAAACCGATGATGAAGAAAAGGACAAACCAGGCCGTGCTCGGTCCGAGTGTGCTCGCGAGTTCAGCCTGCCCTGTCACCACCAAAGCACCGATCGCGGCGACTGCCGTCAGAGCAATCTGTGCGAACGCCATCGCGCTATTGCCGATCACCTTCCCCGCTAGCACGGTGCGTGACGACACTGCCGAGAGGAGAATCTCGATGACCCTGGTCTGCTTCTCCTCGACGACACTCTGCGCGATCATCGAGCCGAAGGTCACCGCAGACATCAGATAGACGATGCCGAAGACGAGAGCGACCAGGTACAGCAGGCCCGAATCCTGAGTGCTCGGCTCGAGCAGCGTCACGTGCGGCGACACGCTGAGGGCGGAAACGAGCGCGGCAGGCGCCCTCTCGAGTGCCACCACCTCAACAGCGCCACCGGTGGTGACCACGGCGGCGGCGACTGTGCCGGAGCGTACCTGGGAGATCGCCTCCTCGCTGGAGGCCGTCTCGACTGCCTGGACCAGGGGGAGCCCCGTGACGGCCTGCAGAGCGTCGGCAGTTACGGCCACGCGCGTCATACCGATAGTGCTCGACACGACGTTGCTGACCACGATCCCACCTACGACCAGCAGTACGAGGACAAGCGCGGAGAATATGAAGGCGCGACTGCGCAGGCGGGCGGAGATCTCCCGACCTGACACGAGCCACACCTCCCGCCCCAGGATGAATCGAGCGCGTTCGCTGTGCTCGGTCCGTGCCGCATCGGGTCCCGTGCCGCGGCCGTCGCTCACGGTAGGCTCTGGGTCCTTCACTTCGCACTCTCCTTCATAATTTCGGACAGTGTAGGGAGCACGGGCCGAAACTCGAGCACGTCGCCGTACTGGAGAGCGTCCCGCAGAACCTTCTGCGCGGAGGCATCATCGCCCGTAAAACGAACCCGATTAGCCTCACGCTCGATCACCTGCACGGCATCAGTGGTCCCCGGAAGGCGCTCAGCGCCAGCGGCAACGACTATGTCCCAGGTGGGGATGGTATGCCGTCGTCGGAGCTGGGCTTTATCACCCCACACCCTCACTTTTCCGCCGTCAATAAAGACAACGTCGTCGCAGAGCCGTTCAACCAGATCAAGCTGATGGCTCGACATCAAGATGGTCGAGCCCCGCTGCACGTACTCGGCCAGAACCCCAACGACCGTCTCGGTTGCGACGGGATCAAGCCCGGAGAACGGTTCGTCGAGGACCAGGACGTCAGGGGAGTGGACCAGCGCTCCCGCGATCTGCGCACGCTGCTGGTTGCCGAGCGAAAGAGTTTCGACAGCGTCTCCCCCGCGAGCATCGAGGTCAAGGCGCTCAAGAAGGGCCTTCGCCGACGCGGTCGCCCCCGCGCGGCTCATCCCTCGAAGCCGCCCCAGATACACCACATGCTCGAGAACACGCATTTTGGCGTAGAGGCCCCGCTCTTCCGGCATATAGCCGAAACCGCGGGTATCGCGGGGAGTTACGGCTCGCCCATCGCGCAAAACCTGCCCGCTATCGGCCGCCAAAACGCCCATGAGAATCCGCATCGTCGTGGTCTTGCCCGCACCGTTACTGCCGACAAAGCCGGTGGTGCGGCCGCTGTGGATGTCGAAGGAGACGTCGTCAAGAGCAATCCTCGTGCCGAAGTGCTTGGTCACTCTGTCGAGTGTGATCACGGTCGTTGCTTCCTCTCGTTCCACGCGAGCACAATCTCTCGGAGATCGGTGAGAGCAGCCGCAGGCCCGTCAACGAGATGGACTCCCCCGACGTTCACCACGATCTCGTCAACGCCCGCACCAGCATGCCGTAATGGTAGAGGGAAGCAGGGCGAGGCCACATAGCCTCTCCTGCCTGGCACCGATGAGAAAGGCTGTAATGCCGGAAGCGCGAGAACAACTCCGCGAGCTTCTAGCAAGGCGTGAAGCGACTGTAACCGGCGATCAATTCCTGGTTCAGGATGTGTCCTTTTTGTTTATGTCGACAGCATCCAATGCTCGCCGTCGCTGCGACCGAGGCAACGGGAACGACAGACAGAGCAACGGCGGCCGGTCTGCACTCCCTCCGCCTCGCAGGCGATCCCCGCGAGAAACGCAGAAGGCCCCGGCGCAGTGCCGGGGCCTTCTTACGGAGTGTGTCAGGGCTGGATCAGCGAGCCGCGTAGTACTCGACGACCAGCTGGACCTCACAGGTCACCGGGACCTCGGCGCGCTTGGGCCGACGAACCAGGGTCGCCTGCAGCTTGTCCAGCTCGACCTCAAGGTAACCGGGGGTCTTCGGGAGAACGTCGACGTGTCCACCGGCGGCCGCAACCTGGAAGGGCTCGGTGCCCTCGGAGCGGGTCTTCACGTGGATGACCTGGCCCGGCTTCACACGGAAGGAGGGGCGGTCAACCGTCTTGCCATCGACCATGATGTGGCGGTGGGTGACGAACTGGCGAGCCTGCGCAGTCGTGCGGGCAAAGCCCGAGCGCAGGACAAGGGCGTCCAGACGCATCTCGAGGAGCTCGACCAGATTTTCACCCGTCAGACCCTGGGTGCGGCGCGCCTCCTGGAAGGCAATGCGAAGCTGCTTCTCGCGGATGCCGTACTGGGCGCGCAGACGCTGCTTCTCGCGCAGGCGGACCGCGTAGTCGGAGTCAGCCTTGCGCTTCGAGCGGCCGTGCTCACCGGGAGCGTAGGGACGCTTCTCCAGGTAGCGCGCGGCCTTAGGGGTCAGGGGGATGCCGAGGGCGCGCGAGAGGCGCGTCTTCGAGCGAGTGCGGGACGTGGTTGACACAGTGGTCCTTCCGGGATCTGAGAGGTTCGGTCGCAGCTCTCGTCCGCCAGCTCCGGGAGGAGGGCGGGCGCCGCGGTCGTGTCCCCTGCGGAGGGGAAGGGTGACCGCGGTGACGGGCTGCGCACTTCAGAGGGATACGCTGCACCGCTCGGCTACAGAGCGGAGGGCAACCTCGCAATGGTATCAGACGGCGGCGCCACTTATCCGCCGCCCTGCGTCAGCGCTGCCCTGCGTCAGCGCTGCCCGCGGACAATCCGCAGCAGTTTAACCAGCCGCGCCGACACATCGCGCTCGTTGCCGTGCTCGGTCGGCACGTAGTAGCGCGCGTCGCGAAGCGAGTCGGGGAGGTACTGCTGCTCAAGAACACCGAGGTCAGCGTCGTGCGGGTAGCGATACCCCTTGCCATGCCCGAGACGCTTCGCCCCCGGGTAATGGGCGTCGCGGAGGTGCGTGGGCACGCGTCCGACGTGTCCGGCCCGCACATCGGCGATGGCCGCGTCGATCGCGGAGTAGGCGGCGTTCGATTTCGGCGCGGTCGCCAAGTGCACGACTGCCTGCGCGAGCGGGATACGCCCCTCAGGCATACCAATGAGCTGGACCGCGTCGGCCGCGGCGACGGCAATCACGAGCGACTGCGGGTCGGCGATGCCGATGTCTTCGGACGCCGAGATGATAATGCGCCGGGCAATAAAACGCGGGTCCTCCCCCGCCTCAATCATCCGCGCCAAATAGTGCAGCGCGGCATCGACGTCTGAGCCGCGGATCGACTTGATGAACGCGCTAATGACGTCATAGTGCTCGTCTCCGTTGCGGTCATAGCGCAGCAACGCCCGATCGACGGCGCGAGCAACGACCTCGGCAGTGATCACGGGACGCTCCGGCTCGCCCGGCTGTGACCGGGCCGATGTTGCCGCCGCTTCCAGCGCCGTCAGCGCGCGGCGGGCGTCTCCGGAGGCCAGACGCACAATGCTCGCGCGCGCTTCGGCCTCGAGTGCGACACGATCGCCTAACCCACGCTCGTCGCGCAGAGCCCGGTCGACCAGCAGTCCCAGATCGTTGTCGCTGAGCGGTTCGAGGGTGAGCAGCAGCGAACGTGACAGTAACGGCGCGATGACAGAGAACGAGGGATTTTCGGTCGTCGCGGCAATCAGGATCACCCAACCGTTCTCGACACCCGGCAGCAATGCATCCTGCTGCGCCTTGGTGAAGCGGTGGATCTCATCGAGGAAGAGGACCGTGGAGGTGCCGTAAAGATCGCGACGAGACAGCGCCTCCTCCATCACCTGCCGCACGTCTTTTACCCCGGCCGTGACGGCCGACAGTTCAACGAAGCGACGGCCGCTGGAGTGCGCGACGGCCTGCGCGAGCGTGGTCTTGCCGGTGCCAGGAGGCCCCCAAAGGATGACGGAGACAGCCCCGCGCTCGCCAGTAGTGTCTGCGGCAAGAGCGACCAGCGGCGAACCTGGTGTCAGAAGGTGGCGTTGCCCAGCAACCTCATCGAGGCTCCGAGGCCGCATCCTGACAGCGAGCGGCGTCGCCCCCGAATGGAGGCCAGCCTGCTGCGAAGTCATGTGAACAGGGTAACCAGAGCCTCCGAGAGCAAAAACGGCGCCGTTTTGTCGCCAGTCATGCCCGTCTCGTAGGCTCAACTGGGCCTGCACGGGTGGGCCGATCGCGCGGCTCACGCGCGGGGCGAGACGGCGGAGGAACACGTGGCCAAGGGCAACTCGAAAGACCGCGAGGCACGCATCCGGCTTCGGGCCTACCGAGCGCGACAGAAACTGCACCGCCTTCGCGCACGACGCCGACTGCGCGATAACGTCATCGCAGCCGTCACCGGCGTTGTCGTCATTGCGCTCGCGGTAGCGGCGCACATGCTCTACTCCTCCGGTGGCCTCACCGCGCCGAGCACGGTGCCAACGCCGACGACACCAGGAGAGGTCCCCTCCCGAGAGATCGCACAGAATCGCGAGTGGACCGGCACGATGACCATTGACTCGGATGCCCTCGGCATCACTCTCTCAGGAGGCGCCGCACCCCAAGCGGTCTCGTCTTTTCTTTCGCTCACCCGGTCTGGTTTCTACAACGATGTCTCCTGCCATCGCCTGACCACCGAAGGCCTTTACGTACTCCAATGCGGAGATCCGAAGGGCGACGGTACGGGCGGACCAGGCTACAGCTATGGCCCGATTGAAAACGCTCCCGCCGATGGCGTTTATCCGGCCGGAACGCTGGCAATGGCACGTCAGGGAGGCAAGGGCGACAGTCAAGGCAGCCAGTTCTTCATCGTCTACCGGGACACGACACTCCCCAATGACGCCGCGGGCGGCTACACCGTGATCGGGCACGTGACCTCTGGTCTCGACAGTCTCATCTCGGACGTGGTCGCGAAAGGTGTCGCCGACGGTAAGACCGATGGCCCTCCCGCAAAGCCGGTGTCCATCACCTCGATCTCCATCCCGCAGTAACGCAGGCACGAAGCACCCGTCCGAGGAGTGCAATAGGCTGATGGCCACTTCCCCGTCACCGCCGAACGCGCTCGTCGTCCATAGCGCTATGCCAACTGACAACATGGCGGGGACAGATCGACTACTACCGATCGATGAGCACTAAGTAGCACGACATCGAACAGCAAGGTGAGGCTCCGAGCGATGAGTGACCAGCAGCCATGGGGAAGAGTCGGCGATGACGGAACAGTGTATGTCCGCGTCGGCGACGGGGAACGCGAGGTCGGCCAGTACCCTGATGCGACTCCGGAAGAAGCGCTTGCCTATTATGAGCGCAAGTACGTCGAACTAGCCGGTCACGTCTCGTTGCTGGAGCAGCGTGCCCAACGAGGTGCCCCTGCCGGAGACATAGCTCGCGCCGTGCAGTCACTAGCCACATCGATCGCCCAGGCCCGCGCGGTGGGCGATCTCGCTGCGCTACAGGCGCGGATCGATGCGCTCGGCGGCTCCGTCGAAAACCTTACCGAGCAGCAGGCTGCCGAAAGCAAGGCCGCTCTCGCCGAAGCTCTCGCTTACCGTGAATCGATCGTCGCCGAAGCGGAGGCTTTGGCCGGCGCCGACCCGGCAAAGACGCAGTGGAAGCAGGCGAGCGCGGCAATCGACGAGCTCTTCGCCCGCTGGCAAAACCACCAGCAACAGGGTCCACGCCTACCAAAGAGCGACGCAAACGAACTGTGGCGTCGATTCCGCGGGGCGCGAACCACGATTGAGCAAAACCGCAAGGCGTTTTTTGCTGATCTCGATGCAGCACACCGTCAGGCCAAAGCAGCCAAGCAAGAACTGATCGACCGAGCCGAGGCCCTCGTACAGCAGGGAGCACACGCGATCCCGGAGTATCGTGCTCTGCTCGAGCGTTGGCGACTCGCCGGTCGTGCCGGCAAACGCTTTGATGACGCGCTGTGGGCCCGCTTCAAGGCAGCCGGTGACGCAATTTACAGCGCCAAGGCAGAGGTTGTCGCGCAAGAGAACGTCCAGTATAGCGAAAACCTCACCCTGAAGCTGGCGCTGCTTGACGAGGCGGAACAGCTGCTCGAGGAGCAGCACCACGAGAAAGCCAAGCGGGCACTGCTCTCCATCCAGGAGCACTGGGACGCGATTGGCCGTGTGCCGCGGGAGCAGGTGCGCACCATCGAGGATCGCCTCCGTGCAGTCGAAGCTCACGTGCGCAGATTGGACGAGGAACGCTGGAAGCGGAACAACCCCGAGCGTCAAGCACGTTCGGAGGGGCTTACCTCGCAACTGAATGCCGCGATCCGCAAATTAGAGGAAGACCTTGAGCAGGCGCAAGCGCGGGGCGACACGAGAGCTATCGCCCAAGCTCAGGAGGCGCTCGATGCCCGAAAAGTTTGGCTCGACGCATTGAGCTGAACCAAGAACCGCGCAGCTGTCCACAGATTCACGAGCACGCCTCGGGAGGCAACCTGCCTCAGCCACACTAACCGCATGGCACGTCTTCCCTCCGTTCTGCTTCCTGGAGAATTTTCTGTCGCCGAGCTCTGCGCGGCCCGCCTCGACGGTCAGGTGGTTCCCCTTGACGAAGGCTTTCTGATTTCCGACCTGCCGCTCGGGCCGACAGAGCGCGCGGCGTCGCTAGTAGCGCTCCTCCCCAGTGGCACTGTGGCCGACCGCACGTCGGCTGCCTGGGTGCACGGCGCACTCGAGTTCCCGCCACGCATCCACAGCGCCTCCATCGATAGGAGGCGGAGGCTGCATCCTCCGCAGCTCGTCCGGGTGAGGTTCCATGAGGTCCGCCTGACCGATGCCGATATCACCGTGCTGGGTAACTGCGCCGTGACTACTCCGGAACGCACCCTGATTGACCTCGCCCGGACCGCGGGAGACAACGCGCTGTTGCGCATGCTTGCGATGACCACCACGACTTCGCTCGACCGAGTACTGGACCACCTGATAAATGGGGCACGGATCGGGGGGCGCCGCCAGGTTGAGGCGCGGCTGAGAGCCGCCCTCGATGTGCCGTGAACGACGGATCAGCCCGCGTTGACCCGGTAGACGTCATAGACCGCGTCGATCCGCCGCACCGCATTAAGCACCCGGTCAAGGTGGGTAGTGTCGCCCATTTCAAAGACAAAACGGCTGATCGCCAGCCGATCGCTCGAAGTAGACACCGTTGCCGAGAGGATGTTGACGTGGTACTCAGAGAGCACTCTTGTGACGTCGCTGAGCAGGCCAGAGCGGTCGAGTGCCTCCACCTGAATTTGCACCAAAAAGATGCTTTTAGACGACGGTGCCCATTCGACATCGACGATTCGTTCGGGCTCCTTCAGCAACTCCTGCACGTTGTGACAGTTAGCCTGATGCACAGAAACACCTGAGCCGCGGGTCACGAAACCCACGATTGCGTCGCCGGGCACCGGAGTACAGCACTTGGCGAGTTTCACCAGAATGTCGGGAGCACCTTTGACGAGAACTCCGGACTCACTACTGCGGTTGCGTGGCCGTGGTGAGCGCGGGAGGGTGACTTCATTTTCATCCGATTCGGAATCGCCCTGGATCGCAGCGACAACCTTCTCAAGCACCGATTGAGTCGATACGTGCCCCTCGCCGACCGCCGCATATAGCGCCTCAACGTCGTTATAGCGCAGCTGACTGGCTACCTCGACAAAGGTGTTGTGGCTCATCAGCTTCTGCAGCGGCAAATTCTGCTTACGCATGGCACGGGCAATAGAATCCTTACCCTGCTCAATTGCTTCGTCGCGCCGCTCTTTAGTGAACCACTGCCGAATTTTGTTGCGAGCCCGCGGACTGCGCACAAAGTTAAGCCAATCTTGACTCGGACCGGAGTCGGGGTTCTTTGACGTGAAAACCTCGACAACATCGCCGGTAGACAATGTCGATTCCAGCGGCACAAGGCGACCATTAACCTTCGCCCCCATAGTGCGATGGCCAACCTCTGTATGCACCGCATACGCGAAATCGACCGGAGTCGCCCCCATCGGCAAGCCAATTACACGTCCCTTAGGCGTGAAGACATACACCTCCTTAGCGCCAATTTCGAAGCGGAGAGAGTCAAGGAACTCGTTCGGGTCGGTGGTTTCGGACTGCCAATCCGAAAGATGAGCAAGCCAGGCGAGATCTGTGTCCTGGGATCCAGAGCTAGGCACCTTACCCGTCGCCATCTGCTCCTTGTATTTCCAGTGTGCAGCGATGCCGTATTCAGCGTGTTGATGCATCTCGTTGGTACGGATCTGAATCTCGACCGCACGCCCCTTCGGCCCTACGACGGTGGTATGCAACGACTGATAGAGGTTGAACTTCGGGGTAGCGATGTAGTCCTTAAAGCGGCCGGGAATCGGCGTCCAGCGGGCGTGAATGGAGCCAAGCACCGCATAACAGTCGCGCACCGAATTGACGAGCACACGAATACCAACCAGATCATAGATTTCGTTGAACTCGCGACCGCGCACGACCATCTTTTGGTAGATCGAGTAGTACTGCTTAGGTCGGCCAACGACTCGACCGCGAATCCGCACAGCACGAAGATCCTCGCCGATAAGATCAATGACGCTCTGCACGAACTCCTCACGTTGAGGAGTTCGGCTCTTCACCAAACTTTCGATCTCGTTATAAATCTTGGGGTAGAGCACCGCGAAAGAAAGATCTTCAAGTTCCCATTTGATGGTCTGGATTCCCAAACGATGCGCGAGCGGCGCATAGATCTCTAGAGTTTCCGTGGCTTTACGGGCCGCAGATTCTGCGGGGACAAAACCCCACGTGCGCGCATTGTGCAGGCGATCGGCAAGTTTAATGATCAGGACGCGGATATCTTTCGACATCGCGACGATCATTTTGCGCACCGTTTCAGCCTGCGCACTGTCGCCGTATTTCACTTTATCGAGTTTTGTTACGCCATCAACGAGCATCGCGACCTCGTCGCCAAAGTCGGCGCGGAGTTCGTCGAGTGTGTAAGCGGTGTCCTCAACAGTGTCATGGAGGAGTGCCGCCGCGATCGTCTTCGCACCAATACCAAGTTCGGCCAAGATTTGTGCGACCGCGACCGGATGGGTGATGTACGGCTCGCCGCTACGTCGTTTCTGATCTAAATGCGCGCGCTCGGCAACCGAGTATGCTCGCTCGATTAGCGCAATATCACTCTTCGGATGGTGCATCCTCACGGTACGAACGAGAGTATCCACCGCACCGGAGGGTTGAGCTCGCGAGAAAATCCGAGGGACCAGTCTGCGCAAAGCAGCGGTCGAAGACGTCGTCGTTTCTGTCACGCGAGCACCTCCACCGACTTATTATCCCGCCTACTGAGAGGGCGACCGACCGTTCCGCCCGCAGCGGACGGTGAGCCGCTCAGTCAACCCTGCCTACGCGACCCTCACAGTCAATGACCGCTCCCCCGGCGCCAGCCCACGCGGTCATCCCTCCGACAAGATTGGCTACCCGATAACCGGCTCGGTCGAGAGCCTGGGCAACCGTGGCAGAGCGCACACCCGAGTGGCACACCACCAGGATCTGTGCGTCGCGGGGAAGGTCATCTTGTCGCTCACCGATCTGTGCCATCGGAATGTGGTGGGAAGTCGGTGCGTGGCCAAGCGCCCACTCGTGCAGCTCACGGACATCAAGCAGCCACGCTTCCTCCCGCGCCATGAGTCCGACTGCGTCTGCCGCGGAGACCTGGGTCACCTCGGCTCTCATGGCTCAGCCGAGCCCTGCACGACCGAGGTCGACGCCCGTGCCCTCACCAGCGCGACGCGCTTATCGTGGGTGACAATGGTGCTCTCACGGCTGCGCAACTGGGCATAGAGCGGAGCCGCGACAAAAATTGTCGAGTAGGTGCCGACAATAATGCCGATCAGCAACGCAAGCGAAATATCACGCAGCGTGCCCGCTCCGAAAATGAAAGCGCCGATCACAAGAATCGCGGCTACCGGGAGCGCCGCAACAATCGAGGTATTGATCGAGCGGACCAGCGTCTGGTTTTCGGCCAGGTTGACTATTTCTGAAAAAGTGCGAGTCGTGCTGCTCAGCGCCTCCGCCGTGTTCTCGCGAATCTTATCGAACACCACGACGGTGTCATACAGGGAATAACCGAGGATGGTCAACAACCCGATCACGGCCGCGGGCGAGACCTCGGTTCCGGTAATTCCGTACACACCGGCAACGATCACCAAATCGTGTAAGAGCGCGACGATCGCTGCGAGCGACATCTTCCAGGTGCGGAAATAGGCCCACATCGCCAACGCCGCCAGAACGACGAAGATGATCAAACCCCGAATAGCCTGCTGTGTGACGTCGCTACCCCACGCCGCCCCAATAAAGGACGAGGCCACCTGGTTGTTGCCCACGCCGTATGCCTGAGCGAGAGCAGTGCGCACAGCGGCAGACTGGTCAGTCATGAGCTGGCCGGTCTGCACCCGGATGGAGTTATCGCCCACAACCGACACACGCGGCACGGTGGCCGGTGCGACAGCGGTGACGGCAGTAGTGGCAATCGTTTGGTCAACGCTCGACGGCGACGAGACGGTGAACTCCGAGCCTCCGGTGAACTCGATGCTGAAGACAAATCCGCCGCGCACGACGGTACCCACTACCGTGATCAGAATCAGCGCGAGCGAGATCAAATACCACCTACGGCGACGACCAACGAAGTCGATGGATCGCGCACCGGTGTACAGGTCATTGCCGAACTGCGAGAAGCTGGCCATCACGCGTCCTTCCCGTTCGAGTCCTTACCGCGCCGCGCTTTTTCTGCCTCTGCGGCCTTTCGCTCCGCGATGGTCTGGCGCTTAGCGGCCTCACGGGCCGCGGCAGCACGCTTGTTCCGAGCGGTCTGCTCCTGAGGACGGAAGGCCGCGCGCCCTCGATATGTCGCGCCGAGAGCGCGCGGGTCGAGTCCGGACGCCCGGTGGCCCTCCGCGAAAAAGGGGCGCGTCGCCAGTAGCTGAAGCATCGGATGCGTGAAGAGAGCGACAACAACCAGGTCAATAAGGGTGGTAATACCCAGGGTCAGCGCAAAGCCGCGAACGCTGCCGACCGCGAGGAGGAACAACACGACGGCCGCGAGCAGGTTGACCATGTCGGAGGCGAAGATCGTGCGCAGCGCACGGCGCCAGCCTGCCTCGACCGCCGATTCCAGTCCGCGCCCCTCCCGCAGCTCGTCGCGGATGCGTTCAAAGTAGACGATGAAGGAATCAGCCGTGATACCGATCGAGACGATCACGCCGGCCACTCCCGCGAGTGAGAGTCGCAGCCCCTCTCGCCAGGACAGAATCGTGATCACCAGATAGGTGATTACCGCCGCCACGGAGAGAGACGCGATCGTGATAGCTCCGAGAACCCGGTACTGAGCGAGCGAATAGAGAATGACGAGGATCAAACCGATCAGACCGGCAAGCAGGCCGCTGGCCAGCTGCGTTGAACCGAGCGTCGCCGAAATGCTGTCCGAACTTTGCACCTGAAAACCGATGGGCAACGCGCCGTACTTAAGCTGGTCGGCAAGCGTCTTCGACGATGCCTGGGTGAAGGAGCCTGAAATCTGAGCCCGACCGTCAGTGATAGCCGCATTGGTCGCCGGCGCCGAGATGACCCGCCCGTCGAGAACGATGGCGAACTGGTTTTGCGCCCCCTTGAGAGTAACCAGGCGAGAGGTGACCTCACCGAACTTCGTCGCACCCTGGCCGGTAAAGGAAAGGTTCACCGCCCAGGTACCGGTACTCGCGCCGGAGGAGGTGGTCATCAGGCCGTTGGAGGCATCGGCAATGTCTTCGCCCGTAATTTCGACCGGCCCGAGAATGTATTTCACCGCTCCGCTCGCATCGCAGGTAATAAGCGGCTTATCGGCGGGAGCGAGATTCGGGGCCTGACTTTTCACGTAGGCGCAGTCAAAAGAGGCGTACTGCGCCTTCAGCGCCGGAGTAATAAAGGCGAGATCACTCGCATTGGTCGGCGTCGCGGTGGGTTCAGTGGACAGCGACGGGTCGATCGGTGGCGGGCTCGGCGTCGAGTTGCTGCCGTCACCTCCGACGGAACTATTGGTCGCCTGGCTGGCGACGAGCACAGGACGGAAGTCGAGCTTCGCCGACGCTTCGATACGCTGCAAAGTCTCGTCATCCGGTGTCCCGGGAATCGCGACGACGATATTACTCGATCCCTGGGTGGTGATCTCGGCCTCGGAGACTCCCGAAGCGTCAATTCGCTGACGAATGATCGACACGGCCTGAGTCAACTGCTCCGAAGAAACGGTCTGACCGTCGGTGAGCTGGGGCTGGAGAACTATTTGGGTGCCACCCTCGAGGTCAAGGGCGAGCTTGGGTGCCCACGACCCGCCTCCCCAGAGCGCCGCGGCGGCGTTGAGCCCGACAAGAACGAGGATGAGGACACCGAGCCAGGCCAGTGAACGCCGGGCCTTTCGGACGGGGGTTGATGCGGCCACCCAGGGCTCAGCTTTCTCTTCAATCGATGGCGGTTGGTCCAGGGATTCCCGGGACGGTGAGAGGGGCTACCGGGCGCTTTCGCACCCAACCCGCCCCACAGGCTACTGCACGTCCGGACGACGGTCGCGATCGGCTGGGTCACTGGGCGACTCACGGTGTGCAGAGTCACGCTCGCCGAACTGGGGCGGCTCGGTCGTAACGACGGGCTCGTCCTCCGTAGTATCAGCGTTGTCGCTCGGATCAATAAGACGCACGATGGCCTGACGGTGGATCGTGAGAAGGGTGCCGGGAGTCGACTCAATAACCACCTTATTGTTCTCATCATCAACCGAGACCACGGTACCGAAGAGACCCGAACCCGTCATCAACTCGACCCCGGGGGTCAGATTTTTCTTCATGTTTTCCGCGTCCCGCTGACGTTTTTTGTTGTTGCGGAACATAAACACGATCATCACAGCGAGTAACAGGACGAGCAGGATGATCGTCGGATCCATGAATGAGCCTTCCAAAATGAGTGGTGATCCTCCGCGACGCTCACGTCGCGTGCGGTCGGATAAAATGACCCGTCGGGCCGAAAGAATTATAGGTCATTCCCGAACAGGGACCGCTGGGACGCTGCTGTCCCGCGCGGGTCAATGCCGAAGTGCCGATAAGCATCGGCGGTGGCAACCCGACCGCGGGGCGTGCGTGTCAGCAGGCCGATCCGCACCAGAAAAGGCTCTACGACCGCTTCGACAGTCTCCGCCTCCTCGCCGACCGACACAGCGAGAGTGTTCAAACCGACCGGCCCGCCGTCGAATCGGGTCAGCACCGTGTCCATCACGGCACGGTCGAGCCGGTCCAGACCGAGAGCATCAACGTCGTAGAGTTCGAGCGCCGCCTGCACAGCGCGAATGTCAGCATTGCCGCCGTGCACAAGCGCATAATCACGTACCCTCCGAAGGAGACGGTTGGCGATACGCGGAGTACCGCGGCACCGGCCGGCGATCTCGGCCACCGCCTCCGCATCGATCGCCAGTTCGAGCATCCGCGCGGCCCTGGCCAGAACCTGCTGCAGCTCGTCTTCTGCGTAAAACTCCAGGTGAGCGGTGAAGCCAAAGCGATCACGCAGCGGATTCGGTAACAACCCCGAGCGAGTGGTCGCACCGACAAGCGTAAAGGGCGCAAGATCCAGCGGCACCGACGTGGCTCCGGCCCCCTTACCGACCATGATGTCGATGCGAAAATCCTCCATCGCCAAATAGAGCATCTCTTCTGCCGAGCGCGCCATGCGGTGAATTTCGTCGATGAAAAGGATCTCGCCGGGCAGAAGGGAGGAGAGCACCGCCGCGAGATCACCAGCGTGCTGGATCGCAGGTCCGCTCGAAAGCCTCAGCGGGGACGAACTCTCTTCTGCGACAATCATCGCGAGCGTGGTCTTGCCGAGCCCGGGCGGACCGGCCAGCAGGATGTGGTCGGGGGTGCGACCCTGCAGAGCTGCCGCCTTGAGCAGCAGCTCTAGCTGACCGCGTACTTTCCGTTGGCCCACGAACTCGCGCAGGCTTTTCGGACGCAACGCGCCCTCGAAGACAATCTCAGCCTCGGAGGCGGCCTCTGAAGCGAGCAGGTTGTCGCCGCTCACGAGCGCACCGCCGGACCGAGGCGAGCAAGGGCGAGACGGAGCAGCGTCTGAACGCTCGTCGCCTCGGAGGCTTGAGCGTCGAGAAGAACCTCATCAACCACCTGGGCCGCGGTGGGCTCGGGCCAGCCAAGACCCACGAGAGCGGAGCGCACACTCTGCGCCATGCTCGCCCCGGGTCCACTGTCACGCGCGGCGCGCGGCCGGACCGTGAGCTTGCCCGCGAGTGACACAATGATGAGTTTGGCCGTCTTCGGGCCGATTCCGCTCACCTTGCGGAACACGGCGTCGTCCTCCTCTGCCACCGCCTGGGCAATGCGCTCCGGTTCGATAGCGCCGAGGACACCGAGCGCGGACTTCGGTCCAACTCCCGTCACTCCGATCAATAGCTCAAAAATATCGAGCTGTTCCGGGTCCGAAAAACCGTAGAGGGCGAGCGAATCCTCACGGACAACCAGCACCGTGCTCATGGTGGTCTCATCACCGACACGAAGGTCACGCGCATGCTGCATAGTGACGTTGACCGCGTAACCAACACCGTGGACATCGACAACTGCCAGACTTCCGCTGGCCGAGAGAACGGTGCCACGGAGGGAGGAGATCACCGCGTCAGTCTAGGCGCTCGAACAGGCGTTCGAGTCACATCCTCCGCGGCGCGCCACGCGCGCTGGGCAGCGGTCTCACCTTTTCCTCCCCCGAGATCCGACCCGAGCGGGGCACGCCAGGCGTGGCACACCGCCAGAGCCAGGGCGTCGGCAGCATCGGCGGGGGTCGGCGGAGCATCCAGGCGTAAAACGCGGGTGATCATTGCCGTCACTTGACGCTTGTCGGCCGCTCCATAACCGGTCACGGCGGCCTTCACCTCACTCGGCGTATGCATTCCCACAGGGAGGGAGCGTCGTGCCGCGGCGAGGAGTGCGATCCCGCTGATGTGAGCGATACCCATAACGGTGCTCACGTTGCTCTGGGCGAAAACACGCTCGAGAGCAAGAGCGTCAGGCCGGTGCTCATCGAACAGCACGTCAATGCTGTCAGCGAGAGCGAGAAGGCGCCGTTCCAGCAGCTCGTCAGGAGATGTACGGAGGACGCTGACATGCACAAGAGATGCCCTGCGGTCGCGGGCCACATCGACGATACCGACGCCGCAACGAGTGAGCCCCGGATCGATCCCTAGCACGCGCATCAGAACGCCTGCCGGAAGCAGATCTGGGTCATCGGGTCAGTCCTCGTCGTTCTCGAGTTCGGCGCGCACCTCGGCGGTGACGTCGAGATTGGTGTAAACGTTTTGCACGTCGTCCGAGTCCTCGAGCGCCTCGATAAGGCGAAACACCTTGCGTGCTACCTCGGCGTCGGCTGCGACCTGAACCGAAGCAACAAATTCGACGTCTGCGGAGTCGTAGTCGATGCCGGCCTCCTGCAGCGCGGAGCGAGCGGGCACGAGCTCGCTAGGCTCGGTGCGGACCTCGAAGCTCTCGCCGTGATCGATCACGTCGTCGACACCGAAGTCGAGGATCGCGCCGAGCACGTCGTCCTCCGTCACGTCGTCGCCGTGCGGGACCGAGATGACGCCCTTGCGGGCGAAGTTGTACGCAACGCTACCGGGGTCGGCCATCGTGCCGCCGTTGCGGGTCATCGCGGTGCGGACGTCGGCGGCGGCCCGGTTCTTGTTGTCGGTGAGGCACTCGACGAGTAGGGCGATGCCGTTCGGTCCGTAGGCCTCGTACATGATCGTTGTATAGTCGATCACTTCGCCGGTGAGGCCCGCACCGCGCTTGATCGCGCGGTCGATGTTGTCGTTGGGGACCGAAGTCTTCTTGGCTTTCTGCACCGCGTCCACGAGCGTCGGGTTGCCCGACAAGTCGGCGCCGCCGATCTTGGCCGCCACCTCGATGTTCTTGATCAGCTTGGCGAACGACTTCGCCCGGCGCGAGTCTTTGATCGCCTTCTGGTGCTTGGTCGTGGCCCACTTGGAATGCCCTGACACGGTGCTCCCTCGGAAGTCTCGTTCGATGCGGCCCCTCCCGGCGCCGCTGTATGACCCTCCACTCTACCCAGCGGCGCCCGGCCCGCGGCTCCACCCGCTCGCCTCCGCCTCGCGGGCGGGCTGGCGGGCGACGTCAGCGCAGCAGGCGGCTCAGCACGCGGTCGGAGAGGTGTGTGCCGCCGGTCTGGCAGGTGGGGCAGTACTGCAGCGTGGTGTCGATGAACTCGACCTGACGAACCGTGTCGCCGCAGGCCGGGCAGGGCTCGCCGGTGCGGCCGTGCACGCGCATGCCGAGCCGCTTCTCGCGCTTGAGGTCGGCGGCGTGCAGCCCGGCGACGCGATCGAGCGCCTCCTCGAGGGTGTAGCGGAGCGCCGCGTACAGCCGGTCGAGATCCTCGCCGCTCAGCGCGGCGGGCGTGAAGGGCGACATCCGCGCCACGTGCAGGATCTCGTCGGAGTAGGCGTTGCCGATCCCCGCGATCCTGGACTGGTCGCGGAGCACGCCCTTGAGCTGCGCCCGGCCCGCGGTGGCGAGGATCGCGCCGAGGGTCTCCTTCGTGAAGGCCGGATCGAGCGGATCGGGGCCGAGACGCTCGACGCCGGGAACGTCCCGCGGATCGCCGACGATCGACAGCGCGAGGCTCTTCTTGGTGCCCGCCTCGGTGATGTCGATGCCGGAGCCGTCATCGAGGATCAGGCGCGCGGCGAGCGGACCGCGGCCCGGCTTCACGGGCGCGGCCGGCTGTTCCGGGCGCCAGCGCACCCAGCCGGCACGCGCGAGATGCAGCAGCAAGTGGGAGTCGCCGATCGCGAAGTCGAGGAACTTGCCGTGCCGACTCACCCCGTGCAGCACCTGCCCCGCCAGAGCGGAGGGCGGGATCGCCACGGTCTTCAGCGCCGGGACGGCGAGGACGTCGAAGCGCTCGAGGACGCGGCCGCCCATCCGCTCGTCGAGGTCGAGGACCAGCGCCTGGACTTCGGGCAGCTCAGGCATCCCCCCACCCTGCACTGCGTCTCCGACACCGTCTACCCCTGGCGGACGGTGTCGGTCAGGCTCCGAAGCGCGTCGCCGCCACCGTGCGCAGAAACAGCTCATGGAAGCGGTAGTCGCCCGTGATCTCGGGATGGAACGCCGTCCCGAGCAGAGTGCCCTGCTCGACCGCGACGACCCGCCCGTCGGCGACGGAGGCCAGGGCGGTCGCCCGCTCCCCCAGCTCCTCAACCACCGGTGCGCGGATGAAGACCGCGTGCACCGGCGGGTCGCCGATCTCGGGCACGTCGAGGTCGGTCTCAAACGAGTCGAGCTGGTTGCCGAACGCATTGCGGCGGACGGAGATATCGAGGCCGCCGAAGCTGCGCTGCCCGTCGATCCGGTCGAGGACGCGATCGGCGAGCATGATCAACCCTGCGCAGGTGCCGTAGACCGGGAGCCCGGCGCGGATCGCCTCCTGCACCGGCTCGGCGAGGCCGAACAGGCGCGAGAGCTTGTCCATCACGCTCGACTCGCCGCCGGGGATCACCAGCCCGGCCACGGAGGCGAATTCCTCCGGTCGGCGCACGAGGACAACCTCGGCGCCCAGCTCACGCAGGACATGCGCGTGCTCGCGGAAGTCACCTTGCAGCGCCAAGACTCCGACGCGAAGTCCCTCCAGAGATTCCCTCGTCACGCCCTCGACCGCAACGGGCGGCGAGCTACCAGCCACGCTCAGAAAGACGGTGCGGCGCGGGCACGTCGGCCACGCTGATGCCGACCATCGCCTCGCCGAGACCGCGGGACGCCTCCGCGATGACCTTGGCATCATCGAAGAAGGTGGTGGCCTTGACGATCGACGCCGCGCGTGCTGCCGGGTCACCAGATTTGAAGATACCGGAGCCAACAAAGACGCCGTCGGCGCCCAACTGCATCATCAGAGCAGCATCAGCCGGAGTCGCCACACCGCCCGCCGTGAACAACACCACCGGAAGCTTTCCCGTGTGAGCTACCTCAGCGACCAGCTCGTAGGGCGCCTGTAGCTCCTTAGCGGCAACGTAGAGTTCATCCTTCGTCAGCGCGGTCAACCGCTTCACCTCGGCCGAAATAGTGCGAATGTGCTTGGTAGCTTCGGAAACGTCGCCGGTGCCCGCCTCACCCTTCGAGCGGATCATCGCGGCGCCCTCGGTGATGCGACGCAGAGCCTCGCCCAAGTTGGTGGCTCCGCACACGAAGGGGATCGTGAAAGACCACTTGTCGATGTGGTTCACGTAGTCGGCCGGCGAGAGAACTTCCGATTCGTCGATGTAATCAACACCCAGCTCCTGCAGCACCTGTGCCTCCACAAAGTGACCGATGCGAGCCTTGGCCATAACTGGGATCGACACCGCCGCGAGGATGCCGTCGATAAGGTCCGGATCACTCATGCGCGCGACACCGCCCTGGGCACGAATGTCGGCCGGTACCCGCTCGAGCGCCATGACCGCAACCGCACCCGCGTCCTCGGCGATGCGCGCCTGCTCGGCGGTGACGACGTCCATGATGACGCCGCCTTTGAGCATCTCGGCGAGCCCGCGCTTGACGCGGCGTGAACCGAACTGCTCCGACGAGCCGGAGGGGGCTGGAGTAGGGGTGTCAGACATGTTCGCGAATCCTGTTCTGTGCTGCCCTGCTGCCGGGGCTGTGCTGCCGCGCCTCCGGGGCAGCCGCAGCGGTTGGGGCGGCCGTGGCACGGCTGCCTCCAGTTTACGAGATACCGGTAGCGCTAGGAGGCGGGCCAGGCGGCCACGAGGCTCGCCCGCACGTCGCCGAGCAGCTGGGGCAGGGCCTTGGTGCGGGCAATGATGGGGAAGAAGTTGGCGTCCGTCGCCCACCGCGGCACCACGTGCTGGTGCAGATGGGCCGCGATCCCGGCTCCCGCGACCGCTCCCTGGTTCATCCCCAGATTGAAGCCGTCGTTGTTCGACACCGAGCGCACCACACGCATCGCCGTCTGGGTGAGAGCGCCGATCTCGGCCACTTCCTCGGCGGTGGCCTCGTCGTAGAGCGGGATGTGGCGGTAGGGGCAGACCAGGAGGTGCCCGGAGTTGTACGGGAACAGGTTGAGCAGCACGAAGGCGTGCTGCCCGCGCGCGACGATCAGCCCCTCCTCGTCGCTCAGGGTCGGAGCCACGCAAAACGGGCAGTCGTGCGCCCCCGGCTGGCCCTGCTGGATGTAGACCATCCGATGCGGGGTCCACAGACGCTGGAACTCGTCGGGCACGCCCGCGAGGTGAGCGGAGCCCTCGGCTCCCTCCGGGATCGCCTCCACGTCACACCTGCCCTTTCGAGGCGATGGCCTCGCGGATGCGGGCGACGGCGTCGGCCACAGGAACGCCGTTCTCCTGCCTCCCGTCCCGAAAACGGAAGCTGACAGCGCCTGCGTCACGGTCCTTCTCGCCCACGATCAACTGGAACGGGATCTTGTGCAGCGTCGCAGTGCGAATCTTTTTCTGCATCCGGTCGCTCGAGTAGTCAATCTCGGCCCGGACACCGGCCTGCTTCAGCTCGCCAACGATGTCCTCGAGGTAGGGCAGATACTCATCGGCGATCGCGATACCCACCACCTGCACCGGCGAAAGCCAGACCGGGAACGCGCCTGCATAGTGCTCGGTGAGAATGGCGAAGAAACGCTCGATCGAACCGAAAAGCGCACGGTGAATCATTACCGGACGCTTCTTGGTACCGTCCGACGCGGTGTATTCGAGCTCAAAGCGCTCGGGCTGAGTGAAGTCGAGCTGGATGGTTGACATCTGCCAGGTACGGCCGATCGCGTCGCGCGCCTGCACCGAGATCTTCGGGCCGTAGAAGGCGGCTCCGCCCGGGTCGGGCACCAGCTGGAGGCCGGAAGCGACGGCCACCGCGCGCAGCGACTCGATCGCCTCCTCCCACTGCTCGGGCGCACCGACGAACTTGGGGTTGCCTTCCTCGTTGGTCGACAGCTCGAGGTAGAAGTCGTCGAGGCCGTAGTCGCGCAGCACCTGCAGCACGAACTCGAGGTTGCGGGTCAGCTCGGCCGCGACTTCCTCCTGCGTCACGTAGATGTGCGCGTCGTCCTGGGTCAGGCCGCGCACGCGGGTGAGACCCTGCAGAGTCCCGCTCTTTTCGTAGCGGTAGACGGTACCGAACTCGGCCAAGCGCAGCGGCAACTCGCGGTAGCTGCGTCCGCGCGAGCGGAAGATCAGGTTATGGAACGGGCAGTTCATGGGCTTGAGGTAGTAGTCCTGGCCCTGCCGCGTGATGTTCCCCTCCTCGTCCTGCAGCTCGTCGAGGTGCATCGGGGGAAACATACCCTCGGAGTACCACTGCAAGTGCCCGGAGGTGGTGAAGAGGTCGCCCTTGGTGATGTGCGGCGTGTTCACGAGCTGATAGTCGTGGGCGAGCAGCTGCTCGCGCATGTACTGCTCGATCTCGTAGCGGATGATGCCGCCCTTCGGGTGGAACACCGCCAGGCCGGAGCCGATCTCGTCCGGGAACGAGAACAGGTCGAGCTCGTGTCCAAGCTTGCGGTGGTCGCGACGGGCAGCCTCCTCCAGCCGCGTCTGGTACGCGCGTAGCTCGTCCTTGGTCGGCCACGCCGTGCCGTAGACACGCTGGAGCTGCGGGTTCTTCTCTGAGCCGCGCCAGTAGGCGGCGGCGTTACGGGTCAGCGCGTAGCCGTTGCCGATCATGCGGGTGTTGGGCAGGTGCGGACCACGGCAGAGGTCCTTCCAGACCGTCTCGCCGGTGCGCGGGTCCACGTTGTCGTAGATCGTCAGCTCGGCACCGCCGACCTCGACGTCCTCGCCGTCGGCTCCTTTGCCCTTGAGCCCGATCAACTCGAGTTTGTAGGGCTCTCCGGCGAGTTCGGCGCGAGCCTCGTCCTCGGTGACGACGCGACGCACGAAGCGCTGGCCCTGACGGATAATGCGGTCCATCGCCTTCTCGAGGGCTTTCATCGCCTCGGGAGTGAAAGGCTCGGCGATGTCAAAGTCGTAGTAAAAGCCGTCGGTGATGGGCGGACCAATACCGAGCTTCGCCTCCGGGTTGATCTGCTGCACAGCCTGCGCGAGCACATGCGCTACGGAGTGGCGGAGAATGCTCAGCCCGTCGGGCGAGGAGATCGTTATCGGCGCGATTCGGTCACCGGGAATGACCTCAGCGGCGAGGTCCTTCAGCTCGCCATTGACGCGCATCGCGACAACGGCCCGGTCGGTGAAGTGGTCGAAGCCTGTGCCAACCTCGGTCACCACCGGGTGAGACTGGTTCTGGACGGGATTCGACGATTCGTTCGACACGCTCGGACACTCCTCAGGCTTTCCAACCCCTCGACTTTAGTCGCCCGACGTCTCGCGCCTGACCGCGCCGGGTTTAGTAGCGATCAGCAGCCGAAGGCTGAGCGGCACTCCGTTCTACACTCAGAGCATGCTCGACGCCTCGGCCTCCACATACCCGCCCGGCCGGTACCGACGCCAGAGCATCTCCAGTTCCGCCAACCACGCGCCGCCGGCGGTCGCACGATGAGCCCTCGGCAACCTCCTGAAAGCGGGTTGACGCTCTCACGTCGCAGCGCTCCGTGGCTCTTCATCGTTGCCGTCGCACTCGTCGCCGTGGTTCTGCGCGGACCGATCGTGGCGGTCGCACCGGTGATCGACACTCTGCGCAGCGACCTCATGCTTTCTTCCGGCCAGGCAGGGATTCTGACGAGCATCCCGGTACTGTGCTTCGCCCTCGCGACACCGCTGGCGCTGGTGGTGATCCGTGGCGTTGGGCCCGACGCCGCAGTCACCGTCACGGTGGTCGGCGTGGCACTCGGTGCGATCCTCCGTTCATCCGGCGACGTGGGCGCGGTGATCGTCGGCACCATTGTCATTGGCGTATTTATCACTATCGGCAATGTCGTCGTACCCGTCGTGATTCGTCGTGATGTCCGACCAGAACGCGTCGATATCACCACTGGTGTCTACTCCGCCGCGCTCAACATCGGTTCCACCATCACCTCACTCGGCACTGCCCCGCTCGCGGTGGTCCTGGGCTGGCGGGGTGCTCTCCTGGTCTGGGTCGGGCTCAACGGACTTGCCGTATTGGGCTGGGTGATTGCCGTCGGCCCGACACAGGCGCTACGCCCGAGGCCACCCGCCCCACATACGGTGCAGGTTCACGCCGCCCCCGAGCCGCGAATCTGGCGCAGCTTCACAGTGCTGGCACTCGCTCTCTGCTTCGCGGGGCAAGCATTTTCGTACTACGGAGTAACCGCTTGGCTGCCCTCGCTGCTGGTCAATCTCAACGGATTTACGCTGGCTCAGGCCGGCGCGAGCTCGTCAGTGTTCCAGCTGACCGCAGTTGTAGGAGCGCTCGGTGCGCCGATCCTGGTGAAGCGGTTGGGGCCGCTCGGCAGCATCCTCGTGGTGGGGGTCCTCTGGTGCACGGTCCCCCTCGGCCTGCTGCTGTCCCCACAGGTATGGCCGATCTGGTGTGGGCTCGGTGGCGTGGCTCAAGGCGGAGGTTTCACCACCGTCTTCGTCCTCGTGGTGCGGCTGGCGCGCTCCAACAAGCACGCCTCCCGACTCTCGGCGACGGTGCAAGGGCTCGGCTATGCCGTCGCCGCGACCGCGCCTACCGTGATCGGCTTCATGCACGACATCAGCGGAGGCTGGACTGTTCCGCTGCTCACGGTGCTTCTCGCGACCTGCTCCTTTCTCCTCTTCGGCACGCTCACGGCCGTGCGGCAAGCGCGACCGGGTTCACCTCGTCGATTGTCGTCCTAAAAGAGAGCACGCCAGTCCACGCGACACTCGACCGGACGATGATCGCGCACGCCAGATAAAACCGGTGGAGAGGCGTCGATAGCGACGGTAGTCGTCACGTCGTGATCTGCGCGGTCAGCAACCGTCTTAGTGAGATCGAGGGGATTCTCACCACCGCTTTTTCTCCGGCTTTCGTGTCGTGTCGATTCCCGGCAGCAGGCTCCGAGGTCGCGGCGCTGTAACCACGGAGGTGGAAAACCAGCCGGTTGACGCGACGGGTTTTCTTGCGTTTCGGGAGTTGTGCAGACATTTCATCAGTGAGCAGATCGCACCAAAGCTGTCGCACCGAAGCCACTCAATAAACACGATCACCGGCACTAAGTGCAACATGCCTGGGCTTGTTTCTCATACAGCCTACTTTTCTGAAATTATTCTTTATATTCTTTCAGATCTGGCGCCAGTGTTCGGCACCAAAGATGTACACATGAGAATTTATTTTGTTACCAACATTGACGCTTAGGCAGTTCCTGCGCGAACATCCCATCCTCCTTGTAGTTTTTACACTCGTTCAGCAGCGTCTTCCAAAAAATTTATTTTCTTCTTACTCGATCTGAAGTAACGTTTCCGCAGCGGGCGAATCATTGCCTGCTCAAAACGAGCACAAGCGATAATCAGAGCATTGGAATGCCGAGGACCTATCACTCACTCGAACACACAAACCAGGATGCGAAATCATCCCTTCACCAGATACCGCGGGGAGTAACTATGAAAAATTGGCAGAAAATATCGGCAGTAAGTTGCGTTCTTGTGACAGCAGCGATAGCTTCCAGCCCGCCAGCGAACGCGCAGTTACCGTGGCGGACTAATCACATCCTGTCCGCAGGTTCCTACATCGCGTCGGAACGGGAAGGTCGACAGTGCACAGTCGGTGTGGTTCTTTCAAAAAGCGCTCTTTGGAGCTATATGTCAGTGTACTCGAGGAATACGAGATATGTGGTTACATCGAACCAATGCACTCATGTGAATGATGTCATTCTTGGCGAGAACCACTCGCCTATAGGAAAAACAATCGCCGTTGATCAACATCACGACACGGCATTAATTAAAATATATCCGCTCTCCTCACCAAGTTGTCAATGGATAACTCCTATTGGGTCCGGCAGCGGCGGGGCCCACTGCGTGCCCACCAACTCTTACCGTCCGCGAGCGGTTGGTCGGGTTTTTGTGCATCGCGGCAGTCAGACTACAACGATTCCCATGACCGGACCGGGATCTCCAGCCAATGGCGCTCGGGTCTGCACCTCAGGAATGATGACCGGCTTTAATTGCACCTTTACCGCAGCACCGGCGCCGCAGAATTGGCATGATGTTTCTCCGCATCAACGGGCCGCCCATACTGACGGTCCTAATATCGATATAGGCGATCTGGGCAGTCCCCTCACCAACGAGGAGGGAACGTTCTTCGGAGTCGTTACCGATAAGGGTCATCCGAATACTCCTGAGGAGCATCTCATTTCCTGGACTCCCGCAGAAACTATTTTCCGCGAGTACCCAGGTTACTTCTTGGCGCCGAGCTGAAGCGAGGCGGTGTGCCGAGACAGCGACTCGTGCCCCTACATTGTCCACCAACCGCACACCGCACCGCACCACTGTGTTGCACTCCCCGAGCCCGCTTGAACGGACAAGTTCAGAAATAACTCTAGTTATCACCGATAAAATTCGGCACGGACACCACATACACCCCAGTATCCTGGCAAACGGGCATCACTGTCATAAGACTCAAGCGAAATCACTTCTTGCGAAAGTCAGCCTTCTCGACATCGCCGCTCAGTGCAGCGATGAAGGCTTCTTGGGGAACCTCAACTCTACCCACCATCTTCATTCGCTTCTTACCTTCTTTTTGTTTCTCTAGCAGTTTACGCTTGCGGGTGATATCGCCGCCATAGCACTTCGCGAGAACATCCTTACGGATTGCTCGGATGGACTCCCGCGCAATAATCCTCGCGCCAATGGCAGCCTGGATAGGAACCTCGAACTGCTGCCGCGGGATAAGTTCGCGCAGTCGCCCAGTCATGAGGACACCATAGGCATATGCTTTGTCGCGGTGAACAATCGCACTGAAAGCATCGACCTTTTCGCCCTGCAAGAGAATATCAACTTTCACCAGATCAGACTCCTGCGAACCGGCCGGTTCGTAATCCAGCGAGGCGTACCCGGCAGTCTTCGATTTGAGGCTATCGAAGAAGTCGAAAACGATCTCACCGAGAGGCATATGGTAACGAATTTCGACCCGGTCCTCGCCCAGGTACTCCAAACCCAAGAGAGTGCCACGGCGACTCTGACACAGCTCCATAATCGTACCGACATAGTCTTTCGGCGCAAGAACAGCGGCCTTAACGATGGGCTCCCGCACCACAGAGATCTTGCCACTGGGAAACTCGCTCGGATTCGTTACTGTGACGGTTTTCTTGTCCTCTGTGGTGACCTCGTATATAACCGATGGTGCTGTGGTGATGAGATCGAGACCGAACTCGCGCTGCAAGCGTTCGGTAATGATCTCAAGATGCAAAAGGCCCAGAAAACCGCATCGGAACCCAAAACCCAGTGCAACCGAGGTCTCCGGTTCATAAACAAGCGCAGCATCCGAAAGCTTGAGTTTGTCAAGCGCTTCACGCAGATCGGGATAATCACTTCCGTCCATGGGGTACAGGCCAGAGAACACCATTGGGAGCGGCTCGGTATATCCGGGTAATGCTTTCGTTGCAGGGCGAGTGGCCGTGGTGACGGTATCACCCACCTTCGACTGCCGAACATCTTTAACGCCGGTAATGAGATAACCAACCTCCCCCACTCCGAGACCCGCCGTGACGCGAGGTTCAGGGCTCGACACACCAATCTCGAGGATTTCGTGTGTCGCGCGAGTTGACATCATCTGGATTTTTTCGCGCGGTGAGAGCTGTCCGTCAATCATCCGCACATAAGTCACCACTCCCCGGTAGGAGTCATAGACCGAGTCAAAAATCATCGCGCGAGCGGGTGCGTCCTTGTCACCGACTGGAGCGGGGATGACGTGGGTAACCCGATCGAGCAATGCCTCGACTCCGGCACCCGTTTTGCCGGAAACACGCAGCACCTCATCGGGGGTTCCGCCGATGAGACCGGCCAGTTCTTTCGCGTATTTCTCAGGATCTGCGGCAGGCAAATCAATTTTGTTGAGAACCGGAATGATCGCGAGGTCGTTTTCGAGCGCAAGATACAGATTCGCCAGAGTCTGCGCCTCGATACCCTGCGCGGCATCGACCAAAAGGATCGCGCCCTCACAGGCAGCGAGCGAACGGCTGACCTCGTAGGAAAAATCGACGTGACCGGGAGTATCGATCATGTTGAGCGCGAAGGTGTGTCCGTCGCACTCCCACGGCATCCGAACAGCCTGCGACTTGATGGTGATACCCCGCTCGCGCTCGATGTCCATCCGGTCGAGGTACTGCGCCCGCATCGCGCGATCCTCGACCACACCGGTGATGCCGAGCATCCGGTCGGCGAGAGTGGACTTGCCGTGATCAATGTGGGCGATGATGCAAAAGTTGCGAATAAAAGCCGGATCGGTCGCGGCGGGCTCGAGCCCGGTGAGTGCACGTGGAGACATTATGCGGCCATTGTTCCATGCCCAGCGGGCACACCAGGGGTGGAGCCCGGCACGAGAAGCCCTGGAACGCCTGGCTCGGCGCTGCGGCGAGCTGCTTCTCCTCACTCGGGCGCCTGCGTCCTGTCGGTCAGCAGGAGGCCGCCGCAGTTGAGCGGCAGGGAACAGATACGCTACAATCTGGTAGTGGCTTGCGCTCCACCGGCGGTATCACCGCGCGTGTGGAGTAATTCAAGGTCGGCGACCTCCGGTCGCACCGGTAACAGCGAACTCTCGCCACCGAGAAGGGGCGCTCCGTCGAGTAGCCGGCTGCACACATGCACAACCAACGAAGAAGGTAATTTACGTGGCAAACATTAAGTCGCAGATTAAGCGCAACCTCACCAATAAGAAGGCGTACGAGCGCAACAAGGCGGTCAAGAGTGAGCTGAAAACCGTTATCCGTTCCGTGCACGCCGCCATTGCCGCGGGTGACACCGCCACAGCAACGACCGCTCTGGCGCACGCCTCAAAGAAGCTGGACAAAGCAGCCAGCAAGGGAGTCATCCACAAGAATCAGGCCGCGAACCGCAAGTCTGCAATTGCCAAGCAGGTCGCGGCGCTGTAAATCGCGACGTCTGCAACGAAGGGTTCGATCGAATGGTCGGACCCTTTCGTGTTGTCGTGGCGAGACGATCCTCCTTTCAGCAGCCGCGAGCAGAGACGACTGAGACCACCCGCTCGAGAGCGTAAACCGGATCGCGCGTCGCACCCTTGACATTGGCGTCGGCGTCAGCGATCGCGAGGATAGCGCTGCCGAGCCCCTCCCCCGTCCAGCCTTGGAGATCACGGCGAGCACGGTCGACCTGCCACGAGGCGAGACCGAGGCCGGAGGCGAGCTGGCTAGAACCCTCTCGCGAGCCGAAAACTTTCGCCATCGTACGCAACTTGCTGGCGAAGGCGGCGACAATCGCGACCGGATCGGCTCCGGAAGCGAATGCGTGCCGAAGGCCGAGCAACGCCTCCCCGTGCCGACCGGCAATGGCGGCATCGGCGACGGCGAACGCGGTGGTGTCGACTCTGCCCCCGTAATACCTGGCGACAGTCGCGTCCGTAATGTCGCCTGAGACGTCCGCGAGGAGCTGCTGGCAGGCGGAGGCCAGTTCGTCGAGGTCGTCGGCGAACGCGGACACCAGCGCACGGAGTGCTCCGGTGGTCGCCGTACGGCCGGCGCTGCGAAACTCGGCGGCGGCGAAAGTGATCTTGTCGCTCTCACGTTTGAGTTCCGCGCAGACGATTTCAATGCCGCCGCCCGCCCCGGAGCGGATCGCATCGAGCAGCTTTTTGCCCCGATTGCCGCCCGTGTGCCGCAACGCGACCGTCGTGCCCGGTGCCGGAACAACAAGATAGTCGAGCGCCTCACGGAGGAACGCGTCCGTACACTTCTCGACGTTCGACACCCGAAGCAATCGCGGCTCGTCGAACAGTGAGGGGCTCGCAAGGGTCAGCAGTTCACCGGGTGCATAGGCTCCGGCGTCGATATCGCTGACCTCCAGACTCGGATCTTCGGCGCGGAGGAAATCACGCAGAAATCGCAGCGCCCGATCAGCGAGGAACTGCTCGGGTCCGGTGATCAACACGAGGGGGGCGGGCCGCGTCTGATTCCAGGCGAGTTGTGGGATTGCCGCCCGCGAGGGCGCCTTTGTACGTGCCGGAGCTTTGCCTGCCATGCCGCCATCCTTCCGTGACCGAACAACCCTACGGTCTCGACGCTCCCGGTTGGGGCAGCGGTCGGCGCGGTCGGACCGCTTGACCAAATCACCAGCTGATCATTCCGGGAGGCAAGAACGACGGTGCCCTCGAGATCCGAACGCACCGCTTCAACACCCCGCGCGGCCAGCAGGCTGAGCAGGGAAGCTTTCGGGTGACCATAGTCATTGCCTGCTCCCACCGAAATAAGGCCGATCGTGGCAGCTAAAGAGTCGTAGAGGGCAGGCGCCTGATCCGCAGAACCGTGGTGCGCCACTTTAACTATGTGCACCCGACCACAGGGCAGCCGGGCAACGCGCCCCTGCTCTTCGGCACCCAGATCGCCTAAAAGCGCGATTGATAGCGGGCCGCCGCGCCCATCGGGCCCGATGTCTACCCGGAGAGTTACGCTGGCCTCGTTGCCCCGCAGCGCGGTTCCCGATTCTGGCCAGATGACGCTCCAGTGCAATGAGCCAAGCGAGCCGCCATCACCTCGCGATGCCTCCTGTACCTGCGTCCCGGCCGCCGTGAGAGCACGGCGATCACGCTCGTCGTCGGCTCCCGCAGCAGGCCCGACCAGCGCCGTCTCCACTCGGCCGAGGGCTGCGTCGAGACCGCCAACATGGTCAAGGTCATAATGGGTGAGCACGAGCAACGCGATCTGATTGATCCGCAGCAGCCGGAGGCATGCATCGAGGCGAGCAGGGACCGGCCCGGTATCGACCAGGACCACACCAGCATCTCCGCGCAGCAGTAGTGCGTCGCCCTGTCCGACGTCGCACATGGCTACCCGCCAGTCGTCAGGAACCGCCGCCGTGCGCATCAACGGCGTGGCGATGCTCGCCGCCCCAGAGACAACGACGGTACCCGCTAGCGCGACAGCGCTTATTCGCCTGATCCAGGCCAGCCGACGGCTCCGAGTAAGAAGCACCAGTATCACGAGAGTCAGCACCGTCAGGGCGAGCACCCCGCCCAGCCCCGGCCACCAGGCCAGTCGCGGCGAGGGCCAGGAGGCTACCGCGCGGGCGATCGACGCGATCCACCACGTTGGCACAGCAGCCAGCTGGATCATCGCATCGGCTCCCTCCAACCACCACGGTGAGAGCAGACAGCCGATCAGTCCGAGACCAGTCGCGGCGGGGGCGGCAGGCTCGGCCAGCATGTTGGCGAGCACCCCATAGACCGGTAGTGATGGATCAATCAGAAGGATCACCGGCTGGCAGGCAAGCTGGGCCGCGAGCGGCACCGCAATTACGAGGGCGACCGGCCGCGGAAGCAGGTCAGTCAGCCGCGCGGCGAGGGGCTCGGCAAGAAGGAGGAGTCCCCCCGTCGCAAGAACTGAGAGAATGAACCCCAACTGCCCGGCGATGGCGGGATCTGCCACCACCAGCATGACCACGCTCGCCAGCAGAGCCGGAACAGCGGCCCCGGAGCGACGTCCCAGCCGAGCGAGGAGCACAAGCGTCGCCATCGTCGCTGCGCGCACGACGCTCGGCTCTGGTGTCACGAGGACAACAAAGGAGGCAAGAACACCGAGCGCCGCGACGGTACGCAGGCGCCGTCCTGCGCCCAGCAGTGCCGCCACCACCCACCCCGCCATCACAACAACTGCACAGTTGGCCCCAGAGACGGCCGTCAAGTGCGTGAGTGACGCGGTCCGCATGTCCTCTTCCAGATCGGCCGGGAGGGCCGAGGTATCGCCGGTCGCGAGGCCCGGCAGTAAGCCAGCGACATCACCACCAAGTGCGGTGGCGCGCTCGAGAAAGCGTGACCGCAGCAACTCGGCAACTGCAGCTATCCCGCTCGGCTCACGCCGCTCCTGAACGGCGGAGGCAGTGATGAGGGTGCTCCCGCCGACCGTCGCCCTATCGGAGGCTGCCCGCGCCTCGAGGACCAGCTCGGACGCAACCGGCAGCCTGCCGCCGGGCTGAGCCAGGAACACACGCACGGGTGCCGACACCTCCGTAGCTCCTATGTGGAGCGCGGTCGCGTCAAACCAGACTCCGCCACTGGCGAGAGGCCGGGCGCCGGTATCGACCCGCACAACCATCGTTGTGACGGACCGGCTCTCCGCGGCGTGGCGCAGAGCCTCCGGGTGACGCTCGGGAACCGAAAGAACCACTGCCGTCAGCGCGAGCGCGGCGCCCGCCACAGCGACCAGAATCGTGCCGAGCACCGATACGGCGCAGCGCCGTGCAGACAGCACGGTGCCCGCCCCCACAAGTGTGACGACTCCCCAGGCCACTGTGCAGATCAGCCCGCCCTGACTCAGCACGGTGTCCACGGGAAGCAGTCCCGTCACGGCCGCTGCGAGCCAACTCGCCACTGCGACCGGCAGAAGACGAAGGTCACGAGCACGCACCCCCGCCGTCATGGGGCCACCCGATCGCGGAAAGCGGCCAGGGTTTTTTCGCCGATGCCGGGCACTTCGAGCAGCTGGTCAACCGAGGTGAAGGGACCGTTCTGTTCCCGGTAGGCAACAATCTTGGCCGCCATCGCGGGCCCCACTTTGGGCAGCTCCTCGAGCTGCGCGGCGGTAGCACTGCTCAGGCTGAGTAACGAACCAGCGCCGCCTGACGAGCCTCCCGCCCCAGCCGCGGACGGGCTGCTCGGCGGCGCTCCGACCGCGGGAACAACGATCTGCTCACCGTCGACGACCTTGCGCGCGAGATTCACCGCCGCCCGTTCCGCCGTCTCGTTAAAACCTCCCGCTGCGGCAATGGCATCAGCCACCCGCGCTCCCGCCGACAGGAGGTACAACCCCGGCGCAGTCACGTGCCCAGCAACGTGGACATACACAGACACCTCCGCTGAGGCCGCGAGGGGAGAAGGTGGGCTGCTCGCGGCAGAAGGCTCGACGGTCCGTGTTCTGCCGCTGGCCTGTGCTCCCGCCATGAGCACCGCTATCACCGCCGCCGCAATGACCAGCACAACGGCCGCTCCCGCACCCAGCCGCCACCGGACGCGGACTCGCCGCGGCCGCGACCGGACGGCCGGCTCGTCGCTTGTGCTCTCGGGCAGGTGCTGCATCCGACGACGGTAGGACGCAGCGCACCGTCACAGGGACGCTGCCCTCAGATCTGTGGAAACGGCACGAAAGACCGCCACTGTGGAGAACCAGTACTCGCCTCGGGAGGCACGGAGGTCACCCGGCAGACAGCGGTGTCGCGCCGATGGCACTTCGCTCACCGGAGATGCGCAGCTCTGCCGACATCAACCTCACTCCGCCAGCTGAGTTACCACATTCACCAACCGCGGAGCCCTCACCACAGCCTTAACCACCTCACGCCCCTGCAGAGCCCGGGCAACACCGCTGGCCGCCAACGCCCGCTCCTCGAGTTCGTCCGACGAAATCTTGGGCGAGACCTCAATCCAGTCCCCATCGACGAAGTGCTATGTACCGTCTTCTGACGGGAGTGCTGCTCGACCGGTGATTGCAGAGCCAGCGTGGCCAGACAGCGGGTGCACGTATCCAAACGCCGCGAGCATTGCCTGAGCCTTCACGATCGTTTCGTCGAGTTCCGCTTCAGCGTCGCTATCGACAGTAATCGCCCCCCCAGTGCCGATACGTATCGTCGATCCGTCAACGATGGCCGTACGGATGACAACCGAAAAGTCCGCGCTGCCGCAGCGGGAGACGTAGCCAATGCACCCCGAGTACACACCGCGCGGCGTCGCCTCGAGCCCATCGAGCAGTGCGACCGTGCGCAGCTTCGGGGCGCCAGTCATTGAGCCCCCTGGGAAGAGCGCTCCGGCGGCGTGCACAGCTGCGCCGGAGCGAGGTTCGAGTTTCCCGGTAACCGAAGAGACCAGCTGGTGTACGGTCGCATACGTCTCGACAGCCATGAGCTTCGCCACCTTGACCGTTCCCGGCGCGCAGATTAACCCCAAATCGTTGCGCACGAGGTCGACAATCATGAGGTTCTCGCTGCGTGTTTTCGGATCGAGGGCAAGTGCCTTCGCTATTGCGACGTCCTGGTCTGGATCGACCGAGCGACGCGCGGTCCCCTTGATAGGCTTCGTCTCAGCCCAGTCGGCTGAGGTCACCTGTAGAAACCGTTCGGGGCTGCAGGACAGCACGCGCCGAACCCCAAAGCATAAATATGCGCCGTAAGGCGCTGGATTGTTCCGTCGGAGCCTGCGGTAAGCGTCTAAAGGCGATCCGTCAAGTTCACCTGTGAGCTGATACGTATAGCAGGCCTCGTACGAGTCACCGGCTAATAGCCACTCGCGGACCACCACGAGATCCGCGAGGTACCGGTCCCGGTCAACGCTCATCCGGGCGGGTAACAAAGAGGTCGGCGCGGCAGCTGGTGGCGCAGGCTCCGCGCAGAGATCGGCAATCCGTGCTGCGATCGCCGCCACCCAAGCCGTTGCGCCGGCGACCATAGTGGGCGGCACTACTGCGACGACGTGAACACAGAGCTTCTCGTGGTCAATGACGACATACCTGCTGAGGTGTATAAACTCGGCATCCGGGCCATGAGGGTCGGAACGAGGTACGGGCACGCCGCCATCCGTACCGTACCCGGCATAGCCCACGAATCCACCCGCGAATGGAATTTCGTACGGTAGCGGCGGGGTCGGGTTGCGGTCGATGCGATCGGCTAGCCACGACCAGAGGTTGATTTCCCGTGCCACCACAGTGCCGCACTCTGATACCTCGCGTCGGTCTGCCGAGTAGGAGATGTGGGGGTCGTCCTCTCCCGGAGCGCCCATGATCGAGAACCGCCCCATGCCGTATGAGGCTCGCGCGCTGTCAAGCCAAACAGCTTCGTCGAGGTCGCTGTAAAGTTCTTGGAACAGAGCCTCGCTGGAGACGCGGAGTGGCTGGCTGTCGACTCGGTTCTCCCAAGGCTCCGATCGTGGGTTGCGATCAGCCATGAGTGGTCTCCAAGCTCGTTGGGAAGCCCACGCTGCGACGATCATGCTCGGTCGGTGGTAGATCGAGAAAGTTCGAAACAACACGAGCGCCGTAGAAGGTGCCGATAGATTCGGGGTGGAATTGTACGCCGTAGAGGCCTAGGGGAACGGCTTCAAGTGCCATGAGTACCCCGTCGGCGGTCCAAGCGGAGGGGCGCAGAGGCGCGGGGAGCGGCTCCGGGACATGCAGTGAGTGGTAGCGGACGACGTCGATATCGGTCGGCATTCCCCTAAACAGCTGCGACTCCCCCGTGCCGATGGTAGACGTAACGCCGTGCGCTGGGTGAAGGAGCCGCCGGATGCCGCCGCCGAGCGACACGGCGATGGCCTGCATGCCAAAGCACACGCCCAGGATCAGCGATCGCGTCTGCCGCACAACTGCCAGCGTGCCGCCGACATCGCACTCATCGAGCGGAGTTCCCGGTCCGGGACCGAGCACGATGTGCGAGTACCGCTCCTCAACAATACGCACGACGTCCATCGCGTCGCTCTCGACGACGTCAGGTCGAACTCCGACCTCGCACCAGATGAGCTGCAGCAAGTTGCCAACGTAGGAGTCGTGATGGTCTACAAGTAGCACACGTCGGGACGGGCTCATGCGCGACGCACCGCCGTCTCAGCCTCTCGCCCTGCGAGGACCCGCATGACACCTTCAATTACACCGTCGGCGAACGCAGCCTCCGACACGTACGCATGTGCAAGCGCAGGGTCATACGATAAGTTGTCAATCGCGTTGGAGACCAGGATGGCGTGGGTAGCGTGCGTGAGCATCGATCGATCGTTACCGGAGTCCCCGGCGACAATGATATTTGCGGCGTCAAAGCCTAGCTGGTCGGCCACATACTCAACTGCGCTGGCTTTCGAGACACCTCCCGGCAGCACGTCGACGAAGCGGCCGTGACTCCAAATAAGGGTGTGGTCAAGGTCGGCGAGCACAGTAGCAATCTCGTCCACAACTCCTGAGTCGGCGGTCAGATATCCGAGCTTGCGCGGACGTTGAGCGCCATTCGGTTGTGGCTGTAGACCGTCGACACCCGCCAGAAGCCGGACGATCGCGTCTCGCGGCCACCGCCACGCGTGCCGAGTCGACCAATTCTCATCCTCTCTATATGTTGCGCCGTCCGCGTTACGCCAGTACACCTCAGTGCCGACGGAGGCGATCACGACCTCTGGCCTGGGCAGTCCAGCTAACCGCAGGATCTCAAGGGCGTCATAAAAACGGCGCCCAGTCGCGATCGCAAAGCGCACACTGGATTCGAGCGCGAGCCAGCGGGCAAAGCGTGCACTGGCTGCTGGATCGCCAGTGAGGGTGCCGTCGACATCGCAGACGAGCAGTCGTTCCTCGGGCCGTGGCGGCGACATAACCGCTAGCGAAACTATCCCGCGCACAAGTGAGAGATAGCTCGTCGCGTGGTGCTTCCAGGTCAGCGCGCGCACGGCTCGGCACCCATTTGCCGAACGATAACTCCATAAAGCACGATTGTCGAACATTCTCTCGATTTCAGTTGCGAGTGCTATAACGTCATCTGGATCAACAACGGCACCGTTACCGAGCCTTTGGACAATCTCCGGCGGTGCACCGACTGTCGTGCCGACAACGGGTAGACCTGAGGCAGCAGCCTCAAGCAGAGTTAGGCCAAATGGCTCAGATCGCGCGGGGGAAACGAAAACCCCGCCCCGATCCCGAGCCCACCGGTAGATGGCAGGAATCTCCCGAGAGCCATAATGTCGTGGAATCGACACGATGCCCTTAAGGTCCGGGGCGGTAGCGGCGACAAGCAGCTCAGCGAGCACCGCCCGTGCCTCTGGCTCCAGGTTGTCATTGTGATCGCGGGTACCCGCGATCACAATGACATTGGCCACGGTTCGCAGGCGGGGTGAGGCGCGGAAAGCTCGCAGCACAGACACTAGGTTCTTCTTGCGCACCGGGCGCGCCACGGCGAGAACGGTCGGCCGGTCCGGATCGCGCAGAGTGCGACTGAGCCGTTCATCCAGCTCGGCGGGCACATCGGGGAGGGTAAAGGCGTCGATATCGACGCCGGGGGGCAGCACGGCGACGCAACCGGGGCGGTAGGTAGGTGACTGTGCGGCCTGGTTCTCGGCCTCGTGCACTGACGAGGCGGTCACGAGGTCTGCCTCAGCAAGAGCGGCATCCTCGCGGGCGATCCGGGCTGCCAGAACGGCATCCGTCTGCCCGGAGGCGTCAACACTCACACGACCATATGAGTGCGGCGTATACACATACGGGATACCAAAGTGAATCTTTGCAACCTGAGCAAGCACGGCCGCCTCGCTATAGTGCGCATGGATCAGGTCCGGCAGTGGCTCGGTGCGCAACCAGGCGAGGAACGATTCCTGCAGGGAAGGCAGCTCGGCGGTCAGCTCGGCCATCGTCCGGTAGCCGCGCAGCTCCGACGGTAACCGCACGATCCGCAGGCGCGGCGACACCCGCTCGATCGGCACCGCCCCGTAGGTTGCGAACGGCGCTTCGAAGCGGCGGGTAACGATAGTAATCGCGGTCGAGGAATCGGCTTCGATCACCGCGTTTGCGTGATCTAGCACGTAGCGGATGTGGCCCCCAGTGTCCGCGGTGACACCGAAATCGACGTTGCGTCCCGGCAAACAGCCTTGCAGTGCAATGTGGACGATGTTCATGATGCCTCACGACGTAGCACAGTTGTGCCGCCACGGGCGTAGTCAGCTACCCAGCCGCCGCGCCGCCGCGCGAGTGCTGCGACGACGCCGGTCTGTGCGGGATCGTGCTCAAGGAGCAGAAAGCCACCAGGCCGCACGACGCTCAGACCAAGCCGCAAGCAGACTCCCGTCAGCCCCATACCGTCCGGTCCCGAATAGAGTGCGGCGGCTGGCTGATTTTTGACGACATCGGTAGGCAGCCGGATCCGGTCGGGTATATAGGGTGGATTGCAGACAACGACGTCGGCCTCCGGCAGCAAAGCGGCGAACTCGGGGCCGCGCGCATCGGCGACGAAGAAGGTCGTGCGATTTTCCAGGGACAGTGCGAGTGCGTTCCTGCGCGCGAGATCTACCGCGGCAGTGTCGATGCCGATGCAAGTCGCGTCGACGGCAGCAGCGAGTACAAGAGCGATCGCACCGGTACCTGCGCCAATGTCCACGACGATAGGTGCGCGGCCGAACTCGACATCGGCGCTCCGTTGCGCCGCGCGCCAAACGAGATCGATCGTCGAGAGGCGAGGGGTGAAGACGCCGCGCTCACAGGCGATTCGTAGGCCGCAGATGTCCATAGATCCGAAGACATGTCCCTCTGGCACGCCCTCCTCTAGAAGCCGTGCGTCCTTATCAGGTGTGTCAGACTCCGTGCGCAGACGTATTGCAAGCCGCACAGCATCCTGCCCAAACCTCCCGCTGAGGCGGGTGACAAACGACATATGCTCTAACCGTCGCTCAGCCGTCATGACGCCATGCACGATAGTAGTCACGCACTATCTGCATCGCTCGCGGGCGATCGGTACAGAGCGCAAGGACGTCGGGCGGCGGTGTGACAGTGTCGGAGAGTGCGCTTGCAGCGAGGCCAAATGCCCGGTGGATGTGTTCACCGAATAAAGGGGGCCAGTTGACGGGGGTCCGCCACATCGTCTCGACACCGGTCGCCAGCATGTGCGACACCGTGGCGTCGATGACGGAAGACCTCGGGACGTCGGAGATCGGCGGTCGAACGGGCGCGAAGCTGTCTAAATCGTCGCTGTGCGATGGCCGTTCAATGCGATCCGCGATTGCGCTGGCAATGAGCGGTGAGAGGTGGAGACCATCGCGATAGGTACCACTCGCGATCCAAAGACCGTCCGGACCTGCTGCCCCGATGAGCGGGTATCCGTCAACCGGTACCGGCCGGTTGCCGACGACGCACCGCGCGACTTGCGCGGTGCGGAGGCCACGATGGAGCTGGCGAACGGCGCAGTCCAGAAGGAAGATTAGGTCGCCGATCTCCGGCTGCGTGTGTGACTCGGTTGCAAGGACATTCGTGGCACCCAGGTACACCCGGCCCTGCGAGTGCGGGACGAGGTGCAACCCGCACGCAAACGCGCGGTTCGGCGTGCGGAGAACGCTCGATGGTCGGCCCAACTCCCTCGTGTCGACGAGTGTCGCGGTGCCGATGCCACTGAGGATCGGAGGAATCTTTGAGGCTTCCGCCCCGATGGCGGCCAGCAGTCCGCTGGTATTGGTTCCAGCTGCGAGAACAATGTGCTCCGCGCTGTGCTCTACACCACGGTCATCACGGATGCCGACGATGCGGTTGCCGAGAAGGACGACTTCCTTTGTGTTGACATCAAGGATCGTGACACCGAGGGTTATGAGTGCCCGGTCGAGTGCCGCGATTAGAGGCCGCGCGTCGAGGGCGCGCTCCCGGGGAAGAAAGAGCGCTTCGAGGGGCCTGGCGAGATCTTCCGGATCGATCCAAGGAAGGTCGCGGGGATCGATCGATTCCAGGGGCTCGTCGTACAGTGCGGCCGCGGCGCGAATCGCAGCAAAATTCTCCGAGTCGATTGCCTCGGTGCCCACCGCGTTGAGCATCACGACGGTACCGTCCGCGGAGTAGTCGACTCGGGTGCCTGTCAGGTCCTCCAGTCGGGCAAGCCGACCGTCCCATAAAGCACGGGCGGCGACGGCGGCGCGTAGTTTCCTCGCTCCCTGTTCGGTAGCGATACAGCTCGAAGTCGATTCTGCGAAACAGCCCAGCATTGCACCCGCTGCAACCGAGGCACCAATGATGCGTGCACGATCGCCTGCGAGCGATACGCGATGTCCTCGCTCGGCGAGTTCCATAGCGATCGACATACCGACAATTCCGTTGCCGACGACTATGATTTCGGTCATTCGTGTTATGCCTTTCTAGGTGCGAGAGGGTATTGGCCTAGCTTGTGCTGATCGCTGTGACCAGGCGTGCGAGATAATCGGCGGGATCAGGAACACAGTGGGAATCTACATGCGCGTTAAAGAAGAGCCGACCGTCATCCCTGGTCCACGCCATGATGAAGACCTCATAACGCCGCTCCTGCGCTTCCTGCATGTCCGTGTACTCGAACAGTTCCAGAAATAGCCTGTCGTCAGCGACAACGGTCGCTCCCGGGATCCTCTGTGGACGCGTCATCGGGAATGTGCTTGACGCGTACCTCCTGAGCTCGTAAGTCTCATCGTCGGAGAGAAAGTCGGTTGCCCAGAGCCCGTCGAGCGTCGGCACTGCGGAGAGTTCGACCGCAAAGGGATCCAAGCCATTTCCCGGCTGATGACGAACGGGCGCGCTGAAGAGATTCTCGTATGCTGAGCCGGGCGCACGAAACCAAAGCGCGGAACGACGGCCGTGTCTGGCGAACGCCACTGGGAGATCGAGTTCGGTGGGCTGTATCGCGAGCATTCCGGCCGTAATGAGCTCGCCGAGCGGCAGCTGAGCGCTTGCCGCATTCGTTCGGATGGCCTTGCTCGTGGCGCCGTCGAGCACAACTCTCTGATGGGTGGTAGCACGCAGCCCTCCGACTGGGTGCTCGTATCGAATTTCAGCAGTGCGGCGAGCAACTGTACGCATGCGATCGAAATAGCGTTGACGGTCATCCGCTTCGTCCTGTGGCTGAAAATCTTTCTCGGTCAGCTCTCGGAAACTCGTCCAGTTGAGACCGGGGGTGGGGGCACCGACCCGGCGTGCGGTGTAACCGCTGAGGATTGCGTCGAACACGAGAGCCAGTGTCTGCCCGTCGCCGTACGCATGGTCAATCGCAATGAGGAGATGGGCTTGCTTTGGCCCGTGAGTGAGCACAGCTCGCGCCCGGTCACCGGCGTCGAGCCGGAACGGTCGATGCACAGCATCCGCTAGAGCCGTAATGTCGTACCCCTTTACAACACGTATGTCATACAGACGGCGTAACATACCTGCCCACCGGATCTCCGCATCACTCTCGGTGCGGACGAGGTCACCGTGCAGTATCTCAAGCGCACCCAGTACTCGATCGACCTCGGCGACTAACGAGGAGAGATCGAGATCGCCGATGATGGCGCGGACCTCCCACGCTGCCGGGAACTCGTGGGTGGCGAGTTCACCAGTCCCTGCCGACGCCCGCATGATGAGCTCGCGCTGGATGCCCCAGGCGGGCGTTGTAGTCATGGAGTTCCTCCACGGTTGCCTAGGCCCTCGGACAGGGACGGTTGCGTGCGAACGAAGAGCGGCTTGACGAACGTCGTCCACAGCACGAGCACAGGAATAGCGCTGAAGACCGCGATAAGCACTGGCAGTGCGATATTTCGGTCCGTGGTGGTCGCCACGAGACCCGCGATCGCCACGCCCAGGAAGATAAAAGCGTCATTCGAGGGAATGAGCCAGCCGTAGTAGGGCCCGATGGATTCTGGGCGTAGTCGGACTTGGATCGCGGTGAGGAACACAGCAGTTGCGGCGGACTCAAAAACACCGGCAACGAAGAGCGTCGCCATCTCCGCGGCCAGCGGCACACCAGCTGCGAGAACGAGCCAGCAGATGCCCTCCAGTACGCTCCCGAGCATGTAGAGCACCTCGCGGTTGCCACGCAACCGCGTCGCGAGGATACCTCCGACAATGCCGCCGACCGCGAGCGAGGCGGTATAAATGCCAAGCGCTGCTGTTGTTCCGTCGCTATGGATCGGTAGATAAATGGTGCGGATACCCACACCGCACATATACAACAGTGCCGTAACGGAGTACGCCACAACGACGGGGTCAAATTTGCTCACGAGGGCGCGAAGCCGGGTCGATGGTCCCGTTTGCGATGCTTGGTCAGGCTGAGGCGCGTCCTCCACGTGTGATGGACGAGGCACAAGCAGCAGGGTGAGAATCGCAGGCACTGCGAGTAGTGCCTGAACGAAGAAGTTCCCTTTGACACCCGCAACGATGCTAATGCCGGCAGCAAGCAGTGGGCCGATCGTGAGGCCAATACGCTCCACTGCAACGATCAGCGAGTTGAGCTGCTGTTCGTTGCCGGGGGAGGTCACCCACGATCGCATCGTAAGTCTAGAAGGCACGTCGACGGTCGTACACAGACCTAGCGCCACACTAAGCAGCTGCACCTGCCAGAGTTCCGTGGTCGCCGGGATTGCCATGGCGATAACAGCAATGCCGACGGTCGCCGTCGCCGCGAGGAACCTCGGGTTGACATGGCGCAACGCATAATTCAGCCACCCACCCAAGACGACACCGGGAAGATATCGGAGCCCAATGGCGAGTGCTCCGTCGAGAGCCAGTTCATATCGATCGAGAACGAAAAGGGGAAGGCCGATCATGAGGATCGCCGAGCCCAACTCTACGAATAGGACGCTCGCGATAAGCGACCCCGCAGCCCAACGCGGAGGCGACGTCATGTTCTCTCCTTTCTCGAGAGCACCGATGCCGCAGCGAGCGCGGGAGTATCCGCGGTGGGGGGCGTTTGGCGGATAACAAGTAGTGCAGTGAGGTCATCGTCGGACAACAGTTCGACGGCGATAGCGGCGACGACAGGGCCATCGAGCTTCTGCTCGGTTGCTAATGTCGTGATGGGGCCTGTGAGTCCCCAGTCCGCGGCAATCTTGCCGGCGATGCTCGTGGGGGTGCTTTGCACCAATAGCAACGGTGAGAGTCGCCGATGCTCATCAAGGATCTGCTTCACAATGTCGCGCGTCTCACTGTCACCGCACGGGGTGAGGAGCAAGATACCAGTTAGTGTCCGTTCCGCTTCAGTGAGCGCGGCGTCACGGAGTGCCCGGTTTGCAGCGTCGAGCACGGACGGAGCAAATTGAGAGAGGATGAAGCCGGGAACAGCTGGCGGATTGACAGCGGTTCCGACGAGCGCACGGATGCGAAGACCCAAGGTCACGGGGTACCCCAGCGTGACAGAATAATGGCCGTGTTGCTTCCACCGAAGGCTAGGTTCAGGCTCAATACATTGTCGAGGTGTTCGGAGGGCTTCACCGTCTCGACGAGTCCCGGCAGTAATGCCGTGTCACCTGCGCGCCTTCCCTGATGCGGCGGGACTATCCCTGCAATGAGCGACTGCACGGCGATCACAGCTTCGACAAGCCCTGCCGCCTCAAGAATGTGACCGAGAGCGGACTTTACTGAAGTCACGGGCACGTCTTCCGAGCGGCTTCCGAGCGCCGTCTCGAGAGCAGCGACCTCGGCGGCGTCGTTGAGCAGGGTACCCGTGCCGTGCACGCTCACGTGGCCGATGTCCTCCGGATGCAGCGATGCGCGAGCGAGAGCGCTAACGATGGCACGATGCATTCCGCGACCGCTCGGCTCCGGCTGACAGACATGGAAGGCATCGCCCGCACGCCCCCAGCCGCGGATCTCTGCGAGGGGCGGCACCATGGGCTGCTCGTCGTCGATAGCTTCGAGCAACATCGCAGCCGCGCCTTCGCCGAGCAGCAGTCCGGAGCGACCTGTAGTGAGGGGTCGGGTTACCGTCTCGAGCGTCATGGCCGATGCCGCGGCGAAAGGAGCGAACGTGACGGCATCAACCGTGCGCGCGGCGACGAGAAGAACAGAGCGCGCGCGGCCAGCAGCGATTGCGGCGGCGGCATCGATCAGCGCCGAACTCGATGCAACGCACGCGCCTGTGTAGATGCGATCCCATCCGCTCGGCTCACGGTCGGCGCGTGGCAGCCGGATAGTTGCGGGGATGGTGGGGTAGGGACCGTGTGACTCGCCTGCGAGGTATGCCCGATTCACCGCCAGCTCGCGGCCGCCTCCGAGTGATACAACGACTCTTTCGATGAGCGCCTGGACGTCGAGGCGCTCATCGACTGCTGCCGCACGGTGATATGGCGAGTCTCCGACGTCGAACCGTCCCACATCGGTGAATCCATCGCGTCCATCGAGCATGGCGGCGAACGTAGATGAGAGATCATCGCCGAGAGAAGTAAGAGCCGTGACCCCCGTAACAGCGACACGGGTCATGAAGTTTCTCCGAACAGCACCGGCTCCAGCACCTGGACGAGCGAGTCAACATCGACTGCATGCGCAAGCTGCGTGTCGTTCAGCTCGATCACGACCCCGTGCCTCTGCTCGAGCTGGTGCAGGATCCAGGCAAGGCTCAGCGACGCGACGGGTGTCGAACCGTCAGCGAAGTGTATACCAGTCTCCGCCAAGATGGTAACTATCTCGGTCTCGAGCTGCTGCACGTTCGCGCTCACGCGTCGTCACCGTCTTTTGATCGCAAGTCGACGAGCTTCGCAAATTCACCTGCCGTGAGATCAGGAATCGACATGACGTCCTCAGAGGTGAGACTAACGCCGAAGGCGTCGCTTACGCGCATACCCAGCTCGCTGGCGGTCAGTGAGTCCACACCAAGGTCGTTACCGAGAGAAGTGGTCTCGGACAGACCTTCGACAGGAAAGTTCATCTGTTCCAGGCTCGTCCTCAAAAAGTCGTCATACTGCTGAGTCATGGGCGTCTTCCCTTGGTCTATCGTCGATGAGCGCGACAAGGCATTGATGATCGAGAGTGTCCGTGCGCGGGGGTTCGTCTGTGCGGTCGTCGCCCGGTGCGGTTGTGACTCGTTGACACTCGCACGGGGTCTGGCCGCTCAGCTCCGACTGCTCAAAGCGGGAGCACGCATCGAGCGCTCGGGGCGTCAAATGATCGTGGTCGGACAGCACGGCGCGTCGGTCAGCGTCAGTCACAGCGGTGAACGTACGGCCATCGCGATCGCCGCGCACGCGCGGGTCGGTGTCGACCTCGAGCGATTGCGAGCTTTGCCGGTAAAAGGTCTCGCGACGCGGTATTTTGTCACCGACGAGGCTGAAGCGATCACGCATGCGGCTGACGATGCTCGCCTCGAGATCTTCTTCCGTCTTTGGACACTGAAGGAGGCGCAGGGCAAGCTGCTCGGTGAGGGGCTCGCCGGGGGTGCACTCTCCTGGCGTGTCCCCGCGCTGGACGATGTCGGCCACGGATGTGGGTTCGCCTCGATTGACGGCCGTGACTGGTGCGTCGTGCGTCGAGGTGAAGACGTGCTCGCACTCGCCTCCGACCCAGGACTCGGGCCTCGAGCGCTCGATGACGTACGTACTGTCCATGTCAACCATGCTTGTACTCATAGGCGTCGCGTCGGCGCAAAGTTTTCCCAGTGAGCGTGCGGGGCAACTCGTCGAGCACGGTGGTGCGATGGGGCCGCATGTACTCAGGCAGAGCCCTGCTAATGGCGTCGATATCGGTGTTCGGCGTCGCGAGCGTTACAAAGGCCTCAACCGTCGCATCCCTGACGAAGACGACGGCGTCTTCGACGACGCCTGTCTGCTTCAGATGGGCCTCAATTTCTGAGGTGTGAACCTTCCGCCCGCCCAGTGAGGTCAAGCCGTCAAGACGGCCCAGCAGTCGCACAAGTCGGTCGTCTTCGAGACCCGCGACTGCGTCGCGGGTCTCGAACCAGCCGTTCTCCCAACGGTCAGCGGCGGGATCGAGGTAAGGCGACCGACCGAGGCCTAGCAGCAACTCACCCGTCTCGATCATCCTCGCTCGTAGGTCGGGGGCGAGCTGCGTCCGCCCTTCATACTGGCCGAGGAGGTCGGCAGCAATGACGCCAACCTCGGTCATGCCGTACGTCTGGCCGACCTGAACATGCTCCCAAGGTTGTGCCGCGGCGAGATCCAGCGGCGCGCCGGCCGAAAAGACCGCTCGCAGCTGTTGCGGCGCGGGGGTCTTGCGAAGCATAGCGACGTGCAGCGGTACTCCGAGTAACGTCGCGCCGCGGGTTCCTGCCGCGATGGCTTGCTGAAGACCTATAGCGGTTTGGCGGTCGGGAAGGACGACCTCACTCTGTTGCGCCAGTCCGAGCAGCACACCCCCAAATAACCCCCAGGTGTGCACGATCGAGGAGGCAACAATGATCGACTCACCCGGCCCGATAACTCCCGGGAACGCCCGGTACCGAGCTGTTTCAGCGGCAATCTCAGCGACCGAACGGCGAATGATCTTTGGCTCCGCTGTCGTGCCCGACGAGACCTGGAGGATGGCGTCGTCGCTGCGCCGACTGCCCGCCGCGAGCGGGTGAATCTCACTCTCTGTGAGCACGTAACCGCAAGTCGGTGGCAATGACGTCACGGTGGTGATCTCGTGCGTCGCGCCAACTCGCCAACCAACGTTGTTGACAACATTCTCAGTTAGTCGATGGTCAAGAAGCATCACCTGCGACTCACTCCGCATTAGCGCCAATAGGTCGATGATGAGCGCCGGGCCAGGCGATGCTCGAAGGATGACCGAGGAACTCTCGTCGATGCCGAAGGCCCCAAGCTCGCGTTGGCGCGCCAGCACGGCGTCGTGCAAACCCCGCCCGTCCATCACGATCGGGCCGATGCGGAGACGGACCATGGCATCCGTATGAAGCAACTCGGTGTCTACCCAGTTCACGGGGCGCAGTCCTTGATGATCGCAGCCGCGCATACATGCGGCTGGCCTCGCATCTTGCGCACAAGAGCGTGCCCGAGCGCAACATGCAAGTCTTCGGTAAGACCGAAGTCGCCGTCGCCCATGACAATTGCGATGTCCGAGAGTTGGGCGAGTTCTCCGGGAGCACCCAGCAGTGAAACGACGGTGTACCCGGCTGCGCGAGCCGTATTCGCGGCCGTGACTAAGTTCTGGGAGCAGCCGCTGACGCTGAGGAGTACGAGCACGTCGCCCGGCGCGCCGAAGCTCTCCAGCTGCCTGGAAAAGATCTCATCATAGGAGTTGTCGTTCGCTATTCTCGTAACAGTGGCAACGTTATCGGCGAGAGAAACGACACCTGCGGATCTCGAGGCCGCGCGCGCCGCCTCGAGCCAATCGCTGGCGATGTGAGAAGCGGCGCTCGCGCTGCCGCCGTTTCCAGCGAGAAAGACCGTGCGCCCGTTATGCAGCTGTTCGAGGATGTGATCGAACGCGGCGGCAACCTGATCGGTGTCTATGCGCTCCGCGACTGCGCTCAAGTCGTGTAAGTAGCGTTTGATAACGCTGGCGGTCGCTGCAGATGGTAACTGGGTCGTCACAATATCCTCCTTGTCACATCGCTTGCGCGTCGAGCGCAGCGTTCCGGTTGTCACGCCAGGTGAGTAAATGGCGAACGGGTTCGAGAGCGATGCGCGGTGGGGTGAGCGATGCAATGAAAAAGGTCGCGCCGACCTGGTGCTGCGCGTCGACGACAGAAGTATCGACGTTCGCGCCGCGCACTTGGATTCGTGCGGTGGTCGATATCTCTATCTCGTGGGGGTTTCGGCCGACTACGGCGCAGTGCTTGTGGAGAATCGCGGCCTTTCTTGCCAGATCCGCAGGCCCCGCGAATGAATGCCAGATGTCTGCCTGCATGGCGACGACACGGAGTGTCTTTCGCTCGCCGTCCCCGCCGATTAGCACTGGGATCCGGCGAGTCGGCGGAGGCATGAGCCGCTCCCAGCGCGCGCGGATACACGCTGTTGACCTGCCGAGCTCATCGATACGCCGCCCAGCCAAAGGGAACGGGTAGCCATACTCGGTGAAGTCCCGCTCCGCCCATCCAGCGCCTACACCCAATATGAGTCGCCCGTGGTCGGCGTGCGCGCTGAGGTGATCCACAGTCCTGGCCATGTCGGCGAGCAGGTCCGGATTCCGGAACCCCGCACAGCTAACAAGCGTGCCGATCTCGACCCGCGTTGTCAGCTCCGCCCAAGATGCCAATAGCGACCATGCCTCAAAGTGGGCGCCCGCACGGTCGCCCGTGAGTGGGAAGAAATGATCCCAGAGAAAGACGGCGTCCGCGCCCATCGTCTCGATCTCGAGCACTAGCTCGCGTAGTCGCGCGATGTCAAGGTGCTGTGGCGCGATCTGCACACCGACCCGTATACGACGCGTTTTGGATGCGAACATATCCGCACGTTAGCATGATGACGATCCCTCTGCCACTAACTTTCCACAACCCCTGCGATCTTAGGGCGCCGGTCATAGGGCCGATTTTGACGCGGACATCGATGGGACCGCATGCACAAACCCGCTTACACGCTGTACGAGCTATTCGGCACAAGCTGTAATCTGATCGGATCAGCTGCTGTCATCGGTGTCTGTGGTCTGGCTCTACGAAATTACGCCAGACGATGGTAGGCGGCTCGTCCTCTGTACCACTCAAAAGTTGCCATCGCTACGAGTGCGACGAGGTCGTAGCTGACCGTGGTGTCGCGGGAGACATAATGTACACCCGGAGTGGCCCGAGCGCTGGCAGTCGCCGTCGTCGTGCAGACGGTGGGCTTCGGGCTGCTTACTACTCTCAGCGCGATCTACTTCGTCACGATCCAGGAGATGGGAGTGGCGGAGGTCGGAATCGGGATGACGATCGCCGCGCTCTGCGGGCTTCTCGCCGGTGTCGCTGTGGGTCATCTCTCCGATCGGACTGGAGCACGCGGCCTCCTGAGCTGGCTGCTCGTCGCGGCGGCAGTCTGCGTGCTCGCCCATCTTCTGGTGAACTCCTTGCAAATGAATGCCAGATGTCTGCCAGCTACTCCCTCTCACGGGCACAGTAACCACGGCACCGGAGTCAGAGGCCCGCCCCGCGAGCGACACCTCACTCCGCCAACTGAGTCACCACATTCACCAACCGCGGAGCCCTCACCACAGCCTTAACCACCTCACGCCCCTGCAGAGCCCGGGCAACACCGCTGGCCGCCAACGCCCGCTCCTCGAGTTCGTCCGACGAAATCTTGGGCGAGACCTCAATCCGATCCCGGACCTTGCCATCAACCTGCAGGACCGCCGTCACTTTCTCCTCAACCAGAAGAGTCGGATCAGCCTTACGCCACAGCGCATGCGCAACCGGACCGTCATAACCCAGACGATGCCACATATCCTCAGCCGTGTACGGCGCAAACAGGTTCAACGCCATCGCAATCACCTCGGTCGCCTCACGCACGGCAGGATCCCCTGCTCCAGCACCCGAGTCGATCGTCTTGCGAGTCGCATTCACCAGCTCCATCAACCGCGCCACAACAACATTGAACTTAAAGGACTCCACCAGCGAGGGCGACTCCGCGAGAAACCGGTGCGTATGCCGACGAAGCGCGACGTCACCGTTTTTCCAGTCGACATCACGGGGCGAGGTGACGTCTTTGGCCACACGCCAAGCTCGGGCGAGGAACTTCGCGCTTCCCGAGGGCGACACGTCAGCCCAGTCAATGTCATCCTCCGGCGGTCCCGCAAAAGCCATCGTCAGACGCACCGCATCCACACCATGCTCATCGAGCTGGTCAGAAAGCCGCACCAGGTTGCCCTTCGACTTCGACATCGCCGAGCCTCCCATCAACACCATGCCCTGATTCAGCAGCGCGGTAAAAGGCTCAGTAAAGGAGACATAACCGAGATCAAAAAGAACCTTGGTGATAAAACGCGCATAAAGAAGATGCAAGATCGCGTGAGTCACGCCTCCGACATACTGATCCACCGGCGCCCACTTCTCAGCGAGCTCCGGATCAAAAGCCTGAGTATCGTCCTGCGGAGATAAGAAACGCAAAAAATACCACGACGAATCAACAAAAGTATCCATCGTGTCGGGGTCGCGGCGTGCGGGTGAGCCGTCAACCGGGTGCGGGACATTCACCCAGTCCTCGGCGGCGCCCAGCGGTGAGGACCCCTTCGGCTGTAGGTCAAGACCCTCGGTCGGGGGCAGCACCACCGGCAGCTGGTCCTCGGGTACCGGCACCAGTTCGCCGTCGGCGCCGTGGATGATGGGGATCGGCGTCCCCCAGTAGCGCTGACGCGAAATCAGCCAGTCACGGAGGCGGTAATTCTTGGACGAGCGCCCACGGCCGCGCTCCTCCAACAACGCAATCACTCGCTCGATTGCCGTGCGCTTGGACAGCCCATCGAGCGGCCCGGAGTTGATCAGCCGCCCGTCACCGGTCAACGCCTCACCGGTCGTCGCAGGGTCGAGCGTGCGCGTGAGCGCGGCGCGTTCGTCCGGATCATCGGGAATCACCGGAACAGCGCCGGTGACGGAGGCATTCACATCGACAACCACACGTACCGGCAGGTCGAAGGCACGGGCAAAATCAAGGTCACGCTGGTCATGCGCGGGCACCGCCATCACTGCACCGTGACCGTAGTCCGACAGCACGTAATCGGCTGCCCAGATGGGCAGACGCTCACCATTGACCGGATTCACGGCGTAGCGGCCAAGGAACACACCGGTTTTAGGTCGGTCTGCGGTCAACCGCTCGATCTCGCTGGTGTGCTGCACTTGAGCGAGATAGTCGCGGAACGTGTCACGCATCTCCGGGTCACTCCCCTCTACCAGTTCGGCGGCGAGATCGGAGTCGGGCGCGACAACCATGAAGGTTGCGCCATACAGGGTGTCGGGACGCGTGGTGAAGACAGTGACCCGCTCCTCACGACCCTCAATCTCGAACTCCACGTCGGCACCGACGGAACGGCCGATCCAGTTGCGCTGCATCGCGATAACCTTCGCCGGCCACGAGCCCTCGAGCTGGTTGAGGTCGTCGAGCAAGCGGTCGGCGTAGGCGGTGATTCTGAAGTACCACTGGGTGAGCTTTTTCTTCACCACGACGGCACCCGAACGCTCGGAGGTGCCGTCCGGGAGGACCTGCTCATTGGCCAGCACCGTCTGATCTACCGGATCCCAGTTGACCCAGCTGTCCTTGCGATACGCGAGACCCTTCTCGTACATCTTGAGAAATAGCCACTGGTTCCAGCGGTAATACTCGGGGTCTGAGGTGTGCAATACCCGATCCCAGTCGAAAGCGGCGGCGTAGCGCTTCATCGAACGCTTTTGCTGCTCAATGTTGTCGTAGGTCCATGAGACAGGGTCAAGCCCCCGCTTGATCGCGGCGTTCTCAGCGGGCAGGCCAAAGCTGTCCCAGCCGATTGGGTGTAACACGGTGAAACCCTGTTGCCGCCAGTAGCGAGCAATGACGTCGCCGAGCGCATACGCCTCCGCGTGTCCCATGTGCAAGTCACCCGACGGGTAAGGAAACATGTCGAGCACATACTTACGGGGGCGCTTATCATCGGGGTCGTCGGTCGCGAACGGCCGAGTTTCCTCCCACATCGGTAGCCACTTGTCCTGAATCGCACGGAAATCGTAGCGCTGCTCATCGGACGCGCCGGTCTGCTCGGAGGTCTCTTCTGCCACAGGTGTTTCTCACTTCTGAAGGAGCGGGGAGAACGCGCGCACGGGCGGTAACGTCCGACCAACAACCCTACTGTCCCGGAGTGGGACAGACGCGACCGTCGTCCTCCGCGATACCGAGCACGGCGAGCAGAGCCCGGGCCTTGAGTCGCGTTTCCTCGATTTCCTCCTCGGCGACCGAGAGGGCGGTAATACCGCCGCCGGTGCCCAGCCGTGCGCAGCTACGCTCGAGAACGAGCGTACGGATAGTCACCGCTAAATCAAGGGAGCCATCGGACCCGAACCGCCCGAATGCGCCGGAGTAGATACCGCGCGTTCCTGCCTCCCATTCCCCCAGCAGCTCTCTGGCGCGACGCTTCGGCGCACCCGTCATCGATCCCGCCGGAAACGTCGCGGCAAGCAGCTCGGCGACACCCACTCCCGGTGCCCGGCGGGCTGAGACCTCGCTGACTAACTGGTGCACCTGCGGATAGCTCTCCACCTCGAGGAGGCGCTCCACCGCAACGCTTGCCGGTACCGCGATCCGCGCCAAATCGTTACGCATCAGATCAACGATCATCACGTTCTCGGCGCGCTCTTTGACGCTGCAGAGCAACTCTGCCCGCAGCGCGGCGTCCTGCTCTGGAGTGAGACCGCGAGCACGAGTTCCTTTAATGGGGTGAGTGGCGATTTTCCCGTCAGCATCCACGGTGAGAAAGCGTTCCGGTGACGCACTGGCCAGCGCGTGCTCGCCGACGCGAATCAGCCCGCCGTGGTGGCTGTGGCTTGATCGACGGAGCCGGCGGTACGCCTCGACGGGATCAAAGTAGCCCTTCACCAGGACCTCGTTGGTCAGACATAGCTGGTACGCCTCCCCTGCACGAATCGCCGCCTGGCAGCGGTCAATCAGTGCGCCGTACTGCTCGGCATCGTGCCGCCAGCTGACCCCGAGTGCAGGCTCAGGAGCAGCGGGCTGCGTTGACTCATCCCGGGAGTTCGCGAGCGCCATCACCGCGTGAGCGAGGCGACGCGCCTCCTCCCCGGCAAGGACCGCGCTGATGAGGTGGAGGGTGCGGCGTGTGTGATCGAACTCCAGCACCGGGTCGCCGCGGAGCAGCGCGAGCGTGGGTGGGTCCCGCAGATTCGGCAGCACGGTGGGCGGCGCGAGAAGTGAGGCCTCGTAGGAGATCCAGGCGTACCACCCCAGAACCCGCCTCTGTCTCGAGCTGCGCAAGCGCTCGACGCAGATCGCCTGTGCCGTCAACGAGCAGTACCTCGTCGAAGGCACAGGCCCCCAAGAAGGAGTGGCCGATTCCGCTAGCGGTGTCAAGCCAGAAGGAGGCGTCTGCTTCGGCGAAGAGCGCTAGATAAGCCCGCTCGGGATCCATCTACGGCAGTCGCATCGCACAGGGCCGACGCTTGTCGGGGAGTACGGCGCGAACCACTGGACTAGCGTAGGCCGACATGGGCGGTGAGCAGGTGCGAGCGTGGAACGGGCGCGAACTCGGACCGCCGACCGATGATCACGCAACGACGTTGCTCGCCGCCGATTCGTGGCTGGTGACTGAGGGACGCGTGCTCGGCCTCGACCTGCACCGCGACCGTTTCCTCGCGAGCGTCGGAGCGAGCGTAGATGCCCAGGAATTCTTTGCTGCGGCCGTCGCAGCTCTCCCCCGCGCTGGCGATATCTTTCCGCGCGTCGAACTGACTCCGGACGGCTTACAGCTGCGAGTACGCCCGGCCCCGCCGCGCCGTCGCAGCGTCGTTCTGTGGACCAGTCCTGTGGATCCACGCCGTACCCTCAAGTGCAAGGGTCCCGACATCGCGCAGCTGGGCTTGCTGCGAGATCGGGCGGAGTCGGTGGGCGCCGACGAAGCGGTCATCCTTGACCGTGACGGCGCTCTGGTCGATGGCACGTCAAGTGCGGTGCTCTGGTGGCGGGGGGATGCTCTGGTTGTGCCTCCGGCCAGCACGGCCCGAGTGCCGAGCGTGACCGCCCGGACTGTCTCGGTACTCGCGGGCGCGCTCGGGATAGAGCTGATCGAGGCGCCGACCGCACCTGCGGCGTTAGCCGGGCACGAGGTGTGGACAGCCAATGCGCTGCACGGACTCCGTCTGGCCACGGCCTGGATCGACGGGCCCGAGCTTGCCGCAACACCGGGACGGCTCGACTCGTGGCGACGACGACTCGACGCGCTGCGGCGACCGTTGCCCTGATGCTCGCACGTCAGCCGCCCACGCGCCAGCTTATTTCGTCTCGTACCATGTCGTCGATGTCGCGCCTCGAGCACCAGTTAAGATCCGCGCGAGCCTTATCGACATTCGCCCAGATTGCCGCCACATCACCCGGGCGACGAGAACGAATCTCTGAATTTTCGGGAACATCGCACGCGGCATAAACCTTGGCAACAATCTGACGCACCGAGATTCCGGTACCGCGGCCTATATTGTATATACCTGACACCCCGACACCGATCTTTCTCATTGCACAGAGATGCGCATCAACTACGTCTAAAACATGCACATAATCCCTGACGCAGGTCCCGTCTTCCGTGGGGTAGTCTGCTCCGTAGATTTCCGGACTTCGACCCTCCAGCACCGATTCAATAAGGCGCGGAAACAGCGTCTCACCACCGTGGTCGATAAGATCACGCCCGCCACATCCCGCGACATTGAAATATCGCAGCGCTAGCCACGCCGCTGCGCGGCTCTCACAGTAGTCGGAAAGCGCCCGCTCTGCGGCCAACTTAGAGCTCCCGTAGGGGTTGGCCGGCACCGGAAAATCATCTTCCCGGACAAAAAATCTTTTTCCCTGTTCCCCATAGACCGCAGCACTCGACGAAAACACAATCTTATGGATGCGCAATCGCTCTGCGGTCGCAAGAACAGCAAGCGTTCCCCCGACGTTCGTCCGCCAATATATCAGCGGCTCGCTTACAGATTCTTTGACCGACTTTTTTGCGGCAAGGTGAAAAATCCCCGAAATAGAAACACCACTGAGTTCCGCGACTATGTGATCAACTTCCGAAATATCTGCCTCTATAAACTTCACACCCTGGGGAACACGAGATCGGTCACCCGTCGATAAATTGTCGATCACCGTCACTTCGTGCTCGAGCTTTCGGAGCGCTGCCACGAGGTGTCCCCCGATATACCCGGCACCACCCGTAACAATCCAGTGCTCGCCCATCACACACCCCTTTTCTCGCTTTATCGTCGCCACTTGATCGCACGAGATGTCACCGTGATCGCAATCGCTCCCGCAGCTCCTAAAATCAGCGTCGCTTGCCAGGGAAATCCGCCGGGCGACGAAAACAGAATCGAGCGAACGATGTCGGACGCATAGACTGCGGGGTTCACGACTCCGGCCGCAAGTACTGGCTTCGGCAAAAGGTCGGGGTGGACAACCACCGGACCGACACCCGTCATTAAAACGGTAAGAGCAAGACTCACAGAGGAAGCTTCTTCAAGCGACCTGGAGAGGCTCCCGATCAGCGCTCCCAGTGAGACAAACGGCAGCATAATGACGACGACAAGAGGGATGAGTAGCCACGAAACGTTCAGCGAGACCCCCAAAAGGGAGGCGGAGACAAGACTGGTGACGAGCACCGCCGGAAGTGCCAGGAGTCCGAACGAGCCCACACTAGCAACAATGAGCGCACTTTGTCGCACCGGGAACGTAGAAAGATATTCGATCGTTCCGCGATGTTTGATGAAGGCAAAATTGCTTGCCACCCGCCCTTGAGTCTCGAACATCAAAGCAAGAGTAATGCTTCCACTGACCACATACGTTGACGCTCCCGGGATACGAGTGGAATGTGCATAGAGTCCAAGACCTGCACTTGTCACAACTGGCGCAAGGAAGCCTGTCAACAGCATTTGCGGCCAGGACCAACGCCAATTACTTAACTGCAACAGTAACAACGCCCAGACCGAAGCAAAAAAATGCGGAGACGAACCAGCCTCGCGGAATTCACCGATCTCATGAAAACGCGTCATAGATATCTTCTATCGAAATCGAGCGAACGACAAAATGTGTTATGTCACGATCTTCTATGCGAGAAACTAAAGTCGAAAGCGCACCCCGGTCTACAGTGGTAGATATATTTCCCGCCACCACCGACAAAGGCTTCCTTTCTGTCGACAATTCCTGTATGAGCTGAATTACATCAGCGGTCACAGGACCTATCTCAACCCGTATCCAGGCACGTGTCAGCCGGGCCAACTCCGCCGCAGTATTTCTGCTGACAATGCGACCTTCCCGCATCACAAGGACCTGATCAAAAAGGGAGGAGGTCTCACGCGGAGTATGAGTCACAACGATGACCGTCTTGCCCTGATGTCGCAATCCGGCCAAAACCTCCCATACTCGTTGTCGCCGTTGCGCATCGAGGTGATTGGACGGTTCATCCAACAGCATGATCGGAAGGTCACCAATCAGACTAACCGCAAATTGTAATAGCCTCAGTTCTCCACCCGACATCGAAATCGCCATTCGCGACAGTAAATGTCTGCACTCCAGAAGCTCGACGACACGTTCAGTCTCTTTCCTCACCGCATCCCGTCGAAAACCACGCAATCGTGCCGCAAGCGCCAACGATTCTTTGCCGGTCAAACTATTAAAAACGCCGATCGATTGCGGCATATATGCGACCACTTGGCTGGGCCAAATATGAGACGGGCGCAAGCGTGTACCGTAACATTCGATACTTCCTGTCGTCGGAGCAATAATTCCCGCAAGGAGTTTTGTTAGCGTGGTCTTACCAGAACCGTTTCGCCCCAGCAGGGCAATCATTTTATTCTGCGGGACAGATAAATCGGGGATGACGACAGCGTTTTTACCGGAACGTTCGTAGCGCTGAGAAACATCGGTCAGCCGAAAAACGCTAGTACCAGCTTCCACACCCCACCCCCTTACCCCGACGTTGTGTCGCGAAACACTGTGGTCAGCATTTCGTGAACAAGTACTTATCACGAAACAGCGGCACAACCCCCTTCGCTGCGTCGCCGAGATCTCACCAGCTCAAATGCCTCCGCACCGTTAAAACCCGCCTGAACGCCGCGGAAATTCGCCAGCGCCGTCACAGCCTCACGAGATCTCGGATGAGGAAAATCACCGAGTTCATCGTGGTAGACCTCAAGAGCGGCTAACTTTTTTTCTAGATAGTGATGAATATCGTAGAACATATTCGGCTGGAAATAAAGATCACGTCCATACTGCTGCTCCGTCGAGGAGAGAACTTCACAGAGAAGAATTTCTTCGAGCATCGGCCGCGCGAAAACGCGGCACACATACATCACCGCTTCGCTCACCCGTCTATGGTCCGCGTGGATATCGTTTAGGGCATGAGTGAAAACAATGCTGGGTTGCACATCGTTCATGACCTCCTCCACAAATTTGACGGCCACCCCCTGCGGAAAGTCGGCCAGTAGCCTGCCTTCTACGCCGTAGCCTCCGAACAGACATCGACTAACTCCCAAAAGAGAAGTAGCGTATTTCGTTCGATCGCGAACCGACGTCAGAGAACGATCTCCTCGTCGCGTACCCACGCCCTCACACACCACCGCGACCACCGTTTCCACGTCGTTCGCAGCAATCGATGCAAGAGTTCCACCCAGCCCTAAAACCTCATCATCGGGATGAGCGACAATTGCCAGAACTCTCTTCATAATCGCGACCCAAAATAATCAGGTGTTTCGGATCCAGGACGGACAAGAGCACCCATGTCATGAATACTGACAAGCAATTCTGTTCGGTTACACACCGGTGACAGAATGGTCGGATCATTCACGCGCACAGAATCAGAGACCACATCAAAGATTTCTCCTCTGATTTCCATAAGATGAGATGTCCGGGGAGCAAAAAGATACCCGCCGAAATCTTCTTTTCTCACGCGCACGCCATCCCAGGCTAGCTCTCGAAGAAGACTGCCATCGCTTTGTTTGGCCAAGAGACACCGTTCCAGCAGGCGAGAAAATTCCCGGACCCTGCCCTCGAACCGAAACTCGCGTCGGGCCGTCTTCAGCGCCTCCTGAGCAAGAAAACTCGCTAGATCGCTGTCCTCCAATACTCGAAGAATCTGACCGGTGCGCTCTTTTTCAGAAGAGACAAAGATACCATTGTGTTCGTGCGTGATAAACTCCGAAATACCACCAACGGCATCAGCCACCACAGGTAATCCCGCTGCCATCGCCTCTTTGAGAGCCAAAGGACCTGTTTCAGCTACACCGCTCGTAAAGACAAAAATGTCTGCTGCCTTCAGATACGTTGTCACGTCATCACGATGGCCTAAAAATTCAATCTGGTTCGCCACCCCCAGGTCGTCAGCAAGCTTTCTGAGACCCGGTTCTTCCGGACCGCTACCGACAAGTACCAGCCTGACGTCCGCTCGAACTGACACCACGTGAGCAAAAGATCGAAACAAGCTATCAATCTGCTTTTCCCATGAGAGCCGAGCGACACAGAGAAGTAGTGGTTTCTCGTCCTGAATTCCCAGCTCTTTTCTTGCCTGATGGCGATCGACGAGTTGCAGTGCCTCAAAGAACGGCTCCCGCAGCCCACTGCGCAAGACACATATTTTTGGGACTGGGTGAGCGCGCTCCAAGAACTCAAACTGGTTAAACCGCTGCTCCTCAGACGTCACAATTAAAAGATCGAGAGACGCGATTCGGCGTCGTGTGTGGACATCGTCGTCCAACGGGAAGGCCGAGTGACGTATCAACACCGAAACCACAGAAGCCGGTATAATCTCCTCCATCGCTGCAAAATCGCGACGGCCCGACATTACTACCGCGTCACATCCCTCGACGCATCCCGATAACTGGCCGATCTGGTCATTATCCGACAAGCTAAAACTGCTCACTTCCTTCACCACAAAGCCAGCCTGACGCACCCTAGCGGAGAACGCCGAATTCGACTCAGCCGCAATGACAACATCGTGGCCCAACGATCGCAGCTCGGAAATGAGTGCATACATATAAGTATGCTTCCCGCCCCATACTTGGTCCGATACGGTGATCAATAATTTCATAATGTACTCCCTCTCGGTATTCTTGTATAAAAACGTATCGAGATGTCGAACATAAATACTGCAAAAAACACGAAGAGTTGTCCTATTATTTGCGCACCGATGACGTCGCTTGGATAATGTGCGGCAAGAATAACTCTGGACCATGAAATTCCCAGCCAAAGGATAAATGAGAAAGAAAGAATAACAGTTTTTAATCGTTGGACAAAAATCTGCGAGCCGAGAATCGCAACAAATCCACAGAATACCGTGGCGGAAAGAGCATGGCCGGAGGGGAAGCTGTATCCCGAAAAATCGGGAGCAACTGTAACACCAGTGCAACGTGGGCGTTCCCGTGCAATGATCAGTTTTGCCAGTGCCCCGGACTGCGCGCTGGCAAAACTGATCACCGCACCCCCTAGCGCGAATCGAAAACCGTACACGCCACTCGCGATAATGATGACCGCAGCAGTACACACTGTGGATTGGACAGGATTGCCGATTGTCGTCACACTGTGGGCAATCACATATAGAGCGCCGTTTTTGACCGCTGACGCTGACCACTCACAAACACGTGCGTGTTCTTCGTCAGTAATATAAAGAATAAGCGAAACCACACCGCCGAGAAAAATAGTTGCTGTCGTAATATTCAGATATTGACCACAAGATTTTTGAGCATTCCCAAAAAAATCGAAAGGAATTTTCCATGGGCGTCCCGTCTCCCCAAGCCAGGACCATCCCATATTAACAGGTCGGTTTTTCATACAATAGCCCTTGCCACAAGGCAGGCATTATGGCCCCCGAAACCAAATGAATTCGAAATAAATGGCTGTTCCGATGCCACCGCCACCGGTTCAGTGAGAACGTTGATACCTAGTTCAGGATCGACGTGTGTCAAATTTGCAATACCCGGTATAAATCCTTCGCGAGTACAGAGAAAATCGAGAGATACCTCGAACGCGCCGGAGCCGCCCAAAAAATGGCCGGTGGCCCCTTTATATGCAGTTACCGGAGTACGAGCGCCGAAGACGGAACGAATAGCCAAAGCCTCCGATCGATCATTCAGTATGGTTCCTGTTCCATGAGCGTTGACGTGAGAAACGTCCTGTGGGCGAACATGCGCATCGCTCAGCGCATCTCCTATACAGCGCCGCACAAAAATTGCATCCGGTTCGGGCGAAACAATGTTGTAGGCGTCGGAATTTGAGGCATAGCCTAGTATTTCGCCAACGATGGATGCTCCGCGCTGTTCCGCGTGAGCCCAGTTTTCGAGCACCACAAACGCTGCACCCTCGGCTAACACAAATCCCGAACGCCCGGCGTCAAAGGGGCGACTCCGTTCAGACGGCACTCCCTTATGCGGTGCCAGCGCGCCCATCCGAGCAAAGCCCCGTACGGTCGTAGGCGTTAACGGCGAATCCGCGCCACCGGCTATGGCGACCTCAGCGTAACCATCTCGTACCGATCGGAAAGCTATTCCCATCGCGCTGGTCCCGCTCGCGCACGCGGTAGCAATGGTGTCCGCGGGACCGTGTATCCCCCAGGTCAACGCAATAGCAGCGGCAGTCGCATTGATCATGGTCTTCGTCGTCGCAAACGGACCCGGCTTTACTCCATTAAGGCACGAAGCAGAGATAATTGACTCGGCGGAGGCAAGACCGCCGGCACCACTTCCCACACAAATAAAAGTTTTTTCGGGAAAATTAGCCGATTCCCACTGCGACATCTCTATCGCTTGCGCCGAAGCCACCAGCCCCAATACCACCGCACGGTCGCTGCGCCTTACCACACTGGCCGACAGCAGATTCTCGAAGCTTGCCGCTGAGACGTGCCCGGTCGCTACTGGCTCGCCCACAGCGTCGGAAAGGACACTATCGCGAGCAATAAAGCTCCTCGTTTCCTGAAGATTGTCAACGGTGTCACGTGCAGATAAACCGGCCGCCGAAATCGCTCCTATTCCCACCACCGCCACGCGCCGCCGCATCACTTCGCTTCCCTGCCTCTCCGCACCGCATCGCCGTCCGTGGTACTCGCCCTGCCACGCGAACAGTTACCATCAGCTGCCCGAGAGGGCAGGTGGTGAGCCGCAGTCTTCAGTGAACGGCGAACGAACGCCACGGCCTCTACCATCCGACAGAGTTCAGTAGCATCTTTTTCCGTGTGACTCGCCATCAGCGTTTCGTGAAAAAAGCCCCAGGGAACCGCCTCCGTTGCTCCACAAAAACGATGCTGAAGCGCGTACTTCGAGAAAATTTCCCTGGCAAGTTCCGGCAAGGTTAATCGGGCAAAAATCCTCACGCCACCCCGCAGCGGAAGACATCCGTAGCCATATTCGAGAAATTCGATATCACGTGAAGTCAATCCCGATGCATCGGCAGCGAGACTCAAGACATCCCGACTCCCCGTGTCTACCACGCCATAGGTTCCAGAACAACCAGCTATATCAACAAAATTCTCGATATCGGATAGCACTTCGCGATGAAGTATTTTTCTTTTTGCTCGTTCAGTTCCCCCACAGAATCGTATAACCGAAATCTTACGATGACGATCCGCGCTAAAAATTTCTTGCAACCGAACAAAGCGGTTCAGTACTATTGTCGAACCGTCTTTTTGTCGATCGTGTTCCACCGTCGTCGACGCGGGACTCATGGCGCACATAACTGTGATGTCATAACTCCAGAAATAATATGACGAAGGTCGGTAATATGGATATCCTCTACCGTGTCAAGAGTATCGATAGAACCGAATCCGCGGCTGCGCAAAAACCCTGACATCGCGGAACGTCGTGGACGGTCCCCGTGCGACGCAGCATGCACTCGGGAAAAAATATCTCCCGCGTCGTAGTCAAACTCGATATGGGATGCTGCTATCAAAGCGACCTGACCAACACGGACGGACTTCACGGGCAAACCGAGAGACAATTCCGTCTTAGCACCGCAAAGAGAAACTCCCGGAACATGCTTCTCAATATACTTTCTCAGTCGTTCCAGATCACTGCCTGTCAATGGTTCGTCAGAGTATAAATACGCGCAGTTGCTATCACCCTGAAAAATAGCACACTGCTCCAAGGAAAGAGCACGCAAAATAGCATTGGGGTTAACTCGCGTCGAAATCCAGTCAATGCCGTGATCCGAAAATAGCAAATATTTAGAAAATGGCCCAATTTTACTGGCGAGCAGTGAAATGTTGTGCGCAATACGTCCGTAGGTCTTTTCTATTAAATATCGCGCTTGGGCCTGCTCTGCCGAATTTCCCCTTGCGAGGAGCCAATAAAGGTACTCCTGAGCGTGATCGGCTTGATTGTACCGAATAAAAATAATATCAGGATGCCACCTATCTAGCGCCTTAAGTGCCGTCTCCGTGACCCACTCAACCCGCGGAGATTCAAAAAAGTTTATCCCTTCACCTAACGGGTAGTCTGCTGCCGTCGAACAGGGCCCTTCGTCCGCCGCAGAATTTTCGCAGAAGTCGGAGGTTGATAGTACCAGAACAGAGGTACCCAGTTCGATAGATATTGAGTCGTCCTGATCATTATGGAAGCACCTGGCCGAAACGGAAAGGTGGCCAGAGAAAAGTTCGATCCAAAATTTTCTGACTTCCTCTCCGCATTGCCAAATTTTACCATCAACTTCTATCTCGCATTCCTCAGTGCCGTCACTACGAATAAAAGAGAACTCAACTTTTTCGCCAAAAAACTCAGTGGATTGGCCTCTGCCGGACATCGGTAGTACGAGAATTCTCTTGGGTGCATAAAGGCAGTATGTTGACGGCGATGTCAGCGGTTTCAATACGTTGAAAGTATGTGGAAAGTTAACCGCCGCCCAACTCAATCCCATACTACTAATATCATCAAGCAGGGACGAAGTACGAAGACTACGATTTTCGTATGGGTGAATGTGAAGCAACGGATTTGCCATACGATACCGAATATCCGAGACTAAATTATGATCCCAAAACTGGTTGCCGACGACCCCATGTTCCGCGGGCGGAAAACCCGTTAAGAAGGACGCGTGGGCCGGGGCTGTCGACGACGGGAAAACGGTCCGAAGCTCGTGAACAACAGACCGCACCTCGTGATCAAAAACGGTAGAAAAGTCTCCCACTCCAGACTTTTCAATCCAATACATTTTCCCACCATCCACACAGAGAACCACCAACTGTGGCGCCCATCCCCCCGGATCTGAAGTTATCATGTTGCACCAGCTCCAAATCGGTTGTGTGCCACGAGCTGCCAACCATGGACCTGGAGGCGAGATCGTCGCCACGTGGTGACACTCGCATAATCACTCTCGAGTTCTACGTGATCTGAGCCAGTAACGATTTCAAAAAACGCGTCAATAACACCGCTATGTGTCACAGCAACGACGGACGAAGCACCCGTCGGAACGAGATAAGAAATAAAATCGTGCACGCGTTGGATGACATCACACCACAGCTCATCACCGTCGGAACAATCAGCGGGTGATAGCCGACACCGGGGAGGAACTGCCGTACCGTCACGAGTAGTAGCAACCTCAGCTATCCTCGGCTCCAGAGTGACCGCGATACCGAAGTGTCCGGCGACAAGCAGCGCACTTTCCCTTGCCCGCTGCGCAGTGCTCGTGTAAATCACGGTCGGATCAGGCACCACAAGTTTCGATGCCAACTTTTTTATGTTCTTTTTTCCACGATGCGAGAGGGAACCGTTCGGAAGGTCATTACCGTGCCGAACCAGTTGAATAAGAAGGCTATCGCGGACTGGCTCCGCCGTCGTCCCTCGACTTAACATGGTGGTCGCACTCCATTTTTGTCGTGACTAGTCGCCGTTGCCAGAATCCGACAGCGTACGCTGGTCGTTGATCGCCCGGCAGATATCTCCCACCGTTGTAGACTCGCGGAGCGTATCGTCAGCTATCTCGACCCCGAAGTGTGCCTCGATATCGGAGATGAGCTCAACCTGCTCCATCGAATCGAGACGCAACTCCGCGAGCGGCGTGATCAGGCTAATCGCCTCGGGTACCTCCGTCGGCTCTCCCCGCTCGGTAACAAGCTGGCGTGCACGTTCGAGAAGAATTACCAGGACTTCATCTTGTACGTCGTTGGTCATCTCACCTCATACCCTTCGAATATTTGCCGGTCAAGCAGTGAGGTGAACCCGTAATCGGTCACATTACCTTCTTCGGGAGCAAACTCCCAAAAAATTTCACGCAATTTATCCTCCGGGAATTGCTCCTGCTCCCGCTGGAGCTGTTCCTGTCCCTGTTCCCAAATATCGCGAAGAGAACGATCTTTAACGTTGCCTAACGGGGCAGCGCTGTAGAGACGGCTCATGGTCACATCTCCAGTCGCAGATATTGCGATACTTGTATCCCTGACACGATAGGGATACATCACGACATCATCGTAAAGCAATTCTTTTTCCGTAACTAAATATGGTGCATTTAACTTTAAATCGAATTCTGCTGGAGACACATCTTGCTGGAATTCACGCACTCTCCGGTAAAGCGCCATTGTTTGACTTTCTGTGAGTAAGAGACGGTTTCTCCCACCACGCCCATGCGCTCGGACCAAAATAATGTCTTGGCGACGAAACCCTTCACTTCGCAAATAATCAGTAAGCTCAAAAATATTGTCGTAGTTCGTGGTCATCGCTGTAGTCAGAATCTTAAAACTGTCCACGTTTTTAGCGAGGTATGCGGCGTTAGAGATAACCTGGTCGAACACGTCGAGCAACCGCACCTTGAGAAAGGTTTCACGCGTGCCGTCCACACTTACCCGAAGAGAATTAATTTCTCGTGCAACAATCTCGTCGAGCTGCTCGGGAGTAAGATTTGCCGCGTTAGTGATGAGGGTCACGATAGCATGATCTAATTGTGGAACTACTTTTATTACATCCCAAAAACTTTTACGCATCGTCGGCTCACCCCCCGTCAATGTAATTTCAAACGTTCCGAGGTCATCAAGTTGACGTAGCACGTCCTGCAACTGATCCGCGCTCAGCATACGGCGGCGTATATGCACAGGTATTTCGCCTGTATTGGTCCTGCAATGGATACACCGCAGATCACAAGCATAGGTAATGTCAACACTGGCTCGAACAGGAGCGGCGCATGGCATGGTTAGTCCTCGTTCCTCTCGTGGGTCAAGGCTTGCCGCGCCGCATCGGGACCCTTACGCTCCCACCACGCGAGCGTACGATCTAATCCCAAACTTAAAGAAGTATCATTGACTTCGCGACTGATACTATTCAACAACGCGGTATCCGCACGAAATTCAGCAATATCCTGCTGTCGAGGATTCTGACGCTCAATATGAACGTGAGGTCGTTTCTGAGCAACGAGCTCAACGATCTCATTCACCGAGGTCGAGCTTCCGCTCCCAACGTTAACGACAGGAACCGACGGAACAGCGGCAATATTCACAAGATGATCTATAGCGGTGGAAATGTACGAAAAATCCCGTTTTTGATGACCGTCTCCTTCCACAGGAAACGCTTCTCCAGCAACTATCGAGGCGCACAGTTTGGGGACTATTGCATCCGGTCTCTCTCCGGGTCCATAAACATTAAACAGTCGCACAATCGTTGCATTGGTCCCCCTCATTTTCTCATCATCGAGGATCAGATGCTCGACTTCGGACTTGCTCTCAGCATAAGGCGAACGGGGGTGGTGCTCATCCTTTTCGCTATTTGGCAGAGAGCTTCCCTGACCATATATTTCGCAACTGCTCGCGACAACCACCCGAGGAACACTACTGTCTTGGCAAGCCTGAATAACTCGGGAAGCCATATCGATATTGTGCTGCTTAATAGATCGATCTCGAAACGAACGCGGAACGCTCTTATTAGCAGCAAGGTGAAACACGACATCAGTATTTTCTAACTGTTCCGCAGTCATTTCCTCAGCATGTTCGTGAACCAACTCACCGGCCACTGGACTGAGCGGAGGAGCGGACAGGTCATCAATGACGGTGACGGACGCACCAGAGCGGAGGAGTCGCACAGCGAGCGCGTGTCCAATAAAGCCGGCGCCGCCGACGATCGCTACTTTTCTACCGTTCCAGTCCATACCATTTCCCCACCCAATGATAATGATGGCGCGGTAATTAACCATCGCGTCAACTTTCTTTGGTTATCGGATGACGGTATCTCCTGCGGGCAGATTTTAGCCGGGGATAGACAAGATTCCTGTGGAGTGATATCGAGAAACGAACAGATGACGCCGAAGTACAACCGCGTACCTTGCACGCGCGCAGCAGCAAACGCCCACCGTAACCGCGGGAGCACTCGGACAACAGGATGTCGAAAACGTCGATCATGAGAGCAAGCAGCGGTGAGCGCGAGGAGTTCAGGTCCACAAGCACCGAAGACTGGGCACGGCCGTTGTCTCGCGTGCGCCTCGCACCGAGCCCCACTGTCGTGTTCCGAAATGTAGATTTCACGGCGGCTTACCGGTTTTTCGAAGAGCCGAGATCCCTTTTAGGATTCACTTTTTTACCGAATATCTGAGCAAGACACACTCACCACGGTGAACTCGAACGCGGGTGAGCCCCCCCCCCCCCCCCGCACGTATTCCCTGATGTATTGTCGCCGACAACGACAACACCCAGCACCGAGCAGCACTCAGGAAATGAGTTGATTCTGATGACAAAACAGGAGAAGGCACACCAGAAATATATCTCACGTGATGAAAAACCCGCGCGTTTACTTGTTCCCTTGTATCGCCTTCCCGATAGGATTTCGTCGATTGCAGAAGGCCGCAAAATTCGAGCTGAGGACATCGAAGATGGTAGCCTAAAAAAGTTTTCCGAACACGTCCCAACTTTTCGCGATCTACTATTTTATGGGCTTGCTAACGTCCACCAGGTTTTCGTAACAAAATCGAACGGTATAATTCGGAGCGCCTGTGTCATTAACTGTGAGGCACCCGGAGAAGTTGGACCGATTTTTTTTCGCGAAAACACGCCACTCCCACAAATTGAGGAAGCGGTCGCAACATGTTTATACGCTCTGCGCGACAACGGACACAAATATGCCGTTACCTCCGAATACCTACCTCTCGAGGTGCACAAAATTTCCACCTCAATAGAAGCTGTCCGCGGATTATCTCCGCGACAACGCGACTGGGAAAGCCCTTGGGCGGATATTTATTTTCCTCTGACCGACCGGATGCCTTTGTCGCGACGCGAGGTCGAAGTAGCGGGCCATCTGCTAGAGGTGCGCACCCCACGCCCTTCTGAACGACTCGACATCATCGAGAATATCGCTAAAGAATGGGGTCGAGGCTGGGCCAGCGAAATGGAGGCAGCTCTCTCGCATGACCCGTATACGGCCGTCGTGGCGATTTCCAAAAATAGGGCCCGAGGCGAGAAATTTCATCTCTACGCTTTCATAGCCTACAACGTCACGGCTCCGGGATTCGCTTCCACAACTGCGATTGATCGTTCCGTGCAGGGAGTCGGCATGAAATTAGTCGATGCTCTCTTCCAGAGAGCACTCGATGAACTTGCCTATCGTGGTCACCGATTTGCTATTCTGGGCGGCATAAGTAGAAGAATTGCTCTTCTTCGAGCGTCTCCTGACTGCTTCACCATCCCGGGATCGTACCCCGGTGTTTTCCAAGGCGAAGTTCCCGTGCTGGGATAAGAAAATGGTTCAGTAGAACCGGCGCTGAAGCTCGACCATCCGCTGTGAATTCGGAAAAAAGCGGGCACCGTCAGCAAAAGGCGCGATGGCTCAGCGGCGCCACGGCGACCTCATCACTCACACGACTCACGAGGCCACGTCGCCTCCGACGAACCTTAAGGTAGGGAGCCGTACCATCAAGCCATGCCGAATATCCGGGGCCACAGCACCGAAATAAGTGATTGCGCCTGCCCGCCCGCGATGACGCCGGGACACTCGGAGCCGGTGCTGCCATGAACGACATTCTCACCGGAATCCTCACCTTCGTGGCAAGCGTTCCACCGGTCTGGCGGACGCTACTTGCCGGCCTCGGGATTTTTTTCGAGACAACTATCCTCGCGGGACTCATTGTCCCCGGCGACACTATTGTCCTCCTCAGCGCAACCGGAGTGACTACACCGCTACAGTTTTTTGCGCTTGCGCTGACGGTGATCGTTGGTGCGCTCTGCGGCGAGTCGGTGGGCTTTTATTTGGGCCGCTGGTTCGGACAACGGATTCGTCAGTCACGGCTCGGCCAGAAGTTGGGCGAAAAGAACTGGTTGCGAGCGGAACGTTACGTTGCCCGCCGCGGTGGCGTTGCCGTTTTCCTCTCGCGGTTCCTTCCCGTATTGCACTCACTGATACCCCTCACCGTGGGGATGAACGCCATGAGCTATCGCACTTTCCTGCTCTGGACGACCCCAGCGTGCATTCTCTGGTCTTTTGCCTATGTCAGCGTGGGAGCCGCGACCGCCGGCGGCTACCGTGAAATGTCACAAACTCTGCACAGCGCCGGGTACGTGTTCGTCGGCGCGATCATCGCCTTCGTGCTGCTCGTCCTGCTCGGCAAGAAACTGCTCGCACGGGCGGAGGCGCGCCATCTCGACGAGTAGAGGCACCTCCGCGCTGAAAGCACACGCGTTCAGCCGGTGATACCCGCGGATGCAAGCCATGCGGTCGCGATCGAAGCGGCTGATTTTTGCTCGTTCACGCTCTCGGAGTTGAGTGAAATGAGGTCATCGACACGCAACTTTGAGCTGATGTTATTAAGCGTCTTCGCCGCTTTCTCGTTCACCTTCTTCGACACAATCGGTACAATATTGTCCGCAACGAAAAGACCATCCGGATCCGCAAGAGAAAAAAGGTTATTCGCCTGAATATTCGGATCAGCGGTATAAATATCCGCAAGCTGGATCTGGTTTTTGATAAGCGCAGTAACGGTAGTCGATCCACCGCTATCCTCGATCGCTTGAAAATTCGTCGTAATACCATACTTTGAGCGCAGGGCATCGGGGCCGTAGGGGCGCGTCTGCAACTCGGAATTGCCACCGAGGACAATCGGGTCGGTGACCTTTTTTAGCGATGCAATATCAGTAAGAGCCCACTTGTCAGCGAATACCCTGGTGACAGTGTAGGAGTTTTGGTCGCGCGCCTTCGCTGCGTCAAGGGCACGGAGACCATCGGGCAGCGCGGAGCCGAGGGCAGTGTAAACATCCTCGGCAGAGGTCGCCTTCGCATGGGGCGTCAACGCCTGGAGAAGGCTGCCGTCATACTCCGGAAAAACATCGATCGATCCCTTCTTCATTTCGGGGAGATAGATCTCACGCTGCCCGATACGGAACTGCCTATCGACAGAAAAACCATCCTTTTCGAGTGCCTGAGCATAAATCTCGGCAATAATCTCGTTGGAATAGTAGTCCTGAGAACCGACGACGATCGTGCCGCCTCCGGCAGAGTCACCCGATTTCTGCTCGAGAGGATTATTGGAAGAGCATCCCACCACTACCAGAATTGCACCGACCGCGAGTGCGCCCGCGATGACGCGACCTTTCGTGAAGTGTGTTGTCACCATGATTATTTCCCTCCATCAACCGGGATGTTCTTAAAAAAATGTCGTCGAAACGACGATACGCCGAAATGTGAACGACCTGACCCGTCGCCTGAGAACCCCAGCACGACCCCTCGGGGCACGGCGAGGCGCTGCAACATGGCCCACACTGCCTCGCTGAGAAGCGTCACCACGATCACGAGAAAAGAACCGGCGAGCATTTGGGGATAGTCACCCGCCTTAACGCCCTGGAAGATGTAGCGGCCGAGACCTCCCGCACCGATGAAATCAGCCAGGGTTGCGGTGGCGATAATTTGCAGCATCGCCGAACGCAATCCCCCGATCAGTAGCGGCAACCCGAGCAGGATCTCGACGCGGGCGAGAATCTGCCACTCTGTCATGCCTATCGAACGGGCGGCGTCAACAGTGCCCCGGTTAATCGCCTCAATGCCGGAATAGGCACCCGCCAGGATCGACGGGACAGCGAGAATAACAAGGGCAATCACTGGAGCGCCGAGACCGAGGCCCAGACTCATCGCCGCAAGCACAAGTACACCGAGTGTAGGCAGCGCGCGTAACGCGCCGACCACCGGAACCACAATGCCCTTTCCGTAACCGGTATGGCCAATGAAATATCCGAGGGGAATCGCCAGCGCCGAAGCAATGACCAGCACGAGGAGGCTGATCCCCATGTGCTGCGCGACTCGGGTGGGGATGCCATAGCTACCGCTCCAGTGCTCCGGATCACCGATCCACACGAAGGCCTCGATAAGAAGATTCACCGCCTCACCTCCTTACCGCCGTGATCAAGTCGTGCCCACGGCATCAGGATGCGCCCTACCACCACCAGAAGTCCGTCAAGCACCAGCGCCACAGCAATGGTCAGCACCATACCCGTAATGACCTCACTGCTGATCCCCCGTTGAAAACCATCAGTGAAAAGCACACCAAGGCTATGAATGCCCAGCACCGCGCCGACGGTAACCAGGCTGACTGTGCTTACCGCAACAACGCGCAGGCCCGAGAGCAACACGGGCCCAGCCAGGGGGAGCTCCACCTGCCAGAAGCGAGCCCAACTCGAATAGCCCATCGCCGTGGCTGACTGTCTTACGTCCTCAGGGACAGCACCGAGCGCGTCGGAGGTGGTGCGAACCATGAGCGCAACACCGTAGAGGGTGAGGCCGATCACGACGTTGATCGTTGACCGTAGCGGGATGCCGAGCACAACGGGCAGAAGAATGAACAGCGCCAGCGACGGAATTGCATACAGCATGCCCAGTCCGGTGAGCAGCGCGCCGCGACTCCAGCGATAACGGTTCGCGCACCAGCCCAACGGCAGTGACACCGCGAAACTTAACACCACTGGCGGGACGGAGAGAACCAGATGCGCCAGAAGGTTCCCCACGATCACCTCGACGTTATAAAGAACCCAGTTCACGTGTCACTGTCGTCTCGCTGGCGGAGCACTCCGATAGGCCGCCCATCGCCGTCGATAACAAGACACGCACCATCGTGCTCCTCAACCTGCAGTGAGCGCTTACCGCGATCAGCTCCGATAAAACCGGCAACAAACGGACTAGCCGGACGGGCGAGGATCTCGGCGGGTGAACCCTTTTGAGCGATCCGGCCGCCCTTTTCGAGGATGACGATCTGGTCGCCGAGGAGAAAAGCCTCGTCGATGTCGTGGGTAACGAATACCACGGTCTTATCCAGTTCATGCTGGAGTCGCAGAGTCTCACGCTGAAGATCGGCACGCACAAGCGGGTCAACGGCGCCAAAGGGCTCGTCCATCAGCAAAATAGTGGGATCCATGGCCAGCCCGCGGGCAACCCCCACTCGCTGCTGCTGCCCGCCCGAGAGCTGAGCCGGATATCGGGCAGCCAACGTGCGGTCAAGACCAACGATGTCCATCAGCTCGAGGGCACGCGCAGAGGCGGTCCTTTTTGACACACCATTGAGCCGCGGTACGACAGAAATGTTGTCGATTACCCGGCGATGCGGCAAGAGTCCCGAGTTCTGCATGACGTATCCGATATTTCGCCGGAGCGAGACCGCAGGCAAGGAGGAGATATCCTCGCCGTCGATCTCGATGACGCCCGAACTCGGCTCGACCATGCGGTTGATCATCCGTAAGATCGTGGTCTTGCCGCAGCCGGAGGATCCGACAAATACCGTCGTCTGCCGAGACGGCAGCACGAGTGAGAAGTCGTCTACCGCGCGGGTACCATCGGGGTACTGCTTACTTACTCCACGGAAAACGATCACGGTGTTGCTCTTTTCGTCCCGTGGTCTCGGTTCGGAACCGTGTCACACCGCACGAGGACCACACGGCGATGCTTCTCCGTGCGCTGCGTCCGTGCAGCTCGGCTTCGGACTGTACTCGCCAGAGTTACAGCAGCACGAGGACGAAGCCGACCGCGCGGTTACTTCTCGACAGCACCGTAATGCAGCGAGAGATAATTTCGCAGCAGGGTGCGCGCCTCATCGATAAAGCGCTGGTCACCGTTGGGGTCGACCAGGAACGCGCGAGTCAGCAAAGCATCGGCGACATCCATGGTCACCTCGAGACGGAAGGAGAGCTGCACCCCTCCTGGCAAGCCGTACTCTGAGGCGAGAATCTCGGCGAAGCGGCGGGCAAAGAAACCGGCCTCGAACGCCTCCCCCGCGGCCTCGGGCGCGTGAATCGTGTCCACAAAGCGGACCGAGCGAAAGCCCGGCTCCGTGCGATACATCTCACAAAAGGCGTCAATCGAGCAGTCAACGGCTCCCCACCACGTCTCGGGCTCGGTGTCGCGGATTGTGGTGATGACGCGACGACGGAACCGTTCCAACGCCCGTTCGCGCAGCGCCTGCAGCACCGCAATGCGATCAGGGAAGTAGCGGTACACAGTGCCGATCGCGGCGCCAGCGCGCTCGGCGACCATCGCAGTGGTGAGTCGGTCAAAACCCACCTCATCGACAACGACAGCGGCGGCGTCAAGCAGGGAGGCGAGCCGGGCGGCACTGCGTACCTGCACCGGCTCGTTTCGAACCTGGGGGGATTCGCCGAACGGGCGATCGACGAGATTTCCAAGAGGCACGGCGGGCTCCTTCGGTCGTGATTTTTCACAATCGTACGCATGCGAGTCGCTCCTTCCTGTCATTTCACCGAACTCCTCTCGCGTTTCACACTCCCCAAAAAGGCGAAGGCGACTTCTCTGAGTACTCCGAACCAGGACACAATACGGACCGCAGCGTGGCGGCCAGACAGCCGACTCCCCGCTTTCTGTAGGCAAATTCACCATATTTTTGACTACGAGGCGCGTACGTCAGGCGGTCGCTGGATGCGCCAAACACGATCGCGATCGCCTCTGAGGAACAGAGCTGCCAAGTTCATCAGAAATGGCGCAAAATGTCTGATGATCGTCTCATCTTGCGTGGGAATGGATGTACACGGCAACCAGCAAGGGCACCGCACCGGCCGACGTCCACTGGAGCGTAAAAGGTCAGCTGAGTTCAGCGCGCGGCAGTACCCGCTCTGCGGACCGTTCCGTCTTATGACAGGTCACACGGATCACTGAGTGATTGTGAACACGCCAAGATCCTGTCTGCCAGACTGAAAGAATGCCGCTGACACCCGAGAGCAAGCCGACGAGTGCCGGCGCGGCCGAGGTTCTTCATCGCGCTGCACGTCTCGAAGACCGCCTCCACGCCTTTCGGAGACGTCGAGTAATCCGCAAAGGCTACCTACCTCGCGTGATTCCCTATACCGGCTACGGCACCACCGAGCAGGTGCGAGTGCTCGCCCGAGTCCTTTATACGCGACCCGCAGGTCCCGGCGATCAGGAGGTACGTCCGGTCGAGGGCGTACGTGGCTGGCGCAGCTTTACCAGTGTCTTCGTCAACGGAGCAGTTGTCTCGGTCGAGGCTGAGGGCCAACGCCATGAGATCGTTGCCGATCGTGGCGGAGTGATAGACGCCAACCTCCCCATCACACTGGAATCGGGCTGGCACACCATCACCTTGACAACCGCAGGTTCAGAGGCTGTAGAAGCACCCGTCTTCATCGTCCGGCCAGAGGCACGCCTTGGCGTGGTGTCAGATGTCGATGACACTGTCATGGTCACCGCGCTCCCCCGCCCCTTCATCGCCGCGTGGAACACTTTTGTGCTCGATGAGCACGCGCGCAGGCCCACACCGGGGATGGCGGTGTTCCTCGATCGCTTCGCCCGCCAACACGAGGGCTCACCGGTGATTTACCTCTCCACGGGGGCGTGGAACGTCGCTCCGGCACTCACTCGCTTTCTCTCACGTAACCTCTACCCCCCGGGGGCGCTTCTGCTCACCGACTGGGGCCCGACGCATGACCGCTGGTTTCGCAGCGGTAAACAGCATAAAGAGGTCAACCTCCGCCGCCTCGCCAGCGAATTTCCGGAGGTGCGCTGGCTACTTGTCGGCGACGACGGGCAACATGACGAGGAAATTTATTCGGACTTTGCCCGCGAGTACCCGGACCGAGTGGCGGCGATTGCGATCCGTCAACTCTCTCCCCCAGAGGCGGTACTCGCGGGCGGCCGTTCAAAAGCGGCGGACCGATCCGAAACGAGTGGAACCCCGTGGGTATATGCGCCCGACGGCGCCGGTATTTCGGAACAGCTACGGAGTCTCGACATCCTCTGAATGACGAACCGCGCTCGGAGCCTTTCTGTTCACTCAACCATTCTCGACTGACTACGCCTGGTGCGCAGCCTGTAGGTCAAGCGTGATGGTGACCTTCTCACCGATCAGTACACCCCCGGTCTCCAGGGCAGCGTTGTAGCTGAGACCAAAATCGGTTCGGTCAATGATGGTCTTCGCGGTCAGACCTGCCTTGTAGTTACCACACGGGTCAGTACCGAAGCCGCCGAATTCAACCTCAAAAGTAACCGGTTTCGTGGTGCCTTTGATCGTGAGTTCGCCATCGACGAGGAAAGCGTCGCCATCGGGACGAACCGCAGTCGACACAAAGCGAATCGTGGGGTAGTTTTCGGCGTCGAAGAAGTCACTGGCGCGGAGGTGGGCATCGCGATTGGATTCGTTGGTGTTGATCGAGGCAACGTCCACTGTTGCGTCGACGACGGAATCGAGGGGGTTCTCTCCGGTGGTGAAAGTGCCACTGAATTTCTCGAAGGTTCCCCTGACCTTGCTGATCATGAGGTGGCGGACGCTGAAGGCAACCTCGCTGTGGGTGGGGTCGATGACCCAGGTGCCGGCGCGGTATCCGGGAACAGAGATGGTATCGGTCATGATTTTTTCCTCACACGTGGGATCGTCACCGGGAAACGTCCCCGGCTGGAGAATGCAAGCGCATAAACCTGGACGTTATTCCCGCGTGCCGCCTCTCTTCCTAGAGTAGACACTCGCGAGTAAATTATTGCGAAATTCTCACTTGAGAACAGGTGCTCCCCCTGTCAGCGCGGATTTTATTGGTTCTCCCACACCCCCCTCGCACAACTCACGGATGCACTGGAGGCTAACCAGCACCGGGAGCACAGAATCGTCGCCTACCCTCGTATCCATGTCTGCGCAAGGAACCGCCCGCGGCGGCATGCTCCCCCGCGTCCTGGAACTCGTCGGAGCCAGCCTCGCCGGCGGCCTATTCATCACCATTGGTGTCACCCCCGCCCTCGCTCTTACTGGACTCGCCAAGAACAACCCGATCGGCCTCTTCGAGACCGTGCCCGAGTACTTAGACCTGGGTCAACTGGCACAGAAGAGCGAAATTTATGCCAAGAACAGCGATGGCAGCGACACCTTACTCGCCTCCTTCTACGCACAGAACCGCGAAGAAGTGGCCTTTGACCAGGTGAGCCAGCACGCAAAAGATGCGGCCATTGCCACAGAAGACCCACGTTTTTATGACCACGGCGGCATTGATCTGCAAGGCACCGTCCGAGCGATACTGAGCAACCTCGCCGGTGACGATGTGCAGGGCGGCTCTTCCATCACCCAGCAGTACGTCAAGAACGTGCTCGTGCAAAAGGCAGAGGCTCTTGGCGACGCAGACCCGGCAGCTGCGAAGGCCGCCTACGACGAAGCAACGGCAACGACTCCGGCGCGCAAAATCAAGGAAATGAAGCTCGCGATTAATCTCGAAAAAAAATACAGCAAAAATGACATCCTACTGGGTTATCTCAACATTGCTGGATTCGGGGGGAAAGTATACGGAATCCAAGCAGCGTCCGAATACTACTTTTCCACGTCAGCGGCGAATCTGACTCTCGCCCAGGCGGCGAGTCTGATTGCCACAGTCAACAGCCCCAACGCACTGCGCATCGATGTGTCAGACAACGTTCCAGCGAATAAAATTCGCCGAAATTACGTCCTCGACCAGATGCTCAAAGAAGGAAAAATTTCGAACGCTGAACATAACGCGGCCGTTGCCGAGGAGGTGGTGCCCCACATCACGGAAACGCCGACCGGTTGCCAAACCGCCGGTAACGCGGCGTACTTCTGCAACTACGTCACCCAGGTGATGCTCAACGACAAGGCCTTCGGTGAAGACGAGAACACCCGACTGGCTAATTTCAGGCGTGGCGGATACAAGATCTACACCACACTAGACCGCGACCTCCAGGAAACGGCCAACGCTGCGATAACAGCTGCAGTCCCGCGAGTGCCCACGAACGACGTAAACATTGGCGCCGCGACCGTCTCGATGGAAGTCGGCACCGGCCGCATCCTGACGATGGTGCAAAACAAAGACTACGACGCAACCGGCGCAAAAGAAGGCCGCAATTTTACTGCGCTCAATTTCAACACTGACTTTGCATACGGAGGGTCGACTGGATTCCAAGTTGGCTCGACTTTTAAGATTTTTACTTTGGCGCAGTGGCTCGCAAGTGGACGAACGATTAACGAAATCATTAACGGGCGCGAGCGCACCTTCCGAGGATTCCCAGCCAGCTGCGCTCCCGGGGGTGAAATAGACACGCCCTATCCGGTGCGAAACGACGAGAACGAAAATGGTAATTACAGCGTCTTGACCGGCACGATGCGCTCGATCAACACGGTTTACGTCGCAATGGCACAGCAACTTGATCTCTGCGCGATCCGCGATCGGGCCGCCGCATTCGGCGTCACCGCGGCACAAGGCGGCGCACTCGACTATCAGCCCTCCTCGATCCTCGGGGCCAACTCCACCATTTCGCCACTGTCGATGGTGACCGCTTTTGCAGGCTTCGCTAATAACGGCACTGCCTGCTCGGCAATCGCAATTGATTCCATCACCACCGTTTCCGGAACGACGGTGCAACCGCCCACCTCCGCCTGCAATCAGGCACTCAACCCCGAACTCACCGCCGTGGCGAACTACGCGCTCCAGCGGGTGGTCACCTCCGGGACAGCCGCGCAGGCCAATCCCAGTGACGGCATTGAGCACATCGGCAAGACCGGCACGACGGACAATGCCGAATCGACGTGGACAGACGGGGCAAGTTCACGCGTCGCCACAGTGGTATGGGTGGGCAATATTGACGGGCACGCCTCAATGCGCAAGGTCAGCTTTCTCAATTCAGATCTAAAATCTCGCACATCAGCCTCCAACATCAGGCATTACGTGTGGAAAAAAATCATGACTCATGCCGATAAAAAATATGGTGGACGCGATTTCACCGATCCCAGCAGTGCGGTACTGAACGGGCGCCTCGTCACCGTCCCTGAGCTGACCGGCCAGTCAGTCGATGATGCGACCGATGCCCTCGAAGATGTCGGCTTCGACGTTAAGAAAGGCAGCACCGTTGACTCCGCGGCTCCAGCCGGAACTATCGCGGGGACGACCCCGCCCGCCGGTACCACCGCGCCCCGGAACTCCACCATCACACTGCAAATCAGCAACGGCTCGAAGAGCTCCGCGCCGGGAGCAGCAGGCCGACCGCCCACCCCGGAACGCGGAACAGAGAGCACCCCTCCTGCCCCACAGGTAAGGGGAACGAGATAATATCTCGTCAGGCGATTGCAGCAAGTTCTCGCGCGGTATGGGCACCCACGCCAGCAGCCTCCGCACGGTGGAGATCATCGAGAGTATCGACATCCAGTCGCAACGTGGAGGACGTTGGCAGATCGACCACTCTGCAGCCGCCCGCGCAGTGACGGGCGAGAGAGCCCGAACCAAAAGCAGGCTGGACGAAAGCTTCGCGAGTCAGTAGCAGCGACGTCGTCCCGCTGCCTTCCCGATCCGGCACGACCGCAGGCAATCGCTGGGCCGACGTCAACACGTGCTCCAGCTCGCACGATTCCAAGGCGGGCAGGTCAGCGGTGAGGACAACGACCGGAGCCAGTGGCCGCTCCGCAAGGGCGCGGGCAACGCCAACAGTTACTGCCTCGTTGAGCCCGCCCGGATCCTTGACCACAATAAGCTGCGGATGCTCCGCACGCGCCCGTTCCGCGGCTTTCGCATCCGAAGTGACCAGCACAGCACCTGATACCGGCAGCGCGCCGAGCGCGGCGGAAAGTGTGTCCAGGAGGAAAGCCTCGGCCAACGCGACTCGCGTGGGAAGTTCGAGCCGAGTTTTGGACGCTCCGCAACCCTTGAACATGACAACGACCCGCCACTTATCGCTCACGGTGCAGGCCTACCCCAGGTACCGCCTGAGCTGCACGACCTGCCGCGTACCCCTCCGCGAATGCCTCCTCAGTACCGAGACGGAACAGGTCGTCCGAACCGACGCGAGTCAAAGACCTTGCTCCAGGCGCGTCAAGACTGGCAACCACACGTCCCATTCCCCGAACAATAGCGACCGGACATCCACTTGCTTTTCCCTTAACAAGATCACCGAGGGCAGCGATTTCATCGGCGACAGCGGGCATCGTCACCCCGAGCACTCGGCCGTGCGCATCGACGGTACCCCGAAGGTCATTCACCACGAGGATCCCGCCGGCTCCGATCGCGACATCACTGTGACCTACTCGCCAGGCGCGGCCCAGAGTGTCGCTCACAATGACGCCCACCGTAACTCCGAGCCTTTTACGCAGCCCCGCGCAGAGGGCACGGGCGGAGGCATCGGGATCAACCGGCAGCAGCAGTACCGTCCCTTCCGCCACGTTGCTCGCGTCGACACCGGCCGAGGCCTGAACAATGCCGAGCCGGTTCTCAACGATCCTGGTGGCGCCCCGGGTGGCAACAACACGGACAGTTTCGGCGGCGATGGCGTCCTCACGATTTTCCGCAGCGACGATCCGGCCCTCGGCCTTTGAAAGGATCTTGCTGGTCACCACCAGGATGTCGCCGTCGATCGGCTGGTCATCGGGGTCGGCAGCGGAAATCGCCCTGAGGATCAGTGCGAGCAGATCATCGCCCGGCGCCACCTCCGGGATCCCCTCGAGGGCCCAGGCCTGCACTCGCATTTGACTCATTCGTGCCCTCTTTCGACCAGCCTGTCCGGCACCTCTACGAACCGCACCGCCGTCACGAGGCGAGGGAAGCGGCGACCACCGGCGGCACATAGGGCGTGATGTCGCCCCCGAGCTGGGAAAGCTGACGCACGAGAGAACTCGACACATGCGCGTGCGCGGGGTCTGGCATCACGAACACGGTTTCAACGTGTGCGAGGTCGCGGTTGACAATCGCCATGGGCGTCTCGTATGCAACATCATGCTGTGAACGGATGCCCTTCACCACGATGTTCGCGCCCACGGCAGTGCAGTAGTCAACGAGCAGGCCTCTGCTCCAGAGGGCAACGGTAATCAGCCCCGGGATGCCTGCCTCCGTAATCGCATCTTGCAGCAGTTCCACTCGCCGACCCATCGGCAACAGCGCAGTCTTGTCCGGATTGTGCACAACCACGACGTGCACCTCGTCGACAAGGCGCGCCGCGCGTTCGATGACGTCGAGATGACCCAATGTCACGGGATCGAACGAGCCGGGGACGACAGCGATACGGGACATTCTTTGAGCGTAGCGGCCGTTTCTTCGTTAGCTCTTTGCCAGGAACTCACGGTCGCGCTCCTGGACTCGCCGCGCGAGTGCCGCACGGAGGCGGTCATGCCTCACCAATGCCGGGTCACGCTCGAGCAACTGCTCGGCATGCACACGTGCCTCGAGAATCAGCGGCGCATCCTGCACCACGCTGAGTAGCCGGAGAGAGGAGCGATCACCCGATTGCGAGTCGCCCAGCACATCGCCCTCGCGGCGCAACTCTAGATCAATTTCGGCAAGCTTGAAGCCGTCGAGGGTCGCAGCAACGGCCTCCACCCTCTCGCGTGCCGTCGTGCCCGCCTCGGCTGCTGTGACGAACAGGCATACCCCCGGTACGCCACCACGACCGATACGTCCACGCAATTGGTGCAACTGCGAAATCCCGAAGCGCTCGGCATCAAGCACCACCATCATCGACGCATTCGGCACGTCAATACCCACCTCAATCACCGTCGTCGACACCAGCACGTCGATTTCACCGGCGGCAAAGGCACGCATGATCTCGTCTTTTTCTTCTGTCGTCATTCGTCCGTGTAATGCTGCCGAGCGGCGAGCGCCGAGCAGCGGATGGGCTCGAACGCCGTCATGAGTCGTAGCGACTGTCGTCAGCGTCGGCCCGTCCTCCGCCGCGGTACCATCGGCGACCTCACCCGGCTCGATCGCAGGGCAGACGAGGTAGACCTGGTGCCCGGCACGGATCTCTTCTTCTGCCCGTTCCCAGACCCGCGCAATCCAGCCGGGATGGTCGGCAAGCGCAACGACATGACTGGTGATGCCCGGCCGACCGGCCGGCAACTCGCGGAGGGTTGACGTGTCAAGATCGCCAAACACCGTCATCGCCACCGTGCGCGGGATCGGGGTAGCAGTAAGCACGAGTACATGCGGAGGCGTCGCTCCTTTGCGGCGCAGAACATCGCGCTGATCGACGCCGAACCGGTGCTGCTCGTCGATGACCACCAGAGCAAGGTCATAAAACGAGACCGCGTCCCCGAGCAGAGCATGCGTGCCCACCACGATCTTGGCGTTCCCCGACACGATACGCAGCAGAGCGGAACGACGTTCGGCCGCACCGAGACCACCCGTCAGTAAGGTGGGTACCAGTTCTGTCGCAAGATCGGGGCCCACGGTGCGCACAATCGAGCGCAGGTGCTGGGCCGCGAGGACCTCCGTCGGTGCAAGCAACACCGCCTGGCCACCGCTCTCGGCTACCGTCAGCATCGCCCGGAGCGCGACAAGAGTCTTGCCGGAGCCAACCTCACCCTGCACCAGCCGACTCAGGGGATTCGGAGCCGCAAGGTCAGCCGCGATCTCGTGGCCCACCACGCGCTGATCGCCCGTGAGGGCAAAGGGCAAAGCGGAATCGAAACGCTCCAGGAGACCACCCGGCAGCGGCAGCCGCGGGGTTGCTGGGGTCGACCGAGCCGCGATCCGACGCTCGAGTAACGCCAACTGAAGCAAGAACGCCTCATGGAAGCGCAGCGTTTCACGCGCCTGCGCCTGCTCGCCCTCACGCTGCGGACGATGGATGAGTTCGAGCGCCTCACCAAGCGGGAGCAGGGAACGCCCGGCCCTGATTACCTCCGGCATCGGATCGGGCACCTCCCGCAGCCCGTCTAGCAGCACGCCGATGGCTGCCTGCAATTTCCAGCTCGAGATCGCCCTCGTAGCCGGGTAGATCGGGATCGGCAGCTCAGCCCAGTCTTTCGCAAGCGCCGCACCTCCGTCGGCCTCCGTCGCGGCCTCCTCGTCGTCGAAAAGTCGATAATCGGGATGCGTGAGCTGTGGTGTGTCGCGAAACATCGAGACGGTACCGGCGAACATTCCGCGTACGCCGCGGCGCAACGTGGCAGCGCGCCAAGACTGGCCGAAAAACGTCAACGACAGCGTGCCGGTGCCATCGGAAATCACTACCTCGAGCAAGGTTCCCCGGCGATTGCGCATCGGGCGCTCGCGAACCTCGCGCACCTCAGCCACAATCGTCACGCTCTCGCCCATCGGCAACCGCGAGAGTTCGGTCAACTCGCCCCGCGTGGCGTAACGCCGCGGATAGTGACCGAGCAATTCACCGACGGTGCGATAGCCGAACGCCTTCTCGATGACTCCGGCCGTACGCGACCCCACGAGGGGAGCGAGCGAGGCATCCAGGGGGTCCGCATCCACCCTGCGATCCTAGGTGGGACCGGTGACACCTGATGTCCCTCAGTCCCGCGGCGACCCACCTATGCTCGGGATGGTGACCAGGATCATTGCCGGATTCGCCGGCTCCCTTAGCCTGAAGGTACCGCGGTCCGGCACCCGTCCCACCAGCGACCGCGTCCGGGAAGCACTCTTTTCCGCGCTGGAGGCGCGCGATGCCCTCCAGGGCGCGACTGTGGTTGATCTCTACGCCGGTTCAGGCGCGCTCGGACTCGAAGCAGCCAGCCGCGGAGCACATCATGTCGTCCTGGTCGAGCGCGACATCGCAGCGGCGCGAATAGCGGGCCAGAACGCGCGAGCGATAGCCGCCGCCGCAGGCACCACACCGCGGCCCCAGATCGAAGTGCTCACCGCCTCCGTGCGCTCCTTCCTCACCAGAGCTCCCGCGCTACGCATCGACACGGTGTTCCTCGATCCGCCGTATGACCTCAGCGAGGACGAGCTTGCCGCCGATCTGGCAGGCGTCGCGCCCCTGATAGCGACGCACGCGGTGGTCGTGGTCGAACGCAGCGCCCGCAGCCCCGAGCCACGCTGGCCGACCGAACTGGAATGCGAGCGGCGCAAGGACTATGGCGACACGACGATGTGGTGGGCTTCGCCTGCTTCGCCCACCACGCACACCACCTCTCAGCCCATCGCCCCATCCCAGCCGAGGTAAGGATCCCAACCACCGGGACCGTCAAGCTCCACACCTCCTAGCTGTACCTCTGGACGTCCCTCGCGCACCCGCCCGAGCGGTCTAAACTCGGACGGCAGCGCCACTCCCTCCGGGAAACAGGCGAGCATCGCATGGTCCTCCCCCGCCCTGAGCACCAACGCGCGTGCTAGCTCGACATCGATTCCCTCGACCGTCAGCAGGTCACGGGCGTGCTCCTCCACCGCCTCCGGGTCAAGGTCGAGCACGATACCGCTCGCGCACGCCATCCGACGTGCATCACGGACCAGGCCGTCGGAGACATCCATCATTGCCGTGGCGTCTTTGCCGGCCTCGACACCCGCGGCGATCGGAGGCGTCGGGCGCAACTGCGCATCAAGCGGCTCCGGATACCGCTCGCGCAGCTGATCCGCCAGCACGGACGAGGGCTCGCCGGAGGCGGAACGTGCCCGCTCAGACAAAAGATGAAGGCCCAGCCCGGCGCGACCGAGCAGACCCGCTGTCGCCAGGACGTCACCCGGCCGTGCACCGCTGCGCAGCACCGGGGCGCGGCCATCGAGCGAGCCGAAGGCAGTAATCGCCAGGGTGAGGGCCGAGGAGGCGGACAGGTCACCTCCCACCACTGCGCATCCGGGTGCAAGTGCCGCACACCCCGATACCAGCCCGTCAGCAATCCCTTCGAGCACATCAATTTGCAGACTCTGGGGAGCAGCGATCCCGACTACCAATGCCGTCGGCCGAGCTCCCATTGCCGCGACATCAGCCAAGTTGGACGCGGCAGCTTTCCGCCCCAAATCGGAGGGAGTAGACCAGGCGAGCCTGAAGTCCGGCCCATGCACCATCAGGTCACAGGTCACCACATAACGACAGTCGGGGGCACGCAATACCGCTGAGTCGTCACCGGGCCCGACCAGGGTTTCCGCGCCGCCAGTCCCCAGCCGAGCAAGCACTCGCGCGAGAATGTCCCCCTCGCTCAGCTCGGACAAGAGGGGGCTGCGCTGTGTGGTCACCCTGGATACGCTAGTCCGCCTCGAACGCGTTGTTGCGCTCACGCGCAAAGAATGCACGTCGAGCAAAACGACCACCTGTCGCCGCGACATTCGAGAGCGAAAAGCCTTCAGACTTCAGCAGGTAATTCTCATTGCTTCGCACACGAATGATGATGCCCGAGTACTGAGACGGCTCATCGTGCGACCAGAGTTAACGGTCTCGACCCACCGGCGGAAGAGCAATATCGCCGACATTCTGGCACGAGTGCTCCCCGCTGGGAGCAACAGCGCTGATAGCCGGAACAAGGTCAAGAAGAACAGTGCTTCCCGAAACCTGTTCGCTATCGACGATCACTTCGGTGGCGGGAACCCTTCCAAAAGTAATAAAACGGAATTGTGGTGCACCCGAATCATCGCGAATCCAATCGACACCGTTCACCCCAATGCAGTGTGGACTGGCCACCGGAGGCTCGACTCCGCAGCGCAGAAGCACGGTCGCCGGGGATCCCCATGCCGCGGTCCCCTGCGCAGTAGTCTCGCGCCGCTGAATCTCGCCTCCTGCGCCATCGTTAAGACCGTGGGGAAGCCGGACGGAGATTTCTGCACAGCCCTTGTCCGCGGCGGCCGGCGCCGAGTCCAGGGCGACAGCAGCAGAGCAGCCAACAAGAGCGCACACCGCCGCGACAAGAACAAGCGACAGTGCTGCCCGGCGGGCATGTACTGCGCGACGCGGAATCATCGCCCCGATGTTAACACCTCGCACCCTTACCGGCCGTGACGCTGGCCAGCAGGCCGAGAGGAGGCCACTGTGCGCAGGAGGACGTCGCCACGATCACAACTCATCATCCGCAGCGCCGCCGCCCCGGCGCCGCTGCCCGAGTGCTCGCTGGAATGCCCAGCGAACACGACCGCCACGGCGATCACGCTGATCGTCGACGTTGCGTTCTCCCTGCGGTTGGTCTGAGTCAGTAGTCAGATGCGGCGCAATGTCTTTCGGATCCAGCGTGCCAGCGAGTACCTGCGACACCTGCTCCACAATGGGCATCACGACACCTCTCGCGCGAGCAAGTTCGAGCACCGGCGCGACGGAGGCAAGTCCCTCCGCCGTCTGTTGCATCGACTCCACCACATCGCTGAAGCTATAGCCCCGCCCGAGCAATCGACCGGCCGTATTGTTGCGCGAAAGAGACGAGCTGGACGTCGCGATGAGATCACCCAACCCGGCAAGACCTGCCATCGTCTCAGCGCATCCACCATAAGCGACCGCAAAATCAGTCATCTCAGCAAGGCCACGCGTAATAATTGACGCTTTAGTGTTTTCGCCGTAGCCGACGCCATCGACAATTCCGATTGCGACCGCGATCAGGTTCTTGAGAACGCCACCGAATTCGGTCCCAACAACATCGGTGTTGACGTAAGAACGGAAGTAACGGTTGGTCGCAGCGAGAGCGACCTCCTGCGCGGTGGCTAGGCTCTCGGAGGCAATAACGGCGGCGGTGGGCTGCTCCTGAGCTATTTCGAGGGCAAGATTTGGGCCGGACGCCACAGCGATTCGACTCCGGTCAATCGGTAGCACCTGCGAGATCACTTCGCTCATCCGCTGGCCGCTACCCTTTTCCACCCCCTTCATCAGGCTGATGAGTATCGTGCGTTCGGTAAGAAACGGCGCGATGGCCTCGAGATTAGCTCGCAGCGATTGCGACGGGATCGAGAGGTAAACGTGGTCAGCACCGGCGAGCGCTTCATCAATACTTGCGGTAGCACGAAGAGTGCGCGGCAAATTAATCCCGGGGAGATAGTCGCTATTGCGCTTGGCCTCGGTGATCTCGCGGGCCAGTTCGGCGCGACGAGCCCAGAGGACAACCTCCGATCCAGCATCAGCGAGAACTTTGGCGAACGTCGTCCCCCAACTGCCCGCACCGAGGACCGCTACTCGGCGAGCGGCAGCAACAGGCGACGTCGATTTTTTCCTAATCGAGCTCACTGTGGCCAACGTCCTTCTGGTTGTACTGCGCCAGGTTTCGGCGCTGAGCCGGCGCGGTCTCGCCACGCAGCTGCTCCAACAGCGCCGTAATAGCCGCCATCACCACCGCCGAGGCCTCGGCGAGGGTAGCGGAGTTGAGGCTACGCCCGCGGAATGCAGACAAATCGACAGGATCACCGATGATGACTTCGACGCGCTTGCGACGAAACAGAGTGATCCTTTTAGAGTAGCGACCCATCACCTGTTGAGTGCCCCAATGCGCGGCAGGGATCACCGGGAGGCCATGCTGCAGTGCCATCCTGACCGCACCGGTTTTACCGCGCATCGGCCACAGTTCAGGGTCCCGCGTGAGGGTCCCCTCCGGATAAATGATCACCGAACGCCCCTTATCAACCAGTGCTTTAGCCGACGCCAGTGGTTCACTCCCCCGCACAGAGCCGGAGCGTTCGACGGGGATCTGCCCAGAACCGCGCAGGATCGAACCGAGCACCGGGACGGTGAACAGCGACGCCTTGGCCAAGAAGCGCGGTACACGACCGCACCGCCACAGCGCCCATCCGGTGATAACCGGATCAATCTCGCTGAAATGGTTAGGCGCGAAAACAAACGCGCCCGTGCGCGGGATTTTATGTCCATCGCGGATGCGCAGGTCAACCGACGCCGTCATCACGGGGATCACCACCGCCGCGAGAAACCAAAAGATTGACGGACGACTTCGCTCAGACACCCGCCCATCTTACGAGCCCTCCGATCGGCTTCCGCGCCGACCGTGGCTACCCGTCAAGCGAGAAATCGGCGCCCAGCAACTCGAGTTTGGTAAGGAAATTCTCGTAACCGCGGCTAATAATGCCCACATTGGAGACCGAGGAAACACCCTCGGCTGAGAGCGCCGCAATAAGGTGCGAAAAGCCTCCACGCAGGTCCGGCACCACGATGTTGGCACCGTGCAGGCGCGAGGGACCCGAAATCACCGCGGAGTGCATAAAGTTGCGCTGCCCAAAACGGCACGCCTGACCGCCGAGGCATTCACGATGAATCTGAATAGTAGCGCCCATCTCAACGAGCGCCTCCACGAACCCGAACCGCTGCTCATACACGGTCTCGTGAACAATAGAAACACCCTTCGCCTTGGTCAACGCAACGACGAGAGGCTGCTGCCAATCGGTCATAAAGCCGGGATGCACATCGGTCTCGATAATGACGGGCTTGAGTTCACCACCCGGGTGATAAAAGCGGATGCCATCGTCGGCAATCTCAAACGCACCGCCGACTTTGCGGAAGACATTGAGAAAAGTGAGCATCTCTTGCTGCCGCGCCCCGCCGACAAAGATATCGCCCTCGGTCGCGAGAGCGGCAGCGGCCCAGGAGGCAGCCTCATTGCGGTCAAAGAGTGCACGGTGACTGTAACCGGTCAGTCGGTCCACTCCCTCGATCCGGATCACCCGGTCGGTATCTACCGAAATAATGGCACCCATCTTTTGCAAGATATTAATGAGGTCCATAATCTCGGGCTCGATCGCCGCGCCGGAGAGCTCGGTGATCCCCGAGGCGCGAACGGCTGTGAGTAGCACCTGTTCGGTAGCGCCGACACTCGGATACGGAAGCGACACTTTCGCGCCGTGTAGCCCCTCCGGAGCCGACATTCGAATACCGGAGGGCAGTTTCTCAATGATCGCACCAAAGTTGCGTAAGACATCGAGGTGGTAATCGATGGGACGGTCACCGATGCGACAGCCGCCAAGATCCGGGATGAACGCCTCACCCAGACGGTGCAGAAGCGGACCACAGAACAGGATGGGGATGCGGCTGGAACCAGCGTGCGCGTCAATGTCAGCGAAGTGCGCGGACTCCACATTGGAGGGATCAAGGATCAATTCCCCTACCTCCGCACCTTGCTTTACTTTGACGCCGTGCACCTCCAGCAGCCCGCGTACAACACGCACATCGCTGATATCGGGGACATCACGCAGCGTGGAGGCAGTTTCCCCCAGCAAAGCCGCCACCATCGCCTTCGTGACGAGGTTCTTCGCCCCCTTGAGTTCGATCCGACCCTTCAGCGGACGCCCGCCATTGATGGTGATCTGCTCCGTGGTCATCCCGACCCAGGCTCCCGCGTCCTTGGCATCCTGTAAGAGTGTGTTCACGCTATATCACCGGCAATGTCTTGGGCCGCCAGCTCTCGCGACGGGTTTCGAATTCGGAAATGAGCGCTTCGTTGCGCAGGGTCAAGCCGATGTCGTCCAGCCCCTCCATCAGGCGCCATCGAGTGTAGCCGTCGATCTCGAAGTCGAAGGTCTCGCCACCGGCGGTAACGGTACGAGTAACGAGGTCAACGGTCAGTTCTCTTCCCACCGTGTCCTCGATGATCTGCCACAGGCGCTCGATCACTGCGTCGGAGACAACCGCAGCAAGCAGGCCCTGTTTGCCAGCGTTGCCCCGAAAGATGTCGCCGAAGCGGGAGGAGAGAACGACCCGAAAGCCGAAGTCGCGCAGCGCCCAGACAGCGTGCTCACGGCTGGACCCGGTACCGAAATCGGGCCCGGCAACGAGGATCTGCGCACCGGAATAGCGCTCCTGGTTGAGAACAAAGTCCTCGTCCTGACGCCACTCCTGAAAGAGCGCGTCCTCGAAGCCGGTCTTCGTGATGCGGCGCAGGTAGACGCCCGGGAGGATCTGGTCGGTGTCGACGTTGGCGCGCTGGAGCGGCGCGGCGATTGCGGTGACGGTCTCGAACTTCTGCACGTTCAGACTCCTGCCTTCTCGCGGGCCGGCTCCAGATCAGAGGGGCTGGAGAGCGTGCCGCGCACGGCCGTGGCGGCGGCGACCAGGGGCGAAACGAGGTGGGTTTTCGCCCCCTTGCCCTGCCTGCCCTCGAAGTTGCGATTCGAGGTGGAGGCCACGCGCTCCCCCTGGACCAGCTGGTCGGTGTTCATCCCTAGGCACATCGAGCAGCCCGCGAAGCGCCACTCGGCGCCGAACGCCGTGACGATCCGGTCGATCCCCTCGGCCTCGGCCTCGAGCCGCACCCGTGCGGAGCCGGGCACGACCATAACGCGGACGCCCGGCGCCTTCGTGCGCCCCTCGACGATCGCCGCGAAGGCGCGCAGGTCCTCAATGCGGGAGTTGGTGCAGGAGCCCATGAAGACTACGTCCACCGGGATGTCCTTCATCGGCGTCCCGGGCTGGAGGTCCATGTACTCCAGCGCCCGGAACGCGCTCGCGCGCTCGCTCGGGTCGGCGACCGCCTCGGGGTCGGGCACCGACTGCGAAAGCGAGACGCCCTGACCGGGATTGGTGCCCCAGGTGACGAACGGCTCGAGCGCGTCGGCGTCGATCACGACCTCGGCATCGAACACTGCGCCCTCGTCGGTCGGCAGCGTCCGCCAGTAGGCGACGGCGGCATCCCAGTCCTCGCCCGACGGCGCGTGCGGGCGGCCTGTGAGGTAGGCGAAGGTGGTCTCGTCTGGGGCGACCATGCCGGCCCGGGCCCCGGCCTCGATCGACATGTTGCAGATCGTCATCCGGCCCTCCATCGACAGTGCGCGGATCGCCGAGCCGCGGTACTCGAGGATGTAGCCCTGGCCGCCGCCGGTGCCGACGCGGGCGATGACGGCAAGGATGATGTCCTTCGCGGTCACCCCCTCCTTTAGCGTGCCCTCGACGGTGATCGCCATGGTCTTGAACGGCTGCAGGGGCAGTGTCTGCGTGGCCATCACATGCTCGACCTCGCTGGTGCCGATGCCGAAGGCAATCGCGCCGAACGCGCCGTGCGTGGAGGTGTGCGAGTCGCCGCAAACGACGGTGACGCCGGGCATGGTCAGGCCAAGCTGGGGACCGACGACGTGCACGATGCCCTGCTCGACGTCGCCGAGGGAGTGCAGGCGGACACCAAACTCGCCAGCGTTGCGACGGAGGGCGTCGATCTGCGTGCGGCTGGTCGGGTCATCGATGGGTCGGCCGATCTCGAGCGTCGGCGTGTTGTGGTCCTCGGTCGCGATGGTCAGATCGGGGCGGCGGAGGGGGCGGCCCGCGGCGCGCAGGCCGTCAAAGGGCTGCGGGCTGGTCACCTCGTGCAGCAGGTGCAGGTCGATATAGAGCAGATCCGGCGCGCCGCCCTCGCCCTTGACAACCACGTGGTCATCCCAGATCTTTTCGGCCAGAGTTCGTCGCTTCTGCACGCGGCCAGGTTGTACCGGAGCAGGTGGAGTGTCAGTCATCACGGTTCTTTCTTCTCGGATCGCTGGTCAGGCCACGAGAAACACCGCAACGAGAAGGGCCTGTCAGATTATGGTCTCGTCGCGGCAGAGAAGAAGGAGCCGGGCCCATAACATTGGTCGAGAGTACCATCGCGTAGGGGGGCGCCCCCGCGCGAAGCGCGGAGCATTACCGCCGGGCCTTAGCCTCTCGGTTCAAGCACCGCGTCAACAACGATGACGGTGACGTTATCGTGTCCACCTGCTTGAACGGCCGCCGCCACCAACGCAGTGGCGAGATCGGCGGGAGGCACTGTTCCCGCATCACGTCGGGCGAAAAACTCAGCAATGCGCTCGTCGTTCAACTCCCTGGTAAGCCCGTCGGAACACAGGAGGTAGCTCGCCCGCGGCAGAATCGGCAGCGTCCACACGTCCACCTCCACTTCGTCGTCGGCGCCGAGCGCACGGGTGACAATGTTGCGGTCCGGATGAGCCTCCGCCAGTTCCTGGGTCAGCAGCCCCGCTGAGATCAGTTCTTGCACCGCAGAGTGGTCGACCGTCAGCTGTTGAAGGTTCACGCCGTCCCAGCGATACACCCGCGAATCTCCGACATTGAACAGGGCCCAGCGCGTCGGCCCCTCCACATCCGGTTGAACCAGGGTGAGCCCGGTCAGGGTGGTGCCGCAGACGGCGCCACCGGCATCGAGCCCACGGACGGCTAGGTTCGCTGCCTCCACCAGATCAAAAACTGCTTCGACCGGACCAATGCCCTCAGGTGTGTTCACACGTAAGGATTCGATCGCGGCAGCACTGGCGAGGTCACCGCGCGCGTGCCCGCCCATCCCATCGGCGACCGCGACGACGGCATCACTGACGAGCAAAGCATCTTCGTTCACTCGGCGCACCGCACCGACGTCGGTGCTGCTGATCACGGACAGCCGCAGCAGGCCCTGGGGCAGCTCTACAGAGGGAGACATCATTCAGAACTCACTTCTCGATGGCGGTAGGAGCATCGGCAACGACCTCGGAACGACCGTCGCTTGATTCACTGTGGTGGTGCTCGCAGCGAAGCGCCACGAGGCTTGCGAGAGTAGCGACCGTCATGCTCGCCACAATCACCAGGAGCGAGGTGCTCGTCTCAATATCCCAGACGGGCACCGGCTGACCAGCGTTGAGGAAAGGAAGATCATTCTCGTGCAGGGCGTGCAGGACAAGCTTCATCCCGATAAAGGCGAGGATGAAAGCGATGCCATAGGTAATGTACTTGAGTTTGTCGATCAGCCCACCCAAGAGGAAGTACAGCTGACGCAAACCCATGAGCGCAAAAATATTTGCCGTGAAGACAATGAAGGGGCTTTCAGTAACACCAAAGATGGCCGGAATGGAGTCTAGCGCAAACAGCAGATCCGTCGATCCGATCGCCAAAAACACGATCAACATGGGCGTGAAATAGCGGGTGCCATTGACGGTAGTGCGCAGTTTCGTACCCTCGAAGCTGTCCGAAATCTTGGCTCGACGGCGCAACAAGCTAATCAGCAGATTCTCAGTTGCTTCATCCTCCTTTTTACCGAAGGCCTGGGTATAGGCAGTAAAGACCAGGAAAGCGCCGAAAAGGTAAAATATCCAGCTGAAACTCTCGATCAATTGCGCGCCAAGGAGTATGAATACACCGCGGAAAATCAGCGCGACAATAATACCCACCAGCAGCACGGTCTGCTGCAGCTTCGCCGGCACCACGAAACGACCCATGATGATGACGAAGACGAACAGATTGTCAATCGAGAGGCTGTACTCGGTGAGCCAGCCGGCCACAAACTGGCCGGCACTCTCACCTCCGCCCTGAAACAACAACAGCAGCGCGAAGAGCAGGGCAAGGGCTACATAAAAGCCGACCCAGAGACTTGATTCCGTGACACTCGGCACGCGTGAGCGTCGGGACACCAGTGCGAGATCGGCGGCCAAAATCACGCTGAGGACGACAAAGGAGCCGACCACGAACCAGACGGGCAGATCGAGCATGAGACGGCCTCTCGGGTGGTGTAATTCCGACGGTCTCTCCCCGGGAGCGGGCGGCAGTGCTGCCTCGCGTCACCCGTCCCACCCCCGGCATCGCTCAGGGGCGATGCGTGCTGACGGAAGCGGGAAGGTCGGGATACTCCCCTTCGCGAGAGCGATCCTAGCGCCGATCGGCCGCAGTTTTTGCCACCGCTCACCTACCACCGCCCGTCGGGATGTCATCGGCAGTACCGACGGGATAAACGACGAAAACCCCCGGAATAATTCGGGGGTTTTCGTGGTGCTGTGGTGACCCCAGCGGGATTTGAACCCGCGTTACCGCCGTGAGAGGGCGACGTCCTAGGCCGCTAAACGATGGGGCCGGATTGTGCAGCTCAGAGAGTTTGACATACGCCTCCACACCGACGCAAATCCGCGGAGACGGCGCCCGCCGAGCGACGTTGCGAGCCGCAACGCAACGCGCTTAGCTCGGAGGATGAGATTGACCAAACTCGAACACGCAACCATCCTGGTTGACGAAGCGGGCGCGCAACTTGTCATTGACCCAGGCTCCTTCACCCGGCCAATCCCGGCCAGCCCCGACACACTCGCGGTGGTCATCACCCACGAGCATTCCGACCACTGGAACCCGGAACAACTGGAACGACTCCGCTCAGCAAACCCGACACTACGGATCTTCGGCCCCACCGGAGTTACCACCGCAGCGCACGGGTTCGATATCGAGACCGTCGCCGAAGGCGACAGCATCTCAGTCGGCCCCTTCACACTGCGCTTTTTCGGCTCCCGCCACGCGATAATCCATCGAAGCATCCCCGTGATCGACAACGTGGGGGTCCTCGTGAACGGACGCCTCTACTACGCAGGCGACTCATTCACCGTGCCACAGGGCGTTCAGGTGGAGGTGTTGGCCGCCCCCGCCAGTGCGCCGTGGATGACGATCGCGGAGGCGATGGACTACGTGCTCGAACTCGCGCCGCGGCACGTCTTTGCCACCCACGACGCGGTGCTGTCCGACGCCGGTGTGGGCATCGCCCACGAGCTGCTCGGCCGGGCCACCCGGGAAAGCGGAGGCGACTACCACCCCCTTGCCCCGGGGGATACGTTCGAGATGTCGTAGTCATACGCAGAGAAACGCCGACGGCGGGGGCGTGCCCGGCGTCGGCGTTTCTCTGGCACCAGAGCGCTTAGTAGTACTCGCCCTGGCGGTAGTCCCACGACAAGAAGTGGTCGGCGAGGTTCTGCATGATTCGCTCATAGTCAAGCCCGCGGCGAATAAGAACCGGGCCCGGCGTGATCGAGCGCTCGCCGCCCTGCACGGGAATGAGCGCACCGGAGGCGTCCACCATCGAGACCATAACTCCCTGTTCATGGCGGGAGTTTTCGTCTTTTCCAGGCTGAATGGAGGCCACGTAGTCGTCTGCCGAGACAATGACGTCCGCCTCGTTCTCGATTCGCTCACCAATATTGGCCACCCGGCCACGGTTACCCACGCCGGACGGGTTTGCTGAGCTGGCGAAAGTGAGCGTCCGATCCTGCTCCCACAGCGCCGTGGCCACCTGCTCAGCCGGACGACCGAACCGGATCACGAAGCAGCTCGTCCCCCGACCGTCCCGCACCAGCTCGCGTGCAGTCTCGTCGAGCGCCTGAACCGCCTCGGGCTTCCAGGGAAGAATGCAGCCGAGAAGAATGTCTTCGTCCCAGTGCTTCCGATAGAAAGCCAGAATCTCCTCATTGAGTTCGGCCAACTCGGTGAGCTGGTCAATACTCACACACAAGACCACGCCAGGCTTATTTCTATTACGCTGCTTAGCCGAGAATTTGCGGTCCAGACCAGTACCGTCGGTGGTCATCAGAATGTAACCAACTTTTGTTGCACACACGACTAGGCCGCCGGGAGAACGGAGCGCTTGCACCGCCTCCTCAGGAGCCTGCCCGTGCCATTCAATTACTGCCGTGCTGGTCATTCTCTTCCTTTCCTCGCTGTTCGGGCCATCGTGGGCATGACCCCAAGACGAGCCGAAGCTTAGTCGATGCATGCCCGCTCACACTGACCGGCACGGAATTTACGGGGGTCCATTAGGGATCACCATATTTTTCCCTCAGCATCGCCCGGCGGCGTCCCCACAGCAGGAACAGCGACAGACCCAGCGCCGGCACCCACACTGGGAGAGCAAAGAGGATCATCCGGCCCAGGAGGATGGGCAGGGTGAAATCGCTTTGCAGTGAGGTGACCGTGCCACACGCCCGTGACCAGGCTGGCGCACGTCGGAACCAGCAGCAGGGTCACCAGCCAGCCCAGTCCCACCCACAAGAAAGGGCCGGGACCGAGCGCAGCATCCTCGTGACCTGGAGGGCATGCGCACCGCGAGCAGAGCAAGCGGGAACACCACCAGGACAACTCCCGGCAGCATTCCGGTCACGCCGACGAGCACGGAGACCGCGGCAAAACCCGGTTGCACTAGGAACACCACCCCGGCTAGTACACAGACAAGAAGAATCGGCGCACCTGCGACCGCTATCCCCGCTCCGAGAAAGGAAAAGCGAGGATAACCCCCGCCATCATCCAGCGTAAACATTACGGTATTTTCGCCACATTGCTCGCACAATCACTCCATATCACAGACGCCCCCATAACGTAGGCGTCCCTTCCTATCAGGAAACGGGTCGGGAGGCTCCTCCCCTCGGAATCCTTTGCCCAGCGAGGGAATAGATGACCGTCGACCGCCCCGGGAAGATCGATATCACAGCCACCTTCAGCATCCGGAACGACGCGGGTACCTTCAGGAAAATGAAAGTCGAAAGAATAATTAGATGGAGCGTCAGCATTTCCCATGCCCATCCGGAACGAGACACCGGCCACCGTTGCCGAGGTGAGAGCGGTAACATCAGGACGATCCGTCGCCTATGCCAATAGCGCACCGTCATCGCCGTGAAGAGTAGTGCTCCGGGCAACGTCACGGAAAAAGAAACAGCTCCGCTGTGGGAATTGATGGTGACATCCGAAGCAGAGGCAGTCTCCTCAGTGAAAGGCCGAGCCTGCTCTGTGCCGCAGGGGCAATAAGCCCCGCACTCTGCAGCCTGGGGCCGCTTCAGGAGCAAGCGCCCTCATCAATTCGACAGGTTTTGACAACGAGAGACTAGTGGCGTGCGCCTGCGGCACGCTGAAAAGTGCAGACATGACGCAATACTTCATCGCATTCACAAAAAGTCTCGACAACGGTCATACGGACGGGATCACCGCTATCGGTACGATCACCGTACACGAGCCGCATTCGCACGCCGATTATGGTGAAGATCTTTTTGTCGGGCAACGCCGCATCGACACCGGGGAGGAGCACCACGTCGCCATCGTGAGTCATCCCGGTGACAACGACCGCACTCTAACCTTTCCAGGCCCTCTTCCGTGACCGGCCGTCTGCGGTGTTCAGGACCGGCTCCCGGCGGGCGGGATCTGCCGGAGCGTTACGGACCGTGGAACACGGTCTCGTCACACGCTTCGTCCGCTGGGCGAAAGACGACTCCTGGCAGGCGATATAACAAGATTCTGGGCAAGGAGTCGCCTGATCATGCGATCGGCTGGTCACGAAGTGGGCTGACCAGCACAATCCGTCTTGTGTCCGACGGACGCGGGCACCGGCTACGCATGATCCTCACGGACAAGGACCACCCGTCGACAGCAGATCGCGCCCCTGTCGCCGAACGTCGGATCACAGCAACGCTCCCCGATAACGCCACCCACCCGCTTTCGACGCCGAGAACCACGAAGGACGCCACGTCGTCGAGCGCAGCTTCAATAGACCGAAAAGCTGGCATGACATCGCGATCAGACAAGACCGCCCGCAACTGCCAGGCCGACATTACTGTTGCTTCGGTACTTACCGGGATCAACACGCAATCGTGGTGGCGGCTACTTGCGCACCAGCAAGAATCCAACAAAAGCTTATACCAATAAGGATTTTTTATGAACTTTGATCTGCGAGTTTGCCATGAAATTTCTTCTTCGACTCATAACCACACTATTTTCCGGTCACGAAAAGATGCTTTGCGACAGAAAATTGTCAATAACCACCGGATCGACGGGTGTCCCGTGGTGAAATCTGACACCGATATGAGAAATTCCTCAGATTAGTCAACCTGCCGCCGATGGAGCCTGTTTTCTTTTTGCCATTCTAGTGCCAGGGTCTTCATTGTGCGGTCACAGACCGCGTCAACTAGACAGAAAGAGCAGCAACGAGAATGTCTCGATGGTAGAATCGCGCGCATTTCTTGCAGCCATCACAAGCAAAAAATTCTAGTTTTCGCGACTAAAAGCAATTCCTATAGATCTATTTATACGCAAGGAGTAATTATGAAGAAATGGTTGAAAAAAACCGTGATCTGCTGTGCGCTGACGGGAATAGCAACCGCGTCAAGCACCCCGGCCCTCGCAGATATCTCGGAACAGAAAATCGTGGACGGTCGAGTCAATCATGTGCTGATTGCAGGCTCCTATATCTCGTCGGAGTCGATTAAATGCACAGTCGGAGCGATTCTCACCAAAGATGGGTATTCTCGCGAGAATAACCCGCGCGATAAAAACATGCGCTATGCAGTCACCGCCGCACACTGCACAAAAGAAGGAGGAGTAATCTACGGCGAAAAACATTCGCCCATCGGAAAAACCATCGACGTTGACAAAGCTAACGACACAGCCTTGATCGAACTCTACCCCCTCACATCGCTGAGCTGCGACTGGATGACTCCTGTCGTGGGCGGAGGAGGAGCGCACTGCATTCCTGTGACAAACTACCGCCCGCGCGCGGTCGGTCAAGTACATGCGAAACGGAACGGCGCAGAGATGGCAATTCCTCTGATCGGACCCGGCTCACCCGCTAACGGTTCGCAGCTCTGCACCTCCGGGATAACGACCGGCGTCAATTGCACTTTCTCTGCTGTACCATTGCCTAATAAGTGGCGCCTTTCTCCTCGTCTTTCAGAAAAGAAAGCCGGCTATACTTCGGGCAAAAATATTGATATGGGTGACTCCGGTGGGCCCGTCTTCAATGTAAACGGCTTGTTTTATGGCATTATTTCAGGATTCGCAGAGCCGGGCAGTGATCTGGACGGTACGATGGCTTATACACCCGCCGAAAAGATTTTTGCAAGGTATCACGGCTATAGTCTCGCACCACGTTCGTGATGAGCTGAGTCGCTGTGCGGGGAAGCGTGAGCAGACTCATCGCCTCCCCGCACTGATTACCCGAACACGTCCTCGTACAAGGAATAGCGACAGACAGAGCGTCGGCAACCAGACCGGGACGGCGAAAAGGATCATCGGGCCCAGGAGAACCGGCGCGGTGAAGTCACTGGGATTCAGGCGTCCTTCCCGGATACCAATTTCAAGAATGGCGCAGATCGGAATGGTGAGAAGCGTTGCACACCAGCCGATTCCCACCAGAAGAAAGGGCCGGAATCGTGCGCTGCGTCCGTGTGACGTAGCGCACACTCGTACCCCGAGCAGAGCAAGGGGCAGCACGAAAACGACTGATCCCGGCACCATCCCTCCCGCACTAACGAGCAGAAAGACTGAACCGAAATCCGGTTGTAAGAGGAAGAAGATCCCCGTCACAAGAAGCGCAAGACCGGTCGGCAGGAGCGCGACCAGCGCCGCCGCACCCAGGAGGGACAGGCGGGCAGGCAGGCAGGCGGGGTAAAGATCATCATCCAATGCGAACATCACGGTATCCTCGCGAGATTACTCGCAAAATCATTCCATTTTGCCGTCGCCCCAGTGACGTACACATCCCTTCCCACAAGAACTGGATTATCGTTCTCGATTGATGCATACACAGTCAGAACCCAGTGCACTTCATCAGAACGTATTGGCTTGTTTCGAATTGCAAAAGAAATCCATGATCCATCGCTGGCAACAATGGCAAGGGCCTGACAACCAAAGGAAGATATTGATCAGGAACAGGAAATTTTTCCGGAGCACCCTCGACGGGAAAAAAGCAGTTATGCATTACTGCTCGCGCTTTTCCCGGGTTGGCATTGCCGATGTCGATGTTCCTCTCATAACTCCACGCAGGATCGGCCAACACAGGGAACGCGTGGGCGTGATCAAGCGCGACGACCTGGGTCAATCTGTCACCGTCCCAGGAGTAATGGGTAGGAAGACTCCGCCCCTCAGCATCCTTTGCCCAGGCGGGGAAGATATGACCATCGCGATCGCCGGGAAGATCGATATCAAAGCCGCTTTCGGCGTCCGGAGCACTGCGCGTTCCCTGAGGGAAATGAAAGTCAAAAGAATAGTCTGACGGAGCATCAGCAGCTCCGATGCCCACCAGGAACGAAGCCCCGGCCCCTGTCGCAGAGGCAAGAGCGATGACATCAGGACGATCTGTTACGTCCGATACGGTGCGACTCTCCGTAGCGGACAGCAGAGTTGTCGGCGCAGTCGGAGCAATAAACCCCGCACTGTGTGGTCGGGGGGCCGCGTCAGGAGCGAGCGCTCTGATCAATTCGGCGGGGCGTGATAACGATAGATCAGCAGCATGCACGGGTGATGCACCGACACAAGCGGACACTATGCAGCACAGTGCCACACCAACGATAAGCCGCTTCATGACGTTAATGACCACGGAATTTCCCCCCTTTTTTTCTCGCCGCCGTCCACCCGGCTACCTCACCCACGACCCTCATCGTCATTGAATGACAGAAAGTAAAGAGAGTTAATAACAGCACCGCGAACGGACCACCGTAATCCCCGCGCTATGCATTCGGCAGCGCCACAGTACACGATGGCGCCCGGACACCGACCACCTGCCGTATAGCTAGCCGAACTTTCCCACACCCCTCTCGACGAGAAGCAGATCGTCGCCGTCGTAGGCTGTCCGGGTGACAAAGACCGCGCTCGAACGTTTTCAGGCCCTCCTCCGAGTCGAGACCGTGTCTCACTCTGACGAAACTCAGACCGACTGGAACCACTTCCAGACCTTCCGTGATCTGCTCTCCGCGCTGTATCCGGCGCTCCACAAAGAACTCGAGTACGAGGTCGTCGCCGGTCACTCGCTGCTCTGGCGGTGGCGCGGCGAACAGCCAGGTGAACCCTCCGTCCTGATGGCGCACCATGATGTCGTGAGTGTGTCCCCCGAGGAGTGGTCACGCCCACCCTTCGCGGCCGACACGGTACTCGACGCCGAAGGACGCCTCTGCGTCATGGCGCGCGGCACACTCGACAACAAGGGCTCGCTGGTCGCGCTTCTGGAAGCGGTGGAGGCCGCTGTTCTGCGGGGCCTGCGCCCGCGACATGACGTCTATCTCATCTCCACCCACAACGAAGAAACAGCCGGTGACGGAGCGCCCGCACTAGTGACGTTACTCGCCGCGCGGGGCATACGACCGCGTTTCGTCCTCGACGAGGGAGGCACAGTGCGCCGCGGCATCCTGCCCGGCGTCACCACACCGATCGCAGTGATCGGTGTAACGGAACGGGGCATCACGAATGTGGAGTTGACCTGCCGAGGCGTGGGCGGTCACGCCTCCGCTCCCCCGCCCCCGCCCGAACTGCTCGCCACCCAGCGCCTCGCGCGAGCAATCCACCGGCTCACCGAAAATCCTTTCCCGGCCACCCTTCCGGAACCCATCACGGAGCTGGTGCGCGCGGCTGCCCCACACGCTGACGCCACGCATGCGGCCTGGTATGCGGATCCGCACAAGTATTCGGAGGAGGTGACCGACGCGCTGACCGCACACTCGAACCGCTCCGCGGCCATGCTGCGTACCACGGTCGCCGTAACCCAGCTGCGCGGCAGCACCGGGGCAAATGTGCTCGCCTCGACGGCGAGCGCGACCGCGAACGTGCGGGTCAACCCGGGTGACACGGTCGCGGGGGTGCTCGAGCGCATCCGCGCGATAATCGACGACGTCGAGGTCGAGGTGGCGGTGCAGGTTGCCAACGAGCCCTCGCCGGTATCACCCATCGGTACGCCGGGCGACAACGGACCCTATGATCTGCTCCGCCAGGTAGTACAGGAGGTGTTCCCCGAGACCGTGGTCGCACCTTATGTGCAAACCGGCGGCAGCGACGCCCGCCACTTTCACGCGATCAGTGACGGCGTCTACCGTTTCGTTCCCTTCGAGATCAACCCACAGCAGCAGCTGGGGATTCACGGGAATGACGAGTCGGTCCAGGTCGAGCAGTTCGAACGCGCGATCACCTTCTATGCGCGGCTGTTGACGCGACTATAGCTAGCCGCCAGGCTGCTCCCGATCCTGGGAAAACCGTTCAATATAGCGTCACACCGTGTTAGTCGGCCCGTCACCCCGCAATGATGGACTGAACACAGCGGAGGCACCCCGAGCATCCGCTCTCGCCCGCACCAGCATCGATTGTGGAACCCGAGGATTATGTCCTTCCGCCTGGCCGAATACCCGCGGCCTCAGCATTTCATCCTTCACCTCAGCGACACCCATCTGATCGCCGACGTCGGCGGGCTTTATGGCTCCGATGTCGATAGCGAGGCACAGCTGCGCCTGCTCTTCGACGACTTCGAGAAGTCGGGCGGACGCCCCGAGGCAATCGTGATTACCGGTGATCTGGCCGACCGGGGCGAGGCGAAGGCCTACGCCACGCTCCGCGGAATCGTCGAGCCAGCCGCCGCGCGCCTTGGCGCCGAAGTGATCTGGGTGATGGGAAACCACGACGACCGGGGGGCGTTCCGTTCCGGACTACTCGACCAACTCCCGACGACGCAGCCCATCGATCGCGTCCACGATATCAATGGGCTGCGGATCATTGCACTCGACTCCACCGTGCCCGGAGCGCATCACGGCGAGATTTCGGATGCGCAACTCGACTGGCTCGCCGAAGAACTCTCCAGCCCAGCACCACACGGCACGATCCTGGCGCTCCATCATCCTCCGGTACCGAGTGTCCTCGACCTGGCGGTGTTGGTCGAGCTGCGCGACCAGCAGGCGCTGGCCGAAGTGATCGAGGGGTCGGACGTGCGCAGCATCATCGCCGGGCACTTGCACTACTCCTCCACCGCGACCTTCGCTGGAGTTCCGGTGTCCGTTGCCTCCGCGACCTGCTACACACAGGACCTCAACGTGCCAGTCGGCGGAACTCGGGCACGCAATGGGGCACAAGCCTTCAACCTGGTCCACATTTACGAACAGACAGTGCTGCACTCGGTGGTACCCGTGGCTGCCGGGGCGGAGGTGTCGTATGTGTCCGCCGAGCAGACGCGGGAGATCCTCGCCGAGCAGGGGATAGAGATACCGTCGGCGACAGCGGCACCCGTGGTTCCCGAGGAGGCGCTGTACCCACCGATCGAGGAACGCCTCGGCGCCCGCGGGTAGGGAGGGCGCACCGGTCGTCAGGCGCCGAGTTCCCAAGGAGCACGGATCGGGTAGTACTCACCGAGAAAGCCAATGACGGCCTTCGCCCGCGTCGCGGCAGAAACCTCGGGAAAGCTGCCATCGTTGAGACAAAAGAAATCGACGCCGCGTTTTTTGAGCAACTTCTTCATATCTTTTAGACCCTGATACGTTGTCGTATCGATGTACTTTACGGCCGCGTTTTCCTGCACCACCGCTCGGCCCGTCATCAGCGCGTAGTAGTGGTAGAACGAATTAGTGACGGAGATATCGGTCGACGAACGAAAACGACTCGCCGCGGTCGCGATAAATTCCGGCTCAAACTCCGCCTCGAGTTCGGTCATAACGCTTTTACGTAACGGAGTCGGAGCGTGCTCCAAATGCCTGGTCGTCATCGCACCAAAACGCTCGCGCAGCAAACGCCGATTGACCCGGGCTGCGTTCTCAAAGCCGCTCCGGGAGACGTTGGAGTCGCCCATCCCAATTCGCGTCGTCGCTTCAATGAACTTAGTAATTCCTCCCGGAGAAAAGAAAATGGACGGATCGACCGGGCGACCGAAAAACATGTCGTCATTGGAATAAATAAAATGCTCGGCCAGACCAGGAATACGGTGCAGTTGACTCTCGACAGCGTGAGAGTTATGGGTCGGTAATACCGTCACGTCACGAAAGTGGTCCTCGCTACGCACGAGAGTGACATCAGGATGCTCGGCTAGCCAGCGCGGGCGCGGCGAGTCAGTGACGATATAAATGTGTCGGATCCACGGCGCATACATATAGACGCTGCGCAGCGCATACTTGAGCTCGTCGATCTGGCGGAAACGCGCCGAGGCATCGTCACCCTCCCCCACGACATAGTTGGCCATGCGGAGTGCACGTGCCCGCTGAAACTCGAGAGCGGTGCCGTCTACCCAGGAGAACACGATGTCAATGTCGAAGCGGACATCGCTCACCAGTGGCTCAAACATGCCCTCAAAGGTCGGCCAAGTACGGCCATGCATCTCGATGTGGGCGTCAATCGCCTCCGCAATCGGGAGTCTATTGCGCATGAGTACATTCTCGACGGGAGTGATGATCTCGTCCTTGCCGACCTTCCACAGCTCTAAGCGCACCCCACTGCGAGCGCCGTAGCGCAGCGAACCGCTGGATGAAACGCGCGGACGGAAGAGTTTGAAGATACTCGCTCGCGGATAGGGAACGAGAACCCCCTCAGCCAATAGCTGCGGTGGTGTGCCGCGCTTGTCCACGGTCTTCACATAAAACGGCTCCGTCGCGAAGGCGCGGGCGAACACTGTGGCCAGCTCGACGCCGAGAGCTCGGTCAACCGCGAGAAACGGGGATCCGTCCGTGCCGCGAATCAGCCGATAGGGGAACTCCGCGTCGTCCAGTACCTGGCCCAGCGCGAGCAAATCTTCCGTCCACGCAGCGTGCGGAGTCGTGCCTGAATTGACCAACGAGAAAAGCCCGGCGTGGAGGACGATATCCTCGCGATTAAAACGGCGCGAGCCCGCAGGTGATGACGTCGAGGCACGGGCAGAAGGCATGGTCTCTATTATCTGCCGTGGCTTCAGGCCGAGACTCACGAGAACGACGACACAAGAGTCGTGAGAGCCCGCTCGGCCGCCGTCGCGGCACTGCGCGCGCGGCGCGCCTGGTTGATCCAGGCGGTGCTGAGATCAGAGGCCTTCGCGAACACACCGGCAGGATACGGGCGCCGAACCTCTGCCTCCAGCAGCTCGCAGGCGACGAGGGCAGCACCCTCCTCGCCCACCGCCTCCGCGAGTTCCCACCCCAGCTCACCGGCACGCCGCTGCTCCGGGGCGCAGACGTCCGGCACCACCACCCGCCAGGCGAGCACGACGTCGTGAAGGCGCAGGGCAGCCCGGCGGAGATCGTGACGCGCCTGGCCCGACGAGTGAGCTGCATGTCGAGACGCACGCAACGCCCGGAGGTAATCCGCTCGGATCGAGTTGCGCACCAGTATGGTCACGCTCTGCTGCGCGCCTGCGGTCAGGGGCGGGGCGGCCAACAACGCATCGACTGCCCCAAGTAATGCCCGATAGCGTTCCCCGCGCACGATACGCAGCACCCGCTTCCGGGCGAGGACGGAGCTGCGCTCACTCTCGCCGAGGAGGGTGGCAGCGAGGCCGCTCGCCGCAACGTCGTCCGGAGCGAGGTCCTGATGCAGACGGGCGACAAGCAGCTCCCTCTCAACGGCTGCGGCGAGAGCGTCCTCCAGCCAGCGCAGCTGCGCACGGATCGGATCTGTCGCCGCGGGCTGAAGGATCGAGCGCGAGGCGGCGAGCACGGCACGGAGGCGACAGGTTTTGCGGTGCAGGCTGTACACCGCCTGGGCGTCCCCGCGGCCGACCCGGCCATCAATGGCGCGGAACTCAGCCACGAGACCGCGAAGAGCGACGAGCGTCACCTCCCGGCCGTCCGCGAACTCAGACCCTCGAGGCACCGTCGGACCCCCGGTCGCACGCGCCAGCTTGGAGGCAGTGGCTGCCGGGCGGGCACCCGCGGCACTAAGTCGCTCCTCGATCGCGGCGAAAATCGCCTCACCCTCGTCTCCGCTGGTGTCCACCAGTTCGACTTCCCACTCGCGCCAGCATCGCTGCCGTCCGATGCGCTGGTCGTAGGCAGTGACGAGGTCGTCGGCGATTTCCGCGAGCACGCGACCGTCGGCATCGGCGACACGGGTGATCTGACGAGAGGTTTCGAGTTCGGCGAGCGATTCCAGCGGCGCCCGGCCAATCCAGGCGAACACCGACTCGCGCACCTCGGTCGGCACAGTGTGGGAGGCGGTCAGCGGGGTCTGAATCTCGGTGCGTCCGACTGCGGCGGGGAGCTTAATATGCCAGCCCTCGTCCGCGCCGCCTTCACGCCGACGGAGGGTGATCCGAGCGCGAGAAAGCACGCGGTCGGCCGTGTCGAAGTACTGGGCACGGAGCACGAACGGCTCCTGCTGCCTCGCGGTGACGACCGGGCCGGTGCCGTCGAGCCGGGGCATGACCCGGTCGGCGTCGACGTCATACTTGCGCTCCACCTCCGTGTGCACGCGCCGCCGGTTCCCGGCCGTCGTTTCGCTCGTATCCAGATTGGCCATGCTTCATTCTGGCGGGCGATTCGTGCGTCGGTGACCGGGCGGCCTCCGCTGCGCGAGCGGGTGCCTCCCCCGCCGCTGGGTCCTCACGCCGCGGCCTAGGCTGGGGCGATGACCACGCCCGCTGCTCCCGTCGCCCGTCGCGTCCCCCAGGAACGCCGTCACCACGGCGACGTCGTGATGGATCCCTACGAGTGGCTCCGGCAGAAGGACGCTCCCGAGGTCATCGCCCATCTCGAGGCCGAGAACGCCTACACCGAGGCAGTCCTCAGCCCCCTCGCACCGCTACGAGAGACACTCTTCACTGAAATCCGCTCACGCACCCAAGAGACTGACCTCTCGGTTCCGGTGCGTGAAGGCTCCTGGTGGTACTTCTCGCGCTACTTCGAGGGCCGTCCCTATGCGGTGCACTGCCGCACGCCGATCCGCGACCCCGACGATTGGACGCCGCCCGGAGTCGCCGAAGGGGGGTCACTCGACGGTGAGCAGGTAGTACTTGATAGCAACGTGGAGGCGGACGGGCACGACTTCTTCTCGCTGGGCAGCTTTGACATCTCCCGTGACGGCCGGTACCTGCTGTACGGCACCGACACGGAGGGGGACGAGCGATACACCCTCCGCATTCGCAATCTCACCACCGGCACAGACCTCGACGACAGGATCGAGGGCACAGGCGCAGGCGCCACCTTCGGAGCCGACGCCAGCTACGTCTTCTATCCCACCGTTGATCAGGCGTGGCGTCCGGACACGATCTGGCGTCATCTGGTCGGGACCGACTCCTCCGCCGACGATGTCGTCTTTGCTGAGCCAGACGAGCGCTACTGGATCAGCATCGGACTGACGCGAAGTCGCCGCTTCCTCATCATCGACATCGCCAGCAAAATCACCAGTGAATGCCTGCTGCTGGACGCTCAGAATCCCACGGGAGAATTTCGCTCGGTATGGCCACGGCGCGAGGGCGTGGAATACGAGGTCGAGCACGCAGTAATCAACGGGCGCGACCGTCTCCTGATCGTGCACAACGACGGTGCTCTCGACTTCGCGCTCGTCGAGGAACCGGTCGACGTCGGTCGCAGTTTCCACGAGCGCGCCCAGGAGCGTAAGACTCTCCTCCCTCATCGTCTCGGTCGCCGGATTGAGGGGGTTGATGCCTTCGCCGGTCATGTTGTCGTTTCCTACCGCTCAGAAGGCACGACAAGGCTCGGTCTCCTGCGCGATGACGGCGACGATGCGGCGCAACTCGACGAGATCGTCTTCTACGAGCCACTCTATGACGCCGGTCTCGCGGGGAATCCGGAGTGGGCACAGCCCGATCTCCGCCTCAGCTATACCTCTTTCGTGACTCCGGCAACAGTGCTCTCCGTCAACGTCACGACAGGCGAGCGAACGGTGCTCAAGCAGCAGCCGGTACTCGGCGAGTACGATCCGGAACGTTATCGACAGCGACGCGAATGGGCGACAGCGCAGGATGGAACGCGCATCCCACTCTCGCTGGTCTGGCGTGAGGGTGCCGCCGATCCTGACAGACAGCCGGCACCGCTGCTGCTCTACGGTTACGGCTCCTACGAGACCAGCATCGACCCCAGTTTCTCGATCGCTCGACTCTCACTGCTGGACCGCGGAGTCGTCTTCGCTATCGCCCATGTACGCGGCGGAGGCGAAATGGGCCGGTCCTGGTACGAACAGGGCAAAATGCTCGCCAAGCGCACCACCTTCACCGACTTCATCGATGCTGCGCAGCATCTAGTGCGGACAGGTCTGACCACCGCGGACCAACTCGTTGCCCAGGGAGGATCGGCAGGCGGCCTGCTGATGGGTGCGGTGGCGAACCTCGCTCCGGAGGCGTTCGCCGGCATCCTCGCACAGGTCCCGTTCGTCGACGCGCTCACCTCGGTCCTGGATCCCTCACTACCGCTGACGGTGATCGAGTGGGACGAGTGGGGTGACCCGCTCCACGACGCCGAGGTGTACACGTACCTGAAGTCATATTCGCCCTACGAGAACGTGCGCGAAAACGTGCGTTACCCGCGAATCCTGGCCACCACAAGCCTGAACGACACCCGTGTTCTCTACGTTGAGCCGACGAAGTGGGTGGCGCGGCTGCGCGATGTGGGCGCCCCAGCGCTCCTCAAGATCGATATGAGCGGCGGACACGGCGGCGTGAGCGGTCGCTACGAACGCTGGCGGGAAACCGCGTTCGAATACGCCTGGATCCTGGATGTGCTCGGTCTGGCCTGATGAGTGCAGACGTCAGCGACGAAGCGATCGACGAGGTCTGCACACACCCCGGACGGTTGTCTATCCCCGTGGCCGCGGCACAGCCGCTGGCCGCACCCTCGTAAAGTGCCGCTATGACGGAACGCGAAACGGGCGATGGCGAGCAGAGAAACGTCGATCAGGATGCCTCCGGCGACCCACTGAGTGACTTCAGCGTTCCGGGCGACGCTGATCTGCATGTGGCGGGCGATGCCTCCGGTGCTGACGGCAAAAAAATCGCGGAGCCCGCCTCGGACGAGGACTCAGCCGACGACTAACAGACCATCACGGGCAGCGGGCCAGCGGCTGTGCGGCGGGACCTTCTAGCACGCCACCATCGGGCGCGAACCGGGAGCCGTGCAACGGGCAGTCCCAGCTGCGTTCCGCGTCGTTCCAGGTGACGATGCCACCCAGGTGTGAGCATACCGCCGAGACTGTGCAGCGGCGACCCTCGACGGTAGAGACGGCGAGCGGTCGCAGGCCGTCTCGGGCGAGAACGCCCTGCCCTTCCTCCGGTAGTACCTCGGCGGAGGACGGCGCACGCCACGCAGAAAACCAGCCGCGAGTGTACCAGGCGCCGGTCGCGGCGGCGGCGCCCAGCCCTTCGGCCATGACGCGCGGCAGAGTGATCCGGTGATGCAGGGTCCGCGCCCACGTCGGAGTCTCGCCGCGGGCATCGGCGACAAGAGTCAGCGCCGCCTGAACCGCGTTGGTCATACCCCATTTGCTGTAGCCGGTGGCGAGAAAGATACGACCGCGACCGCGCGGAAGCCAGCCGACGAAGGGCACCCGGTGGAATGCCTCATAGTCCTGGGCACTCCAGCGCCAGGTTGGTTCGGCGTCCGGAAAATAGCGGCGAGTCCAGGCAATCAGATCGTCAACCGCATGCAGAGTCGTAGCGCGCCGCCCGACGGCGTGCCCGTTGCCGCCTACCAGAAGCAGTCGTTCCCCGTCGCGCTCAATATCGCGAACCGAACGGGACGGCTCATCGACCGAGAGGTACATCCCGTCGGGGATCTGCGCATCGACGCCGCGGAATGCGACCGCATAACTGCGCAACGGCACCACTTTCGCGAAATAGAGTCCGCGATCCAGCATCGGCGTACCGGTGAGCAGGTAGACACGCTCCCCCGTCACTGTGCCGGCGCTGGTGTTCACGCGCACCGGATCCGATGCACGCGCTCCCCACACTCGAGTTCCCTGTACCAGGGTTCCTCCGGCGGCACGGAAGTCAGCAGCCAGTGCCGTCAGTGCCGCCATCGGGTCGAACTCGGCTTGGTCCTCGAGCGCGACGGCCGCTGTGCTCGGGAAAGGCGTGTCTAACTCGCCGACCAGATGAGTAGCGAGACCGAAACGACGGGCGGTCTCGTGCTCTTTCAGAATCGCACCGACACCCTCAGAATGCTGTGCATAGCTGTAGGCAGTACGGCGCTGAACTGGCACCCCCGCCCCAGCCAGATAGTCGATGAGCCAGGTGAAACCCGCGCGGTTCGCATCGACATAGGCCTGAGTCACCCCCTTCGTGTTACGGGCAGCAATTCTCGAAAGGTGCGCGCCCTGAAGCAGGCTGAGTTTCGCGGTCGAATGACCGGTGGCCACGGCACCGCACGAGCGGGCTTCGAGCACAAGCACACGTCGTCCGCTGCGCTGGAAGAGGAGAGCGGTCACCAAGCCTGTGAGACCGGCCCCAACGACCACATCGTCGTAGTGCGCATCGGGCACAAAAGCGTCGCCCGGAATCGGCTCGGCATCTGCCCGCCAGACTGAGCCCGTTGGAGGCATGTTCACGCGATTCTCGTTGTGTGCAGCTGGGGTCATTGTCGCTCTCCGCTCCTCCGCCAGGAGGCGGGTGCGATCGACGTTACGCAAAGCCTCCAACAGCTTCAGGACGTTGACAACGTGTGCCGCCGTTCGACCGGAGTGTCTGACGAGCCAGAACACCCCGTGCAGTGACTGCGTGAAAGCGGCACAGTCCGAACGTGAATCGGCTCGGAACCACGAAAATCGGCTACGGCGTGGCGTAGCGGAATGGATTCGCTCATTCACATAGAGTCGCCAACAGTGACACGGGGTGCCCACCCAGGGCTGAGAACACACCCGTCGAACCTGATCTAGTTCGTGCTAGCGAAGGAATGTCGCGAATGAGTAGTCGCACGCCGAGCCCCCCGGACCGCAACACCGAGACCGCACCCCTCGGCTACGACGGCACCACCGTCGGCCTCGACCTTGATGCGCTGCGCCGACACACTCCGCTGATCCAGTGCATCACCAACACGGTCGTCGCCGGATTCACGGCCAACAGTCTCCTGGCCCTTGGCGCCAGCCCCGCGATGTGTGACCTGCCCGACGAAGCAGGGGTCTTCGCCGGGATCGCCTCCGCAGTGCTAGTGAATCTCGGCACCTGTGGCAGCGAGCAGCGGCAGGGCGCACGAGAGGCGATCCTGGCGGCGACGAAGGCCGGAACCGGCTGGGTCCTTGACCCGGTGGCCGTCGGCCCTCTGCCGGTTCGTACCGCCTTCGCGGCAGAGATCATCGAGCTGGGTCCTTCGGTTATTCGGGCAAATGCCTCCGAGATCCTCGCGTTAGCCGGTCGAGGTCACGGCGGCCGCGGCGTGGATGCCACCGATCACGTCGACGACGCGCGCGAAGCGGCACGCGCACTGGCCCTAGCAACCGGCGCCGTCGTGACGGTCTCCGGACCGGTCGACGTCATCACCGACGGAACCACTGACGTCCGTGTCATGGGCGGCCACCCACTGCTGACCCGGGTCACCGGCGGCGGCTGTGCGCTAGGTGCGGTGATGGCAGCCTTCCTCGGCGCAGCCGATAACACTGCCGACAAGGCTCTCCGAGCCGCCGTCGCAGGCTCTGTGGTGTGGGGGCTGGCCGCACAACACGCCGCACAGACCGCTACCGGGCCCGGGTCGTTTGCCGTCGCGCTGCTCGATGCGCTCTCGACTCTGGAGGCCTCCGCCGTCTTACGAGAGGCGCGGATAGCGTGAGCGATCTCGATCTCTCGGTTTATCTCGTCACTGACACGCGGCAGTGCGGCGAACGCGGAGTTCCTGCTGTCGTGGCCGCGGCCGTTGAGGCAGGCGTACGTACGGTGCAAGTCAGAGATCACGAGGCCTCCACCGCGGAGTTGCTCACCCTCGTACTCGCCGTCGCGTCGGTTCTCGACGAGCGCACCGTTGTGCTGGTCGATGATCGTGTTGACGTCGTGCTCGCCGCCCGCCTCGCCGGCGCCGTCGTGCACGGCGTGCACCTGGGGCAATCCGATCTGCCGACCGTGGCCGCACGGAGTCTGCTCGGCGCCAACTCGGTGATCGGTCTCACCGTGAACACGCCCACACAGCTTGCCCACGCTCACGCTCTGCCCCCGGGGACCGTCGACTACTTCGGCATGGGCGTGATCCGACCGACCGCGACCAAATCCGACCATCCTGAACCGCTCGGCCTGGATGGCTTCGCGTCCCTCGCGTCCGGCACCGCACTCCCCTGCGTCGCCATCGGCGGGGTCACAGCGGGCGATGTGGCGCCGTTACGTCGCGCGGGCGCAGCCGGAGTAGCCGTGGTGTCCGCCATCTGCGCGGCACCGGATCCGGGTCACGCTGCCCACCTTCTCCGGGAAGAATGGGAGCGTTGACCCCGCGAATACCGCGAGTGCTCAGCATCGCTGGCACCGACCCGACGGGTGGGGCAGGTATTCAGGCCGATCTGAAATCTATTGGCGCCCTAGGCGGTTACGGCATGGCTGTGGTCACCGCACTCGTTGCACAAAACACTCGCGGAGTCCGTTCGGTGCACCTGCCGCCGATCCCGTTTCTTCGTGAGCAACTCGATGCTGTAGCGGACGATGTCGAGATTGACGCCGTCAAGATCGGGATGATCGCCACCGCGCGCATCGGTTCCGCCGTTGCCGACTGGCTCGAGGGCGTCCGCCCTCCGCTGGTCGTGATCGATCCGGTGATGATCTCGACCAGTGGGCACCGACTCCTTGATCGAGAGGCGGAGAACACCGTGCGTTCGCTCCTCCGGCACGCCGATCTCGTCACCCCCAACCTGGCGGAACTCGCTGTGCTTGCCGGAACCGCCGAGGCAGAAGACTGGCCCCAGGCGCTCAATCAGGGCGCCGAAATCGCCCACCGGCTCGGTACGGCAGTGGTGGTCAAGGGTGGCCACCTCGACAGCTTCGCAGCACCAGATGCGATCATCACGCCGACGGGCGAGGTGCGGGAGGTGGTCAGTGAGCGCGTCCGCACGACCAACACGCACGGAACCGGATGCTCACTGTCCTCCGCAATGGCGACCCTCCTGGTCGGTCGCGGCAAAGATGTGGAGGATCTTGCAGGTGCTCTCACCGAAGCCAAGGAGTGGCTCACCGGCGCCCTCCGAGGAGCCGACGCTCTCGCGGTCGGTGTGGGCAACGGAGCGATCGACCACTTTCACCGCCTCCGTGCGCCCGATCCCCTTAAGGCGACGGCGCCCGCGTTCTGTAACACGGTATGGAAGGAGGTCGCCCCCCTTCGCGAAGAAATCGATTCTCTCCCCTTCATCAGGGCACTCCACGATGGCTCGCTCGGTCGCGAAGATTTTGAGTGGTACCTCGAGCAAGACACCCTCTACCTCGCGGGTTTCGCTCGCGTACTCGCAGTCGCCGCTCAGCGCGCACCGACATCAGAGGAGCAGGTGTTCTGGGCCGAGAGTTCGGTGACGACGATCACCACGGAGGCGCAGTTGCACCGCACTCGACTCGGCAGCAGGCGTCAGCTCTCGGCTACGGCCGTCACCCAGGGTTACCTCGACCACCTCACTGCCGTCAGTACGCGTGATAGCTACGGAGCACTCGTCGCCGCGCTTGTGCCCTGCTTCTGGCTTTACGCCGACATCGGGACACGCCTGGCCGCGACAGGCCATCCGGGGCATCCCTATGACGATTGGCTGTGCAGCTACAGTGATCCTGCTCTGCTCCGCGCGAGCAAACAGGTGCGAATGATCACCGATGCCGCTGCCGCGCGGGCAGGAGAGCGCGAACGCGCCACCATGCGCGATATGTTCCTGCGCTCCATGATGTTCGAGCGCGACTTTTTCGCCGCTCCGCTCAGCCGATCGCTTCGCGGAGAACATGCATGAGCGCATCCAGCTGAACAGTGTCAACCGACGTCGTCTCCGCGTCCGCTCCGTCCAGCGCTCGCGCGGCGAGGTTGGCTTTCGCGTCGATCAGCTCAGCGATCTTCGCGTCGATGGTGTGCGCGGCAATGATCCGCCAGGCCGTTACCGGTTCCTCCTGGCCGATGCGGTGTACGCGGTCGATCGCTTGCGTCTGTTCGGCTGAGGTCCATGACAGCTCAGCGAGCACGACGTTTGACGACGCCTGGAGGTTCACCCCGACGCCCGCCGCGGTGAGAGAGCACACTGCAATCGATATCTCCGGGTCGGTCGCGAACGCGTCAATCTGCGACTGGCGGAACACCGCCGTCTGGTCGCCACGGATGGAGACCGAGGCGAGTTCACGCTTGCGGAAGGTTTCCTCCGCCTGATCCATCACATCGATGTGCTTAGCGAAGAACACCACTTTGCCGACCGAACGCGCCAGCTGAGACGCATAGTCGGCAGCGAGCGCCGCCTTTGCCTGGCCAATCCGCCGCACCATCGTAAATACGTTCTCACCAGTCTTGGCAGACTTCGATTCCTCGAGCTCACTCTGCGCGACGATGCGAATAAATCGCTCGCGTTCCTCCTCGTCAAGTTCGTGGGTAATCGATGCGGTGACGGCGCGGAACCGCTGCAGCATCCGCGCGCCCAGTTCGCGTTCGGCCTTCTGAATGGAGCGTCCCAACTCATCGTCAAGTTCAACGGGCAAGTCCACTATCCGCTTCGAGGGCAGGTCGGCCGCCACGTCGATTTTTTTGCGTCGGACAATGCCAAGATCGATCACGGCCTCGCGCGCTTCAGCATAGAAACCAGCGTCTGCCGGAGTAAGCCCGGTGTGCTCAAGCCGACTGATCAGCTCGGCACCAGGCTTGGTCTCATCGATCCAGCCGAGGAAGCGCCAGATTGCCCGGAAATCATCAAGATCGTTGATCAATGGAGTACCAGTCAGAGCAATCATCAGCGGATTGTGACCGGGGGTGCTCTCGCGGACCCGTGACGCCAGGGTGAGTACGCTCTGCGAGCGCTGCGAGCGTGGGTTCTTGATGAAGTGCGCCTCATCAATGACCATGCCTCTCACCCCCAGGTTTCCTAACCAGCCAATATGCCGGTCGAGGATGTCGTAATTGACGATGATCACGTCGGCGAAAGCATCCAGGCTTGCCCCGTCGCCGTGGATCACGGTCACACGACGCTGCGGCGTCCAGCGCTCAACCTCCCGGGCCCAGTTCATCTTCACCACATTCGGCACTACCGCAAGCAGGGGGTAAGCGTTCGCTACCGAGGCCGCGAGCAGACTCTGCGCAGTCTTGCCCAAACCTGGCTCATCCGCGAGGAGGAAGCGGCGATGGCCCCGTCGGGCACTCTCAATGAACCGCACCTGATGCAGCATCAGCTCACTACCCGGTGGCGAGACCCTATCGATGACAGGCGGTTCCGGCAGCGCCATGCTCGCGGCGCGGCCACCGGCACCGAACTCAAAGGCTTTGACGAGCGGACCGAGCAATTCCCAGTCATCGAGACGACGACGCGGGGCAGGCGCGGCCGGTGCAGCGACAGACAAATTGGGCGGCAAAAAAGGGTTCGCGAGCTGACGAGCCCGCACCGACGGCGGCACCACTTGATTCTCTGGCTGGTCCGGCGTGGGCTCTGCTTCCGTCACGATCAGCAAATCGTCGGAGCTCATCTCGGCACCGGCTTCAAGAAGCCAGTCCCGGCGGAGCTTCTGCGCGGCGGGAGTGACACCCGCTTCCGATTCCAGCAGTGCAATCAGGCTGGTGTCCCGAGCGGCAGTTTTCGCGAGGATTGTCGCGATACCGTCAAGACGCTTCATCTCTTCTGCACGCTGTGCGTCGCTGAGCGTGTCGTCGACCTTGACCCGTTTGCGCTCCTCGCGCATGAGCAGGGCAATGACCAAAAACTTTGTTCGGTTCGTCGGGCCGACCTTGCCGGACTGTGCTTTCGCTTCGACTTCACGCACGCGACGAGCCAGGATAGGAATGATCCCGGCATTGTCGATAGCGTACGACCGTGATCGCGGTCGACTCCCGGCAACGTTCGTCTGGCGACGGGCGTAACCGGATTGACGCTGGCTGCTGCGAGCCATGCTCCTCCTCGACGTGTGACGGCAGCGGGGGACGGGTTCCCGCGCTCTACCGTCGCATTACAGTCGCCGCGTCACCTCTGCTGAGGGTACGGGTTCCATCGCGCCCGATGGCTGTGGGGAGCCCGAAACAGCGAGTCTGAGACCCGGTCGCAGCATGCCCGACACACGGATGCTCCATTAGCCTACGCTCATCGCGCGCCTGTCGTTAATCCCGTGACGGGACGCGGACGATCATCCCCACGCTACAGACCACACCGACCGCAGCAATATGTAGAGACGACCACACTGCATCCGGGAACGATAGCGGCACTACCGGGTTCCACAGCACCACAAGAGGAACCAGAGCAATCAGCCAGAGGAACGCGCGTGCCCTGATCACGAACCAGCACATCACTGCCGTCAGGATCGCCACCGGATAGCGGATGAGGTCTGAGGAGCTACCGCCCACCAGAGGAAGACCAGCCAACAAGATAATCGCCGTCAGGATCCCCGGAGCCAGCGCCATCCGCGCACCGGGCTGCGAAGCAGAACGATCCCCTGCACGGCGCGCGTCTGAGGTGCTCACGCCTCGATACTACGGAGGGGGTACCACTACCGGGTATCCGTCACTGGCGTAGGCTACTCGAGTGATCGAGGACATCAAAAAACGCTCTCTGCATCGCACGCGCATACTGAGCGGACAGCTGCGCGGCCTCGAAAAAATGATCGACAACGAGGAGTATTGCGTCGACATCGTGACGCAATCCCTCGCCATTCAGAAGTCGCTCGGTTCGCTCACCAAACTGATCATCGAAAACCACCTCCGTACCCATGTGACAGCAATGTTTGAGGAGGGCGGCGAGGCACGCGAGGCAGCTATTGCCGAGCTTGTGAAAATCTTCGCGCTCTCGCACAACCGCTCGTGAACGTCGACGAACTTCTCGCCGCAGCCAACAAGACCCCGATCCTGCTCGACGGTAGTTCCGGTTCCGCGCTGGAGGCGCAGGGCACGAACACGGCGCTGTGGAACGCCCAGGTACTCCTGGACGCGCCGGAACGAATAGTCGCGGCACACAACACCTTTTTTGACGCCGGTGCCAGAGTGGCGGTGGGCGCACGGGGCGGACATACTTGCGCCGGAGAGCCGCTCGAAGAGGTGATCGGAGTCGGAGTGAACTGTTACGCGCCTAACGAGGTAGCTGACGCCGTCCGGGTTGCACGCTCCGTGACCGACAAGTTCATCGTCGTCTACCCGAATAGTGGCGAGGAGCGGGATGCCTGCCGTCGCCGCTGGGGAGCCTCCTCCACCTGAGATCCCCGTTGGTCGCGTCCTGGGCGCGACCGCGGCCCTGCGCTGGTAGGAGGCTGCTGCCGTGTCGGCCCGAGCGCAATCGCGGCACTTCATCAGGCAGTCACGCTAAAAACTCGACGATCACACCAGCTTTTCCTTAATCGCGCCAGCATATCTCCGTGAATCCGTCAAGGGATTCACCGAGCGATGCCATCCGCTTCAGCAGATCACGGCTCTTCACTCCTGCTCAGCGTTACCGAAAGTTATCTGATAAAAATCCTCAGGGATAAAGATCAGCGTCCGCACTCGAGTGATTGTGCTTTGGTACGACGCGATCCAGAAGTACTGACACCCACCAGTCGAACCAGAAACGCGACGTCACCAAAACTTTGCTGAAAAAAATCAATACTTTCCGTTCAGCGTTTCTCCTGGCATCACACATAACTTTGTGAGATTTATAAACTCTAGAGGGTAAAGCATCGATCATAAAAGCGGTAACCGGTGCCAAAATGAACCGATCGAGCCCCTACGATTACGCCGAAGACCTGGTGGAATCCGAGACCAAGGAGTGGCATGAATCATAGCCTCAATGATATTTCAGTCAGGCATCTGCGCTACGTTCTCATGATTGCCGAGGCCGGATCGGTGACCGCAGCCGCCGAGCGTCTCCACGTTGCACAACCGAGCATGAGTCAACAACTGCGAAAGCTAGAGCAGCGATTAGGAACTCCGCTCTTCGAGCGCACACGAACCGGGCTAGTTCCCACAGTGCAAGCTCGCGAATTTCTCGCAAATGTCAGCCTGCTTGTGGCCAATCTTGAGCAGGCAGCACACGCTCTGAGTTCGACGAGTACACCCTGGCGGACCGGGGTAGGGATGAGTCTGGGCGCCGAGGTAGTAGCGAGAGCCGAAGCGGCAATCCGCCGACATGAGGCGGATGCCAGGCTGATACTTTCCTCTGCGCCCTCGTCCGACATCATCCGGTCAATCCGGCATGGCACCCTTGATCTTGGCCTCGTTCGCGCACCCGTCTTGAACCGCGTTCTCGTCGAAACAAGCATCGTTACTCACGAGTTGGGAATTGTCGTAGGTCCCGACCACCCACTTACTCTCGGCGGACCCGTGACCTGGAACGCTCTGCGATGTATGCGGTTGCTCTGGTTCTCCTCTGAGTGGGCACCCGGCTACTCCGCGTACGTTCTGGACCACCTCGCTGCGCACGGCTGGAACCCCGAGCTAGAAGAAGGCCCGGACCGCCTCGTCGTGTTCCAGCACCGTCTCATGTCCGATGCTTCGCTGGTCGCGCTGCGACCCAGGGGCGCCACGGCCGCAAATCCGCCATTACGGTGGCTACCCTTTGCGGACGATCCGCCTCTCGAGCACATCGTCTTGATCGCCACAGCAGGAACACGGGCGGCACGCGTCATCCATTCTCTCGAACAGAATTCCTAGACAATGCCCTTCACTGAAAGTGACGCGTAACTTCTTTGACGCAGCCGGATGTCTTTTCTACGCTCAACAAAAAGCACGAATAAACCCCTTCTCCTTTCTTTGAGAAAAGGGTGGTTTTAACAACTCTCTTGTGTGAACATGTTCAGGTTGCCACGAAGGATACTCAGATAGATGTTGCTAGAAAATCCAAGTAACGCTGATCCCGAAACACCTTCCCTCATCAAAGACATGCCAACGATCAGTCACAAACAGTTGACCTGTCAAGCAAGGATAACTCATGAAAAAGCAACAGCTCCTAGCCGACTTCATCGCGTCGATCGTTACTCCTGGATGCTACCTTGTCGCCCCTAGTGCCTCGGCAGAGGATCATCTGCCCATCAAATTTCCGCTCGACGCATGCAACTCAGGAATGGCCGATCGTTGTCCATTCAAACCAATAGGCGAACCGATCACTTACATCGGTCCAGAAACCCTTGTCGGCAGCATGCAAAATTACACAGATGGAACTGACAATCGAGCAATCCACTTCGATGCAACGAGAACGACAACGGATGCCTTAGGGGGAGAATTCGCTGTTAGCGGCCGCGTTGACGAAGTCTTCAGGGCGGCAATGAGAACCAATTTTCAATTACAGTGGACAACGACGGATACGAAATCAGATGAGGTCAGACAAGAGGTAAAACCCCATTCGGGAGTAAGTATATACATTGCAAAAATGAGAACAAAAATTAAAGGAGACTGGGAAATAAATTTCGATCATCGAGTCGGTGGGCACCACATCGGGTACGTCAGAAACGACCTAATTTACGGACAAACTAAAGGACAAGCCTGGATTTTTAGAAGCAACCCCACCAACCCACACTGCCGAGAGTGATGAGCACACGCAAAACCTCTTTTCAGCAATTTCTGCCGAAAACACACCATAACAGAAAACCTGAATGGGGCCACTGCTTTATTTGCTCAAATAGCATCCCACAAGAAACACAACGAGTTATTTTCGACCTAAAGGAAAAATCATGCATGCCTATTGTCGACGATTAATTTGTACTGTGATTGCTCTCGCTGTTGCCACACTCAGCCTTTTGGGAACTCCCACCGCCGCACAGGCAAACGGCTCTCGTCATTGTCATTACTCGGTGACAACAAAGAGATACGGCTGCAATGGCAGCTCTGGGATTACTGCACCCGGCGATATCATCGGCGGAACGTTCTTTTACAATACAAACTTCCGGGGAGAGGAGCTGACAATCTGGGTAACCCGGCCGTGCGCCAAAAACGATCGTATCGATTACTTTATTCCCCTGGCCGCCTCTAGAATGAAGATAGCATCGGTTCAGTCGTGGTCGACCTGCTGGATTTATATGTATTTTCACGATGGCAGCCGAAGCGGTCCTTACATAGGTAATATTACCGACCTCGAAAGCGATATTGACTATCGCGGCGTCATGGTTGGATTAAGCTAACAAATAATTATCTGACAAGAGTTCTTTGGGGAAATATTTTCCATTCCCTAAAGAACTCTTTTTTACGGAATTCACTTTGCTCACCCAACCCACCCATGAACGAAAAATTGAATTCCCTCCGCACAGAGTTAAAGGGCGCCGCCGAACAACGAATGAATCGCAGCATCAAAATATTTTAGAGCCACCACAGACGGGCGGCTCTAGCGCAGTGGTAGTATGACCCCGGATCTCTCTTTAGCCGGGTATCTCGCCAGAATTTCACTGTTCGTGGGTAATCCCGTGGTGGCGCCACAAGCAAAAATCTCATGGTACACCAGACACTGGATGCTCAGTGAGATCGCCTACGAGAGAACCGACACTTCCGGAATTTACGGGAGAGACTTCTTCACAGCGCGCAGCATCAAACAACCTGGTTTACCGTGCTCGTCCCGACCAGCTTCAGGTCATGATTGCACTAGTCAAAAACCGCTGTCACTTTCCAGCTTGTTGATAACCGTTCCGGCAGACGAGATATTGTGCCAGCATTAATTTCCCGATGGTATTATCCTTATCGTCTCAACCAGATCCGCTGTCGCTACGACTTTGCGGATAAACTATCCACTTCTGAGCAGAGCAGACCACTAACCTGGCGGAGGCTTGCTGAGCCATAGCTCGGGAGCGACGCCGATCAGAGAGACGGCATCCACCGTACAATTTTCTCTGCCGGAGGTTTCGGCCCCACTGAGTCGCACAGTCGTGAGAAAAAACTCAACTCGCCAGAGGGAAAAACCCGGCAACCGTGCGGCAAGCAACCGTTCGGCCCGTACCACAATGCTGAGAAAACCATCAGTTCAACACAACATTGTCCGCGCTTCACAACACTCCTTGACAGTGTCCATACTGTTTTCTAGGCTCTGCACTAAGCAAGAATTTCGCTTTATTCCTCACTTTTTAAAAAGCTATTTGGTGAGACTTTAATGTGAATATATTCAGGTTTTCGGTGAGATCGTAGCCTCAGCGCGAACAAAGAAGCTTACGCAAACATGACAGGTGTATAGCTTTTCATGTGTTTCGTTGACGTAAGAATGCCAATCATTTTCCGTAATTAAAGGATATTGCGGAAAGATCTTCTTCGCAAAGGAGCGGCCGCTGTGGGTTCACATTACGAACTGGGTGACGGTAGATTAATTGGCAGAAATTTTTCGTTTGATAGGGGCGGAGCGTGTGGCTGTCGCCGGATGTTCAGCCTCGTGCTCTGTCGCCGGAATCGGTGCCGTGTGTTCGGCTGGCCGTATTTTCAGTATAACGTGACGGAAGAATTCCTTAGGTCCTTGTCTGGTGTTAGCCGGACAGTGGTGTCGCGAATCATGAGTCGTACACACATGATCGCTGTTGCTTCTGACGGCAGCGAACTCAACCTTCACGGCGCTGCTAAGAGGGGACTGTGGCGGTAGTGCATGGCACGCTCGTGGCCGTGCTAGTCGTCGAACGCGGTACTCTCCGAAACACACGACAACCGGGTATACCGACAAGGTCGTCTCCCTCTGCGTGGTCGCATCGTCGTGACCTTCGACCCTGTGCCTGGAAACCGACACGACAGGGGAGAAAGAGAAGAAAGCGGTCTCACAGATCCCCTCTACTTCGCTAAAACGATCGCAAATCGCGACGACAGAAAACCTGAGCCATCACGCCTATCAAAAAAGAATCTCGGATAAAAAACTCAACGAGAGAATGGCGAAATACAACACATTCTCAAACTTCCGCCGCCGCGTTATCGAATAACCACGGCACTCATTACAAGCGGGGAAATCTTCCATAAGACTACCGGTGCACATCGACATCCAGCGACCTTAAATCACCATCCTAAAAATCATATTATTTACACACAACGAACAACCTTGTGCACAAGCCTCAAATTTACCTTTTTGAGAAACAACAATTTTTCAGGCATAGGGCGGTTCATTAATGCTACTACTAAGGAGCAAACATGAAAGCACGACGATTATTCACCGGTTTTATTGTGTCAGTTCTCGTTCCGGCTTGTTCCCTCGCCGCTCCCGGAGCATCAGCCGAAAGTACACCTCCACCTAAAACGTTACTCGACGAATGCAATGCGGGAAAAACAGATTTTTGCACTTTTCACCCCGAGGGAGACCCGGTAGTTTTCGAGGAAGATATTGCCTACGTCGGTGGAATTCAAAACTGTTCAAATTCCTTAGTGACGCGAGTCATTCGCTACGACGCGGTATCAGCAACAAGTAATTCATGGGGGAACGAAACCAGCGGAACCTTGGGTGTCATTCTCTCGAGAACAATATCCTCCGCCTACGGCCACGAATTCTCCACATCGGAATCAAAATCTGATGAAATCCGCATGGAGGCAAAACCTCATACCGGCGCAAAAATCTATATTGGAAAGGAAAAGACTCGAATCAGGGGGCATTGGGAAATGCACTTTGGTTCTCGCTTTTACGGTCACTACTACTGGTACCTTCATGACACGGTGGAAGGGCAGATGAAAGGACAAGCCTGGAAAATAAGAACAGTTGCCGCACAACCGCACTGCTGATTCGTGGACAGGATTCATCCCCACACAAAAATAGAACCGGCGAGATCACGCAATAAATAACCTTTTTTAAAAAATCGCCGCAGGCACAAATAGAAGATCGCGCAAAAGGGCAGATACGTATGAGGTGTGGGGTGTGTTGTTGACCTGCGAACATGGCCACTTCTGGCTAAATGAACGATTTGAGTAAAAGATTCTTCACGAAAGAGCGGCCGGTGGAGGTTCAGGAGACACCAGGAACGACGGCCGAGAAATTCATAGAGCTGTGACGTCGTGTCGAGCGGAATCTGTGTGGTCGAAACCGGGTGTGTGGCCTCGTGCCCTGTCATGGGAATCGGGTTTGTGTGTCACGTTGGCGTAGTTCCGGCATAACGTAACGAAAGAATTCCTCGCGAAGCTCTCAACGGGACCGTGGCAGTCATGGATGGCACACTCCTGCCGTGCCGGTCATGGAAGGACTCGCCGGAGTTGCACGCCGGGAATCACAAGACAACAAGTCACAAGGTCCAGGTCATGTCGGATCTGCATCGTCACGATCACCGACCGCGGCTATCAAAGAACAAGAGCCGTCACTCGCATCAAAAAAATACCGGACAAAAACAGCTCGACATGAACACAAAGAGACACAACCGATCCGTCACCATCCACCGCTACGTCACCGAACGGGCAATCGGACCGATGAAAACCTGGCGAATATTTCAGACCAACTACCGACGTCCCCTCAATACTCCATTAGCCGTCTTCATCACCATCCGAAAAATCATATTTTTCACACACGACTCTCAACCTTGTGCATAAGCCTCATGGACCATTTCGCTGCGATCTCCATCGAAGAAAATTTTCGCCAGGATTGACCATGGTAAATTTTAGTGCGCAGTAAGAAATTTGGAGCGTGGTTCATAGAAGTGTTGACCAATTGATTCAGACGGTGGAGCCGGTTGGTCACAAGGGTGCCGTGGTGGGGTCATCGTGATATGGGCAATGACGCCGCTGAACCGCAATCAGTGTTGTGCATATTCACGCCCTATCAGTGACTCTTTTCAGAGACGTTCACCCGTCCTGTCGCCACGCGAGCACCCGCCACAAGCACCGGCTCCGACCCATAGAGAGAAACCGCAACCTGCAAGATGCCCTACAACCGCCTAGCCCAGGTTCCACCCCAACACACAACCTGCTCCCAAAGAATCAGCAGGGCCTGACCTCCCGACAAAGACTAACCCCCGAAAAGAACTCAAATCCCCACATACGACATCACTGCCCCCACAACAACACGCACGAATCACAACTCACGAATACGGCACTCACCAGCAGAATGCGGCAATTAAATTGCCGCACCGCAGCAGGATGGGCAAGTTGTTCCGCATCGGTCCACAGTTCACCGTGACGACGTAGCGTGCTCCAGCATCGGATTTTTCATCTGAACTCCGTGATCTGTGCGCAAGTTGTCGCCAAGAGGCCACTAACGATACACGGTCCAGTGTATGCACAAGCCGAGAAATCGTAATTTTTCTCGAATCTCCTCTAGGCGATGTCCTCTACCACGATCACGAATTGCTCTTTGACGCTAGCGATTCTTTTTTCTACGCTCTCTACTAATCACTACCGAAACCAATTTTCTTGCTCACTTCGAAAGGGAAGATAGCAACAGCAAAGACAGTCGCGGTGAGAAAAAATTCAGACAACGACGTCCCACCAGCACAGTTTCGAGACAAGCAAGATTTCGGCGCTTTTTTATTTTAAGGAACTTCTATGCAACAACTCACCATGTTATGAAATTCGATGGACATATCTTCTGGTAATTTTTAATAAAAGTAACTTTTCCTACCGGAGCAAGGTAACGTCGAAGATGAGGCCACATCATTGGCTCTCTCTTAATTTATTAGGAGTTTTTTATGAAAAAACAGAGTATTATCGTGGCATTCATTACATCGGCCCTCATCCCAGCCTGTTACCTCAGTGCCCCTTTCGTCTCAGCTGAAAATACACCGACAACCAAAAACCTACTCGAGATGTGCAGTTCAGGAAGTACAGACTACTGCACTTTTCACCCTGAGGGCGATCCCGTCGTCTTCGAAGAAGACATCGCTTTCATCGGCAGCGTCGAGAACTGCACCGGATCAACATCCACACGAGTTGTTCACTATGATGCGACATCACGAACAAGCGACACCTGGGGAACAGATATCTCCGGTAAACTCGGGGAAATAGTATCGGCATCTATTATGTATAGCTATCGTCACGAATTTTCAACAACGGACACAAAATCAGATGAAATCCGACAGGACGTCAAACCCCATTCGGCGGTAAACCTTTACATCAGCAAAGAAAAGACTCGCATTAGGGGCCGCTGGGAAATGCATTTTGGTTACCGTTATTATGGTCACTACTACTGGTACATCCACGACACTATAGAGGGGCAGCTCAAGGGGCAGGCCTGGAATATGCGAAGTGTAAATACCAATCCGCACTGCTGATTTTTTCCAGAAAAAGATTCACCTCATGACAAATAGTGTGAGGAAAAATAGCCAACTCCGCGCAATCACTCTCCGGAAGTATTAACTATCAGTTCATCTAATGAAAACTCCTTTACTGGAGCACCTACGAAAGAAGAATGCGATGCGTCACTATCCTCGATCATTCGTCGGCTCCATTATCGCATGCACTGTTATCGGTATCAGCTTGTTCGGGGTTTCGACGATGGCCAGTGCAGGCGAACCTCGCCAGTGTCACTATTCGACGACCACCCGCCACTACGGTTGCAACGGAACCCGGGGAGTCACGGCGTCCGGCGATATCATCGGAGCATCGCTTTTCACAGGTCAAAACTTCACCGGAAATGAACTAACAATTTGGGTCCCACGCCCTTGTCCCAAGAACAATTTTGTTGACTATTTTGTGACGCTGCACGCGTCCAGAAAAAAGGTGATGTCGGTTCAACCATGGTCGACCTGCTGGATTTGGCTATATTACAAAGACGGACGTCCCCGCTCTGGTCCTTACGAAGACAATACACCCGACCTCGGAAGCTACAATGATAATGAAGCCGTAATGGTCGGCTTGAGCTAATAATCGGGGGATATTAGCTCAGCCCAGAAAAATACTGACGAAAGATTCATCTCCTTATTGCGCACGTTGTCTTTGTGGAAAGCTTATACACGCGAATGGGATAACTGAGTCGGTCATGTTGTGCTGTAAGTGGGCGGTGCTGTCGCACGAATAGAGCAGGATTCCTTCGCCGGTATGGAGGCGACCTCCTTCACGTACCCAGTAACGAGTTCGCCTATCCTCGATGTCCTAGATCCGTCGCCAGAGCAGCAGACCCCGCTATTAATCACGATGGAAGCTGTCAACTATTCCTCCCAGGCCTCCGAACAGACGGTAGCTTCCCTGACGATATCGGCGCACTGATGTTCTGCTGTCGTCCTCGCCGCGCCCCCCGACGCCTGCGAGCGGAATGTTCATCACCGGAATCAGGCAGATCCGCCGCGGTTGCCGTGATGCGGTTCGCCATGCCGCGGAAAATGACTCCGTGAAAAGGCACTATTGCCCACCAGTAAAGCCGTCCTGCAAGCCCCTTCGGGAAGAAAACTGCACGCTGCGTATAGACCGAGCCACCATCGCCAGAGGGTTCAGCACACATCTCAAGCCAGGCGCGGCCCGGCACCTTCATTTCCGCACGCAGACGCAATAACGTCGGCCGCTGGATCGCCTCCACCCGCCAAAAATCCAACGCGTCGCCCGTCTGGAGTCTGGCCGCGTCACGGCGCCCACGCTGCAACCCCACTCCCCCGAGCAGACGATCTAGCCAGCCTCGAATCGCCCACGCGAGCGGAAAAGAGTACCAGCCGTTAATACCACCGATACCCTCGATCACGCGCCACAATTTGGCCGGATCGGCAGGGGTAAGCCGCACCTTTTTATCCACGTATACGGTGTGACCGGCCCACTCCGGATCGCTCGGCAGTGGATCACTCGGAGCCCCCACCACCCGGGCATTCTGCCAACTCGTCTCAATCTGCCCGGAACGCATTTTGCCCAGCGCAAGTCGGACAGCGCGGCGGTAGGGGGTAAGCCCGCCCTCCGGATCAGGAATCAGCGCCCGGATGTCGTCCTCGTGCACGACACAGTCGTACTGCAGGGATGCTATCAGCGGAACCGCTAACGAACGCGGGATTGGCGTCACCACATTGACCCACTGCGAGGCAAGCCAGGGCGTCAGAACTGGCAGCGGGGCGATCGGACGCTGCGGGAGCCCCGCTTCGACCGCGTAACCATTCATCATTTGCCCGTAGCGCAGCACATCCGGCCCGCCGATATCGAACGTGCGGTTGAGAGTGCGGTCGGTGAGTGCGGCGGCGCCAAGCAAGTAATGCAGCACATCACGCACCGCGATCGGCTGAATGAAGTTGCGGACCCATCGTGGAGCCGGCATATAGGGCAGCACGTCGGTGAGGTGGCGCATCATTTCGAATGCCGCGGAGCCAGAACCGATGATCACACCCGCCTGGAGCACGATCGTCGGTACACCGGACGCCATCAGGATGCGCCCCACCTCGGCGCGAGAGCGCAAATGCCGGGAGAGTTCACCACCCTCGGGGTGCAAGCCGCCGAGGTAGACAATACGGCCGACTCCTGCCGCGAGCGCCGCTGTCGCCGCCGCAGCAGCAGCCCTGCTCTCGAGTTCCTCAAAGCGGGCGTGGTCCGAGCCAGAACCCATCGAGTGCACGAGGTAGTAAAGGACGTCGATGCCCGCGAACGGGGAGGTCAATGACTCCGGGTCGCACAAATCGCCCTGGGCGATCTCGACCTGTTCGGCCCACGGGACCTCAGCGAGCTTACGTGGATCACGCACAAGAACCCGGACCTGAAAGCCAGCCTCGAGCAAACAGGGCGTGAGACGTCCGCCGATGTAACCGGTCGCCCCCGTCACCAGCGCACGGGGTCGCGGGGAGTCCGACGGGTCTTCACTCATGCGTTCACGGTACGTCGCTACCTGCACAGAGTCTCCCGCTGGTGTGCTTGCTCGCCCGCTGCTAGGAGGCGCTGCCGAAGGGCATGCCGATCCCGAGGAGCATCCGCACGCGCCGCACATCGTCCTTCATTTGTCGGATCAGCGGTTCACTCCCGGCGTAAGCCACCATCCCGCGGATGCGCTCGACAAAAGCCACCTCGACCACACGATCGTACAGATCGAGCGTCTCATCCAGCACATACGCCTCGACCTGCCTCGGCGGTACCCCCACGAAAGTGGGATTGCTGCCGACCGAAATCGCGGCCGGATACGTGAGGTCATCAACGGCGAGCCTGCCCGCATACACACCGTCGGCAGGGATCAACCCCTGCGACTCCGGCGACAAGTTTGCCGTGGGGAAGCCGAGTTCACGCCCCCGCTTGGCGCCGTGTACCACCACTCCGCGGACGACCGGCTCGTGGCCGAGCAGAACCGTGGCGTGCGCTACGTCACCCACGGCAAGCAGTTCACGTATCCAGGTGGAGGACACCCGGCGGCCTTTTTCCGGCCGCACATCGTCGATTAACTCCACCGCGAAACCATGCCGCTCGCCTAGCGTGCGAAGCAGAGTGATGTTGCCGGTTCCGCGGACACCAAAACGGAAATCGGAGCCAACCAACACCACACGGGCTTCCACTGCCGAGACAAGCACTTTCTGCACGAACTCCTCCGGCGAAAGCGCGCGAAGCTCCTCATCAAAAGTCAGCAAGAGAACGGCGTCAATACCGGTGTCGGCAAGAAGTTCCAGTTTTTGCTCATTACCCATCAGCGGCGGCGGACACCGTTCGGGCGCGATCACGCTCAGAGGATTGCGATCAAAAGTCACTACCACCGAGGCGAGACCCCGTTCTCTGGCCCGCTCGCGCACAGTGTTGATCACGGCGCGATGGCCCACGTGGACACCATCGAATTTACCGATCGTCACGACCGAAGGACCGACACCCTTAATACTCTGCGGTGTTGTCTCGACGCGCACTAGTCCGCCGCTTTCTGGGGGTGACGCTTCTGCACCCACAACCAACGCAATCCGAGTACAGGCAGCACCAGCGGGATGAGAAGGTAGCCGACGCCGAAAGCTGACCACACCGTCGACTGGCGGCCGAAGGGATCGGCGTTCGAGAGCCCGAGCAGCTGTGGAGTCAGCAGGCTGATCGTTCCGACCACGAGGACTCCGACAAGCTCGAACGTTATCGTCGCCCACGCCACCCGCTGCCACACGCGACCAGGAAGGATAAGAGCGACGGTCGCAATGAGGTACACGACCGCGGAGAGAGCCGAGAGCGAAAACGCCAACGGTGCTTCGTCGAAACGGTCGATGATTTGAAATGTGGAGCGCCCGGTCGCAGCAAGCGCAAGGATCGCATAAACCAGGACGAGTAGGCTACCTATCCCACGCGCGCGAGTCGGGCGGTTTTCTGGGTCGGCAGTGGCTTGTCGAGGCATATCGCTAGCTGATTTTGACATCGCAGGGTCCATGCTAGGCGTTCACACGCTACCGACTGCGCGCCGCGGCCACGGCCTATCAGCGAGGTGGCCTAGGCGTACCAGATGTGATGCATCCGATAGACCATGACCGCGATCGAGATGCAGATAATGCCGAGAATCACTGTGCTCCACCGGCTGCGTTCGATCAGCGCCCAAAATCCGGCCGCCAGCGGCAGAAGTAGCGCAGAAATCAGATAGAGGTAATACTCCAGCAAGTTTCCCGAGGGAGAATTACCCACCTGCGGTGAGACGATCGCCACCGCCAACTGCACAATCAGTAAGAGTTCCACGATCGCAGTCGCGCCCACAGAAAGGTCGGAGGGTCGCCGCCCCAGAAGTCCAAGCACAAGGCAGAGCACCCCGGCCGCTGTTGCCACCGCCACCTGCAGAATGGTGAACCAGTCAATCATGGCGTCACCGTCCGGAACTGCTCGGAGGGAAAATTCACGGTGCTCACCAGCTGTGCTCCGCGACGCTCAGCAAGACCAATAAGCCGCTCCCCTGGGCCCACCGCGGCAAGCAGGCCCTTCACCGACACGGCCGCCTCCGGTACCGTGATCCGCTTACCGTTCGCGAGGTCGGCCGCCTCCTGCGCGCTCAGGCGCAGCAGCGGGAACAGTTTGCCTGCGACCGCGATCGGTGACAGCACAGCGGAGGCGACATCTAGGTCGTCAAGTGCAGCCGCCTCAGTAACGGCAAACGGACCAATTTTCGTTCGTCGAAGTGCCGTCAGATGACCACCGACCCCGAGTGCCAATCCGAGATCCCGCGCCAACGCCCGAATATAGGTGCCAGACGAACAGGCAACGCGCACATCGAGGTCAAGGAAGCCCCTTTGCACGCGGCGGTCACGCACCTCGAAGGCCGAGACGGTCACCGGGCGCGACGACAGCACCACCTCCTCCCCGGCACGAACCCGCGCATAAGCGCGCCGACCATCAACCTTGATGGCGCTGACGGAACTGGGAATCTGCTCGATCGGGCCGGTGAGGAGAGCAATGGCCGCGGTCACCGCCTGCGGAGAAAGAGCGGCAACGCGGCCAGGCTCGGCGCGGGTAAGCAGCTCACCCTCGCGATCGTCGGTGCTCGTCGAGGCACCAAGACGAATAGTCGCCTCATAAGTCTTGTCCAGGCCCACCAGATAGGTGAGCAAACGTGTCGAGGAACCAATTCCCAGGATCATCACACCGGTAGCCATCGGATCCAGAGTCCCGGCATGGCCGACTTTCCGTGTCCCCGCACGACGTCGAGTGAGCGAAACAAGGTCATGACTGGTGATGCCGCTCGGCTTATCCAGCAAGAGAATGCCGCTAGGGGCCGACGCCGCAGGCCCGGATATCTCACGCACAGGTGCGAGGATACCGGCGAATCGGAGGTTCTCCTCGCCCCGAACGGCGACCGTCCACCGAGTGCACCTCCGGTCCTAGACTGTCCAGGTGAGGATCGCGGTACTCGGAGCCGGAGCCATCGGCGGCACGATCGCCGCCCTCTTTGATCGCGCGGGCCACGATGTCGAAGTAACGGCCCGCGGGGAGCATCTGAACTCGATTCGCCGTTCTGGCCTGCATCTCGACGGCGCCTGGGGTCAACACACGGCCTGGGTTCGCAGCGGCGAAAAGCTCGATATCACCCCCGATCTCGCCGTGCTTTGCACCAAGGCGCAGGACGCCGAGGACGCGCTCCGAGCCAACCGCCGCACAATCGACGGCACCCTCCTGGTCGTGGTTCAAAACGGGCTAGAGGCTCTCACGGCCTCAGCGCGACACGTGCGCACGGCACGACTCGTCGGCGCGCTGACGCTTTTCGCTGCCAACCACCTGGAACCGGGACAGATCACTGTGACCTATGCAGCCCCGACCACCCTCGGTATTCCGGGACTCCCCGCCAACGATGAGGTGGACCGAGCCGCCGCCATACTGGCTGAAGCGGTGCCGACCACGACAACCGACAATTTCGTGGGAACGCAGTGGACCAAGCTGCTCATAAACGAGTTGAATGCGCTTCCTGCCATTACCGGTCTGTCGGTGCAGGAAACAGTCGCCGAACCAGGGCTGCGCCGGGTGCTGGCCCGCGCACTACGAGAAACGGCGCGCACGGGTTTAGCCTCGGGCGTGCGCTTCGGCGCGTTACAGGGTCTTTCTCACCAGCGGGTGCGCGCACTCGCCATAGCGCCGCTGCGCCTCGTGGAGATGCTCCCACGCAGGACCGCAATCCGGATGGGCAAGGTCCCCAACCAGGGGTCAACGTTGCAGAGCATACTCCGCGGAGTACCGAGCGAAATCGACCACCTCTCCGGCGGCGTCGTCCGTGCCGCGCACCGTGTGGGCCGTGATGCTCCAGTCAACCAACTACTGGTCGACCTGGTGCACGAAATCGAACGCTCTGGCGCCTTCCTCGAACCTGGCGAAGTGGTCCGACGGTTCGCCTCCCTCTGAGCCTCGGCAGATCACTGAACAGTCTCAGCAGAAGCTGACGAGGACGAGGACGAAACCGATGCTGCCGCCTCATCGAAAGGAATCACGGAGCACTCGACGCAGCAACTCGGTAGCCTGCGCGGTAGGCGCACATGCTCCACAAATAACGGATCGTTCCGCTCGGAGCGTGGACGACGCAAATCCACGAGATGCGCGACTATGGCGTCATGCCCGGCGCGTTGCTGTACGGTATTTCCGCCACGAAAGCGCCAAGCACATCGTCCTTCTACGGTACCCAGCTCGTCGGTCCTCCACGGTACGCAGCGCCCTTTAGGCTGGGAATTGATGACCAACGCCCTCGCCCCCGCAATTGTCGAGTGGTTCCGCATAAGCGGACGCGACTTGCCCTGGCGTAGTCCCGGTTTCCCTGCCTGGGGCACGCTGGTAAGCGAATTCATGTTGCAACAGACGCCGGTGGTGCGTGTCCTGCCGCGGCTGACCGAGTGGCTGGATCGCTGGCCGAAGCCCTCTGCTCTCGCAGCGGTGCCGCCGGGAGAAGCGGTACGGGCGTGGCAGTCGCTGGGGTATCCGCGGCGAGCGCTCCGCCTGCACGCGTGTGCCGTCACTATCGCTGACAAACACTACGATGTGGTTCCGGATGACATCGACACCCTGCTCACCCTCCCCGGAATCGGCGACTATACGGCGCGGGCGATTGCCGTGTTCGCCTATGGGCATCGGCATCCGGTGGTCGACACGAACGTACGTCGCGTGATTGCGCGAGCGGTCCACGGATGCGCGGAACCGGCACCGCCGCGAACGAAGGCCGATCTCGCGGCGATGGCAACCCTCCTGCCGGAACGGTTGCCGGAGGCGGCAGCGTTTAACGCCGGAATGATGGAATTGGGCGCGATCGTCTGCACTGCGCGACTCCCCCGCTGCGAGACGTGTCCAATTCGGGATAACTGCCGCTGGCGCAGCGGCGGCTACCCTGCCTACACAGGTCCAACACGAGCAAAGCAAAAACGGTTCGAGGGTTCAGACCGCCAGGTGCGGGGGCTGATCCTCGCCGAGCTACGCGCCGCGCGCACCCCGGTGACGGCACGCGAGCTGGAGGCGCTGTGGCCCAAAACCCAGCAGCGTTCGCGAGCCCTGGCCGGGCTCCTCACCGATGGTTTGGCGACGGGCGATCCCGACAGCGGCTACCTCCTCCCCGACTCCTGACAGCCGTAGTTCCTCCACGCTCTTTCGCCGATTATGCCCGCGAGGGAGACTCGTCGTCGTTCTCTTCTTCGCGCGGCTTCAGATACGGGTCGGGCTCTCCTGCGTAGTCGGCGTGTGCGGCCAACAACTGCACGTGCGAATCCTGAGTGCGAGCGGCTGCCAGGAGATCCTCGATGTGCTTCGCGTTTTCAGGAAGCGCGTCGAGGATGAACTCCAGTGTCGGCGTGAGACGAGCCGTGATGTTTTTACCGACCTCAGTGCGCAACATACCGGTCGCGGCTTTCAGGGCGGCGGCAGAGTCGGCACGCTCCTCATCTGTGCCGTAGACGGTGTAAAAGACAGAGGCGTGTTGCAGGTCGCCCGTCACCTTGACGTCAGTAATGGTGACAAAACCGAGTCGGGGGTCGCGCAGGCCGCGCTCGAGCCGTTTGGCGACGATTACCTTGATCCTGTCGGCGAGTTTTCTCGCCCGTGCCGGATCTGCCATGGCTGGTCCTCACATCTCTCTCGTCGAGCCGTTCGGGCCCGCATCTGTCCATTCTCCCGGCTCGCGAGCGGGCTCGGCGCCACCTCCGGTCGGGGCCTTGACGGACACGTGACGAGGCGCCCCACAGCCGAAAGAGATCGGGAAAAGGGGAAGGCCCAGGCTAAGCCCGGGCCTTCCTGTAGTGCTCAGAAAGGTCAGCCTCGCGGCTTCTCCTTCATTTCGATCGTCTCAATCTCATCGCCGACCCGGATGTCGTTGTATTTGCCGAGACCGATACCGGCCTCGTAATCGGTACGGACCTCCGTGACATCGTCCTTAAAACGACGCAGCGACTCGATGGCGAGATTGTCCCCCACCACGACGCCATCGCGGATAACGCGCGCCTTCGAGTTGCGGGTAATCGTGCCGGAACGGACGAGAACACCAGCGATATTGCCGAACTTTGAGGAGCGGAAAACCTCGCGGATCTCGGCGACACCGGACTGAACCTCTTCGTACTCGGGCTTGAGCATACCCGTGAGCGAGTTCTCAACCTCTTCGATCGCGTTGTAGATGACCGAGTAGAAGCGGATATCCACTCCTTCTCGAGCAGCGCGCTCGCGGGCCTTCGGGTCGGGGCGGACGTTGAAGCCCACGATGATCGCGTTGTCGATCGTCGCGAGGTTGACGTCCGACTCCGTGATCGCACCGACACCGCGGTGGATGATGCGCAGCTGCACCGAATCGTCGACCTCGATCTTGACGAGCGACTCCTCCAGCGCCTCAACAGCACCGGAAACGTCACCCTTGATGATGAGGTTGAGCGACTCGACCTTGCCCTCTTCGAGCGCGCGGGTGAAGTCCTCGAGCGAGATGCGCTTGCGGGCCTTGGCCAGCAGAGCGTTGCGCTGAGCGGCTTCGCGTTTCTCGGCGATCTGGCGGGCGGTACGGTCTTCCTCGGTGACAAGGAAGACATCGCCGGCGCGAGGCACCGACGAAAGCCCCTGCACCTGCACGGGACGCGAGGGCACAGCCTCGAGGACAGCCTTACCATTCTCGTCCGCCATCGCGCGGACGCGACCGTAAGCCGTTCCCGCGACGATCGCGTCACCGACCCGCAGCGTCCCAGACTGGATGAGGACGGTCGCGACCGCACCGCGACCCTTGTCGAGCTTCGCCTCGATCGCGACGCCACGAGCCTCCTTGCTGGGGTTGGCACGCAGGTCAAGACCGGCGTCGGCGGTGAGCAACACAGCATCGAGAAGATCCTGGATGCCGGTGCCGGCACGTGCCGAGACATCGACGAACATGACATCTCCGCCGTACTCCTCGGCAACCAGGCCGAACTCGGTGAGCTGCTGGCGCACCTTGGCCGGGTTTGCCTCGGGCTTATCGACCTTGTTGACCGCGACCACGATCGGCACATTGGCTGCCTGGGCGTGGTTCAGTGCCTCGATGGTCTGCGGCATGATGCCGTCATCCGCCGCGACCACGAGGATTGCGATGTCGGTGACCTGAGCGCCACGGGCCCGCATGGCGGTGAAGGCCTCGTGACCCGGGGTGTCGATGAAGGTGATGGACCGCGAAGCGCCCTCGTGCTCGGCGACCACCTGGTACGCGCCGATGTGCTGCGTGATACCGCCCGCCTCGCCGGCAACGACGTTAGCGTTACGGATCGCGTCAAGCAGGCGCGTTTTTCCGTGGTCGACGTGGCCCATGACGGTCACTACAGGAGGACGGATCTCCAAATCTTCGTCTGTCTCATCCTCCCGTTCTTGCTCGAGATCCAGACCGAAGCCTTCGAGGAGCTCTTTGTCTTCGTCCTCGGGTGACACGACCTGAATGGTGAAACCGAGTTCGGCACCGAGCACCTCGAAGGTTGCCTGATCGAGCGATTCGGTCGCCGTGGCCATCTCACCGAGGGCGAAGAGCACGGTGACCAGATTGCCGGGAGGCACCGGCACGCCGGTCAGAGCCTCAATCTTGTCGGCGAAGTCCGAGATGGACGCACCGCGACGCAAACGAATGACTGTCTTACCATCGCCACGAGGCACACTGACGCCACCGAGCGACGGAGCCTCTCGGAGTTCGAACTCCTGCCGCTTCGTACGCTTGGACTTGCGGGCCTTGCTCTTGCCGCCTCCGCGACCAAACGCACCCGCGGTGCCGCCGCCGGGACCACGGCCACGGCCGCCGCCACCGGGACGAGGAGCAAATCCGCCACCGCCACCCGGAGCACCGCCCGGACGTTGGAAACCACCTGGGCGACCAGCACCTGCTGAGCGACCGGCACCGCCGGAACCCCCGGGACGCTGGCCGAAACCTGCCGCGCGCTGACCCATACCGGGCCCGCCCGGTCGGGGCGCACCGGGGCGCGGAGCAGCCGGACGCGGGATGTTGCCCGGAGTCGGGCGCGAGCCCATACCCTGCGAACTCGCAAAGGGATTGTTGCCGGGGCGCGGAGCGGCAGGACGCTGCCCCATGCCCTGATTACTAGCAAACGGGTTATTGCCGGGGCGCGGAGCACCACCGGAACGGCTCGAAGTGCCGGAGCCTGAGCCGGGACGCGGCGCGCTCGCCGCAGGAGCCGGACGCGGACTCATCGGTTTCGGGCTACCGGGGGTGAGTCCGGAGGCTGGCTTCTCCGTACCGGCGACAGCGGAGGTTTCGCTGGAGGTCGAATCCGCCGAGGAGGCCGGAGCGTTCGCGGCAGCCTGAGCGCGCTGAGCGGCGGCAGCCTCTTGAGCCGCCTGGGCCTGGGCCTGGCGCTCGGCAACCGTCATGGGCGGGGCCGGGGTCGGCGCCGCCGGTTTTGCCGGGCCGGGAACCGGCGCGGCCGGGCGGGGCTCGGAGGGGAGGGGAGTTCCCGGACGTGCCGTACTGGCCGGTACCGAACTTGCCGCTGTTGCCGCGTTCGAACCTGCCTCGCCCTGAAGGGCCTGACGCAGCTTGCGCGCGACGGGTGGCTCAATACTCGAGGACGGTCCCTTGACGAACTCGCCCAGCTCTTTCAATTTCGCCAATGCGAGCTTGCTATCGACACCGAGTTCGGATGCGATCTCGTGTACGCGTGGTTTTGCCACTTTTCTCCTGTCTTGGGCCTGCGCCCAAGACGGGGCAGGCGTCACAAACGGACGGTTCTCATTTCGAGCCGCTCATTAGTCTTCGCTCATGATCAGTTCACGGGCCGTTCTGCCTGTTCTCTCTGGAATGTGATCGTGCGCTGCGTCGGCTCCTCCGGATGAGGGCCAAGCAGGTCATCACGGGTGACGTACCGCTCCAGGTCGTTCACTTTCACGCTTTCACGCGTCCGAAAAGCCCGGTTGAACGCGCGGCGTTTCACCGCGAGTTCGTAGCAGTCGTACGCGTCGTGCAGCCACGCTCCCCGACCAACACGAATGGCACGTGGGTCTACCACGAGAGCATCCGAATGGAGGACGAGCCTCAGAAGAGAGGCACGGGGGGCGCGCAGGCGGCAACCGACGCACGTTCTGACGGGAGTCATCCTACTCCCTTGTTCTCGGGAGCGCTCCCCTGCACTGCCCTGGGTAGGAACTCACTCCTTGTCCATCACCGAATCAGGTTGAATATCGATCTTTGCACCGGTGAGCTTGGCTGCGAGGCGAGCGTTCTGCCCCTCCTTGCCGATGGCGAGCGAAAGCTGATAATCGGGAACAAGCGCCCGCACCGCCTTCGTGCTCTGGTCGATCACAAAAGCGCTGGTCACCTTGGCGGGAGAGAGTGCATTGGCAACGAAAGTAGGCAAATCGGCGGAGTAGTCAACAATATCGATCTTCTCGTTGTTGAGTTCGGCTGTGACAGCACGGACACGCTGACCGAGTTCGCCGATGCAGGCACCCTTCGCATTCACGCTGGGCTCGGTGGCGCGAACCGCGATCTTGGTACGGTGACCCGCCTCTCGGGCCAGCGAGACGATCTCGACGACCCCGGAGGCGATCTCGGGCACCTCGAGCGCAAACAGCTTGCGCACGAGCGAAGGATGGGTGCGCGAGACCTGCACCGAGGGGCCCTTGGCTCCTCGACCGACGCTGGTCACATACACCCGGATACGGCGGCCATGGCTGTAATCCTCGCCAGGAACCTGCTCCTCAGGAACGAGGATCGCCTCGATCGAACCCAGGTCGACATGGATCATCTTAGGATTCGGTCCCTGCTGGATTACTCCGGCAACGATGTCCCCCTCGCGGCCCTTGAACTCACCGAGGACATGCTCGTCGGCAATGTCACGTAGACGCTGATTGATGACCTGCTTCGCAGCGAAGGCGGCAATGCGTCCGAAATCGCGCGGAGAGTCCTCCACCTCGCCGATAACAGCACCCTCATGGTCACATTCGGGCACGAAGACCGACACATGGCCGGTCTTGCAGTCAAGATGCACGCGCGCGGCGGCCACCTGACCTGAATCCTCCGCCTGGCCGATGTGCTTGAGATAGGCGGTGAGGATCGCCTGCTCGATGATCTGCACAAGTTCCCCGAAGGGGATCTCACGCTCGCGCTCCATCTGTCGCAGAACGCTGAGGTCGATATCCACGGGCGGGCCTTTCTCTCTATTCACTTGGCGTCGCGGGCGCGACATTCGCTGGCGTCGCGTAGGGCTACCGTGTCGGGTTCCGCATCAGAGTAAGCAGCGCGGTATGCGGGAGGCGCCAGAATCACCGAGTTTACCCGACGGGTCGGGCGGAGTCGTCGACATCCGGAGGGTCAGACCCCGAGGCGCACAAGCGCGTCGGCGACGGGAAGCTGCTCACGCGTGTCGGAATGACGATCCCAGATCTCGACGATTCCGTCGGCTGCGTCACGGCCAGCGATGACAATCAGCGGCACACCGATCAGTTCCGCGTCGCCAAACTTCACTCCAGGCGAAACCTTGGGACGGTCGTCGATAAGCACCTCTCGACCGGCCGTCTCGAGCGAGGCTGCAATTGATTCTGCGAGTTCGAGCGCTGCCGCGTACTTTCCAGTGGCGATCACGTGTACGTCGTAAGGAGCTACCGAAGCGGGCCAGAGCAAACCACGCTCGTCATGAGTGCTTTCGGCAATGATCGCGAGAATCCGCGTCACACCGATGCCGTAGGAGCCCATCGTGACGGTGACGAGTTTGCCCTTGTCGTCAAGCACGGTCAAACCCAGCACCTCGGCATACTTGCGGCCCAGCTGAAACACGTGGCCGATCTCCATGCCGCGCGCGGTTGTGATGGGACCCGAGCCATCGGGAGCCTCATCACCGGCGCGCACCTCAGCAATATCGGCCACTCCGTCGGCCATAAAGTCACGCCCAGCGACCAGATCACGGACGTGTTGCCCAGCGACATTCGCCCCGGTAATCCAGGCGGTGCCCTGCACCACACGCGGGTCGACGAGATAGCGCACGCCGGTAGACGACTTTTCGCCGAGCACTGGACCCTCGGCCGACCACGGTCCGAGATAGCCCCTCACCAAGCCGGGGTGCTCCGCAAAGTCCTCGTCAGTCGCCGCCTCAACCTCGTTCGGAGCAAAAACGGCTTCGGCGCGTTTTAGGTCAACCTCACGATCACCGGGCAGACCCACGATCACGAGCGTTCGACTGCCGTCCGGAGCAGTGAGCGCGAGCACCACATTCTTGAGGGTGTCAACCGCAGTCCAGGCTCGCCCGTCCGTGCGAGGCTGAAGCTCGTTGGCGAGAGCGACCAGAGTGGGGATGGTGGAAGCGTCCGGCGAGTCAAAGATGCCTGCCGGGGGAAGACCCTCGAGCGGCAACGCCTCCGGGACCGGCGTGCGGTAGGCCTCAACATTGGCCGCATACCCGCCAGCCGAGCGCACGAAGGTGTCCTCACCGATCGGAGTCGGATGCAAAAATTCTTCGCTGCGTGAGCCCCCCATTGCACCGGTATCAGCGTGCACAATCACGTAGTCCAAACCGAGACGCGTAAAAATTCGCTCGTAGGCGTCGCGCTGACTCTGATAACTCGCCTCGAGACCGGCATCGGTGTAGTCGAAGGAATAGGCGTCCTTCATGGTGAATTCGCGCCCCCGCAGCAAGCCAGCACGTGGTCGGGCCTCATCGCGGTACTTGTCTTGAATCTGGTATATCGACAGCGGCAAATCTTTATAGGAGGAATACAGATCCTTCACCAAAAGCGTAAAAAATTCCTCGTGTGTGGGTGCCAGCATGTAGTCGGCATGCTTACGGTCCTGCAGGCGAAACACGCCGTCGCCATATTCCGTCCAGCGACCAGAGAGTTCGTAGGGCTCGCGGGGCAGCAACGCCGGGAAATGTACCTCCTGGGCCTGGGCCGCAACCATTTCCTCCCGGATGATGCTCTCGATCCGGCGCTTTACACGCAAGCCCAGCGGCAACCAGGCAAACACGCCCGGAGCCTGGCGGCGGATATAGCCGGCCCTGACGAGAAGGCGGTGGCTAGCGACTTCCGCATCCGCTGGATCCTCTCGAAGCGTGCGGACGAACAAAAGCGAGAGACGGGTAACCACGAGGGTTGATCCTATCGGCACACCTCACCGTGACCACGCTCGAGAGGTGCCCTCCCGCGCCGACTCGCGCCTATCGTTCAGCAGGGACTAGCAGTCATCACACTCAGCGTGTACCGACAGTGACGACCGGAGCACCAACAGCAGTGTCATCGGCGGGCATCTCAGCAGCAATACGGTTTGCCTCCGCGATGAGGGTCGCCACGATCTCGGCCTCGGGAACGGTCTTAATCACCTCTCCCTTGACAAAAATTTGGCCCTTGCCGTTGCCGGAGGCGACACCGAGATCGGCCTCACGCGCTTCACCCGGACCATTCACCACGCAGCCCATCACTGCTACGCGCAGAGGCACACTCATGCCCTCCAATCCGGCCGTGACATCGTTGGCCAACGTGTAGACGTCGACCTGAGCCCGCCCACAACTTGGGCATGACACAATCTCGAGCTTGCGTTCGCGGAGATTCAACGACTGGAGAATCTGAAGGCCGACTTTTACCTCTTGCGCGGGCGGGGCCGAGAGCGATACCCGGATAGTGTCGCCAATACCCTCGCCAAGCAGAATGCCAAACGCCGTCGCCGACTTGATGGTGCCCTGAAATTCTGGTCCCGCCTCCGTGACCCCCAGATGCAACGGCCAGTCACCGCGCTCAGCAAGCAAGCGATAAGCCTTCACCATGACCACCGGGTCGTTGTGCTTGACCGAGATCTTGAAGTCGTGGAAGTTATGCTCCTCGAAGAGGCTCGCCTCCCACACCGCGCTCTCAACGAGGGCCTCGGGAGTGGGTTTGCCGTACTTGTGCAAAATGCTCGGCTCCAGCGAACCGGCATTGACGCCGATACGGATCGAGACGCCCGCGGCCTTCGCCGCGGCAGCAATCTTGCCCACCTGGTCGTCGAACTTACGAATATTGCCCGGGTTGACGCGGACCGCTGCACAGCCCGCGTCGATCGCCGCATACACATAATTGGGCTGGAAATGAATGTCAGCGATGACCGGGATCTGGCTCTTTTTCGCGATGATGGGCAGCACCTCCGCATCGTCGCGGCTCGGCACAGCCACACGAACGATGTCGCAGCCGGAGGCAGTGAGTTCAGCGATCTGCTGCAACGTCGCATTGATGTTCGTTGTCGGCGTCGTGCACATCGACTGGACGCTCACAGGAGCTTCGCCTCCGACCAGTACCTTGCCGACCCTGATCTGACGAGATTTGCGGCGAGGGGCGAGGGTCACGGGGACCTTGGGCAGACCCAGATTCACTGCTGGCACTCCCCCATCGTACGCGTGAGCGCACGCCAACCGACCGCTCGCAGATTCTTGGCAGGCTGCCAAGCGGTGGCGCTCCTCAGAACAGGGAGATGGGCTTGACGATATCGGCATAAATAAGCAGGACACTCATGCTGCCGAGGATCAGAACGACCACATAGGTCAGCGGGAGCAGGCGGGCGATATCAAAGGGACCGGGGTCACGCCGACCGAAAAGTCCGGCGATGCGTCGACGCAGCCCCTCCCAGAGCGCCCCAGCGATATGGCCGCCGTCCATCGGTAGCAACGGCACAAGATTGAACACAAGCAAGGCCACATTCAACGAGGCAAGCACCCCGATCATGGTGTTCACCTTGGAGACGATCGGTATCTGGTCGGCGGCGGCGATTTCGCCGGCGATCCGACCTACGCCGACTACGCTTATCGGCCCGTTGGCGTCCCGCGCCTGGGTACCAAAGGCGGCTTGGGCAACCTGAATCAATCGCTGGGGAAGATTGAGGATCATCTGGGCCACATTCGTGACGTTCTGCCACACCGTCTCCGGCACTGCTGTGACGGGTTGCCGCACAAGCGCGGCGGTCGGCGAGATACCAATGAAGCCGACCTTCTGCATCGTGGTCGCGCCGGAGGAGTCGGGCACAGCGACCTGGTTCTCGGCAGGTGTCACGGTGAGCGTAAGCGGCGCGCCATTGCGCTCGACAACGACAGTAAGCTGCACACCCGCCGAGCGCTGGACGATCGGCGTCAGCTCGTTCCAGCTGCGGATCGGAGTGCCGTTGATCGAGGTGATCGTGTCGCCTGGCAGGAGGCCTGCGGCAGCACCGGGAGCGAGCGGGTCGTTGGCCGAGCAGCCTGCGCCTGCGCCTGCGCGCTGAGTCTCCGGGACCACGCACTGTGAGACGGAGGCGAGCGTCGAGGTGCTCTGCGGAACACCCATACCGCACAGCAGAACGGTGAATAGCACCGTCGCGATCACCAGGTTCATGAATGGACCGCCCGTCATGATGATGATGCGTTTCCACACGGGTAGGCGGTAAAAAGCGCGATGCTCCTCACCTTCACCAATCGTCTCGGCACTGGCAGCGCGGGCCTCATCAACTATGGAGGGCCGCTTATCGCCGTTCGAGGACGAGTCACGATAACCGATCCCCTGGAATATACCGACCGCAGCCTCGGTGACAGGATCTCCCTCGTGCTTGGGCGGATACATCCCGATCATCGCAATATAGCCACCGAGGGGGATGGCTTTGACCCCGTACTCGGTTTCACCGCGACGCCGCGAGAAGAGAGTCGGGCCGAAACCGATCATGTACTGCGTGACCTTGACACCGAACAGTTTTGCCGGGACAAGGTGCCCCACCTCGTGCAGGGCTATCGAGAGGGCAACACCTAGAGCGATGATGACGACGCCGAGAACGAAGAGCAGCACGGATTCCACGGAGACAGAGTAAGCCGCCTCCGACCCTGCACGCTGAGCTGCGGCTGCGAGGGAATACTGAGCCGACCCCGCACTCGACGCTCGTCAGCAAGGATCGTGCGTGACAGGAGCCTTCTCCGCGCACGTTGCGCCACGGCTCCAACCTCAGTAAACGGCGATGCGTTCGTTTGCTACCCGCCGCGCCCACGACTCCGCCGCCGCGAGAGATTCCCGGGTCAGCGCACCGTCGACCGTATGCGCGTCGACCACCGCCTCGACCGTATCGAGAATATCGAGGTAGCCGATCCGCCCGGCATGGAACGCGTGCACCGCCTGCTCGTTCGCCGCGTTAAAAACGGCCGGGTAGGAGGCGCCCGCGGTGCCGACGCGCTTGGCGAGCCGGACCGAGGGAAACGCCTCCTCGTCGAGCGGCTCGAAGGTCCAGGTGTAAGCGCGGGTCCAGTCGAGCGGCACGCCGACTCCGGCTACCCGGTGCGGCCAGTCCAGACCGAGCGAGATCGGCAGCCGCATGTCGGGTGGCGAGGCCTGCGCGATCGTCGAGCCGTCGACGAACTCGACCATCGAGTGGATCACTGACTGCGGGTGGACTGTCACCTCGATCCGCTCGTAGGGCACGTCGAAGAGCAGGTGCGCCTCGATCACCTCCAGGCCCTTGTTGACCAGGGTCGACGAGTTGGTGGTGACTACCAGGCCCATATCCCAGGTCGGGTGCGCGAGCGCCTGGGCTGGCGTGACGTTGCGGAGAAAGGCACGGTCGCGTCCACGGAACGGCCCGCCCGACGCGGTCAGCACCAATCGACGCACCTCGCGATGCTCCCCCGCCAGCAGTGCCTGCGCGATCGCCGAGTGCTCGGAGTCAACTGGCACGATCTGGCCGGGTGCGGCGAGGGAGATGACCAACTCGCCGCCAACGATGAGCGACTCCTTGTTGGCCAGGGCGAGACTGCGTCCCTCCTCGAGCGCCGCAAGCGTGGGGCCGAGGCCGATCGAGCCGGTAATGCCATTGAGCACCACGTCGGCCTCGACCGAGCGGATCAGCTGCTCGGCCTCCTCCGCCCCGAAGGCGGTGTGTTCAACGCCGAATGCCGCGGCCTGCTCGGCGACCAGCGCCCGGTTCGAGCCCGCCGCAAGCCCGACCAGTTCGAAGCGGTCACGGTTGGCGTCAATGACGTCGAGCGCCTGCGTGCCGATAGACCCGGTCGAACCGAGGATGATGACCCTGCGCATCCGCCCATCCTGGCACGGCGGCACCGCGCGTTTGAGGTCAGGTGACGGCGAGGATATCGATGACGAACACGAGGGTATCGGTGCCGCTAATCCCCGCCTGAGCATTGCCTTTATCGCCGTAACCCTTACCGGGCGGAATGACCACGAGCACCTGCGAGCCGACCTTCTGGCCCACAATCGCCTCCGTGAAACCGGGAATCACATCGCCGGTACCAAACGAGGCAGGATCCGGCTTGCCCCAGCTTTGGTCAAAAACCTTTCCGGTCCGCCAGATAACGCCCTGGTACTGCACGATCAGCGAATCACCGTCGGCCACGGTCTTTCCCGAGCCCTGCTTCAGAACCTCTGACTGCAGGGCCGTCGGCGGTGTCGTCCCCGGAATGGTCACGGTCGGTGCACCATCAGCGGCGAGCGCCACCGTGGGCAGCCCAGGCACAGGCGGTCGGGGCTCGCCGTCGGCTGCGGACGGTACGAGAGCCTTGACGTCGATCACCATGACGATGGAGTCGCTCGGTGCGATACCGAGCTGGGAATTGCCGGCGTCGCCGAAAGCGTCGCCCGGCGGCACCACCGCCACAACACGCGAGCCGCCGGTCGCGCACCTCACCGCTTTGACAAGACCAGCCTGATAGCGCCCGGAGTCCACCGTGAAGGCTGCACTACCTCCGGGATATTTACTCGCCGATAGCTCCGCGCCACTGGTGCCGTTGTACAGGGTGTAGTCGATGAGAACGGTGGCGCCCTTCGTCACCTCGGGACCGGTCCCCTCGATCACCGTGGCCCGCTGGGTCGAGTCAACCTTGATCGGCGCCGGAAACACCGTGACCGGTTTGCTGCCGATGCTGCCGCTGACGTGCACCGCGCTGGTTGCCTCCCCGGAAGAGACACAGTCGTCACCGGCGGCCGCCGACGGCGTTGCTTGCGGCTCTGCACCAGTACAGGCGCTCAGGCAGACCGCGGCCCCAAGGATGACCAGGACCGCAAGTGTTCTATGCACAGAGAAACCCTTCTGCCCGGCGAAGACCGGGGACGTATGGGAGGAACGCCCCATCTTCCGTGAAACGCCTCTACGACGGCTGGACGCCTGCACGCACCGCTCGCCTAGCATCGAGTTATGCGTGAATTTTCGGTCCCCCAATCCCGCGCGCTCGTCACCGAGCTCCCCGGCCCACGATCGGTCGCCCTGCAGGAGCGCCGCGTTGCCAGCGTGTCTCGCGGCGCAGGGACGCTCGCCAATATCTATATGGACCACTCCTCGGGAGCGGTACTGGTTGATGTCGACGGTAACCGTCTGATCGATCTCGGCTGCGGAATCGGCGTCACCACGATCGGTCACGCCCATCCCTCGGTGGCGGCCGCGGCCGCTGCCCAAGCCGAGAAGCTCACCCATACGCTGTTCACGGTGACGCCGTATGAGAACTATGTCCGAGTCGCCGAAAAACTTGCCCAGATCACCCCGGGCGAGTTCGACAAGCGTTCGATCCTGGTGAACTCAGGCGCAGAGGCGGTGGAGAACGCGGTGAAAATAGCCCGTAAGTACACGGGGCGACGCGCCATCGCCTCCCTCGACCACGCCTTCCACGGCCGCACCAATCTGACAATGACGATGACCTACCGCCCCTGGCCTGAGCGGGCGGGGATGGGGCCCTTCCCGGGCGAGATCTATAGCCTCCCCACCAGCTACCCATTCCGTGACCCCGAGGGGATGACAGGCGAGGAAGCCGCGGAGCGCTCGATCGATTACATCCGAACCCACATCGGCGCGCAGGAGCTCGCGGCGTTGTTCGTTGAGCCCATCCAAGGCGACGGAGGGATCATCATCCCCGCGCCCGGTTACTTCCGCCGCCTCTGGGAGTTCTGCACCGAGAACGGCATCGTCTTTGTCGCCGACGAGATTCAAGCCGGTATCGTCCGCACCGGAGCCTGGTATTCGATCGAGCACCACGGAGTCGTCCCCGACCTGGTGACCACTGCGAAGGGCATCGCCGGAGGTTTCCCACTCGCCGCAGTCACCGGTCGCGCCGAGATCATGGATGCTGTGCAACCCGGCGGCATTGGCGGCACCTTCGGCGGCAATCCCGTCTCAACAGCGGCGGCACTAGCGACCTTCGACGCGATCGAAGCAGAGGGTCTGCTCGCAGAAGCACAGCGGGTCGAGCGCGCGCTCTGGGCCCGCATCGGCGACTGGGCCGAACGCTTCCCGGTCGTCGGCGAGGTGCGAGGCAAGGGGGCGATGTTCGGCGTCGAACTTATCCGTCCCGGCACGAAGCAGCAGAATCCGGAGGCTCTCACTGCAGTACTTCAGCACGCCACTACGAACGGCGTCATCGTCCTCGACGCGGGGAGCTGGGACAACGTGCTGCGTATTATGCCGAGCGTTGTCATCAGCGAAGAGCTGATCGACGATGCCGCAACCGTGATCGAAGAGGCCCTGCAGAGGCTGAGCTGACCCAACGCGAGTAGATGACCATCACCGCATGAGTCGGCAGCTACCCTCATCCGAATGGGTAACAACAATGACCACGAGAGGCCGAACCGGCCCGGGATCGGCCTCTCGGCACATCTGACGCGGTTCGCGATAGGAGGCATTGGCCGCCTCCTCTACCGCCCTCGTGTCGAGGGACGGGACAACGTGCCCCGCACCGGTCGGGTCATCCTTGCCAGCAACCACCTCTCCTTCATAGATTCCCCGGTGCTGACCCTGCTTGCACCGCGACCCGTGCAGTTCCTCGCCAAGGCCGATTACTTCACCGGAACGGGCGCGAACGGCGCTCTCTCACGCGGTTTTTTCACCGCGGTGGGCGCCGTTCCTGTCGAACGCGGCGCCGGTCGCGCCGCGCAGGACGCACTGGATCTGGGCCGGGCCATCCTCGAGCGAGACGACGCTTTCGCCCTCTATCCCGAGGGCACTCGCTCGCGCGACGGCCGACTCTACCGAGGCCGCACCGGAGTCGCGTGGCTCGCGCTGATTACCGGCGCACTGGTCGTGCCTGTCGGCCTTATCGGCACGCAGGAGCTCCAGCCGTTTGGAGCCCGACTGCCACGGTTACATCGGATCACGGTCCGTTTCGGCGACCCGCTCGACCTGTCACGACACGGCTCGGCCGGTTCCGGTCGCGCGCGGCGTCACGCCACCGACGAGGTGATGAGCGCGATCCACGCGCTCTCCGGGCAGGAGCTGGCGGGCAGTTACAACGAATCACCGCCGATCACGCCTGTTGAGCGGATCAAGCGCATCTTGCCCTACGAGCGGCGCTGAGATCCGGAACGAGACACAAAGGCCGTGAGCAGAACTGCTCCGTTATTGTCTCTTCGCGCTCCTGCGAACGGTGGATCAGCTCGCTACCGCTAGTCTGAACCCTCAGATGTCGGAGCCCGCCGGTACACTCGGAGCACCATGACAGACACGCTCGCTCCTCAGATTTTCTCGTCAGCAGTCCCCCAGGAGCGCCGCGTCGCGACCGACATCCCCGGACCGCGCTCCCAGGCGCTGCACAAACGGCGTCTTGCGGTCGTCCCGTCTGGTGTGGGCACCGCACTCCCCGTCTATATCGACCATGCCCACGGCGCCATCCTGGTTGACGTCGATGGCAACCGCTTCATCGACCTTGGTGCCGGGATCGGCGTGACCACCATCGGGCACACCGACGACGCAGTCGTCGCCGCGGCAACGGAGCAACTCAGCCGTCTTACCCATACGCTCTTCACCGTCACGCCCTATGAGCCCTACGTCCGGGTCGCAGAACTACTCGCCCACTACACGCCCGGCGACTTTGCTAAGAAAACTGTTCTTGTTAACTCCGGTGCCGAAGCAGTCGAAAACGCAGTCAAGATCGCACGCAAGCACACCGGCCGCCCCGGCGTTGCCGTACTCGATCATGCCTACCATGGCCGCACCAACCTCACGATGGCGATGAACTTCAAGGCCGTTCCCTACGGCCTGGGCTTCGGTCCCTTCGTCGGTGACGTGCACCGCGCGCCAAGTTCATACCCGTATCGCGACGGGCTCTCAGGTCAGGAGGCAGCCGAGCGCACCATCGCGTACCTCGAGAAAACAGTGGGCACCTCCGCACTGGCCTGCCTGGTCGCCGAGCCGATCCAGGGCGAAGGAGGCTTTATGGTGCCGGCCGACGGCTTCCTGCCCGTTCTGCAGAACTGGTGCACAGAGAACGGCGTTGTTTTCGTCGCCGATGAAATCCAGTCGGGCATGGCCCGCACCGGCGCTTATTTCGCCAGCGAACACTTCGGTCTGGTCCCCGACCTCCTGCTTTCTGCTAAGGGCATCGCGGGCGGGCTCCCGCTCGCGGGCGTCACCGGCCGTGCCGAGATCATGGATTCGGCCCAGGCAGGTGGACTCGGCGGTACCTTCGGGGGTAACCCTGTTGCTGCGGCGGCCGCGGTCGCGGTCTTCGAGCGGATAGAGCAAGATGGTCTGCTCGACGAGGCCACGCGCATCGGCACACGTCTGGGCGCTGCGCTACGCCAGCTGCAAGAGCGCTACCCGATCATCGGTGACGTCAGAGGGATCGGCGCGATGATGGCGATGGAACTCGTGCTGCCCGGCACGGCCGAGACCACCAAAAAGCCGAATGCCGCTGCCGTCCAGGCGATCGTCGATTATGCGGCGCAGCACGGCGTGCTCGTGCTCAGCGCCGGAACCCACGGCAATGTCATCCGCTTCCTGCCGAGCCTCGCCCTCACTGATGAGCTGCTTGACGACGCAATCGCTGTCATCGACGGGGGCTTCGCCGCGCTCTGACCCGGTTCCCGCCCGACGTATATGCCGTGAGCGGGAACCGGCTTTCGAGTCCTCAGGCAAGATGGAGGGATGCCCCAAGGTACCTTCACCGTCGCCGAGTCTGTCGAACTCGCGGTCGTCGAACGCTGCGGCTTTATCGAATCGCGTCACGCCGGTTCGGCTGTCCTTCTCGACGCTGAGGGCCGTATAACGAGGAGTCTCGGTACCCCAACGGCAGCAATTTTTCCCCGCTCGTGCCTCAAACTCTTTCAGACCCTCGCCGTGATGACCGCTGGTGTCGAACTGCGTGACGCGGAGGCAGTCATCGCGACCGCAAGTCACGCCGGAACCAGCCAGCACATCGCCCTGGTGCAAAACCTCCTGTCTCGTGCGGGGCTAGATCACACAGCACTGCAGTGTCCCGCCGACTGGCCACACGACTCCGCTGCCCGCTCTCAGCTACTACGAGCGAAGGGAACTGCCCATCCACTTGCAATGAACTGCTCAGGTAAACACGCCGCGATGCTGCTCGCCTGTGTTCACAATGGCTGGAGCATCGAGGACTACCTTGAGCGCTCGCATCCACTGCAACAGCACAGTGTCGACATCATCGAGCGGCTGACGGGTGAGCGCATCGTTGCCTCGGGCATCGACGGTTGCGGCGCCCCTGTGCACGCGATGTCTCTCATCACACTGGCACGAGGCATCGCACGGATCGTCTCTTCCTCCCCCGCTTCACCTTTCGGTCTCTACCGTCAGGCCGGCATACTCACGAAAGCGATCCGTGAAAATGCGTGGGCCATTGATGGCCCCGGTCGCGATAACACGGTGGTGATCGAGGATCTCGGCCTGATCGCCAAATTCGGCGCGGAGGGCGTACTAGTGATGGCCGCGCCAGATGGCACGACCGTCGCGCTCAAGATCCTCGACGGGAGCCTGCGAGCGGCGACCGTCGTCGCACTGAAGCTGCTGGTAGATGCAGAGGTCGTCGATCGCACCCCAGCCAACGAGGTGCTCGCGCGGCTTAATCTGGTGGTCTGGGGCGGCGAGCGCGCCGTGGGAGCCATCCGCGCCTCTTATGTCTGATCGCTCCCGGATAACGACCACGAGCGCTTCTCCGGAGGAGAACACGCCCGCCGAGAGACGAAGGACGTGTTGCGAAATCGCTTCCAGCGGATCACCCCAGTCGGGAGTCTTCCGAATCATCACCCTTCAGCCGCTGGGGAAGGGCGCCCCCGGCCAGACCGCTGGTCACGTGATCGACGCTCTCGACCATTATTTCGGTGGTGGAAAGCACGAGGAGGCTGCCCACCTTCGCGCGATAGCGACGGCCCGCCTCAAGTGGCAAAGGAGCCTGGGCAGGCACAACAAGGATGGAACCATTCGCCGACCATCGGTCGCGCACCCATAAGCCTTCCTCGTCGAAACCGAATTCTAGGTGCGTCTTCGACAGCGAGCGGGCGGCATCCGTCACCGTGAGGAGGTGGCGGAAGCTCTCGCCCGGATCGGGCAGAGGTTGCCGCCCGATTAAACCGTTACCGGTGACAATCGCGCGCTGCCCCGATACAAAGCTGAGCTGCACAGCTCCCGCCACAGACGCGGCGATCGGGACACCAGGCGAGAGACGATGTCGCCCGGGTGATAGGCCGGGCAGCCACGTACGCCGTGACGGGTCAAGCACCGAGGTGTCGGCCGGTGCGGTGGACCGGGCGACACCCGAAGTCGAGTGCGACGTCACTGACGAACCGCACTCGCCGCAGAGAATAGCCTGCGGAGCAAGGGCAGAGCCACACACACTACAGACCACTGAGAACGCCCTCCCCGCACCCATCGTAGCTGGGGTCCGCTACGTGACCGTTATGAAAGCCGCTTGCAACAGCAAGTACTTCGACCACGGTGACGGCGACACGGCAGCGGCGGATCGGCGTCATCACGTCTCTTCATCCCTCGGCCGGACAAAGGAACCGGGGCTGCTTCCGATGATGACGGCTGGAAGGCTGCTGGCGGTTCCCTCTCTCGTAAGAGATAACAGGAGCCGCGACCGCTCGCTCCGATGCTCACTATCGTTCCAACAGCATCACCACGATCAACGGATTGGCCTCAATCAGGATGCTTCAGCCGACCTTTCGTGGGCCTCCAGAGTCGCGAGCAGACGGCGCGCCGACACCCGACGTGGATCGGTCGATACCGCGCTCCTCGCAAGTCTCAACGCCTCCTGCTGTTCCCCCTCGTGAACACGCAGCACGGCAAGCAAAATAAGCACGGCAGCTCGCTCCGTTCCAGGAGCGCACTCCGCGGCGAGTCCGACGAAGCTGATAAGCACCGCAAGATCGATTTCGTATCCGGAGCGCTCCACGAGTGCCCGAAGCAGCTCCGAGCACCACTCCGGTCGCTGTATCGAGACGATCAACGCCGCGAGTGTCGAGACCGCAATCGGCTCTCGGCCCGGTTGGCGCAGAGCCCGATCGAGATCTGAGCGGAGGGAGGCGGGCAACTCTGCCCGCGGATGTCGATCGAGGAGGGCGTCAACCTGCGCGGCGACAGCGAACAGGTCGATGCGCTTTCGAGAACGGTGCTCGTCGATCCGCCGCCGGTCATCCCGGCGGCCGATCTCCCCTCCTGTCGCAATGACGATTCCGGTCCCGGCGAGTCCGAGCAACTGGGCCCTCTCCACAAGAGCCACCGCCAGCCGACTGATCGGCGGCGATGTCTGATGGGCCGAGAAAATCGCCATCTGCATGGCATCAATGCATCCCAGGCAACCGAGAGAACCTAAGAAGGCACGCGCAGCTAAGTGCGGGTCACTGAGCGGGATGGCAAAGTGCAGCGCCACCGTGGCGGTACCAGAGCACTGCGGAATGAGCACAAGACTTTCGTCGGGAATGACGCCGAGCAGGCGCACAACCTCGTCGAGGAGAGGATGCCGCTCTCCCTCCTTGAGAAGCACAACCTGGGGCGGGAGAGAAAAGCTAGTTACCGCAGTCATAGCGTGATCCTCCTCTCCGTCACGCCTCAGACGACGGACAGGGACAGATCTGGGGACAACCATCCCCGTCTCCTCCTGGGGAGGAGTTCCTTACACATTTGTCCGCCCGGACGCAAACACTGGGAAGGCACACCGGAGCACCATACCGTCGAAAAATAACCCAGCAGGAGGCATCATGAGCCATTCGAGAATTCCACTCCATTCGAGAGTCAACCGACAAAATACGAGCACACTCGTCTCTCTCCTCGGGCTGCTCGCTTTTCTCGCGATCTCTTTCGCCGTGGCTGGATTCGGCTCCATTTGGTCAATCTCCCAGGTCAACGGCTGGTACGCGAGCGCCAACAAGGCTGCGTGGTCACCCCCCAATGCCGTTTTCGGTCCAGTCTGGACAATTCTCTACACACTGATGTCGATCGCCGCCTGGCTCGTCTGGCGCCAACGTCACGCGCAGGACGTGCGGCGGGCGCTCACCCTTTACGTGGTGCAGCTCGTGCTCAATTGCCTCTGGACGCCACTCTTCTTCGGCGCTTATCCGCTCATTGGAGCGACGGCCCTCTGGCTGTCTCTCGCCGTCATCGGCGCGCTCGACGTCCTGGTGGCGCTGACTCTCCTGACGTTTTTACGGCACTCACGGAGTGCGGCAGCGTTGTTCGTCCCCTATCTCCTCTGGGTACTTTTCGCCACAACCCTCAATGCCGCGGTGGTGATTTTTGCCGTCTGATCTCCTCCACACGCAGCGATCGTGACAGTTGTCCACTAGTATGCTTCTTCCGCGAGGAGGCGCTGCATACCCCGGGTACCCTCGGTGCATGAAAACGACTCCCCTCCATGTGCGTCGCAGCACCAGTCCTCTCGGCCGCATCGAGGTCGGCAGTGACGGCAACGCGATCGTGTCTTTAGCGATCGAGCACGACGCTGTGCTCCCGCACAATCACCTGCCTGAGTCCGATCTTCCTGTCCTCGTCTCGGCAGTCACGCAACTCGACGAGTACTTTGGCGGCACCCGACGGGCATTCGACCTCCCTCTGATGATGCAGGGAACAGCTTTCCAGCGTGAGGTCTGGAACGAGCTTCGTCACCTCGCATTCGGCGAGACCATCTCGTACGGCGCTCTCGGAGTTGCTCTCGGAGTTGCTCTCGGACGTCCCAGCGTCGGCCGATCAATCGGAGGCGCGGTCGGCGCAAACCCCCTACCGATCATTGTGGGTTGTCACCGAGTACTCGCAGGTGATGGCCGTCTCACCGGCTATAGCGCGGGCGCGGGCATCCCAACCAAGACCTGGCTGCTAGACCACGAAGGTATCGTGCACCGGTGAGCGCGGCACACGGACTGATCCTCGGCGACGATTCCCGAGCGCGCTGCGCGTGGAGCGGCAATGATCCAGAGTATCGCCGCTATCACGACGAGGAATGGGGCGTGCCACTACACGGCGATCAGCCGCTGTTCGAGAAAATTAGTCTCGAAGTATTCCAATCCGGCCTCTCGTGGATCACTATCCTCCGCAAACGTCCTCGATTTCGGGAGGTGTTCCACGACTTCGACTGTGAAGCCGTCTCGCGGTTCACCGAGGCAGATATCGAACGGCTCCTGGCTGACACCGGCATCATCCGTCACCGAACCAAGATCCTCGCGACAATTGACAACGCCCACGCTGCACTCCAGCTCGAGCGATCGCAGGGTGAGGGTGCGCTCGACCACCTGGTGTGGTCATTTCACGAGAAGGCACAGGCCGACCACCGTGTCGGCCCCGACACTATCCCGACCTCCACGCCTGCCTCGGTCGGACTCTCACGTGCGCTTCGCGCCATCGGCTTTCGCTTTATCGGCCCGACGACGATGTACGCGCTGCTCCAATCAACGGGCGTTGTCGATGACCACGTGACAGGATGCTTCAGAGCGAGACTCTAAATCTTATTTTCGGCGATGATCAGATCGAGTTCATGAGCGCTGCGGCCTCGCGTCAACTCAAAACCGCGACCGTCCGCCCAGCCCATCAGTTCTGCAAGCGTTGTTGCAGCCACCCCATCTTGAACGAGTGCGCGGACGAACAGCCCCTTACTTTTTTTATTGACGTGATTGAGGTTTCGCAGCTGTCCATCGCTATCCCGGGAGCGCACCCGAACAAACCAGCGCGTTTCAGAAAACATCAACGGCCCCAACGCTGCATATGCCTCACTTCGAAGATCAAGTACGAGCCCCGATAGTGTCGCGAGCACCTCACCCGCAGCGTCTGCCCACCATCGCTTCAACGATATCCCCGGCACGCGTGAATCGTGCGAAAGCCGGTAGGCCGGGATCGCATCGAGCGCTCCAATCGGCCCCCACAGAGCCGACTGGATCAACACCCTGCGACCGAGCGAGACACGCTCCTGCTCCGACAGGCTGGCCGCGTCAAGCGCCTCATAGAGCACACCGTCAAATCGATCGACAGCCGACATTCCCGGCGCGGTAAGCAAATCGGCATTACGCAAAATTTCGTCGAGCTGTCTCGGCCCAAGCTTCAATGCACGCGCCGACGCTTCACGATCGGCCGCGAGCGTCACCACCGCATCCCTGAGGGTACGCCGCCGCTGCAGCAACGCAGGAAAAGTCAGCTGCTCGAGCGCGAAAGCCGACGAGCCACCGGAGCGTTTCGTCTCTGAAGGGGGAAGCAGAACGCGCACAGTGCTCCTTTGCGAGCAGATCGGGAATACACGGCAGCACAAAACTAGGGCCAGACGAATAGGATCGCCCGGCCCCTCCGCAGTAGCTAGGCGCTAAGTGAGTGCTGCCTCGCCGGCGATGACAGTGACGATGTCATTTTCCACCGACAGAAAGCCGTCCTCGGCCCAAGCAGAAAGGCGATTGCCATCCGCCGCGGTCACCCGGACCTCACCCGAGACGAGCATCGCCAGCAGCGGCTCGTGTCCGACAAGAATCCCGATCTCACCCTCGATGGTTCGCGCCGTGACCTGCTTCGCTTCTCCCACCCAGACCTCAGAATTGGCAGAGACAACACTGACCTTCAGGGTCCCGGCCATGATCAGCCGTTCTCCTTCTGGATCTGAGCCCACTTCTCCTCGACGTCACTGATTGCACCGACGTTGAAGAATGCCTGCTCAGCAACGTAGTCGAACTCGCCGCGGGCGATCGCGTCGAAGGACTCGATAGTGTCCTTCAGCGGGACGGTCGAACCCTCCACACCGGTGAACTTCTTCGCCATGTAGGTGTTCTGCGAGAGGAACTGCTGAATCCGACGCGCACGCGACACGGTGATCTTGTCCTCCTCCGACAGCTCGTCAACACCCAGGATCGCGATAATTTCCTGCAGCTCCTTGTTTTTCTGCAGGATCTGCTTCACGGTCGTCGCCACACGGTAGTGGTCGGCGCCCAGGTAGCGGGGGTCGAGGATGCGCGAGGTCGAGGCAAGCGGGTCAACCGCCGGGTACAGGCCCTTCGACGCAATCTCGCGCGACAGCTCAGTGGTCGCGTCGAGGTGCGCAAACGTCGTCGCCGGCGCCGGGTCGGTGTAGTCGTCGGCAGGAACGTAGATCGCTTGCAGCGAGGTGATGGAGTGTCCGCGAGTCGACGTGATGCGCTCCTGGAGCACACCCATCTCGTCGGCGAGGTTCGGCTGGTAGCCCACTGCCGAGGGCATGCGGCCCAGCAGGGTCGACACCTCCGAACCGGCCTGGGTGAAGCGGAAGATGTTGTCGATGAAGAGCAGGACGTCCTGCTTCTGCACGTCGCGGAAGTACTCCGCCATCGTCAGCGCCGACAGGGCCACGCGGAGGCGGGTTCCCGGCGGCTCGTCCATTTGGCCGAAGACGAGGGCGGTCTTGTCGAAGACGCCCGCCTCCTCCATCTCGGCGATGAGGTCGTTGCCCTCACGGGTTCGCTCGCCGACACCGGCGAACACCGACACTCCACCGTGGTCCTGCGCTACGCGCTGGATCATCTCCTGGATGAGGACGGTCTTGCCGACGCCCGCGCCGCCGAACAGGCCGATCTTGCCGCCCTGCACGTACGGGGTGAGCAGGTCGATGACCTTGATGCCGGTCTCGAAGAGCTCGGTCTTCGACTCGAGCTGGTCGAACGCCGGGGGCTTGCGGTGGATCGGCCAGCGCTCGGTGATCTCGAACGACTCGCCGTTGATCTTCCCGTCGGGGTCGGCGTTGAGCACCTCGCCGATCACGTTGAAGACCTTGCCCTTGGTCACGTCACCGACGGGAACCGAGATCGGCAGACCGGTGTCGTGAACCTCCTGGCCGCGGACGAGTCCGTCGGTCGGGTTCAGCGAGATGGCACGGACGAGGTCGTCGCCGAGGTGCTGGGCGACCTCGAAGGTCAGCTTGGAGGAGATGCCCTCGACCTCGATGTGCGTGTACAGCGCGTTGTAGATCTCGGGGATGGCGTCGTGGGGGAACTCGATGTCAACGACGGGGCCGGTGACTCGGGCGATACGGCCGATGGCCCCGCCCGGAGTCCCGGTCGCCGCCTCAGGTGCGGTCAGTGTCATTGCTTCTTCCTTCTGTGGTCTCACCGCTCACGGAGGGGGCGGAGTATTTATTCGATGTCTGGGAGGCGGGCCGTGTGCTACGAGGCCGAGAGAGCGTCGGCGCCACCGACGATCTCGGCGATCTGCTGCGTGATCTCGGTCTGGCGAGCATTGTTGGCTAGGCGCGTGTACGTCTTAATCAGCGTGTCTGCGTTATCGCTCGCCGACTTCATCGCTTTCTGGCGCGCCGCGTGCTCGGAGGCCGCCGATTGCAGCATCGCGTTGAAAATACGGCTCTCGACGTACACCGGCAGGAGGCGATCGAGAACCGTCTCAGGGTCGGGCTCGAATTCGTACAGCGGGTAGAGTTCACTGTTCTGCTCCTCCGCGCCCTCGACGACCTCGAGCGGCAAGAGCCTTACGACGGTCGGCTGCTGGGTGACCATGCTGACAAAGCGGTTGTACACGAGGTGAATCTCGTCCACTCCGTTCTCAGCGCTGTTATAAGAGTCAACAACCGTGTCGGCAATTTCTTTTGCCGTCTCGAACACAGGCTGGTCGGTGCCTCCTGTCCAGACGCGCACACTAGGTCGCTTGCGGAACGAGAAATACGCGTTGGCCTTACGACCGACCAGATAGAAGACGACCTCTTTGCCCTCGCTACGCAATAATGCGGCCAGCTGCTCCGCCTCCTTGATCACGCTCGAAGAAAAGGCACCCGCCAGGCCGCGATCGGAGGTGAAGATCACGATCGCGGCCCTAGTAAGGGTGTCACGCTCGATCGTCAGCGGATGCTCGACGTTCGAATAGGTTGCCACAGCGGACACAGCACGCGTGATCGCGCGTGAGTACGGCTCCGCAGCGGCGACACGGTTCTGCGCCTTGTGGATGCGCGAGGCCGAGATCAGCTCCATGGCCCGAGTGATCTTCTTGGTCGTCTGGGCCGAACGGATCTTCGACCGGTAGACCCGAAGTTGCGCTCCCATGTGTCTCCTGTAGTCCTTGTAGGGCGAGTCGGCAAACAGTCGCGATCAGCGACGACCCTTGACGATCTTCTCTTGGCCGACCTGCTCGGCCGAGATCGCCTCGTGTTCCTCATGTCCGAGTGAGGCGAGAGACGTTCCCTCACCGGTCTGGAACTCGAGCGTGAAGTCGTCGATCGCACGGTGTAGCTCGGCGACAGTGTCATCGGAGAGCACATTCGTCTCACGGAGGGTGGCGAGGATCCGAGTATTGCGACCCAGGTAATCGAGCAATTCGCGCTCAAAACGCAACACATCAGACACGGGAACCTTGTCGAGCTTGCCGTTTGTGCCGGCCCAGATAGAGACCACCTGCTCCTCGACAGGGTACGGCGAATATTGCGGCTGCTTGAGCAGCTCGGTCAGCCGGGCTCCACGAGCAAGCTGGCGGCGCGAGGCAGCGTCGAGGTCGGAGGCGAACATCGCGAACGCCTCGAGCGAGCGGTACTGCGCCAGCTCGAGCTTCAGCGTGCCGGATACCTTCTTAATCGACTTGACCTGAGCGTCACCACCGACTCGCGACACGGAGATACCGACATCAACCGCCGGACGCTGGTTCGCGTTGAAGAGGTCCGACTGGAGGAAGATTTGCCCGTCGGTGATCGAAATCACATTGGTCGGGATATAGGCAGAAACGTCGTTTGCTTTGGTCTCGATAATCGGTAGACCGGTCATCGATCCGGCGCCCAGATCATCGGAGAGCTTTGCGCAGCGCTCCAGCAGTCGGGAGTGCAGGTAGAAGACATCACCAGGATAGGCTTCACGCCCCGGCGGGCGGCGCAGGAGGAGTGACACGGCCCGGTAAGCCTCCGCCTGCTTAGACAGATCGTCGAAGACGATCAGAACATGTTTGCCGCTGTACATCCAGTGCTGACCGATCGCCGAGCCGGTGTAGGGGGCGAGGTACTTGAAGCCAGCGGGGTCAGAGGCGGGGGACGCGACGATGGTCGTGTACTCCAATGCCCCGGCATCCTCGAGCGCGGCCTTCACGGAAGCGATCGTCGAACCCTTCTGACCGATGGCGACATAAATACACCGAACTTGCTTGGTGACGTCGCCAGAGTCCCAGTTGGCCTTCTGGTTGATGATCGTGTCGATCGCAATTGCCGTCTTGCCGGTCTGGCGGTCACCGATAATGAGCTGGCGCTGACCGCGACCGACCGGGATCATCGCGTCAATCGCTTTAATGCCGGTCTGAAGAGGTTCGTGGACCGACTTGCGCGACATCACTCCGGGAGCCTGGAGCTCAAGAGCACGACGGCCCTCCGCGGCGATGCCGCCCAGACCGTCAATCGGGTTACCGAGCGGATCGACCACACGACCGAGGTAACCGTCACCGACCGGGACCGAGAGAACCTCGCCAGTGCGAGTCACCTCCATGCCCTCCTCAATGCCGGAGAACTCACCCAGCACAACGACGCCGATCTCGTTCTGGTCGAGGTTCTGGGCCAAGCCCAGTACGCCGTTCGAGAAGCGGATGAGTTCGTTCGCCATCACGCCCGGGAGTCCCTCGACGTGGGCGATGCCGTCGGCGGCGTCAATGACGTAGCCGACCTCGGTGCTGGAAGCCTTACCCGGCTCATACGACGAGACGAAGTCCTTCAGCGCGTCGCGGATCTCATCCGGGCTGATGGTGATATCTGCCATGGGAATTCCTATTCGTTGGGTCCGTGCGAGCCGAAAAGGTCGTCGGGGCCTGACCTGGATGGTGCGGGGGTTGTGGGCGGCGCAAGCCACCCTCTGAGGATAAGTGCGCCCGTCAGGACGCGAGTTGAAGCTTCAGGTCAGTTAGTCGTGCCGAGACTGTGCCATCCACCACTTCGTCGCCGACGTGCACGCGCATCCCGCCAAGGAGGGACGGGTCGATCTCAACGGTGACGGAGACCGGGCGACCGTACTTATGGGTGAGCGCTGAGCGAAGCCGATCGAGCTGCTCAGGAGCGATCGGGGCGGCGACCGAGACCAGAGCGAGCGTAAATCCACCCTGATCGGCAACCACACTAGCGGCGAAGCGGATGAGTTCTGGGATGCGGCGACCGCGCGGGTGTGCTACCAACTGCCGAAGAATCACCACAGTCTGCGCCGAGGCTTTGCCCCCAAGTAGACGCTGCACAAGCGCGACTCTCGACTCAGCTGAGGCAAGCTTGCTCCCGAGCGCGAGTTCAAGTTCAGGGTCGGAAGCCACGACCGTACCGAAAGCGTGGAGTTCGGTCTCGAGCGAAAGGCTCTCAGGCGCGGAGGCGACGATCGCACGAACACCGACCTCCTCGATCCCGGCGATGAGGTCATTAGCACTCGACCAACGATGACTAACTATGACGGTCAATAGGTGCTTCGTTGGCTCACCACAAGGGCTGAAGACACGCGTGACAAGAGCGTGCTTATTGCTCGAGTCAGCGCTCGGATCGGCCAGGGCAGCGCGGAGTTGCGCCTGGGCGTCGATGAGCTGAGCCGCCTCGAAAAGCTGCTGGCCTGTGACAAGGGACACCTTGCTGCCCAGCGCGGAGAGTTCCGCCTGTACCGAGGCAAGTGCCTGCCGGGACGCGCTGCCCATCAGCTGTTCGCCTTCTCCGAGGTTTCGAGGTCCGCAAGGAAGCGCTCCACGATTGCCGACGCCCTGGTGTCGTCGTTAAGGCTCTCGCCAATCACGCCGGAAGCGAGGTCGATGGCCAGTGTTCCCACTTCGGAACGCAGCGAGACCACGGCGGCTTGACGGTCCGCCTCAATCTGCGCGTGCGCACTGTGGAGGATGCGCTCGGCTTCGGACTGGGCCTGCTCCCTCTTCGCGGCCACGATCGCAGCACCGTCGGCGTGAGCCTTCTCGCGGATGGCTCCCGCCTCTGCCCGGGCCTGGCTCAATTGAGCGGTGTATTTCTCGAGAGCGGCCTCGGCCTGACGCTGAACCTCTTGAGCCTGTGCGATGTTGCCCTCGATAGCTGCCGAACGCTGGTCGAGCAACGTCTGGAGACGTGGCAGAACCAGCTTCCAGAAGAAGAAAAGCAGCACAAGGAAAATCACCCCCGACCAGAAAAAGTCGTAGAACTCCGGGATCAGAATGACCTCGGGGACGTGACCTTCTCCCGCAGCGATATTCACAGCGGTGTCCATGCCGATTAGCCCTTGAAGATGAAGAAGGTGGCGAGACCGATGAGAGCGAGCACCTCGGTAAAGGCGATGCCGAGGAACATCGTGGTCTGGAGGCGACCGGCCATTTCGGGCTGGCGAGCCATAGCCTCGACGGTTTTGCCAGCAACGATGCCGACACCGATGCCGGGTCCGATCGCTGCGAGGCCGTAACCGACCGTCGCGATGTTGCCGGAGAGTTCGGCGAGAACGGTGACTGAGTCCACGAGTGGGTCCTTTCAGTGGTGGGATCGTGAGAAGGAGGTGAGGCCTACGAGTAGTGGTGTCAGTGTTCCTCGGCGACAGCCAACTGGATGTAGACCGCAGCGAGGAGGGTGAAGATGTACGCCTGGAGGAGGGCAACGAGTAGCTCAAAGAGTGTAAAAGCTCCTCCCCCGACGAAAGTGACAGCGCCAAAAAGCGCGAAACCCGGGTTGACCTGGGAACTGACAAAAAAGAACTGAGTTGCCGAAAAGCACAGCACCAGGAGAAGGTGCCCGACAATCATGTTCATGACAAGTCGCAGCGCGAGCGAGAGCGGACGGATGATAAAGGTCTGCAACAGCTCAATAGGGGTGAGGATGAAATAGATGAGGAATGGAGCCCCTGGGGGGAAAAGGGCGTTTTTAAAGAAACCGAAGCCGCGATCTTTGATACCCGCATATATAAAGGTGATATAAGCAACCAAACCGAGGAACAGCGGCATTCCCACCACAGACGTTCCCGCAATATTGAGGAACGGGATGACACCGGTGAGGTTCATTGCGATAATCGCGAAAAAAATAGTCACGAGAACCGGAAGAAAGCGACGCGCGTCTTTATCGCCCAGAATGTCTTTCGCGATGGTGATGCGAACAAAATCGAACGCCATTTCGACAATGCTTTGGAAACGTCTGGGGACGATGCGCATCCTGCGTGTCCCCAGCCAGAAGAACAGCATCAGCGCAATGACCGAAACAAAGCGAACCAGCATGACGCGGTTGATTTCGAACGGTGTCCCTGCGAAGAGAAAACCGGGTGGGAAAAACTCAGCGATCGACGGGGTGTGAAAATCACTCTCGCCGGTCGAGGACGAGACCAACAGGGTCACAGCGTTAGCAAACAGCGCTAGCTCCTGAAATTCGGGGCGTGGCGCGATGCAACTAAGTGAATCTCATCACTTAGACACAACGCTCTCGCGACGACGAAAGGTGGGATTTTCCGCTCGGACAGCGCTCGTTATCGACGACCAACATCAACGATGAGACGATCTGACAACACGTGCGCCTGCGGGATTCATCCCCACTCTAGCAACAGAAGAGGGTGGGAGCCGAATCATGGCGTTCTCACGAGGTCCTCGACCTGACTCATCGAGCCAGGTCGCTGACGTTTGCCACTCGCGAGCGCGCGACAACAAGCACGTCGATCACCAAGGAACCGAGAACCGCTGCGATGATGCTGACAAACATCGCTGTCCTGTTCAGCCACGGTTGCTCCTGGAACACAACTGCAGCAACGAGAAAGAGTACGAATTTGGCCAGCCAGACACCCAGCACGACGGCGAAGAAACCGCCCAGGTCGAATCGGTTGGCAAACAGGATGCTTGCCGCGGTGAGGGCAACCATGAGGCCTCCCACGATCGCGCCGAGAAGCGCACCGATCGCGCCCTGCCCTCCCGCGAGCAGAGCACCGGTGACCGCACCGACCACCGCGAGCGCGACGACAAAAACACCGCCCACGACCAGGGTCTTGCGCAGGACGGGCACCGAGCTCGGCTGCTGCCCGATGGCAGCCGGGAAAGATCTGGTCATGGTACTTCTTTCCGCGCCACAGGAGGCGCTGGTGTCTCGCGGTCAGCGGCACGCGTGACCGAGGAATGAACCGGACCCGACGAGGAAGCAGCGTCGAGCGGATCGAGAACGGGCGAGGCTTCCGCCGACTGGGCTGCGGCCTCCAGGCGCTTGCGGCCACTGAGGGGAGCAAGCGTCACCACGGTGCAGACAAGGAGACCGATACCCAAGAATGTCAGCGGAACCCAGATCACATCGACAACGAACATCAACAAGCAGCTGACGGCCACGACCGCGGTCCAGGCATAAAAGATCAGCACCGCGTGCAGGTGGGAGTGCCCCATATCGAGCAGTCGATGGTGAAGATGCTTGCGGTCAGCACTAAAGGGCGATTTACCGGCGCGCAGCCTCCGCACCACAGCGAGACCGAAATCCATGAGCGGCACCACGAGGATAGCGAACGGCAGAATAATCGGAATGAAGGCAGGAAAAAGCTGTTTTGCCGCGAGCTGCGCCGGGTCAATCTGCCCCGTCACCGCGATAGCGGAAGTCGCCATTAACATACCGATGAGCAGAGCTCCCCCATCGCCCATAAACATTTTGGCTGGATGCCAGTTAATCGGCAGGAAACCTGCGCAGGCGCCAATCAGCACCGCAGCAATTAATGAGGCGAGATTGAAGTAGTTAGTAGGTGACGTCTGCTGCACCAGAAGGTAGCTATAAAGAAAGAAAACGCCATTGGCAAGGAGGCCGACGCCTGCAACCAGTCCGTCGAGTCCATCAATAAAATTGAGTGCATTTGTGACGAGCACGATCGTCAGCACCGTGATAATCAACGACATCCAAGGCGAGCCGACAGTAAGTCCGCCGATCGGCAGCGAGACGATCTGCACGCCCTTCCACGCGATCAGTCCCGCGGCGATCAGCTGACCGGCGAGCTTCGTTGTCCAATCGAGGTCCCAAATGTCATCAACCACGCCGATCAGTACGATCAAGAGACTTGCGCCGAGGATCGCCAGAATCGGCCCAGGGTTCGCGAACACATTTCGGAACAAAGTCAATTGCGAGGAAATGCCGAAGCCCAGCACAACGCCGAGGAACATCGCAATACCCCCCAGCCGCGGCGTAGGCCGAGTGTGCATATCGCGCGCACGGATCTGAGGATAGAGGCGGTATTTCACGCTCAGTCGCCAAATAACCCACGAAAGAGCACATGTCACCAGTGCAACCGTGATCGAGACGAGGGCGAAGGTGATCATCGCCTACTCACCCGGGCCAGATGTGGCGCGGGAGGTATCGCTCGTGAATCCCTCGTCCAACCGGGCATCGGAGGCCCAGTCGGGTCGCGCCGTGCCAACAGGCTGATCCTCCTCCATCTGCTGGGGGGACGACTCCGAGGCCGACTGCGCCTGAGGTTCAGCCGCTGTCTCCGCCGCAGAAACAACCCCGGTATCAGGCAGAAGCTCCCCCATCACCTCGCGGAGACGCTCAGCCGAAACAACGCCCTGGCGCAGGATACGCAGAGTGCCTCCGACGAAACTTAGCGCGGTCGCATCGACGATGGTGGACGATTCGCTGGATTCCGCTGGCCGCTCCCGATAGCGAGAACCGGTCTGCCCGACGTCGAGGTAGACCTCAACCGAGTCACCCAACTGTTCAAACGCCTCCTGGACTGTGGTCGCCGAAGGTTGCCCAGTTTTATTCGCGGAGGAGACAGCGAGCGGGCCCGTCTCAGCGAGCAGCTCAAGGGTGACGGGGTTGTCCGGCATCCGGAGCGCGACGGTTCCCCGGGTCTCACCCAGGTCCCATACCAGTGAAGGCTGGGCGTGCAAGACGATCGTCAGCCCACCGGGCCAGAAGGCCTTGGCCAGGTCGCGGACGGCATCGGGCACGTTCTCGGCGAGCGCATTAAGAGCGGAATGATCGCCAATAAGCACGGGCGGAGGCGATTGGCGCGTCCGCCCCTTCGCTTCGAGCAGCCTCCGCACAGCGGCGGCGTCGAATGCGTTCGCGGCCACGCCGTACACGGTGTCGGTCGGGAGTACGACGAGCTCGCCCCTGCCAATCGCTGTCCGCGCAAGCCGAGTGCCGGTGAGGAGGTCCTTGTCAAGGGAACAGTCGTAGATACGTGCCATAACTCAGCCATGATACGGCGTGTGCGGCACAGAAGAGCGAACGCGACGGAGTGGGTGCGTCGTGTTCGTCGTTCGCCTCCCGAAGATCCACCGCTCCTCGGGAATCCCCTGCGAGTGTCGCGAAACATTGCGTAGGTGGCACCTCTGAAAAATAGTGTTGTAATATCCGAAGGCCAGTTCTGCTGGGGTGACGTCGTCCGGCTTATCCCCTCATCTTTTATGATCGTCGCTCCGCACAAGCCTTTTTGATAGCTCTGCAATTCCGTGTCTTCGTCGTACCGAGAAGAGTTTCTTTCTTCCACGGCGACCAACTCGGAGCGATTGATCCCGCGAGGAAGAAGCATCGAGAAGCCCATGAGCGGAGTCATCGTCCACGAGTGGATCGAGCCGATCGGTGGTGCGGAAAAGGTTCTCGACTCGATGGCCGCCACCTTCCAGGATGCCGAGATCATCTGCCTCTGGAACGACGCCCCTGATCGCTATCCCGACCATCTCGTCCGTGAAAGTTGGCTAGCACGCACCCCGCTCCGCGAGCATAAGGCTCTCGCGCTCCCGGCAATGCTCGCCGCCTGGCGAACGCTGCCCTACAGAGGCTACGACTGGGCACTGGTCAGTTCCCACGCTTTTGCTCATCATGTGCGGTTTCGCAAGCAACCTGACGATTTTCGCAAATATGTCTTCGCGCACACGCCCGCACGCTATATCTGGGCGCCAGAACTCGACACTCGCGGCTCACGCGCCAGCGCGCGTGCCACCGCCCCTTTTTTCCAAAGCATCGACCGACGCCGTGCGCAGGAGGCGTTTTCTATAGCAGCCGTCAGCTCCTACGTCCAAAAGCGTATTGACCATGCGTGGAACAGAGAGTCGATCATCATCCATCCCCCGGTTGACGTCGAGCGGATCCATGCTGTCACCGATTGGTCAACTCAGCTCACGACAGAGGAAGAAGCGATTGTTGAGGCCCTACCCAACGAGTTCGTGATGGGCGCTTCCCGCTTCATCCCCTACAAGGCCCTCGAACTGGTGATTCGCGTCGCCGAGGCGGTCGACACAACGGCGGTCCTTGCCGGCTCTGGACCAGACCACGCGCGCCTGAAAGCACTAGCGGAATCGGCCTCCGTGCCCGTCGTCTTCGTGCCGCGCCCTTCCGACGCCCTGCTGTTTACCCTTTATGCACGTGCGATGGCCTATGTGTTCCCACCCGTCGAAGACTTCGGCATCATGCCCGTCGAAGCGATGGCGATCGGTGCACCCGTGATCTGTAGCGATAGAGGTGGAGTGACTGAAACGGTCATCGACGGGGTGACGGGAATCCACATTCACGACTGGACCTCCTCGACTCTCGCCGACGAGGTCTCACGTGCATTCTCCCTCGACCCCGAGGCATGTAAGCAGCGCTCGTGGGCGTTCGCCCGCTCCCGCTTTGAGGCAGAACTGAACGATTGGATTCAGGCATGACGTCGGCGCTGGGTTCCCTCACCCAAGATCGTTTCCCCCCACGACCGAGTGCCCTCGTGCAACGGTTTCACTTTCGCGACCAGGAGCCACCATCAACGTTCACGTCCTGATCGTCAGCTATGCCTCGGCGGAACTCGTCCGCGCAGTGGTTCACTCACTGCGCGATGAACCGGTTGCGTCGATCAATGTTCTCGAGAACGGCTCCGGCGCCGAACAAGTACGGCTCCTGCACGAGACAGCGCACTCGGAACCGCGGATGAGAGTCACAGTCAGCACGGTCAATCTTGGTTTTGGCGCTGGAGTGAACAATCTTGCGAACTCTGTCACAGCCGATGATCAGGACCTCATCTGGGTCCTCAACCCAGACACTGTCGTCTCTCCAGGCTGCGTGTCACGTTTGCGGGATTACTTGGCCGAGCACCCCCGGACCATAGCGTCACCGCTGATCTTGGATGTCAATGGCGGCATCTGGTTTGCCGGAGGCGAGCTCTCGGTCGCCACCGGACGCTCGACCCACTCGCTGTACGGCAGGTCCCCAGACGAGGCGCCCACGGTACCCTTCTCCACCCGTTTCATGACCGGCGCCGCAATGGTCACTGGGATCGCCACTTGGCGGTCGCTTGACGGCTTTCGTGACGACCTTTTTCTCTACTGGGAAGACAGCGAACTCTCGTTGCGAGCAGCACACTCGGGTGTTGCGCTCACGGTCATACCCGACGCACGGATTACGCACCTTGAAGGTGGGTCGAGTTCAGCCGGAAACGGGCGGAGCTCAACCTACTACTACTACTACGCACGTAACCGCCTTCGAGTGTGCGCGCAATACACGTCGATGATCAACCTCCTGTTAGGGCGGGGCGCGGTAGAAACAGCACGGGGCATTGTCAAGCCGCTTTTCCGCGAACACTCGGCGCGGCTGGCGAAGACGATCGCCTCGGTCAGAGGGACGGTCTCTGGCTTACACGCCCCCCGGCTTCCCGACCGGCCCCGATCACGCGCATAGGCATGCGGGGAGGGCGCGGAGGCCAAAGCCTCCGCGCCCTCCCCGCGCTTGTGCGGAAACCCTAGTACGTCTTTGCCGCCCAGGCTGCGATCGAGGTGCAGTTGATGACGGTTTGAGTGTTCAAGGTCCCGTCGGCATTACGTGAGAAGTGCTGGCAGGGCGTATCCGGATCGGCGGGGTGAAGCGAGGTGTCCTGCGGGATCAGAATCGACGTCGGCAGAGCATACCGTGCAATGAGGTATTGCACGATGCGACGCATATCCGGACGCCCCATGGGCTGGTCGAACCTGATGATCTCCGCAATATCGACCTCGCTGACCAGACGCGTGCCCGCCATGTCGACCACGGAACCAATGGTCATGTACTTGGCCGGGGTGCCGGGCGCGGAACTCACCGAAGGCGCCAACGTGTCTAGCCGATCTCGCCAGGTACCCGTCGGTGCATCCCAGCGTGGGTACTCCTGGTTGTCGCCCTCGCAGAGGGTGATTTGGCCGGAGATGCGGCGCACATCATCTTGGGTACGCCACTGCGAGACGTAAACCACCCAACGACCCGTTGTCGAACGACGACGCACACTGTGCACGATGCGCTCCGGGGAGGCTACTCCCGCCGCAGTGAGCCCAGCGTCAGTGAACCGAGTCTCGTGCAGGATGGTGTTCGTACGCGAGTGCTCCTGATCGGGGGCCATACGCCCGTTAGCGGCTTGACTGGAAATCAAGTAATTCCAGTCGTAGTCGCGGAGACGGGCTACCACGAAAGTTGTCACCGGAGTCGCATCGTTCGTGATCGAGGTCGGCCGCTCGACGAGCAAGCGAGAGGCGGCAGCACGAGTGAAGCGAACGGCCGGGTACCCGTTCGGCCCGCCACTGACCAGGAACGGTCGGGAGTCAGTGTTGTCGTCCGGATTGGTTCGCGCCTCATTCACCGCTCGGGATTCGCCCCGCGCCTCGGAGCTGGCAGTACCCGAAGAGCGCCACAGCCCAATCCGATCGCCGGTTTGCAATGGTGAGCCGTCGGAGCGCGCGCCGACGTCGTCGGAGCGGTAAATCAGCGACGGCGTCATGGGCGATTTCTCGGTGAAGGTGAAGGGTGCGAAGGAGCCGGACTGGGCCAGCGCATTCGGCATCGGTGCCCGTGCCGGGGTCCGATTGGAGCCGTCGAACCAGATGATGGGGCTGCGCTTTCCCTCGGTGCCAGCGGCATCGACGGCGGCAACCTGGTAAGAACGCAGGGCTCCAGAAGGGGCATTTGTGTCGATGACGCCTCCCAGATCATTCACCACCGCCCACGTTCCACCCACCGCCGTTTTGCTCGTCGTGCCGCGGTAAACCCGATATTTGGTCGCGGTGCGGCCGCCGTCATCTTGCAGAGCAACGTTGAGATTAATCGAATTTCCCATTGTCACCCCTGTCACGAGCGGCGCCTCTGGTATGGCCTGCGGAGTCACGACGTCGGTGAAGCCCGGGATCTTCACCTCCCACAACTCAGATCGCTTCGGGTCTCCGGCGAAGACCGGATAAAGGCGGATCACCCCATCGCGTTCCAAAGCAGGAGCGTCAATAAAGGCGGCTCCAACCGGAGTTTGCGTCATTTGGCTTGTCCGCGCAGCAGCAGCAACATCGTCGAGCCGATACTTTGTCCAGTTCGCACCGTCTCGGGTGACGAACGCGAACAACCGCACACTAGAGGGAAAGAGACCGGCCGCTTTATCACGGGGAGTACGTTGACCCGAGGAATCGGTCAGGTCGTCAACCAGATCAGAGTCCGGAGTCTGCACCAGACCTCCGCCATCAAGGTAGTGATCATCGTGGTCGGAGGCGATCACCACAACGCGTCCATCGCTGGTCGATGCAACGGAGGCCAGGCCAGCGTGATAGCTCTGGGTCTGATCGGGGCGCGTCTTGGCTGGATCTTGGTATACCAGTGGTGTCGGAGCAATGAGCGTGGTGACGGGAGCGAGCCAACGCTTCTGGACACTGTCATATGTGCGCGCATACAGGCCACGGACCCGCTGAGCGTCGGTCAGCCCGTCAGAAACGCCGGGCGTCGGCGTACGACCGTCCCAGTTCGCCACAACGATGACACGATTACCACTGACCGCGATTCGGGCGCCTACCGCATTATTGCGGGTCGCGTCCTGCGCCACCGGGTCCGGATTCGAGCGGTCATACGTTGGACCGGGAAATGCAATATCGACATTCCCCACTGTGCCATCGGGCAGGTTGGGAGTGAAAGCATCGGGGACCGCATGCGACACGGCTCCGCTCTCGCCACTCAGGTCGAGCGACTGCCAGGTGTAGCCGCCGTCGATCGATCGAACGAGAGCAATGTCACGTCGAGGATAGCCACCCTGGCCATAAGTCGGATATCCGGAAATTATTTCTCCCGGGGCACTGTTTACTGTGAATTCCGGGACACAATAGATAACAGGCACGACGGATCCTGACGCAACAAATGCGACCTCATGTCCGTAGCCGCCGGTCTTCGCCTTATCAATAACCTTCATCAGGCCACCCTTACCATCAGGGACCGTTTTCAGGGTGTTGACGAGGTTCAAGCCGTCTTGCCTTCCACTGTCCCAGACATCGACGGCAGTGCCCGGGCGATCCATCCGCTCGAAGTTTTGGCGGGGCTTATCCCAGCGCCAGAGTATGGACTGGTTCAAAGTTCCGCGCACCAGCATATATAGTCCGCGAGTGTTGGGGTCACGGAAGAAGCGACGGTAGGACGAACCGGCAAAGCCGCCGGACGCGGTCTCGAGAAGATCAAAGCCCGATATATCGTGCGCCGCCCGCGAGCGGAAGACTGCCAGCGGTACCGAAATTTGCACATTCGGACTGGAATGGACAGCGGGGTGGGCAAGGACCCGCCCATCATCAGAAACGACAACGCTGGCACCGCGGTGACCGACATTCGTTTTATCGTAGAAAAAATTACCGACAGTGGCCGTGGTGGGTGTACTGCCATCTTTTGGGATGCGGGTCACGATGAGATTTGCTTTAGGTCCAGGCGTAGCCGTTCGGTCCCACGGCAAAATCGGAGTCGAATCCGCTATATATATAGCGTCCTTATCGGACCAAATTGGGGTATAGAGTGACGCACCTTGCACCAAACGTTTCGTGTCAAATGCCGGAACGATCTTTCGGGTGAGGGTACCCGAAAAGGCGGTCGTGGAAACTTCAGGGGAGAGAGCCAGCGAAGCGGAAGCGTCTGCCTGAGCGGGGGTAGCCTCCGCTACGGCCATTGCCGCGACCGTTGCTGTCGAAGCCGCAAGAAACGTCCTTCGCGCTGGACCTTTCGCTGTTACTTCGCGCCGCGTCATTGCGTGCCGTGCCATAGCATGTCCTTCTCTCACTGTTGGGGCGCTGACGCCCCACTGAGGGGAAATGCCAGGGGGCGCCAGAACTCCCATGATGCTCTCTCGCCGCGTCGCGACTGCGCCCCGACTGCGGCACGGAGGATCAGATTTATTGTCATTTTGCCAACGGGGACAATATGAGATAATGTTAATAAAATCCCCTACGAGATGAGGAAGGCGCAGGGTGTTTCCTCTCGTCACGCGAGCCAGTCAGGTTTCAAACATCCACTCACCCGCAATCAGACGAGTGTCTCGCTCCGGCAATGAGCCGAGTACACGTTCCACCGGAACCGGTGAGGTGAGGGCAGCGCTGATGGCTGCAGCGAGCCCCTCCGCTCCGGATTCAGGAGGCAGGACCCGATGGCCTTCGGCGAGCAGCCGATCGGCGATGCCGGTCTCGGTTGACGTCACGATGGTGCAACCGTGTGACAACCCTTCGAGAATCGGCAGCCCAACCTGTTCACGCCAGCGCGGCGTCCGCTGCGAAAACAAGACCACTACCGACGACCGTGCCAGCCAAACATGGATTTCCTCGTTCGGCGGATCCTCATGGAACTGCACATCATGCCGGTTGGCAGCGAATTCCTCTGCGCGCCGTGTTCCTTCGCCTTTACCGAGGATCACCAGACGGGCACCCTCCACATTAACAAGCGGCCAGGCACGAAGGAGCGAATCAAAACCTTTACGTTCTTCTAGAGCGCCAAGAAACAGCACCTGTTTCTCACGTAGAAACGGTAGTTTATGGGAGTGACATGCCGGAGCAAGGGCTCCAAAATGCTTCGTCGAGACACGCTCGAGCCGATCTCCAGCGAGATGCCGGTAAATTTGTTCCGACACAGGAATACCGAAAGCAATCCGATCAAATTGCGTAACAAAAAGACGCATCATAGAGCGCACAATTCGCCGAGAAAGAGCGATCGGGAAATGCGTATAGGCGGCAAAATTGACGCAAAGATCATCATTTCCGATCGCATAGCAAGTGACAACGGTATGTCGTCTTCGCAGCGCGTCCGACACACGCAAAGCGAGCAAATCGAGAAGGAGACCCGGCCACGAGTTCAGCTGAAACGGCTCGTTCAGCTCAACGACCCGGTAGGGGGTACGCAACAGCCGAAGGAATGTGCGCACATAACCGAGCTGCCGATGCGGGACCCGGCCAGCTATCTCCTCGTCGAAGTCGTAGTTTCTCGCTCGAAAGATCAGCTCCGCATCGAGGTGAGCAAAGCGCTCAAGGTGGACCGTTCGTGCTCGCGCGTAGATAGCGATCGCAGACGGACCAGTTGTCGGGTGCGACTGCGCGCTCATTCCACTCTTCTTTCTTCGAGCACAAAGAGCAACTGTTCCGCGATTTTTTCCCACGAAAAGGCTGTCCTCGCGGTGAGCATTGCCGCGCGAGCAATTTCTGAATACTGCGACGATCGGGCAAGCTCGAGTAGCGCATCGGCGAAGTCGTCTTCCCCTGCCTCCGCTAAAAGAAGCCGCCCATTCTCACGGTCACGGACAATCTCGGGGATACCGCCACGCGCGGGGGCTATGACCGGCGTGCCCACCGACAGAGCATCAACCAAGACCATCCCGAACGGCTCGTCCCAGCGACACGGATAGAGCATCACATCGGCCCGCTCCAGTTCAGTTAATAAGACGGCAGGCGGCACGTATCCGTGCAACCTCACCCGCTTAGCCCCGCATTCAGCGTTGACTCGCTCCGCCTCGCGTCGAACCGCAGAAATGTAAGACGATCCTCCCGAAGAAAATCCCGTAGCTTTACCGCCGTAAATATCCAGACTGGTCGGAAAATAACGGTTGGCGATTCCACACGCGCGCACCGCCTCCACAACTCCCTTCTCCTTTATTAAACGCCCCGCAAAAACGGCAGAAATGAGCCCTCTCTGCGCGCCCCGCGCCTGAGGAACAGGAGCAATTACCGCCTTTTTTTCGACAGTGACGCCGTTATAGAGCACACTGGTGACCGCCTGACTCAGGGCAAAAGAATCACAGACGCGTCGGCGCAAAAACTCGCTGCAAAAGACCCAGTGATCAACCGCGCTGAGCACTTCCATCGCACTGCGCGAGCGACCGTAACCGCGTTTAATCCAGCTCTGCACCGATTCAACCGCGTCGTTGTGCATGTGCAGAACGACGCGTCCGGAATATCCGCTGCGGCGAAGCTGGACCGCATAACCGGGACGGTTATGCACATGCACAACTCGAGCCGCGGTGAGAGCGGGGAGGACCGAACGCACCCAGACGATGCCCTGCACTGTCAGCACTCGTAAAACTCCGTGGGGGTTGCGGCGGAAGAGAGCCCCGAGCAGTCGACTCATACGACGAAGCATCCGATCGAGCACTGCGTATGAACGCAAGTGCGCTACCGGTAACGAGCCGGCAAAAGCCGAGCTCACCGCCGGGCAATAAATCCGGTAGAACACATCATCATCGAGGTGCGCATAGGCGTTCCGCACCCAAGTCGCTATCGCTCCGCCGGTGCCATCGAAACGCTCCTCAACGGGGAGTAGTACCGCGATCTCGGCAGTATTCCGTCGAGCAGAGTGAGCCGTGACTTGATGAGCGCTCCGAGCCCAGCTTGCCCCGACACACGGGAATGTCGCCGCCGTCCTCCAGAGCACGGTTCCCACGAACCGCCATAGCGCACCGAAATATCTCCACAATGCCGCCTGACCCACAAGGGAAAGGTGGGCAAAACACATCATGAAATTTCTCCTCCCACGACCGCCTGGCGCCCGACGACACCACGATTTTCTCGGCCTCGCGCCGGGAGGGCCTTCGCCTCTGACTCGCACTCTTCTGTCCCCCGGTGTGTGGTGTGCATCACCGTCTTTTCCGGCGCCGAATCATTAGACATGCCGATCTCCCCGAATCGCTTCGCAATCAGAGAAAGAGTAAGTAGCGCGAAATTGCCTGTCGTTGCCGCCAGCTTCAGTGTTTGAGGTCATTAACGCGACACGTTGAGCGCCAGGAATTCCCGGCACATCGACGGCGCACTCGTGCACCTGGCGCGGTGCGACTCCAGCCCTTACCGCGCTGCGATGCAACCAAAGATCATCAGCATGAGGGCACAGTTCCATGAAACTCGTGCCATGCCGTCGCGCCTCCTCAAGCACAGCCAACGGATAAAGGACCCCGGCCACCCCGGTTGGAAACACCCGATAGGAAGGAGCAGTTGATGTGCGCAGCGGCCAGGAGCGATAAGGCAGGATGCCTCCATGGTCATCGAAGCGAATCTCCTTCGAGCGATAAGCGAGCACGTCGTTCGGATGTTCTGCATGCGCCGCTATCAGACCCTCTAGCCAGTCCCGTGGATAGTAGGCATCGTCGTCGGCGGTGACGAGCGGAAAAGCGATCTGATCTCGCTCGATCGCATACGGGTAGTACTTCTTGTGCGAGCGATAGTCGGGACAGCCAATGATTTCGAGTCCGCGGCGTTCCAGTCGGCGAAGCCGACGCGGCAGGCCAGCGGCGATGTCGGAATCGCACAGCCAGAGCACCAGCCGACGGGGCCGAACGGTACCCGCCGCAATCGATTCGATTGCCAGGTCGACACCCGCGATGCGTGGCCAGAACGACGTGAGCGAGACGACGACCGGTGCGTCCCCGAGGACCGAGGCGTTCCGTAGCCAACCGCTCGCGCGCCACAGAGCAAAACGACAGCGTTTGAGCACAGCTCTCACTGCGTGTCGTACGAGGCGAACGATGCGCACGAAATCTCCTCACCACAAATGCGTCGATAGTTCCGGGGGGGAAACGGATCGGTGTAATGCGGGGGAGAGAGCAGAAAACATCTCCTGGGGAGGGAGAGGTACGAGCACATCGTTCAACCTCGGAACGGGGTTCAACCGTGCAGTGCCGACAGGTCAGCATAGAAGCGATGCGGCATGCCGGAACAAAACGCGCTACATTGCCAATCGTTTCGCGCCACAGGCCCGGTGAAGACACTCCAGCGCTCGTACACTCACCGAAGTCCGGCCAGCCGCCGTCGGCGGTTCCTGCCTCCGCCCGCGCCAGCAGAAGTTGGCGTCGCGGATTCCTGGAGGCCAGAAGGAGAGCACCCGCCCGTGACCGTCCTACAAGCCCCACGCCAGACCACGTGGACCCCGCCAGGCCTAACCCCCAGCGCGCCGAACGCCGAACGTGAGAAGAAGCGTGACCGTCGGCGTAGACGCCGACAGATTCTCCTGCTGATGGTTCTGACCTTCGGCCTTGGCTCCGCTCAGATCGTCACCAACCTGCTTGTCGGCGGACGCGAAGCAGCCACGGCCACCTCGACAGGTAACGTCGCCTCGACGTCGGCGGGCCAGCTTGCCGGACAGTTAGCGGCGGTAGCATTCTACCTCGGCTGTCTGACCATCCTCGTCACCAACATCAGCATTACACGGCGATTCCCGCAACTTTCAGCTCTTATCCTCTTCCTGATCTTCTTCTCGGTCGTGACTGTTGGCGACTTTGTCGCCAGTGGTGGACAAGGGCTGCGCTTCTCTTACTACACCATCGCGATCTTGCTGGTCGTGGGCTGGAGCATACAACCGCATTTTGAAGATCTTGCGATCTTTGGCTTCGGCGGTCTGCTGGTGGCCGTCGGGAGTCTGCTCCTGATTCCCTCGGGCCTTGGCTGGATGCCGACAAGTTATGTCACCCTGAATGAGAAGGCTCTCGTCGGCACTCAGACACTCGCCGGCATTTATCCGCAGGGCAACATTCTCGGCATGGTACTGGGGGCGACTCTGCCGTTGATGCTCCTCTTCAAGCGTCGATTACTAGGCATCGCATCATTCGGGGTGGCCCTATTCACCCTGTTACTCAGTTCGAGCCGGACCTCCTTGACCGGGCTCGCCGTCAGCACCGGAGTCGTGATAGTCCTCTTGGTGGTCCGGCGACCGCTCCTGCTGCGGATCATGATCGTCCTAGGTGCTCTCTTCATCGTGGGGGTCATGGTGGTTCTGCCGCTGGTGACTCACAACGGCTCGGCGTTCACCAACCGCGGCCAAATCTGGATCGACTCGATAGCACACTGGGATTCACTGAGCGCACTGGCGTTCGGAAACGGACTTGCTATCTATGGCATCGGCGGCAGTATCGCTCTTGCCCTCGGCGCGCCTTCCTATCACGGGCACAACGAATTCGTCACAGTGATGACTACCTCCGGATTGGTCGCAGTCTTACTGCTCGCTGCCCTGTTCGGGGTGGCCATCTACCGCGGAATGACGCTCGAGAAAACACGCTTAGCCCGGATAATCTCGTACTTCCTGCTCACGCTGCTCGGCATTAGCATCGCTGAGACCCTCATGCGCTTGGATACGGTAGACCCGCTGGCCTGGAGCACTTGGTTGCCGTTTGTGCTCTGTTTCTTCGCCGTGCCGGACGAAACGGAATACACTGCGGAGTCACCTCGCCGAGAGAAGCGAGCAACCCGCCGCTCCGCCGCACCTCCTCCGCGACCTCGAAGCGCTCCGCCCGCGCTGCCTGGACCCACTGGGCGCCGGTCGGCGCCGTGGCGATGACAACGGCAGGCGTCTCAGACGGGTCATGGAGCATCCAATCGACCACCGCCTACGTCACGACCGAGGAATCGGTGACCGCCCTCAGCCTCGGTGAGGGTGACTGTTCGTCTCCGGTCGTACTTGACGGTTCGGGAGCTGCTATTTGGTCCGTTATCGAGGCAAAGCAGCAGCGCGGCGAAAGTTGCAGCACAGCCGACATTGTGCGCGAAATGGTCGCGCTCTATTCACTAGACGAGGAAAAAATCACCCCCGACGTTATCACTTTCCTCAACGACTTGCAGGCGCGAGGTCTTCTCGAACGAATCGCGTGAGCGAATTCATTTCGCTGACGCGCTCGAGCAGCTGCGTCCAGAGTTCAGCAATCCGTTCTGGTGCATTTGCCTCGGCAGCGCGACGAACCCGCTGAGAGTGTTCCTGCCAGAGTGCATCGTCCGCGAGCAATTCACGACACGCGCGCGCGAAGTCAAGTGGGGTATCGGCAATGGTCACCGCCTCTGCCAATGCTCCGAGTCCACGGACCCCGTAGCTCGTGGACACAGTGGGCTGCCCAGCCACAGCAGGCGCACCCATCTTCATGTTCACGCCGCTGCCGGAGAAAATAGGATTCACGAAAACCCGCGCAAGATACAGCTGGGACACGTCATCCACTTCACCAATGAAATCGACCCCCTCGGCACGACGTAGGAATGCGGCGAGATCAGCGGAAGAACGGCGCCCGGCCACGACGAAACATGTACTCGGTCGCTGCTCCCGAATCAGCGGAAGGACGGATTCAACGAACCAGCGCAGCCCCTTTTCGGTATGCGACTGGTCTAGAGCCCCCACGAACGCGATCCTCTCGTCAACAGGCGGCACCGAACGCACGAGCGTCGGCCCGACTTCGGGGAACACTGGCGGGAGCGGCACAACCGGCCCTGAAAACGAACGATATGCCTGTGCGTCCTCGGCCGAGATGACGCCGACCGCGGCAACGGGGCGGAGGAGGCCGCGCCGCACCGAAAGACCGAGCCGAGCTCCCTCTGCCCACAGATAGGCGGCATGACCCCCCGAAGCGTGCCGCGCCAACGAGGAAAGAAAGGCACGCTCATTGTTGTGGCTACGAAGCAAAATAGGCGCACCCGTGACACGGCTCCAGCGTTGTGCCGCCTTCATCGTCCATTCATGGGAGGCGACGATGACCTCGGGTCGACCGAGTCGCGTCGGCGACACTGAACTCGTGGGCCGCCGCGAGGAAAGCTGATACGGCATGAGTGGGCTCCGAATACTCGCGCTGATGAAGCCCCGTCGCGCCACAAAAATTGTCTTGGGGACGAGTTCACGGTGCCGCTCACGGTCCTGCGGTGTCATGGCTCGACGGTGGAACACCACCAGCTGCACGGAATGACCGGCGGCAAGGAGGGATCGAACCTCGCCCAACAGTTCTACCCGGCCACCGTTATCAGTCGGGAAAAGTACGTCATCAGCCAGGAAGAGAATACGCATCCAGATCCTTGTTTTCACTCATCACTCAGTACTGCGGAGGGCGGGAGGAGAAATAGCGAACGACCTCACGCGCCGTCGCTACGAGATTGTGCAGAGCGCGCGACCAGCGCTGCACGTTCTTGACCACGAGGGAGCGCGGTGAGCCATCGGCGTAGAGATCGGTGATGCGAACGACTTCGACCGGAGCGAAGATCGAGTGCCAAATCAAAGCGGGCTTTTCACGCCACGGACTGTACACAATGGCAATGATCCGTCGCGCGGAGTCGCTAGTCGTACGAGTGTGCCAACGCCAGTTTGTCGATGGACGCGGGTAGATAAGGCCTGCGCTTTGCGGCATGAGTTCGAGGACCGGACGCAATGGAGCGGCTGAACCGGTACCGCCGACGAAGTCGAGTACGTCGTCAGCGCGCTCGAGAGCGCGCTGACGCAGGTGTGGAAATTCGCTGCTCGTGTCGACATTGCGCAGTTCGTTCAACAGGAGAATGGCCAGATGGTCCCCTGAACGGGGCACAGAGAGCCTCTGGTGCGCAAGTTCGACCGTCTCGCGCCGCGCCCACAAGAAGTCGAAGGCCTCGTCCCAGTCGGCCTCGATGCCGGGAAACCGAAAATGCAAGTCAATATCGCAGGGCCAGTTCGGGCTGTACATCGTAACGGAGTGCGGTTGCAGATATTTCTTATCCGGGTCCTCGGGGCGAATGACCCACCCGTGCTCCGCTAACGCCGAGATGAGCGTGCTGAGCCCATCTTCACGGACGAGCACATCAGTGTCTGCCGACAACTTAGGCAACCGGATACCTTGGAGCTGGGCGGCTGGCCCCTTGATGAAGAGCGTCCGTACCCTGAGGCGCTCACCGACGGAGACAACAAGCGCGTGGCACAGCTGAACCGCGGTATCAAGATTCATCGTCCGGAAAGGAGGGCCAGCCTCGGACTCGGCGGAAGACGGCATAGTCCTCATCGTTGATACGAACGGGAACAGTCAACGCGGAGCCCGGAAACAGGGATGGTGGAGAGAACGGTTACTCCTCCTCCGGCAGTAAGACTGGTGCTGCAGCGACAAAATCGTGTGGATGCTCAAAATCAGCGCGTAGAAATTATAGCCACAAGAACCCCTCATTCTTGCCCGGTGGCGCGTTCCGAGCGCGTTCCGGACGCTCCGAGGAGCTAGCCGACCAACTGAGAGGGAACACTTGACGACTCGCCGTGCACGAAAGACGCACGAGTAATGCCTCCTACTCACGTATGACCTCCCCCTCCCCCTCGAAGCCTGATCGTCCAGATCAGTCGCAGAAACGCAGAACAGCGACCGGCAGTGCGCTAGCGTCAAGCCCGAAAGCCTTTGCTTCACCTTCGATGCTGTCCCGTTTACCCGTATCAACTTAGAGGAGCACCCGTGAGGATTCTGGTCACCGGCGGCGCCGGCTTCATCGGCAGTAATTTCGTCCGTCTCACTCTCGACGAACATCCCGATGCACAGATCACAGTGCTTGACAAGCTGACCTACGCAGGAAATCGAGACTCGCTTGCACCGGTGGCCGATCGGATCACTTTTGTGGAGGGCGATGTCGCGGACGCAGAGTTAGTTGATCGCCTTGTCGCCGAGAACGAACTGGTAGTTCACTTTGCCGCCGAGTCGCACAACGACAATTCACTCAAAGATCCGAGCCCCTTTATTAAGACCAATATCGTCGGAACTTTCACGCTGCTGGAAGCTGTCCGCAAGCATGACGTGCGCTATCACCACATTTCGACAGACGAGGTCTACGGCGACCTCGATCTCGACGATCCAAAAAAATTTACCGAGCAGACCGCCTACAATCCGTCGAGCCCCTATTCATCAACTAAAGCCGGTAGCGATCTGCTCGTCCGCGCCTGGGTCCGCTCATTCGGCGTCAAGGCGACGATCTCAAACTGCTCAAACAACTACGGCCCCTACCAACACGTTGAAAAATTAATTCCCCGCCAAATAACCAATGTTATCGATGGCATCCGCCCCAAAGTTTATGGCGCTGGGGAAAATGTACGCGACTGGATTCATGTCGACGACCACAACAGCGGCGTGTGGGCAATCATCGAGCGCGGCACTATCGGCGAAACCTATCTCATCGGCGCAGACGGTGAGAAAAGCAATCTCGAGGTCGTCACACTGATTCTCCGCCATTTCGGCCAGCCGGAAGACGCTTTCGACCATGTCACCGATCGCCCGGGACATGATCTCCGCTACGCAATCGACTCAACCCGGCTGCGCACCGAACTCGGCTGGCGACCGCGCTACACCGACTTCAACTCTGGCTTGGCTGCCACGGTGCAGTGGTACTGCGAGAACGAATCGTGGTGGCGCTCTCGCAAAGCATTAACGGAGGCTAGGTACGCGGCGCAGACCACGAGCTGACGGCCGGATCAGCGCACCGCTACCGTCGCACGATCCCGACCCGCAAGATCCCGCTGTGTTGTTACGGCGCACCAGCCATCTCTCCGCAACAATTCTCGCAGCTCGCGCCCTTGCAACTCCCCATGCTCGATGACTAGGACACCTCCCGACCGAAGCAGACGGCGCGCCGTCACCGACACATCGCGCACCACCTCAAGCCCGTCGTCTCCTCCATAGAGGGCTGAGGGCGGGTCGTAAAAACGCACTTCTGGGTCGCGAGGGACGGCAGCGGCGGGGATATAGGGCGGATTGGACACCACGACCGAGACGCTATCGTCCAATTCGGGCAGTGCCTGAGCGAGGTCAGCACAAACAAGGCGCACGTTGTCCAGTCCGAGGCTCTCACAATTACCGAGCGCCCAGCCGAAAGCCTCAACAGCGTTTTCGACGCCGATGACGCTGGCGTGCGGCACTTCGTGCGCCAGTGCGAGCGCGATCGCTCCACTGCCAGTGCCTAAATCGACGGCGATCGGAGCCGGTTCAGCGACCGCGCGCAACGCATCGATGGCGATCTGGACGACAACTTCGGTCTCGGGTCGAGGCACAAATACTCCTGGACCAACCGCCAGCTCCAGCGAGCGGAACGGAGCGATTCCCATGATGTGCTGCAGCGGCTCACGAGCAGCACGCCGTGAAATTGCGAGATTAAAAGCATCATGTACCGATTCGTCAAGGATCAGTCCAGTGATCAGACGCGCGTGCAGCTCGCCGCGGCTGAAACCCGCCACCTGCGCCAGCAGCAGCTCGGCATCAACGTCTGGCGTGGGCACCTCCGCCGCGATGAGCCGACGGATGGCATCGGCGAGCAGCGCACGGCCATCGCGGGCACTCACGTGTCCTCGGCACCAATCTCGGCCAGCCGCGCCTCCTCATCGGCCCGGATCGCGCTCTCAATCACAGGGTCAAGCGCGCCATTCATCACGCCGTCGAGGTTGTATGCCTTGTAGCCAGTGCGGTGATCGGCGATGCGGTTCTCAGGGAAGTTGTAGGTGCGGATGCGCTCCGAGCGGTCCATGGTACGGATCTGCGTCTTCCGGGCGTCGGACGCCGCAGCGGCGAGCTCCTCCTGCTGGCGCGCGAGGATGCGGGCGCGCAGGACACGCATGCCAGCCTCGCGGTTCTGCAGCTGGCTCTTCTCGTTCTGCATCGATACGACAATGCCGGTCGGGAGGTGTGTGATGCGCACGGCAGAATCGGTGGTGTTTACCGACTGCCCGCCCGGGCCCGATGAACGGTAGACATCGATCTTGAGGTCGTTCTGGTTGATCGCGACTTCCTCAGGCGCGTCGACCTCGGGGAATACCAGCACGCCCGTGGTCGAGGTGTGGATCCGACCCTGCGATTCCGTGATGGGCACGCGCTGCACGCGGTGCACGCCTCCCTCGTACTTCAGGTACGCCCAAACGCCCTGCGACGGGTCGTTCGCATTGCTCTTGATTGCGATCTGTACGTTCTTGTAACCGCCAAGGTCAGACTCGTCGCGATCGAGAATTTCGGTCTTCCAGCCCTTCGCCTCGGCGTAGTGCAGATACATGCGGAGCAGGTCAGCAGCGAACAGGGCGCTTTCGGCCCCGCCCTCACCACCCTTGATCTCCATGATCACGTCGCGGCCGTCGTCAGGGTCGCGTGGGATGAGCAGGCGGCGCAACTTCTCCTGGGCGACGCGCCGCGCTTCCTCGAGCTGGGGAACCTCCTCCGCGAAGGTCTCGTCCTCGCGGGCGAGCTCGCGCGCGGCCTCGAGGTCCTCACCGGCCTGGAGCCACGCGGAGTGCGCAGCCGTAATTTGGCTCAGCTCGGCATAGCGGCGGTTGACCTTCTTGGCACGCACGGCGTCGGCGTGCAAAGCCGGGTCGGACAGCTGCGTCTGCAAGTCCTCGTGTTCGTCGATAAGAACGCTGACGGATTCAAACATGCGAGAAAGTCCTGGCTTCCGAAGAAAGGGTGAGTGGGACGCAGGGCACCCGGAGCCGAAAGCTCTGCGAGCGACCCCGGCACCACACAACGTCCGCGACCGCCCGGCGAAAAACGGTCGCGAACGTCGGGTCGTTAGTGGTGGCCGTTACTGTGGGAGACAGCGGTGGGGCCGACAGCCGATCTCGACACCTGCATCAGAAACTCCACATTTGACGACGTCTCCTTCAGGCGCGACAGGATGATCTCCAGCGCCTGCTGCTGGTCGAGTCCCGCAAGCGCTCGACGCAGCTTCCAGGTGATCTTTACCTCGTCGGCATTGAGCAACATCTCTTCGCGGCGGGTGCCGGAAGAGTTAACGTCAACGGCGGGGAAAATCCGCTTGTCAGCGAGGTGACGCGAGAGGCGAAGCTCCATATTGCCGGTGCCCTTGAACTCCTCAAAGATCACCTCATCCATTTTGGAACCGGTCTCGATGAGCGCCGTGGCGAGAATAGTCAGCGAACCACCGTTTTCGATATTGCGCGCGGCACCGAAGAACTTCTTCGGTGGGTAGAGCGCCGAGGCATCTACGCCGCCGGAGAGTATGCGGCCAGACGCCGGGGCGGTCACGTTGTAGGCACGACCGAGGCGAGTGATGGAGTCAAGCAGCACGACCACGTCGTGGCCCAGCTCCACCAAACGCTTGGCACGCTCAATCGCCAGCTCAGCAACGGTGGTGTGGTCTTCGGCTGGGCGATCGAACGTGGAGGCAACAACCTCACCGCGGACGGTGCGCTGCATGTCCGTGACCTCCTCCGGCCGTTCATCGACCAGAACGACCATGAGATGCACCTCAGGATTGTTCTGCACGATCGCATTGGCGATCTGCTGCAACACGATCGTCTTGCCGGCCTTGGGGGGCGCAACGATAAGGCCGCGCTGACCCTTGCCGATCGGAGCGACCAGGTCAACGATGCGCTGCGCTAGCTTGCCCGGCTCAGTCTCGAGGCGGAGGCGCTCGGTGGGGTACAGAGGAGTGAGCTTCTGAAACTCGACGCGATCGGCGGCCTCTTCGAGAGTCTGGCCGTTGATGGAATCGACCTTGACGATCGCGTTGTATTTCTGGCGACCTCCGCCCTCGCCCTCGCGAGGCTGGCGAATCGCACCGACAACCGCATCGCCCTTACGCAGGTTGTACTTCTTGACCTGGCCGAGTGAGACGTAGACGTCGCTCACACCCGATAAGTAACCCGTGGTCCGCACGAAGGCATAGTTGTCAAGCACGTCGAGGATGCCGGCAACCGGGATGAGAACGTCGTCCTCGCCGATCTCTATATCGTCGCCGCCAACTCCCCCGCGGCGCTTGCGGTCACGATAACGGCTTCGACGCCCGTCCTCAGCCTCTGCCTGCTGAGGAGGCTGCTGTTGACTATTTCCGTTCTGCGCGCTGCCGTTGTGGCTTCCACCCCCGTTTTGCGCTCCGTTGCCGAATGAAGCGGAGTCATTGTTCCGATCCTCGCTACGGTTACGGTTCCGGTTACGACGATTGCGGCCACGACCGGTGCCCTGCTGCTGGTCACCCTGCTGCTCACCGGAGTCAGAGGCCTCGGCGGTCACCGTGGTTGTCTCGTCAGCCTGTTGGTCCTTCTGCTCGTCCTGACCGGCGCGTCCGCGGCGACGACCCCGTCGGTCACGCTGACCAGCCTCGCGAGAGGAGTCATCCAGCCCCGGAGCGGGAGGTAACTCGATGTCAATGACGGGCTGTGATGCCAGTTCGGTGTCGACGTGATGCTCGACAACAGGAAGATCAGGAATGAGCGATTCCACCCCTGTGCCGCCAGGAATATTGAGGTGCTCACCCGCAGCTACCGTGCCGCTGGAAACACGACGCGAGCTACGGCGGCGCGGTGCACGCTCGGCAGCGTCGGCTGTTGAGTTGCCGTCGACGGGAAACTCGAGTTCGGCGGAAGTAGACACGGCGTGATCCTCGACGGAGGCGGCTCCCTGCTCGAGTATCTGAGCTGGCTCGGCATCGGTGCTCTCGCTAGGCAGTGCTTCCTCAGCGGGCTCGTTAGTGTCGGTACGATCAACGCTTTCCGCAGCAGTAGCGAGTGCCGCCTGCGCAGGTGCGTCATCTGGGTTGTCCTCGGGGTTCTGCGCGCCAGCCTCACCGGCAGCACCATCCTCCGGCTGGACGACTGGTGCTGCCGTACGCAGTCGTGAGATCGCCCGCACCAACTCACCCTTGCGCAGTTTGGAAGCACCGCCGAGGCCAAGTCTTGTTGCGAGCGACTGCAACTCCGCAACACGCAGAGTCGAGAGATCAACGCTGGGGTCTACGGTCGAATCGCGGGTATTGAGATCTGTCACTAGAGAGGGTTCCTTCCCCCCGGGAATGACTACTCACCGGGAGAACTCAACCATCGTGTGGTGCCATCGCGTGTTCTGATCCACACGATGCTCTCGGACGCCGGTGCCGCCTAGTGCTGTGAACGCAGAGAAGGCATGGAGACCGGGTGCTGATCTACAGAAGAAAAGTAGACGCACCCTTCACGCAGTGTGATGGCCATGATTGTCGGGACGATCCCTCGGACAGATTCCGCTCGTTACACGGCTCCTCAGGATGTGAGACCCACTGTAGCACCCTTAACGTCAACAGCCAGCATGTGCGCGCGCCACGGCGTGGGGGCCTCCTTCTCAACCAATTCAGCAGCGGCGAGGCGCTGCCCCGGATCGCTACAGAGCACCAGCACGCTGGGGCCGGCGCCAGAGACGACAGCAGCGTAACCGTGCGAGCGGAGCAGCGCCACGAGTGCCGAGGTCTCGGGCATCGCCGCCGCACGGTAATTCTGATGCAATTTGTCTTCAGTGGCCGCAAACAGCAACTCCGGACTTTGGATGAGAGCTGCGATCAAAAGCGACGAACGCGAGACGTTGAATACCGCATCCTCATGCGGCACGCTTTGCGGTTGCAGCGAACGAGCCAACTGCGTCGACATCGTGTGCTCCGGAACGAAAACCACGGGGGACACTCCACGATGCACCATCAACCTCTTTGATCGTGGACGCAACGGTGACCCGACAGCACCGGACGCGTCAGGCTCGACCCATGCGATGGTAAGACCTCCGAACAGGGCCGGCGCCACATTGTCGGGATGACCCTCCATTTCTGTGGCGATACGGAGCAGGTCATCAGCGTCGAGTTGGACAATTCCGTCAAGCAGGCCCTTGGCCGCCATGACCCCGGACACAATCGCCGCTCCTGAGGAGCCCATCCCCCGGCCGTGCGGAATAATATTGTGGGCAACCAGCTCAATTCCCGGCAGCTCTTGGTGTTGATCAGCGAAGGTGTAGGCAATGGCCTGCACGACGAGGTTGGTTTCGTCGGTCGCAACCGTGCCCTCTCCGACTCCGTGCACGGTGACTCGAGCACCCGTAGCTGCGCTAGCCGTAACATCCAGCTCGTCATAAAACGAGAGGGCAAGACCTAGCGTGTCAAACCCGGGGCCGAGATTCGCCGAGGTAGCAGGGACCTTGACGTGGACAGTGCGGTCGACAGGAACGGCAGAACTCACGCGTCCACCACACCCAGCACACCCGCGACAGCAGTGACGTCGACGCTGATCGCGGAAGCCGGATTGCCGATACGGATCGTGCTCGCCAGGGTTTCGGAATGGCGCACGGGCGTGCCGTACACGATCGATGCCGACGCCTCGGCCTGAAAACCACACAGACGAGATCGACGGGTTGATGCTCTACGCACTATTTCCTCGGGATAACCACGGAAATAGGCAGTGTAGTTACCGGCATTACCGAAGGGAACAAGAGAGATGTCGGGGGCGTCGCCCAGCACCTCAACAACCTCGAAAGCTGCGGTTTTTTGGCCTTCGATGCGGCCGGGATTCACCGGGTTGACCAGATGCACGGGATAGTTCTGTGCAAGGTCCTGCGCACTATCGAGGCAGTCGTCGCAGTTTCCCTGTATCTGCAATAGTTGCGCATTGTGCGCGATAGCCTTCGAGATCGCCATAGTCATTCCGCGATCGTTAACAGAGCCAGTGGGATTCATCCCTTCGTATGCGACCCACACTGTCGCCTCAGTGATCTCGAGGCGGTCCGCGTAGTCGTGAAGCACTCCACGCCACTGCATAGCCATCTCAGGCTCCTTCAACTCGTAGCACAGACGTCACGGCGTCAACCGACCCATGCGATTGGAGAGCGGTGACGGTCGCCGCCAGATCAGATTCAGCGGCAGCGTGTGTGCCGATGATCAGGGTAGCGGTCGGCTCGGAGCGACTCGCCCCAGACCCTACCGACAACGGATCTGCAACCGGCGGAGTCTGCACCAGGGTCTCGATCGAGGCACCGTGATCAGCAAAAACGCCGGCAATCTGGGCCAGAACGCCGGGCCGGTCACGCACCTCGAGGGTGATCTGGTACCGGGTGGTCACCTGCCCGATCGGCAGCACCGGCAGGTCAGAATGTGCGCTGGCGACCAGCCCCGGCCCCCCAACGACATACCTGCGCGCGGCGGAGACGACGTCGCCGAGTACTGCCGAAGCCGTCTCGACTCCACCCGCTCCGGCACCGTAAAACATCAGACTTCCGGCGGCTTCGGCCTCAACAAACACCGCGTTATTCGCTCCGTGCACGGCCGCGAGGGGATGGGAGCGGGGCACAAGCGCAGGATAAACCCGAGCCGAAATGCCCTCCTTGTTGGTCGTGGCGTCGACGAGACGTTCGCAGATCGCGAGTAGCTTCACCACGCAGCCAGAATCGCGAGCATGGTCAGTCTGTGCCGTGGTGATCCCCGCTATTCCCTCACGGTGGACCAGCGTGATCGGGACGTCAGTGTGAAACGCGAGCCGAGCCAAAATCGCGGCCTTTTGTGCAGCATCGAAGCCCTCGATGTCGGCGGTAGGGTCAGCCTCCGCGTAACCGAGTTCGCGTGCGCGGTCAAGTGCACCCTCGAAACTGGTGTGCTCGATATCCATCTGATCGAGGATGTAATTCGTTGTGCCGTTAACGATGCCAAGGATGCGATGGATCCGATCACCGGCGAGGCTGTCGCGCAGCGGACGGATGATGGGGATGGCTCCTGCGACAGCAGCCTCGTAATTGAGCTGCGCACCGACCTGATCCGCTGCCTCAAAGAGTTCGTTTCCGTGCGCCGCGAGAAGCGCCTTGTTGGCCGTGATGACGTCAGCTCCAGACGAGATCGCCAGAAGAATGTAGCGACGCGCTGGCTCAAGTCCTCCGAGCAGTTCGACCACGATATCGGCGCCCAGGATCAACTCCTCGGCGTTGGTGGTGAGGTAATGGCGAGGAATGTCTGTCGTGCGCGGTGCAGTGAGGTCACGCACTGCCACCCCGGTGAGTTCCAGCCGCGCTCCCACCCGTTGGGCAAGTTCATCACCGTGATCGAGCAGAAGACGTGCAACCTGGGCGCCGACGGATCCGGCACCGAGAAGGGCAACGCGGAGGCTGCGGTACTCGATCATCGGGTGCTGGCCTTTCTGTCGATGCCGGTATCCCGGCGGAGGAGATCCTCCTCACTCTCGCCATGGACAATGACGCGCGCCTGGCCGTCACAAACAGTGACGACCGGCGGACGGGCAAGGTAGTTGTCGTTGCTCGCAAGGAACCAGCAATAGGCACCCGTCGCGGCAACAGCGAGAAGGTCTCCCGACTGTGCGTCAGTCGGGAGAAAGTCATCGTGCACGACACTATCGCCGCACTCGCAATATTTACCGACCACCCGCACCGGGACCGGCTCGATAGCGAAGTGGGGCACGGGGATGCTACGGCTGGCACACTGCTCAGCGACCGCATCGGCGATGGCCGCAGCAATCTCCTCAACACGAGTCGGATCGTGTGCACTGGTGTAAGCAATGCCGAAACCACCACCAATGTTGAGTTCGGGTACCGGCCCATCAGCCAGGAGCTGAGCGTGGAGGTAACCGTGCAGTCCGCACCGGGCCGGATCGATACCAGCGGCGAGAACAACGGCTAACTCACCACCGCTGGCAAGATCGATGTTCAGGCCCTCGTCGCGCATCCACCGCGCAACGTCCGTGGAGAGAAACGCCTTGCCCGCGTAGTACACGGTGACCTCATCAAGCACAAAGAGTGGAGTACCACAGCGAACCGCGAGTTCGCACGCGGAGACTCCGGCGACCGTCACGGATCCGTCGGTGGCGCGCCGTGTGCTTCGCGACCAGACTCCCTCGACGAGGGAGTCTGCCTCCTCCGGGGTATGTAACCATTCGGGAGCGAGCGGATGGTGGGGGGCAGCGACGCGTGCGTCGGCATCGTCCACGGGTGAAACCTCACGGGAGAGAGTGGGAGCGTCACTGCGTGGCGAGCGAGTCCGGATTGACCCCTGAAGCCAGCGAATTCAGTGGTGAGCCAACGGAAAGCGTCGGCACAGACCTGTGATTCTAGCGGTTGAGCACGGGGCACCGAAGCGCCTCGCGGGGGCTGGTTGCAAAGCAGTCACTCCCCGATCATCGATCACCACGGCAGACACGCACGACCAGCGCAATCACGGAGATCACTGCCAGCCGCCTCGGTCACATCCGATCCGGAGCAGTGACGCCGAGCAGGCCCAGCCCATTCCGGAGCACCTGCCCCGTCGCGTCCGTCAGCCGCAAGCGCGTCGAGTGCACCGCCTCGATCGGGTCATCACCCTGCGGTACCACTCGGCAGTTGTCGTACCAGCGGTGATAAAGGCCGGCAATCGCTTCGAGGTAACGGGCGACGCGGTGCGGTTCGCGCAGCTCGGCAGCCTGCACGACGACTCGGGGAAACTCCTGTAGACCACCCAGGAGAGCCGACTCCGTCTCGTGCACCAGCGTCTCGGGCGCGAACGGCTCCTGCGGGATGCCTGATGCAAGCGCCCTCGCCGCAACCTGGCGGGTACGCGCGTGAGCGTATTGCACGTAGTAGACCGGATTATCGTTACTGCGCTTGGTCAACAGAGTGAGGTCGATGTCAAGAGTCGAGTCGGCGGAGGAACGCACCAGCGAGTAGCGCGCTGCATCGATCCCAACCGCCTCAACGAGATCCTCCATCGTCACGACGGTACCGGCGCGCTTGGACATCCGCAGGGGCCGACCATTGCGGAGCAGATTGACCAACTGACCGATCAGGATCTCAAGGTTGACCCCAGGAGTGTCACCGAACGCAGCGCACATGGCCATCATGCGTCCGATATAGCCGTGGTGGTCGGCACCAAGCATGACGATCGCACGGTCGAAACCACGCTCGCGTTTGTCACGGTAGTAAGCGAGGTCACCGGCGATATAGGCAGCCTCTCCGTTGCTCTTGATGATCACACGGTCACGGTCATCACCAAAGTCGGTAGTGCGCAGCCAGATCGCACCGTCCGCCTCAAAGACATGTCCTCGTTCACGCAGCAGCTCAATCGCGCGTTCCACCGCCCGCGACTCATGCAGCGAGTTTTCGTGAAAGTACACGTCGAAATCAACGCCGAACTCATGCAGGCTGTGCTTAATCTCACCGAACATCAGCTCAACACCGAGGGAACGGAATACCTCGGCGCGCTCCGCGTCCGGCAGCGACGCGAGATCGCCCGAGTAGGCCGCGACCACACGATCGGCGATATCGGCGATATACGCGCCACCGTACCCATCTTCCGGTGTCGGCTCACCGCGGTGAGCCGCGAGCAGACTCCGAGTGAAGCGATCGATCTGCGCGCCGTGGTCATTGAAGTAGTACTCGCGAGTGACTTCAGCGCCTTGAGCGATCAGCACACGGGCGAGGCTGTCGCCGACGGCGGCCCAGCGAGTACCGCCGATGTGGATAGGCCCGGTAGGGTTCGCCGAGACGAACTCCAGGTTCATTCGCTGCCCGCCGTAGAGCGTCCCGGTACCGTAAGCCTCCCCGGCGTCAACGATCACCTGGGCAAGTGCTCCTGCGGCAGCAGCCTCCAGCCGGACGTTAAGAAAGCCGGGACCAGCGACCTCGACCGAAGCGACACCCGCGACCCGGACAAGGCCTTCGGAGAGTTCGACAGCGAATTCGCGCGGATTCGTGCCGATCCTTTTCGCGAGCTTCAGGGCAATGTTCGACGCCCAGTCTCCGTGGTCACGATTCTTTGGCCGCTCGAGCACGACGTCACTGAGGGCGACGTCGATCTGATTCCCCTGTCGCTGCACCGCGTCCAGGACGAGGGCGTGCAACGAGACGGAAAGTTGTTCGGGAGTCACGGGGAGCGATCCTACCGGCAGGAGCTCGGCCGATCAGCGGGTCCCGGAAAGGCTTCGCTGGCGACGCAATCTCGATCCTCCGCACACCCATTTAATCGGAGCACGGCCTCGCCGCCACGGCGATTGCTAGGGTGCCTCGCATGCATCGTCCCGCTACCTTGCTCCTTGTTGCCGCTACCGCTGCGCTCTCCGGTTGCGCACCGACCGCCGAGCCGACACCCACAACAAGCGAAGCGGTCACCGGCACTCCGATCCCGTTGTCCTGTGCACAGCTGGTGCCTGCCTCAACCATCACCGGCCTTTGGGCGGGGTTCTCACCATCGGACGTGGCAGACCCGACGGCAGTCTCGCGCGAGATCGCCGGATACAACGGCACAGTCTGTGGCTGGACCAACGGATCGGGTGCCACGTTGCAACTCGCCGTCGCGCATCTTCGTCCTCAGGTTATTGAAGCGCTCAAGAATGAGTTCTTCACCACGAGTAAAGCCGTGCCCAGCTATGGCACTGCACCGACGGTCGAGGGATATTTCCACGTGGTGGAGGGACGCGGAGTCGCTGACGTTTTTATCGGCGAGTACTGGGTCGAAACATCAAGCACCTCTTTTGTCGAGCCGGGCGATCCAGAACCGCTCGTGCGCTCGGCGCTGCAGATGCTCTCGAGCTGAGGCTCTGAGCGGATCGTGGCCGACCGGTGACAACAAGCGACGACGTGGTGCCGCCAATCGCATTGTGGGCCGCGAAAAGTCCGGGCTGCACTGGTGCATCTGCACGAGAGATACCACGGCACCACTGAGTGCTAATGTGATCGGGTACTCCTGGCCCCCATAGCTCAGGGGATAGAGCACTGCCCTCCGGAGGCAGGGGCGTAGGTTCGAATCCTACTGGGGGCACCAGCATCCGGCGTGTCAGCCAGTTCTTAGGCGACTACGGCGCTGCCAGACCTGCAACGTGTGGACAGCGTCTCTTTCGCTGTCACCGCAATTTCTTTGTCACTGCGGGTAACCGCTACAGAGAGGCCGATGCTCCCCGTCACAGAGATGACGAGCAGAGTGTTCTCAAGCCCCGCGACCAACCATCCGCCGACAAGCCGCTCATTCAGAAACGCCCCGAGCGCCCACCCTGCCGACGGTTGAGAGCTACACGCACCAGCCACCCAACGATCGTTGTACTGGCGACCGCATGCCCTCCCCTAAGTATCCACTACTAATCCGCGAAAAGACCGCCTCAACCTGCCTAGTAACGCTCTCAGAAATCAGTTTCACGATAAATCGCCCCGTAGGGTGGGCGCGTGAATATCCTTGTCGTAGAAGACAATCCAGCCATGGGTGAGGCCATCGTGGATGGTCTCACAGATGCAGGTTATGAGACAGAACTCACCACAAACGGGGTGGACGCGCTCGTGGCTTTCAGCAATTATGAGTTTTCAGCCGCCGTCATCGATGTGATGCTACCCGCGATGTCGGGCTTTGAGATCTGCCGACGAATTCGCGAACTCGGCCGCTCGAGTCCGATAATACTGTTGACAGCTCGCGATGCCATTGAGGACCGAGTTTTCGGTTTGGACGCCGGCGCTGATGACTACCTCACCAAACCTTTTGCTTTCACTGAACTTAATGCTCGGTTGCGCGCACTGCTCCGTCGCAGCCCGTCGCTGATGTCAACCTCGATTGATGTGGGCCGTATCACGGTCGATGGCTCAAGTATCCGCCGCGCAGCCGATGGAACGCGTATCCACGTGAGCCCAAAAGAATTGGAATTGCTCAAGTTGCTCATCACTCCGGTAGGTTCCGTGGTCACGCGTCAGCGAATTCTGGCCGAAATCTGGGGTGGGGGCGAGGTTGTCGACAACAATATCGTCGATCAGTACGTCAGTTACCTACGCAAAAAGCTACCGACCGACGACACCGGAATAAGCATCATCACGGTGCGCGGCAAAGGCTATTTCCTCCGCCCGGTCGAGTAGGACTGTGGCCGCGAAGAGCACCAAACCTACCAACCGTCTGCAACGGTGGCGAACGAGTATGCGCTCGATCCGCGCGCGGATCATGATTGGCACTGTGGCCGTCGCTTCAGCGCTGTTCGCTGTCTGGGCGGTGCTTTTTTATCAGGTTGTCACCAGTTTGCTGGAAAGCAGCGAGTTTCAGGCCCTGAAAATGAATGGGGACGAAATTTGCAACGAAATTGCAGCGGGGAATATGCCTCGAGAGCACGGTCCGTCAGCCGGTCAACTCTATCTAGCACGTACACCGGACGGTCGAGTCAGTGCCAGCATGTTGCCCCCCTCACTGCGAGCGAACGTTCTCACACAGTTAGACGCAAACCCGATGGAATCGACTCCTCGTTTCGTCATCGTCACTACCGAGGAGACCAGCTATCTGGTCCGCATTACGAGTGTCCAGAGCAAGGAGGGCACCTGGCAGGTGGTTACCGCGCGCGACCAAACCAGCGTTCGAAAGGTGCTGGAAGATTTTGTGCATGTTGTTATTTATGCCGCAGTCTTCCTCGTCGTAACCTTTGGTCTCGCCTCCTGGGTACTCAGTGGAGCAGTCCTCTCTCCGGTACGACATATGCGAGCCCGCGCCGACCAAATCGCCGCTCATCCGGGACAGGGCGACCTACTCCCAGTGATAGGCACCCATGACGAAATCGATGAACTCGCGGTCACACTAAATGCGTTCTTAACTAAGCAGACCGTCTCTCTCGCACGCGAGAAACAGATGGTGTCGGATGCAAGCCACGAGTTACGCACTCCATTGGCCGCTCTGTCCGCTCAGCTTGAGATCGCTCACCATCGGGTGGGCGACCCGAAGGCGGTGGACCGGCTGATTCTGGACGCGCAGAAAAGCGTTGACCGCCTCGTGCGCCTGGCGTCGACTCTACTGGACATTTCACGCATCGAAAGCCGCACAATTCGACCCGCGACACCCTTCAGGCAGCTGGTCAACGAACTCGTCACCTCCGTTGACCGTACCCGCCTTCTCACCACCGGGGGGTGTGTCGAGATCGACTACAACATTGATGAGCAGGAACCGGCCCGCCTTTACGCCGTCGCGGCACAGGACTTCGGTCAAGTCATCGATAACCTGCTCTGCAACGCAATGCAGGCGCTACGTGACCGCGGCACGATCGTTGCAACGCTCAGTCAAAAAGACGGAGATCTGCTACTCACGGTGGTAGATGACGGGCCTGGCATGCCGCCCGCTTTTATTTCCGTCGCTTTCGACCGCTTCTCACGCCCTGACAACTCCCGAGCTCTCTCCTCTGGAGGCAGCGGCCTTGGCCTTGCTCTCGTTCACACCACCGTGCTCTCAGGCGGCGGCACGGTGACACTCACTAATGGCGAATCGCACGGACTGACTGTCGCCATCGTGCTGCCGCCGATCTGCGCCGCCATCACATGAGGGCGAGCACTCCCTACAGTGAAGACGCCGCTGAACCCCCGGCAGTCTGTATCGCAGAAAAGCTCAGCGCTGTTCGTCTTCGGGGCGCGCCGAATGCGGCTCGGCTCCCTGCGGCGGTGACGGCCACGCGGCCGGGGACTCCTTCACTGCGACGCCCTGTCCACCGAGAAGGTTGCGGGCGCGGTTGACGAGCGACGGATCGACCAGCACCGAGTAGCTGGTCGCGATGACCTGCATTGTCGACGTGAAATCGCGACGCCGACGATTCACCGCATAGGAGGCGAGGCCGAAGAGCATTCCGAAACCAGCGCCCAGTAGCACGGCGGCAAAGAGAAAGGAGAAAGACGTTGTTGGTGAGAAGATGGTGAGCAACAGCCCCAGAAATACGCCCAGCCATGCCCCAGATGCAGCCCCCGCAATGGCCACACGACCCCAGCTCAGGGTGCCGGTGACCCGCTCCACACTCGTCAAGTCGTTACCAATGATAGCCAGCTGCCGCACCGGGAAGTCAGCACGAGCCAGAACATCAACCGCAGCCTGCGCCTCGTGATAGGTATCGAAGGTGGCGAGGGTGTCACCACGCGGAATAGTGGGCAAGGTCCGCCCACGGCCACCGAACGGGGTCTGCTGAGTCATTTTCTTAAACTGTCACAGCATTCTTGAAGGATTCTGGACGGCAATCGGGAGTCGACCGACGGTCTACCGAGAACCGTGGGCCTTGACAAGGTTACTCGGGGCTAGGTTGGTAACCGTGAGTTCTGCCAGAGTCTTTGTTGCACGCTTGGCCGGATGCAGCATGTTCGACCCGGCCGGTGACCGCGTGGGAAAAGTCCGTGACGTGCTACTGGTTTACCGGCAAAATAACCCTCCGCGTGTTGTCGGTCTTGTCGTCGAAATTCCGGGACGCCGCCGCGTCTTTGTCTCAATCGGCCGAGTGACCAGCATCGGCAGCGGCCAAATCATCACCACAGGTCTCATTAACGTCCGCCGTTTTCAGCAGCGCGGTGGCGAGGTACGTGTGATCGCCGAGCTCGTGGGCCGACGCGTCAGCTTCATCGACGGCTCAGGCGACGCCACCATCGAGGATGTGGCGATCGAAGAGATTGGGCCGGGTGACTGGCAACTCGCACAATTATTTGTCCGCCGCCCCAAGACGAGCCCCTCGCCTTTCGCAAAAGGCACGACCACCTTTGCCAGCTGGCACGAGGTCCGCGAGAGCACCTCAACAGAAGCACACTCCGCTGAGCACTACGTGGCCAGCCTTGCCGAACTCAAGCCGGCCGATCTCGCCAGCACCCTGCTCGATTTGCCGCTGCAGCGCAGACTCGAGGTCGCGGGCGAGCTCTCTGATGACCGGTTGGCCGATGTGCTCGAAGAAATGCCGGAGAGCGAGCAGGTTGAGATCCTCGGTCGGCTCGACGATGACCGTGCAGCGGACGTGCTCGACCAAATGCAGCCAGACGATGCGGCCGACTTGATCGCGCAGCTCTCCGAGGAACGTGGGGAAGCATTACTCGAGCTGATGGAGCCAGAAGAGGCCGATGACGTCCGGATGCTCCTCAGCTACGCTCCCGAATCCGCGGGCGGCCTGATGACCACCGAGCCGATCATCGTGTCGGCCGAGGCGACCGTGGCGGAAGGCCTCGCGCTCATCCGCCGCCACGAGTTGGCTCCGGCCCTTGGCGCCGCCGTCTGCGTGACCCTGCCACCGTATGAGCCGCCGACAGGCCGCTTTCTCGGCATGGTGCATTTCCAGCGGATGCTGCGCTACCCACCGCACGAACGTCTCGGCACCCTGCTCGACCAGGGCATGGATCCGGTCACAACCGACACGTCCGCAGCGGAGGTGGCACGTATCCTAGCCAGCTACAACCTCGTCTCCGTGCCCGTGATTGACGAGTCGCATCGCCTCGTTGGAGTCGTCACAATCGACGACATACTCGACTACCTACTCCCCGATGACTGGCGTAGTCACGGCGAAGACGACGAACCTCGCCGCGCGCTCAGCACAGCGACGCGGGGAATACCCGTCGCCCCTCCCGTCAATACGACGACGGCCCGCACCGGAAGGAGGGGTACTCGTGGCTAACAACACCAAGCAGGAACGACAACTTGACGCGCCGAAGGGTTTACGTACACGAGTGCTCCCGCTACGCAGCCGAACCGGTAGCGACCGGTTCGGGCGACTGACGGAGTCTCTTGCCCGCGGCATGGGCACCCCGTGGTTTCTGTTGGGGATGACGGTGTTCTGCGTCTTCTGGCTGGGCTTTAACGCCTACGGTCCGGAGGAACTGCGCTTTGATTCGCAAGCGCTCGGTTTCACCATGCTCACGCTCATCTTGTCACTGCAGGCGTCTTATGCCGCACCGCTGCTGCTGCTCGCGCAGAACCGACAAGATGACCGCGACCGCGTGCAGATCGAGCAGGACCGCCAGCGCGCCGAACGTAATCTGGCCGACACCGAGTACCTGGCGCGGGAAGTCGTGGCGCTGCGCCTGGCGATCCGCGATATGGCAACGAAGGACTTTATCCGTTCCGAACTGCGCAGTCTGCTGGAGGAAATCGACAAAGATCGGGCGTCCTCGAAAGCTTCGGAATACAACGATGCCTGAGCCGGACGCGCTCGAAAAAGCGGTCTTTGCAGCGCTCGGTCGTGTTGTCGATCCCGAAATCCGCCGACCTATCACGGAACTGGACATGGTGGAGTCAGTGAAGGCTTACTCCAACGGTTCAGTCCGGGTCGCCATCCGGTTGACAATCGTCGGCTGCCCTGCTGCTTCTGCGATTGAGCGGGATGTGCACATCATCGCCGCCGAAGTACCCGGGGTCAGCTCAGTAGACGTCGCGGTCGGAGTGATGACGTCGGCCCAGCGTACCGCCATGACGGAGCGGTTGCGCGGTGCGAAGCGGGCGATGCCCTTTGGTCCTGCGTCCCTCACCCGCGTTTACACCGTGACAAGTGGTAAAGGCGGAGTTGGCAAGTCGACGATCACGGCGAACCTCGCGGTCGCACTCGCTCAGCAGGGTCTCGCGGTCGGACTCGTGGACGCGGATGTGCATGGCTTCTCCATCCCGGGGTTGCTTGGCTTAGCTCGTGACGGCCAGGTCGCGAAGCCGACCCGCGTGGGCGAGCTGATTTTGCCTCCGCTAGCCCACGGAGTAAAGGTGATCTCGATCGAAATGTTTTTAGAGGGCGATACCCGAGGGACCGCCGTGTCGTGGCGAGGTCCCATGCTGCACCGAACTATCTCCCAGTTCCTCACCGATGTGTACTTCGGCGATCTCGACATACTGTTGCTCGATCTGCCGCCCGGCACAGGAGACATTGCCATTTCGATCGGACAGTTGCTCCCACACGCTGAGGTAATGATCGTCACCACTCCCCAACCGGCCGCAGCAGCCGTTGCGGAACGAAGCGGAGCGCTGGCACGGCAGTCGGGTCAGCAGATCGTCGGTGTCGTCGAGAATATGTCCGGTCTTACCCAGGCAGACGGTTCCGTGCTCGAACTCTTTGGCAGCGGAGGCGGGGCAGAAGTCGCCCGCCGACTCAGCGCGAATGGAACTTCTGTTCCCCTGCTGACTTCGGTGCCCATCAGTATGCCGATGCGCGTGGGCGGAGACACCGGAACGCCGGTCGTGGTGAGCGCGCCCGAGGATCTCGCGGCCGTAGCGATCAGACAGCTCGCCCGCACCCTCACAGACCGCCCCCGGGGCCTCACCGGGAAGCAGCTGCCGCTGATCGGCAAATAACGTTCAGGTCGCTTCCATGTCGATCGGAGGCGGTGCCACACTCGCGAGAGCGCCAACACCGGCCGATTGTTGCATTGTCGTGTAATAGCTGTCCTGCGTCGAGCCGGTGCTCTCCGGGACAACCGGTGTGGCAACCGCGGTCGGCGGCTTCACCGTAGGAGTCGGCTCACCGTCGTCGATGAGAGCGTCGCGGATGATCCGGCGCGGGTCATATTGGCGCGGGTCCAGCTTGCGCCAATCAACTTCGTTGAACTCATCGCCCATCTCATCCTTCACGCGCTCCCGGGCCTGAGTAGCGAGTCCGCGTACCTTCCGCACGAGTTGCCCGAGCTGAGCAGCGTAGTGAGGGAGACGGTCAGGACCGAGCACGAAAACGGCGATGACTCCGATGATCAGGAGCTTGTCGAACGTCAAACCGAACACGATGACAACCCTATCCCGCCGCGCCTCCCCAACCGACCCCGCGAGCCACCGTAGCCTGGCCCTGCGTGGGCGTCGTCCATGTACAGCATCGACAAGAGGAGCCCATCAGTGTCCGATAAGGATGCCAACTGGAAGTATGCCGAAGACGCGGTCGCAGAGTCGGAAGCCATTGTCTCGGCTCGTCGGTTCGCCATTGAACTGGGCATCGAAGCTATCTCCTCATCGATCGGCGCGCAGTCGGCGTTGCTCGCCGCGACCGCATGTGCAACGTCCATCATCGAAATCGGCACCGGGACCGGCGTCAGCGGACTCTGGCTCCTCAACGGTGCGCCCGAGGCAATGCTGACCTCCATCGACTCGGAGGCGCTGCACCAGCAGCATGCCCGGACACAGTTCCACGAAGCAGGCATTTCATCCAATCGGCTCCGACTCATTCCCGGGCGGGCGCTCGAAGTGCTGCCGCGGATGAACGAGAACTCCTACGACATCGTCTTCGTTGATGGGGATCCGCGGCAGGTGATCGAAAACGTCGAGCACGCACTGCGTCTGGTTCGACCGGGCGGCACGGTGCTCGTTCCGCATGCGCTCTGGCAGGGTCGGGTGTCGAATCCTACCCAGCGAGACGATATCGCCTCCGCCTTCCGCACCCTCGTCGCTGAGGTGTGCGGATCACCGGCCGTCGTCAGCGTGCTCTCACCGATCGGCGACGGGCTACTGCAGGTCAACAAGCGTCGAGCTTAGGCGAACGGCCGCGATAACCAGGATCGAGACAAAAAAGGGAGCGCTCGTTACGCTTCGTGCGACAAGCGCTCCCTAGCAGATCAAGTTTGGAGCAGCCCAGCTCAAGTCGGGGCGACAACCGATGCGAGCACGTCGTGCAGCTCTTTCGCCTCCGCATCATTGACAGAGACGACGAGGCGTCCGCCACCTTCGAGCGGAACACGCACGACGATGAGTCGCCCCTCCTTAACAGCCTCCATTGGCCCGTCTCCGGTCCTCGGCTTCATGGCCGCCATAGACTTCCCCTTTCGTGACGTATGCCTCTATTATCGTCCATTCGTCAGGCTGACGAGAACAGCCGCACGCTCCACGACGCCGACAGGCTACGGCCACGAAGGTCCTGAACAAGTAGCAGGGCCGAAAGTACCACCCCCGGTCATGGCGACGATGTCGAGCTGACAGAGCTATGACTCTGGCGCGAACGAGGTCACGGCGGCGTCCAATCCTGATACATAACGATCCAGCAGGTCCAGATCCAGAGGATTTGGCCGACAACACTCAGTACAAGCAAGACCACTCGAAACAGCCACGAGCGTGGCACGGCGAGCGCTCCCGTTAGCGGGAACATCGGTGCAAGCAAGCGGAAGGTGCTCGACTGCGGAAAGAAGAAAGCAAAGAGATAGAACCCATACCCGGCCACCCATGCACGACTGAACAGGTCAAGTTGTCGGGTCCACGGCGCGACCAGAATGCCAACGAAGAGTAGAACCAGCAGAATCACCAAGCCGACTCCCACAAGCGAGGAACCGAACCACCAATTAGCCCACCATACGCCGCCCTGGAACCAGGAGGTGAAGGGCAGCAACTGCTGGTAACCGATATAGGCGGCGCGCCACGCTAACTCGGTGTCGGTGTACGCAGTCACGGAACCCGTCACCGCCCAGGCAAGACAAGGCCAGAGTAATCCAGCGATAAGCCCCCACCCCATCAGCGCAACAGCGGGCAACCACTCAGTCTTCGGAAACGGTTCGCGCGCACGCCGAAAGACGCGGTAAAGCACATAGAGCCCCATCGCCGCGGCGAACGCAAGTCCACTCGGGCGAGTCAATCCCAGCAGCAAAACCACCGGAAACACGGCTTTCCATCTTTGTCGGATAAGCAAAACAAGCGTTATCGCGATAAGCAGCATGGACATTGACTCTGCGTAAGCAAGCTGTAGCAGCGGCGAGGTTGGTGCGACGCAAAACAGGAGCACAGCAATAAGTGACTGCGACTCGCTCAACGAGTGACGGAACAGCTGGTACAAAACCAGGCAGGCCGCGCCCGCACAGAGCACAGATACCGTTACGGCGGCTGTCCCCCAGTCAAGGCCGGTACCGAGCGCAACAATTTGTACCGTAGCGGGGTAGAGCGGCATGAACGCCCAGGCGTTTTCGCCGACGTGGCCTGTCGTCGTGAGAGGGAGCGTGTGGGGATAACCGAAAATGCTGATCTGGTGATACCACGCGCCGTCCCACATCGACGCAAAAATGCTGTAGGAAGGCGAGGGGCCACTCCAGGCAGTGGCGGGCTGGCGTGCGGCAAACTGCAACAGAATTACGGTCGTCACGATGCGGGTGGCGACAAAGATCGCGAGCACCCGCGCCCACCACGGCACACTCCGAAGCCGAAACTGTAGGCGTGGCTTCTGCTGCACAGCAGCGGTGGTCATGACATCGCGCCCAGCCAGCGGCGTAGGCCGTCGGCGCACGCGGTTATCTCAGCCACGGCCACACGCTCGTCGTCAGCATGGGCACGGACTGCGTCACCAGGACCGTAGTTAACAGCAGGGATTCCGAGTGCGCCAAAGCGGGCAACATCGGTCCAACCGTATTTAGGTTTCGCTTCCGCACCGACGGCGGCTAAGAATTCGGCGACGAGCGGAACATCCAGGCCGGGCCGGGCGCCTTCTGCCAGATCGACGATGTCAACCTCGAAGCCAACAAAGAGTTCGCGAAGGTGAGCGATGGCCTCCTCACCACTACGACTGGGAGCAAAACGGTAGTTGACGTGAACGGAACAGAGATCGGGGATCACGTTGCCCGCCACTCCCCCGGAGATCCCCACGGCGTTGAGGCCCTCGCGATAGATCAGCCCGTCGACATCGACCTCGCGCGGCTGATAGGCAGCCAGACGCCTGAGGATCGGCTCAGCGGCGTGAACCGCGTTCTCACCGACCCAGCTCCTGGCAGAATGTGCGCGGACTCCGCGGGCAACGACGTTGACGCGGAGGGTGCCGTTGCAGCCACCCTCAACCGCAGCACAGGTGGGCTCACCGAGTACGGCGAAATCGGCGGCAAAGAGGTCCGGACGGTGGCGGAAGAGGCGGCCCAGCCCATTGAGCTCGGAGCCAACCTCTTCGTTGTCATACCATATCCAAGTGATATCCATCGTTGGATCGACCAGCTCAGCAGCGAGAACCAGCTGCACAGCGACCCCGGCTTTCATGTCGACGGTGCCTCGGCCGACGAGATACTGGACACCGTCTATCGTCGCGTCGGTCACCGGCAGATTGTTATTCACGGCCACGGTATCGAGGTGACCGGCAATGATGACCCGCTGCGGGCGGGCGAGGTCAGTGCGGGCGACGACAGTGTTGCCGTCACGGATCACCTCGAGGTGCGGGTACTGCCCGAGCGCCGACTCGAGCGCATCGGCAATCACCAGCTCCTCGCCAGAAACGGAGGGGATGTCGCACAGCGCTCGAGTCAGCGCAATCGGATCAGAACGCAAATTGAGAGGGATGACGAAGGGCTGAGCGACCATGCGGTCCAGGGTAGCGGCAGTTCTGCTCGCGCTACCCTGATCCCATGACCCCCGAACACCCCATAAAATCCGCCGCGCCCGCCTCAGCATGGGGCTATGGACTCGCCACTATCGCTTCGGATGGGACTGTTCTTGACACCTGGTTCCCGGAGCCTCAGCTCGGCACCATCCCCGTCGGTCGTGACCCCTGGATTGTTCCGGCTGCGTTCGAGGAACTCGCCGGCGACGACCCGCGGCGCGACGTCCGCATCGACGTGGTGACCCTGCAGATCGATACTGCGCTCGCGCCCGCCTCCACACCCGACGCTTACTTGCGTCTTCATGTGCTCTCGCATCTGCTGATGGCGCCCAACACGATTAACCTCGACGGCATCTTCGCGCATCTCCCCACCGTGGTGTGGACCAATGCGGGACCGATCGCTCCGGAGGCATTCGCGCGGCTACGCCCGTCGTTGCGGCGGCAGGGGATCCAGGCAACCGGAATCGACAAATTTCCACGCCTCACCGACTATGTCACACCCGACAGAGTGCGCATCGCCGACACGTCCCGGGTGCGGCTCGGCGCTCATCTAGCTCCCGGTACGACGGTGATGCACGAGGGCTTTGTCAACTTCAACGCAGGAACGCTGGGCAGCTCGATGGTCGAAGGTCGTATCTCTCAGGGTGTCGTCGTGGGCGATGGTTCGGACATCGGCGGTGGCGCCTCCATCATGGGGACACTTTCAGGCGGGGGGGTCCAGCGCATTTCCGTCGGTGCCCGCGCTCTGTTGGGTGCCAATTCGGGCATCGGGATCTCGATCGGTGACGACTCCGTCGTCGAGTCAGGACTGTATGTAACCGCGGGTACAAAAGTACTGGTGGTCGGCGCCCCCTCACACGCTGACGGCAGACCGCAGACGGTGAAGGCGTCTGAACTCTCGGGCGTGCCCAATCTTCTGTTCCGACGCAACTCTCTCACCGGCGCTGTCGAGGTACTCCCTCGCTCTGGCGCTGGCGCCGAACTCAACACGGTCCTTCACACCTGATTCGCTTTCCAGTCTGATTCTCAGGGCGAAGGGAGTCTTAGTCGGCAGACGGCCAGTGGCGCTCAGGAGAACCTATGTAGAGCTGCTGCGGCCGACCGATCCTAGTTTGTTTGTCGCTGGCCATCTCGCGCCAGTGCGCAATCCAACCCGGGAGGCGGCCAATCGCGAACAATACGGTGAACATCCGCGTTGGAAAGCCCATCGCCTTATAGATGACCCCGGTATAAAAGTCGACGTTGGGATAGAGACGCCGCTCCTTGAAATAGTCGTCCTCAAGCGCAATGGCCTCGAGTTCCATAGCGATATCAAGGAGCGGATCCTTGACGCCGAGGGCCTGAAGAACCTCAGAAGCGCTCTCCTTCACCAGCTTGGCTCGGGGGTCGTAGTTTTTGTACACTCGGTGACCAAAACCCATCAAACGGACCCCCTCCTCCTTGCTCTTCACCCGTTCCACAAAGGTACGGACACTTTCGCCTGAGTCTCGAATATGACCGAGCATTGTCAGCACCTCCTCGTTTGCTCCTCCGTGTAGCGGACCAAAAAGTGCGTTGATGCCGGCGGACACAGAAGCATAGAGATTAGCCCCGGTGGAACCAACAAGTCTCACGGTTGAGGTGGAGGCGTTCTGTTCGTGATCTTCATGCAGAATCAGGAGACGGTCGAGCGCCCTGGAAAGCACCGGATTCACCTCGTACTGTTCAGCCATAGTGCCGAAGTTGAGACGCAAAAAATTGTCGACAAAACTCAGCGAGTTGTCGGGGTAGAGAAACGCCTGCCCCCGGCTCTTCTTATGCGCGTACGCCGCCATGACCGGCAGCTTGGCAAGAAGCCGAACAGTAGTGAGCTCGACCGCTTCCTGATCCTTCCGACTAGAGCTCTCCTCGTAATAGGTAGACAGTGCTGAAACTCCAGCTGCCAAAACCGACATCGGGTGCGCACTGTGCGGGAGAGCATCGAAGAAGCGCTTCAGATCTTCGTGTAACAGTGTGTGACGGCGGATGCGATCGTCAAAAGAGGTGAGCTGTTGCACCGTCGGCAACTCGCCATAGATGAGCAGCCAAGCGACTTCTAAGAAGGTTGCTCTGGTCGCAACTTCTTCAATCGGGTATCCGCGGTAGCGCAAAATACCGTTATCGCCGTCGATGTAGGTGATCTTCGATTTAGTCGCTGCCGTATTCACATAACCGTAGTCGAGAGACATGAAGCCGGTTTTTTTTGACAACGCAGAAAAATCGATACTCGACGAGCCATCGACGCTGCGCAGGACCGGAAACTCCGCGGTGCGCCCACCGAAGGTGAGGGTAACCGTCTCGGGCAGCGAGTGCTGAGCTGCTGACGACTGTGCCGTCGCGGGCTCGGCTGTCTGCGCCGTCGCAGTCCCGTCGCTCTGCGTGCCGGATTCGGTCACAATGCCTCCCAGGTCGTCACGGTCGCACCCGGAAGCGCCCGCAGGGCGCCGGGTCTAGTGGGTAGTGCAGCCGGAAACCGTCTGCGACGTCGGCCGAACCCCATATAGCCTATGGGCAAAGGCTGGGCACTGCGTCACCAACCAGTTCTTCGCGAATTCCGTTGTGGAACTCCTTCAACAGCTCTCCTGGTGACGCTCTGAAAAAGGACCTAAAGACCGGCAACGAGCCGATGTGTTGCGGCCTCGATGCGCTCGTCCGTCGCGGTCAACGAAAGGCGGACGTGCTCGGGTGAATGCTCGCCATAAAAGACACCGGGACCGGCGAGGATGCCGCCTCGGGCGAGGCGCTCGATCGATTCCCAGGCCGAGCGGCCCTCCGTCGCCCACAGGTAAAGTCCCGCCTCACTGCGATCAACACGAAAACCTGCGGTCTCCAGCGCCGGACGGAGGCGGGCGCGACGAGCACGGTAAAGCTCCTTCTGCGCTGCCACATGGTCGTCGTCGCCAAGTGCGACCACCATCGCTGCCTGCAACGGCGCCGGGAGGATCATTCCCGCATGCTTACGGACAGTGACCAGTCGCGAGATGAGGCTTGCGTCCCCGGCGGCAAAGGCCGCACGATAACCGGCGAGGTTGGACTGTTTGCTCAACGAGTACACACACAGCACCCCGTGACGGTCCTCGCCGATAACGCGCGGGTCGAGGATGCTCGGAATAGGCTCAGTCGCCCAGCGCCCGTCCCAGCCGAGTTCGGCATAGCATTCGTCACCCACGATCGTCGCACCCAATGTGCGAGCCCTCGCAACCGCGTGCCGCAAAGCATCCAGATCGAGGACCGAGCCATCAGGATTACCCGGTGAATTCAGCCACACCAGACGTGTCGTCTCCGGCCATTCCTCTGGGTCATCGGAGGCGCATGCCTCCGCTCCGGCAATCGCGGCGCCCATCGCGTACGTGGGATAAGCGACCCGAGGATGCACAACGACATCGCCCTCGCCGAGTCCGAGGAGGAACGGCAACCAGGCAACCAGCTCTTTCGACCCGATCGTGGGCATAACCTCATCGAGACCGAGGCCACGCACTCCACGGCGGCGGGCAAACCACGACGCGATCGCCTCACGGAGTTGAGGGGTTCCCCCCGTCGTGGGGTAGGCGTGTGCATCGGTCGCTCGGGCCAACGCATCACGAATCAGCACGGGGGTCGAATCAACCGGAGACCCGATCGAGAGATCGACAACCCCCTCGGGATGACCAGCGGCAAGGCGGGCTAAGGGTGCCATGAGGTCCCACGGGTAATCCGGCAACGGTGTAAGAGTCATGACACCACCTCTCCGTGGCTCTGCGGAGGCAACGCCGCGACCACGGGATGATCCTTCGCGATCACGCCAACCTTCGCTGCCCCACCCGGGGAACCGATCTCGTCGAAAAACTCGACGTTGGCCTTGTAGTAGTCAGACCACTCGTCGGGAAGGTCATCCTCGTAATAGATCGCCTCAACGGGACAGACGGGCTCACAAGCACCACAGTCAACACATTCATCCGGATGAATGTAGAGAGAGCGTTCGCCTTCGTAGATGCAATCAACCGGACACTCGTCAATACAGGCGCGGTCTTTGACATCAACGCACGGAAGTGCGATCACGTAGGTCACGACGGTTCAGATCCCTTCGAGCAGTGACCTCTATCGTACGGGTCGGCACAGAGTCGAGGCCCGCGGCGGTCTACGTGGACACGCGCGGTCGACATGCGCAATCGCGGCCAGGCAATCACCACCAGTGCGATCACCGCCGACAGAATGATCCAGGCAATTCCCCAGCCATTCGCGGGGATGAGCACAGATCCTCCCGTACTGCGTAGAGAGAACAGGCCGATCATGACGAGCAGCCCCATCGCAGTACACAGGACAACGAAGCGATCAGGCATCACTAGACGCAGGCCAAGCAGGAGCAGCGCCACTGCCGCGAGCGAGGCGACCAGGCCGACCGGCAGGGTGAGGTCTCCGACGACGAGAGTGCGCTGGTGAGCGATGGTGGTGATGACGCCGACAACCGCGCCGAGAGCGAGCGACAGGGGGCTGTAAAGCAGCCTCGAGCCGAGACCAGGCCGTTCCTGGAGCGCTCCCGCCGCGGGGAAAGTGTTCTCGCTGCCGACGCGGCGGAAACGCTCTACCCGCCCAATCGGAAACGGCTCCCCGCTAGAAAGCCGCATCTGCTCCCCCTCAACGACAACCTGGGTGGCGTGAGCGGCGAGGGCAGTGCGCTTACGGGAATACTCCTCGTCGTCAAGTTCACTGTTGACATCAACCGAGAGGACCGAGGCTGCCTCCGGCAGGACAACGAAAAGTGGTATGCCGTGACGCTCGGCGGCCAGAGAGGCGATACGGGCCACCCGAATGTGATCCGGATGACCGTAGCCACCCCCCACGTCATAAGACAGAACAAGATCGGCATCGACCTGGTCAAGAACGGCGAGGAGATCGGCAATCTGCTCCTCCTCGGGCGCGGCGGTGAAAGCAGCAGGATGAAGCGGCTCCAACGGCACCGGCACCCTATCGGGGCCCCACTGCATTCCGGAGTCGCGATAGACCCGCGGAGCAAGGCCGGGAGCACGTGCACCACTCTCACCGAGAAAGCGGTGGTCACCTACTCCCAAGGCGGTCAACGCGACCACCAATTCGGCGGTGCGATGGGCGGCGAGTTCCTCCGAGCCATAAAGATGGGCAAGATCCGCAGGGATGACCTCGCCGCATTCACCGCGAGTGGCGGTGACGACGGTCACTGAAGCGCCCTGCGCGACGAGCTTCGCCAGGGTGCCACCCATGGTGATCGTCTCATCGTCCGGATGCGCATGCACGGCAACAATCTTCTTGTGCTCTGCGAGCCGACCCGCGTCCACGTCTCTGCCTTTCGTCCAAGGTTTTGGTTCCCCGCGTCACGACAGGACAGCACTTTTCTGGACAGGGCCAGGGCAACGCACTAGAGTCAGTGCCGGTAAGGCTAGGCTTACCGAACAGGTGAGCCGAGCAGAAACTGCCCCTCCTCCACTATCGATCCAGAGAACACGAGTGCCTGCAAATTATCTCATCGGCCTCCGCGAAGGCCTCGAAGCCGGTCTCATTGTCGGAATTCTCGTCGCCTATCTGACCAAGGTTGGGCGCCGCGATGTCCTGCCGCGGCTGACGATGGGCATCGGTGCCGCTGTCGTGATTTCGTTGACCGTCGGCGCAATCCTCACCTGGGGCCCGTCAACGCTGTCGTTCCAGGCACAAGAACTCCTTGGCGGAAGCCTGTCGATTCTCGCGGTCGCTCTGGTCACCTGGATGATCATGTGGATGAGCGCCAATGCGCGCAGTCTGAAGAGCGACCTCGAAAGCAAAATCGACGGAGCGGTCTCAGGCTCGGCAATCGGTGTCGTAGTCCTCGGTTTCGTCAGCGTCGGACGCGAAGGCATCGAAACCGCGCTCTTCGTGTGGGCCAGCGTGTCCTCCAGCTCTGCCACCTCCGGAACAAACGCGTGGATCGGCACGCTCAGTGCACTGCTAGGCATTCTGAGCGCCGCGGTGGTGTCGTACTTGATTTTTCGTGGGTTTGTCCGCATCAATCTCGGCCGCTTCTTCACCTGGACCGGTGGCTTTCTCATCCTCGTCGCCGCGGGCGTGCTCTCGTATGGAGTAAGCGATCTGCAGGAGGCATCATTCCTGCCCGGTGGCGGTACGCCGCTCTTCAGCCTCGGGAACCTACTCTCACCGCCGTTCGACACGCTGCTCGTCGGCCTGTTCAACTACACCCCGGAGCCCACCGCGCTGCAATTCGCGGCCTGGCTTCTCTACCTCGTGATCGTCGGTGCTCTCTTTATCCGCCAGGTGCGCCCCCGCCACGACGGCGCCATTCCGACGACAACCCCAACGTCCAGCGCTATCTGACCCCGGCTCGACCAGAACACACCAATTCAGGAGAAGTATGTCCTCACGTGCTCGTTTCCCCCGCGTTACTCACAGCTTTGCCGTCGGTGGCGCCCTCACGCTGGTCCTAGCCGGGTGCGTACCGAATACCGCTGCGTCGTCCTCCGCCCTCAACGTCCGGATCAGCGATGACGCCTGTGAGGTGTCTGCCGCCTCGGCGGGAGCTGGCGCAGTCAGTTTTGCGCTTCAGAACGTGGGGAGTGACGTCAATGAGTTCGAGATTTTGGCCGACAATAAGCTCAGAATTGTCGGCGAAAAAGAAAACATCGCCCCGGGCCAGAGTGTGTCCTACGTCGCACAACTCGAGCCGGGAACCTACTACACGGCCTGCAAGTTCCGGCAGGTCGGCGCCACCATTGGGCTAAAAGAATTCACCGTTACGGGGGCGGCGACGGCACAATCCTCCGATGGGAAAGCTGCGACGGAGACAGCGGTCACCAACTATGTCGCCTACGTGAAATCGCAGATTGGTGAGCTGCTGCCCGCTGTCAGTACCTTCGCCGCGGCTTACGAAGCTGGCGATGACGAGAAAGCCCGAAACCTCTTCGCCTCGACCCGCGTCTTCTATGAACGCATCGAACCGACCGCGGAAGCATTTGGCGATCTCGACCCGAAGATCGACTACCGCGAGGTCGACGCGGTCACGGAAGGCCTGGACTGGACGGGTTTTCACCGCATCGAGAAAGACCTCTGGCCCCCGGCAGTCGGCGCGCTCAACTCGGACGGCACCAATGCCGACCACAACTGGACGCCGTCGACACCGGAGCAGCGCACCAAGTTCGGGAAAGATCTGGTCACCAATGTGCAGAGTCTGCACACAATGGTGAATGCCCCGGACTTTAAGATCTCGGTCAGCGACATCTCGAACGGTGCGATCAGCCTGCTCGAAGAGGTCGCAAAGACCAAGATCACCGGGGAGGAAGATTGGTGGTCCTCGACCGACCTCAGCGACTTTGCCGCAAACGTACAGGGAGCAGAGGTGGCCTTCGGTAACGTTGAGCCGATTGCACAGGCCAAGGGCGAGCAGGGATCTCAACTCACGAAGCAGATCACACAACGATTCGGCGAACTCGATGCACTGCTGGCCAAATACGGCTCGGTCACGTCAGGCTTTGTCAGCTATTCAACGCTGACGGAGGCACAAAAAAAGGAACTCTCGAACCAGGTGAACGCGCTCTCGGAGCCACTGTCACAACTCACCCACACGGTGCTGGGCGTTGAGAAGCCATCGACTTAATGAAGGGCAAGGACATCACAGACGACGAGGGCGAGCACCAGCGCGACAACATCGACAGCGGTACTAGTACCGGCACCAACGCCGCCCCAGTCGGCGAGTCCGCCACCGAGCAGCCCCACCGCTTTTCGCGGCGTGGGCTGCTCGGCCTCGTCTCAGCGGGCACTGCCGGGCTCGCTGTCGGTGCGGGTAGTGCCGTAGCAATCGGTGCTGCACACGCGAAGGCCGCCCCCGGAGCAGGCACAACTATCCCCTTCTTTGGTAATCACCAGGCTGGAGTGACCACCGCGGCACAAGACCGCCTGCATTTTGCCGCCTTCGACCTTGCACCGGGCGGCACCCGCGACGACCTGATTAAGCTGCTGCGCGACTGGACCATCGCCGCCTCCCGTCTTACCCAGGGGCTCGAAGTCAGCGCGGATGGCGCGGTCGGCGGCTCCGACACTGCGCCTCCCGACGACACCGGCGAGGCTCTCGGGCTGGACGCCTCCTCACTGACAGTCACCTTCGGCTTTGGTCCCACGCTCTTTTCGGATGCCATGGGAACGGATCGCTTCGGCCTCGCCTCCCGTCGCCCCCCCGCGCTCGAACAGCTGCCCCGCTTCCGCGGCGATGCACTTGTACCGGCTGCCTGCGGCGGGGACCTGTGCATCCAGGCCTGCGCGGACGACCCGCAGGTCGCCGTCCACGCTATCCGCAACCTCAGCCGGATCGCGTTCGGCCGCGCCTCGCTCCGCTGGTCACAGCTCGGTTTCGGCCGCACCTCGTCGACCTCGAGCACGCAAACAACACCGCGCAACCTTTTCGGCTTTAAAGACGGCACTGCAAATGTGAAGTCAGAAGAGACTGATGCGGTCACCGAGCATGTCTGGGTGCCCACCGCAGACGGTCCCGACTGGCTCGCGGGTGGCAGCTACCTCGTGGCACGCAAAATTCGCATGATGATCGAGATCTGGGACCACAGCCAGCTCGGCGAGCAAGAGCGTGTGATCGGGCGGAGTAAAGGCTCAGGAGCGCCGTTATCGGGCGGAACCGAGTTCACCGATCCTGACTTCACGGCCACGGGGATCTCGGGCGCCCCGCTGATCGACAAGGCCTCTCACGTACGGCTGGCGCATCCGAGCGATAATAACGGCATCCGCCTTCTCCGCCGCGGCTACAACTTTGTTGACGGTAACGACGAACTGGGGCGTCTGAACGCCGGGCTGTTTTTTCTGTCTTTTCAGCGCTCACCGCAGCAGTTTGTCACGGTGCAACGTCGCCTCGCGAACGATGCTCTGAACGAATATATCAAGCACGTCGGTTCAGCAATTTTCGCAATTCCGCCGGGGGCGCGGGAAGAAAACGACTTTATCGGTTCGGCGCTGTTCGCCTGATTTCCTCTGCAAGGACGCTCCCGACGACGGTCAGCCATTATCCTCAAAAAATTCTTGCCCTCATCTCAGGCGCCACTCCGGAACCTTCTGGCACGCATCGGGCGCTTATCGCTACCGTCAATGCTGATGTCTGGACACGAGAAAAACAACGGCATGACCAACCGCGAGCGACGCGAACTCGCCCGCCAGCGAGCACGTGAGATGCGCGAACGTGAACGGCGACGACAGCGTCGCAACAAGATCCTCACGCTGTCGAGCATTACCGTCGCCGTGGTCGGCATCATCGCTCTGGTGGCGTGGAACATCTGGTCACAACGAGAGGTGGTCGGCTTGGGTCCGGCCGCTATGGCCAGCGATGGGATTCTCTTCACCGGTAGCGATTCGGGAATAACGGTCGTGAAGACTCCTGCGGTGCCCACCAATGCCCCCGTCGTCACCGATCAGGCGACCGCACGAGCCGACGGTGCAGCCGCGGTCGTTGTCTACGCCGACTACATTTGTCCCTACTGCGGCCAGTTCGAGAAGACCAACAATGATCAGTTGCAGTCTCTCCTGGCCCAGCGCGCGATCACCCTCGAGTTCCACCCCGTGGCGCTTTTAGACGCCTCCTCCATGGGGACGGCGTATTCAAGTCGGGCGGCAAACGCGATCGCCTGTGTCGCGGACCAGGATCCCGACCGCCTCCTCGCCGTCAACGCGGCCCTTTTCGCTGATCAGCCGAACGAGGGGACCGCCGGCCTGGACGATAACGCGCTGCGCTCCCTGGTCACGAAGGCCGGGGTGACTAACGATAAAGTGCTCACCTGCATCGCGAACGGCCAATTCCGTCCCTGGGTTGCCGCAGTCAAAAAGCGAGTGTCGACACAACCGCTCCCGAACTCATCCATAGAAAAAATGATATCCACACCGACTGTTCTGGTTAACGGAAAGCAGTACACGGGATCACCGACGGACGCCTCGGCGTTTGCCAACTTCATCGCTGCGGCCCGCTCCGAGGGGAAGCCGACAGCAACGCCAACGCCGGCGGGCTAGAAAACGCGGCGTGCGACAACGAGACCGGCAGAGGAAGGTTCGCCTCCTGCCGGTCTCGTGTTGTGCGCGGAGCGAGAATTAGCCCTGCTTTTTAAGTCTGCTCGCCGCGCGTGCACGGACGGTCGCGTCGAGTTCTACTTTGCGGATGCGCACCGCCTCCGGGGTCACTTCAACGCACTCGTCCTCGCGGGCGAACTCGAGGCACTCCTCCAGGGTCAACTGGCGCGAGGGTGTCATCGATTCGAAATTATCGGCAGTCGACTGCCGCATGTTCGTCAGCTTCTTTTCTTTGGTGATGTTGACGTCCATGTCGTCACTGCGCGAATTCTCACCAATGACCATGCCCTCATACACCTCTTCGGTGGGATTCACGAAGAAGGTCATTCGCTCCTGCAGCGCAATAATCGCGAAGGGCGTTACCACGCCCGGGCGGTCCGCGACAATCGAGCCATTATTGCGAGTGACAATGGCACCTGCCCACCGCTCATAACCGTGCGCAATCGCGTTCGCAATCCCAGTACCACGGGTCGTAGTGAGAAACTCGGTGCGAAACCCGATCAAGCCGCGGGAGGGGACAATAAACTCCATCCGCACCCAGCCGGTACCGTGGTTGGCCATGTTGACCATGTGGCCCTTGCGTGCGGCGAGAAGCTGGGTGATGGCACCGAGGTATTCCTCCGGAGCGTCGATGGTGAGGTGCTCGAACGGCTCGTGAGTCGTGCCGTCGATCTGCTTGGTGACCACCTGCGGTTTGCCGACGGTGAGCTCGTACCCCTCGCGGCGCATCTGCTCGACCAGAATAGCCAGAGCGAGTTCACCGCGACCCTGTACTTCCCAGGCATCCGGACGACCAATATCGACGATTTTGAGCGAAACGTTGCCGATCAGCTCACGGTCGAGACGGTCTTTCACCATGCGTGCGGTGAGCTTATGACCCTTGACCTTGCCAACCAACGGCGACGTGTTGGTGCCGATGGTCATCGAAATCGCCGGGTCGTCCACGGTGATCGCCGGGAGGGGACGAATATCGTCAGGATCGGCGATGGTCTCACCGATAGTGATGTCGGGGAAACCCGCTATAGCCACAATGTCACCGGGACCGGCAGACTCCGCCGGGTAGCGGTCGAGGGCCTTGGTGATCAGGAGCTCGGTGATGCGGGCGTTGGTGTGGGTGCCATCGTGGTGCACCCACGCGACGGTCTGCCCTTTACGAATGGTGCCGTTGAAGACGCGCAGCAATGCGAGACGTCCGAGGAACGGCGAGGCATCGAGGTTAGTGACGTGAGCCTGAAGAGGCGCCTCGTCATCGTAGGTCGGTGCCGGGATGTGCTTCAGGATCGCCTCGAACAACGGTTCCAGGTTGTCGGAGTCGGGCAACGAACCGTCAGCCGGCTTAGTTGAGGAGGCGCGGCCAGCCTTGCCCGACGCGTACACAACCGGCACGTCGAGAATCGCATCGAGGTCAAGATCGGGCACGTCGTCGGCGAGGTCAGAGGCAAGACCAAGCAAGAGATCTTGGCTCTCTGCAACAACCTCGTCGATGCGCGCGTCCGGGCGGTCGGTCTTATTGACCAAAAGAATGACGGGCAGCTTTGCCTCCAGCGCTTTGCGCAGTACGAAGCGGGTCTGCGGGAGTGGCCCCTCGGAGGCATCCACCAGAAGGCACACACCGTCTACCATCGACAGACCGCGCTCCACCTCGCCACCGAAGTCGGCGTGACCGGGAGTGTCAATCACATTGATGGTGATGGGACCCTCCGCCGCGTGCACACCACGATACGAAACAGCGGTGTTCTTGGCCAGGATCGTGATGCCCTTTTCACGCTCGAGCTCGTTGGAGTCCATCGCGCGCTCATCGACGTGGGCGTGAGCGTCAAAAGAGTTCGTCTGCTGGAGCATGGCGTCGACCAGGGTTGTTTTGCCGTGGTCGACGTGGGCGACGATCGCGACGTTGCGCAGGTCGGAGCGGGTGGCACTTGCCATGTGAACGGACTCGTCTCGTGTTTTCGTGCAAGAAGGGGGACCCTCAATTGTACCGCAGGGGTACGACGAAACGACGGAGGGCTCCGTCGCCGCGAGACTCCCCGACAACAGTCAAGGAAGCCCAGCCGCCACCGAGCCCTCAGCTCAACCTGGTCAGATCACGGACTCGATTCCGGCACCCGGAATGGCTGCCAGCAGGTCGCGGGTGTAGTCCTGCTGAGGCGAGTCAAAGACCGTGTCGGTGGAGGCACGCTCGACGATTCGCCCCTTCTGCATCACACAGACATCGTCGGCAATGACGCGAACCACCGCCAGATCGTGCGTAATGAACAGATAGGTGAGCCCCAGTTCGGCCTGCAGATCGGCCAGGAGGCGGAGGATCTGCGCTTGAACGAGCACGTCCAGCGCCGAGACCGCCTCGTCAAGAACGACAACGTCAGGCTTGAGCGCTAGCGCGCGGGCAATGGCCACGCGCTGGCGCTGACCGCCAGAGAGCTCATTCGGGTAACGGCTCGCTATTACCCGAGGCAGCGACACCTGATCGAGCAGCTCCAGCACGCGCTCGCGTTGCGATGCGCGGTCGCCCACTCGGTGCACCCGCAGTGGCTCCGCGATCGTATTACCGATGTTGTACAGCGGATCGAGGGAACCATACGGATCCTGGAAGACCGGCTGCATCGAGCGGCGCAACGCCAGTATTTCCTTGCCGCGCAACTTTTCGCTGCGCCGACCGTTGATTGAGATCGTGCCGCTCGTCGCAGTCTCGAGACCGAGTATGAGACGGGCGATTGTCGATTTGCCCGAGCCCGATTCCCCGACGAGCGCCATCGTGGTGCCCTTCTGGATCGAGAACGAGACTGCATCAACAGCAGTAAAGTCCTCAGCCTTAAACCCGCCGCGGCGGAGTGTGAAGACCTTGGTAAGGGCATCCACCTCGATCATCGATTTCGCCGTCAGCGCTGCCCCGACGCGATGCTCGGCGGCACGCACGAGATCCACCTCCTGGACGACCGCGGAGTCACCGGCCACCGCCTCCGTCACGGTACCCACCGTCGACTGAATACGGCGCGAAGCGAGACTAGGCGCCGCGGCAATCAATCGCTGGGTGTAGGGATGCTGCGGATTCTGTAACACATCGAGCGAAGCACCCGACTCCACAATTCGCCCCTTGTACATCACGATCAGTTTCTCGGCGCGCTCGGCGGCGAGACCCAGGTCGTGGGTAATGAAGAGCAATGCGGTGCCGTCAGTTGTCGTGAGCGTTTCCAGATGGTCGAGAATGCGCCGCTGTACCGTGACGTCCAGCGCTGAAGTGGGCTCGTCGGCGATCAGCAACTGTGGGGAAGCGGCGAGGCCGATGCCGATTAGCACACGCTGGCGCATCCCGCCGGAGAACTGATGGGGAAATTGCTTGAGCCGTTTCTCGGCATCGGCAAGACCGGCATTCTGCAACACTTCGATCGCTTTGGACCGCACCTGTGTGCGACCGGTCGCGAGACCGTTAGCGCGAATCGTCTCCTCAACCTGAAAACCGATCGACCACACCGGATTGAGGTTCGACATCGGGTCCTGAGGTACGTAGCCGATCCGACGACCACGAATGTCCTCGAGTTCGGTACCGGTCGCCTTCGCGAGGTCCTTGCCGTCGAATACGACCGAGCCGCCGGTGACCGTACCGGCCCCGGGAAGCAAACCGATGATGGCCGCTGCGGTCGTCGACTTACCCGAGCCCGACTCCCCGACGATCGCCACGGTTTCGCCGTGCTCAATGGTGAGACTGACACCGCGCAGAGCAGGCACAAGGCCGCTTGCAGTCTGGAAGCCGACGTGGAGATCCTTCACTTCTAACAGTGGGGTCTGCCGGGCAGAAGATGTCGTGACCGTCATCGGAGGGCCCTCGCCTTCGGGTCAAGCGCGTTGCGAAGCGACTCACCGAGGAGGATGAAGCTCAGCACCGTCACTGTCAGAGCTATCGACGGATAAATCAGGGTCTGCGGATCGGTCCGCAGATCGCGTTGGGCCTGGCTGATGTCATTGCCCCAGGACATCACCGAACCGGGTAATCCGACGCCGAGGAACGACAGCGTTGCCTCCGCCGTGATCGCAGCGCCGAGGGAAATGGTGGTGACAACGATGACCGGAGCGACCGAGTTCGGCAACACATGCCGGAACAGAATGGCCAGCCGCGAAAGCCCAGTCGCGGTCGCAGCACCGACAAAATCGGACTGTTTGACCCGCAAAACCTCGGAGCGCAGCACACGAGCGGTCGTCGGCCAGGAGAACCCGCCAATGGCCAGTGCAATGACAAAAACATTTCGATGCTCGGAGAATACCGACATAATCACGACCGCGGCGAGGATATAGGGAATCGAAAAGAAAATATCACCCAGGCGCATAATAACGGTATCGACCCAGCCACCGAAAAAGCCGGCCAAGGCACCACCGATCACTCCGACTATACTGGTGATGGCAATAACGATAAGTCCCACGGTGACGGACGTCGACGCCCCGTAAATAATCCGCGAATACACGTCGCAGCCCTGCTTAGTGTAGCCGAGGAGACTGGTGCCGCCCGGGCCCTGATTACTGAACGAGAGCGAGCACTGCCGTGGGTCAACCGAGGTGAACAACCCCGGCACTACGGCGGCCGCGATCACCACAAGAATCAACACGCTGGAGAGCCAAAACATTGGACGGCGGTGCAGATCGCGCCAGGCATCCCGCCACAAATTGCTGGGCTTCTCCTCGAGAGAAACGGCGTCAATCGTCGCGATCGGAGTCTCCTCAAGCGGCGCAACGACATGGTCAATAGAGCGTGCAGAGCGGGCTCCGCCGTAATTTTTATCGGGCATAGCGAATCCTCGGGTCAAGTACAGCGTAGAGCAGGTCAATGAGGATATTGATGACGAGATAGATCAGCACCATGACCGTGACAAAGGAGACAACTGTGGAGCGCTCTCCTCGAATAATTGCCTGATAGAGCTCATTCCCCACTCCAGGAACGTTAAAAATACCCTCCGTCACCGTCGCGCCGACAATGAGCAGGCCGAAGTCTGCACCAAATTGAGTCGTGACTGGAATGAGCGAGTTGCGCAGAATGTGCACCGGGATCACCCGACGACGCGAGAGACCCTTGCTGTAGGCGGTGCGCACGAAATCGGAACCCGCGGTCTCGATCACGGAGCCGCGGGTGAGGCGGATCGCCGAGGCGATGACGAACAGTGCAAGGACAATCGCCGGTAGCAGCAACCGTTCGAAGCTAGCGTCACCCCCGACAGTCGGCGGAAACCAACCCAGCTGAATTGCGAAGAAGGATTGGGCGATAAAACAGAGCACAAAAATGGGCACGGAAATCAGCAGCAAACTCACGACGAGCGCGGTCGCATCAAAAAAGCTTCCCTTTCGCAGACCACTAATCAGACCGATGGTGAGCGCGACAACAATCTCGATCACGATGGCGATCATCGCGAGCGTCAGCGTGACGGGGAATTTGCTAGCAAGAATATCGTTTACTGATCGACCAGAGAAGGAAACACCGAAGTTGCCGCGGAGAACATCGCCGAGATAATACAAGTACTGGACAATAAACGGCTGATTGAGGTGATACTGCTCCTCGAGACTCTTCAATTGCGTAGGGGTCGGAGTCTTGTCACCGAAGAGCGCCAGGACAGGATTACCCGGCATAGAAAAAACCATAAAATAGATCAGAAATGTCGTGCCGAGGAGAACAGGCACGGCGTGTATAAGGCGTCGAATTATATAGGCAAGCACGTCAGCCCTACCTGTTCCAGAGTCGCATAAAAAAGGACCTCATGAGATTGTGACCGAGACGGGGCGCTGTTCCCGTGTTGCAGCGGCACAGCCGATCAACACAGGCACAGCGCCCCCGATGTACTGGTTCAGTTCTTGGTGATTTGGTAGAAGAGCGGAACCGAATCCCAACCAAACTCGACGTTAGCCACAGACGTACCGAAGCCTGCAGTCACGTTCTGATACCAGAGCGGCAGCACAGGAAGGTCCTTGAGCAGAATCTCCTGAGCCTGCTGGAATTTCTGGTTCGCCGACGTGTTGTTCGTGTCGGAAAGACCAGCGGCGACGAGGGAATCGAACTCGGGGTTCGAATAGTCCCCGTCGTTCGACGAGCCACCGGTGACATAGTTTGGCCTGAGGAAATCGTTCAGGCTGGGATAATCGGCCTGCCACCCACTACGGAACGCGGTCTGGATAGAACGACTAACGATCTTGGTCCGCAGCTGAGCGAAGGTGGGGTCAGGTTCGCCCTGAGCAGTAATACCTAATGTGTTCTTAATCGAGTTAGTGACCGCATCAACCCAACCCTGATGACCACCATCGGCGTTATAGGCGAGCGTAAAGGTACCGCTCCAGGGACTGATGGCATCGGCCTGCGCCCACAGTTTCTTGGCTTCATCGGGGCTGTAGGTGAGGACATCGGCACCACTGAGCTTATCGGTCCAGCCATCGATCACCGGAGACGTAAAGTCAACGGCGGGCGTGCGAGTGTTGTCAAAAATTACCTTGGCAATCTCTTTGCGATCAAAGGCCAAAGAAATGGCGCGTCGACGCAGCCTACCCTCCTCACCACTAAAGTGTGCAAGACGCTGCGGAATAGTAAAACTCTGTACATACGCCGCGGGCTGATTGACAGCACGATCGCCGAGATCGCCCTTGAAAGTAGCAAAAGCCGAGTCGGGAATCTTATCGATTACATCAACGTTGCCACCGAGAAGGTCGGAATATGCTGCATCCAGGGTGGCATAAAAGTTGATCTTCAGACCACCATTCTTTGGTGCACGCGGGCCGGAGTACTCTTTGTTAGTGACCAAATCTATTTCAACGTTGTGCTTCCACGCGTTGTCACCGTCAAGTTTATACGGGCCGTTACCGATCGGTTTCTGACCAAAAGCAGCCATATCGGCAAAAGCGGCCGCGGGCAACGGGTAGAAAGCCGAATAGCCGAGACTGAGCGGAAAATCCGACTGCGGCGCGTTGAGCGCGACCGTGAAGGTGGTGTCATCCACGACCTTGAGACCGGTCAACTCACTGTCCTGAGTTTCGCTATAACCCTGAATATTGCTAAAAAACGAGGAGACACGCTGCTTATTTGACGCCTTAGCGCCATAGTTCCACGCGTCAACAAACGAGTGCGCCGTGACCGGCTCCCCGTTGGTAAATTTCTGACCGGACTTCAGCTTAATCGTGTAATTTTGTGAATCATCCGATTTAATTGAGTCAGCGCCATCGTTCTGCGGCCGACCCTTAGCGTCGTAAACGACCAAACCCGCGAAAATCTGATCGAGAATCAGACCGCCGCCCGTCTCGTTCGTGTTGGTGGGAATCAGCGGGTTCTGCGGCTCGGATCCGTTGGTGCTAATAATCGCTGCCGGGTTGCTTCCCGAAGCGCCATTACCGGAGCTTCCCGAACCGCTGCAGCCCGCTAAAACCAACGTACTCGCGGCAACGAGCGCCAATGCTCCGAAGCCGTATCGTCTGATGTTCACTCATTTCCTCCAGTGGGTGAGGCGAACGCGAGGGGTTCTCCCTCACGAACGTCGGGTAGTGAGCACGGTAACGACATAATTGCCGTTGCCCTCGCCTCCGTCGAGAATATGTATCGGTTTCATCACTACAGGCGCGTAGCAGGAAACCGTTACACAGCGGTAACAGATACAGAATCTTCGCACTCTTCCGCACATCACGCGCGCGCCGACCATTTTTCTGCAACACCGTGACATCCAGGAGCCCGAAAAGTGTTCACCGTTCCCGCCACGGACAGCCACGATCGTCGCCGGATCCGGTCCGAAATTCTGCTGGTTCTTGGCCTCTCCCTGGGCGCCTCCGCGATCTATTCGCTGGTGTCACTCGCCAATCGGCTGACGCGCTCCACGGCGCTAACCAACCAGAGCGTCACGATCAACGGCCCGCTCAGTGACCGACCGACTTTTGATCTGATCTCTCAACTCCTGGGACTCGTGTTCAGTCTGGTACCCGTTGCACTCTGCGCGTTTTTACTCTGGCAGAGCACCGAAGCGCCGCTGGCACGGCTCGGCCTCGACCTCCGACGACCGCTGCGCGACCTGGGTACGGGCACGATGGTGGCACTGGTCATCGGCGCACCAGGGCTCGCACTCTATGTCGTGGGCCGGGAGCTGGGCATCACGGTGGCCATCACTGCCTCCCCGCTCGACCACCAGTATTGGTGGACGGTACCCGTTCTGATCCTCTCCGCGATCCGCGCCGGAATTCAGGAGGAGGTGATCGTGGTCGGCTACCTGTTTGCACGACTGGGCGATCTGGGCTGGGGCAGGTGGCGGATCCTGTTCTCCAGCGCCCTGCTGCGCGGCAGCTACCACCTGTACCAGGGCATCGGGCCCTTCCTCGGCAACGTGATCATGGGCATCGTCTTCGGGCTGTTTTTTTACCGTTATGGCCGTACTCTGCCGCTGGTGATCGCCCACTCACTCATCGACGCTGTCTCGTTCGTCGGCTACCCGCTCGCAGTCGCGCTCTGGCCAGAATTCTTTGCCTCGACCGCGACGCGCACTCCAGCGTGAGCACGCGGATCTCGGTCGCCGACCCCATCGCAACGGGAATGGCGGTTCACTCCACGAAAACCTCAGGAGGCGGACACGCACACACCAGGTTTCGGTCACCGAAGGCCTGATCGATCCGGCGCACGGGCGGCCAATATTTGCCACGCACCAAGGAACTGACCGGATAAACAGCCTCGTGACGCGAATACGGATGCCGCCACTCGGTGGCAGTAAGGCACTCCGCGGTGTGCGGAGCACCACGCAATGGGTTGTCATCCCGGGGCCACTGCCCCGAACCAACGCGATCAGCCTCAGCTTTGATACCGATCATCGCCTCGATGAAACGCTCGATTTCAGCAAGATCCTCGCTCTCGGTCGGTTCCACCATCAGCGTGCCAGCGACGGGAAAACTCATGGTCGGCGCATGGAACCCGTAATCGATCAGGCGCTTGGCAACGTCCTCCACGGTCACTCCCGTCGCTGCGGTGAGTGGACGAACATCGAGGATGCACTCATGCGCAACCAAGCCATTTTCGCCGGTATACAGCACCGGAAAGTGCTCGCCCAGGCGCGCCGCCACATAGTTCGCCGCCAAGACAGCCGCACCGGTCGCCGCCCGCACCCCCTCGTCCCCCATCATGCGGAGATAAGCCCACGAGATCGGCAGAATGCCACAGCTGCCGTAGGGCGCGGCGGAGACCGGCGCTCCGGCATGTACGACAGTCTCGCCACCGCTACCCACGGCGTGCTCGAGGCGCTGAGCGAAAGGATGCCCGGGCAGGAACGCGGCGAGATGCGCTTTCGCGGCGACCGGACCTACGCCGGGACCGCCTCCGCCGTGAGGGATGCAGAACGTCTTGTGCAAGTTCAGGTGCGAGACGTCACCACCGACGTCGCCAAAGCGGGCGAAACCCAACAACGCATTAAGATTGGCGCCGTCGACATACACCTGACCGCCCGCCTCGTGCACAACGCGGCAGATCCGGGCGATGTCCTGCTCATAGACACCGTGCGTTGACGGATACGTCATCATCACGGCTGCAAGCTCCCCAGCGTGCTCCCCACACTTCGCGCGCAGGTCGTCGAGGTCGACGTTGCCACGCTCATCGCACGCGACCACAACCACACGCATTCCGGCGAGGACAGCGCTCGCCGCGTTGGTGCCGTGAGCGCTGGCCGGAATGAGGCAGACGGTGCGCGCCTCTTGGCCGTTCGCGCGGTGATAGCCGCGGATCGCCAGCAATCCGGCGAGTTCACCCTGTGAGCCGGCATTGGGCTGCAGCGAAACGGAGTCGTATCCCGTCACCTGCGCGAGCCAACGCTCGAGCTGAGTGATCAGCTCCAGGGAGCCCTGAACGTCGCTCGAGGGCGCGAACGGGTGGACCCCGACGAACTCGGGCCAACTCAACGCCGCCATCTCCGTGGCGGCGTTGAGCTTCATCGTGCAGGAGCCGAGCGGGATCATACCGCGGTCGAGCGCATAATCGGCGTCGGCGAGGCGCTTGAGGTAGCGCATCAGTGCAGTTTCGCTTCGGTAGCGAGCGAACACTGGATGCATCAGGAACGGGGTGGTGCGCTGCAACGCAGCCCGGATGCTCCCCGCCGTTTCATCGGAAAAACCGGAGGAGTCGAGGCCACCGATCGCCGCCGCCACAGCGAACACTTCCTCTCGCGTCACCGTCTCATCGAGAGCCACGGCGACGGTGTCCGCGTCGACCAGACGGATGTCGAAACCGGCCTCGCGGGCGCGGGCGACAGCCGTCTGCGCCTCGCCGGGAACAACGACCGAGACGGTGTCAAAGAAGTCGGCGTGACGGAGAGAATAGCCACCCTCCCGCAGGAGACGGGCGAGCAGTAAGGCGCGACGGTGCACCCGCTCAGCAATCGCCGTCAGGCCATCCGGGCCGTGATACACCGCGTACATCGCGGCCATCACGGCTAAAAGAACCTGAGCAGTGCAAATGTTCGACGTCGCCTTCTCGCGACGGATGTGCTGCTCGCGGGCCTGCAAGGAGAGCCGATAAGCGGGCTGACCGTCGCTATCCTGACTCACACCAACGAGACGGCCGGGCAGCTGACGCTCAAGCCCCGTGCGAACGGCAAGATAACCGGCGTGCGGTCCGCCAAAGCCCAGTGGGACGCCAAAGCGCTGCGTTGTGCCGACGGCAATATCGGCACCGAGTTCACCCGGCGATCGGACCAGGGTGAGCGCCAGCAGATCAGCCGCGACAACGGCGAGACCGCCGCGCGTCTTAACCGTGGCAAGCACCGCCGAGGGATCCCACAGCGCTCCGGAAGCGCCCGGGTATTGGACGAGTACACCACAGGCCTCCGGAATCTCGGCGACGTCGATATCAGAGAGGGGAAGTTCCACGATCCGGATCCCCACTGCCTCCGCTCGACCACGCAGCACCGCAAGGGTCTGCGGCAAGGTGTCGGAATCGACAACGAAGACCTCGCTGCCGACCCGGGAAGCGCGACGAGCTAGCAGCATCGCCTCCACAACTGCGGTGGCCTCATCAAGCATCGATGCCCCGGCGATATCGAGGCCGGTGAGGTCACAAATCATGGTCTGGAAAGTGATCAGAGCCTCCAGGCGACCCTGCGAGATTTCAGGCTGGTAAGGGGTGTAAGCGGTGTACCAACTCGGGTTCTCCAGAACGTTGCGGGTAATCACCGCAGGGGTGTGCGTGCCGTAGTAGCCGAGGCCGATCAGGGGGCGGCTGAGGGTGTTGCGCGCGGCGAAGGCACGGAGTTCGGCGAGCGCCTCCGTCTCGGTCGCGGGGGGAGGCAGAATGCCGACACTGTCACGAACATGGATGGACTCGGGAACCGCGGAGGTGACGAGCGCCTCCACACTGTCGTAGCCGAGAGCTGCGAGCATGGTGCGCTGGGCATCGGCATCAGTACCGATGTGGCGGGACTCAAATGCACCGGGAGCGCGAACTTTTGTCATTTACTCGCCTATCAACTCGGAATAGGCGGCGGAGCTGAGCAGAAAGTCGGGGAGCACATCGAAGCGGACTTTCATCAGCCAGCCCTGGCCGAACGGGTCGGAATTCACCAGTTCCGGGGTATCGACGGCAACGCTGTTGATCTCGAGAACCTCGCCGTCAAGCGGAGCGAAAAGTTCACCGACCGACTTGGTCGATTCAATCTCACCGACCACGCTGCCCGCGTCGATGTTCGTGCCGACCTCGGGGAGTTCGACGAAGACTACGTCGCCCAGTTTGTCCGCAGCATAGGCGGTGACCCCCACGGTCGCGGTGTTGCCGTGGAGACGGATCCATTCGTGATCGGTGGTGTAGTGCAGCTCGGTTGGAACAGCCATGTCAGTTCTTCTTTCTCGAGTAAAAGGGCAGCGTGGTGACAGTCATGGGGAGGCGGCTGCCGCGGACATCGACCGTCACTGTCGTGCCTGGCTGCGCCGAGGACGGGACGACATACGCCATCGCGAGGGGGACGCCGAGAGTCGGCGAGAGGATGCCGCTCGTGACGACTCCGACCGCGTCATCGCCGTCATACACCTGATAGTCGGCCCGGGCGGCACGTCGCCCCGCGCCGAGCAGACCAACGAGCACGGGCGCTTCGCCTACCGGCCCCTCCTCGATCGCGGCGCGACCGACGAAGTCGATCGGCTTGCCGAGCGCGACAACCCGGCCAAGGCCAGCCTGTTCGGGGAAAATAGCGCGGGAAAGCTCGTGGCCATAGAGAGGCATACCTGCCTCAATGCGGAGGGTGTCGCGCGCGGCGAGCCCTGCGGGCATAAGACCTGCGCCAGCGCCGGTCTCGGCGAGCGCGGACCACAGTGCGGGCGCACAATCAGGTGCGACGAAGATTTCATAGCCGTCCTCACCGGTGTACCCGGTGCGGGCAATCAGAATCGGCTGCGCCTCGAAGGTACCGGGCACAGCACCGTAGTATCGCAGCTCGGCGAGCACACGCGCCGCCTCGTCGACGTCTAGTACCGGATTTCCTGCCCGCTGTGTTTCTACGGCCAGGCCCGAAAGATTCTGCACAATCTCACGCGAGCGCGGACCCTGGAGCGCAATCAGTGCGACATCATCGCTCTCGTCGAAAACGTCACACTCGAATATTGCGGTGCGATCACGGAGCTGCTCGGCGACCACCTCACGGTTGACGGCGTTGGCGACAACCATGAAACGGTCCTCCCCGGTGCGGTAGACAACGAGGTCGTCGAGGACGCCACCGCTGCGGTCGAGCAGGAGGGTGTACTTGGCCCGACCAACGGCGACGGCCGAGATGTCGCTCGCGAGCGCGTAGTCAAGGGCGTCCACCGCCTCCGGACCGACCACGAAAATCTCACCCATGTGGGAGAGATCGAACAGGCCCGCCGCGGTGCGCACCGCGTGATGCTCAGCGAGGTCACCGGAGTACCGCACCGGCATCTGCCAGCCAGCGAAGTCAGTGAAGCAGGCGCCGGCGGCCACGTGCACGTCGTGCAGGGGTGAGTAGCGGGGGGACGAGGGGGTCTCGGACATGAGTTCTCCAGTTCGTCGCAGTGCTGTGACACGGGAACTCCCCCTCTGTCGTGGTGCCTGAGAGATTCACGCCGCCTCCGAGCGGGGACGAACGCTTTCACCATCGGCGGATCCCCTGCGGGATCGCTTTCCAGAGTGGCCAGTTCGACGCGGTACAAGACCTGAGAGATTGGCGGGGAGGCTTGCTCCTTCGGTGCCGACCGGAGTCGGCTCTCCCGCGTCGCTTATACGGCCCGGTGTAAAGTTGTCGGGCCAGCCTAGCGGCCACGCGCACACGCTGTCCCCTCTTCTCTCCCTCCCCTCTCCCCGCGAGATGCCACTTGTGACGACTCGTCCCGGCGTGTCGTCGTCATATATGGCATCTCGCGGGGAAGGGGGATCTCCGAAGCGGAGCAACCGCTTGCAGCACTCGCGGTTGCACAGGGCTCCAGAGCGCGGTCAGAAGAGCTCAGACGGTCTCTCTGCGCCTGGCTGTGGCAGATTGCGCTGAGATGATGACCTCGTGTTGATCGCATACATTGACGAGTCCTACAGCCAGGACTTTTACTTCATCGGCGCCGCAGTGACGACGCAAGAGAACTACGTACTGCGGGAGCAGATCGCGGCGGACCACGGTGTCCCGTCTAACGTCGAGTTCCACGGGCACGAGCTGATGGGTGGAGCCGGCGAGTGGTCGCCGCTGCGCGGGAAGCACCGCGAGGCAACGGGCATCTACGCGGCCGCACTGCGGATCGCGCAGGAGGCGGACGTCCGCTACCTGTTCCGAGGCGTGGACGTCAAGCGGCTGAACGCCCGGTACCGATACCCGGACCAGCCCCACAAGGTCGTGCTGCAGCACTTGCTCGAGCGGGTGAACGACTATCGCCGCGACCTCTTCCCGTTCGACACGGAGGACGCGATTGTCGTCGCAGACGAGATCGCCACCCAGGAGGAACATCGGAGTCAGTTCGAAAACTACCGCTCGTTGGGCACGCCAGGCTACCGATCGAGTCGGCTCGACCTGATCTCGTCACCCATCCAGTTCGCGTCCTCGAAGAACACTCCCGGTTTGCAGGCGGTCGACCTCGCGGTCTACCTACACCGGCGACAGCACACAATTACGGAGAGCCACCCGAAGTCTGCGGCCTCGATGGCAAAGCTCAGTAGCCTGATCGCGGCATCGACATCGCACGACTGGACCTGGAGGCCTTAAACAACTAAGACCCCACCGAAGCGAGGTCTTAGGCTGGCAACGTTCCGGTAACCGGCCCGTTGTAAAAGACACACTACACGCAGATCCTGGACGCGGCCCCATTACGCACAGACTGAGGAATGTGCACGATATTGCGCTGTAGCGTTGCCTGAGGAATCGACCGCGTTCTAATCGACACACCGACCATCCAGGATGCAGCTGGCGAAAAGAGCCAGGCGACCTCGTCTCGAGCGTCCCCCTCCCTGACGGGTCGATGCTCTCGAGGAAGGGGCGGGCGGCGATGCTGACGTCGGAGCTCAACTCGTTCGCGCCTGGTGCTCGATGAAGCTGAGCTGTGTCCTTGCAACACCGCGCGCACGCATCTGGGCGAGACAACAGCATGTCGATGTAGCCGTATTTGTCGACATCCGAGAATCCGACGATCCCCGCGCAGGACTGCATCCTCCTCCTCGGGGGCGAGGGTCGATGGATGTCGGCCTGGCTGGAATGCCGGCCGCCCCTGCTCCGTTCTCTTCTAGGTCGCCGCATCGACGTCGCGGTTCCGCCAACGATGTCCCCCTCACGACGATCCCTTCACGACCGGAGACGCACCAGTGACCGAGCGCACCATCACCGAGACCGGCTCGAGGCGCTCTGCCCCTCCCGACGCCACCGCGCTCGACTCGGGCAGCCGCCTGGTGATCAGCCTGCTGCTGGTGTCCGCCTTCGTCGTCATCCTCAACGAAACGATCATGAGCGTCGCGCTGCCCGAGCTGATGCGCGAGTTCCGAGTCGAGGCGCACCTGGGCCAGTGGCTCTCGACGGCGTTCATGCTGACCATGGCGATCGTGATCCCGATCACCGGCTACCTGATCCAGCGACTGCACACCCGTACACTGTTCGCCATCGCCATGACCGTGTTCAGCCTCGGCACGCTGACCGCGGCACTAGCACCCACCTTCGCGGTGCTGCTCACAGCCCGCGTCATGCAAGCCGGCGGCACAGCACTGATGATGCCGCTGCTGCTCACCACGGTCATGACACTGGTTCCGTCGACGATCCGCGGCCAGATGATGGGCAACATCTCGATCGTGATCTCGGTCGCGCCCGCCGTCGGCCCCACGATCTCGGGCGTCATCCTCAACTTCCTCGGCTGGCGCTGGATGTTCTGGATCGTGCTGCCGATCGCGCTCGCCGCGCTCGTGCTGGGCCTGCGCAAGATCGAAAACGTCACGGAGCCGCGCGCAATCCCGATCGACTCACTCTCGGTCGTGCTCTCGGCGCTCGGCTTCGGCAGCCTGGTCTACGGCCTGTCGAACCTCGGCGAAGGGGGCGCGTCGGTCGTCTCCCCGTGGGTCCCCTTCGTCGTGGCCGCCGTTGGTCTGACTGCCTTTGTTCTCCGTCAGCTCGCGCTGCAGCGGACAGATCGCGCACTGCTGGATCTGCGCACCTTCTCCTCGACAAACTTCACCATCGTGATCGTAATGATGGCGGTCAGCATGTCGGCGCTGTTCGGCACGCTGATCCTGCTGCCGCTCTACACGCAGAACGTGTTGGGGCTCACCCCACTCGAGACCGGTCTGCTGCTACTGCCGGGCGGTCTGCTGATGGGCCTGCTCGCGCCGTTCGTCGGCCGTGCCTACGACCGCTTTGGTCCTCACGTGCTGCTGGTGCCCGGCTCGGTGGTGGTCGCCATCGCGCTCTGGGGTTTCACCACGCTCGACGAGAGCTCGTCGCCATGGTTCATCCTGGCGCTGCACATCGTGCTCAGCCTCGGTCTCGCGTGTGTGTTCACCCCGCTGTTCACCTCGGGGCTGGGCTCGGTGCGCCCGTCGCTCTATTCGCATGGCAGCGCAATCATCGGCACGGTACAGCAGCTCGGAGGTGCCGCCGGGACGGCCCTGTTCGTCACCGTGCTCTCGGTGCAGTCCGCCGCGCTCGCCCGCGAGGGCGCCGACCAGGTCGTCGCCTCCGCCGGTGGCATCCACGCGGCGTTCCTCTGGGGCGCATCGATCGCGACCGTCGCCATCGTCGCGGGCTTCTTCGTGAAGCGGCCGGACGAGTCGGACGCGCCGATACCGAGGGGGCACTGAGCGACCGGGTGCCCAACGCCTCCTGGCCGGGGCCGCGGGACACCGCACCCTCCGTTCACCTCCACGTCACCGCGACGCCCTACGGTGCAGTCCCGGCTGCGCCGTCCCGCTGGCGCCGCCGGGACGGAGACCCGACGTGACGACGGCGCCCACGAGTAACCCTCAAGACGCGCTCGACGCAGGCGATCGGGTGACTCCACCGCGGACCCTGATCGACGTCCTCCGCGACACCGCGCAGCGCCACCCGGACGCCTCCGCCCTCGACGACCCGTCGGGCGCTCTCAGCTACCGCGAGCTACTGGCACGCGTCGTCTACGCCGCCGGTGAGCTGACCACGTCCGGGGTGCGCCGTGGCGACCGGGTCGGCGTACGGATGCCCAGCGGCTCGCGCGAACTCTATCTCGCGATCCTCGCCGTTCTCGCCGCGGGCGCGGCCTACGTCCCGGTCGACGCCGATGACCCGGAGGAGCGCGCCCAGCTCGTCTTCGGCGAGGCGGGCGTCCGGGGGGTGATTACCGGCTCAGGCCGCTTCGAGCCCGGCATCCCCGGCTCGGCTCCGGTCGAGAAGGCACCCGCCCGCCTGTTCGCCGCTTCCGCCCCTCACCCGAGCGCGGCGTCGATCCCGTTGCCGCAGCCGCCCTCGCTCGAGGACGACGCCTGGATCATCTTCACCTCCGGCTCGACCGGCACCCCGAAGGGCGTCGCAGTCAGCCACCGCTCGGCCGCCGCCTTCGTCGATGCGGAGTCCCGGCTCTTCCTGCAGCAGGAGCCGCTCGGTCCGGGCGACCGCGTGCTCGCCGGCCTCTCGGTCGCGTTCGACGCCTCCTGCGAGGAGATGTGGCTCGCCTGGCGTCATGGCGCGTGCCTGGTTCCGGCGCCGCGATCACTGGTGCGCAGCGGCATGGACCTCGGCCCGTGGCTGACGACGCACGGCATCACCGTTGTCTCGACCGTGCCGACCCTCGCGGCACTCTGGCCCGCGGAATCGCTCGAGAACGTGCGTCTGCTGATCTTCGGTGGCGAGGCATGCCCGCCCGAGCTTGGCGAGCGCCTGGCCGTCGAGGGCCGCGAGGTCTGGAACACCTACGGTCCGACCGAAGCGACCGTCGTCGCCTGCGCGGCGCCGCTCGGCGTGCCCGGACCGGTGCGGATCGGGCTTCCGCTCGAGGGCTGGCGGCTCGCGGTCGTCGACGCCGAGGGCCGGCACGTGGGCGAGGGCGAGGTCGGCGAACTGGTGATCGGCGGAGTCGGGCTCGCCCGTTACCTCGACCCCGCGAAGGACGCCGAGAAGTACGCGCCCGCGCCGACGCTCGGCTGGGAACGCGCCTACCGCTCGGGTGACCTGGTGCGCTTCGAGAGCGCGGGACTGGTGTTCCAGGGCCGCGCCGACGACCAGGTGAAGCTCGGCGGGCGCCGGATCGAACTCGGCGAGGTCGAGGCGGCGCTGCAGGGTCTGCCCGGAGTGTCGGGGGCCGCCGCCGCCGTGCGCACGACGAGCGCGGGCAACCAGCTGCTCGTCGGCTACCTGGCCCTGGCGGACGGACGTGAACTCGACCGCGACGCCGCGCTCACCCGGCTGCGCGAGGAGCTTCCGGCCGCGCTGGTGCCGCTGCTGGCCGTGGTCGACGAGCTGCCGACGCGCACCTCCGGCAAGGTCGACCGGGCCGCGCTGCCCTGGCCCCTCGCCGACGCGGCCGAACAGAACCCGGGCCTGGACCCCGCCACCGCCTGGCTCGCCGGGCTCTGGCGGGAGGTGCTCGGTGTGACCGTCGATGAGCGCGCCAACTTCTTCGACCTCGGCGGCGGTTCCCTGGCAGCGGCCCAGCTCGTCGCGCGGATCCGCGAGCGCGATCCGGAGTTCACCGTCGCGGACGTTTACGCTCACCCGCGCCTGGCCGCGATGTCGGCCGAGATCGCGAGCCGCGCGACCGGGACGACCGAAGTCTCCGGCCACACGATCCCGCCGGTGCCGCGGCGGATGCAGGTGCTGCAGACCCTCCTCGGCGCTCCCCTGCTGGTGCTCGGCAGCGCCCGCTGGCTGACGGCGATCCTCACCGTGACCGCCGTGCTGGACCTCCTACCGGGCTTCGGCTGGTTGCCGACCGTGCCGCTGGTCGCGCTCGTCCCCGCGTTCGCGGTGCTCTGCACCCCCTTCGGACGGATGGGTCTCACGGTGCTCGCCGCGCGCCTCCTCCTGCGCGGCGTGCGCGCCGGCAACCACCCGCGCGGAGGCGGTGTGCATTTGCGCCTGTGGCTCGCCGAGCAGGTCGCGTTCCAGCTCGGGGCGGTGAGCCTGGCCGGAGCGCCCTGGGTCTCGTACTTTGCGCGTGCGCTCGGCGCCCGTATCGCCGAGGACGTCGACCTGCACTCGCTGCCGCCGCTGACCGGCATGCTCACTCTCGGCCGCGGTGCCGCGATCGAGCCGGAGGTCGACCTGTCGGGGTATTGGATCGACGGCGACCTGCTACGGGTCGGCGCGGTGGGCGTCGGCGCGGGCAGCACGGTCGGCGCCCGGAGCACACTGCTCCCCGGGGCGCGCATCGGCAAGAATGCGCAGATCGAGCCCGGCTCGGCGGTCTTCGGACGCGTGCCGGCCGGGCAACGCTGGGGCGGCTCACCCGCCCAGCGGCTCGGCAAAGCGAACGCCGGTTTCCCCGCCGAACGGCCACCGCGCCGCACGGCGTGGGTGTGGGCCTACGGAGTATCGGCCGTTGGGCTCGCGGCGGTGCCGATCCTCGCCTTCGCCGCGGGAGTCGGCGTGGTCGCGGTCGCCACTCAGGGCGCGCAGGATCTCGGCGACGCGGCACCCCGCGCCTTCGCGGTACTTGTGCCCGCCGTGGGAGTCGCTGGAGTCGTGCTGGCGCTGCTCGTGGTCACGCTGGTGCGCCTCATGGGTCTGGGCGTGGAACCGGGTACGCACCCCGTGCGCGGGCGGATCGGCTGGCAGGTCTGGTCCACCGAGCGCCTACTCGACCAGGCGCGCACCCTGCTCTTCCCGCTCTACTCCGGCCTGTTCACTCCGGTCTGGCTGCGCCTGCTCGGCGCCCGCGTCGGCCGGAACGTCGAGGCCTCGACGGTGCTGCTCCTGCCCGGGATGACGACCATCCGCGACGGCGCGTTCCTCGCCGACGACACGCTGGTCGCCTCCTACGCCCTCGGCGGCGGCTGGATGCGCCTGGCGCGCGCCGAGATCGGCGAGCGCGCGTTCCTCGGCAACTCGGGCATGGCAGCGCCCGGGCACACCGTGCCGGCGGGCGGCCTGGTCGCCGTGCTCTCCTCCGCCCCGCGCAAGTCGAAGGCCGGCTCGTCGTGGCTGGGATCGCCGCCGGTGCGTCTGCGGCGCACGGTGGTCGAGTCGGAGGCGTCACTCACGTTCCGCCCACCGGCCCGCCTGCGCGCGGCCCGGATCGTCTGGGAGCTGTGCCGTTTCGTGCCGGTCGTCGTCTCGGTGGGCCTAGGCCTGGCCGTGGTGCTGAGCCTGCTCACACTGACGGAGGCGCTCGGCGCGGTCGCCGCCGCCCCGCTCGGCGGAATCGTGCTGCTGCTGGCCGGAGCCGTCGCCGCGGCGATCTCGACGGCCGCCAAGTGGCTGCTGATCCAGCGGGTGCGGCCCAGCGAGCAGCCGCTGTGGTCCTCCTTCGTCTGGCGGAGCGAGCTGGCCGACACCTTCACCGAGATGGTCGCGGCGCCGTGGTTCGCGCACGCGGCGGCCGGGACTCCGGCGCTGGTCTGGTGGCTGCGCAGCCTCGGCGCCCGTATCGGGCGCGGCGTCTGGTGCGAGAGCTACTGGCTGCCCGAGGCCGACCTGGTCGATCTCGGCGACGGCGCGGCCGTGAACCGGGGCTGCGTCGTGCAGACCCACCTGTTCCATGATCGAATCATGAGCATGGACTCGGTGAGACTCGACCCCGGCGCGACCCTCGGCCCGCACAGCGTGATCCTCCCCGCGGCCCGGATCGCCGCGCACGGCACCGTCGGCCCTGCCTCCCTCGTCATGCGCGGCGAGCTGGTGCCCGCCGGCAGCCGCTGGAGCGGGAACCCGATCGGCCCGTGGCGGGAGGTGCGCGTCGCCGACTATGCCGCGCCGGTTGCGTGAGCCCCGCGCAGACCGGACTCGAGACCGCGGGCGACCCGTATCTCCCCGGGATCGGCAACACCGGATACCGGGTGGAGTCGTACGAGCTCGACCTCGACTATCGCGTCGCGACCAACCGGCTCATCGGGCGGGCGAGGCTGCAGATCGTGCCGTTGCAGCCCCTCCGCCGGTTCTCGCTCGACCTGACCCGGCTGCGCACCGGGCGCGTGCGCGTCGACGGTCGGAAGGCCCGGGCGGAGCATGTCGGCCACAAGCTACGCATCACGCCAGCCGAGCAGCTGGTCGCCGACGTCACCGTGAGCGTCGAGATCGAGTACAGCGGCCATCCAGCGCCGCGGCAGAGCCACTGGGGCGAGCTCGGCTGGGAGGAGCTGGCCGACGGCGTTCTGGTCGCCTCGCAGCCCTCGGGCGCCTCGACGTTCTTCCCCTGCAACGACGACGTCGCCGACAAGGCGCCCTACCGCCTCCGGATTACCGCGGAGGAGGGCTACGCGGTGCTGGCCAACGGCGTGCTCGTCGAGACCGTCGCGCGCTCCGGTCGGCGCACCTGGTTGTATGAGCAGCGCGAGCCCACGGCGACCTACCTGGTGTCGGTGCAGATCGGCCGCTACGTCCTCGACGAGCGCGTGCTGTCGGGAGTCGCGGTCACGATCGCGCGGCCACTCGCGCTCTCGGCGCGGGTCGCCCACGATTTCGCCCCGCTGCCCGCGATGCTCGCACTGTTCGAACGGCTGTTCGGCCCCTACCCCTTCGCCCACTACAGCGTCGTGGTCACCGCCGATGAGCTCGAGATCCCGCTGGAGGCGCAAGGCATGGCGGTCTTCGGCGCCAACCACGCCGACGGGCGCGGCGACTCAGAGCGGCTGATCGCGCATGAGCTCGCGCACCAGTGGTTCGGCAACAGCGTCGGCATCGCCCGCTGGCGGCACATCTGGCTCAACGAGGGCTTCGCCTGCTATGCGGAGTGGCTGTGGTCGGAGGAGGCAGGTGGCCCCTCCGCCGACGCTCTCGCCAGACGTCACCACGCGCTGCTGCGCCTCGAGCCGCAGGATCTGGTGATCGGCGACCCGGGGCCTGTCGCGATGTTCGACGACCGCGTCTACAAGCGCGGCGCCCTGACCCTCCATGCACTGCGACTCCGCCTCGGCGACGGCGTGTTCTTCGAGCTGGTCCGCGAGTGGACCGCGCGGCACGCCTCCGCCGCGGTGACCGACGAGGAGTTCCGCGAGCTCTGCACGGAGCTCGCCGGCGACGGCGTCGACGAGCTGCTCGACGCGTGGCTCCTCGACGAGGAGCTGCCGCCGCTACCGCGCGCCGGCTGACGCGAGGGAGTCGACGAGGGCGTCGCCGTCCTCGCGGCGCCAGCCGATGATCGGACCCGCGACGCCCGCGTCGGCGGGCCCCAGCGCGACGCTGACCCGGAACGCCGGGTCGAGGTGCGGCTCGGCGAGCCGGAAGCGCACGTCGTCGATCCGCGCCTCGGCGGTGAGCCGCGATTCGTGCACGCGCACCTGGCGCGGGTCGAGCGCGAGGCCGCGACCGTCCGCCTTCAGCGCGGCCTCCACCCGGGTCCAGTGCAGGACGGAGTCGGCCGGCCGGATGCCCCCGGTCGAGAACGGGAGCCCGGCGACCTGGGTGATGCGCGCGTCGCGGGCAGCCGACCCGACAGCGGGTTCGATGTCGACGCCGACGGTCCCGGCCGTGCTCGCGGCGACCACGACCGCCCCGGCGCAGTGGGCGATGCTCACCGAGAAGACCTCGCCGGCCCCCTCCACGCGCGGGCGGCCGTGCGGACCGTCGCAGACGGCGCACCGGGCCGAGACCAGGATCTCGGAGGGGTGCCGCCCGGTCAGCTCTCCGGCCAGCATGCGCAGCAGGACCCGCCCGAAGACGAAGCGCTCGGCGACCGTCGCCGAGACGGTCCTCCGGTAGCGCTCCCGCTCGACGTCCGTCAGCAACGGCAGGAGCCGCTCGGAATCGATGCTCTGCTCGTCGAGCGCGAGCCAGCGCAGGTGCACCCCCGGGAGGTCCTGTTCCACCGGTGTCATCGTCCCCTCTCCCTTCGAGCCGCCGCCGGTCAGCGCGGGCGCGCCGACGCGGACTCGCCGCGCTCGTAGACGTCGGCGGCCGAGCCGACGATGAGGGCGTCAGGGCCGGAGCCGACCACCTCGTCGTCGCGCCCGTCGTAGTCGTAGAGGCTCAGAACGTAGCGCATCGCCTCGAGTCGGGCGCGCTTCTTGTCGTTGCTCTTCACGATCGTCCACGGCGCATCGTCGGTATCTGTCGCCGCCATCATCGCCTCCTTGGCCGCCGTGTAGTCGTCCCACTTGTCGAGTGAGGCGAGGTCCGTCGGCGACAGCTTCCACTGGCGCACCGGGTCGATCATGCGGATCGTGAAGCGGGTGCGCTGCTCCTCGGCCGACACCGAGAACCACAGCTTGACGAGGTCGATGCCTTCGCCGACGAGCATGCTCTCGAACAGCGGCGTCTGCCGGATGAACTCGTCGTACTGCGCCGGGGTGCAGAAGCCCATGACGCGCTCGACGCCGACGCGGTTGTACCAGGAGCGGTCGAACAGCACGATCTCGCCCGCCGTGGGGAGGTGCGCGACGTAGCGCTGGAAGTACCACTGCGTGCCTTCCCGTTCGGTCGGCTTCTCGAGCGCGACGACACGGGCTCCGCGGGGGTTCAGGTGCTCGGTGAAGCGCTTGATGGTGCCGCCCTTGCCCGCGGCATCGCGACCTTCGAACACCACGACCAGCCGACGACCGTGCTTCTTGATCCAGTTCTGCAGCTTGAGCAGCTCGATCTGCAGCAACCGCTTACCCGCCTCGTACTCCTCGCGCGACATCCGCTCGTCGTACGGGTAGCCCTCACGCCAGGTGTCGATCCGGCTTCCGTCCCGGCGGACGAGCACGGGGTCGTCGTCGGTCAGGGTGCGCAGCAGCTCGGGCGTGGGCACCTCGGTGCGCGGGAAGGGCGAGGAGGCGGAGCCGACGATCACGCAGCGACGGTAGTGGAGCCGTGCGACGCTCCGGTGAACGGCGGGTGTCCGCGGCTCTCGCGCAGGTCGGACCGCGGACGTACCCTCATCGCATGTGCCGCAACATCCACACCCTCCACAACTTCGAGCCCGCCGCCACCGACGAGGAGGTGCAGGCCGCCGCCCTCCAGTACGTCCGCAAGATCAGCGGCACCACCAAGCCCTCGAAAGCGAACCAGGAGGCGTTCGACCGCGCCGTCGCCGAGATCGCGCACGTGACGGGCCATCTCCTTGAGGACCTCGTCTCGAGCGCGCCGCCGAAGGACCGCGAACTCGAGGCCGCGAAGGCGCGCGAGCGCTCGGCGAAGCGGTTCGCGACGGCCTGAGCGTCAGTCGCGGAAGGCGGCCGGAGGCAGGTCGGTCTCGCCCGCCTCGATCGCGCGCACGATCCTGGCCGCGACCGACTCCGGCGCGCGGCCGGCCGCGAGACGAGGGGCCGCGCCCGCGAGCGGATGCTGCGACAGCTCGGTCTCCGTGTGCCCGGGCCGGGCATCGAGCAGGAGGATCCCCGCACGCTTGTACTCGCGCGACGATGCGCTCACGAAGGCGTGCAGAGCCGCCTTCGAGGCGGAGTAGGCGGCGAGACCGGCCGTCGGCGCCTCGGCCACGACTCCGCTGATCGTCACAGCGAAGGGCTGCTGGTCGGAGGACGAGAGGGCGCCGAAGGCGGCGGTCAGAAGCCTGATCGGAGCGAGCGCGTTCACCTCGACGAGCGCCTCGAGCACCGCCGGGTCGAGCTCGGCCGAGGGGCCGAACGCGACGACACCGGCGGCGACGACGACGCCGTCGAGTCGGCCGTGGCGTCGGACCACCTCGTCGACCACCCGACCGGGGGCGTCCTCGCCGCGCAGATCGGCGACGAGAGGCTCCGCGCCGAGCGCGTCGCGGTTCCGGCCGGAACGGGCCACTCGGGCCCCGCGCTCCTCCAGCTCGTCGGCGATCAGCCGTCCGAGCCCGCCCGAGGCACCGAGGACGAGGACGACGGCACCATCGAATCGGCTCATACTCGGAGCCTAGGCGGGGCGTTTGGCGCGGATCGCCCCTTCCGCGACGCCGCGCCTCCCCCTAGCGTGGTCGCCATGTCGCGCCCCGACCGCCGAGCCGTGCTCCACCGCATGGTGACGGTCCTCCACGACCCCGCCCCCATCAATGCGGGCCACGCCGAGCACCTGCGCAGCCTGATCAGCAGGGTGCTCGTCGCCGAGGGCGCGCCCGCTGCGCCGGTCGACAGATCGCGAGATCCGGCCTCGGGTCTGGGCGGGGTGGCCTCAGGAGGCTCGGCCTGGGCCGTGTCCGGCACGCCCGAGCGACTCGCCGCGATCGCTCCGGAGGACCAGGCGGAGGAGAACCCGGCGCTCTGAGCGGCCCTGGTGCGGACCGGCGGGCGCTCGGCTGCGGGGATTCGCGCCGGTGCGGGCCGGAATCGCGGATCCGGAGCGCATGCCGTCGATCGCCGTGCACCGCTCACGCTCGCCCGGCGGCGCGCCACACCTCGATTCGGACCTTCCGCCTTCGCAGGGCGCGCGGCGCCCGGACCGGTTCCCGACGACCGCGACGAGCGGACTCCGGCTTCGGCCTCGACGGCCCGATCGGTCTCGCGGTCGCTCCGGAGGATCAGGCGAGGTGTCGGAGCACGCCCTCTCACTCGACCTCGTGCCCGAGCCGGACCACCCGTCGGGCGCTCCCGCCGTCTCCGTCCGCGCAGACGGACGCGTGATCGGCTATCTCCCCGACTCCTACCGGTCAGCGCTCGACCGGGTCGTGGCGAGCGGAGCCGCGCCGACGACGCGCGGCCGTCTCCGGGTCGAGCGCACGAAGACGGGGCTGCGGGCGACGCTTCGACTCGCGCTGGTGCCTCCCGAGGTGCTGGTTCCCGCGAACGATCCACCGGAGGAGCCCTACAGCCTGCTCCCGTGGGCGCGCGGCGTGCAGGTGCTGCGCAAGGACGAGCACTTCGTTCGGCTCGCCGGTGTCGTGCCTCCGGACGGGCGCGGCCTCCTGCTGGTGACGCTGCATCTCGTCGGCGCTCGAGTCGAGGGGCGACTCGACGGCTCTCGGGTCGGCGAGCTCTCGGCTCCGATGTCGGAGCAGTTCGTGCCGACCCTCCGCCACCTCTCGGGGCTCCGGCTCCTCGCCGCCGCGTACTGCGTGGTCACGGGCTCGCCCTTGAAGGCGGAACTGACCCTGCAGGCACCGAAGGCCGCCGAGCTGCCCGCGGGGTGGGTGGACGGCGCGCCCGTCACGCTGCCGCGTCTGGTCGCGGTCGTCGCGGTGCTCGTAGGGCTGTCGAGCTGGATCGTCGATGCCCTGCTGAACTGAGCCGCGTGCGCGCCGTCGACCGTGACGTCCACGCGTGCGCCTTCTCCCGCCGAGGACGCGTCGGCCATGATGTGACGACACGCGATCGGTTAGCGTCGTTCGAAGGCCGTCCGCCCGCCGGAAGTGCGTCGCCGCGGACGTCCCTGAGGAAGGGGGACCTCATGGAACTCGGCAGCTGGGCGGAGTGGCTCTCCGCCGTGGCGACGATCGGTGCCTTGGTGGCGGCGAGCTGGGCGGCGGTCGTGTCACGCCGCCTCTTCGGCATCGAATCGAGACGCGACGACGTCGCAACGCACCGGGAGCGACAGGAGCAGGCGACCAGGATCGCGGCCTGGTGCGTCCGCCGCGACATCGGCGACGAGCACGGGAGAAGTGGACTGGCCGTCCGCAACGTCTCCGATTCGCCAGTGTTCGACCTCGAGGTGCGGAGCACCTACTCGACCGGCAAAGAGCAGAAGCCGGTCGAGCTCCGGCCGTTGACTCTCGCAGTCCTGCCTCCCGGTGACTTCGTGACCTTCGGGCACGGGCAGTACGGCTGGAACTTCCCAGTCGAACGGTCGACCGTCACTGAGCTGCTGTCTCCGATCACGAAGAACCCGGGTTGGCGAGTGATCGAGATCACCTTCACGGACGCGCACGGCATCCGCTGGCGCCGCGAAGGCGGCTCACTCACCGAGATCGCGCACGCAGCTCAGAGCGTCTAGACCCATCTCCGGCTCGCAGAACGACGTTCGGCTCGCCGGGTCCGCACGATCCCGCGAGCCGAAAGCTCTGAGCGACCGTCGCTCACGTCATTGAGTGGGCCCGGCTGCGCTGCGATCCGGATCGGGTGATGGAAGCCCGGAGGACGCCACCCGTCATGACTTCTCGTCCTGGGTCTCGGCCGCCGGATCTGAGAGGAGCATCATCGGCGATGGCAGGAGCCGCCATAGTCCTCCGAGTAGTGCCTTGTCATCTCGACATAGTCGAATCCGATGCCTTTCCGCTCGAACACCGCCTTGTGTTGCACAGCATTTACGAGCCCCGGACGGTTCGCTGGACGTTCCCACCCTCACGTAGCTCCTCGGGCACGGACTTCTTCAGTTGGCGTATGTACACGTACTGGCAGACACCGGCTACGCCGACGATCAGGAAAGCGACTACGGGTCGGACGACCACTACTTCGTCGACCGGCAGACTCACGGCCAGGACGATGCCCGCGACCGCCTCGGCGAGGACCAGGAATCCCCATAGCGCCGTGGACACGGTCATGGCGCGCCGGTAGGTCGGTTCGTTCTCCCACATCCACGTGGCCGTGACTCGCTCATTCTTCGCAGCGGCATCCATGGCCGGGGCGATCAGGCTCTGGATCACGGGTCGTCCGACGCAGGCGGACACGATCATGAGCAGACCGATGCCTGCGGGAACGATGCCGGAGGCGACGAGGACCGACGAGGCATCCCGCGTGACCCACGCAGTGATCACACTGAGCAGGAGGAGGAAACCGACGACCCCGGAACTGGCACTGATCCGCCGGGTGATCGCGAACACGATCACTATGGAGACGACAGACCAGGCGACTCCCGTCATCAGCGCCACGACCTGACTCGCGCCGAGAGCGCGGGACAGGTAGTAGAGCGCGACCGGTACCGCGACGTTGACAGCACCCGTCACGATCTTCGAGGCGGGCGTACTCAGGCCTGTATCGGAGGCTGCGACCCCGAGGGCACGGTCATCCGAGTCCTTGGCCACGTCCATCACCTCGATGTCGCCGGAGTCGAACTCGATAGCAAAAATGCCCACATTTTTTCATCTTTTTCCGTATGGCGAGTAATGATTTTTTATCAGGGATCCTACTCTAGTCAGAATCGCCGCAATTGCGTTGCGGCTGAGAGTTCTTATTCAGTCGACTCAAGAAACACCGAATTCTGAATCCATTGATAAGTCAGCACGATCACCACGTGAAGACACGTGCGGCTACGGCGGGACTTCACTGTGCGCTCTCTCTCATATCCACTGCGCCGAGCTGATCTGGAGCGCCGCGCCCTTCCTCACCGATGCACCCACCGCGGATGATCTCGTTCTCCGCGCCGAGGCGATGCGCGCCGTACGCCCCCGAGTAGGCCGGCTCGGCGATCGCCCGCGCAGCCTCGATGGCGTCTCCCCGAGCCGCGCCTCGGATCGTAGAACCTGCCGAGCTCGAAGTGCGGCGCTCTCCGAAATGGCAGGGTGAGGACGACTTGCCCCGATCACCCGGCGCTCAGCGTGCACCCGGATCGCGGACTCCAGCGTGCCGCCCTCGGCGTCGAGCTCCCGGGGACACAGGCTGGAGCAGATCGGGGCCCGATCCGTCCCATCGGCTCCGTAGCGGCTGCTCGCCGTACCATCGGAGCCTCTCGCTCCGGCCCGCACGATCGCGTTCGGCTCGTGCGGTTCGGCTCGTCTCGCCGGCTCGGCCGATCACCGCGAGTCGAACCCCTTCCCGACGAGCCGGAGCCGTCCTACACGTTGAAGCGAAACTCCACCACGTCGCCGTCCTGCATCACATACTCCTTGCCCTCGATGCGCGCCTTGCCCTTCGCGCGCGCCTCCGCGATGGAGCCGGTCTCGACGAGGTCGTCGAACGAGATGATCTCGGCCTTGATGAAGCCCTTCTGGAAGTCGGTGTGGATCACGCCGGCCGCCTGGGGGGCGGTCCAGCCCTTGCCGATCGTCCACGCGCGCGCCTCTTTCGGGCCCGCCGTGAGATAGGTCTGCAAGCCCAGCGTGTCGAAGCCGATGCGGGCGAGCTGGTTGAGGCCGGACTCGGTCTGACCGGTGGACTCGAGCATCTCGGCGGCGTCCTCAGGGCTAAGGTCGATGAGCTCCGACTCGATCTTCGCGTCGAGGAAGATCGCCTGCGCGGGAGCGACCAGCGCGGCGAGTTCGGCCTTGCGCGCGTCATCGGTGAGCACCGCCTCATCGACGTTGAACACGTAGATGAAGGGCTTCGCAGTGAGCAGCCCGAGTTCACGGATCGGCTCGAGGTCAAGCGAGGAGGCCGAGAGCGGCGTGCCGGTGTCGAGGAACTCGCGCGCCTGCTTCGCCGTCTCGAGCACGATCGGCTCGATCTTGCGACCCTTGAGTTCCTTCTCGTACCGCGCCTGCGCCTTCTCAAGGGTCTGCAGGTCGGCGAGGATCAGCTCAGTGTTGATGGTCTCCATGTCACTCGCGGCGTCAACCTTGCCGTCAACGTGCACGACGTCCGAGTCCTCGAAGCCGCGGATAACCTGCGCGATCGCGTCGGCCTCGCGGATGTTCGCGAGGAACTTGTTGCCCAGCCCCTCCCCCTCCGACGCCCCGCGGACGATGCCGGCGATGTCGACGAACGAGACGGGCGCCGGGAGGATGCGCTCCGAGCCGAAGATCTCGGCGAGCTTCTCGAGGCGGGCGTCGGGCAGGTTCACCACGCCGACGTTGGGCTCGATCGTCGCGAACGGGTAGTTCGCCGCAAGGACCGTGTTCTTGGTCAGCGCATTGAAGAGCGTCGATTTACCGACATTGGGGAGACCGACGATCGCAATAGTGAGAGCCACGGGCATCCATCCTACGGCGCGGCGGTGGGCGACGAGAGGTGGAGGCGCGGCGTCATCGCGCGCCCGGTTCCCTCCGTCCGCAATCCTGTCGGAGGTATGCGCTGTAATCGGTGACATGGATCTCAGCTTTGTTCTCGGCGTGCTGGTCGGTGTGTTTCTGACCGGTCTGGTCACCGTCCTCCTCTGGCGCTCACGCACCCCCGATCAGGCGCTCGCCCTCGAATTGGCGACCGCGCGCGCCCAAGCCGAGGGCCTCGAACAGCGGCATGAGACGGTGCTCGAACAGCACCGCGAGCAGGTGACGGCGGCCCGCGAGCAGATCCGCGAGCTGCAAGAACAGTTGCGTCTGGTCGCCGAACGCGAACGACATGACGCGCGCATTCTGCAGACTCTGTCCCCCGTCGCCGAAAGCCTGCGCACCATGCAGGAGTCGGTGCGGCGATTGGAGCAGGAGCGTGCCGCCCAGTTCGGCGCCATCACCGAACAGCTCGAGGGCCAGCGCGCTGCCGGGGAGCGGTTGTATTCCACCACTCAGGCCCTCGCCTCCGCGCTGCGTTCCAGCACGAGCCGCGGCGCCTGGGGTGAGACCCAGCTGCGTAACGTCGTGGAGGCGGCGGGGCTGACCCAGCGGGTCGACTTCGATGTGCAGTTCGGGCTCGAGGGCGAGGCAGGCCGGGGCCGCGCCGACATGATTGTGCGCCTGCCCGGCGGTAAGGCTCTGGCGGTCGATGCCAAGGTCCCGTTTGACGCCTACCTGGAGGCGCACGCTATCCCGGCTGGCGCGGGAGCCGAGGAGGAGGCGCGCAGGACCACACTTCTGCGCGCGCACGTGCGCGCCCTCCGCGGTCATATCGACACGCTCGCGGCCCGGGCCTACTGGAGCGGTCTGCCCGCCAGCCCCGAGTTCGTGATCGCTTTCGTGCCGAGTGAGCCGCTGCTCGCCAGTGCGCTCGACGCCGATCCGACCCTGCTCGAATACGCCTTTAACAAGCGGGTCGCCCTCGCCTCCCCGGTCACGCTCTGGTCGGTGCTGAAAACCGTCGCCTACACCTGGCAGCAGGACGTGCTGACGGACGACGCCAAGCGTCTGCTCGATCTCGGCAAGACCCTCTACACCCGGCTGGCAAAACTGTCCGATCACGCGGAGGCACTGCGCCGCTCCCTCGAGAAAACAGTCGACTGCTACAACGCCTTCGCCGGATCACTCGAAAGCCGCGTGCTCGTGACCGCGCGCCAGTTTGACTCCCTTGATGAGTCACGGGTGATCCCGTCCAGCGGCACCATCACCGCGGTACCCCAACGGCTCACCGCCATCGAATTCCTCGACGCTCAGACCAGCGACGGGGGCGACTCCAGCGATGCCCGCGACAGCGAGCGCCTCGCTACGCCCATTTCTCCGCCAGATGCTGCGCGGTAACCCGGCGAATCGTACCCGACTTCGAACGCAAGACAATCGACTCCGTGGTGATGATCTGCCCCTCCTTGCGCACCCCTTTCACCAGCCCGCCGTTGGTGACACCGGTAGCCACAAAGTAGGTGTTATCGCTGCGCACCAAATCGTTCGCGTGCAGCACGCGGTCAAGATCGTGCCCCGCGTCGATCGCGCGCTGGCGCTCATCATCATCTTTCGGCCGCAGGATGCCCTGGATCACCCCGCCGAGAGCACGCAGAGCACACGCAGTGATAATGCCCTCGGGGGTGCCGCCGATACCCACGCACATATCAAGGCGCGAGTCATGCCGAGCGGCGTTAATCCCGCCAGCGACATCACCATCGAGCAGCAAACGAGTCCCGGCTCCGGCGGCACGAATATCGTCAATGAGCTGCGCGTGCCGCGGACGATCCAGCACGGCAATCCGCATCTCATCAACCGGCTTGCGCTTGGCCCGAGCGAGAGCACGGATGTTCTCGCCAATCGGGCGCCGAATATCAATGATCCCCACGCCCTCCGGCCCGGTCACGATCTTTTCCATGTAAAAGACCGCGGAGGGGTCAAACATGCTGCCGCGATCGGCCACAGCGATCATCGAGAGCGCGTTCTGGCGACCGGCAGCAGTGAGGGAAGTGCCATCGATGGGATCAACAGCAACATCGGCAGCCGACCCCGAACCGTCACCGACATGCTCGCCGTTGAAGAGCATCGGAGCGTTATCTTTCTCGCCCTCACCGATCACGACGACACCGTCGAAGCTCACCGTGCCCAGGAAGGTGCGCATGGCATCGACGGCAGCTCCGTCGGCAGCGTTCTTGTCGCCCTTGCCGATGAAGGGCACGGCGCGGATCGCCGCGGCCTCGGTGGCACGGACCAGTTCCATGCCAAGGTTGCGATCCGGGTGGCGGTAGAGCGAGTCGTCGTCGGTCACGGTACAAAGCCCTTCAGGGTTGAATTGGTCCACATCGTCCGCGGAACCACAGCAGAGAATTCCCTCCGGCCCGAAGCCTAGCGTTCAGGTCCAGCGACCACAGTGGGCACAGAAGCGCCTCGCTAGACTGGGAGCGACGCGGGCCCCTTGCCCGATCCCTCCCTTTCGCACGTCATAGGAGCCGCCATGCCCGTCGCTACCCCAGACCGCTACGCCCAGATGCTCGATAAGGCGAAGGTCGGCGGCTTCGCGTACCCCGCGTTCAACGTGTCCTCCTCGCAGACCATCAACGCCGTCCTCCAAGGCCTCACTGAGGCAGGCTCGGACGGCATCATCCAGGTCACGACCGGAGGCGCCGACTACTTCGCCGGCCACACCGTCACGAACCGCGCCGCCGGCGCCATCGCGTTCGCGAAGTTCGCCACCGAGGTCGCGAAGAACTACCCGGTCACGGTCGCGCTGCACACAGACCACTGCCCCAAGAACGCGCTCGACAGCTTTGTCTATCCGCTGATCGCTGCCTCCGAAGAAGAGGTCAAGGCCGGTCGGGAACCGCTGTTCCAGTCACACATGTGGGACGGCTCCGCGGTCCCTCTCGACGAGAACCTCCGGATAGCGAAAGAGATCCTCCCCCGTGTGAAGAACATCAACGCCATTCTCGAGATCGAAATCGGTGTTGTCGGCGGCGAGGAAGATGGCGTCTCGCACGAGATCAACGAGCACCTGTACACCACCCTCGACGACGCGATCGCCACCGTTGAGGCGCTCGGGTGGGGCGAGCAGGGCCGTTATATGGCAGCGCTCACCTTCGGAAACGTGCACGGAGTCTATAAACCCGGCAATGTGCGCCTGCGCCCGGAGCTGCTCCGCGAGATTCAAGATGGGCTTCAGCACCGGTACGGCACCGCGGCGATCCCGCTCGACCTCGTCTTCCACGGAGGTTCGGGCTCGACTGATGAGGAGATCGCTGAAGCGGTTCGCAACGGTGTCGTCAAAATGAACATCGACACCGACACCCAATACGCCTTTAGTCGCGCCGTGGCCGACACCGTCTTGAAGAACTACGACGGCTTCCTCAAGGTTGACGGCGAGGTCGGAAACAAGAAAATCTACGATCCCCGCGCCTGGGGCAAGATCGCCGAAACCGCCATGGCCACCCGCGTCGCCGAGGCGACCCGGCAGCTGGGCTCCGCCGGTCACTCCGGTCAGTAGGGACTCCATGACAGACGCACACGACCGGTCAGATCACCTCGAACGCCCGCAACCACAATACGGCGAATATGCCCCGCCCGGCTGGTCGTGGCAGCCTGCCGACACGGAGGCGATCGCGCCAAGTCTGGCCTCCCCCGACAGCAAGCAGGGCACCCCCGACACCGCACCACGACCAGAGCACCCTGCTGACCGGCTGCTCACCCTCCTGCTGCTCGGGCTGGGCGTCTTCTTCGCCGTACCGACGCTACTTGACTCGTCCAGCTTTGCGAGAGCCCTCACCGAGCTGTACATCCAGCAGGGCATCGGTCACTACGGCTCACCCGAACTGGCGAGAGTGCTCGGCGTCATACTGGCACTCGCACAGTCCCTGATCGTCACCTTTGCGATCTGGATATCACTGCGGAGGCTGCGAGCGGGCAAGCGAGCGATAGTGGTGCCGGTTGTGGGCATCGTCACCACAATCGTGCTCTCGTTCGTCGTGGCCGCGATAGCGATCCTCGGCGACCCGACCTTCGCCCAGCACTTCTCCCCGATGTAGTCGTGAAGAGGCAACAGGATGAGCGGCTGACGGTATCCGGAGCCGCGGACAGCTAAGCGCTAATACCTGGGCGGGTTCGTCCGCCAACGGCACGAGCATCGCGTTTACCCATAACATCCTTGCGCAGCTCCTTGGGCAGAGAGAACATGAGGTCTTCCTCTGCCGTCGTCACCTCTTCAACATCGCGGTATCCCGCGACCGCAAGATCATCAAGCACCTCTCGTACGAGCACCTCGGGCACCGAGGCACCGCTGGTTACTCCGACTGTGCGGACGCCGTCAAACCACTCCTGCCTCATTTCACTGGCATAGTCGATGCGGTAGGCGGCCTTCGCGCCGTATTCGAGCGCGACCTCAACGAGTCGCACCGAGTTCGACGAGTTGGACGAACCAACAACAATCACCAGTTCGGCATCGGCAGCGACCTTCTTAATCGCGACCTGACGGTTTTGCGTGGCATAGCAGATGTCATCGCTCGGCGGGTCTTGCAATCGAGGAAAGCGTTCCCGGAGGCGGCGCACCGTCTCCATCGTCTCGTCTACCGAGAGCGTGGTCTGCGAAAGCCAGACCACCTTGTCCGGGTTCTTTACCACGATATTCGGCACATCATCGGGACTATTCACCAGGGTGACGTGACCTGGCGCCTCACCCGCAGTTCCTTCAACCTCCTCATGCCCCTCGTGGCCAATGAGGAGGATCTCGACATCGTCGCGGGCAAAGCGCACCGCTTCCCGGTGCACCTTGGTGACCAGCGGGCACGTCGCGTCAATGGCACGCAATTGGCGCTCGGCCGCACTCTGCACGACCGCGGGCGAGACTCCATGCGCACTAAACACGACATGCGATCCTTCGGGGACCTCATCAACCTCGTCGACGAAAATCGCCCCGCGACTTTCCAAGGTCGAGACAACATGCACATTGTGCACGATTTGCTTACGGACATAAATGGGAGCACCGTAGTGCTCAATCGCCTTCTCGACGGCGACAACTGCGCGGTCGACTCCCGCGCAATAACCACGCGGAGCGGCCAGGAGCACACGTTTGGGTCCGTCAACGGGCTCGTCGTGCAGCCGCGTGGCAGCTCGGGGTATACGCGGCAGGGGCAGACTAATGGGCACGTGACTCACCTCACGATTCTATGCGCTGTCACCGGCCCAACAGCCTCCGCAAGGTCAGAGGCATCCCGTACCGTGGTCCCGCGGGAGCACTCTCCCGTTCCCCCACACCCTGTGAGCCGGAGCACCGATGTCAGACACCCCACCCACCGCCGACGCACCCTGGCCGGTCGGTCTGCTCGCCACCAAGCTCAAAGGTTGGATCGAACGCCTGGGCACCGCGTGGATCGAGGGGGAGATCACGCAGTGGGGGGTATCCGGTGGCAATGTCTACGGCAAGCTCAAAGATCTGTCGGGCGATGCCACCGTCAGCTTTACCATCTGGTCCTCGGTGCGCGGGCGTCTTCCCGCAGATCTCGCCCAGGGAGACCGCGTCATCGCGCTCATCAAGCCCAATTACTGGCTCAAGGGCGGCACGCTCTCGCTACAGGTTTTCGAGATGCGCCACGTCGGGCTGGGCGATCTGCTCGAGAAGCTGGAACGTCTGCGCCAACAGCTTGCCGCCGAGGGGCTTTTCGACCCGTCACGTAAGAGGCCGCTGCCCTTCCTCCCCGGCGGCATCGGTCTGATCACCGGCAAAGACTCGGACGCCGAAAAAGATGTCTTGCGCAATGCCCAGCTGCGCTGGCCCGCTGTGCGGTTCCGGGTAGTCCACGCCGCGGTACAGGGCGAGCGGACTGTATCCGAGGTCACTGCCGCGCTGCGCGCACTCGACGCTGATGCCAGCATCGACGTCATCGTGATCGCCCGCGGCGGCGGCGACTTCCAGAACCTGCTCGGCTTTAGTGATGAGTCGCTGGTGCGTGCGGTCGCCGTGTGTTCCACCCCGGTGGTCAGCGCGATCGGGCACGAAGCCGATCGTCCCCTCCTCGACGAGGTCGCCGATCTGCGCGCCTCCACACCCACGGACGCGGCGAAGCGGGTGGTGCCCGATGTCTCCGACGAGCTGCTGCGGGTGCAACAGGCGAAGCTGCGGATGGCCACCAGGGTGAGCGGGATGATCTCGCATGAGATCGATCGCGTCGCGCAGCTGCGCTCGCGCCCGGTGCTCGCGCAACCCCGTGTCCTCATCGATCGGCACTCCGAAGATCTCACCCGCTGGGTCGCACGCGGGACCGAACTCGTCCAGCGACAGGTAGAAAGCGCGCAGCATAAAGTCGACAACCTCCGCGGACAGCTTCGCGCGCTCTCCCCGCAGCACACGCTCGATCGTGGTTACGCGATCGTGCAGAACGAGGCGGGGCAGATCGTCCGCGGCGCAGGCGACGCTCCCTCTGCTACACCGCTCGTGGTGACTCTTGCCGAGGGCGCCATCGCCGCACGGTCGGAGGGTGCCACCGCCGATCCCGCCAGCCGCGGCCCGGCAGCTCCCCTCTCGATCTCCTGACCACACCACTCGATAGGATCACTCTCATGTCCGACTCCCCCATCGACTCCCCCGTCACCGAGGAGACCGAGTCCGATATCTCCGGATATTCCTACGAGCAGGCCCGCGATGAACTTGTCCGTGTGGTCTCCGAGTTAGAACAGGGTAATTCGACGCTCGAACGCTCACTCGCGCTCTGGGAACGTGGCGAAGCCGTGGCCGCTCGCTGCGAGGAGTGGCTACTCGGCGCACGAGCTCGCCTCGACGCGGCCCGCGTCGGTGAAACGAGCGCCGGATGAGTCGCAGCAAGCAGCCACGGATTGTCGCCGAGCTCGGCCGCCCCGAGACAGCAGACGAGACCGCCGCGCGCAAAGCCGAGAACTCGCGGCTGTACCGTCAGCGTAAAACTGTCAACAATTTAATTTTTTCTCTGCTCGCGACAGTGGGAGCCGTTGCCCTGATCGTCCTCCTTGTCCCGCGCGGCGAGGGCGCTGGGCGACCGGCTGTGGATGCATCACTCGTTGCCTCCCAACTCCAGCTCGGCCGAGCCCAGAGGCTCGCCGTGCCGCCGCTACCGGAAGGGTGGTCGGCCAACGCCGCCGAAGTCCGCCAGGCCGATGGCATTGACTACTGGTACGTCGGCCTTCTCACCGCCAAAGCCGGCTATATCGGTGTCAGCCAGGGCTTGGACGCCGACAATGCCTGGGTCGCCTCGCAACTCAGCCGAGCCGCCGCGACGGGCGCCGAGCAGCTCAACGGCCACGAGTGGACCGTGTACGATCGCCGCGCTTCCGGTGCCGCAGCGGGCAATACTCCCTATGCGCTGGCGACAAGGGCGGGATCGAGCACCTACCTTGTCTATGGCACCGCACCCACAGACGAGATCCACCAGATCGTTAGCGCGATTACCCCGCAGCTGGGGCAAGAGGAGTCCCGATGAGCCTCGATACTCCTCCCCTACGCAGCGCCATCCCGCGTGAGTCCCGCCCACCGGCCTGGGTCTGGAAAGAGCTGCTGTTGGGCAATCAGCGTTTCGTTGCCGGGGAGCCACGCCATCCGCGGCAGGATGTCGAGCGACGCACCGAATTGGCTGCCGAGCAGCGTCCGTTGGCGGCTCTGTTCGGATGCAGCGACTCCCGGCTCGCGGCCGAGATTATTTTCGATCTCGGTTTGGGCGACCTCTTCGTGGTCCGCAACGCCGGCCAGGTTATCGCCGACTCGATCATCGGCTCGCTCGAATACAGCGTCGCTGTGCTCGGTGTCAAGCTCATCCTGGTGCTCGGCCATGACGAATGCGGGGCAGTCCAGGCGGCGATCGATTCGCAAGCGCCAAATGCTGAGCGCCTCCCGCCGCATATCGAGCACCTGATCCAGCCGATCATCCCCGCGGTACGGCGACGCGTCGAACCGCAGACAGACGGACGCGTCGTCGTGGACCCGGCACTCATGGACGCGCTCGCGGTCGGCCGCGAGCATCTGCGTGACACCGTCGCCGAGCTCTTGCAGCATTCACCGCTGATTGCCGATGCCGTCTCCTCCGGAGCGCTCGCCGTCGTCGGAGCAAACTACTGTCTTAAAGACGGAACCGTTGTCTCCGACGTGGTTCTGGGCATCGACCCGCCACAGCTCAGCCCCTACGTGTCAGAGCGGGAGCACAACGGTGGGCGTGACTCATCCCTCACGTCCCCGAATGCCACGGGACCGACCCCAGCGTGACCGGGATCGAGGAATGGCAGCGCCGTCACACCAACACACAGTTTTAGCCAATACTCCCGCACCAATCACCGCAACTCTCACACAGTAAGGATGAACACAGCGTGGTGGATCACTCCCGCACCAACAGCTCCGACGATTTCCGCATCGAATACGACACGATGGGCGAGGTCCGCGTCCCCAGCGCGGCTCTCTACGCGGCGCAGACTCAACGCGCCGTCCACAATTTCCCGATTTCGGGCAGCCGCCTCGAGTCAGCACAGATCGCCGCTCTCGCGCGAATCAAGAAAGCAGCGGCTCTCGTCAACGCCGACCTCGGAGTCCTTGACGTCGAGATCGCGAACGCTATCGCCGACGCTGCCGATCTGATCATCACGGGCGGCTACGACGAGCACTTCCCCATCGATGTCTACCAAACCGGCTCTGGCACCTCATCAAACATGAACATGAATGAGGTACTGAGCACGCTCGCGACCACTGCACTCGGTCGTGTTGTGCATCCGAATGACCACGTCAATGCCTCCCAATCATCCAACGACGTCTTCCCGACCTCGGTGCACGTTGCCGCCACCGGTGCGCTGATCCAGAGACTGATCCCGTCGCTGGAGCACCTCGCCGAGGCGCTCGAGGTCAAAGCCCAACTGTGGTCCGACGTGGTCAAGGCCGGACGTACCCACCTTATGGATGCCACCCCGGTCACGCTGGGCCAAGAGTTTGGCGGCTATGCCGCGCAAATCCGCCTGGGCATTGAACGGATCCGGTCCGCGCTTCCCCGTGTCGCCGAGGTTCCGCTCGGTGGTACCGCTGTCGGTACTGGCATCAACACACCGGTCGGTTTCCCGCAGCAGGTCATCACACGCCTCGCCGCCGAAACAGGCCTGCCGCTGACAGAGGCGCGCAATCATTTCGAGGCGCAGGGCGCCCGCGATTCGCTCGTCGAGGCATCTGGTGCTCTGCGGGTGTTGGCGGTGAGCCTGACCAAAATCACCAACGATCTGCGCTGGATGGGATCGGGGCCCAACACTGGCCTCGGTGAAGTGCACATCCCCGACCTCCAGCCAGGCTCATCAATTATGCCGGGCAAGGTGAATCCGGTGATTCCCGAGGCGGTACTCATGGTATGCGCACGCGTTGTCGGCAATGACGCAACACTCGCCTGGGCCGGAGCTTCAGGGGCTTTCGAACTTAACGTCGCTATCCCCGTGATGGGCACAGCACTTCTCGAATCCATCCGTCTGCTATCGACGTCGGCCACTCTCCTTGCCGACAAGACCATCGACGGACTCACAGCAAACAGTGAGCGCGCCCGCGCTCTTGCCGAATCCTCACCCTCCATCGTCACGCCACTCAACAAGGTGATCGGCTACGAGGCCGCCGCCCGAGTCGCCAAGCATTCGGTTGCCACGGGTATGACTGTGCGTGAATCAGTCATCGACCTCGGCTTCGTCGAACGCGGCGAGGTGACGGAGGCGCAACTGGACATAGCCCTTGACGTTATGTCAATGACACGCCCGGGCTAATTCCTCACGGTGGCCTTTCTTCGTCATTGCAGCAGGAGCACTAACCAAAAGGCACTCAGAAAGAACGGGCCAAACGGTATTCGCCCACAGTCACCACGCAGTAACAATGGCAGCGCCCAGGCGCCAGCAAGGAGGAAAGCCAGCGCCGGAACGGCAACGACTGCGGCAGGATGGACCGCCGAGAGCGGACTCGCCAGCGCAGCGCCGAGCTTGACATCGCCCAGCCCCAGGCCGCCTGCTGCGTGCAACACTCCGAGCAACAGTGCCGTGCTGAGCGATGCTACGGCCGCATCGGGTGCGCGCCCGCCGAGAAAGTCTGCCGCCGCCTTCGCGGGCACCCCGAGCAAGAGCGGACCGGTGAGGAGATTCGGCAATCTCCGCTCGCGCACATCTGCCAGCACAAGCGGCACGGTCACGACTGCGACGCACAGGACCAGCGCGGTGACGCCCCCGCTCGGCCATCGCCGCCCGAGTACGAGCGCCGTGAGGCCTACTCCGCCAAGTACAACCGCACAAACATCAGAGAAAGAGGAACCGCGCTCACGCATTCGCCGACTATAAACGCCCTATCCATTTCTCGCGCCGAAGTTATCCCCAGCCTGTGGATCGCGGCGCTCTGGGCGACACTCCTCTGCGAAACAAAGGCCGTTCGACCTGCTGCCCTAAGCCAGATCGTTTGACTCCAGCATCTCCGTGACCAGGGCGGCAATTGCCGAACGCTCCGAGCGTGTGAGAGTGACATGCGCGAACAACGGATGCCCCTTGAGGGTTTCAATAACCGAGGCGACACCGTCGTATCTCCCGACTCGCAGATTGTCCCGCTGCGCCACATCATGTGTGAGCACCACCCGAGAGTTTTGACCCACCCGCGAGAGCACCGTCAGCAACACATTGCGCTCGAGCGACTGCGCCTCGTCCACTATCACAAAAGAGTCGTGGAGAGAACGCCCACGGATGTGGGTGAGCGGCAGCACCTCGAGTATCCCGCGCTCCGTCACCTCGTCGAGCACATTCTGAGAGACAAGAGCGCCGAGAGTGTCGAAAACCGCCTGTGCCCAGGGGTTCATTTTCTCGGCCGCGTCGCCGGGCAGAAAGCCGAGATCCTGGCCGCCGACCGCATAGAGCGGGCGGAACACCACGATCTTTTTGTGCTGACGCTTCTCGAGCACCGCCTCCAGTCCGGCGCAGAGCGCAAGCGCTGACTTACCGGTACCGGCACGGCCGCCGAGTGAGACGATTCCCACTTCCTGGTCGAGAAGCAGGTCGATGGCGAAACGTTGCTCCGCCGACCGACCGTGCAGCCCGAAGACATCCTTATCGCCTCGGACGCGCGTAATGTGACGCTTGCCTGTCACTCGAGCGAGCGCAGAACCACGATCAGAGTGCACAACCAAGCCGGTGTTCACAGGGATCGACGCCACGACATCGGTGAAGAGCCGCTCCCGATCGTAAAACTCACTCATCGCTTCGCCAGAAAGGGTGATCTCCGCCATTCCCGTCCACCCCGAATCAGGCGCGAGTTCGGCGAGGTATTCCTCCGCCGTCACACCGATGGAGGCAGCTTTAACGCGCATCGGCATGTCCTTAGAGACAACCGTGACCAGCGCTCCCTCGTCCTGCAAATTCAGTGCGACAGCGAGAATGCGCGCGTCGTTGTCGCCCAGTTGCAGGCCACTCGGCAGCACCGAGAGATTGGAGTGGTTGAGTTCGACCCGGAGGGTTCCGCCTTGGCCGACCGAGATCGGGAAATCAAGCCGCTCGTGTTGCACCCGCAATTCATCAAGGTGGCGGAGCGCCTGGCGAGCAAAGTAACCAATTTCAGGATCATTGCGCTTGCCTTCAAGTTCACTGACCACCACAATCGGCAGCACCACCGCGTGCTCCGCGAAACGAAACATGGCGGAGGGGTCAGACAGCAGCACCGACGTATCGAGAACGTAGGTGCGTTGAAGCTGGTCGGCCTCGTCGGCACTACCGCGATGGCTGAGACGGTGCAGTCCGCTCTGCGGATTCATACCCGGGGAAACGTTCACGTCGATTCTCCAGACTCCGGGGACCTCGGCCCCGGACTCGTTGCTGCGAGCCGGCCCCTGTAGTGCTTCACCGCACCGCGCAGTTTCCCTTCAGTTTCTGCGCGATATCGAGCTGCACTTGTGTGGCCGTCTCGACCAGGCGCTGTACCTGATATCTCGAACCCTAGCCCTACGAATGACATTCGTGTGCTTTCCCTCGCTACGAATGTGAGTCGGCAAGGTTAACGACAAATGGCGGCGCCGAAGAATTACCCGGGCCTCCCCGCGGCTGTTTCGTCGAGGCGAGAGCGAGGGAGCACAGTGCGGTGTCGTCCTCGAAATGCAACTGCCCCGCCACCTCGACTGCATATTCCGAACGATACTCGAACTCGAAGCCGGTAATACCCGACCGCTTTCAGAAAAATTCATAGTAGAAAACCGCATCAATGATAACTATCCACAAGATTGATAGTTGTGTGTGAAGAATATGATTTTTCGGATGGTAGTGAAGGTGGGTAATGGGGTGTGGAGGGGCGCCGGTAGTCGGTGTGGAATATTAGCCAGGTTTTTATCTGTGCGCTGGCTCGTTCGATGACGTAGCGGTGGTTTTTTACGAATCGGTTGTGTTCCTTGATGGCCACTGTCGGCGATCATGCTGTCAACGTTGAGGAGATCGTTAAGGCCGCTTTCTTCCCGCACTGTGGTGTCATGTCGGCTTCCGGAGAGAGAGTCGGAGTTCGCGACACGATCGCCCGGCCGACAGTGAACAATGACGCAAGAATCTTCCGTTACGTTATGCCGAAACTATGCCAACATGACAGACAAACCCGGTTCCCATGACAGGGCGCGCCGCCGCACACCCAGCTTCGACCGCATACATTCCGCCTCGACACGACGACACAGTTCAATTATCTATTTCGCTTGCCGAGCGCGCTCAGCTACCGAAGCGACGGTGACGACCGGCGTAATCGCGCAGCGCTCGCAGGAAGTCAACCTCGCGAATATCGGGCCCCAGCGCCTCCATAAAGTAGAACTCGCTATACGCACTCTGCCAAAGCAAAAAATCCGACAAACGCTGCTCACCCGACGTACGGATGACCAGATCGGGGTCGGGCTGGCCGCTGGTGTAGAGGTGCTCCCCGATAAGCTCGGGGGTGAGTAACTCGGCGACATCGTCAATCGAGGAGCCGCGCTTGCCGTGCTCGTCCAGGATGCTCCGCACAGCCTGCGCAATCTCGTGTCGTCCGCCGTAGCCGACGGCGAGGTTGACGTGCAACCCCGTATGGGACGATGTGCGCTCTTCCGCCGAGTCAAGGGCGGTCACGAGCGAGCCCGGCAGCCCCTCATCGGAACCGACGTGCTGTACTCGCCAGAAAGGTTGCCGAGACACCTCCTCGGCGAGATCAGCGATGATCGCGATCAGCTCCGCCAGCTCGGAACTGCCGCGGCCAACCAGATTGTCCTGCGACAGCAGATACAGGGTGACATGCTTCACGCCGAGCTGGTCGCACCACTGGAGAAACTCATGCACCTTGGCGGCACCCGCACGATGGCCGTGAGCCGCGTTCTCGAAAGATCGCTGGCGAGCCCAGCGCCGGTTACCGTCGATGATCATCGCGACGTGCTGAGGTACGACCTCTGGCGTCAGGCTCGAGCGCAGACACCTTTTATAGACGCCGTACAGCAGATCCGCTCCCCCGAGCAGTCTCAGTTTCACCACAGACATACGCTAGCTGACAAGAGACGTGCAAATCCCACGTTCACCGCGACACAGCGAATGTGGCCACCGTCAAGCCACGAGCCGTAGTCTGTGGCCCTATGAGCCCCCGGTCGACTCCTCCCCAGTCCGATCAGTCAGTTTATGCGCCCCTCCGAGAACCGCGACCAGAGCACACCGGAATTTCCCTGGGAGAAGACGAGATCACGCCCGATACATCAGGCAAACCCCTTTGGCGCGGCTGGATTCACGCCGGGCTTTTCCCCGTCGCGGTCGTCGCCGGTGCGGTACTGATCGTGCTCGCCAAGGGAGCAGCGGCGACAGCAGCAGCCACCGTCTTCAGCGTGACGTCGCTTCTGCTCTTCGGTATATCGGCGCTCTACCACCGTGGTGAATGGACGCCGCACGCGAAGATCCTCCTCAAGCGGATCGACCACGCCAACATCTTCCTGCTGATCGCAGGTACCTACACACCACTCGCGGTACTCGCACTACCGCCCGCGCAGGGATCGCTGCTCCTGACGCTGGTGTGGTCTGGCGCGCTGCTCGGGATCGGCTTCCGGGTCTTTTGGATTGCCGCTCCACGCTGGCTATACGTGCCGCTCTACCTCCTGCTGGGCTGGGCGGCAGTAATGTATTTCGGCCCGCTCTTCGAAGCGAGCGCGCCGATGATGCTTCTCGTCATACTCGGCGGCCTCTGCTATACAGCGGGCGCCATCATCTACGGCGTCAAACGACCCAACCCCGCGCCGAGTGTCTTCGGATTTCACGAGATTTTCCACGCTCTTACTGCAGTGGCATTCCTGTGCCATTGGACAGCTGCGCTGATCATCTCGCTGCAACCGGTTTATAACGGCTGAGTCAGCGGCCAGAAGCACGTTCAGCCTCTTCGGCGTCCAGCCGCTCCCGCACCTGTGCCGTGTAAATGGTGCGCCGAATGCGGCGAACCATATCGAGAGCAAGGAGCACCGTGACAACCGCGACGAGGAGGATCGCAATAAAGCCAAACAACCCCGGCGTGACGGTATCCTCGACAAATTCGGGGCGGGGGGAGGGAATCGGCGTCGAATCAGCAGCGCGGACAAGAGCATGCTGAGCGCACGCGAGGACAGCGATCATGCGGATCCCCTGCCCTCATCGGCGCCGATCGCGGAGTCCGCGACGGCAGCGCTCGGCTCGGACCGTGCTGTGTCAGAAGGTACCGGCGACACGACGGCAAGCGGGCCCGGCGCGAGATCGACGACATCGATTCCCGCGAACAAATCGGTTTCGGGAATTGACATCTCCACGCGAGACTCCATGAGTTGGAAGTCGTCGGTAGGCCACGCTAAGTCGATCACGTCATGGGGGAGGAAAAAGAACACGTTATCGGGTGCCACCTGACTCGCGTGAGCGCGCAGCGCCGCATCGCGGCGATGGTGAAAGCCCGAAATCACAATGCGAGTAGTGGCAAGAAAGGGAGCGTTCTCGTCTACTTGCATCATCTCGTCCACAAACGACAGCCGTGGATCCTCCGGGTTGAGCGAGCGGAGGTGCTCAGTAATCGCGCGTAACTTCTGGCCGCTAAAGACGCGATCGTAGTACAGCTTGGCGACACTCCATGCCGCTCCGAGACCGGGATATTCCCCCGGGTCACCCGCCGCACGAAAAGCCTCCACCGCCACCTGATGTGCGCGGATATGGTCAGGGTGCGGATAGCCGCCATTCTCGTCATAGCTGATGATCACGTGGGGCCGAAACCTGCGCACCAGACGCACCAGTGGTGCGGCCGCGGTACGAAGTGGCACACCTGCGAAAGAGGAGGAATCCACTACGCCGTCCTCGGGCATCCCGGAGTCGACAAAGCCCAGCCACGCGTGCTCGATGCCGAGCGCTTTTTGCGCCGCCGCCATCTCGGAACGACGTAACCCACCCATGTCGCGCTCGGCGCGGGCGCGGGCAGTGAACGCCTCGTTCAGGACGGAGCCGGCCTCGCCTCCGGTACAAGAAACGACCATGACGCTGGCACCGCGATCGGCATAGGCAGCGAGTGTGGCGGCGCCCTTGCTGGACTCGTCATCAGGGTGGGCGTGCACGGCAAGCAGACGCGGCGTATCGCGCGCAGGTGAATCGACACTGACATCGGGGGTCTGTGACACAATGGCTCGATTCTTCGGGGTTTAATAGGACAGGCGCCGCCGCCTTATTCGGGCGCGCATCTTTGATCCAGCGTAGACGCATCACCGAGGGAGTTCCGTGGCCGTCGGCACGTCCAAGAACGTCGAAAGCAACAGCGGTCCCCTCGCCTCCCGCTACGGTCGCACCGAACGCAGCAGCCGTCACAACCGCTGGCTATTCTTCGGCGTTACGCTCGCTTTCGTCGCACTCATAGCGGCATGGATCGCCTGGGTCGGGGTCACTGGAGCACGCGACGGAGTCGTCGTGCACGACACAGCGCACATCGTGCGTGATGACCGCACCGTTGAGGTCTCCTTCGACCTCACCGCACCGACCGATAGGAAAGTGGCCTGCGCTGTTCAGGCGCTCAACGAACACGCAGCAGTCGTCGGCTGGCGAGTCATCGTCTATCCGGTGTCGAGCGAGCGGGTGCGCACCGTCACCGAAAAGGTACGCACCACTGAACTCGCGAACACAGGTTTGATCTCATCGTGCTGGCTCCCGTAGGGTTGCCGCGTGCCCTGACGGACTCGTCGGGGCTCTGTCATTTTCATCGCCGCCGCACGTCGGCCTTTTGATCGCCAGGAGCGGGTCCCTCCGCGCGGCGCCAACGGATGCCGTCAGGGCGACCACATGTGAGGAGTCCCACCATGGCCGACCAATCTCAGGTCACCTGGATGACCCAGGAGTCGTACGACCGCCTCCAGGCAGAACTCACCGAGCTGTCCACGGTCGGACGCAAAGAGATCGCTAAACGCATCGAAATTGCCAGAGAGGAGGGCGACCTTAAAGAGAACGGCGGCTACCACGCAGCAAAGGACGAGCAAGGCAAAATGGAAGCCCGTATCCGCCAGCTGACGGTGCTACTGCGCGATGCTGAGATTGGTACGCCCCCGGAGAGCCACGGAGTCGTTGAAGCTGGCACCGTGATCACCGCCGAAATTTCTGGTGAGGAATCGCGCTTTCTGCTGGGAAATCGGGAAATGGCTGGTGAGAGCGACCTCGACGTTTATAGTCCGCAAAGCCCACTCGGCTCCGCAATCCTTGGCCTCAACGTCGGCGACAGCACACGCTTCACCGCGCCTAATGGTCGCGAGATCGAGGTTCGAGTGGCGAATGTCGAAACTTGGAACGGCCACTGATCGCCGTTGACGAGGCTGTTGTCGGCGTTGTCGTCAGGTGCGCTACCCGCCTCCATCAACGACAGCGTCGACACTGCATCAGCAGGGCACCCTGTTAAACACGAGGAGCGTAGCCAGCGTCACAGAGGATCTGAAGGACACGGTCGGCGTGCTCGGGGCCGCGGGTCTCGACGCTGATCTCGATCTCGACCTCGCTGATCTGCAGACCATGGCCGTGACGGGTATGCAAGACCTCGACCACGTTGGCGTTTGCTTCTGCAATCAAATCGGCGATACGAGCGAGCTGGCCCGGCCGGTCCGGCAGACCGATACTCATCTTGAGGTAGCGCTCGGAGGCGGCGAGACCGCGGCTAATCACGCGCTCCATCATGAGCGGGTCGATGTTACCGCCTGAGAGAATGACCGCCGTCGGCCCGCTTGCGCGGACCATCCCCGTGAGCAGGGCAGCAATCCCCGCGGCGCCAGCCGGCTCCACCACGAGCTTGGCTCGTTCGAGCAGGACGAGAAGCGCGCGGGCAATATCGTCGTCTTCGACAGTGACGACCTCATCGACAACCTCGCGGACAATGTCGAAATTGAGTCGGCCCGGCTTGGCGACCGCGATACCGTCGGCAATAGTGGGCGCAATAGTAATTGTCTTCGGTTCGCCGTCGGCAAGGGACCGAGGATAAGGAGCGGCATTGGCGGCCTGGACGCCAATAACCCGCAGGGTGCGCCCCTCCTGGGCTGCTTTCTGCTTTGCTGCGGAGGCGACGCCCGCGATGAGGCCACCGCCACCCGTCGGCACGACAATCGTCTCGACATTCGGCGCCTGCTCGAGAATTTCAAGGCCGATCGTTCCCTGGCCAGTGACAATATCGGGATGATCGTAGGGCGGAACGAACACAGCACCGGTGCGCTCGGCGAACTCAGCCGCCGCCGCGAGCGCTTCGTTGACAATATGCCCACTGAGCACTACCTCGGCACCGTAATCACGAGTGGCCGACAGCTTGGGGAGTGCAACACCGATCGGCATGAAAATGGTCGCCTTTATGCCGAGCTGGCGCGCGGCGAAAGCGACACCCTGCGCGTGGTTACCGGCCGAAGCAGCCACAACTCCCCGAGCCCGTTCCTCCGACGATAACCGTGAGAGGCGAAAGACCGCGCCGCGGATCTTATAGGAACCGGTGCGCTGAAGGTTTTCGCATTTGAGGAACACGGGCGCGCCGAATACCTCAGCGAGGAACGAACTCGTCTCCATCGGGGTGACGGCAATAACGGGCGCAATGACGGCTCGGGCCGCCTCGAAGTCGCGAAGCGATGGTCCGACGATTCGACTAGTCTGCATTCTCTGCGGCTACCTTCTGAGGGGTGTGGAGCGGCGAGCGCCAGGCGCCACTCGCGATATAAGTGACCATCACGTTGAGAGCCGCGATAAAGGGCACGGCAAAGAAGGCGCCCGCAATACCGGCGAGGATCGATCCTCCGGCAACGGCGAGTACCACCGCGAGCGGATGCACTTTGACCGCTGATCCCATGACAAGCGGCTGGAGGACGTGTCCCTCAAGCTGCTGCACCGCCAGTACCACAATCAACAGCACGAGGGCGATGAGTGGGCCGTTGTACACCAGCGCGACGAAGACGGCGAGGGCCCCGGTGACGACCGCTCCGATGACGGGAACGAACGACCCCAGAAACACCAACCCGCTAAGCGGGAGAGCGAGCGGCACGCCCAGGAGGAACGCACCAAGGCCGATACCCACAGCGTCCACAAACGCGACAAAGATTTGCACTCTGACGAAGCTTGTCAGCGTCACCCAACCGGCACGTCCAGCACCATCAACCGCTCCGCGGGCACGCTGGGGGAAAAGGCCCACCACCCAGCGCCAGATGGTCGGTCCGTCGATCAGGATGAACAGCGTGGAGAACAGCGTCAGCAGCACACCGGTAAGGACATGACCAACAGTCGAGCCGATACTGAGCGCCCCACTGACGAGCGAACCGGCGTCCTGTTGCAGCGCCACCAGAGCCTGCTGTGCATAGTGATCGATATCGCTCGCCGTCAGTTGCAGCGGCGATTCGCGCAACCAGATTGTGAGGGCATCATACGACTGCACCGTCCGCTGATTGAGGTCATCAAAACCGGCGAAAACCTGGGTAACCACGAGAAAAAGCAGCCCCCCGATGATCACCACGATACCGAGTTCGGATACCAGGATCGCCAACCACTTCGGCCAGCGATGGTGCTGGAGGAAGCTCGAGAACGGCACCAGAAGCGCTGCGAGGATGATCGCGACACACAGCGGAATGACGATCAGCCGCAGTTCGACGATCACCACCACGAGAACGGCGAGCGCGGCGACAACCACAAGGATGCGCCACGACCAAGCGCCAGCGATCCTCATACCATCACTCACCAAAGCCGAATCAGGAATTGAGAGCGCGACTTCGGGGCGCGGAGCAGGTTGATCGGCGATGCGCGGGCCGACGGTGCGGCGGGGCCTGCCGAATCTCATTTGTTCAGACTATGCCCCGGAGCATTCCGGGAGCGGCATCCCAGATAAAGCGTTAGCAGACACCGACCGCAGCAGGTGAGCCTGCATGCTGCTGGGCGGTTTCGGTCGCGACGGAACGCACCGCGACAGGACGACGTAAAAGAAACATCCCGATACGTTCACCCACTTCGAGCCGATGCCCGGCGGAATGCTGCACCATGAGCTGGTCTCCCTGCTCGGTCCGCACCGTCGACCGCCGCAGCGGACCAAGAAAGCTGGACGCGACGACAACGACGGGCAGTGCCTCCGTCGCCTCCGCGCTCACCAACTCAAGATCTTCAGGGCGAAGGAACACCGAGACCGGCCCGTCGGCGGTGCCGGGCTCAATCAGCGGCACTCGAACACCGAGAACCGTGACGCTGCCCTGCGCAACGACTCCGGGGAGCACATTCGACAGGCCAATAAAATGCGCCACGAACGGTGTCGCGGGGCGTGTGTACAGCTCCTCCGGTGAACCGAGTTGCTCAATGCGACCAGCGTTCATGACCGCGACGCGATCAGCGACGGCAAGCGCTTCCTCCTGGTCGTGAGTAACGAAGAACGTGGTGATGCCGATCTCGGATTGCAGGCGTGCGATCTCGTCGCGCAACTGCACCCGCACCTTGGCGTCCAGCGCTGACAGCGGCTCATCGAGAAGGAGGACCTTCGGCCGGGTGACCAGAGCACGAGCGAGGGCGACGCGCTGCTGCTGACCCCCGGAGAGCTGATGGGCGTAGCGCTCGCCCTCTGTACCCAGTCCGATTACCTCGAGCGCCTGCTGGGCCGCGAACCGACGCTCCCGCGCCGCAACACCTCGGGTACGCAAACCGAACTCGACATTCTGCCGGGCAGAAAGGTGCGGAAAAAGCGAATACGACTGAAAGACCATGCCCATATCGCGGCGCGACACCGGTACATCAGCGATGTCGTGCCCATCGACAAGAATGTGCCCTGAGTCAATGCGCTCTAAGCCGCTCAGCGCCCGCAATGCCGTCGTCTTGCCACACCCTGAGGGACCCAGCAGCGCAATGAATTCGCCGGGAGCAACATCCAATGAAACGCCATCGAGGGCGCGAACAGCACCATAGTGACGGGCGACATCACGAAAACACACGCGGGCACCGGTAGTGGTCAGCGCCGGAGTAGAGGGGGAAGTCACGACGAACCTTTCGAGCGAGTGTGCTCGCCTAGCGGCAGACCCAGCCGGGCTAGACGGCCGATGACGACGAGGAGAACAAAGGCAAAGACGAGGGAGAGCAGCGAAAAAATCACCGCGATATAAGCGTCAGACTTCGACACCTGAACTAGACCGGTTTGCAGTGTGGTTCGACTCAGCAGCGAAGCGATCGTGTACTCGCCGAGGACGACAGCCACCGTGATCAACGCAGCAGCAACAAGGCCTCGCCGCAGATTCGGGAGGATGACACGCACGAGCACAACGCCCCAGCCTGCACCGAGTGAGCGAGCCGCCTCCGACAGGGTGACGACGTCCATTCCAGCCAGGTCCGCCGACACCGCACGGTAGGCGTAGGGCAGCACCAGCACGCCGTAGGCAAACGCAAGTGTCCACGGCGCCGAGCCGACACACCGCGTCACGACGGCGTACACCGGTGCGAGACCAACAACGAAGACAATCGCGGGAACGGTCAGCGGCAGAAGGCACACCAATTCGAGTGGCCTCCGCAGACGCGGCACACGGATCTCGACCAGCAACATGGTCGGCACAAGCAGTACGAGCACAATCAGAGCGGTCACCATAGCCAGAATTACGGAGTTACCAATGCCCTGAAACAGAGCGCGGTAACCGCGTTCACGCGCCGGGTCAAAGACGGCCACCCAGTGCGAAAGATCAGCACCGTGCGCACCCCGGAGGGTGAACTCGACCATCGCAATGAGCGGCACGGCGAAGATGATCCCGGTGAGGACCAGAATGACCCGCGACACCACCCTCCCGCTCATCGCTGCCATCGCCGTGCTCGACGTTGAAGTAGCGCATAGCCGCTCATGAGCGCCACCATCACGATGAGCATCCCGAGAGCAAGAGCTCCCGCTACATTCTCGCGGCCGAGCACTGTCTCGCTCACCAGCGCGGCGCGGATCTGTAGCGGCACGATGGACGTGCCCTGACTCATCAACGCGGCGGCGGTCGCAAAGGATGACAACGCGTTGGCGAACAGTAGTAGCACCGAACCGAAAAAGGAGGGAGCCAGCAGGGGCACAGCAACACGAAACCAGTAGCTGACTGCACCCCCACCGAGCACAGCGTTCGCCTCCGCCCACTCAGGCCGCAAGCCTTCGAGCGCAGGGAGAAAAGTCAGCACCATTAAGGGCACCTGAAAGTAGAGGTAGGGCAGAACGAGTCCGGGCAACTGATAAAGCCAGACGCCGTCTGAGTACAGCGAGATCCCTACCCCGGCGAGGAACGTCGTGATCATGCCCTGTGCGCCGATGGTGGCAATGAAGGCAAACGCAAGCATGACGCCTCCGAACTGGGCGAGTACGCTCGCCGCAGCATCGACCGCCGTCCGGACCACACCACGCGGGTTAAGACCGAGCAGTGCCCAGCAGATGGCAGCCCCCAGCAGAGCGCCCGTCACCGCGGTAATTGCCGAAAGCGAGAGTGACGCGCCAAAAGCCGAGAGTACAGCCGAGTCGCCAAGGATCTGCAGATTCGAGAAGGTGAAGCGCCCCTGCGCATCCTGGAAACCTGAAGCTACCGCAAGAGCTGTAGGCACCGCGAGAAAAAGCAGCACGTACACCGCAAACGGAGCTACTCCCAGCACGGCGGGAACACTCCGCCGCGACCGATGGGCGATGGCCCCGACGACGGTGGCGGTGGAAGCGGTGGTCACTGGAGCGCCGCAGCCCACTTCGCCGCCAGCAACGCCGACGCTGCCTCGGTCTGTTCCGAGGTGAACTGGACGAGATTGGCGGGCATGGGACCGACTGCGGTCAATGCCTCCTGATTAACAGTCCCTGCCGCGGTCATCGCCGCCAGACGCACGGGGTAGGCGCCGGCCTCAAGATAGAGGTTCTGCGCAGCATCGGAGTAGAGGTACTCCTGCCACAGACGGGCGGCAGCCGGGTGCGGCGCTTGTGCGTTCACGGCCTGACTGTAATAACTACCCATAGCAGAGCCAGGGAAAACTACCGTCTTCCACTGACGGGTACCCGCATTGTGCTTGCCCGCCGCGAGGTTGTTGTAGCTCCAGTCAAAAACGACGTGGGTTTCACCGGAGGCGATGGTGGCATCGTTGGGATCTAGCGACAGGAAATTACCGACGTGGTTGAGTCGAGCGAAGAAATCAATGCCGGGCTGAATGTTGTCGACTGAGCCACCGGACTGGAGAGCGGCGAGCTGCACGGCAACGGCCGCGGCGTTGGCCTGAGTCGGGTCACCGTTAATAGCGACAGCGCCGCGATAGGCGGGACGAAGCAAATCGTCGATCGAGGCGGGCGCAGGCACCGCCTGCGGGTCGTAGCCCACTGACATGAGACCGGTGTAGTCGTTCACCCAGCGACCGCTCTGCTCCTTATTGGCAGCCGGAATGTCATCCCAGGTCGCAACCCTGTAAGGCGCAAACATCGACGTGTTGGCGAGTGCCACCGCGGGGCCGAGATCAAAAACGTCAGGAGCGGTGTCTTGGCCAGCGAGATTTTTCGCCGTGCTGATTTCTTCGGCTGATGAGAGGTCGGGATCGGCCGAATTAACCGTGATTCCATAGGTGTCTTCGAAGCCCTTAATGAGTTGGCGGTAATTGGCCCAGTCGTCCGACAGCGCGATCACATTGAGCTGTCCTTCGGCTTTCGCGGACGCGACCAGAGCGTCAAGTCCGCCGAGGTCGGCGGCGGAGACAGCGGTGGCAGCAGCAGAACGGGAGGAGGCGCTTGCCTCCCCCGAGCAGGCCGAGAGGGTGAGAGTAAGCGCGGCGGCAACGACATATGCGCCGATGCGCGAGAGGCACTGGATGTTCACGGATCCTCCGGTGTGAGAGAGCGGCCAAGCAACGTGACCCCGGGAACTCTAAGAAGCAACGGCAACGGCGCGGAATCAGGCTGGTGAACCCCCGGCAAACGCGGGGCGGCGAAAACGGATGCGGTGCAAGCGACGTTCGGTATCGCGGTCGGGCTCTCGTTGCGCGCCCCCTGGGTCGAGGACGCCACTGTCGTCTCTCACTGCGCCAGATCCACACAGGCATACTCACGTTGCTATCATGATGGTCTCTCGCCCCAATGGCCCATGGGAGGCCTGCCAGTAATGATTGCCTTTGATGAGCATGCGGCGCTGCTTTTTTCCGCCACGGCTCGCTCGGTCGAGGACGATCTACGGTGGCAGTCGGTTTCCCGGCAGGACGCGGTGGCGTGTGCCATGCCCGATTTCACTGGCAGTTATCGGCAGCTTTTCGAGGCTGCGGTCGATACCGAAACGGGTGATCGAACCGCACTGCGCACGCTGCTCAGTAAGCTCGCCAGGCAGGTTGATCAGGCTCGTGAAGCGGCACAGAAGGAGCGCCAACGGCTGAGGGCTCTGGAGATATGGCAGTCCCACCAGGAGGAACGCCCTCTCTTACTGAACGACTCGTCGACCAGCGACCCGTTTCGTGCTTTCCGTCTCTCGGAACAGCCTCGGCCGTCTGATCCGCCTGTTCTTCCGCCCGCGATCGAGGCAAATTTTTCACCTCGGGGACGACGTCGCACAGTAGAGGGTGAGCAGGCTCAGACGAGTTCGGCGGATCCTGTTCATTTACGGGAATACGTCGCCCGGTACCGTTCGAGCGATAGTGAGCTCGAGGGTCTCTTAGACAAGCTGACCGTAGCCTGGGCGCGTTTTGTCAGCAACTGTTCCTGGGTACCGCTGGGTTCCGTGACAGTATTCGGCGGTATGAAGCAGCTCATCGCCGAGAATCGAGCTGATGGCGACTGGATAGAACGGGTTGCTGCAGCATTCGAGGCGGCGGGCGGTGGGTCGCTCTCGCCGATGATGCTCGATCTGGCCGCAGCGTCGTCCGAAACATCGATTGACGATGCCCGATTACTGAAGGGCATGGCGGATGTGGACCAGAGGGAACTCGGTGCTCTCTGGTCCAGCCACCCCGAGCTAGAGCGGCAATTACGGCGGTTAGATCCGGCGGCAGTAAACAGTTGGTGGCATCGGCTTGACGGCGATCAGGATTCGTTATCGCCGCGGCAGAGCGCGCTCCTGGATACTTTCCCGACACTTTTCGGCACTCTCGAGGGCATCCCCTATCGCGCCCGTGATCGAGCCAATAGGGCCGCTCTAGAGGCAGCCCTCGCAGCGAACGCGGTTGCCCATGACAAGCTTGCGGCCGAACTCGACGAGGTGATACACCGACCCGGCTCAACACAGCTGGAGATCGCTGCGGCGACACAGCGGATCCTCAAGCTCACAGCAGATGCGCAGGCGTTGCAGAACATCCGTACTAGCCTGCAGCCTCCCGGGGAGGCTCCCTCCCGTTTCCTGATCTCTCTCACTCAGGATTCTCCGCCGCTGGCCGCCATCGCTCTCGGCGACCTCGACACGGCACCCAGCGTCGCCTTCGCGGTTCCTGGCATGGGCCAGACCACGCGAGACATGGGAACCTGGACGAAAGCGGCGCAGAATCTGCAAACCCTGATTGCTCACGGCGGCGCAGTGGTCGCCTGGGTCGGCTACCCCACGCCGCCCGTGCCCTTGAGCGGCGGCGTCGGCGCCGACTTCTCGGTGCAGTTCAATCGCCACGCGGAGGTAGGCGGTGCCACGCTCGCACGGTCACTGCGAGGCTTCGCCGCGGTACGGCAGAAAGCACCGCTCAAACCCGATATTCTCGCGTATTCCTACGGCACTACCGTGGCCGCCTTCGCGACGATGGCCGAGGGAGTCGAGGTGGGCACGCTTGTCACTCTGGGGTCGGCAGGCCTGCCGAACCAGGCCGACGAAGCACGTGACCTGCACGTTGATGCCGTCTACGCCGGGGAAGCGCGACGCCGAGCGTTCTTCGACCCGGAGGGCGGCGATGAGGCGGCCTGGATGGGACGTGAGTTGAGCACGGAACACCGGGTCAACCCGATGGACCCCCACTTTGGCGGGCACTCGTTCGGTGTGGAGACTGGCGGCGATGCCGGGCGGGTCGTGACCGATCACTCGGCCATCGTCAGTGATAACGGCCCTCGCGCCGGATACCTAGATCAGGGAACCGAATCGCTGAAAAATGCCGCCCGGGCTCTCAGCGGCCAGAACGACAAAGTCACCCCCAACAAGCCGCTAGGCCCCACCAGGCTGCAACAAGAAATCGAGAAAGCGGCACCATATGGCTTCTGAACTTCGCCGCCTCCTTCCCCTCATCGCCATCACCGCGACGATCCTCGCCCTCGCTCTCATCGCCAGCATCACCACTCAACCCCGGGAGTACCGGACGACCCCTCGCGAAGAACGCGCCACCATCGTCGAATTCCTCCGCAACACCACCCAACAACTTGACCTCAACGGCTGGTGGCCCCGCAACGGCGCCGCCTCCCCCTCCGCGTGCCCCCTCGATAACGGACGAAAAGGCGCTTCCTACGACTTCGACCTCTGGGTCCCCCGCGGAGCCGAAGAAGACACCGACCCCGACCGCCCCGCCCAGCGCGAGCACTACGCCGACCTCGTCGCCAGCTACTGGCACAGCCTCGGCATGAAAGTCACCATCAGTGCCACCGCCGCCCGCTACCCCACTGTTTACGCCACCGGCGGCCCCGTCGTCCGCGCTGCATTTGACACCGGCGCCTCCGACCAGTCGTACTCCGTCGTCGCCGTCGCACACTGCTCGCCCGGCGACGCCGCAACACTGCTCACCGAAGACAACCAGAGATACAACCAGGGCATCCGCATCCCCGGAGACGAAGACCTCATGCCCTGGGACGACCCCAGCCGCGAAGAAAAACACCGCCCACAACCACCCCGAAACACCACCCCGCCACCGCAGACACAACCCTAGAAACGGGACCCCATTTCGGTAAGCCGAGCCACACGATCGGCAATCGGCGGATGCGTGGCAAAAAGCTTGGCCAGGGAACTGGGCTTTGCGGGGTCGGCAATCCACAGGTGCGCCATCGAACTGTTTTGCCGACGCAGCGGCTGACCAGCAGACTCCAGTTTGAGCAGCGCGCTCGCGAGCGCACTCGGGTGCCGCGTCGTCAAAGCGCTCGTCGCGTCAGCCAAGTACTCACGCTGCCGTGAAATCGACAACTGGACCACCGTTGCAACGACCGGCGCCACCAGCATCGCGACCAGACCAAACACGAACAGTACAGGGTTGCTTCCCCCACCGTCCCGACTGTCGTTATCTCGACCGCCACCAAAGAATGCAAGGCGCAGGAAAGCATCAGAGAGAAAGCCGACCGCGACCACAAGACCGAACACAATCATTGAGACGCGAATGTCATAGTTGCGCACATGCCCCAGTTCATGGGCCATCACACCTTCAAGCTCGGCATCATTCATGATCGCCAAAAGACCCGTGGTTGCTGCCACCACGGCGTGCTCAGGATCACGACCGGTCGCGAAAGCATTCGGTGCCGGGTCATCAATGACATATACCTTTGGCATCGGCGTACCGGTCGCAATCGACAGGTTCTCCACCACACGGTAAAGCCGCGGTTCGTCGGCCTTCTCGATCTGTACGCCTCCGCTGAGAGCCACCGCCTGACTCGCAGCAAAGAAGTACTGAAAACCCGCGTAGACCGCGGCTGCCAGCAGCACCATCACCACGATCATCACGTTGTGATAAATGGCAGCAGCAAGCGCACCAAGACCACCAATAACGATCAGGAACAGCGCAAGAATCAGCACCGTGTTGCGCTTGTTCCTGGCAATAGCGCTATACACGAAGCACCCCTAGAACTGGACGCGCGGAGGCTCAGAGATGGCGGCGAGATCGCTGACCTCGAAAAACTCCCGCTCCGCAAAACCTAGCCGACGCGAAAAAAGCGTGTTAGGAAAAACCTTGATCTTAGTGTTGAGCTCACGCACTCCACCGTTATAAAAGCGGCGAGACGATTGAATCTTATCTTCTGTATCAACCAGTTCACCCTGAAGCTGCAAAAAGTTTTGACTTGCTTGCAACTGGGGATACGCTTCCGCGACGGCAAAAATCGACTTGAGCGCTTTCTGCATATGATCCTCGGCAGCCGAAGCCTCGGCCGGCCCCTGCGCCTGCAACGTCTCAGCGCGGGCACGCGTGACGGACTCGAAAACCTGCCGCTCGTGCGAGGCATAGCCTTTGACAGAATCGATCACGTTCGGGATGAGGTCGGCGCGCCGCTTGAGCTGCACCGTGATGTCGCTCCACGCTTCATCGACCCGCACGTTAAGGGTTACCAGGGAGTTGTACGTCGCCCAAAGGTAGACCCCCACGATGCCACTGAGCAGCACAACAACCACGAGCGCAACGAGCCATTCCATGCAGGCAAGTGTATGAGCGGCGTCCTGACCCGCTCCTGAGATAGAGCGCATTCGCAGCGTTCACGTGACAAGCAGCCGAGGCTACTTGAGGGTTTTTTGCAGCAGTACCGTGCTCAACCAGCGCTCAAATTTGATACCAACCCGCCCCATCCGGCCCACCTCCACGAAACCGAACTGAGCGTGCAGAGCAAGCGACGCCTCGGCACCTTTGTCGGCAACGACGGCCATGACCTGGCGAATGCCGACCGCCTTGGCTCGCTCCAGTAGCTCCGTCAGCAGCACTCGCCCGAGTCCCTTACCGGTGGAGGCCGCGCGCAAGTAAATCGAACTTTCGACCGTGAAGCGGTAGGCGCGCTTTGACGACCACGGCGAGACCATCGCGTATCCGAGGATTTGACCAGACGGAGAAACAGCCACGATGAAAGGCAAGCCAAGAGCGTTGCTGCGGCTGAACTTGCTCTGCCACTCCTTCAGGGTCGAATCGTCCTCGTCGAACGTGACCACAGTGTTACGAACGTAATGGTTGTAAATTTCGCGGATGTCGGGCAGATCGGCCTCACGTGCCTTGCGAATCGCGAACGAGAAGCCGGGCTCAGGTTCGGGCGTCTTACGTAAATGCTGAGGCAATACGCGCCGCTGCTCGTACTCTTCCTCAAGCATGTCGCGTTCCTCCACTGCTCTCCTGGGGTGACCCGGCCAGCGTAGCCGGACAGCATGCATCGGCAGCAGCGCGTCGGCAGCGGCGCCGTAGCGTTTAAGGCAGGCACCCCCAGTCCACCGGCGTAGCACCGCGCTGGACAAGCAGCGCATTAGCTCGGCTGAAAGGACGAGAGCCGAAAAAACCGCGTGACGCCGAGAGCGGACTCGGGTGCGCGCTCTCAATAACCCCCGCCATGCCCAGCAGCGGGCGGAGATTCGATGCGTCACGACCCCAGAGAATTGCGACTAACGGCTGCTCGCGCGCAACGAGCGTGCGAATCGCGTGCTCCGTCACCCGCTCCCACCCCTTGCCGCGGTGCGAAGCGGCAACACCGGGGGTGACGGTCAACACACGGTTGAGCAACATCACACCACTTGTCGTCCAGCCGCTGAGATCACCGTGTTCGGGAGGCGTCACTCCGAGATCGTCATGGAGCTCGCGATAGATGTTCTGCAAACTCCGCGGTAAAGGGCGAACATCGCGCTCCACAGCAAACGAAAGCCCGATCGGATGTCCAGGCGTCGGATACGGATCCTGCCCCACAATCAGAACCCGCACCTCACTCAGGGGCGTCGCAAACGCCCGCAGCACATTCCGCCCCGCGGGGAGATAGCGACGCCCAGCGGCGACCTCAGCACGAAGGAAGTTCCCCATCGCGGCGATGTCGGCGGCGACAGGCTCCAGCGCCTGCGCCCATTCCCCGTCGATCAACCCGGCCTCGGCCAACTCCTGGAGGTTCACCGGCTCAGCTCTCCGCCAGGGTCGAGACCATCACTCCGGAGTCGCTCGCGCTGACCCGCCACACCGAGCCAACGCCTGCGACCCGCAGAGCACCGGTACCAATACTGAGCACCGTCACCTCGTCGAGGTGTTCTGACGCTGCCTCGGGAGACACAGCGACTCCGCCCCTGCGGTAGCCGCCGACACTCGCACGGTCGGCAGCGATGGCGGCACCTGCCGAATGGCCGACATGCGGGACTCCGGAGACGACAAGGTCGCGCAGTCGCGGAAAGCATGCCTCCAGAGCATCACGGTACGCAGGAGTGCGTCCGCCACCGACCAGGTGAACACTCATTTCTCATCCTCACTCACGGCACCCTCACCCGGCAGCAGAGCGGATCACGGTACAACTATCCAGCGCGAAGGAGAGAGTCACAGTACGCACCTCAGCGCTCATGTCGCGGAAAAAACTCACTACCAGAGCACGCGCGTGCCCAGAATAGGACACATCATCGACCACGAGGATGCACGTGCCGCGCACCGACGCCTCCTCGAGCAGGGGCGAAAAACCGCTCGGCTCCGCGACGCCCGCCACACAGTTCAGATTCAGGGCACCACCGGCCGTATTAACCAGCGCTGAGGCGAGCGCAGATGACAGCGTATGTCGGCCCTCCTGGCCGCATGCCCCGACCGCACCTAGGCTCGTCGCGACGGAACTACTGAGGACCTCCGTCTCCGATAATTCGATGGGACAGATGATGACCGACCCCGAAAAATGGCGCTTCGAGACCAAACAGATTCATTCGGGAGCGGCGCCCGATCCCGTCACGAAGGCCCGTGCAACACCGATTTACCAGACCACGTCCTACGTGTTCGAGAGCACTGAGCACGCACAGAGCCTTTTCGCGCTGACCGAGTCCGGCAACATTTATACCCGGATACAGAATCCGACCCAGGCTGTTGTCGAAGACCGGCTCGCTGCACTTGAAGGCGGATCGGGAGCGCTGCTGCTCGCTTCCGGTCAGGCAGCCGCCACCACAGCGGTGCTCAATATCGCCCAGGCCGGCGACCACATCGTTTCCTCCTCATCGATTTATGGAGGCACCTACAACCTTTTCAAATACACCTTGGCCAAGCTCGGTATCCAGACCACTTTCGTCGAGAATCAGGATGACCAGGAAGAATGGCGCCGCGCTATTCGCCCGAATACCAAGCTTTTCTTTGCCGAATCGGTGGGCAACCCGAAGATCAACATCCTCGATATTCGAGCCGTCGCCGACATCGCCCACGGGGCCGGTCTGCCTCTGATTGTGGACAATACAATCGCGACGCCCTACCTCATCCGCCCCTTCGAACATGGCGCGGACATCATCGTGCACTCGGCGACGAAGTTTCTCGGCGGTCACGGTGCCGTCATCGGCGGCGCGATCGTCGATGGCGGCCGTTTCAGCTGGAGCAGTCATACCGGACGATTCCCCGGCCTCACCACACCGGACGAGTCATACCACGGTGTGGTGTACACCGACTCCTTCGGCGACTCCCTCGCCTACATCGTTAAGGCGAGAGTGCAGCTACTACGCGACCTGGGCGCCTCCATCGCACCGGCCAGCGCGTGGCAGCTGATCCAGGGGCTAGAGACACTGTCGTTGCGAATCGAGCGCCACGTACAGAACGCGCAGGACATTGCGGAATACCTCGAAAACCACTCCGATATTGCGTCGGTGAACTATTCGGGCTTACCGACCTCACCGTGGTATGCCACCGCGAACCGCTACGCACCGCAGGGGGTGGGTGCGGTGCTCTCCTTTGAGCTCACCGGAGGAGCGGAGGCCGGCCGCGCCTTCGTCGAATCACTTAACCTGTTCTCGCATCTGGCAAACATCGGCGACGTCCGCTCGCTAGTCATCCATCCCGCCTCGACGACCCACGCACAGCTCACCCCGGAGCAACAGCTCACCGCTGGAGTGACGCCCGGGCTGGTACGTCTGTCGGTTGGTCTCGAAAACGTCAACGATCTCCGCGCCGATCTTGACCAGGCGCTCCGGGCGTCTCGCGCGAGAGTAGCGGCATCGCACGCCAACGCCTAGCCTGATTTCTTCCTTAAGGCTCGCCCTCTCGCGACAGCACGCGAGATCAGTCGGAACGGTCGGGATCCCTGCCATTGCAGACGAACTCGACCGTTCTCCGGCCTCGTCACAGCACGCCGGATTGGACACACACTGGCGTGGACCCCACGGCGCGCGGCCGTGCCCCGTGCCACGATGGTGAGCGCTATGGACTGGCAGCAGACACCCGAGGACACTGTCCCCTCGACCTTCATTACTGAGCGCCAGCTCCGCTCAGTCATCGGAAAGCCACCCGCAACTGGAGCCTGGCGCGAAGGCGATCATCCGGGTCACCGTCACTTCATCGACCTCGGCTCCTTCGACTTCGAGCTCGGTGGCCGCCTCCCCCGCGTGCGCATCGCCTACGAAACCTGGGGAGAGTTGTCCTCTGAAGGTGACAACGCTGTGCTCGTTCTGCACGCACTCACCGGCGACTCGCACCTGATCGGCGACGGCGAACCAGGGCACCCCACCGGAGGGTGGTGGTCGGGGCTCGTCGGACCCGGCAAAGTGATTGACACCGATCGCTACTTTGTCGTGGCGCCCAACATGCTTGGCGGCTGCCAAGGCTCGACGGGACCGGCCTCACTCGCTCCTGATGCCCGGGAGTGGGGTGCGCGTTTCCCCTGTACGACCATTCGCGACCAGGTTCACGCCCAGGTTCTCTTCACTAACCACCTCGAGATCAGACGCTGGCACAGCGTAATCGGCGGCTCAATGGGCGGGATGCAGGCGCTGGAATGGGGCATCGAACACCCCCAGCGAGTCGCCCGCCTCGCGGTACTCGCTGCTCCGCCCCGGACCACGGCCGACCAGATCGCCCTGAATTTCGTCCAGCTCGAGGCAATTCGTAACGATGCGGCGTTCGCGGGTGGCTCCTACTATGACGCCGGTGACGGCCGCGGCCCGTATCGCGGACTCGCGCTAGCCCGACGAATGGCATTGCTGAATTATCGCAGCCCCTCAGAACTTAACGACCGCTTCGGGCGCAGCTGGCAATCCGACATCACTCCCCTGGGCGGCGAAGGTCGCTTTGCGGTGGAGTCCTACCTCGACTTTCACGGCAACAGATTTACCCGACGCTTCGACGCGAACAGCTATATCACGCTAGTCACAGCGATGAACACGCACGACGTCGGGCGGGGCCGCGGAGGTGAGGCCGCCGCGCTCACCCGCCTCACCAGCCCCACGCTCATCCTCGGCATCGACAGCGACCGCCTCTTTCCCGTCGACGGGCAGCGGATCATCGCCGCGCACGCTCCCGGTGCCCTCGACGGCAGTCACGTTGCGGTAATCAGCTCAACCTTTGGCCATGACGGCTTCCTGATCGAGGACGCGGCGGTCGGCGCTCATCTCTCACGCCTCCTCGCCCATCCCGCGCTCTCATGAGCGAGCTGGAGGAATGACTACTCTGAGAGCAGACGTAATTCCGCGACGCCGAGCGGAGGAGGCTGCAGGATGGCAGTAATCTGCGGCGCCCGCGAACGCGACCGCCTCCTGCGCCAGTCGGCGTGCAGCATCGGATTGCTCATCGATGCGGCGGCCCTCGCGATGGTGCTGTTTTCCGGTGCCCTCCTACCCACGGCACTACCTTTCGCCGTCGCCCTACTACTCGGACTTGTGACCGCTCACGTCGAACTCGCCCGACGCGCAGGCCCGGGCCCGGTGATCATGCTCGGAGTCGGTGGGATACTCCTCGGATTCGCTTTCACCGTCGCTCTAGCACCCGGCAACGGCTTCGCGGGCTTCGCACTGATCAGCGCCGCCAACGCCATCACAGCAACCCTCGCCCTGGCAGTCACCACGTCGGTCAGACGGCTCGTGCTATTACTCCCCGTGCTCGTGGTGAGCGCGTGTCCCTCCGTTCTCATCGCCGGTACAACGGCCCCGACAGTCACCGCTGTGCAAAGCCTGTTGCCGTGGGGCACCCTCAGCTGGTTCGCACTCTGGATCAGCACAGCGGTGCCCCAGGTAATACATCGCATCGACAGCATCGGCACCGCGCATCGAGTCGAGCGCCAAGCAAGCGAGACGGAGGCGCAACGCCGCCAGGGAGCGCGTCTGCTGCACGACACCGTGCTCGCGACCCTCACCCTTCTTGCCCACTCCGGTCGCGGCGTTTCAGTCGATGCGCTCCGACAGCAGGCCACGGAGGATGCGCAGCTCCTGCGTCAGCTGCGCCTCGGCGAGACCCCCGCTCTGAGCACGTCCGGAATGCACCAACTGACCAGCGTCACGACAACACCTGCCATCAGCATCCTGGAGAGTATGCAGAATCGCTTCGGCAGGATGGGACTCGACGTGATCTGGCACGGCTCCCGGAAGGTACTGCTGACGGGCGCAGCTCTCGACTCTTTTCTGATGGCACTCGCCGAATGCCTCGAGAATGTGCGCAGACATTCAGGAGTGAATTCGGCCGATGTCACCCTCACCGAAGACTCGACAACAGTACGCGCAATGATCACCGACGCAGGTGTGGGTTTTGACATCGAGACAGTACCGTCGACAAAGCTCGGCTTTAACGAGTCGGTGGTCGCGCGACTCGCAGATGTCGGCGGGAACACGCGGCTTTTCAGCTCACCGGGCTCCGGAACGACAGTGGTACTGGAGGTGCCGAAATGAGTCGGAGGAGAGCAGAACGTGTCACTAGTTTCCGCCCGAACGCACACGACTCTCCGGGCTCTGGACCGATCAGCCAGCTGCTCGATGGACCGCGGCAGGGCCGTCCCTCTGCCGCTACCCGTGCCGTACAAAGACAGCAAGAATGCTTCGGCGTCTATTACCTTGGCAATGGTTTGGCTGGCATCGCCAGCGCGGCGATGGCCTATGAACTAGTCATTTTCCTCGCGACGGAACAGCGCTATAGCCAGCCATGTCTCGTGGCCGCGGCGTGGCTTGTGGTAACTGCATCCTTCCTCGCCACCCTCATCGCAGTGCACTTCTCGGGACAGCAGCTGACGAACACTGTCTACGGTGCTTTCCTCATTGCCTCCGCAGGTGCCGTTGCACTCGATCTCGTCGCGGTGGCCGACCCCCTCTCGGCACACACCGTCCCCACCGCCGCCGTCGCAGTCGCGGTCGCACACTCCGCGCTGATCGTGCACAGGCGCGGAACCGAGGTGCTCGCCGTCGCCATCGCTGTGGCCATCGCTGAAGTAGTGACATTCGGTGTGATGGGCAAGGGAGACGCCAGCAGCTTTTCCGCGCAGGTCAGCACCCTGGTGACCACGCTGGCCCCTGCGGTAGTAGTCGTTGTCATTATGCGCAGCTTCCAGCGGATGGTACAGCTCCAGATCGACCGAGCCCTTATCCGGAGCACAACCGTCAGCCCCCACTATGCGGTCGGAATGCTCGCCTCCGAAGAACTCGTCTGCCTCGACCTCGCTGCCGAGAGCCTCCTCGCCAAGGTCGGTAACGGCAGTATCACGGTACCGCTCGATACACAGCAGACAGCGCACGCCGCCTCTCTGGCCACCCAATTGCGACTGCATCTCGTCAAGGGCAGACGCGAAACCTGGCTCTACCATGCCGTCCTGGAATCCCAGCTGTTGGCTCCCCTGGTGACGCTACGCGACCCGGACGGTAGCGCAGGACTACTCAGCCATCACCAACGTGATCGATTGCTTTCGGCGATGTGGTTGATCGCCGACGGACTGACCGGCCTTGCGGTGGTTTTATATGTCGAGGCCGACATGCCGCGCGAAGCGGCGACCGAAACGCCGCGCGGAATGCTGCTCCTACCGCTCACCATCCGTTGCGAAGGCGCACATGTACGGGGAGTCGATCCCGCGGCATGGGAGGCTCTCGCCGAGGTCGGGGCCTTCCGCGACGTCTCGCGCTCCGGCGGACTCCACATCGAGATCGACTGTCTCGTCGAGAATCCGGCCGACCGATGAGCAGTATCACTCCGCCCCGGACTTCCTACCGTTTCAAAGGAACCTAATGACCACCACTGCGACCGACGCGAAAATCACTCTGGCTGTTGTCGATGATCACAAAATGTTGCTTGGCGCGCTCACCGAATGGATTCGCGGCGCCGCCTCCGATATCCAGTTGGTTGCCGCCGTGGCGTCCTGGCCGGAGCTGCTCACCCACCCCGAGTTCCCTGTTGATGTGGTACTGCTCGACCTAGACCTTAAAGACAACATCCCGATTTCGGTGAAACTCTCGACGTTAAAGACCACGGGCGTCAAAACGGTCCTGATGAGCACCTACTCTGAGCCTGCTGTCGTCCGCGAAGCATTAGCGTCCGGTGCACTAGGCTACCTGGTCAAAACTGAGGACGCCGACATGATTGTCGAGGCGATCCGCGCGGCACAGGACGGCCATTCCTATATTTCGCATGAACTCGACATGGCTCTCTCGACAGGCGATTCCGATAACGCACCCAGGCTCAGCGCCCAGGAACGACGGGTGATGGCACTGTATGGAGGTGGCGAACCAGTCAAATCAGTAGCTTTTGAACTCGGCATATCGGAAGAAACGGCGAAGTCCTATCTCAAACGGATTCGGGAAAAATACCGCGTGGTCGGTATCGACGTCGGAACCAAAGTCGCTTTGCGCAAGCGAGCCATTCACGACGGGATTCTCATCGAGACGGAGTAGGACGCAGACAATCTGTCACCGTGCAGTAGCTTGGGCGCATGCCCCGCTCAGCCACGGCAACCTATGACGCGGCAGCCGATGGCGAGAGGACGGCAACGGTCATGCCCGCCGTCGGGCCGGGACAATCCAACGAGGTCAGAGCCTGAGGCAGAGCCTCGAAGGGGATGGTGCGACCGATAGCGGCGTCGGGGCGGAGACGTCCAGCAACAATATCGGCGAGCATGGCAGCGTACTCGCCAATCGACATACCGTGACTACCGAGAAGCTCGAGTTCTTCGGCGATGACTCGGCCCAGCGGAACGGCTGGCGCCGCCTCCGCGTCGAGAAGAAGACCGACCTGCACATGCCGACCACGTGGACGCAGCGACGCAATGGAGGCCTCAGCGGTCGCTCTGCTGCCGACGGCATCGATGGCCAGATGCGCGCCTCCTCCCGTCACCTCGCGGACGGCCGCGACGGCCTCCGGGCCAGATGGGACGGTGACGGCGCCGAGTTTCTCCGCCTGAGCGAGAGCCTCCATCGAGATGTCGGACACGACAACTTGTGCGCCGGCCGCGAGAGCGACGACAACACTCGAAAGACCAACGCCTCCACAGCCGATCACGGCCACCCATTCTCCTGCGGCCACTCGACCACGGGTGTGCAACGCATGGTACGCGGTACCGAATCGGCAACCGAGACCGGCGGCCTCCTGATAACCAACAGAGTCCGGAAGGGCAACCAGATTCAGGTCTGCTCTCGGCACGATCACCGCCTCGGCGTAGGAACCCGGGAGAGTGAAGCCGGGCTGCTGCTGCTGTAGACACACCTGGGTCTGACCGATACGACACTGGTCGCACTCGCCACAGGCAAAAATAAAGGGCGCCGTCACCCGGTCGCCCACCGCGAACCGCTCGACAGCGGCGCCGACCTCCGCAACTGTCCCGGCGAATTCGTGGCCGGGAATCTGCGGCGGAACCACCGAATCGTCGTGGCCCTTCCACGCATGCCAGTCGCTCCGGCAGACACCGGTCGCCTCCACCCGGACAACGACGCCATCGGGCGGGCACTGAGGGTAGGGAACCTCGATGATGCCGGGAGCCTCTCCGAAAGTCTGATAGCACACTGCACGCATGGCGCCATTCTGGCAGAGCGGAAGCTCTGCTCTTCACACCGGAGGGTGTCTAGCGTCACTCACCACAACAGCACTCCTGGCAGATCCTCGAGCGCATTCACCTCTACGAAACCCGTCAACGACTCCCGGTGCAGCGGATATGCCGTACCGCGGATCCCGTCTATACGGATGCTGACGAGCGCGGAAAGACGCCGGACGCGGTGAGGACAACCCCACGAGCAACACTCCGACTCCGAGGTAAAACACCACCAGTGCACAACAGACCTTCGTGTCGGAGGACCAACCACCGACCAGATTACCCAGACCAGGATCCATGGCACAGACTCGAGCGGCAGCCCCGTCACGTCGGTTGAGAGCGGCGAAATGTAGCTCTACGTCGCGAACATTGCCGCCACAGCAACGTTGGCAATAGTCAAACCGGAAAGGACAAAAGCCAACCCTTAGCACGATTACCCGGACCCATCAGGTCCGCCGCAACACGTGAGACGATGCCGAAGCCACCCATCGCGAGGGCGAGGGGAGCAAGTCGGGTACCGGGGGGGGAGAGAGAATCACCGACTTAGGCTCCCGAGAAGCCGGACGGGTAATGACCCTGTCCGTCATATTGTGCGCAGTGAGAGCCTGGAAGAAGTGTGTTCAGTTCACCCACCACTACTCCCCCGCCTGATCGATCGCCCGCTCCAGCCGTTCGAGCTTGGCGTCGAGTTCGCCGCTATAACCGGGACGAATATCGGCCTTAATAACAAGCGATATTCGAGAACCGAACGGTTCAACGGCCTCCGTCGCCCGCTTCACGACGTCAAAGACCTCGTCCCACGAACCTTCCAGCTCCGTAAACATCGCCGACGTCTTATGAGGCAGACCAGACTCGCGCACCACCCTCACCGCAGCAGCAACTGCATCGTGAACCGACCCATCGACACGACCGGTTCCCGAAGGCGCAACCGAAAACGCAAGAAGCATTCTTTCGTCCCTTCTCAACGACTCATAACACGCGCTCAGCGCCGCGGGCAGCCCTTCGAGCACCTGCCTCGGCTCGATCTCGCATGTCCGGTAGTGCCCACAGTAGGACACGGCCACTCGGGTCTTGCGGTTGTTGATCCCGGAGCAGGTGAGGGCTGAGCAGAAATTGTACAGCGGAGCGAGCGTCGGTCACCTGCTGCGCACAGTGGACGTCGCAGCAGGGTCTTCTCCCTCGCGCACGGTATCGACCCGAATCTCGAGATCGAATACATCGAACACACGGTGTTGCCACAATTCGTCTGCCACAGCGAACTGCACCCTGCCCTGATGACGGTAAGCACTTCTCCGAGCTACGATCCGTCGACGGCAACCAGTGACGGCAATTGCTCAATTCCCTCGGCACGACGCCGACTCCCCTGTCGCCACAGCTCGCGCACGGTGCAGCCGAGCAGCACCACCAGAAGCACATTGCGCGCGCTGAGCACAAGGACCATATACCAGTGTGAATTGAGGAGTAAAGCATAAAAATAGGGGTAAACAAATTGCGTCAGCACCGCAATAGCGATCGACAATTTGGCGACGGTGGCGAACATACCGTCACGGCAGACCACGAGGCCGACGACCACCGGAGGCGCTAACCAAACGATGTACTGCGGGGAGAGCACCTTATTGGTGTCAATGAACACGACGACGAAGGCGAGCGCGAGTAGCGGAAACAACCGGATGGGACTGACCCCGGACCGCAGCGCACGCATACCGAGCAAAGCCACACCCAGCATGGCGAGCGCGAGCAGTGGAGTCATCATCTCAGACGCGAATCCGGTGCCAGGACCGTACATTTCGAAGGTGTTGATGTCGGATGCGTAATAGACATAACTTGCCGAACCCGGCAGGACCGACAGCCACATCCACGGTGTACTCACCACAGCCTCGATTTGGAGGCCGCGTGTGGTCTGGTCGGTGACGAAGCTGAAAACGTTATCGCGCCCGCCGGCCAACACGACCACCAGCACGATCGCCACTGACGTGACCAGCGGGACCAACACTGTTCGCACCCGCCCACGCAGCACGAGGACAGCAGCGCCGAGGATTGCCGCCGGCCAGACCTTCACCCAGGTCGCGACCGTGAGTACTAGCGCCGCCAACGCGGGCATGGTGGTCATCCACAGAATCCCTGCGATGGAGAGGGGAACAGTAAAAGCGTCAATACGGCCCACCGAGATCGGGCCAAGGACGACAAGAAACAGCAACCACCAGCGAGCAGCATCAAGGCGGGTGGGGACACGACCCTTCACCATCAGCGCGAAGGCAGCAGCGTCGGCAACCACGACCAACGCCAGCCATACCAACTCGTAGCCGTGGGGGCCGAAGAGCCAGGAGGCGGCGATCGGCAACCAGGCGACAATCGGATAGACCCAGGGACTATCGATCCCGACAATGCCACCGCCCTCGACAGCGGTACGCATCCACTCCTTATAAACACCACTGACATCGCCCATTGGCTGCCCCGGGGCGCACAACGCCAGGACCGAGAGCAGACCATGCACAAGAGCAAAAGAACCCCACAGGACCGCGACGTTGTTCCGGTTCTCACGGAGCCACCGGGCAGAGCGGGACAACACACCGGGGCGTAAGGAGGACAGCACCGCGTCATTGTAGATGTGAAGCTCCCCCGGAGCCTGACAGCCGTCGCCGCTCAATAACCGGCGAAGGCGTCGGTGCGAACTCGCCTCGCACCAGCCCCCCGCAGAGCACTCCGCACAGTATCGACAAAGAGCAGCGAGCCGGATACATATCCGATACGCCGCGATGTATCCGGGACTGCCGCTAAAAGCAGCTCAGCACTGAGGCGACCTGAAACGTGACTCCAGCCTTCGGGGAGCTGATCAGGCGCCTCCTTCGACACCAGCACCACTCGAACGCCGGAGCGGAGTAGGAGTTCACGATAAGCAACATCTTCGATCCGTGCTGCCGCATAAACAAGCACAATATCGCGGGCCGAGTCGCCGATGAGTGCCGCCAGCTGACTTGCGAAAGGGGTGATGCCGATGCCGCCGGCGACCATCAGCACAGGCGCCGCGGGGTCGACAGGAAGCAGGAAGTCACCGCCGACGGTGGTCGCGCGCACAACACTGCCGGGAGCGAGACCGGCCAGGGTTCGCTTAAAACTGCTCGCTTTCTCGGAAATCCGCGTGGCGAGAGCAATCTCACCGTCGCCCGGGGCCGAGGCGATCGAAAAAGTACGCCTCGTGCCGCGCGAATCTGCCCGGTGTGGCAACTCAAGCTCGAGCCACTGGCCTGGCTCGAAACGCAGCGGAAACCGCGACCGGAACCGGTACTCCGCGATCCCCGGCGCGACGACGCTCGTCGAGGTGAGTTCCAGCGAAAGACGCCGACGCTGCGGGAGTGCAAACGCAAACGCAACAAGATTGCCCACGACGAGGCCGAGTTCGGGAGTCGCCGAAAAAACGCCAAACCGGAACGGCACGCTCGCCACAAGCGCGGCAATAACCGCGATAATTCCCTGCTGCCAACGCCGTGGAGCCAGAGTAAGCGGCTCCGTAAGCATGAAAGCGCCCGCGAAGATAAAGGGATAAGTAGTGAGAACGAGCTCAGCGGCAGCACCTAGCTCGTGTCCGGCCTGCACCGACAGCCAAAGCGAAATACCGCCTGAGACCCCTACATAAACGAGAAAGATCATCCAGCGTCGCACTCGGGCGACCACGAGGAGCGATGCGAGAACCACCCATGGCCAGAGCACTCCGGAGGCAATCCACCAGGCGCCCGCGGTGAGTTGGGTTATCCCGATGATGAGCACAGCGACCGCCGCCGGGTTCATCAGGTGCCGACCGCGCCACGCGAGGACAAACTTCGAGGTCGCCGCGATCGCTCCGACGAGGGCGATCACCGCCAGCCCGGACAGTGTTGCGGTGGGGAACAGCAGGCACGCGATCAGCAACCCCGTCACCATAGAAGACTCCAGGTGCGCCCGTGTGCGGAACACCCGGGCCATCAGCGCGCTGACGACGGTCGTGGAAACGACTGCTACTGCTGTGCTCGCAACCAGCTCGAGCGGTGTCGAGAAAATCAGTCCGGCGGACGAATAGCCCAGGGCGATCAGAAGAAGCGCAACGAGCATCATCCAGACCAGTCGGTACATGGTGACGCGACCAAGAGCGCGGTCGAGGATGCCGATCATGAAAATATCTCTCCGGGAAAATGGTACGAATAGTGAAGGGTGCCGTTGCTCAGGACGCGAACAAACTCGAAATCGAAACGTTCAGCGAGCATCTCGGGCGAAGTCATAAAGAGAGCAGTGGCGAGGCCATCTGCAAGCAGGGCGGTATCGGCAACAGCCCAGGTTGCCACGACGGTATCGACCGGCCGTCCGGTCCTGCCATCGAGGATATGGTGCAGTCCATCGCCCCAGCGGCGGCGGTTACTGGCGGAGGCGCAGAGAGCGCGCTCCCCCGGCACCGCGATGCCAATCGCACGCGTCGGATCATAGGGGTGCTCGAGTGCCACCGGGAAGTCGCCTGCTCCGCGTGCCCGGAGGTCGCCGCTCGCGTCGATCACCACCGGGCTGACCTCCGTAAGGTCGGCGAGCAGAAGGTCGACCAGTTGTCCCTTGCCCGCCGCACCGACGTCAATGACGACGCCCGCCTCCGTGCTCAGCGTCGCGCCTCCGCGAGCTCTGGCCGCGCTCCAGGAGGGAGCGGGCGCGGCAGGCCCGCGGGGCACGAGGCGGTAGGCGGAGTCGTAGCCGAGCTGTTCCAATGCAGTGCCGACAAAAGGCGTGACACGGCCAGCGGTGAGAGCATCGAGATCGTCGTACAGCGCGAAAAGCTCGTGTGCCTCCGCGGGGAAGACGTAGTCACCTGGCTCAGAACGCACACGCGAGACCACGGAGTCCTCGCGGAATCGCGACCAGGTGCGGTCGTAGTCATCGATCCGGGCCGTAATCCGTTTCCGCAGAGAAGGATCCAGCGGTTCAGCGGTATCGATGTGCCAGACGGTACCGATCGCGTCAAACCGCCAGAGGTACTCGAGCACGGTACGGTGTTCAGTCTTTGGCATCGGCCTTGATCGCGGTAACGGCCTGGTTGAAGCCGCCGGAGGTGAGCGAGGAACCAGACACCTTGGTCACGGCGAGCGAATTGAGCGGTTTACCGACAATCTCAGCCGAGATACCGCTGGCAAACCGCGCCTGGTACTGCTGGCCGGTCGGGTTCTCCGACTCTGGCGTCACGGTCACGGCCGTGACAACGCCTCCGGCGAGGGTCAACGAGACAGCAACCTTCTCTTGGCCACCGGGGGAGGTATAGGAACCCTCGGCTTTGTAGCTGCCGTCGGCGTAGCCACTACCGGCTGCGGCGCCGGCGGCTACACCGGCTGCCGCCGGGCTCGCGGTGGCGCCACCGGGATGGGGACTGTCATTCCCGGTGTTCGAGCAGGCGGCGAGCGCGGCGAGGGTGCCGGCTCCGGCAAGGAGGGTGAGGGCGTAGCGGGCGGGGGTAGCGGTCTTCACAGTCATGTTCGTTCTCCTGGTGGGGCGGACTCAGCAGATTCAGTAGCGCGGATCCGACAGTACAAGAGGATCCTGGTGCTTCTGCGCAGGAGGCACTGCGACCGGCTCCTTCCTGGCGAAATCCGAGGGCCCGCTCCTCACGCTGGTTCAGCTGAGGAGGCGTGCCACGACACCCGGCAGCTGTTCGGCAATGTCCAGTGCCGCAATCGGTCCGCCTGCAGAAGCGGCACTGGCGGCCTGAGCATGCAGCACGGCCGCTGTCGCCGTAAGAGCGGCAAGATCGCCGGGATGGAGTCCGGCTCTTCCGTTTTCAGCATCAGCCGCACGGCCAGCCAGCACAGCACCCAGCACACCGGCGAGAACATCGCCACTGCCCGCGGTGGCGAGCCAGGGCGTGGAGTCGCTGACCACATAGGCAGTGTCGCCCGCTACCACGTGAGTGGTATTGCCTTTAAGGAGCACACAGGCTGTGAAGCGTTCCGCAGCACGCCGCGCCCATCCGGCCGCTTCGGCAGCGATCTCACGCGGGTCAACGGTGATACCCACACGCAGGAACATCGCCGCGAGTTCACGGTAGTGGGGTGTGACGATAACCGGTCCGGAGGCCTCCTCGACCAGGTCGAGCGCACCTGCATCGAGCACGACCGGCACCCCGGAGTGGACCAGGTCGAGCAGCATCATGCGTTCCTGGTCCGTGCGGCCGTCAGCGCCGGTCCCCGAACCGATGACCCACGCTTGTACCCGACCGGGCGCGGTCACCACCTCCGGGCGCCGTGCGAGCACCAGCGTGGAGGGCCACCGCGCACCCCGATACCGGATCATGCCCACGCCCGTCCGCGCAGCGGCTTCCACTCCTAGCACCGCGGCGCCCGGATATCTGGTCGACCCCGTCGCGACGCCCAACACTCCCCTGCTGTATTTGTCATCCTCCGCCCGCGGTAGTCGGATCATTCGCGCTGCGTCGACTATCCCGAACTGCCGGCCCCCGTCACTCATCCCGCCACCCTACGTCCCACGTCACCGTCGGGTGGCGTCGTGAACTTCGCCGACCAGTTCCTCAATGATGTCCTCCAGAAACAAGACTCCTGTCGTCCGGCCCTGGTCGTCGAAAGCACGGCCCAGATGAGCGCCGGTCCGACGCATGATCGCGAGAGCGTCTTCAAGATCAGTGGCTTCGTAAAGAGAGGCAAGTCGACGAATACGTTTCGCGGGAAGAGGGAGACGAAAGTCTGTGGCTTCGGTATCGCCATCAAGATCAAGAATGTCTTTGAGATGGATATATCCCTCGGGCATACCGTCCTCGCCGAGGATCACATAGCGCGAAAATCCGTGTTTAGCGACAGCGTGTTCCACATCAACGGGAGTCGCATCATGAGGCAGGCTGACAATCTCCTCGAGCGGTAAAGCAATATCACGCACCTTTTTTTCGGTGAATTCAAAAGCAGCGAGGAGTGTTCCGTTTGAATCACGCAGAGTGCCTTCGCGAGTGGAATGATCGACAATTGTCTGCACCTCCTCGAGGGTGAAGGTACTGGTGGCTTCATCCTTAGGCTCCACGCCGACAAGTCGGAGTACCCCGTTCGACGTCGCATTAAGGGCGACGATAAGAGGCCGAATTATCCGGGCAATCGCAACCAACGCAGGCGCAAGCAGCAGTACCGCGCGATCTGGCATCGAAAACGACAGGTTTTTGGGCAGCATCTCGCCGAGCACAACATGGAGAAACGACACGATCAGCAGCGTAATCACGAAGGCGACAGTGCCCGAAAAATTGTCGGAAATTCCCACGGCGTGCAGCGGTGTCTCCAGGAGATGATGGATCGTGGGCTCGCTGACGTTGAGGATCAACAGTGAGCACACGGTAATGCCGAGTTGGGTGGTGGCCAGCATGAGCGTGGCGTGTTCCATCGCGGCGAGCGCAATGATCGCGCTGCGGCGTCCGTTTTCAGCAAGGGGCTCAATCTGGGAGCGACGTGCCGAGATAACGGCGAATTCGGCTCCGACGAAAAACGCATTCGCGGCGAGCAGCACCACCAGCCAGGCGATTCCGGCCCAGTCATTCATGGTCGGCCTCTTTCCGGGTGCGAGGCGGTCGACCGTTCGCAGCGGAGCGCTCGCGGGCGTCACCGGCGGCGGGTGTGGGATCGGGACTGTAACGAATACGGTCAATGCGACGCCCATCAAGGCGTTCCACCCGAAGCAGGCCGCCGGATACCCGCACTTCGTCCCCGACGGAAGGCAAGCGACCCAATTCACTCACCATGAAACCGGCGATGGTTTCGTAGGGTCCGTCCTCGGGGATATACACCGCGGCGCGGTCGCGAGCTTCATCGGGGCGGAGCATTCCCGGGAGCATCGTCGAGCCGGGCAGTGTCACCACATCGGCGCAGGAACGGTCGTGCTCGTCTGCCACCTCACCCACCAGCTCCTCAACCAAATCTTCGAGAGTGACAACCCCGGCTGTTCCGCCGTACTCGTCAACAACAACCGCCAGTTGGAAACCACGGCCGCGTAGCTCAGTGAGCAGCAGATCGAGCTTCATCGTCTCCGGCACTCGGAGGGCTTCAGAACGCAACGCCGTCACCGGCACCTCGGAGCGTTTAGCGCGCGGAACCGCAACGGCCTGTTTGACGTGCACAACTCCGTCGATGTCGTCGATGTCGTCGTCGGTGATCGGGAAGCGCGAAAGCCCGGTAATACGGGCAAGGGTAATAACGTCTTGCGCGGTGCTCGCACGCTCGACGGTGGACAGCCGCAGTCGCGGCGTCATCACATCACCCGCGGTGAGAGCGGAGAAGCGGAGGGTACGTCCGAGCAGATCGGCGGTATCTGACTCAAGCAATCCGGCGCTCGCGGAGTGGCGCACGAGGCTCGAGAGTTCTTCTGCGCTCCGCGCGCCGGAAAGCTCCTCCTTCGGCTCAATGCCCATCAGACGCAAGAGAGCATTGGCGCTGCCGTTGAGGAGAGCGACCGCCGGGCGAAACACGGTCGTGAAAGCTGTCTGTAGCGGCACGACAAGCACCGCCGTTGCCCGAGGCAACGCCAGCGCAAAGTTTTTCGGCACCAGCTCACCGAAGATCATCGAGAGCAAGGTCGCGATGATGATCGCGACCACCGACATCACCGGCGCGAGTACCTCCGCCGGAATGTTCGCCCCGTGCAACGGTTCCCGAAGCAGCGTCGAGAGCGCCGGCTCCATCGTGTATCCGGTGAGCAAGGTGGTCAGGGTAATGCCGAGCTGGGCGCTGGAGAGATGAGTTGAGGTGACCCGCAATGCTGCGATCGTCATGCCGAGACGGGTCTCGCCCCGGTCACGGCGCGCCTCCAGGTCGGCCCGATCCAGGTTGATTAGCGCAAATTCGCTGGCGACGAAGACACCGGTTCCCAGTGTCAGCAGCAGACCGACTCCCAGGAGCACCCACTCAGTGCCCACGGCGCTCGCCTCGGTTCATCACACTGAGGAGGAACGAAACGGCCCCGCACACGGGCCGGGCGGAGCGCACAAGGGCAGGAGGAGGGTCGTTCATTATGCCATTCAGTGTATCGGCCACCGTCGGGGAGCAGCAGGGGGCGAGCGCGCACAATGGCCATGCGCTCAGCCCTCGCGGGCGCCGATCACGAACTGATAGGTGAGATCAGTCAGACGCAGTCTCACCGCAGAAACGCTGAAGTAGAGACGGCACTTGGAACGGTGTCGAGCCAGCAGAAGGCGCATCGGGGGTTAGGATCGACCACTGGGACGTGGCCGATGGACGGTGTCGGCATGCGCGGAGGAAAACAACCTCCACGAGCGCGGCAGCGCAGGCGCCGAGGGGCCCGTCCGGATGATCGAGAACGAATCAACGGAGAGAGTGGGCGATCGGCTGTGTCGAGCCAATTGACCGGAGCGGATGCTGTGACCGACGCGGGCGCAGGCCAGGGAGCAGAGGACTTCGGAGCCAACGAGTGGCTTGTAGAGGATCTGTACGAGCAGTACAAATCCGACAAGTCGTCAGTCGATGAGTCCTGGTGGCCGATTTTGGAACGCTACGGGGCCCAGATCGCGCGGAAGTCAGACTCGACCACCGCTGCTCCCACGACCAACCGCGTCCCGACCACCGCGGACGGCGGCGCAACTGCTCCCCCCGCCGCATCTTCCTCGGGGGTTCCGGCCGCGCGGACGACGTCCAAGCAGCCTAAGCCGCAACCCATCCCGGCCGATGCCCCCGTCAGCGCACCCACCCAACACGAGGAATCTGCGGCGGCAGCAGATGTCACCACCCCGCTGCGCGGCATGGCCAAGAGCCTCGCCACCAATATGGATGCGAGCCTGAGCATCCCGACAGCCACGAGCGTTCGCACGATCCCAGCGAAGCTGATGATCGATAACCGCATCGTGATCAATAACCATTTGCACCGCACCCGCGGGGGTAAGGTCTCTTTTACACACCTGATCGGCTGGGCACTTATCCGTGCCCTCGCGAAGTTTCCCAGTCAGAACGTTTATTACGACGAGAGTGATGGCAAGCCTTGCGTCGTTGCCCCGGCGCATGTCGGTCTGGGCATTGCGATCGATATGCCGAAGCCGGACGGCACCCGAGCCCTCCTTGTGCCATGCATTAAACGCGCAGACACTCTGAGTTTTACGGCTTATCTCGCCGCATACGAAGATCTAGTCAAGCGAGCCCGGGGCAACAAGCTTGTTGCGGGCGACTTTGCCGGTACCACCCTCTCGTTGACAAACCCGGGCGGTATAGGCACGGTCCATTCGGTGCCGCGCTTGATGAAAGGTCAGGGTTGCATCATCGGCGCAGGCGCCCTTGACTATCCCGCAGAATTCCAGGGTGCATCCGAAAAGACAATTGTCGAACTCGGCATTAGCAAGACCATCACTCTCACCTCAACATACGACCATCGTGTTATTCAGGGCGCAGGCTCGGGCGAATTCCTCAAAATCGTGCACGAACTGTTGATCGGCGGGGACAACTTCTATGAAGAAATCTTCGCGGCGCTGCGTATCCCCTATAATCCGATCCGCTGGTTAACAGACATTGCTGTTGACCTGGCCGAGCGGGTGTCAAAGACCGCCCGGGTGCAAGAACTGATCAACTCTTTCCGGGTACGCGGTCACCTGATGGCCGACGTCGACCCGCTCGAGTACGTGCAGCGCTCACACCCTGATTTGGCGATCGAAAGTCACGGCTTGACGTTTTGGGATCTGGACCGTGAGTTTGTCACCAACGGTTTCGGTGGTAAGCGTCAACTGAAACTGCGCGAGATTCTGGGTATTCTGCGCGACTCCTACTGTCGTACCGTTGGCGTCGAATACATGCATATTCAAGATCCGCAGCAACGCGCGTGGTTACAGGCCAAGCTGGAACGCGGCTACAAGAAACCGGGGCATGACGAACAGCTGCGGATTCTCGGCAAGCTCAACGAAGCCGAGGCGTTTGAGACATTCCTGCAAACCAAGTATGTCGGCCAAAAACGTTTCTCGCTTGAAGGCGGAGAATCCCTCATCGCACTCCTGGATGCGGTGCTGCAGGGCGCGGCCGATGCGCAGCTCGATGAGGTGGCCATCGGTATGGCTCACCGCGGTCGACTCAATGTGCTCACCAATATCGCCGGCAAGACCTACGGCCAAATCTTCCGTGAATTTGAGGGCACCCAGGATCCGCGCACGGTCCAGGGCTCAGGAGACGTCAAATACCACCTCGGTACAGAAGGAACCTTCCGTGGTGCAGACGGAGCAGAAATTCCGGTCTATCTCGCAGCCAACCCCTCGCATCTCGAAGCCGTGAATGGGGTACTCGAAGGCATCGCCCGCGCAAAGCAAGACCGTAAACCAATCGGTACCTTTACGACTCTCCCGATTCTCGTCCACGGGGATGCGGCTATGGCGGGGCAGGGAGTAGTCGTCGAGACGCTACAGATGTCCCAGTTGCGCGCTTACCGTAACGGCGGCACGATCCACATCAACATCAACAACCAGGTCGGTTTCACCACACCACCGAGTGAAGGCCGTACCTCGATCTATTCCACCGACGCGGCCAAGACCATCCAGGCACCGGTTTTCCATGTCAATGGCGATGATCCAGAGGCCGTGGTCCATGTAGCGCAACTCGCGTTCGAATACCGACAGCATTTCCACCGCGACGTGGTCATCGATCTGATCTGCTATCGCCGTCGCGGGCACAACGAGGGGGACGACCCCTCGATGACGCAGCCGTTGATGTACAGCCTGATCGAGGCCAAACGCTCAGTGCGCAAGCTTTACACCGAGGCGCTCGTCGGTCGCGGCGACATCACCGAGGAAGAGTACGACCGGGCGCACCAAGACTTCCAGGAGCGCCTGGAGCGGGCTTTCGCCGAGACGCATGCCGCGCAGACTGGCGCGATCCCGGTGATCAGCACGGACAGCTCCGTGGCCGACCTGGAACTGCCGGACGCCCAGCAGCCCGACGGCTACCGGGGCGAACCGGCGGTCACGGGAGTCACGAAGGAGGTGATCGCCCGTATCGGTGATGCCTTCACATCGCCACCCCAGGGCTTTACCGTGCATCCCAAACTGCAACAGTTGCTCGCTAAACGCTACGAGATGAGCCGCTCCGGCTCGATCGACTGGGCGTTCGGCGAACTGCTGGCCATCGGCTCGCTCCTGCTCGAGAACACTCCCGTACGCCTTGTCGGCCAAGACACCCGGCGCGGGACCTTTGTCCAACGTCACGCCGTGTTGCACGACCGCGAAAACGGGCAGGAATGGTTGCCGCTGATGAACCTCTCCGAGCAGCAGGCACGATTGTGGATCTATGACTCGCTGCTGTCGGAATATGCAGCGATGGCATTCGAATACGGCTATTCCGTTGAGCGTCCCGATGCGCTTGTGCTGTGGGAGGCGCAATTCGGCGACTTCGCCAATGGCGCACAGGTCGTGATCGACGAATTCATTTCGTCGGCCGAGCAGAAATGGGGCCAGCGCTCCTCACTTGTCCTCCTGCTCCCCCACGGCTATGAGGGGCAGGGGCCGGACCATTCTTCAGCCCGAATAGAGCGCTACCTGCAACTGTGCGCGGAGCGCAACATGACAGTGGCCCGTCCCTCAACGCCCGCGTCGTACTTCCATCTCCTGCGCCGCCAGGCGTATTCCCGGCCCCGCCGCCCGCTGATCGTCTTCACGCCAAAGGCGATGCTGCGGCTGCGTGGAGCGTCAAGTTCGGTCGAGGACTTCACCACGGGCCGATTCGAACCGGTGCTCGACGACCACCGCGTCCGGGATGCGTCGGCGGTGACGCGTGTGCTTTTGCACGCCGGCAAGGTGCACTACGACCTCGCCGCCGAACGCGAAAAGAAACCAGACGACACTATTGCTCTGGTGCGCCTGGAGCAGTTCTACCCGGCTCCGATGCACGAACTGCACGCCATCGCGGAACGTTACCCCCGTGCGGAACTGGTCTGGGTGCAGGATGAGCCAGAGAACCAGGGCGCGTGGCCCTTCATCGCGCTGGAGGTGGCTCCACAGCTCGGCCGTCCGATCCGCGTGGCGTCCCGACCGGCCGCAGCGTCGCCGGCCGCGGGTTCGGCCAAGCGTCACGCGTACGAGCAGGCTCAGCTCATGGCACGCGCGTTCGAGTAGGCCCCCAGCGCTGGGGTCGGACGCGTACAGCCCTGACGCTCGTCAGGGGGAATCGGCCACCTCATCGGCGAGGGCAAGCGCGCCGAGCACCCCGGCATCGTCTCCGAGAGCAGGAGGTACGACGCGTGTGCGGGCCACCGACGTTCCGGTGGCCCCTGCCGGACCGAGGAGGCGGTGCGCCTCGGCCTCTGTCCGCGCGAGCAGACCCGGAGTCTTCGCCACTCCTCCGCCGACAATCGCCAGCGTGCTGCCCAGGGTGTACGTCAGCGTCGCCAGCAGCTGAGCAAGATAGAACGCGCTCAATGCCACGTTGCGGCGCGCTCGCTCGGGGTCAAGAGCGGATCCGTGGGTACCCCAGCGGGAGATGATCGCCGGACCGGAGACAAGCCCCTCGAGGCAATCACCGTGAAATCGACACACGCCAGCGAAGATGTCCTCCGGATGTCGGCGCACCGGAATGTGCGCCACCTCCGGCCAACCACTACCGGCGAGCAGACGCCCGCCGCTGAGAACGCCGGCGCCGACTCCCGTGCCCACGGTGAGGTAGACACAGTCACGCTCACCGACGGCCGCTCCCCAGCGCCCTTCCGCAAGCGCGGCACCATTCACATCAGTGACCAGCGCGGTGCGCGCTCCGGGCGCTGCGGCGGCGACAGCGCCGAGCAGATCGACCCCTTCCCAGCCACGCTTGGGTGTCACCGTGATCCTCCCGAAGTTCGGCGAGCGGGCATCGACTTCGAGGGGTCCGAAGGAGGCGACGCCGACCGCGGCAAGCGGCTCGCCGACATCCCGGAGAAACGCAGCGATCCCGGCCAGCGTTTTTTCGGGGCCGGTCGTCGGCAGCACCGCACGGCGGAGAATCCGGCGCGGATCCTCCCGACGAGCGAGCGCACACACCACCTTCGTCCCACCGGTTTCCACGCCGGCCAGCAGTCTGCTCATCGGCGCAAACGTAGCGTCACAAGCTGAAAAGGTCGCAGTTCGAGTGTGACCGCTCCCCGTGTGATGGCGCAGGGCTCCTGCGGCATCACACGCTCGAGCAGGTCGGTCCTGGCGGCACTGGAGACGGCGAATCCCGGAGTGATCGACACGAGTTCCCGCCTGCCCAGAGCCTCATACAGCCGGACGATGACGTCGCCGCTGCCGTCTTCCGCGAGTTTCAGCGCCTCGACCACGACTCCGGGGTTCGAGACCGTCACCAGCGGAGCCACCACCTCTTTCGCGGTGTTGCGGAGAATCCGCTCGGGCAGATTGATGCGGTATCCCTCGATGACGGCCTCCTGGGTCGTCGCGCCAAGGACGAGGCCGACCCGAAGCCGGTGAACCCCCTGGTCCTGCTGCGGATCAGGAAAAAGAGCCGAGCGGAGGATCGACAGCCGCGCGAGCGTCGCGCTCCCGCCTGCGTCCTTTGGCTCACGAGTGACGTCGTAGCCGTAGGTCGAGTCATTCACGATCGCCACACCGAAATCGGGCTCCGCCACCCGAATCCAGCGATGGGCGCTGGTTTCGTAGCGCGCCGCATCCCACGAGGTGTTGGTGTGCGTCGGACGCTCAATGTGGCCGAATTGAATTTCTGAAGCGAACCGGTCGGCATGCACATCGAGCGGGAAGGCCAACTTCAGCAGCTTTTGCCGCTCATGCCAGTCGATGGTGAGATCGAAGTGGACCACGGCATCGTCAAGGCTGATTGTTTGCACGATCGTGGAGCGCGAGAAGGAGCGCTCGATGCGCACCGAAGCGCCGTCGTCACCGACTCGGACCAGATCAGCCTCGACAAGATCGGTGACCGAGTGCCGGTAATGCCAGTCAATGTCCCAGGCATCCCATTTGTTGGGAGTGTCACGGTGCAGCTGGAAGAGGTTGCCGCGTCGACCCGGGGGTACGAGATCGCGTCCGCTGGCGAGATCCCGTAGCTCGCTGATCAGGCCGTCCGCGTCGATCATGACCCTGACACGCTGGTTCTCGAGCACGATGCCGCCCGTCTCCGCTCGCGCTTCGGAATCGAGGGGGACGGCGGCGCGGGCGCCACCTCCGAGTGCGGGAACACCTCCGCGCTCGTGCGGTGTGGCATTCACGACCAGAGAGGAGGTGCCCGTCCCGGCAAGGCGCCGAAGTGCGAGGTCGATTAGCGCCTCAGCTCGACGCGCGATCGCCGCGTAATTGCGCTCAGCGTCCTGGTGCACCCAGGCAATCGATGAGCCGGGCAGGATGTCGTGAAACTGCTGCAACAGCACCAGCTGCCAGAGGTCGCGCAGATCAGCTGCGGGGTAAGCGGCGCCCTCGCGTACAGCGGCGGTGGCGGACCATAACTCCGCTTCCCTGAGCAGATGCTCACTGCGACGATTGCCCTGCTTGGTGCGTAACTGGCTGGTGTAGACGCCACGGTGTGACTCTAGGTACAGCTCACCGGACCACACCTCCGGCGCCGGGTACGCGGATTCCGTCGCCGAGAAGAAGGCGCGTGGGGTGGAGTGCACGACCTTCGGGGAGCCTTCGAGAGAGGAAGTGCGCGAGACGACGGCAAGCATGTCGCGGGTCGGTCCGCCACCGCCGTCGCCGTACCCGAAGGGGAGCAGCGAGAGACCGCTGCGTCCATGGTCGGCGAAGGTGCTGTCGGCGTGTGCGAGGTCAGCAGCGGAAAGGTCGGAATTATATTTATCGACCGGCGGGAAATGGGTGAAAATTCTCGTGCCGTCAATACCCTCCCAGAGGAAAGTGTGATGCGGCATAACATTCGTTTCATTCCACGAAATCTTCTGTGTAAGAAACCATCGGGCGCCCGCAGCGCGCGCAATCTGTGGCAATGCACCCGAATAGCCAAAAGAGTCAGGCAGCCACACCTCCTGGCATTCAATGCCGAATTCGTCGAGAAAAAAGCTTTGTCCGGCAATGAATTGGCGAGCCATCGCCTCCCCTCCGGGCATATTAGTGTCGGATTCTACCCACATGCCACCAACGGGAACAAACTGCCCGGCCGCAACCTTTACCCGAATCCTCTCAAAAAGCTCCGGATAATATTCCTTTATCCAGGCGAACTGTTGGGCGGAGGAACAGGCGAAAACGAAATCAGGATTCTCCTCCATGAGGGCAATCACATTAGAGAACGTGCGCGCGCACTTGCGGATGGTTTCCCGAACCGGCCAGAGCCAGGCCGAGTCGATATGCGCGTGTCCCACGGCACGAAGCTCGTGCGCGCTCGCGTGGGCCGGTTGCGAGAGCACCGCGGTCAACGAGGCCCGGGCGCAGGCAGCGCTACCGGAGACATCATCGGGGTCAACGAGATCAGTCACTCGCTCCAACGCGGTCAGAATATCGGCACGCCGCCGGGTCCCCATGGGCAGCTGTCCGAGTAGCCCCCGCAGCACCCGCACGTCGGCCAGCAGTTCCCAGACCGGCAGGTCGAAAAGGCCGAGGTCAACCTGACGGAGCACATACTGCGGATCATCGCCCGCGGTGGCAGGATCTCCCATCGCCGTCGGACGGAAGGACCAGTCGCTCCCGACGTCCGGATTCGCCGCAGCCTCCACGAAAACATCCACAGTGCCATCCGGCGCCACGGCGCCTGCCGCCGCGTTGTTGTAGGGAGAAATCGCCTTGACTATAGTGCCGTCTGGTCGCCAGAGAAGTGCCTCCGCCTGAAAACCCGGCTGACGGCGGTCACAACCGAGATCAATGATCACTTCGGGGTGACACTCGCCCGCAGAGCTGTCACGCCACTCGGGAGGCACCTCGCCACGCACCCGGAACCAGGTGGTGGACCAGGCGCGCCCCCACGGCATCCCGACACTGAAGGGACTGTAGTCGGCAGCCGCGGCGACCGTGAAGGGAACGGGCTCACCCGGCACCTGCCAGGCGTCGACGACGAGCGGGACGCGAGCTCGATAGCACGCGGGCTCAAGTCTTTCGACGATAAAGCGGTCGATACGCTCCTCAATGAGGTGACTTCTGTCGTGCATAGCACTCCTTGGAAATAACATCGGGGCACGGTCAGCCTTTGACGGCACCTGCGAGAGCGGAGGCGCCACCGAGACCGCGCTGCACAAGGACATAGAGCGCGAGAACAGGCACCGAATAAACAAGTGAATAGGCGGCAAGTTGCCCGTAGGCGACGGAGCCGTTAGTTCCGAAAAAGTTGAAAATACTCACGGCCGCCGGTTGCTTGTCGGGGCTGAGCAGCAACACAAAGGGAACAAAGAAGTTTCCCCAGGCCTGGACAAAGGTAAAGATGAAAACGACCGCGATTCCGGGTCGCATTAACGGAACAACAATGCGTCGCAGGGTCGTCAGGGAGGACGCCCCATCCATCCAGGCCGCCTCTTCCAAGCTCACCGGCACCGAATCCATGAAATTCTTAAGCATCCAAATTGCCATAGGCAGAGACGACGCGGTGAGAAAGAAGACCGTGCCCGGTAAAGAGTCAATTAGCTGGAGCTGTACGAAAAGGCTGTACACGGGCACCATCATTGCGGTAATCGGGAGGCACGTTCCGAACAGAATTCCGTACAGGAATGGGGCGGTAATCCGCATCCGATACCGCGAAAGCGGATACGCGGCGAGGAGCCCCACCACGACGGTGAACAGTGCGGCCCCGCCGGACAACAGCAGACTGTTGGCCAGCGGACCGAAGGTCAATTCGGGAGTAAGTACCGCCCGAAAATTGTCGAGGGTCAGCACGGCGGGCATCTGCACAGCCAGACTCGGATGGGCATCGACCGAGGCCAGCACAAGCCAGAGCAGCGGCAACGCAAAGCAGGCGCCGATGATCACAAGAACTCCGTTGGAGAGTGACCGCATCACCCGACGAGAGGGGGCAGACAGCGAAATTGTCATGATCACTCAACCTCCGACCGCACGAGACGCAGATAAAAGACCGAGAAGATACCGCCGATAAGCAGCATGATGGTGGCGATTGCCGTGCCGAAACCGATCTGGCCGAACTGGAAAGCCTCCCGGTACGCGAGCAACGGAAGAGTCGTCGCCGAGGTGCCCGGCCCGCCTCCCGTCATCACGTACACCAGGGTGAAAACGGAGAGGGTCTGCAACGTCGTGAGCATGGCGGTGGTGGCAATCGCACGACGGATCATCGGCACGGTGACCAGCAGGAGGCGTTTCAGGCCGCCTGCGCCGTCCATTTCTGCCGCCTCGGTAATCTCGGGCGGCACATCGGCGAGTGCAGCCGAATACACCAGCAGTGAAAATGCCGTGCCCCGCCAGATATTCGCCACGATGACCGTCAGCATCGGGAAGGCGTATAGCCAGCTGTGACCGGGGATTCCCCAGAACCCCAGGAGGGCATTTGCGGTGCCCTCGTCACGGAAGAACGCGTAGGAGGCGAACGCCGCGACAATCTCCGGCAGCACCCACGCGGACACCACTATGGTGCCGACTAGGCCGCGGACGAATGCTCCGGCGGAGCGCATCAGTAGGGCTAGAGCTAACCCGAGCACGTTCTGCCCCACCAGGGCGGATCCGATAACGAAAATCACCGTCAAGAGCACCGCCCTCGGGAAATCTGGATCGGCCGCGAGCGCGATGTAGTTATCGAATCCAACAAATGAATTCGACACCGCAGCACGGCCCGAGAGCGAGGAGTCGGTAAAAGATCCCCAGAAGGACACCAGGATCGGACCCAGCAAAAAGATCGCCATCAGGACGGTGGCCGGTCCGAGGGGAAGAATGCGCAGAAACGCGTGCGACCTGCGCAGTCGGGTCGACCTCGTCCCACGAATGCCGGGCACGCTCTGGCCGCCCCCAGAGCGCGTCACCACGAAAGCGGAGGAGGCCATCGCTTACTCCACCCGTTGCACAGCATCGTGACCGACGATCTTTTCCACAACGCGGTCGTAGTTCCCCGCTGCTTCGTCGACACCCTGCTGTCCCGTCATTACCGCTTCCATCGCCACAGTGATCGCGTTCGAAATCTGGTCGTACTCCTGAGTCGCCGGGCGGAAATGCGTGACGGGAACCAGGCTGGAGAAGAATTCGAACGTCGGGTTGGCGGCGCTATACTGCGGATCCTTCGCGACATCTGTCCTGACCGGTATCTGGGCACTGGAAATGGCATAGGACTGGGAATTCTTCTTACTGAGAGCAGTGGTCACAAAATCGAAAGCCAGGTCGGGTGCTGACGTCTTGGCGCCGATGGCGAGGGTCCAGCCTCCGGACATGCTCGTCTTTCCCGGTGCATCGCCGTACTGGGTGGGCATAGGAGCCACCGCGAGCTCGGAACTCCACTCGGGCCACGGATTAGAGCCACCAGTGATCCAAGTACCTGATACCCAGGAGCCGTCGAGGTCAATCGCGAGCTTGTGTGAGGGTAGCCACTGACTGGTCACGCTGCTGTAAATGTTAGGGTCCAGCGCTTGCTGCGGGGTCGGGCCGAGACCGTTCTGGTACACATCCCGAATGAAAGTGAGGGAGTCCTTGAATCCCTTACTGCCCACAATCCATTTCCGGGATTCGGTGTCAAACAGGGCGTCCTTCGTGCCGTACAGCAGCATCTCGAGGCCCTGCATGGAGGCCGCCTCTCCGGCAGCTTTTCCCGAATACACGTTCAGCGGAATAACGTCCGGAACCGCCGCCTTGACCCGCGCGGCGGCATCGAGCACATCCGCCCAGGTCTTCGGTTGCCATGGCGTGCTTACCCCTGCCTTCTGGAGGAGTTCGGTGTTATACCACAGGCCTCGGGTATCGGTGCCCAGAGAAATACCATAGGTTTTACCGTCCGCACCGCGTCCGGCCTGCTTGGCTCCGTCGACGAACTGTGGCCAGTCCGCCCATTTCTCGAGCCGATCATCTAGCGGGAGTAAATAGCCCGCGGCTGAATCCGATTGAATCTTGAACGTATCCTCGTATTGCACATCGGGAGCAGTCGAGGCCGATTTGTTCATCAGCGCGAGCTTGGTGTAGTAATCGTTGCCCTCGCTCTGAATCGGGACAAGCTGAATAGTGACACCGGCGTGGGTCGATTCGTACTCCTTTTTCGCCGTCTCCATGAGCGTCTGCATGTGCTGGAATGTCGCGGTTGTTTGATAGGCGACCTTAATTGTCTGCGCGCCTCCGGACCCGTTCGTTCCTTGCGCCGAGCAGGCAGAAAGACCGATCGTCAGAGAAAGCGCGGTGCCAACGGCGAGAACCGCACGTACTGCCATAACAAAGCTCCTTTGCTCGTGGTCGAGGAACGACCGACAGCTATCGAGCGCACGTCGCAATGGGCCTGCACGGCGGTGTCGCGGAGCAGGCCGACAAGACGAGAGTGCGGCCAAAGTCGGCAACAGCCGCCGACACACCATTTATATATCGTCTTGAATAATCGTGTCAACACTCGGCGCGACCTCCGCCAGCCGCGACGCAGCAGGGATTATGTCTCGATCAACAGGTTCGCGGCCCGGGGCGACAGCGAGCGATCAAGGACCACGCAAGCGGCGCCCAAAGCCGCAATGTCAGCACCGAAACGCGAGCTGCGCAGCTGGATACCGTGAGTGAGCATCGATGCCGGATCGTGGGCAACCGCACGCGGCACGACATCCAGAACCACCCCGGCAATGCGCTGCCAAAAGGGGCCACCGAAGATGACCTGGTCGAGATCGAGTACACCCACGAGGTGGAGCACGCCGCGCGCGATACGCCGCGCCGCCCGTTCCACGATCGCGATCGCCTCCTGATGACCCTGCTCCACCTGAGCGAGCAGTCGGGAAAAAGCGAGATCGACGCTGACAGCATCCAGACCCGTGCTAGGCCCCGTCACCAGCCCACAGCCCACAGCTTCCCGTACGAGAGCCAACGGCGAAACGGAATCACCGAGACAGCCACGAGTACCGCATCGGCACAGCGGCCCGTCCGGGTCGACAATGAGGTGACCGATGTCGCCGGGGTTGCCACTCGAACCCCGTACCACGGCTCCGTTGACAACGAGACCGGCACCGACACCGGTGCCGTAATAAAAGAGCAGCGCGTTTCCCATGTCGTCAGGCGGTGACGTCCATGTCTCCGCCACTATTGCCGCTGTCACATCCTTTTCGACATACACTTCGCAGCCGGTCGAGCGCGACAGAGCAGCCCCCAGCGACACGTCACGCCACTCCTCGAGCAGCGGCGGGTCGAACACACGGCCACGCTCCGGATCCAGCGGGCCTGGCGAGGCAACCCCCACTCCGAGTATCCGATCAGCCGCCACCCCGGAGCTGGCAATGAGTGTGGTGACGGAGGCGGACAGCCGGTCAATTATTTCCTCGGCTGGAACCCCGCGCGGCGTCCGCATCGTTGCGCGCGCGAGCACCCGTCCGGCCAGATCAAGGACAACCGAGGTGGTCACCGTCGGATCGAGATGGACTCCCACCGCGCAACGAGCGTCCGGCTTCAACTGAAGAATGGTGCGTGGCTTTCCCGGACCGTTGACTTCCTTGCCCGTCTCGCGCACAAGCCCGTCCTGAAGAAGACGGCGTGCAACATTAGAGAGGGTTTGTGCCGAGAGACCGGTGCGGTGAGTAAGTTCGATACGGCTGATTCCGTCCGGCGCTCGACGGATGAGGTCGAGGACAAGCATCTGGTTGTAGCCAGCCACCGCGGGAAGATTTGTCCCCCGCTTCATACCGTTCTCGCCCGTCTCATGCCGTCACCGTACTGGGTCACGCGACGACAGGCGCCACCGGACTAGGAAGCGACGGCGTTTGGCGCGTGACTCGCCTGCGCGTCCCGAAGCATCCCCACAACCTGGGCACGCAGATCCTCCGGAGCGGTCTCTTGACAGGCCCGCTGCACAGCCATGGTCAGCATAACGCCGACCTTGGCCTCATCGGCGCAGTCGGGACATTCGGCCATATGCGCACGAATATCAGCGGCCTCCTCCGAGCACAGCTCGTTGTGCAAATACTCTTCAAGTTCGGCCTTGGCCTTAGCGCAACCACTATCAATCATGTCGTGCTCCCGGAGGTGAAAGCGGCACGGAATCCGCGCTCGCGTGCATAATCGGTCAAGCGTTCACGCAGCAGACGACGACCACGATGCAGGCGACTCATCACAGTCCCGACGGGGGTTTTCATAATGTCAGCGATCTCCTGGTAAGAAAACCCTTCCACGTCCGCGAAATATACAGCCAGGCGGAAATCTTCTGGAATTGCCTGAAGAGCGTCCTTGACGGCACTGTCAGGGAGGTGATCAATCGCCTCCGCCTCCGCCGACCGACTCGATGTAGCGGTAGTCGACTCCGCGCCGCCTAACTGCCAGTCTTCTAATTCATCAATTGCGCTCTGGCGAGGCTCGCGCTGCTTTTTTCGATAGGAGTTAATGAAAGTATTGGTGAGAATGCGATACAACCACGCCTTGAGGTTCGTGCCCTGCTCAAACTGACGGAAAGCGCCGAATGCCTTGGCGAAAGTCTCTTGCACAAGGTCCTGAGCGTCGGAGGGATTTTTTGTCATTCGCAAACCGGCACCATAAAGCTGGTCAAGAAAGGGCAGAGCCTGCTGCACGAACAGCGCGCGCAACTCAACCGCGGTCGCCGCCGCCGCGTTCTCTGGCGACTCGACAGCGGTCTCCCCGATCGTCTGCTCAGGCTGAGCAGATGCCGACGCTTCGGCTGGGGAGCTGGTTGGTGGTGAGTCGTCGGGAGTCATCGCGCCCGATTCTACGGCGCGGAGGCTGCGAGCGTTCGGGGTTGCTGAGCGCCGCATCGTGGTGACAGGAGCCTGTGGGAGGGTCGGAGAGATCCGCTCACGCACTGTGCTCGCTACTGGCATCCCGCGCCTCCGTCTGACTTCTGCCGACGACGCGCTCGCCGACTATTCTGACAACTCATGGTCTTCTCGCGTTATTCCGCTCCTGAGTTCGATCCGTATGGCGACGCTCGTGCGCTTCCCGGCGAGGATGTGTGGGCAGCGCCCACCGCCGAGGGTGCTGTCAACGCGACGATCGAGCTTCCCGGCTCGAAGTCGCTGACCAATCGTGAACTTGTGCTCGCCGCTTTGGCCGAAGGGCCCTCCCTCCTGCGCGCGCCCCTGCATTCCCGGGACAGTGCACTGATGATCGAGGCACTGCGCGCACTCGGCACCACCGTCCGCGAGGCGGGAGCCAGCGGCGCGTTCGGCAGCGACCTAGTTATCGAGCCGGCGGCGGAGTTGCTCGGCTCTACCACGATCGACTGCGGACTGGCCGGCACGGTCATGCGCTTCGTGCCCCCGCTGGCCGCGCTCGCGCTCGGCCCCACCACGTTCGACGGCGATCGGTATGCCTACCAGCGCCCGATGGGCGCGACCATCGCCTCCCTCCGCTCGCTCGGCGTTGATGTCGCCGATGACGGCCGCGGTGCCCTTCCCTTCACGGTGCACGGCTCCGGCTCCGTGCGCGGCGGCGAGACGGTGATTGACGCCTCGCGCTCTAGCCAGTTTGTGTCGGCGCTCCTGCTTGCGAGCGCGCGCTTCGAGGAGGGGCTGCACCTCCGGCACGAGGGGCAGACTCTACCGAGCCAGCCGCACATCGAGATGACCATCGCCTCCCTCGCCGCGCGTGGCGTCACCGTGGACACTCCCTCCCCGGGCGAGTGGAGGATTGCCGCGCAATCGATAGCGGGTGCCGACGTCATGATCGAACCCGATCTTTCTACTGCGGCCCCGTTCCTGGGAGCCGCTCTCGCGACAGGAGGCCGGGTGCGGTTGCGCAACTGGCCCACCGATACCACGCAGGTCGGCGCGCACCTCGAGCGGATCCTGCCGCTGTTCGGGGCCCTGGTGGAACGCGACGGCGACGACCTCGTCGTCACAGGCGGTGAGGAAATTCGCGGCATTGACCTGGATCTTTCCGCAGGCGGTGAACTCGCTCCCGCGCTCGTGGCGCTGGCGGCGCTAGCGAACGGACCCAGCACAGTGACCGGAATCGGCCACATTCGCCATCACGAAAGCAACCGGCTCGCCGCGCTGGCCACCGAGATCAATGGGCTCGGCGGTGCCGTCACTGAGCTCGAAGACGGCCTGCAGATTGAGCCGAGAACGCTGCATGGCGGGCGCTGGCGCACCTATTCCGACCATCGGATGGCCCACGCCGGCGCGCTGATCGGGCTTGTCGTTCCCGGCGTCCAGATCGAGGACATTGCCACAACATCAAAGACTCTCCCTCAGTTCCCCGAACTGTGGACCGCGCTAGCCCAGTCAGTAAAGGCGGACTCGGCGGCTCTGGGCGAGCTGACCGCCGACGGAGGCTGAACCGTGTCCTGGTGGACCGACAGCGGCCTGGACGCGGACGGTGCGCTCGGCGACTTCGACGACTACGACGAGTCGGATGTTCGAGTGCGGCCCAACCCCCGCGGCACCACACCACGCACGAAGAATCGGCCCGCTCACGACAACGCCGAGAGCGCACGAGTGCTCGGTGTTGACCGAGGCCGCTACACGGTGATGATCAGCGAGGGCGGGCCGGACGAACGCGAGTTCACCGCCACTCGTGCCCGGGAGCTGCGGCGCCAGGCGATCGTCGTCGGCGATCGGGTCGAGGTGGTGGGCGACTCCAGCGGCAATGATGGCACCCTCGCCCGGATCATCCGGATCCGGGAACGGTCAACCCTGCTGCGGCGCAGCGCCGATGACACCGACGCCGTCGAGCGGGTGATCGTCGCGAACGCCGACCAGATGCTGTGCGTGGTCGCCGCCGCCGACCCTGAGCCACGCACCCGCCTGGTCGACCGCTACCTAGTTGCCGCCTTCGACGCGGGAATCACCCCGATGCTGTGCATCACCAAGACCGACCTCGCCGATCCAGACCCGTTTTTGCGCAACTTTGACGGCCTCGACGTCCGCGTCTTCCGTTCGTGTCAGACCGATCCGCCGGTGGAGGAGATCGCCGAGACGCTACTGGGCCACGAAACGGTCGTGGTCGGGCATTCCGGAGTGGGCAAATCGACCCTGGTCAACCTGCTGGTGCCTCAGGCGCACCGCGCGACCGGCCACGTCAACACCGTCACCGGTCGCGGTCGGCACACCTCCTCATCGACCGTGTCGTTGCGCGTCGAGCGCGGCACGCGACACGGCTGGGTCATTGACACTCCGGGTGTTCGTTCCTTCGGGCTGGGGCATGTCAGCACCGACAATATTCTCGGCGCTTTCACCGCGCTCGCCACCGTCGCCGAAAACTGCCCCCGTGGCTGCACCCACCTGCGCGACTCTCCCGATTGCGCCATTATCGAAGCAGTCACAGCGGGGCGTCTCGGGGCAAGCGGCCCTGAGCGGCTCGATTCACTCCAGCGCCTCCTCACCACCTTGACCAGCACCGACGGAAGCAGACGATGACCGACACTCACCTCACCCCAATCCCCGCCGACGAGCGACTTTCCGAGGGCGATAACGCGCCCCTTTTTCGTCTTTCCGACCAGGATGGACAGCCGGTTGCGCTAGAGGACTATCGCGGCCGACGGGTCATCCTGTTTTTCTATCCGGAGGCGGGCACGCCCGGCTGCACCACCGAGGCGTGTGATTTTCGCGATAGCGTCGCCTCCCTGCGCGACTCGGGATATGAGGTGCTCGGTATCTCCCGTGACGCTCCCGATAAGTTGCGCCGCTGGGCCGATAGCGAAAAACTGAGCTACCCGCTGCTCAGCGACCCTGATCTTTCGGTGCACCGCGCCTACGGCGTGTGGGGCGAAAAGAAACTGTACGGAAAAACCGTCGTCGGAGTGCTGCGCTCGACCTTTGTGGTTGACCCAGAGGGTGTTCTGGAGTTCGCGCAATATGCGGTCCGGGCAACCGGACATGTGCAGGCGCTACGGAAAAAGCTCCGGCTCGACTAAAGACGGCACGTTAGCAGACGACCTATTCCGGCAAGAAGTTCCACTTATCTTGCATAAAGTCGTCATGAACACCCGGGCCGGGGCCTTCAACATCGATACCGTTCGGGCCGCACAGATCCCAGGGATCGCCGTCTTTTTCGGCAATAATCTGAAACGTGGTGCCATCGTCCAGCGTGAAAATCGGATCGTAGGCGTCATCGGTGCATTCCACCGAAACAATCGTTCGGCCTAAGAGCGAGAGAAAACCGGCCTCAAAAACGGGCTGATCATCATTGCCGGTGACGGTCCCCCACGGCGTCTTTCTGATCCAATTGCAGAAAATATTGATCAGCCAATCCTGCCCCCTGAGTTCCGCGTTCGGGTATTTCGGGATCGCCTCCACAATAGTCGTCGGCAACAGCGCCTCTAGCTGCTGCTTATCGGTGACGCCCTGGTCTTCTTCGTCGTCCATCTCTGGTCCTTTCTTGTCCGGTTGTGAGTGGTGGGTGTCGTGGGGGTGGATGGCTTTGTCGGTGCGTCGGGGGATGCCTCGGGGGCGCTTTGCGGGTACTTCGCGGAAATTCAAGGGCGAACAGTGATTGCCCCTCACACTAACACCGGCATGGCGCCGGAGCACGTCGGCTGCGGTTCACCGCTCTGTGTTTATTCGGATTTTGCCTACTCGACACCACTTGCGAAAGCTTCGCTCCGCGGTTATTTCAGTTGGTCACGCCGCGTGATACCGAGACGACGCTGTGCTTCGGCGAAAGTCTCCGGCTTTATTCTCATCTCCCACGTAGGAATTGTTTCTGATAAGAAAGACGGCCCGGGATAAAAATCGTCATCAAACGGGCGCAGACCAAGAGCCGCGCAATAATTATTCAACATATCCGGAGTGAAACGCTCCGCAACACGACGGTTCTTGTAGGCCTCGAGATCCTCAAACGGCAACGGATCACCAGATAAATCGAGTGACCAGCGACCATCCTTAATTAACTCGATCGCACGCACACGCCGCGTAATCTCCGCTCCCGGTGTCGGGTCCGGCTCATACACAACTAACGTCCGGCTCCCAATCGACTCAGAAGGCGGCGCGGGCTTCGAGGACAGATACAAAGTTTGTACGCCCAACCGTTGACCCAACACCGAGACCGCAGAAAGCGGATAACCTCCCCAAGCACCGTTATCAAAAAACGCGGTCCACCCTGGATCCGCGGTCTGAACATATAAATCTTTAGTAGATCCCCCAAAAATGACCGGCTCCAACGACCAGACCGT